>NZ_RIAV01000001.1 GCF_003852715.1 Ectobacillus antri
AGCATAATCATATATAGAGCATGGAATAGGCTCAATAGCTAAGTCAATTTCGTACCGTGAGGTACGATTACCTTAGAAGCCCCCACCTCTAAGCGAAGCGTAGGTGGCGGGTAGTTCACTCCAATCAACAACTTGACTAAAAAATAGGGGGGTGATGGAGTATGATATATACGCATTCATCAGAAGGTATTACGGCAGACATGTTAACAGGATTTTTCGTTGGATGGCCCAATCCGCCAAAGCCGCAAACACACTTGCAATTGCTACAAAATAGCAACAAGGTTATCTTGGCAATCGACGAGCAAACGAATCAAGTAGTGGGATTTATCACTGCCATTAGCGACGGTGTTCTTTCCGCTTACATTCCGCTGCTGGAAGTATTGCCTGCCTATCAGCAAAAAGGAATTGGCAAGGAGCTAATGACCCGTATGCTGAAAGAACTGGAACATATATATATGATCGATTTGTGCTGTGACGACGACTTACTGCCTTATTACGAAGAATTTGGCATGATGCGATCCAACGGTATGCTGCTGCGAAATTATCACAGGCAGTCAGGTGAATGATAAGAAAAGAGGCTGGGACATCACTGCATCATGTAACTCTAAAACTGAAAGAATCGAGAAGAAACAACACTAATAAATGAAAAGTCCGAACTAAAATGAATTCTGAGTAGAGAATTCCGACTAATAGTTCGGATTTTTCTTTGGTCAAAAACCTTTTGTCCCAACCTTTTTTCTATGCGCCCACTAGTACAAATACATGCCCATCCGGTGCTTGCATCACAGCAACATGACCGCCAAGTGGGTTAGGGAAAGGCGTTCGAATCCACCGGACATCCGAGCGCGGCCGCAATGCTTCATATACCGCCCAGACATTCTCTACCACAATTTCTATATCTGCCATTTGCAGGTGCGGATTGTTTTTCAAAACGAGCTCGGTATTTCCTTGAGGAAAGCGCATTCCAACCAATTTCCATCTCTCTTCGTCATCTTGATACACATCCCAAGCCTTTTCTAAACCCATTGCCTCATAAAAAGCAATTGAGCTTTCGATATGAGCGCTGTAAATCGCAATGCATTCCATTCGCTTCCACATCATGCTTTAGGAACAATGGGAATCCAAATTTCAGAGTAGTAATCTTCCTTCATTGCGTCTTCTAATGGATATACCTCGAGCTCCGCCGCGCCGGCTGGTCGGTATGGATTAGATGGAAACCATTCAGAGTAAATCCGGTTCCACATATCCTGCATCGCATGCGGCATCGGACCGTGTACTTCAAAAATTGCATAGGTTGCCGGTGCTAACGTAAGACGCTCGAGGTGCTTTGGTGTGTCGGCAGTATCATGTGCTGCGGCAATCCAGTACTCGATGGTTTTCGCCTGTGCGTCTAGCGCGCGGCAAACACCGAGTACACCTTTAACTACACCGTTGTTTAAAGATACTAATTCATCATTCATACCGTTTTGATGCACTTCTGCCCACATCTTCGGGATTTCCCGCTGTTGTTCATTGTTTTCGCACGAAAAGGTGCGCTTCACACCCACAATTGAAAAGACCTCTTTTTCTTCCATTCTCACTTTCATTGGATCCGCTCCTTTTAATAGAACTGAGATGACCAAACGATTGTATACAGTTAAGCCGGCGGGTGCTCCTTTTACTTCAGACGGTGGGAGCCCGTGCTGACGTTTGAATGCTTTTGCGAACGCTTCTGGTGTTTCATAGCCATACTTTAGTGCCGTATCTAGCACACGGGCGTTATGAAATGCCAATTCTTGTCCTGCTAGTGTCAAACGCCTTTTCCTGACATAATCACCCACGCTCATTCCAGTTAACACAGAGAACAAACGCTGAAAGTGAAACACCGATATATGGGCCCGCTTCGCAGCTTCCTCTACAGAATACCCCTTCGTCAAACCATTTTCCAAATAATCAATCGCCGCCTGTAATTCTTCCGTCCATCCCATATGATCACCTCGCTTCTTCAGTATAACGCGTGCGTTTGTTTTGCACCTGTTCATTTCTGCTTATTGCTGACAGATGTATCGTACCAAATTTTTGTAACGTGCCATATATGTTGCCGCATTCTTTTTTACAATAAAGCTATAAAAACGAATGGAGGAGAAGCAATGAACGTGAAAGCCTTTTTAACAGATGTCATGAAACGAGGCGAAGGGGTATTTGTACGAACGGTATTGCCCGTGGAAAATCTAGAAAACTTTGATCTACCAAGGATTTTAGACAAGTCCTATACGGTAGAGGAGTTGTGCTGTGTACTTCAGGAAGGGCAATACGTATATGTCAACTTCACAAGCAGTGTCACACATGGAAAAGCGCAAACGATTATGGGTTCATCATATGTGATGGAGGCGCAGCGCGTACCGGGCGCATTTCTGGCTGGTGCCGGTACGATTGGGTATTTGCTTTGGCAGGAAGCAGACGAAGTAAAGGTATGTCCCGCTTTACTCGAGGAAGATCATATACAGCCTCTGTCAAGTGCGGGTGTATTTGCGGAGGAGATGTCACACTATCTGAATTCATTTCAAACGGTAGAGAATAGGTACGCGCACAGCCTATAATGTGGCTTGCAAATTTTTGAAAAGATATTATTTATGCGACGTAAATAGTGCCGCATTACATTCTATTATAAGGTTGTAAACAGCAACCATTATATATAACCTAGGAGGAATGAAACCATGGCAAAGGAAAAAGTGAAAAAACCGTTTTACAAGAAATTTTGGTTTTGGGTGCTAGCGGTAATTGTAATCGCAGTAGCAGTAAACGGCGGAGAGGAAAGCAAAGAGACTGCAGCGCAACCAGCGAAAGTTGAAAAAGCAGCGGAACCGGCAAAAACAGAGAAGGCAGCGAAAAAAGTGTTTGGCTTGAACGAAGCCGTTACAGTCGATAAGTTTACGTATACGGTAAAAAGTGTCAATGAGACGAATAAACTGTCAAATGTTCTTGGTGATAAAACAACGTCTGGTAAATTCGTCATTGTGGAAGTAGATGTGAAAAATGGTGATAAAAAAGCACGTCTGGTAGATGGAGAGATGTTCCGCATCAAAGCGGGCGGTAACGAATACGAGGCTAATATCGAGTATGATATGTACGTAAATGAAGGTGATATTGGCTTCTTCTTAAAAGAAATCAATCCTGGCATCTCTAAAGCAGGTAAAGTCGTCTTCGAACTGCCAGCCGATGTAGCAAGCTACGATTTAGAAGTATCCTCTGGTCTGGGCTGGTCCGGTGGCAAATATGAAATGATTAAGCTAAAATAAAGCCTGATGTTGCGAACCGGCACTTGTTGATGGGGGTGGGCTCTCTGGCTACCGCAGAACGCGAACCTTCGTAACGGAAATCAACAATGAACTTTAGCAGAGTCAAATAAAAACAGGACCTATCACAATATTGGTGATAGGTCTTTTCATGATAAAGGGGGTGTATACCCTTTGCGAACTGAATCTGAAGATACATACGAAAGGCCTCTAGTGTCAGAGGCCTTTTTCTTTATCGATTTATAAATTGAATTGATATGAACTTTGTCCAGCTAAGTGTAACCTATCTAAGATTAGGTGTCCCGCAAGAGTGTTTCGCAGACCACGAGAGAGAGAAAATCTGAGGTTAGGTGCCCCGCAAGAGCGTCTCACGGACCACAAGAGAGAGAAAATCTGAGGTTAGGTGTCCCGCAAGAGTGTTTCGCAGACCACGAGAGAGAGAAAATCTGAGGTTAGGTGTCCCGCAAGAGCGTCTCACGGACCACAAGAGAGAGAAAATCTGAGGTTAGGTGTCCCGCAAGCGTGTTTCGCAGACCACGAGAGAGGAAACTTGAGGTTAGGTGTCCCGCAAGAAAAACTGCCATGATTCGTGCACAATTAGTCACACGTGTTCGAGCTGCTTGACGACGAAGGAAATCGCCTGCGAATTGTTCATCAGCGAGAAAACAATCCGGACTATATCAACAAGGCGAGGGACTTGCAAGTCATAGAAACTTTTATATAGACTTTTCAAATCAATTACATATAATAAACAAATTGTTAATTAAAAAGAGGTGCATCTCCTATGAGCAACGAAAAGGAAATGGAGCAATACGATGTCCGCAAGTACCATACATCAAACGGACATCGCAGTGTTCACGATTGTGTCCGATTACAGTGAGCCGTTGATGACGCTACAAATCATGCTGATTAAGCGCGCCGTCCGTACTGCAAAAGGGCACTACAATATAGAATGTAGCAAATGGGCATTGCCGGGCGGTTTTGTGCAGCCAGATGAAACAGCGTTGCAGGCGGCAAAGCGTGAACTTGCGGAGGAAACAGGTATCACTGACATTCATATGAAGCATGTTGGTATGTATGACAGACCGGGACGTGACCCGCGCGGCAGATGACGCAGCAGAGGTAGCCTTGTTTGGGATGGAGGAGGCGCTGAAGCTTAACCTTGCGTTTGACCACCATGATATTATCACCGATGCAATTCGCATTATACGAGAGGATTTACTGCAGGCGGTGTTAAAAACCGTAACGAACGATCCGGTCATTACTAGTGAAGCAAGCTTCTTGCATAAAATCGAAAATTTTCCATTTATTCATCCTGTAGCAGGCAGAAAAACACAACGTACATTAAAAATACCAGCGCAGCTGTTTGAGTTTATAGACAGGAATGTCGTAAAATCAATTTATACGGCGCGTTATTAAAAGAAGAGGAGGATATACTATCATGAAAGCACTACTGAACATTGATTACACTAATGATTTTATCGCGGCGGACGGCGCACTTACATGCGGCGAGCCGGGGCAAGCAATTGAAGCGGAGCTTGTTCGCTTAACAAAGGAATTCATTGAAAGCGGTAACTATGTTGTGTTCGCGATTGATTTGCATGAAAAAGGCGATACATATCATCCAGAAACGAAATTGTTCCCGCCGCACAATATTAGAAATACAGAAGGTCGTAAGTTGTACGGCGCACTCGAGCCCTTATATCAAGAAAACAAAGATAAATCCAATGTATATTGGATGGATAAAACGCGCTATAGCGCATTTGCGGGCACTGATTTGGAGACGAAACTGCGCGAGCGCGGCATCACAGAGGTACATATCGTGGGCTGCTGTACCGATATTTGCTGCTTGCATACAGCAGTGGATGCGTACAATAAAGGCTTTTCCATCGTGATTCATGAAAAAGCGGTCGCAAGCTTTAACCAGGTTGGCCATGATTGGGCGCTGGGGCATTTTAAAATGACGTTGGGAGCCGAAGTAAGATAGGGAGGAAACAAAGATGAGCGCGACGTATCGAGACGACAGTTTTTCGTTGCATACCGATTTATATCAAATTAATATGGCGAAAACATATTGGCAAGACGGTATTCATGAAAAACGAGCTGTATTTGAGGTGTTTTTTCGTAGATTGCCGTTTGGCAACGGTTTTGCTGTGTTCGCAGGTCTGGAGCGCCTAATTCAGTATTTACAGGACTTTCACCTCACAGAAAGTGATCTTGCATATTTACGCGAGGAGCTTCATTATGAAGAGGATTTTCTCACATACTTAAAAGGAATTCGTTTTACTGGTACGGTACGCTCCATGCGAGAAGGAGAATTGGTATTTGCCAATGAGCCAATATTACGTATTGAAGCGCCCCTTGTAGAAGCGCAGCTCATTGAAACAGCTGTTCTCAACATCATTAACTATCAAACACTCATTGCGACAAAAGCAGCTCGTATTAAGACTGTCATCGGTGAGCAACAGGCATTGGAGTTTGGCACAAGACGCGCCCATGAAATGGATGCTGCTGTCTGGGGTACGCGCGCTGCATTTATCGGTGGCTTTTCCGCAACGTCCAATGTGCGCGCTGGTAAGCTGTTTGGTATACCAGTTGCTGGTACGCACGCGCACGCGCTGGTTCAGGCATATCGCGATGAATATACGGCGTTTCGCAAATATGCGGAAAGTCACCGCGATTGTGTGTTTTTGGTTGATACGTACGATACTTTAAAATCGGGTGTACCGAACGCGATTCGCGTCGCACAAGAGATGGGCGATCGTATTATATTTAAAGGCATTCGCCTTGATAGTGGCGATTTAGCGTATTTATCCAAAGAAGCACGCAAAATGCTAGATGCGGCAGGATTTACAGAAACCAAAATTATTGCTTCTAATGACCTCAACGAGGAAACAATCATTAACTTGCGTTCGCAAGGTGCGCGCATCGATATGTGGGGCATTGGTACGAAAGTAATTACCGCTTACGATCAACCTGCGCTCGGTGCGGTATACAAAATGGTATCTATTGAGGACAATGGAGAAATGGTTGATACCATTAAAATTAGCGCCAATCCAGAAAAAGTGACCACGCCCGGCCTTAAGCGTGTGTACCGTATCATTAACAAAACAAATGGTAAATCCGAAGGTGATTATATTGCGCTTGCGCATGAAAATCCGCAGGCGGAGCATCATTTAAAAATGTTCCATCCTGTTCATACCTTCGTCAGCAAGTTTGTCACAAACTTTGAAGCGCGCGATTTACATCATATTATTTTTGACAGTGGCAAGCTAGTCTATGAATCACCATCCTTACAAGAGATACAAGCTTTTTTAAAAGAAAATTTGAATATACTTTGGGATGAATACAAACGCTCTCTCATGCCGGAGGAGTATCCGGTTGACTTGTCGCAGGCATGCTGGGACAATAAAATGTTACGCATTAAAGAAGTACAAGAAAAAGTGATGAGGCGATAAAAATAGGTGTGTTCGGCTCTTCATTTAATCCAATCACGGATTCGCATTTTTTATGGCGAAAACCCTTGCGGATCTGTGTGGCTTTCGATTCGTGGAATTTGTACCCTGCTGTCAGTACCGCGGTGATGGAAAGGTGACAAAAACGAGCGACAAGCATCGCTGGAATATGCTTCAGCTTGCTATTCGCAACAATACGCTCTTTCGTGCCGATGACTATGATATGAAAGAGCGTGCGGGTATCGGTAAACAGTATACATATTTTACTATGGAGTATTTTATTATGGGTGCAGATTTACTTGCGGATATTGATAATCCGGAAATGCCAATTCATAGACACTGGAAGTACCGTGAAGAACTCATTCGTGAAAATAAGTTTGTCATCATGTCACATGGTGGCATCGACATGCCAAAGGTAATCTCGAAAAGTTTGCTTCTGCGAAAATATCATGATGTCACGCGCTTTCACCTTGTTGATAAAGGAATCGCAATGGAGGTTGGCTCCAAATATATTCGCGATGAAATTGGGATGGGACGCTATCCAAGGTACTTGATGCGAGATGAAGTGTATGACTATATTATGAAGCATAGGGTATATAGTAAGGAATAAAAGCAGCGCTGTGCTGCTTTTATTTTATGGCTGTGTTAAAGAATTAGCACTTGTTGATTGGAGTGAAGGTAGTGAGACTCCTGCGGGAAAAGTGAATCAAAGGGAGACCCCGATACAACTGGAGTATATATTGCATGTAGTATAGACATATTTCTGTATCATTGGGTAATTGCTAGCATGAAAATACTTGCATAAACAACTATTTTTTTATATACTACAATCGTAAACAAAAAAGGAGGTTCTCACATGAACTACGAGCTTCGAGAATCGCTTGGTTTTATCATTAATAGTGCGGGAAGAGCCATGTCAAATCGTTTGGTGCATAACATAAAGCAAGCGGGAGTTGATTTGACCTTTGAGCAATGGACTGTGTTGAATGTATTGTGGGACCGAGATGGGAGACCACAAACCGATTTAGCCTGCATGACGGATCGAGACCAGCCTAGTACATCTCGTATTGTAGATAACTTAATGAAAAGGGGGCTTGTTTGCAGAAAAGCAGATGCAAAGGATCGCCGCGTGAAGCTTATCTATTTGACCGAAGAAGGAAAGGCGCTGAAGAGCGCTGCCGTTACCGAGGCGCAGCGTACCATCGAAGAGGCAAGTGAAGGGATTAGTCCGGCGTCTGTGGAGTTATGCAAAGAGGTACTTCGAAAAATCGCTGCAAATTTGCAGTAATTTTTCTATTAAAATACTTGTTTAAACAACTATCTTAACTTGAGATAAAAGAGGTGTTTCATCATGATTCTATCCAAACAAGCAATTCGCCTGCTTAGCTTTTTACTAATTATTTCTGTTATGAATGCAACGATGTTTAATGTTGCGTTACCGACAATTGCTAGTGACTTTGCTTTGTCTCCGTCACAAGTGAGCTGGGTCGTAACAGGATACATTATTGTATATGCAATTGGTTCAGTCGTATATGGTAAACTTGCCGACCAATATCAGCTCAAGTACTTATTAACAGGAGGACTTGGCGTTTTTGCGCTTGGTTCGCTCTTTGGTTTATTGGCGCAAAACTACAGCATACTTATCGGTGCCCGCCTACTGCAATCACTTGGTGCATCTGTTATTCCGGCTGTAGCGATGAGTGTGCCTGTTAAATATGTAGAGCCAGAAAATAGAGGCAAGGTGTTAGGTATTATTTCCTCCTCGCTTGCATTCGGTACTGCCATCGGTCCTATTATTTCTGGATTATTTACAGGTAGTATGGGCTGGCGTTATTTGTTTTTGATTTCTTTGTTAGCGTTACTAACGTTACCTGGTTTTTGGAAGAATTTGCCCAAGGATCAACCGCAGCGAGGACGTGTGGATGTACTAGGTGCGGGGCTTTTGGCTGCTACCATAGCAGCTGTAATGCTTGCCATTACAAATAGCAACACCGTGATGCTTATGATGGTCTTGCTTGCCGGCACTTTATTTATATGGCGTTCTAAACGAACCGCATATCCGTTTTTAAATATGGAGCTATTCACGAATAAACAGTACGGTAAGGCGTTGCTGGTTAGCTTTTTGTTCTCCGGTGCTGTATTTGGCGTAACATTCATTACTCCTATCATGCTTGCGCGTTTGAATAACTTACCGCCTGCTGAAATCGGTTTTATGATGTTTCCAGGTGCTTTAGCGGCAGCTCTTCTTGGTAGAGTTGGAGGCGTATTAACAGATAGAAAGGGAAGCAGCGTGACAGTTGTAACAGCCTTTGGTATGCTGATGCTTGCGTATATGGGATTGTCGACGGTTTCTGGACAAAGCAAATGGTTCATCCTTGCATTTCTTATTTTGGCTAACATTGGCTTTACCTTCGGACAAACAGCTATGGCAAGTTTGGTATCGGGCGCACTTGCGCGTGAACAAGCTGGAGCGGGTATGGGTGTTTTCTCCATGCTGAATTTTATAGCAAGTGCATTAATCGGCGCTATCATGGGGAAAATCCTAGATGCTTCGTCGCATCGTATTAGTGTGAACCTACTTGTGCAAGAGAAATCAGCTTTTTTATTCAGTAATAGCTATCTGATTTGCTTGGCACTGCTCTTATTGGCTTCTCTAGTTTTTATGCGTTTGCGCCGCAAGTGATGGCTTATACATGTTATCTTTTGTTTATAAAGGAGGCAGGGGTACGATTCTTTATGAAAACTTCGAAAGCCACATGGATATGAGATTAAGTTAGTTCTCATCTCCAAAAGCATATCGCATTGAAAATTGTACCGACGGGAACATGGGGTGATTGGTCATCCGGTGCAGCTACTTTACAAATTTAAAATGTGGTTGTAACAGGCAATTGAATGAAAAAGACTCCGTATAGGAAATGGAACAGGGGTCTTTTTCTTGTATATTGGTGGGAAAAGAATATACTCGCCAAAACAGAAAAGAAACTGGTAAAATACATAATAAAGCGATTACATTCTTAACAGTCAGGAGTTAACATCATGTCAAAACAAACCTTACAACAGCAAATTGCAGTCTGGCAAGAATATACAGGAGATGACCGCGAAGTATTTTATACGATGTACGAAGATGTACTGCGCAACTTATTAACACAAGACGAAATCTATACGATTATGGGACCTGAAGCGGACGAGGCGGAACTGGCCAACGAAACAGCACCGATGTTTTGTGGTTTGAACGCTGAGGGTGTGCCAAGCTTTTGGTTGTTTTCAGAACGTGAAATTGCGGAAACGTTTGCGCGATATTATAGCTTTGAAAAGAACGAGCGTCCGCTCGTGCGCCGCATCAAATTGGATGAAATTACGTTGACGCTATACAGCGGTATGTTCAGCGGCGTGGCGGAGGTCATGATTGACGAAGGTAGCCACTTTGTACGGGCAATTATTTACGATGTAGTAAATCAATGCTTTGTTGTGCAGGGAGAAGAGCCTATTTTGGAGAAAGAAGAATATGTCGTGATGCAACTGCTGAACGACATGCGTTATGGTGGTAAAGAGGCCTTTGTATTACCGAGCAGAGAAAAAGTGGGCGATAATGTTATGTTCAGTTTGTTTGTTCCATATATTGAGGAAGATACGGTTGTTATTTTTACAGATGAAGCAGCCGCAAACGCCGGACGCGACCGAGTTGCTGCCCGTTTTACTGCACCGCAGCTTGCTGAAGTAATCAGACGTGCGCATAGAGCAGGCGCAACACGCGTTGTATTTGATCACGAGGCATTCGACGCGGAAATCTCGGCATCCAAACTAATCAACATTCTCAACCGTATGGAACTGTAAAGGAGGGAGCTTCGTATTCGGGATGTAGTGCAGGACGGAGAGCTAAGTTTGTCGTATTTTCGGCCGCTGTTGGCAGCATACAAAGCGGAGCGCGTGGCTGGGCGCGACGGGTCGCAGTTTTATAATCGCCTAAACGCCAGCCAGCAGGCTTTGTTTATGTTTTATGTGTACTATCAGCATGTGAGAAAAGGAACAGAAGAGTTTTATTGGTGGAGTGCTTATTTTTATGCAAAAGACAAAGACTGGCCGGCCATTGTGCAGGCAGCTGCTTACTTTGATTTGCCAGAGCTCGTCGCATTATTGAAAGAGGTAGAAGAATGGCTGCGCGTGCGCAATTATCCGAAGCAGCTCAGCGGCTTTTCGGTATCGCGTGACGATTTACACAACAATCCCGTTTTGCATGCGGAAATGACTTTATTGGAAAAACGTCTCAAAAGAATTGTTCCAGTAAAAAAAGTAGAGCAATATGTACGAAGCAACCGCCACGAGTTTTAAGAAGGCCCTTTCCCTTATATGGGAAAAGGCCCTTTTTTAATTTGATGCAGAGAAAGCTCCGTAGTTAGTAAGCACCTTGTGAATACGTTAATTCATAGCTATGAGTGTAAATCTCGAAAATGTTTCCAAATGGATCTTCAACGTAAACCATTTTATACGGTTTTTCTCCAGGGTAATATTCTCTAATAGGCATTCGCTGTTTTCCGCCGTGTTGCTTAATTTTTTCTACAAGACCCTCAATGTCTGGGTCTTGAATGCAAAAATGAAAAATACCTGTTTTCCAATACTCAAAGTTATTTTTAGGTGTTTCATTTTGAGGAAATTCAAACAGCTCTATGCCAATTTTATCTCCGGTAGCTAAATGGGCAATTCTGAATGTTTCCCAGTCTTCTCCAAATACGTCTCGACACATTTGACCAATAGGTGTGTCATCATTTTTTACATCTGAAGGCTCCATAATAACATACCAACCAAACACATCAGTATAAAATGTAACAGCTTGCTCTAAGTTCGGTACTGAGAGACCAATATGAGAAAATGTTTTAGGATATGTGAACATAATTTGCATTCCTCCATGATTTTTTTCTAATATAGTGTGTACGATCGAACACATAGCTATTATATTTCGCAATTATTATTCTCGGAAGAACGCACTTTTTTGTAAGAAGCTAACCTAGAGGTAAGAAAGGATTGATTAAATGAAGCCGCAGCTTGATGATACAGGAAAATTGAAATGTTCGATTGAATATACATTAGGAAAGATAGGGGATAAATGGAAAACAGTGATTTTATGGCATTTAGGTGTGGACGGTACATTACGGTATAGTGAATTACATCACTTGCTACCTGGTGTAAGTCATAAAGTACTGACAAAACAGTTAAAAGAACTTGAAGAAGATAATTTACTCAAACGAACGCAGTATAATACGGTACCACCTAAAGTTGAATATTCTTTAACTAGTAAAGGAAGAACGCTAATGCCTATCTTACAGCTGATGCATACATGGGGGAGAGAACATGGAGAAGGTTTCTGACGGAACTGAGGCGTCTCTGAAGAGTTAGCATAAAACCAGTTAGCGCCGCAAGAACGCCTTGTGGGCCACGAGGTGTCGGAGATTTGAGATTAGGTGTCCCGCAAGAGCGTCTCGCGGAGCAGGAGGTGTAGTAGATTTGGGGTTAGGTGTCCCGCAAGAGCGTCTCGCGGAGCAGGAGGTGTAGTAGATTTGAGATTAGGTGTCCCGCAAGAGCGTCTCGCGGAGCAGGAGGTGTAGTAGATTTGAGATTAAGTGTCCCGCAAGAACGTCTCGCGGAGCAGGAGAGAGAGTAGATTTGAGATTAGGTGTCCCGCAAGAACGTCTCGCGGAGCAGGAGAGAGAGTAGATTTGGGGTTAGGTGTCCCGCAAGAGCGTCTCGCGGAGCACAAAGGAGAGGAGATTTGAGGTTAACGAAATTGGCAAAATGGCATGTCATCTTATACAATAAACATTCGTGAATCTACAGAAAAGGATCGGATAACATGCAGGTAATAAAGGAATGGTACATCGCCTTGGACGCGGAAGTAAAGGAATTGAAAAGTAGGGGCGGTGCAGGTTACACGATTGTGAACGGAAGCTTTTTATATCGAGATAGCAAGGCGTCTATCTATATCTTTCAATTGACGACAGAGCTGTTTTTTCCAAGCGATACGCCGGTTCGTGTAGAGGTTGATGGCGAAAACGTGAACGGTGAGATTCTCGGCACGGAGGGTTTTGAAATTGAGATCAAGCTTGATACGTACATTGGAGAAACGGTAAAAGAAGCGAAGCTGTTCAGTGAGCCATGGCAGCTACTTGAGGAACTTAGCGATCGGCTGAGTGAGGCGGAGCAAGCGCCTGAGCGTTTGAAGCGCGTGCAGCGTGTGATGAATGGTACGGGACCGGTGCGTCATGCGGAGAAAATGAATGGACCGCATTTCGAACTTATTTATCGCTCGTATTACAATGATGTGACATATGTATGGGGACCACCTGGCACAGGCAAAACGTATCATTTATCGCGTGTTGTTGCCCAGCACGCGATAAAGGAGAAAAGCGTGCTCGTACTCGCGCACAGCAACGCTGCGGTCGATGTGCTGATGCTAGAGGTAACAAGGCTTTTGACAGCGCGGGACGAGTGGCGTGACGGTGAAGTGATTCGCTATGGCTATAGTCAAGATGAAGCGGTACAGGCACATCCTTCTTTGTTAGCGGCAAAGCTGGCGGATCCGGCTCTGCAAAGCGAACGGGAAGAGTTGCTTGCCCGCCGTCATGATCTGAAGAGCCGCGGAAGATTGACAAAGCAAGATGAAAGAGAGCTGTCCGAGCTACGCAAGGCAGCGCGCAAATTACGGCTGGAGCTAAAGGAGCAAGAAGAAAAGCAGGCAGAGCGTGCGAAAGTAATCGGCGCAACGTTGACAAAATGTGCGATTGATCCGGCCTTGTATCAGCGTACATACGATTTAGTTGTCGTGGATGAGGTCAGCATGGCATATGTGCCGCAAATTGCTTTTGCTGCATCACTTGGAAAGCGCATCGTAGTATGCGGTGATTTCAAACAACTCCCTCCAATTGCTATGTCTCGCCATCCGCTTGTAGAGAAGTGGCTGCGTGAGGATATATTTCATCATGTGGGTATTGAAAGCAAGCTTTTGCATCCTCATTTGTATATGCTAAAAGAGCAACGTCGCATGCATCCTGATATTTCTAGTTTTACAAACAGCTTTATATATGAGGAAAGGGTGTTTGACCATGAGAGTGCACATGAGCGCAGTGAAATTGCCGCTAAAGGACCGTTTCCTGGCAAGGCTACGTTGCTGCTTGATACACAGGACATGGGAGCACATGCGTTAACAGACGCAGTTTCACGCTCACGCTACAACATTGTGTCGGGCCTTATAAGTCTGCATTTGGCCATGCAGTATGCCAAGCAAGGTCTATCGGTCGGTATTGTTACCCCTTATAAAGCACAGGCACGTTTTTTATCTGTCTGTGCACGTGAGCTTCATGCGACCGGTGTAACCATCGCGACGGTGCACCGCTTTCAAGGTTCGGAGCGCGATGTTATAATTTTTGATGTAGTTGACAGCGAACCGCAGGAGCGACCTGGAGTGTTATTTTTCAATAAAAACAACCAACGACTTATCAATGTCGCTGTAACAAGAGCCCGTGGCAAATTTATTCAAATTGCTGATGTTGCCTACACGGAAAATCAGCTTGCAAAACGTCTCGCACTCTCACAACTCACGCTGCATTTAAAAAGACAAGGACGCCTCACGCGTGAGCGCGCCTTTTTAGAAGATGTCGCTAGCAAAAAGCTACGTTGGTTTCCCGGGGAATCGCCTTATTTATACAAGGACATCCGCAGTGCCAAAGAGAGCATCTTGATTTCCGCACCGCAGCAGATGAGCAAGCGTCTCCGGGCTGAGCTCAAGCACGCCGGTGTTTCGGTGAAAATCGGTAAAGCCCCCACCTTCTCGGTGCTCATTGATAACACCATCCTGTGGACTGGAGCAGAAACAACGGTACGCCTCCGTGCGCCTGAAACCGTTACATTGCTGAAGAGTTATTTAACAGGTCGATAAACGACCCACTTTGAAATGTACGAAAAGATGCTGGGACATAAGGTTTTCAACCAAAGAAAAATCCGAACTATTAGTCGGAATTCTCCACACAGAATTCGATTTAGTTCGGATTTTTTCTTTCTTAGTATCAGTTATTCTCTATTCTTTCGTCTTTAAAGTGACATGCTGCAGTTATGTCCCGGCCTCTTTTCTCTAAATTTTTGGCTGTTTGACTCGTTTCCACGTCTTTTTCATGTTTAAGCGTGCCAAAGAGTACGTCTACAAATGGATTAGACACGCCAAACCAATAATTTTCGTTTTTAAAATGATGGAGCTGATGTGTTTTTTTCAGCCACTTTCCAAACCTTGTTTTCGGCTTTAAGGGGGTATGGGCGACATAGTGCTTCCATTCATATACAAGCAGCATGGTCATGAGTCCCACACCGAAGGCGACTGTACGGGTTAAGCTACCTGTGAGGGCATAAAAAATGGCGCATAGCACCAAAAAGTTCGGCAAACTGTACCAGAGTGGCAAAAAAAGTAAATGAAGCTCATTCGGAACGGCATGATGATCATAATGTATACGCTTTAAAAATTTGAGAAATAAAGGATTTTTGGGAGGCTTGAGATGAAACAAAAAACGGTGTGTAACATATTCGCTGAACATAAAAAAGATAAGTCCGAATAGAAACCAGCCAAGCATGAACAGTTCAAACCCTTGTATGAACAGATAGATTGTCATGGCCGTTGCTAGCAACATCATTACAAGAATATCCGGATATAAAAAGAAATCTTTATATACTTTCTTCATATACACCCCTCCATAGCATCCAACTTTTTTGCATGGCTTCACGGACAAGAATCTCAGCTTCTTCTGCATTTCCCTGAAAGCAAGCTTCTAGCAATTTTTCATAGTATTCACGGGAGGTATAGCGGTGCTGCGCGTGCGCAAAATAGTGCTGTGCCATTTTTAAATATACATCCTCAAAGCTATTTAACAATAATAGATAAAGAGGATTTTGTGACAGCATCGCCAGTTGCTTTTGCAAGTGCCAATCAAAAGTCGCATAGCTTTCGGCTTCATCTGTTATTGTCTCAAAATCTGACAGGATAGCGATTGCCCTTGCTCTATGCAAGTGTATTGCATCCTTTACGTAAGCAGGAACAAGCACAATACGAAGCTCCAGCAGATGAGAGATGAGAAAATCAGAATTCCCATGCCGTGCTAAATCGACAAGTGTACCTATATTTCCTTGCTTCCAATAATCGTTCACAATGGCGGGCTGCCTGTCTTGAATGGTAAGCCAGCCATCTCGCTGGAGGCGCTGCAATGCTTCACGGATTGTTGCACGTGAAGTACTAAAGGAGGCGGCAAGGTCACGTTCTGAAGATAAAAGTTGCCCTGCTTGATATACGCCTTGTGTAATACGCTGAATCAATATGCTTTCAACTGCAGTAGAAGAACGTTCTTTGTTCATGTCACCCTCCTTTGGTAAGACCAATCATTCTTTGTGGTAAGACCATTATATGAGACAGCGGTAGGAAAAAGACAGAAAAATCATTCGACATCCATTTCAAAATACTTTATTTTCAGAATTATATTTTTATATAATATCTAGAAAATCATAAAATTGAATAGTAAAATATATAAGTGTTTACAAAAATATAAAAGGGGCGGTCAGGTTGCGAAGTACGAGTATTTGTGTTCGAATTATTGCTGTAACGACTGCATTTATGTTAATTCTTGCAATAGGATTGGGCGTTTTTATGCAGTATCTTTTGAAAAAAGGAGTAGAAACTAGCATTGCAACGTTTGGGACACATACGACTGAAGCAATCGCAGAGCAGTTTGACCAAGAGAGATATACAGAATGGTTACAGCAGCCAAAAGAAAATGAGAAATATTGGGAATTGCGTGATGCGTTAAACCGTGTGCGCGAAAGTACAGGTGCGTTATACTTGTACACTATGAAAATAGAAAGTAATAAAGCGTACATTATGATTGATGGACAGCCAAAAAACTCCCAAGTAGCGAGTGCCATTCAGGAAGAAACAAGTACAGTATATCCTAATATAAGGAATGTTTTAAAAGGTAAACCGATACAAACTGATGTCGTGCATGATCCGAAATATGGAGATTACATGACAGTGATTGTCCCACTTATGGATGATACTAACAAAGTAATTGGTGCCCTGGGGATGGATATCAATGCTTCACAGGTCAAAACTACCACTGCAACTGTGGTACAAGAACATATGCGTGAATTACTGATATTCATTGCAATTGTATTTAGCATCTCATCTCTTGTACTGTTCATTTTCTTACATCGCATGTTAAAGCCGCTACAAATGTTGGAACAAGCCGTTACACGTGTTGCTGCTGGTGATTTACGTGATATGAAACTTATACATACAAGAAAGGATGAAATTGGGCGCATTGTAAGTGCGTTTCAGCGTATGACCGCACATTTACGCACATTAGTTGGTGAAGTACAGGTAACAGCACGTGCGATAGAGGAGGCTTCTTCTGAATTAGTAACGTCTTCACAGCATTTACAAGAAAAAAATACAATTATGTCCGCGTCTAGCCAAGAAATTGCAGTGAGTAATGCTCAAACTGTAGTAGCAATGGAGCATGCGGCTGAAAATATTCAGGACTTCGGTATGGAGGTCAAAGGCGTTGTTCAGGCTGTAGAACAAATGCAATTTATTTCGGAAGTCGTGGAAAGAGCAGGTAATGAAGGAAGAGATGCATTGCGAAAGTCTGTTGTACGTAGTGAGACAACAAGCGCGCATCTGGAGGCATTTCGTCAAACGATGCAAATACTTTTTGAGCGTGTGAAGGGAACAGAAGAAATCGTAAAAACCATCGATGAAATTGCCACACAAACGAATTTATTGGCGCTGAACGCCTCTATTGAAGCGGCGCGTGCTGGTGAAAGCGGGCGCGGATTTGCGGTCGTGGCAGATGAGGTTCGTAAGCTTGCTGAAAAAACGGCTGAACAAACAAATCGGATTCAAGAAATTACCCAGAGCATACGCACAGAGGCCAATGAAGCAAATACAGAATTAGCAACAACACTTACAGAATATGCGCAGCAAAATAAGCAAGTAAGTGAAGTAGGCGAACAAATGCAAGGTCTACAGCATCTCACAAAAGAGCTTAATGATGCTATTCACATTGTAAATGAACGCGTTAGAGTGATGAAGGAAAAACAAACAGCTATGCATCAGGAGGTTGTAGCTGTGATGGCAGCAAGTGAAGAAGCAGCAGCCGCTACTGAACAGGTGCATGAAACCTTGCATAATGCGACCGGTAATATCGATGCATTGCTACAAGAAGTAGAAACGATAGATCATAACATTCAAACACTAGTTCATAAAACCAATCAATTTACCCTATAGGAAGTGTGAAAACGCACTTCCTCTTTTTGTAAAGCAAGGAACATGTTACAATCAGTGCGGGAGGGGAATAGAATGAGCAAGTTAAGCAACGCCTTGCGTATGATTGAACTATTGCATGCGCGCAAAAAGATGAAAATCAGCGAACTAGCAGCTGAGCTTGAGGTTAAGGAGCGGATGATTCGCAATTACAGGGATGAATTGGCGTTAGCTGGTATTTTTGTAGAAAGCGATAAGGGACGTGACGGGGGCTATTATATTTCTAATACATCATTTTTTCCGGTACGTAACATGTCGCATAAAGAACTAGAAGCCTTGGTATTTTCAGCGACACAGCTAACAGAAAAGGCATCCGTGTATGCAAAATATGCAGAAAGTGCACTTGATAAATTAAAAGCGGTTCAAAAGCTAGAACGTGATAAAGAACGTCATATTTATTTTGTACATAAATCAAAGCCCAACTATGAAACATCGGATGAAAGTAGTAAGTATTTGCAACTGCAAGATGCACTTTTGACATTGCGCAAGGTGAAAATTACATACACATCGCATAGCGGTGAATCAGAGCGTATTATTGAGCCATACGGATTTGTACATTACAATGAGTTCTTTTATTGCGTTGCCTACTGTAACACGAAGAAAGATACACGTATCTTTAAGCTTGCACGCATACGCGATATATGGGTGACTGGGGACTCGTATGCAATTCCTGATAACTTCGATGTGCGTAAAGAATTTCCGAAATTTGGTTTAATGAAAGAGTATTTAGATGTAAAGCTTTATATTGCCGAGCCATTTGCCACGATGGTGCAGGAGTCAGTATGGGCAGAAAACCAAGTGATTACAAAGCAAGAAGACGGCATTTTATTTGAAGCGACGATGAATGGCAAAGAGTCGGTGAAGAAGTGGATCTTAGGTATGGGTGCCAAGGTGAAAGTGCTAGAACCAGCTTCGTTGCGAAAAGAAATTATAGAAGAAGGACGAAAATTGCTAGAAATATATGAAATGTGACATATATAATGCCGCAATATCTTGTATATTGTATTTGTGCGATAAAATAATCCCAAATTTTCGTACAAAGTGTGGTGAGAAGCGAAAAAGCGTATGTCTAGAGGCATACGCTTTTTCATTTATAAAAATAAGATGAATGTCAGGAAGTTTTTGTATAAACTAGAAGAGAAAGGGGAGATTGGTGTGATAGCAGTTATTAGTCTATTTACTTTAGCCTTACTTACTATTTTAATTGTAGCAATAGCACGCACCAAAGCGTTTGGACCTATTCCGGAGAAAATGAAGCTGGAGTCTGTCAATGACTTGCAAAACCTTGTTTCGCATTTAGAAGAGAGCATACCAGCTGCGTATGCGGAGCAGGTGCGCAAGCGTGTAGAAGCCGAGCATAAGCTTCGCAAGCATGAATGGGAATGGCGCTTTTATGAGCTAAAACGCTTTTTCGTATTATGTGGTATTTTAAAAGAAGCACCCATGTTCAGTATGCGTGTCGACGATGTCTGGCATGAGATGATCATGTTTACGCGCGAATATGAGCGCTTCTCAGAAGCATATGTAGGAAGGCTGCTTCACCACGCCCCTAATGTGAGCGGCGCTAGTAATCCGGATGAGCGTGGTTTTTTTGATTGGGTATATAGTGTTCTGTTTTCAGTACATCCAGAAACACGCAAGCTATACGGCGGTTTTTATCGTCACCCAGTTAGCCCGTCCCGTATTGCAGAATTTCAGCAGCTTCCTGCGGACGTACTGAAGGCACGCTATTTTTCAAACCATATTGCCGCACAAGAGGTCATTGATGACGTTATTTTGAAAATGAAACGGCAAGCAAAAGAAATTGCGCATATTTCAAAAGCGGAAATAAAAGCACGTATGAAGCATGAAAGCGATTCGCACGAGCGATTACTCGCATTTTTATATCTTTCTAGCTATGAGTATCACAATTATCGTACCTATAAAAAAAGCAGTACGTCCTGCTCTAGCTGTTTTTCCTGCTCGTCTGACGGCGGTGGCAGCAGTTGCTCAAGCTGCGGCGGCGGAGGAGATTGATGGTGTCCAAAAGGATGCCTTTTTTGCTTTGAAAGGAAACCTGTCCTTGTAGAGCGAATACAACATAGTAAAGAAGGGAGGTTGTGATATGAGGTTTATGACAATCACCGATGAAGTAATAGCAGAAAAGATTGACGCTGCTCGCGAAGAGGTACGCTATGCTGCACCGGCAATGAGCATCATAGTGGCAGAAGCCTTGCTTCGGTTCGTGAATCGAAGCGGTAAGGTGGAAGTAACACTGGATTGCAGCGCGAACCCGTACCGTGAAGGATTTGGAGATCTCACAGCGCTCGATTTGCTTGTTTCATGTATTCCCATTGCTGATGAACGTGATTTACGAATGGGCATGCTAGAAGTCGATGGGACAACGTATTCCTATGTTCCGGTGTCTAAGCAAAACGAACATGTACAGAAAAACGGTATCGTACATACCGCTCCTTTGCCACCGCAAGCTTTTGTAATGAGTACAGCTGAGCTACGCCATGAGCTGCGCCGGCAGCCTGTCCCGGATTTTACGATGCAAAAGCGCCTAACGGCATACCGCAATATGATACAGTTTGCCGAAATTAGCTTTAGCGGCGGCCGACTTGAGAAAACAACAATGAAAATTCCAAATCATTTGCTCAACATCGCCAAGGAAAGAGGCTTTGAGGAAAAGATGAAAGCATCGTATCAACTTTTCGATAAGCATTTTTCACTATATACAAAGCCAATGAGCGACCGCGTTGAGCAGCTACGGAGCACGTATACACGTACGGTTGTTGGATATGGCAATGTAATACTCACGGAAGAAAAGGAGCATTTTTTAAAAGCATTGTCACGCCTGAAAGTAGATATGGAAACCTACACAGCGCAGCTGCGACAAGAAGTGGCAAAGCAAATTCAAAAAACAAAGCAAGAGCTTGTTGAAAATTTTACACCACTGCTACTGATTAATCCCCCTGCAGAATTACCGGAACATCTGACAGAGGAACAAGTACGCGCTTATATTGATCTCTTACTGTGCGAGGAAATTCCCCATGTCGATGAAATATTAAAACGCATTGAGCTTCATCACAATTTTAAAGATATGACAGAAGAAACGCTTCAAGATGAAGAGTTTTATAGACAGTTAGAAAAAGCATATAGGGACCGCGAAATAGTATGGCCGCGGCATGACTTGCAGCAAGCAGAATGGCAGTTATAGCTTACATGCAAAGTCCGACTGTCCCGAGTATACCATTTGTGTAAGATACGGTTTGACATATAAACCATAGCACTGCAACGATAACAAGCACAGCAAATGCGATGCCGCTGTAATTATATTCCATAGATACCCACCCTTTTTATAGTTTCCGTCAGTATATGCGGCGGAAGTAAAAAGGGATATTTTTTATCTTTATACATAAAAATAAATATGAAAATATATGAATTTTGTTATTTCTAATATACAATTAAAGAAAGGGATGGAAAAAATATAGAGTAATAGAGAGGTTGGAAGGTTGTGGAATCTTTACAGTTGCTTCAGTCACATTTGAAACACATACATAACGAACTACAGGCTCATGCCGCACAAGTTCCGTCTCTTCATGATAAAGAATTGCAAATGAGCATGGAGCGTATAGAGCGGCGTTTAGAAAGGCCTTGTTTTACAATTGGTGTGATGGGACCGCGAAACAGCGGTAAATCCACACTCGTGAATGCCTTACTTGGAGAAGATTTGCTGCCGGCCGGGGAAGCCTTGTTGGCAGCTGCAACAACACATATTGTATTTGGGGCGCATGATGGAACAGTTATAACCTATCGTGAAAATGGACAAACAGAGCAGATAACAGAGTTACCGCTTTCTCACGCATTTTATGAAGATATGCGTCTTGGGAAATCCATGCAGTATCAACTGTTTCATAAACCGGCTGCTTTGGCGTCATGGGATGCATATGAACATATTGATTGGGTCATTGTAGATTTACCAGGAGAGCAGTCATATGAAGCAGATTTAGTATTATATGTGCTTGATATTACTAGCGATATAACAACAGAGCTGCAAAGGCTCGAACCAGATATAAAAGAACGAGCCGTATTTATTTTAAACAAAGCAGATCTCGTTAGCGATCCATATGTACAACAAACACAGTGGCAACAAGAACTCGGTCGCGATGTATATGTTGTCAGCGCGCAAACATCATTGTATGAGCAGCTGGTCCAAGCAGGCGGGGATGCGGCTCCTTTTTATCAGCGCACTTTAAAAGAGCGGGGGGAAGTAGCAACTCTAGTTCGCGCTGGTTTGCGTCAGTTAGAGGATGAGGTCATTGTACCAGTGTTTTTAAACCTGCAGCATGAAGCAGAGCGCGCCCTGCAATCAATGATGCTGAAGCAATCGCAGCGCGTAGCAGCTCTTTGCGAACAAGATACCGCGCAGCTGCAGAAGCAAATTGAAATGAAAAAAGAAAACCAGATGGCTGCAGCACTAAAAAAGCAAGCCTTGCATACGTTGCTACAGCAGCATGAAGAAACAAAAGAGCGAATACGCAATGAAATTGAAGCAACGGCGGCTGTCTGTCAAATGGATGAGACAGAAAAATTTCCACCATTTTTAATGAACCCGTTTCCGTATCATACGGAAAGCGATGAGTTTGAAGAGAAAGAAGCGGCGTATGAAGAAGGGGAGCAGCGCTTACGCCAGTGGCTCAATGAGCAGCCACAGCTCGATGTGTCTGCTTCTTATAAAGAAGGTATGCATTATGAGCCGTCTTCGTACAATTACTTTGCTATGCTAAATGAGCTTGCGCGTAAAGAGCTGAAGGCACTGAATGAACATGTATACGCATATAGTCAAAAATATCCGAAAACCATTACCTATATGGAAATGCCCCAGGATGTCACGCCGCAGCCAATTCGTGTAAATGAAGAGCCAATGCACTACGATTCGTACTCTAAGGCAATCAGCGTTTCAGCCTATGAGGTGCCTTATACGGACCGGGTGTGGCTTGTTTTCCAAAAAACAAAATATATGACGCTCTATAAATATAGTTTACAATCCGCGGTGCAAATGGCGGAGAGAGAGTTGACAAAGCGTTATTATTCCTATGCAAAGCAGTATCATGAAGCTTATATGACAGAGAAGTACAATCGATTTGCAGGGCGTGTAATAGAAAGAGCGCTGCATGTTGTTACGAATTCTCAGCAGCATGTGCAGCAGCTATTGTTTCGCACGAAAAAGGAGCTAGATACCCTTCAGCAGCAGATTGATGCGCTTAACGAACAAATTGCGTGTACTAAAGCCTTGAAAAAGCGTATTTTGTATAAAACGATGATTGTGACTCATGCGAGGGAGGTTGCGGCGACAGATGATTTGGTTTCACTCATTGAAGCTTCGCAGCCGGGAACAACCTTTTTGCTTGGAGAAGGAGAATATATCATTGACCGGCCGGTTCTTTTACAATCTGCAGCGTTCATCGGACAAGGTACAACATGCACAAAGCTTCGCATAGAAAAGTCGGTGCTGCAAGGTCACAGTTATGATTCGTTTCGCTTTGAACAAATGGCACTCATTTTTACAGAGCCGTTTCAAATGGATGGTCACTTTTTGTTTGCATCGCATTGTTCATTCCAAAACGCCCGTATTTATACCGGAGACAATACAGAGCTCGTACTACAGCGGTGCTCATGGAAGGAAGGCATGCTTGAGGTCAGCGGTTCCTACCATATGACAGATTGCGAGCTTCAAGACACAGCTGTTTCTCTCATTAAAGCAGCCAGCGGTGACATGCATCGTAACAAATGGCAAAATAGTAGCCTGACTTGCGAACAACAGGCATATGCACAGCTATCTTATAACGAGATGCTTGGGGAGCGCAGCGGCATAATGGTACGTGACAATAGTCGGTTGGAAATGAAGGGGGCCCGCATTTCGCAAGCTGTATGTGCTGTGACGCTTATGCATCAAGCAGTAGCTATTTGCAAAGAGAATTTGTTTCATGCAAGTAAGAACGGAATTCGTGCGCTTGATGTAGCAACAGTTACAGTAGAAAACAATCGCTTTGAGGGTAATACGGTTGGTCTTTATGCTGCAAGCAACATAGATGTATTTAGGGGCAATCATATCGAAAACAATCATACCGGTGTTCATATTGCCAGCGGTGAAATAGGTGACTTTAGTAACAATATCTTTACCGAAAATATCATCGGCTTACAAGTAACGGGCGAGGGCAACGGAACGATTGAGCATAATACATTTTCAGAGCAGCGTGAGAGCGGCGTTATGTTAGAAGGTCATGCGCAAATTTGGCTCGTCAATAACCGCTGTGAAAAACAGCATACCGGTATTGTTTGTAAAGAAGCAGCAGTTGCTGTGCTCGTCAACAACACAATAGAAGAAAATGAGATCGGTGTATGTTTGCGCGATGAGGCAAGCGTAGAGGTGAAGCATAACTTCTTTAACAGCAACCGTCAGTGCGGCATGGCAATTACAGGGCATGTAACTGGCTCAGTCATCGCAAATCATTATCGTAATAATGGGCTATCATTTTCAGTTGACACCGCGAAGATCATGGAATTTGCAGATAATAAGCAAACTGAGCAAGGTTTTGCAGTACTAAAGCCGCAATACTGGCAGGCAAAAATGAAAGTAAGGCGTTCAACAAGCAAAGCCAAAAAGCAAAAACAGCGATAAACAAATAGGTATATTTCATCTCACTATTTGTATATATGGTAGTGGCGACTTGTCACCGCTTGTCCTGATTATGAATACAATATAGCGGGGTGAGAAAAGATGAAGCTAACAAAGGAAAATTTGCTGAAACGCTTACGAAACTGGAAGACTTGGGTCGCGCTGTTCGCATTAATTGGCATGATTTTAGAAAGTCTCGGCTATACAAATTTTCAAGGCACACTTGGAAAATGGGAGGAAACAATCTATACGCTTGGTATTTTACTTGGTGTATGGTCCGACCATGACAGCAAGCCACAAGAGTAGGAAAGTCCGCTTACGAGCGGGCTTTTTTTATATGATAAGACAGTACACAATGTCACTTTTGCTTCTCCGGTGCTCATTATTGACGGAATGAGCATCTGTGTTTTATAATTCAATCATTGAATAGTTCAATGATTGAATTATAAGGGGGTTCAAGATGGAAAAACAAAAAATGCGTCATTTAATTGAACGTTACGAAGACATTTTTATTTTTGCAACGCGTAAGTTAAATGCGTTGCTAGCAGAATTATTAGAGGATTTAACACCTGAGCAATACTTCACGCTGCGTCATATTAAACGGTATGGTCCTTGCACATCGAGTACGTTATCAGAGCTGAACTGTGTAAATCGTAGCGCCATGACGGCTATGATTAATAAATTAGCGGCAAAGGGATACGTAACACGTACAACAGATTCTCAGGACCGCCGCATCATCTGGCTAGAAACAACACAGGAAGCGGAAGCGGTTCTTGCTGCAGGGGAAGAGGAGATGCATACCTTTATTGCCTCGTATCTAACAGAACTTGAAGCGGAAGAAGTGGAAAGCTTTATTCATATTTATGAAAAAATTTGGAATATTATCCGCGCAAAGGAGGAGAAATAAAGCATGCGTACATTATTGAAGCTACGCTGGGTCTTTTTGGCGCTATGGACAGTTCTCTTAACTGTGCTCTTGATGTTTGCCCCAAATATGGAACAGCTTGTTCGTGAAAAAGGGAACATTACCATTCCGGACGAATATTCATCGATGGTGGCACATGACATTTTAGAGCGTCACAACAAAGATGATGGCAATACACTTTCGGCGGTGCTCGTGTTTCATGATAAAGATGGTATTACCGGAAACAAACAAGAAGAGATTAACAGTATACTAGATAAACTCAAAGAGAAAGAGGAAGCGCTCGGCCTTGCCGCTTTGACTACATATCGAGACGGTGAAGAGCTGAGGGAGCAGCTTGTTTCTAAGGATAATAAAACAATTTTGACGCTACTAGAAGTAGAGCGACAGAACCGTGAAGTTGCGGACATTCGCGCAGCGCTAGAAAAGGTTGTAGGTACCCCGAAGGTAGAGCACTATTTTACGGGCGAAAGCTTCATCGGAGAAGATGTAGTCATTAGCTCACAAAACGGCTTGCATAAAACGGAAATCATTACAGTCGTGTTCATTTTATTTGTATTAATTTTAGTATTTCGCTCTGTTGTGGCACCGCTCATCCCATTGCTCACAGTCGGCATTTCATACGTGGCCAGCGCAGCTGTTGTCGCTTATTTAGTTGACTGGTTTAACTTCCCGTTATCAAACTTTACTCAAATTTTTATGGTAGCCATTTTATTCGGTATCGGAACGGACTACTGTATTCTGTTGCTCAGCCGTTTTAAAGAAGAATTACCAAAGCATGAATCAGTGGCCGATGCCATTATTAAAACGTATCAGACTGCGGGGCGTACGGTCTTTTTTAGCGCCTTGGCTGTATTAATCGGATTCTCGGCCATTGGCTTATCTAAGTTTTCCTTATATCAATCCGCAACAGGTGTGGCGGTCGGCATTCTCGTATTATTAATTGCTTTCGTTACACTTGTACCGCTTGCAATGTACGCACTAGGTCCGCGCTTGTTTTGGCCAGCAAAATCAATTGCAGGTCACGGTGACAGTAAGCTATGGAGTGCATTCGGTACGTTTTCTCTACAAAAGCCGTTGCGCGCGCTTTTACTTGTTGCGATTATTGTTGTGCCGCTTATCGGCAGCTACGATGGAAAGCTATCGTTCAATTCCTTAAATGAAATTGGTGAGGATTATGGTTCTGTAAAAGGTTTTAATACAATTGCTGACAGCTTTGGTCCGGGCGAAGTTATGCCGGTGCAGGTTGTTATTGAAGGAAAAGAAAAGCTAGATTCAGAAGAAGCACTAGCCATCATTGAAAAGGTAAGTCGTGAAGTAGCAAAGCTTTCTTCTGTCGAAAAAGTACGCAGTGCAACGCGGCCGCTTGGTGAACCGGTTGAGGATTTCTATGTTGCCGACCAGGCTGATTCCTTACAAGACGGTCTTGGACAAGGAAATGACGGTTTAAGTCAAATTAAAGATGGTTTAACAGAAGCGAAAGATTCGCTTGCGGTATCTGGTCCAAAGCTTAGCGAAGCAGTGAACGGTTTTGATAGCTTAATTAATGGAACAAAAGGATTGCAAACGGGCCTTGGACAAATACAAGCTGCTTTAACGCAGGTGGAAAACGGTGTGCGTCAAGGTTCGATGGGGGCCGGACAAATTAAGCAGGAGCTAGCAAAGATTCAGGAGCAAGTTGCAGCTTCAGTTGCAGGCACGGAAAAGCAAGCACAGCAATTTGCGGAGCTTACAAGAGGCTTGCAGCAACTCAGTCAGCAATACAGCGGTATTGAGGCTGGGTTACAAGGAACAAGCACGAAACTCAACCTTGCCGCTTTACAGAAAACCTTTAGCGATTTAGAAAGCCGCTATGATATGAAAAATGATACAAGTTATCAAGCCTTAAAAGGAAATGTGCTACAATCTGCTGGCGAAGTAGCGGCGATGCAAAAGGGTCTCGCGCAGATTAATCAAATCATGCAAAATGAGATTATTGCACCTCTTGCGCAAAGTGAACAACAATTTGCCGGCGCCGCAGCAGGACAAAAGCAGCTTGCTGATGGTCTTGGCCAAATCGTAACGGCGCTCGGTCAACTAGAAGCAGGAATAGGGCAGGCAGCTGATGGACAAAGGCAAATTATCGGGAAGTTCCCGCAGGTGACAAACGGATTATCACAAGTAACCAACGGTCAGCAACAGCTGAAAGATGGCTTTGCACAGCTGCCGGGACAGCTCGGTACATTGCGTGATGGTCTTGGGAAAAGTGCTGATGGTATTGGTGAGGTAACGAAGGGGCTGGAATCCGCACAGTCCTATCTCAAGGATTTAAACAATTCCGGTGATAAGGAAATGACGGGCTTTTATATTCCAAGCGCCGCACTGGAAAACAGCGATTTCCAGCAGGTGTTCGATCAATATTTATCAGAAGATAAAGAAGTCGCAAAGCTAGACGTTGTTTTGAAATATAATCCATACTCGAACGAAGCGCTGGAGGCAACAAAGGATATTAAAGAGGCTGTAAAGCGGGCACTTCGGGGCAGTGATTTAGAAGATGCAAACATCGGGGTGTCTGGTGTATCAGCTGTATCGGCAGATATGCTAGCAGCATCCAATAGTGACTACAGCCAAACGGTTATTTATATGTTAATTGGTATTACACTCATTTTAGTTGTGATGCTACGTTCTCTCGTTATGCCGTTATATCTTATCGTCTCGCTCCTGTTGTGCTTCTACAGCTCACTCGCGATTAACGAGCTCATTTTCGTAAATATTCTTGGTTATGACGGTATTAACTGGACAATGCCATTCTTTGGCTTCGTGCTCCTCATGGCACTGGGTGTGGACTACAGTATCTTCTTAATGGACCGCTTTAATGAATATAAGGGCATGAAGGTAACAGAAGCGATGCTACTAGCGATGCGCAACATGGGAACAGTCATTTTCTCTGCAGTAATTATTTTAGGAGGAACGTTCGCTGCGATGTATCCTTCCGGTGTGTTATCACTATTGCAAATTGCAACAATCGTACTTGCAGGACTTCTATTGTACGCCTTAGTGTTCTTACCATTCTTCATTCCAGTTATGGTAAAATTGTTTGGCAAAGCGAACTGGTTCCCATTCGATCGCAATCAAACGATAGAAAAAGAACTCGATATGTAAACAAAAAAGCTGCTCCGGTTTCGGAACAGCTTTTTTAGGCATGACTCAATCTAAATGATACCAAAAAGAAAAATATAAGTCTATTTCTTTTTTTCTGCATCTGGCAAAATGAATACATACACACCGATAGGAGGGAAGTAGATGCAACAAAACATTTATGATCATCCTGATTTCTTTAAAGGCTATAAGCAATTGCGACAGTCGCCGCTGAACTACAACAACTTCGTTGAGCAGCCCGCATTGCGCCGCATGCTGCCGGATTTGAAAGGTAAGCATGTACTAGATCTTGGCTGTGGAATGGGAGAGTTTGCCCGCTTTTGTATTGAGCAGGGGGCAGCGGAAGTGACCGGTATTGATTTATCGGAAAACATGATTGCCGAAGCACGTAGGCATCCGTCTGAACGTATAACGTATGTACAAGGTTCCATTGAAGACACACCTCTAGGCCAGTACGACTTAGTCGTAAGCTCTCTTGCACTTCATTATGTAAAAGATTACGAAGGTGCGGTACAAAAAGTAGCTAAGGCCCTCAGGCCAGGCGGTACTTTTTTGTTTTCTGTTGAGCATCCGATTGTAACTGCAAGCAAACAAGGAGACTGGGTGAAGGATGAAAAGGGAAACAAGCTATATTATCCGATAGATCACTATCATGAAGAGGGACAGCGAATCATCTCCTGGTACGTAGATGGTGTAATTATCTACCACCGTACGCTAACCACATTGCTGAACGGACTCATGCGAGCAGGCTTTACACTGCAGGAAATTGAAGAACCTATACCGACCGAAGAGGGCATACGCCTCATGCCGCGGGTGGCAAATGAACTGCGCAAACCATCTTTTTTAATCATAAAGGCGGAAGTCGGCCGATAGAAGAGGAGAATCGGCCGATAGAAGAAGAGAATTGGCCGATAGAAGGGGAAAATCGGCCGATAGAAGAGGAGAATTGGCCGATAGAGAGGAGAATCGGCCGATAGAAGAAGAGAATTGGCCGATAGAAGGGGAAAATCGGCCGATAGAAGAGGAGAATTGGCCGATAGAGAGGAAAATCGGCCGATAGAAGAAGAGAATCGGCCGATAGAAGAGGAGAATCGGCCGATAGAAGAGGAGAATCGGCCGATAGAAGAAGAGAATTGGCCGATAGAAGGGGAAAATTGGCCGATAGAAGAAGAGAATCGGCCGATAGAGGAGGAGAATTGGCCGATAGAGAGGAAAATCGGCCGATAGAAGAGGAAAATTGGCCGATAGAAGAGGAAAATCAGCCGATAGAAGAGGAGAATTGACCGATAGACTAAACTATAAAGTAAAAAATCCCCATCACTGGATGGGGATTTTTTCATTAACCTTCTAAAAGCAAAGATTTTGGATCTTCAAGCAACTCTTTTACCATCGCTAAGAAGCTTACCGCTTCTTTGCCGTCTACGATGCGGTGGTCGTAGGAAAGGGCGATGTACATCATCGGGCGGTTTTCCATGCGCTCTGCATCGATTGCAACCGGACGCAACTGAATTTTGTGCATGCCGAGAATGCCGACTTGTGGTCCGTTTAGGATCGGTGTAGACATTAAGGAACCGAATACGCCGCCGTTTGTGATTGTGAACGTGCCGCCTTGTAATTCTTTTAGTGTCAACTTGTTGTCGCGTGCTTTTTTACCAAGCTCGCTGATTTCCCTTTCAATCTCTGCAAAGTTCTTCGTGTTCGCATCGCGTACAACCGGTACAACTAGACCTTCTGGTGCAGATACCGCGATACCAATGTCGTAAAATTTCTTCACAATCAGTTCATCGCCTTGAATTTCAGCGTTTAATAACGGGAATTGCTTCAATGCCGCTACAACTGCTTTTGTAAAGAAGGACATAAAGCCTAGACGTACGTCATGCTTTTTTACAAATGCATCTTTACGCTCGTTACGAAGCTCCATGATTGCCGTCATGTCAACTTCATTAAATGTAGTTAGCATAGCTGCCGTTTGCTGTACTTCCACCAAGCGATTTGCAATTGTTTGGCGACGGCGGGACATTTTCACGCGTTCCACCGGCTTGTCAAACTCAACTGCTGCTTTTGGCTTTTCAATCTTTGGTGCAGGAGCTGGAGTCGGAGTTGGTGCAGCAGTATGTGCTTTTACATCATGCGGTCTGATGCGGCCAAGTGGATCTGTGCTGCGCACTTCGTTTAAGTCGATGCCCATCTCGCGTGCCAATTTACGTGCTGCCGGAGAAGCAATTGGACGATCTGTGTTTGGCAGACCTTGCATCGGCTGCGGCGCAACAGGTGTTTCTACCTTTGGTGTATCTGCTTCTAGCTGCGGAGCAGGCGTAGGTGCTGGTGCAGCTGGTGCAGCTGGTGCTTCTACTGTTGCCGCTTGCTCATTCGTATCTAAAATGGCGATTACATCGCCGACTTCTACTGTATCGCCGGGTTGTTTTAACATTTGTGCTACAATACCTGTGTATTCTGTGTTAATTTCTAGGTTTACTTTGTCAGTTTCAAGCTCAACGACGCTTTCCCCTTTGCTTACTTTGTCGCCAACTTTGATGAGCCATTGAGAAATAGTGCCTTCTGTAATAGATTCTGCAAGCTCAGGTACTTTAATTTCAATCATTTGTATGTCCTCCCCAATTTGCCTTGCGATTTAGTGCGAGCGGGGGCGTACCCCGCTCTGTTACATATGAACGAATTCTTTTTCAAGCGCTGTCGGCTCAGTTTGACCAACGCGTAATGCGCAGCTGATGATAACATCTTGTTCCGCCTTATGCACATACGGATCGCCACCAGATGGACTAGAACGATCTGGACGACCAATATAGCCAACCTTTTTGCCGTCTGCCATTTCAAATAATGTCGGTGCAAGGTAGTGCCAAGCGCCCATGTTTCTTGGTTCTTCCTGTACCCATACGATTTCAGTGAGATTCGGGTAACGCTTCATAATTTCTTCAATTTTTTCTTTCGGGAACGGATACAACTCTTCAACGCGCACGATGTGCAGTTCATCAAGCTCCAGTTCCTTATTGGACTCCACTTCCGCAGCCAAGTCGATTGCCATCTTACCAGTTGTTAAGACAAGGCGCTTCACTTTATCCGTTTTGCCAAGACCTGGCTGCTCCAGCACCGCTTCAAATTTGCCTTCGCTTAATGCTTCAGCAGGCGAGGTTGTCAGCGGGTTACGAAGCAAGCTCTTTGGCGTCATGATGATAAGCGGGCGTACATAATCTTTGCCGAGGCTCATCGCTTGACGACGTAAAATGTGGAAGTATTGCGCTGCGCTTGTTAAATTCGCTACTGTCCAGTTATTCTCTGCGGCAAGCTGCAGGAAGCGTTCCGGACGTGCACTAGAGTGCTCCGGACCTTGGCCTTCGTAGCCGTGCGGAAGCAAAATAACAAGACCAGATTTTTGTCCCCATTTCGCGCGGCTTGCTGATACAAATTGATCGAACAAACCTTGGGCGGTATTGGCGAAGTCACCGTACTGCGCTTCCCAAAGTACCAGAGTTTCCGGTGCAAACACATTGTAGCCGTATTCAAAGCCGACAACCGCAGCTTCTGAAAGCGGACTGTTGTGGACTGTGAAGGAAGCGTTGCTGCTTGGAATACGATGAAGTGGTGAATACGTTTCGTTTGTCTCCGTATCATGCAGCATAATGTGGCGATGCGCGAATGTACCGCGCTGTGAATCTTGACCTGTTAAGCGAATTGGCGTACCATCCTGTAAAATGGTTGCATATGCTAACGCTTCAGCGTGCGCCCATTCAATTTTACCTTCTGCTAACGCTTGCTCGCGGCGCTCCAAAATCTTTTTCACTTTTGGATAGACGCGGAAATCAGAAGGCCAATCAAGCAGCGCTGCATTGATTTCACGCAATGTTTCTGCCGGAACACTTGTTGATAGGTTTGGAATGCCGTTCGCGACAGCATCTGGCATCTTCACGTCCGCACTCACGTTTCCTGTTGTTTTCGGTCCAACCAACGCGTACTCAGATTTTAAATGCTCCTGTACAAATGCGGAGATTGTTTCAATTTCCTCATTTTGCAGTACACCTGACTCCTGCAATTGCTTCGCGTACAATGCGCGGACTGTTGGATGTTTGCTCACCTTTTTATATACAAGCGGCTGCGTTACAGCAGGATCGTCCATTTCGTTGTGACCGTAGCGGCGGTAACCAACTAAGTCGATAACAAAATCCTTTTGGAACGTTTCGCGGTAGCGGTATGCTAGGGAAGCAGCCTGTAAACATGCATCTGGATCATCCGCGTTTACGTGTATGATTGGAATGTCAAACCCTTTTGCAAGGTCGCTCGCATAGCGCGTGGAGCGAGAGTCATAGCTGTCTGTTGTAAAGCCGACCATGTTGTTGGCAATGATGTGAATTGTCCCCCCTGTGCGGTAGCCATTCAATCTGCCAAGGTTCAGCGTTTCAGCGACAATACCTTGACCAGGGAATGCCGCATCCCCGTGCACCAAAATCGCAAATGCTTTTGATACATCGTGCGTAGGCTCACCAGCTTTTTCACGGTTTTCCTGTGCCGCACGTGCGAAGCCTTCTACAACCGGATCAACAAATTCTAAGTGACTTGGATTGTTTGCAAGTGTTACGCGTGTTCCGCCAACCATGTGCTCTTTACCAAGGTGATACTTTACATCGCCCGTCCAAGCGTCAGCTGCCTGCGCTTTTGAGTTTTGAAACTCCGTGAACATGACGTTGTACGGCTTTTCTAATACATGTGCAAGCACGCTCAAACGCCCGCGGTGCGCCATACCAATGACAACATCCTGTACACCTTGCTTTGCACCGTGTGCAATCAACTCATCCATCATAGGAACGAGCATATCTACGCCTTCAATGGAGAAGCGTTTTTGGCCGACAAAAGTTTTGTGCAAAAATTGTTCGAAGCCTTCTACGGCTGTTAATCGTTTTAACACAGCAATGCGTGTTTCATTGCTGATGGTTTGCGGAATAGTTTCAATTTGCTGTTGCAGCCAAGTGCGCTCTGCTTTGTCTTGTACATGTGCGAACTCGAATGCTAATGTACTCGTATATACTTGCTGCAGATGAAGAACTGCATCCCAAGCAGTGCGAATATGCTGCGGTGCCTCGTGCCATATCGCAGTAACTGGAATCGCTTTCAAATCTGCTTCACTAAGACCATTCAAAGGTACCTGTGCGTTTGTCCGCTCTAGTGGATTTAAATCGGCATAGACATGACCTTGTGAGCGAATCTCATCAAGTAGTCGTGCTGCTGCCAAAAGTTTTGAGCCGTCAAAGGCTTGCGGTGCTGTTTCTGGTGCTGCTGTATTTGTTTCAGGTGGTGCGCCCCATGTTGTAAACAAGTCTTGCAATTCTGCTTCTACCGCTTCACCATTTAAAAAAAGATCATATTGTTCAATTACATAGCCAAGGTTTGGACCGTGGAACTTCAACCACGGGTTACCGTTTGTTTGTTTTGTCATCCAACAAAACCTCCTAAGTTCGTGCGTGTTTCTGTCTTGCCGGTGATGTGTCGATGAATATCCCCTATACTCTTATGTTATCAGAATAATTAATATTTACCAAAAACTATTACTTATCTATTTCCTAAGAAAGCATTCGCAAAATCTTATCACGAATTGGAATCCTTTCCAAAAAGAAGGGTTGTCCATCTTCATAGCATGTCGTACAAGACGCGGGGCATAGTGGCTGCCCAAATTTCTCATTCCCCTTAAAAATAGTATTACAATAATAAATGCAATCTCTATACATATACTAATATAGTAAGCGTTTGCATTTATATTATACAGCTTTTTAGAAAAGTATAAAGTAGTAAATTGCATAAAGACTATGAATTTAGTGAAAATTTATTGAAGGAATAACTTTTTTTATAGGGTAGAGAAGAACGGGCGATGTGTGGCTGCGATCAGTGCCTAACCTAAGAGATACGCGTGTCAAATAAGAACATACACACGTAGCGAGGCGTTCTGAAGCTGTGATTTTCTTGCTGTTTCTATGTCGAAAAAATCATGTAGACTTATATAGATTAGCAAATAGCTGTGCATATCGTTGCAATTAGAAAAAATGACATTCTCTTTTGGGTTAGGGCTTAGGATGTACAGGTGTGTGAAGGATTTTTTTCTATTTTGCTGCAAGCCTATAAAAAAAGCGTCCGTTATAGGACACTTTTTCGTAATGTGATGGTGATTTTAAAGAGATCGCCGTCGAGTTCGATGTCGAGCTCGCCGCCGTGCAGGTCGACGATAGATTTGGCGATGGCAAGACCAAGGCCAGAGCCGTCGGTGTGACGCGACGTGTCGCCGCGCTTGAAACGCTCGAGTAGTTCCTCCGTATTGCCGCCAAGCTCGTATTTAGAGACATTTTTAAATGTAATGATTACATCTTCACCGGCGCTTGTAATGTTAATGTATACACGAGAGTATTCCAAAGAGTACTTTAAAATGTTGCTAATTAAGTTATCAAATACCCGCCACATTTTTTGTCCGTCTACTACAGCGAAGATTTGATTTTCGCTGTGGGTAACACGGAATTGCAGGGTGGATTGTGAGATGTTATCATCATGCTCCGCAAGCGATTGCTGTAGAAGCTGGACGATATCCGCTTGCTCTAAGGTAAGCTCAATATTGCCACTCATCATTTTAGAAGCCTCAAATAAGTCGTCAATCAACACCTTCAGTCGCTTTGACTTGCGATCGAGAACCTCAACGTAGGCGCTGCGTTCATCTTCTGTTAAATTTGGTGATTTCAATAAATCGGTATACGTAATGATCGACGTAAGAGGTGTGCGTAAATCATGACTGACGTTTGTGATTAGCTCTGTTTTGAGACGCTCACTTTTTGCCTGCTCTTTTTGCGAAAATGATACATTGTTTTTTAGTATATTAATATCTGCAGCCAGAGCAGCAAGCGGGGAACGACCTTTCACAGGTAAATCAGCACGCAGATTGCCATTTGCAATTTCTTTAACGGCAGTGAACACTTCATTAAAATAGGCGGTTTGTTTTAAAATGTATAGAAAAACGGGCACGCCCACGAGCAAAACAAACGGCATATAGACGATAATGAGACCAGATTCAACTGCGACAAATACAGCACTAAATCCAAGTGTGAATAACAGGCCCATCAAGATTACAATCTGCATGCCGATGCTGCGGACAAAAAATACTTTTTTTATGAATTCTAAGATATGATAGCACCAAGTGCGCTGCCATAACGTAGTAATAGATTCCTCACGCCATTCTTTCCATAATGCCCATGCTTGCGGCAGTGTAGCGGCGATTAGGAAAGCTGAAGCGAAAATACCAAAAATCATACGATCTGCCGGCATATAGTGAATCTCGTAGTATCTAAAGGGACGTTCGCTCATAAGGAACACCAAAGCTAGTAGTGCCATAAATGCAAATGCACCAAGCCTAATATCAAAGGGGACTTTCGTATAATACGGACGCAAAGCAATAAAGAAGGTAGACGGACGAAGAAACTTCGTCGTATACAACCCAGCGATTAATAAAAGAACAGATATACCTGTGTAGATAAAAAAGCGTTGTTTTAGTGTTTTGTAATATAAGGCGGTATCAACGATAGGAGCTGACTTTTTAGCCCATTTCGGTACGGCTACAATACCTTCGAACTGACCGTTTTCTAAGGGTACTTGCTTTTTATTACCAAAATACAGGGGTTCTTTACTCGTGTAAGTCTCGTGCCAAAGCACATCTTGCTCTCTAAGTAGCTTTTGTGCAGCTGCGTAGTCTGTAACATTTACATTCGTATGAACTTTTCCAGTGTCCACGTTGACAAGGAAATAAGAGAAGGTTGCATTGTAGTATTTGTAACCTGTTTGCATACTTTCTAAGTTCATGTAATGTTCATCTAACGCTTTTTCCTTTTCTTTCAACACTTTTGCGCGTACATGTTCATCATCTTGAAAGTTTTTAGTGATATCTGCGATTTTGGCATCGCGTTCTGTTTTATATAACCCTGCAACTTCAGGCGTTGGACTGTTATTTATTTTATCCTCATACTGTGCGGTAATACTGGCAATTTGTTCATTCAAATCACCGTATCGATAGCGATGTTCGTGAATCTCTTCCGCTGTCACCTTGATTTGCTGTTTCGCTTCTTCCTTTGGTACATAGTTAAGTTCCAACTCAGAAAGCACAGATAAGTAGTTTTGCTTTTCTCCTTCAAATTGCGGCGTATCGAAATACGTTTTATACGTAAAATTGATTCCATCTAGCAAGAGTGAAAACGTTCCGGTACAGCCAAGACCGACTACTAACAGCCAAATCAGTGTCTTTACACTACTTTTCCATTTTATAGCCAACACCCCACACCACCTTTAAATATTTTGGATTTTTTGGATTGATTTCAATTTTTTCACGGATGTTCCGGATATGTACGGCGACCGTGTTTTCTGGGTTAAAGGATGGCTCGCGCCAGACGCGTTCGTAAATTTCGTGAATGGAAAATACGCGTCCTGCATGGGTCATCAGCAGCTCGACAATTTTATATTCAAGTGGTGTCAGCTTGACGGGCTCGCCGTGTATGGTTACCGTTTTGGCGGCTTGATCAAGTGACAGACCGTTTAAATCAATGCTCCTTGTACCGTTGTAGGTTCCAAGGTTTACATAGCGTCTCAGTTGTGATTTAACACGGGCGATGAGCTCAAGCGGATTAAACGGTTTGGTAACATAGTCATCAGCCCCGACCTGCAGACCGAGTACCTTGTCGGCCTGTTCGCTTTTGGCGCTCAGCATAATAATGGGAATGTTTTTTTGCTCGCGTATTTTAAAGGTTGCGGAAATGCCATCAAGGCGCGGCATCATAATATCCAGTAAGATGAGATGAATATCATGTGTCATGACAAAGTCCAATGCTTCAATGCCGTCTTTTGCCTTTAAAACATGAAAGCCTTCGTTTCGTAAATAAATTTCAATGCCATTGCGAATCTCTTCATCATCGTCGACGACCAGAATTGTAAATTTGTCCATACGTATCACACTCCTTTCGAAAGTATATCATGTGTTTTAGTATAGCAAACAAATCTTAATAACAGTTTAGGGAATTTCTTAAGAGTTTCTTAAGGAAAGATGGTGTTACATAAAGTTCGGTGTGGATTTCCGTTACGGGGGTTCGCTTTCCGCGACCAATCAAAGAGCCACCTTCACTCCGATTAACCAGTGCCAACTAGCAACATATGACTTGAATACAGCCTAAGGAAAAAAATCATCCAAACTAAGCCGTTTGGATGACAGAGAGTACTTGCTTTTGATGATAGCAATCATGGTGAATAAACTCGTCAATGATATAGAGCAGGGAATAGGGGGCACCGGTATGTGCATCATGTGAAACATTGTTAACGGAAATGTGGGCACATAATGCGTCAACTTGCATATTTCGCAGTTCGTAAACAAGTTGCTCGCGTGTGGCCGCTGCTTGGTTCAGTACGTCTTGCTGCGACAATTTACGGTAGCAAAGAGACGAATGGTTGTATGTATCAAAATCCGGAAACTGTATATCTTTTCCTATTCTTACAGCCGGCAACGTATGAGTCAGTAAATACTCATCCCAATGGAACAGGTGAGCAATTACATCTCGTACTTCCCACTTTCCTTCGGCAATCGGTCTTTCCCAAAATGCAGGTTCCATCTGTAAGGAGCGGAGCCAAGCGGCAAATTCCTCAAATGTAGCAAGAGTTTGTTGTATATGCATGGATACCCTCTTTTCTCAAGGGAATGAAACGAATAGAGCTTGACTATTGGATAGATAACACACAGGCCCGCATGTTTTACGAAAAAAGAGGGTGATGTATATTCACCCTCGTGAGATATCCTCTGCCTGTTACGTCACCTTTTAAAAGTTAACCTGCAGATGCATGGCTTATAGCTGTACTGCTAAACTTTTGCTTTATACGCCCAACTTGCTTAAAGAAGAATTGCACAACAGGTCCGATAATAACTGTAATCACAATTGTGCCGATGTTGATAGGACCTTGTAAGATAAATGCCAGCACAAGGGCAACGAGTTCACCAAGTGTTTTGGCTGTCATTAAGCTTACGTTGAATCGTTTTTTCAGTGCCATCATAAACATATCGATGGGATTTAGCATGGGCATTTCAGCCTGTAAGTACATCCCAGCCCCGAGACCAATGACGATGATCCCGAGAAGCAGAACGCCCCAGCGCAGTGTCATTCCATCTGGTTGCCAGTTTGGAAATACCTGCAATAGCCAGAAATCGACGAACAAACCAATTAATACAAATGTAATGGCGGCCAAAAATTGCGGACGCTCCTTTAAGAGCCAAGCGTTGATAAATAAAAGTGCCGCTTGATTGATAATCATCCAGGTACCTACAGTCAAGCCGAATGTTTGTGATTGTCCCACTGCCAGTGCATCCCACGCACCAAGTCCAACGTTTGCTTTAATCGTGAGACTAATGCCCAGTGTAAGTACCATAATGCCGGTTAGAAACAGTAAAATCTTGCTGCTTTTCATGTTATGACTCCCTTTATGTGATGTCGTTCCCATCATTTATTATAAGGGAATACGCTGGAAATGGGGATTATTTTTATTTTTTATGTAATTTCCCACTTCTCTCGTTTTATCTTTATATATATGTATGATGAACAAACATTAAATGGTCGCTTGTCCTAGTACGTCTGACTTCTCAAGTACGTATGATACAACAGTGATATACATGTTTGTAAATCACGCAGGTTTGGCAGACCATTTTTAAAAAGGAGGATGTGACATGGCATTTCAAATGACATATGACAAGCGTAATCGTACAAACCTTGATCAACTTGCTCCCAACACAAAGGCTGCCGCTTATAAGTGGTATCAATATTGTATTGATAACAAAGCTGATATCTTAATATATGAAACCATTCGTACAGTGGAACGTCAACGTCAGTATGTAGCGCAAGGTGTATCACGTACTATGCAGTCGTATCATTTAGTTGGGCAGGCTTTGGATTTTGTTCCCATCATTAACGGAAAAGATGAATGGAGCCGCAGCGCGTATTTACAAGAGCCATATCGTTCTGCCATCGCGTATGCAAAAAGCTTAGGCTTTGAGTGGGGCGGAGATTGGACGGATTTTGTTGACAATCCCCACTTGCAGTTTAACTACAAAGGCTATGGAACGGATAAAGTATTGGATAGCCCGTCCTATAAAGTAATCATACCAAATACCGCATTTTGGCAGGCTCGTGGTCTTGTGCGCGAGTTTGAGGGTAGAGGCTACCAAGCTAAAGGTGTAAACTTAAAGGCATATGGACCGAATCAACAACCAGCGGAAAACGATCCATATTTGTTCGTGATCGAAACAGATCTGGAAAATGCGAAGCAACTCGTGATTGAGTTAAAAACGCGTGGCTATCATTTGACATACGGAGAAGCACAAAAGTAAGACGAATGAAAAATCCATCGCTATGATGGATTTTTCATTCGTTTTCTACATACATCAAAATAGGGAGGAGATTTTTTTGCATGTATTACGATATATCAAACCATACCGATTTGCGGCGATAACAGCTCTTTTCTGTATGCTGGTGGAGCTTGGGGTTGAATTGCTACATCCATTATTTATGGCAAAAATTATTGATGAAGGCATAATGGAGAATGACTTGCGGAAGGTGTTAACATGGGGCGGAATTATGCTGCTGATGTCCTTGCTTGCCTTTGCGTCCGGTGTTGCAAACTCGTTTATTGCTGCTCATGTTAGCCAAGGCTTCGGTCACGATGTGAGACATGCAACATTTTCAAAAGTACAATCCCTGTCGGTGCAAGAAGCGAAGCGTTTTCCCGCTGCTACTCTTGTGACGCGTTTAACAAGCGATGTATCGCAGCTCCAAAATACGTTGTTTATGAGTCTGCGCATTGCCATGCGTGCCCCGCTATTGCTAGTAGGTAGCATTGTTATGGCGTGCATCCTTGATTTGCGTTTGGCTTTTACGCTTCTTGTGACAGTCCCGCCGCTATTTCTCTTTTTATGGTGGATGCTGAGAAGAGGAAGGGTGTTGTTTCGCGGTGTGCAAGAAAAGTTGGACAACGTAAATAGTGTTATGCGTTTTAATGTAGCTTCTATGCGTTTTATTCGTGGTTTTTCGCGTCGTACATACGAAACAAAACGCTTTGACAGGGCAGACGGACAATTGCGTCAACGTACCGTTACATCATTGCGAACCCTAGAAGCCACAATGCCTGTTTTGCTTCTGATTATGAATACAGCCATTCTAGTAATCCTCTGGTTTGGCGGCGTGCGTGTTTCAGCTGGAGATGCACAGGTTGGAGAGGTCGTTGCTATTGTCAATTACGCGCTACGTATTACCTCTGTTTTTTCGGTATTTTCCTTTATTATTATGGCCTATTCTCGTGCGTTCGCCTCAGCTGGACGAATTGGAGAAGTATTAGCAGCGGACCAGAAAGAAGAAAAGGGAATGGAGGTATCGTTACAGGGAAGTGTTGCATTTCGCAATGTGTTCTTTCGATACCCTGACACAGACTCGTATGCCCTGCAGGAGGTATCGTTTGCGGCAGGAGTGGGTCAAACCATTGCTATTATGGGAGAGACCGGTGCGGGCAAAACAACGCTCCTGCAACTGCTGGTTAAATTATATGATGTAAAAGAAGGGGATGTGTATATAGATGGGTACCCGATTCAATCACTTCATGTAAAAAGTGTCAGACAGGCAATTGGGATGGTACCGCAGGAGTCACTTTTATTTACAGGAAGCATACGTGAAAATATTGCGTGGGGAAACAGCGAGGCAACAAACGAAGAAATTATACAAGCGGCAAAGGATGCGCAAATTCATGACACAATCATAAACATGCCGCACCAATACGATAGCATAATCGGACAAAGAGGTGTGAACTTATCCGGTGGCCAAAAGCAGCGAGTTGCCATTGCGCGTGCGCTCGTGCGAAAGCCGAAGCTGCTGTTACTTGATGACAGTACGAGCGCCCTTGATACAGAAACAGAATCGCGCTTGCTTACAGCTATTCAAGCTTATCACTGCACAACCTTACTTATTACACAAAAGGTCAGCACAGCAAGGAGAGCCGATCGCATCGTTCTGCTTGAGAACGGACGCGTTGTCGCACAAGGTACGCACGGTCAGCTGCTTCGCACATCGCAATTGTACCGAGACATGCATACATCACAATTAGGAGGTGCTGCGCATGTCTAACAAAAAGCCGAACGATTGGAAACAAACCTTACACCGTTTATGGGCGTATGTGGATGAGCAAAGAAGCAAACTATTTGTTGTCTTCTTTCTTGTTGTATTAAGCTCCGGTCTTGGCCTTTTGGGTCCGTTTTTAATCGGAAAAGCGATTGACCTTTATATTGTGACGAAACAACCAGAAGGGCTTATGTCACTGCTTTTGGGACTTTTTGCAGTGTATCTTCTATATGCAGTCTCCCTCTTTTTGCAAAACTATTGGATGATTCATGTTTCTCAGGATACAGTATCTAAGCTGCGTCGCCAATTGTTTCGCCATTTGCACCGTTTACCGCTGCCGTATTTTGATAAGCGGCAGCACGGTGAAATTATGAGCCGTGCTGTTAATGATGTAGAAAATATTAGTTCTACTTTGAATAGTTCAGTCATTCAAGTCGTATTGAGCGTGATTACGCTTATCGGTACGATTTCTGTAATGCTTTGGTTAAGCCCCCTATTAACACTGCTTACCATGATGATTGTTCCTTTATTGTTTATCGGTATGAAATGGATTACGGCACGAACAGGTCCGCTATTTCAACAACAGCAGCGAAATCTAGGCGAAGTAAACGGCTTTGTCGAAGAAATGGTATCAGGACAATCGGTGATGCAAATCTTTTCGCAGGAAGAGCGTGTTATCAAGCTATTTATGGAAAAGAATGAAAAACTGAAAAAAACAGGCTATTGGGCTCAGGTGTTTTCCGGTTTTATTCCGAAATTGATGAACGTGCTAAACAATGGTAGCTTTGCCGTTATTGCTTGTATCGGTGGTGTGCTCGCGCTCCGCGGTATGGTCACAGTTGGAACCATCGTCATTTTTGCCGAGTATGCACGTCAATTTACAAGACCGCTCAATGATCTCGCAAATCAGTTCAACACGCTATTATCAGCAATTGCAGGTGCGGAACGTGTTTTTGAAACATTGGATGAAGAGCGGGAGGAAGATGAGATAGGCGCTCGTGAAGTAGAGAAGATACAAGGGCATGTGGAGTTTGTAAATATTTCATTTTCCTATGGTGCAGAAGAGACCTTAACAGATGTCAGTTTTCGAGCACGTCCGGGTGAAACAGTTGCGTTTGTCGGTCCAACCGGAGCCGGTAAAACAACCATCACAGGATTATTGTCTCGCTTTTATGAGCCGGCGGCAGGCGATATTCGTATTGATGGTCAAAGCATCAAGGGAATTACACGTGAAAGCTTGCGGCGACAGATGGGCTTTGTATTGCAGGATACAGTGCTGCTTGCTAGCAGTATACGTGAAAATATTCGCTACGGTCGTTTGGATGCAACTGAGGAGGAAATTGTTGCAGCAGCACATATGGCAGGGGCCCATGCATTCATCAGCAAGCTCCCAAATGGCTACGATACAGTAATCGGTCCCGACGGCAGCGGCATCAGTCAAGGACAAAGACAACTGCTGGCAATTGCACGGGTCATGCTTGCCGCGCCGGCTATTCTTGTGTTAGATGAAGCGACCAGTAGCATTGATACACTGACAGAGCAGCATGTACAGCAGGCGCTTGCAAGGCTGATGAAAGGACGCACCTGCTTTATTATCGCACATCGCCTTAATACGATTCGAACGGCCGACCATATTGTCGTTTTACAAGAGGGACGAGTGGTAGAACAAGGCTCTCATGAAGAGTTGGTAGAGAGCGGCGGTTTGTATGAAAGATTGCATCAATACTACCATTGAAGCATATGCTTGTATATGTGCGCCCGATAACGTAAGATGAAAGGGTAACATTCTAACTTGGCAAGAAACGAAAGGAGCGGTCGATATGGAAGAGATCAAAGTAGGCGACGTTTTTGCAATCGGTGACGAGGGTGAAGAGCAAGAGGTAGAGGTATTGGGCACGATGCACGTAGAAGGTCATGCATATATCGCCGTAGGTCTTCTGGAGGATATCCAATCGACAACGGAAGAAGAAATGGACGTGTTCTTGTTTAAAGTGGAAGAGAACGGTGAATTGTCTTACATTGAAGACGATACAGAGTTTGAAAAGGTATCAGCAGAATTTGAGCGAGTAACAAGCGAGGAAGTATAAGAAAAAGCGCCGATTGCGGCGCTTTTCTTTTTGTATACAGTGTTGGCAAATAGAACATAAAAGCTTGTTATGGTAGGATATTTGTATTATTGAATGTTACATGGAGGTACATATGCTACACATATACATCACGCGCCACGGAGAAACAGAATGGAATACAGAAGGTCGTCTACAGGGCTGGTCGGATTCGCCGCTGACTGAAAAAGGAAGGCGAGATGCGATATTGCTCGGAAATAGGCTTCAGGATATTTCGTTCTCCGCAATTTATACTGGTAAGCTATTTTTGTTTTGTCAAGCTATCCTTAATAGCCTGCAGCTCCTGCAAGATTTGCCGATCTAGTTCCTTCTTTGTACGTAAGTATTGTAAAATCTGAAATGCAATAATGACTACCAACAACATTACCAAAGGCTGTAGCAAAATACCGATTGTTGCTGAGAGAAACGCCAATGCCTCCATCATATTCCCCTTCCTGTTTGAATTAAGGAAAGCAATTACATATGTGAATATTGTATAAGATGTACGCTTGTGATATACCACTCTTTGTAAAATATATAGGAAATATGAGTCTTATTTTTATAATATAAAAAATATTTTTCTAATTATGATTGCATATAAATCTATATATTTTTATAATAAGTATAATAATTGTAAGGCATAAATACTCTTAGCCGGAGCGTGTGGAAGATGGAGAGATTGATAGTCATCAAAGGTGTACTTATAACAAGTGTGTTAACGGTTGGTTTAATGAGTGGTTGTTCTTCTCAAGAAAAAACGCTGGTACAGTCGAAGGACACAGCTAATCAAACGATTGTAAAAGAAGAGAAACCAGCAGATGCTGCGCCTGAAAAAGTACAAGAAGAAAAGCCGGTTGCTAAGCAAGAGACACAACCGCCGAAGCCGATAGAAGCAAAGCCTGCCATAGAACCAAAGTCAGTAACATCTGTTGTACAAGCAGATCCAAAACAATACATAGCAATTCCGTTTACAGATGATGTAGGAACCGTGTATGGTACGCTTTCCATAGAAACATCCTTTCATGTATATACCAAACGTGTAGATGAAGCAGAAGCAAAAGAAAACGGCGGGTTATATATGTACGCCATTCATGCTGAAAAAGATGGGCTGGATGTTGTCGTGGGAGATATTTTAATTGCTGACGAAAATAAAGAAAGTGACATCGAACCATCCTGGCGACGTGTCTTAAAGCGTGTGCATGGAAAAACGGTGTATGTTAATTTGATTCGAGAGGCACCTGAGCAGTTAGCAGAGCAGCCGGACAAGCTAAAAGAGTGGCAAGACTTTCATGCGGAATTATCACATGCATTGGAAACAATGAATTAATAAGCGAGCGAATATAGCTCGCTTTTTTTGCGTGTATATGAATTCACACGGGAAGAGGCGTTCCCTTTCTACTTAAGAAGAATATGTTAGCAGTAATAAAATAGGAACGGTGGGAGTGAAATGGATCGAGAATATAGCGAAGAGTTGTTGCTTGAAATGGGAACCTATATCCTTGCGCTTGGCAGCGTTATAGCAGCTATCGGACAAACAAAAAATTTGATATATAAGGATGAGAACGGAAAGATTTTGTTTGCGCAAGGAAACGTCATAGAAGCTGTTGGCAATGTGATTGAGGCAATTGGGCGCACAAAGCTATATGAAATGGAACCATTTGAACCTGAGCTTGCAACCATCACAGGCTGTTGGTTGCAGGCAACTGGCAACACAACAAACGCTGTTGCAACACAATTTGAAATCGAGGGCGAGGAGCAAGTGGGCAATCAGTTCAATGCAGTGGGAAGCGGTGTGCAAGCGCTTGGTGCGACATTTGAGGCGGCTGGTCTTTCTGCAAGAGGCACAAAAAGAGGTCGTGTTGAAAGCAATGGAAATGTATTGATTGCGATTGGTTCCTATTTAGAATCGTCCGGTCACCTATCGCTGTTAAACGACCAAAAAGGTGTGGGGAATGCACTATTATTTACAGGAAGCTGGGTGCTTGCAATAGGTGCACTGCTTACAGTTTATGGACTGCAAATTAAGGACTGATAGGAAGGGGCTTTTAAATAAATCTTTGTATTGCAGTACACTATATCGTCATCTTGTGGCAAACTAAAAGAAAAACCAAAGGAAGGGTCAGATGAAACAACGTCATATTTTTGTCGCTTTTTTTCGCAGCAGCATGCTTGGATACGGAGGAGGACCTTCAACGATTCCTCTCGTTCATAAAGAGGTAGTGGAGCGTTTTAAGTGGATGAATGAAGAAGAATTCGGTGACGTGCTGGCGATTGGCAACACGTTGCCAGGTCCAATCAACACGAAAATGGCAGGATATATCGGTTTTCGAGTTGGGGGTATACCAGGCATGCTAAATGCAGTGCTCGCTACAATACTGCCTACCATTATTTTAATGATTGTACTGCTCACTACTTTGGTCACGTTCAAGGATTTAAAGTGGGTACAGGGCATGACGAAGGGGATTGTTCCTGTTGTAGGTGTGATGCTCGGCGTATTAACATGGCAATTTATACAAAGTTCAGTCAAGGGACTGCGATGGCCTTTTACAATCGTTCATCTCGTAGTGGGCGTACTTTTCATAGAAATTTTTCATGTACATCCGGGCTTTATCATTGGGGGATTGTTGCTATTTGCTTTGTGCAAACCATCTAAATCAAAAGAACAGAAGGGATTATCATGATGGTGTATTGGGATCTGTTTTGGGCTTTTTTCATCGCTAACATATTAGGATACGGAGGGGGGCCTGCGACCATTCCGCTCATTCAAACCGAAGTGATACAGCGCGGTTGGCTGACAAATCAAGAGTTTAACGAAGCACTTGCGATGGGAAATGCTTTGCCTGGTCCTATCGCCACGAAAATGGCGGGATATATTGGCTTTCATGAAGGCGGTGTACTAGGAGCATTCTTAGCGGTTTTCGCCACAGTAGCCCCATCGTTATTGCTGATGCTAACGCTAATGGGCATTTTATATACATATCGTCATTCTCAACAGGTAAAACGCATGACCTTGTACGTTAAGCCAACAATCGCTGTCTTGCTCGGCATTATGGCTTTTCGATCATTTGAAGAATCGTATCTGCAGGTTGGTGCTGGGCAAATGTTGTTTCTAGGAATAATAAGCTACATTTTATTGGAAAAGGTAAAAGTACATCCTGCCATTGTTGTACTAGGGGCTTTGATATACGGAGGGCTCAATCTATAGGTTGATAGTATAGATATAGGCCGTTAGTATGCAAGCAAGATACGAAAGTGAGAAGAAACTCTTTTATATGATATTTGGAAACATAAGGGTAGAAGAGAGTTTGATACAGGTAATAGAGACAAAAATTTACATAGATACATATGTACTTTCATATAAGCATTTTTGGACAAGTTGCATGTAATAATAGTTCATAAGACAGGAGGTTATATATGAAACGTAAACATAAGGACTGTTTTTTAGGTTTTGATACAAAATGAAAAGTAGCCATGCTTCATGTATGGTGTTCATATCCAATGGTTTTTCATCTAAAATCGTCAAGGATACCCCCACTTCAAACAGACTGCAAGGTCGTTAAGTGGTGGGTTGTTGACTTGCTAATTCGTAGGGATAGTTGCGTAAAAAACATGGAGTTAAATCTAGCAGCAACAACTATATTTGCTGATATAACATTATGTTGCAATCTCGTATACATACTAGGCACCATTGACACAGAAATGAACACTCGTTAACATTAGTTTATAGTATCAACTTATGTTTATGCGAATAAAAGGCAGGTTACCCAAATGAACCATTTAATTGTAGATTTAGATCCATCCAGTACGAAACATAAAATTTTAGTGACGTCGATTGAACTGTTTTCCCGCAAAGGCTACTCGGCTGTTTCCGTAAGGGAGATTACAAAGGCTGTGGGCGTAAAGGAAAGCTCTTTGTACAATCACTTCAAATCAAAAGAAGACATTTTGCAGATGATTTATGATGTGTTTCAAACACAACATAGCAAGGCGTTGCCTGATGTAAGCTTATTGCCGATGATTGTGAAAAAGCAGTCTGTTGAGCAGTTTTTAAAAGCGGGCGTGCAAAACTTTAAGGATTCCGTTCAAGTTGATTTGCATGAGAAAATGTGGCGTATTGTAAGTATCGAGCAATTTCGGGATCAACGTGCGCGCGACATTGTTGTCAATCAAATCTACGGAAAAACAATCGAATTTTTAGAAGCGGCTTTTAAAGCATTTATGGCTGAAAACAAAATTAAAGAACAGGATGCACGCCAGCTTGCAATCGAGTATCAATATCCTGTGTTCACCATGATGATGGAATTTATGCTACTTCGCTACGATAACAAGGACACAGCAGAAGTAGAGCAGAAGATGCTCCGGCATGTGGCGTTTTTCTTGCATTATTTAGAATGCTAACCACCTATACCGATAGGTGGTTTTCTTATTTCTTGCTCTGTGAAAGTTCGTTGTTGATTTCCGTTACGGAGTTTCGCTTGCCGCGGATAGCTATCTCCTCAGAGCTATGTGCCTGCAGGGCTCTCTTTGACTCGCTTCACTCCAATCAACAAGTCTCAATTAGCAACATTAGACTGTAACACAACTTATTTTTTATAAAATTATACAAACATATGGAAAAACATAAATGTCTGTGATAAGATTCATACAAAACTAACTAACGATAGTTAGTATAAAATAAAAATTTAAAAAAGATTGACACATACTATAGGGGGGTATAGTATATTGTGTAAAGGGAGGAGAATATCATGGAACATGTTCAAATGGTTACTTCGCTTCAACAAGATTATGCTAAAAAAGAGCTATTACAATCACTATCTTTTTATTAGGCATATTTATGGGCGCTTTAGATCACGGAATTGTGGGGCCGGCGCTAAGTTCCATCATTCAATTTTATAATATTGAGGCCTCGTGGGGCGTATGGAGCTTTACTATCTACACTTTGTTTTTTGCAGTTAGTATACCGCTTATGGGCAAGTTTTCTGACCGAATTGGAAGAAAGCATATTTACGCTATCGGCATTACGCTATTTTCAATCGGCTCTTTACTGGCAGCATTAGCACCAAACTTTATCTTGTTTTTAATAGGGCGTGCTGTGCAAGCAATTGGCACGGGTGGTATTTTTCCTATCACAGCTGCACAAATCGCTGCAACGTACCCGCCAGAAAAGAGAGGAAAGGCATTAGGTTATATCGGTGTTGTGTTTGGAATAGGAAGCATTCTAGGTCCGATTGTTGGCGGATTCATTCTAAAATATTTAACATGGCAATGGATTTTTCTTATCAACATCCCAGTTTCTGTAGCTATTTTGTTTCTTTTACTAGGTGTAAAGCAATCACAAGAATTGACGAAAAAACCGATTGATTACAGAGGTATTGTTTTACTAACACTCACTATATTAACAGTCATGCTCAGTATTACGCTAAAAAGCCCTGTACTAATTATGATTGGACTTTTATGGTGTTATCTACTTGTTAAAGCGGAGAAGAAAGCAAAAGATCCAGTTGTGAATATACGCTACTTTACGAAACGAAATACGTTGTCTCTATTGTTGCTTTCTCTAACATCGGGATTCATCATGGCATCTACTATTAATTTATTGCCACTGTTTGGAGAGACAGTATTGGGGTTAAGTAAAGCGGAATCTGGAATTGGTGTTACGCCTCTGGCCATTTCTTCCATGATTGCATCGTTAATTGGCGGTTTACTAGTTGATAAAATCGGTGCAAATAAAGTGTTGCTAGGAGGCTTCTCCTTCACACTACTTGGTGCAGTTGCACTCGCATTATTTGTAAATTATATATCAGCCTTCGTTGTTACAATCACAGTGATGGGGTTTGGCATTGGCATTATTATCGGCGCACCGCTTAATGTGATGATGATGAAAAATGTAAGTGTGCAAGAAACCGGCTCCGCTATTGGATTTTTAAGCTTACTGCGTTCCCTCGGCTCAACCCTTGGACCGACTATGGCCGGCATTATGCTGACTGTGTTTCCTGACAAATTCACGTATATCTACCTGATTAGTGCAGCTCTTTCCATTCTTAGTGTGATGGTGGTTTTTAGCTTTACGACAACAAGAAAGCAGACACAGCGATGAGTGAACCAAATAGAATGGATACCCATGTCGTAAAGCTAGAAAATAGACTGAATCGAATTGAAGGACAAATTCGAGGGATTAAAGGCTTAATTCAAAAGGAAGTGTATTGTGACGATATTCTTATTCAAATCTCGGCGGTGCAGGCAGCGCTAAGTGGTGTAGCAAAAGAATTGTTTGAGAAGCATTTACGTTTCTGTGCAGCTGAGCGAATTGCTTCGGGAGATACAGCTGTTATGGATGAACTGATGATTACAATAAAAAGGTTAAAATAATAGAAACAGGGTGTTACAGGGAGGGACATACAATGAGTGAAAAGTTAGAAGAAGTACATTTAGATATAGCAGGCATGACCTGTGCGGCATGCGCGCTTCGCATTGAAAAGAAATTAAATAAGGTGGATGGTGTTGAACAGGCAAACGTCAACTTTGCTTTGGAAAAGTCGACAATCTCTTTCAATCCAGATAAAACAAATATTCAACAGTTTGAGCAAGCGATTGAAAAATTAGGCTATAGCGTAATTCATGAAAAAGCAGAGTTTCGTATTGCTGGTATGACATGCGCCGCTTGTGCGAATCGAATTGAAAAAGGTTTAAACCGGATGTCGGGTGTTGTAAGTGCCACTGTCAACTTTGCACTAGAAACCGCTATGGTCGAATATTATCCATCAAAGGTCACAACTAAGGATATTATGGATAAAGTGAAAAAGCTTGGGTATGAAGCCATACTTAAAGAAGACCAAGGAAATGAGATAGATCAGCGCGAGCAGGAAATCCAAACGCAAAAAGGAAAATTTCTGTTTTCTCTTATCTTGTCCCTGCCGCTTTTATGGGCGATGGTGAGTCACTTTTCGTTTACTTCCTTCATCTATTTGCCGGAAATGTTTATGAATCCGTGGGTGCAATTTTTGTTAGCAACACCTGTACAATTTGTTGTCGGAAAACAATTTTATGTCGGCGCATACAAGGCGCTACGCAACAAAAGCGCCAATATGGATGTGTTAGTGGCACTCGGAACATCCGCTGCCTATTTTTATAGCTTGTATCTATCCGTCCGCTCGATTGGTTCTGATGGTCATATGGTGGAATTGTATTACGAAACGAGCGCCGTTCTCATTACGCTGATTATTCTCGGCAAGCTGTTTGAGGCAAACGCAAAAGGCAAATCCTCAGAAGCAATAAAAAAACTCATGGGGCTGCAAGCGAAAACGGCAATCGTTGTACGAGATGGTGTTGAACAAGAAATTACCTTAACTGAAGTCGTTGTGGGAGACGAAATTCTTGTGAAGCCGGGTGACAAAATTCCGGTTGACGGTGAAATTATCGAAGGACGCTCTGCGCTTGACGAGTCCATGCTAACAGGAGAAAGTGTACCTGTTGATAAAACAGTAGGTGATTCTGTAATTGGCGCAACGATCAATAAAAATGGATTTTTGCGTATCAAGGCAACGAAGGTTGGGCGTGATACCGCTCTTGCACAAATCATCAAGGTGGTCGAAGATGCACAAGGCTCTAAGGCGCCGATTCAAAGGCTCGCGGACCAAATATCGGGTATTTTCGTACCAATTGTAGTCGGCATTGCAGTTCTTACATTTTTGGTATGGTTCTTCTTTGTAAGTCCGGGCGAATTTGCAGAAGCGTTAGAAAAACTAATCGCAGTTCTCGTTATCGCTTGTCCTTGTGCACTCGGATTAGCAACACCAACGTCAATTATGGCAGGATCAGGTCGTTCAGCAGAATTTGGTATTCTCTTTAAGGGCGGCGAGCATCTTGAAGCGACGCAGAAAATCACCACAATTTTGCTTGATAAAACAGGTACAGTTACAAACGGAGCACCTGTTTTAACCGATGTTCACCCTGTTATGGATGAAAGTGAATTTCTTTACTTGGTTGGTACGGCAGAAAAGCAATCCGAGCATCCGCTAGCCGAAGCAATTGTACAAGGGATTAAAGAAAAAGGAATTACACTTGGAGATGTAGAGGCATTTACGGCCATTCCGGGATTTGGTATTGAAGCTATGGTGAGCGGTAAGCGCATTTTGGTCGGAACACGTAAGCTGATGCAGCAAGCACAGGTTGATGTATCACCGCAGCAAAAGCGTATGGAAATGCTTGAAAGAGTCGGTAAAACAGCGATGTTGGTTGCGGTGGACGGCGCATATGCCGGCATGGTGGCCGTGGCTGATACGATTAAGGAGACTTCAAAAGAAGCGATTGAAAGGCTACATGCACTAGGGCTGGAAGTGATTATGATTACAGGAGATAACGAGCGAACAGCACAAGCAATTGCCGAGCAAGCAGGCATCAAGCAGGTTATTGCGGAAGTGCTGCCCGAAGGAAAAGCAAACGAAGTGAAACGATTGCAGGCTGCCGGAAAGAAAGTGGCCATGGTCGGAGATGGCATCAACGACGCACCTGCCCTTGCTGTGGCTGATATTGGTATGGCGATCGGAACAGGGACGGATATCGCGATGGAGGCAGCTGATATTACCCTGATTCGCGGCGATTTAACAAGCATCGCGGACGCTATCTTGATGAGCAAAAAAACAATGGCAAATATCAAACAAAACTTATTCTGGGCATTCGCATATAACGCAATTGGCGTTCCAATCGCCGCAGTAGGGTTGCTGGCGCCTTGGGTAGCCGGCGCGGCGATGGCCTTCAGTTCGGTTTCTGTTGTGCTAAACGCACTTCGCTTACAGCGAATTAAACTTTGATAAAAAGGAGGTAAAACATATGAAAAAGTGGTTAATTAGCGCAGTTGTATACCTTGGTCTTGTAATGGGGGGCTATGCAATATACAGTAGTGTTATTGATGAAAGCGAGACCGCAAGCCATACCGAATCTCATGAAAAAAAGGAAACGCATGAGCACGGTGCAGCAGTACACACAGAAAGTGAAGTCAATGTAACCGCAAACTATAAGGAAAAGAATATAGAAATTACGTTACAAGACAAAACAGGAAAGCCGGTGGAAGAACTTGAGGTTAACCATGAAAAAATTCTTCATTTGATAGTTGTAGATGAGCATTTAGACAAATATTATCATCTCCATCCAACCGATTTAGGAAAAGGTGTGTTCTCGGTGCAGCAGGAACTACCAACTGGCACATACAAAGCATTTGTGGACATAAAACCGAAAAAACTGTCTTACGAGGTAGCGCCTATTGCATTCACGGTTGGTGAACCAAAAGAAGCACATGCACACGGCTTACAAGCGGATACAACTTTGACAAAAGAGGTAGACGGTAAACAAGTAACGATGAAGCTGAGTGCAACGAAGGCAAAAGAGCCTGTAACACTGCAATTTGATTTAGATGAAAGTACACTAGAGCCTTATTTGGGGGCAATGGGTCATGTCGTCATTTTGGATGACAAGGCACAGCAGTACCTGCATGTGCATCCAACGGACCATGATAAACCAGTGTTTAGTACCACCTTTGCACAGCCCGGTATATATAAAATTTGGGCAGAATTTAAGCAAAATGGCGTAGTAAGAGTATTTCCGTTTGTAGTAGACATTCAACCATAAGAAGGGGAGATATAGAATGAAACAACTTACCTTAACAGTACAAGGCATGTCATGTGGTCATTGTGTAAATGCGATCGAGGGAAGCGTAGGAAAACTAAACGGTGTAGAGAACGTTACAGTAGTGCTTCGTGAAGGTAAAGTAAACGTAAGTTATGATGAAGCAGTAATAGACGTAAGTACAATCAAGCAAATGATAGAAGATCAAGGCTATGATGTTGTGTAGTTAAGAAGAGAGCAATTGCTCTCTTTTTGTTTTGAGAATAGAAGCAGAAAAATCCCGATGTAGAGTAGAAGGTACGTACAAGATACGTTTTCAACAGGAGTTGTACTGGCGGATTGGATTGCATCCGCTCGTGTAACAGGGCACGTTTTTTATTTTGCATGACGTTCAGACGTTATTGTTCACATGCGATAAAATCATTATCGCGATCACTTTTTTTATTGGCGTCATATAAAGCTTTTGACACATATGGTTTATATTTTGTTTTGCCACCTTTATTTTTCGCTGAAGATGTGCGAGCGACTCCGCCTTTGTAATCCTTGTTTAATTCCGTACAATTTTTGTACGTTTTAGCAGCCGCTTCTGTTGTGCTTTGGAATCCAAAGGTTGCGGAAACAATGAGTCCTGTGGATAGAAGAATTGTTATAGGTTTTTTCATACGATATCCTCCTCTTTTATGTATGAATAGAAAATATATATCTTTATATGAAAACTAAAAGATGTTTTAGCATTCTTTGGAATAAAATGAAAGTTTAATTTTATATTTTCATTTGACTTAACTTAAAAAGATAAATTGGTACTGCGGAAACGTATTAAAAAGTAAATGAACCTATCTAATTTGATTGTATAAACATTTATAAAATTAAAATAGTTCCTAAAATAAACAGAAGTCCTATTGAGGTCTACTAAAAGAATGATTATAATACTAATTATCAAAACAATAGTCATCGGTATAAGGTTGATTGTTCGTTTTGGCGTATAAAAAGTAAATTCTTAGCCTTACTTTTTATAAGAAAAGAGAGGAAAACAAATATCTTTATAGCTGTTGTATATCACAATGGCTATAAAAAGGAATGGGGGAACAGCTATGAAAAGCATACTGAAAAAGTGGAATCAATGGAGTCTTGTCAAACAAATCCTTATTGGTTTGGTAATCGGGATTCTCTTATCTGTAATGATTCCGGAGGCAGCAAAGCCAGTCGTTATTTTTGGAACGCTGTTTGTCGGTGCCCTAAAAGGGATTGCACCTGTATTGGTTTTTTTCTTAGTTATGGCGGCCATTGTTGGGCATAAAAGCGGACAACGAACGAATATGAAATCTATTATTTTCTTGTACCTGTTAGGGACGTTTTTAGCAGCATTAACAGCTGTAATTGTAAGCTTCATTTTCCCAGTAGGCTTAACGCTTGCGAAGGGGGCTGAAGGTGTAACGGCACCAGGTGGGGTTGTAGAAGTTTTAAAAGGATTGCTTCTAAATGTGGTGGACAACCCAGTTAAAGCAATTTTCAATGCCAACTATATTGGCATTCTAGCGTGGGCAATTGTTCTTGGTTTAGCACTGCGTGGCGCCGCTGATACAACAAAAACGATGATTTCTAACGTATCAGATGCTATATCAAAAATGGTAACATGGGTTATCAAGTTCGCACCGCTTGGCATCATGGGCCTTGTTGTAGAATCAATCACAACAAACGGTATTGAATCCTTGCTGAGCTATGGAAAGCTACTTGCAGTGTTAATCGGCTGTATGGTATTTGTGGCACTTGTCATCAATCCTATTATTGTATTCTTTTCTATTAAACAAAATCCGTATCCGCTTGTATTCAAGTGCTTAAAAGAAAGTGGAATCACTGCATTCTTCACACGCAGCTCTGCTTCCAACATTCCTGTGAACATGAAATTATGTGAAAACCTAGGTTTGAATAAAGATAGCTACTCCGTATCCATTCCGCTTGGCGCAACAATCAACATGGCTGGTGCGGCGGTTACGATTTCTGTATTAACACTTGCGGCAGTTCACACGCTTGGTATTGAAGTGGACCTGCCAACGGCAATCATCCTAAGTGTGCTAGCAACAGTATGTGCATGCGGCGCTTCCGGCGTCGCTGGCGGATCGCTCCTATTAATCCCGCTTGCCTGCAGCTTGTTCGGTATCCCGGGCGATGTGGCGATGCAGGTAGTAGGTGTAGGCTTTATCATCGGTGTATTGCAAGACTCCTTTGAAACAGCGTTAAACTCTTCTACAGACGTCCTCTTTACAGCGGCAGCTGAGTTTAAGGAGTGGCGTAAAGAAGGAAAAGTGATTGAGATTCGTAAGGTTTCGTAACGAGAAGACAGTGAGCGAGAGCTCCTGTCTTTTCTTTTTTAGAGAGGATGTTTTATTGTATTTGTTAGTTGGGTGTGAAGGGATTGGGGAGAAGGAACAGCTAGTCTATGTACTTCGGGTTGTTTTGGAAACGTATGCTTGTGTTAGATTGTTGAAATAAAAAAACGCTAGAATCAGTAGTATAACTGCATTCTAGCGTAAGTAATGATCCCGACTGGGTTCGAACCAGCGACCTCCACCCTGTCAAGGTTTTGGAATTCGGAATCTTATGTATATCAATGGTTTTTTACTACGTTTCTAACGTATAACCACTTCACATTTAATATTTATAAATTTCATTATAAAGCGGTTGCTTGGTGATGTAAAGTGGTTTAATTGGGGAAAAATTTAATGAGTATAGTCAGTTAAAAAGGGTATTTTGATTTCTTTGCTGTTCGTGTACGTGAACAGTTCCTTGAACGTGTAGATGTGCTTGAACGTGTAAAAGGTTTGTTGCTTCTTCCTAATTTAGAAATGGCAACGACACAGCAAGTTGCTGATTTTTATGAAGTTGATAAAAAGACACTTGATACACTAGTGATTAGGAATAGAAAGGAACTTAAAGAAGATGGTATTAAAATTCTGAAGAAAAAAGATTATTTATTACGAAACCTTCATAATGTAGAAGTCGTCCATAAGCGTTCACATATAGAAATATTAGATAAGAATGGTAACAAGCACATATTAACAAATAGAGGTTCGTTAGTGTTCCCTAAACGTGCAATTTTACGTGTTGGGAATGTTTTATATTCAATTATATTTAAAGTGAATTTAAAGCTATTCTGAAGTGTTTAAAGGTAGTTGATGCAGGGAATATTCTCTTTTTGTCGAAATATACCATAAAAGGGGGAAAGATAATGAAACTAGAAAAAGTAATTTTGGAGAACTTTAGGTCTTATAGGGAAAGAGTAATAGTAGATATTAATGATTTAACTGCTTTTATTGGTAAGAATGATATAGGAAAATCAACTATTTTAGAAGCACTAGAAATATTCTTTAACAATGAGTTAGTTAAAATTGAACAAGATGATTTATGTGTTCATGGTACATCAAGCAAGGTTTTGATAGGTTGCGTGTTTTCTGATATCCCTTCTGATAAACTTGTTATAGATTCTAGTGCAGGAACGACACTTCAACAAGAGTACCTATTAAATGAACAAAACAAACTTGAAATACATAAAGTGTATGATTGTAGTAAAAAAACGATAATCCCTGAGATATTCATACTTGCCAATTTTCCATCTGTTACATCAGCTTCAGATTTACTCACGTTGACTTCCACACAATTAAAACAGCGAATTAAAGATTTAAGTATTGATACGACTAATATTGATTTACGTTCAAATGTAAGTATGCGGAATGCTATTTATAATTTTGTGACACCCCTTAATTTATCCTTAAGACCGATACCTGTTGCAAAAGGTGATGCGAAATCTCTTTGGGACAAGTTAAAGTTGTACTTGCCTATATATTCTCTTTTCCAATCAGATAGACCAAGTTTAGACGGAGATTCAGAAGTACAAAACCCTATGAAGTTAGCAATAAAACAAGCATTGGAAACTGTTGAAGCAGATTTATTAAAAATAAAAGAGACTGTTGAGAGAAAAGCTTTAGAAGTAGCGATAAATACTGTTGAAAAGATTAAAGAAATGGATGAAAATCTAGCAAAACAACTAACACCACAGTTTACGGAAGAACCTAAGTGGGATAAAATATTTAAGCTTTCTTTAGAGGGAGAAAATGATATCCCTGTTAATAAAAGGGGAAGTGGGGTAAGAAGATTAATCCTACTTAACTTTTTTCGTGCTGAAGCAGAACGAAAGTTGTCAGAAGCGGGAAGTAGGGGTGTAATATACGCCATTGAAGAACCTGAAACTGCACAACATCCAGGAAATCAAATGTTACTAGCCGATGCTTTAAAGACTCTTTCTCAAAAAGACAACACACAAGTTATTTTAACAACACATGTTCCAGCATTTGCAGGGTTACTTCCAATTGAATCTTTAAGATACATCAAAGAAGGTACATCAGGTAAAGAAATTCAAGATGCTTCTGAAAATGATTTTGTTATAAATGAGATTGCAGAAGCTTTAGGGGTTTTACCACCACCGATTGAAGATAATATAAAGGTTGCGGTCTTTGTAGAAGGTGTAAATGATGTAGAATGTTTGAAAACGTTCAGTAGAATAGTTAGCCTTCATAATCCAGCTATTATTGACTTAAGTGAGAGTAACAAAGTCTTAGTATTGCCGTCAGGTGGAAGTACATTAAAGGGCTGGGTAGAAAATCAGTATCTGAAAGCATTGGGTGTACCTGAAGTTCATATTTATGACCGTGATGAGAAAACGCCGCCAAAATATCAAAAGTGGTGTGATAGGATTAATGCACGTGGGGATGGTTCAATAGCTTTCATCACTAACAAAAGAGAGATGGAAAATTATATTCATCCCCTAGCCATTAAGGAAGTAATGGGAGTTGAAATGAGTTTTACAGACCAATGCAATGTGCCAAGATTAATTTCTGCACAGGTAGAATTTAATGAAGGTACAGTGAAGAAGATGCTTAATAGTCAAGTAGTTAATAAAATGACATATGAACAAATTTGTGAGATAGACAATGAAAAAGAAATTGAAAATTGGTTAAAAACAATTTCAAGTTTCTGCTTGGAATCAGTTTCTAGCTAATAAGAAAAAAATCCCCTTACAACTATCCCTGTAATACGAAGGGATAGTTGTAAGGGGATTTTGAACTTTGTACGTTTTAAAGTATAAGGCACTCTTTTAATTTGAATCTGACATTATTAAGGTAAGCGCCAAATACTCCCCACCTATGAAACTGGCGCGGAGTATTTTATGCTTTATTTAGCTTTTTTCGGAACCCTGCATTCCTCGGGAATGCTTGGCGACCAAGGCAGTAAATTGTCGAGCTGATCGGTATCATTCGTATCCAGATTCGGGAGCTTCTCCAATACATACGTCAGGTAAAGACGCGGACTCAATCCATTTTCCTTTGCCGTTTCCACGAGACTATATGCAATGGCGCTCGCCCGAGCGCCTCGGACCGACTGGGCAAACATCCAGTTCTTTCGGCCGATCACGAACGGTTTAATGGATCGTTCTGCCCGGTTATTGTCCAGATCTAACCGACCATCCTTCATAAATGCCACCAACTTCCCCCACTGGTTCCGACAGTATCGAATGGCTTGACCCAATGCGCTTTTTGGCAGGACCCTTGGCATTTGTTCACGAAGCCATGCTGAAAAAGCATCCAGGATAGGCTGGCTGTGCTCCAGACGAAACTCATACCGCTCTTGTGGAGATAATTCTTTCTCCTTTGCCTGCCGTTCGACGGCAAACAAGGCATTACAGAAATTGAGGCCGTCCCTGGCTGTTGTTGGATTTGCACGCTGCTCTTCCGGCAGCGACTTGATTGCCTTGTCAAATTCCCTGCGCGAATGCGCCCAACACCCTACCAAGGTAACACCTGGCAGTCCATGATATCCGGCATAACCATCTACATGCAGATACCTTTGGAATCCATGAAGGAAAGCCTTCGGATGCTTATGCGCCCGTGTTTGTTGATAGTCATATAGGACAATGGCTGGCTTTTCTGCTGTCCGATACAGCCACATGTACGAGGTGGAAGTTGCCGAGCGGCCTGGCTCTGCCAGTACCTGCAGGGTAGTTTCGTCTCCATGCAGAACACTTTCCTTCTTTAAGTGAACGTGCATTCGATCATATAGAATACTCAACCAAGTTTGAGCTCCATAGATAACCCAGTTTGCCAGTGTCTGACGGGATAAAGGAATGCCAAGACGTGCAAGTTCCTGTTCCTGCCGGTATAGTGGCAGCCCTTCTACATATTTCTGATGCAAGATATAAGCCAAAGCGGATGGCGATGCCAAGCTGCCCCGATAGACAGGAGTTGGCATTGGTGCCGTCACAATGGGCGTTTCTGTTTCATGGCGTTCGCAATGCCGGCAGGCATAGACGTGGCGGACGTGCTTCACCACTTTTGCTTGAGCCGGAATGATTTTCAGCTCTTGGCGTACTTCGGTGCTCATTTCATGCAGAGAACCGCCGCAACACGAACAAACCTGTTCCTCCGGAGACAAATGATATTCTATCGTCTCCATAGGCAGGTTCTCAAGCAGCACCTCACGGTGACCGCGTGCTTTTTTGCGCTCATATGTAATCGTTTCAAGTGTCGGCTCTGGAAGAGAGGGATTTGCCTCTGTTTCCGCCTCATTAAACAGGTTGAGCTCCAACTGGTCACGATCTGTTTTTTCGCTTGAAGCGCCAAACTGTCGCTGCTGATGTAAGCGGAACTGTTCCTGAAACCATCTCAATTTGGCTTCCAGCTCTGCCTTTTGCTTTTCCAGTTCAAGGTTCTGCGTTTCTAAAGATTCGCATCGCTTCTCTAATTCTTCAATTGTAGGGTCTGGGGTGTGAGTTGTATGTGTCATAAAGAAAGGAATTCGACAGAATGAGCTGAATTCCTTTCTTTTTCTGCATATTTTTATACAACTGTACGAGCAGTGACTTCCCGATGGGCTTCTCGTTGATTCAGCGGCAGCCCGTCTAACAGCCAACGCAACTGGCGTGTGGAAATTTGCATCGGAGTTCCTGTGTTTTGTTCCGGCCATGGAAATGTACCTTCTTCCAGCCTTCGATAGTACAGCCAAAATCCGTTATGTTCCCATTGTAAAATCTTCAGCTTGTCACGCTTACGGTTACAAAAGACGAACAGACAAGCCGAGAAAGGGTCCAGTTGGAATCCTTCCTGCACTAAGGCCGCTAGGCCGTCAATGGATTTCCGTAAATCCGTGCTCCCGCACGCGAGATAGACATGACGGATTGTTTGTTGACTCAGCATAGTGAATGCAGTGTCCGTACAACATCGGCTAGGAAGGACGGAGTGAAGCCTGGCTTCACCTCTACCGAAGCAGCTCCGACTGTAATCCGCAGGATTTCTTGTTCTTCCTGTAGAATTGTCCCCACAGAGGACACTTTGACCCATTGTAAACCGGATGTGTTGGCTTGCTTCTCTGAAATGGGAATTTGCTTTAACCAGTATTTTAATTGGTTCAAAGACACTTCATTTGCTTCGCACCAAGCTGCCTGTGTCTGGCCGCTGTTCCGAAAGTCTTGAATCCTTTGACTCCACAGCTCTTTCCGTTCTGCGATCGACATGAAAAAACCTCCTCATTTTGTTATGCTGAGGAGATTATCGCACGATTCCGACTCTATAACTATGTGGGTCCAGTTTGACGCTTACTTATTAAGTAATCTCTTTGCTTGTTGTCTGTGCTTCAGATTCAGTTCCTGACAAATATTTTCAAGTGTAACTTTTTTAATGTTATCAGCATGTAGAAATAAATTATATATCTTTAATTCATCTTCATTCAGCATTGAAACAGTTTCATTAATACTATCATTTAACACATACGAATCATTCAAACTGAAGGAATCATTTAACACTTCGGCATACAAATTCAACGACTTATGATAGGCATTTTGTTTATGGGTGTTCCTATCCTTTGTTAACTCTTCAGTGTAAGCCCGTATTCAAACAACGCATATAAATAGAGTAGCACCTCCTGGTATGATAAACCTATCAATTTAAGGAGGTGCTTTTCATATGCCACAACAAAAACTTACCATCGTCCCCGTAACATTACATACCGAAAATAAAAATACTTCTGCAACAAATTCAGTAGTACTTTCCTCAAATCCTACTTGCACGATCAAAACGGGCAACGCCGAAATTTCCTTCTACAACGGCGTAGATGAGCACATCATCCAAATGGTCATGAGGGAGTTGAAAGATCAGTGAAACACGATTATACAAGTGTGAAAAACATTTATATCATTTGTGGTAAAACAGACATGCGAAAAGGAATTGATGGACTAGCAACACTGATTCAAGATTCTTTCGAACTTGATCCATATGGCGATTCCATTTTCTTATTTTCAGGGTGGAGTAAAGATCGTTATAAATGTTTGTATTTTGATGGGGATGGATTCGCCATGCTTTATAAACGTTTGGATAACGGCAAGCTGCAATGGCCGAAAGATGAAAATGAAGTACGCAATCTTTCACAACAGGAGCTTCGCTGGCTCCTTGAAGGGTTATCCGTCCAGCAACCAAAGGCTATTCAACCATCATCAAAAGGTGTGTTCTAAATTCGTTAAGTCACTAATTTTACCTTTATTCTGTTGTTCGAACTAGTTATAGTAGAAAGAACGAAATCGAACGAAAAGTGGTGAATGATGTGGCGAACGCTTCTTCTACGAATGAAAATCAATACGAAAAATTAATTCGGATGCTCGAAGAGCAATTGGCTCATTCGAATCAACAAAACAAAGACTTATCGAAACAAATTGAGGCGTTAACAGAGCAAGTTCGCCATTTAACTAAGCTTTTATATGGTTCAAAAACTGAAAAATCGAAATACAACGCACCTGACGGGCAAGGTTCATTATTTGATGATGACCCGTCTTTTAGCGAATCTGAGCACACAGAAGAACAAAGCCAACAGACTATTTCCTATACTGTTGTACGAACGATTCAAAAGAAAAAACGAAATGATTCATTACGTGATGATATCGAAGTAGAAGCATTTCACCATTATCCCAAAAATACACTATGTGACTGTTGCCAAGGACAAATGATTGAAATTGGCAGTACAATCGTACGTGAAGAAGCGAAATTTATTCCTGCGAAAATGAAGAAAGTTCAACACATTGAACACGCTTATGAATGTAAAAATTGCAAAGGCAACGCATTTCAAAAAGCACAAATTAAACGTGGTAAAGCACCTCAGCCACCTATTCAACGTAGCGTGGCAAGTCCTAGCGTACTTGCCAAAGTGATGTATGATAAATTTTCACAATACTTACCGCTTTACCGTCAGGTAAAGGAATGGGATCGTTATGGCCTGAATACCAATGATAAGAACCTTTCCAATTGGGTCATTCGTGCATCACACGATTGGCTATTGCCTATTTACGAACGAATGAAGCGTTTTATGATGGCTAAATCGATTTTACATGTCGATGAAACATATGCACAAATCATCAACCGATCCGATGGGAAATCTGGTCAATCCAATTCCTATAATTGGGTGTATCGAAGTGTGCCAAGCCAAGGGCCAACAATTATTCTCTTTCAAAACTCATTATCACGGGCTCGATCTGTCCTTGAACATTTCACGAAAGGCTATTCTGGAACGATTGTTTGTGCTGGTTATTCTGCCTATGATAAGTTGGAAGGCGTTACATTCGCAAATTGTTGGGCGCATATTCGTCGTTATTGGCTGAAAGCGGACAGCAAAAATGGACGAATTGGTGTGAGTTATTGTGACGATTTATATCGACTTGAAAGGAAATTTAAACATTTGGCTCCGAGTAAGCGAAGAAAACAGCGCCAAACATACTCGAAGCCAATTGTAGATAAATTCCTTGAATAGGTTGAAACATCACCATTTTACGGAAAAAATGCCCTTGCGAAAGCCGCTGAATACACATTGAACAGGGCAAATGGACTCAGAGAATTCTTGAATGATGGGCGCATTGAAATCGATAATAATCCAGCTGAAAATGCCATCCGTCCAAACGTTCTAGGCAGAAAAAACTGGCTTTTTTCGTTCAGCGAAGCTGGTGCAAAAGCGAACGCCATTTGTTTGAGTATCGCAGAAACGGCCAAAAGTAACGGCGTTGATTTCTACGAATACATAAAGAAACTTTTCACGGATCTACCGAATCTCGGAATCCATCAAAATCCTGAAATTTTAGATCAATATATGCCTTGGTCAAAAAAGATTCAGATGGAATGTAGCAAATAAATGAAAGTAGCCGTATGTTTGATTAAAAAAATCAGGTTATACGGCTATTTGTGATGCGTACCGGAAAGGTGCGCTTATTTTTTATAATTCGGGCTTACTGTCAATTGTTACAGAATGCGGAGTTTGAATTTGTGAAACGAAAAGAGATTATCCCTCTTTTGTTCCATTCAAAGAAAACAAAGACCAAATTATCTGAAAAACAATTACAGGAGGTTTACAAGTTGTATCCGAAAATCGAATCTATCATAGATTTGGTGGATGACTTTAGAGACATCCTGAGACAAAAAAGAAACGATGCGCTGCAGAGTTGGATGGAACGAACTACCGCGCTGGATATTCAACCGCTCAACAGCTTTATCAATGGAATCGAAAGGGACTTGACAGCTGTGAAAAATGCCATCACTTATGAATACAACAATGGTCTAGCTGAAGGTAAAATTAATAAATTAAAGTTGGTGAAGCGCACCATGTATGGTCGGTGTCTGTTCGATTTGTTGAGAAACAAAATTTTATTGCTTGAATAGGAGAAAAAGGTTCTTTTCAACCAACTTTGGAAAGAACCACTTTTATTTTGCATTAAACACTTATTTATTATTTGATTGTCTTTTATTAGTTTTGCATCTTATATGTTAATCAATTATTAGGTCATCTTGGTTTTTTATGTATAGATTTCATGATTTTTGTTTAAGCTGTATATTAGTTCAAAGAGAAATATTGTTTATTGCAGAATAAAAGTGCAGAATGTTGCAGAATTCCTATTCATTGGTATGCACCAGGGCTTTACGTGGAGTGGCAGGCATGATAGACTTGTGTCGGTTCTGCCAATCCCTTTAATGGCTGGATTCTTGGCAGGAGGATCATGCCTGTAGAGGCTCCATGTCAAGCCCACCCTCAGCGACCACAAATGAATATTTAATCAACAAAATGAATTTAATATACTGCACAACTCTGCACTTTTTCATTGCACAAAACAGAGAAATATAGAAAAATAGAAGGTGGATTAATGATAACTGTACGTAAGCTAAAGTTAGCAATTGTGTCCGGTAACGAAAATGAAACCTACCAGTTTTTACGTAACGAAATGCGTAATCAGTACAAAGCGTTAAATATTTCCTATAGTCATCTGTATTTCGAATACATAGCACAAGAAAAAATAAAGCATAGCAACGAAGAATATCAACAACACTTAACTAAGTACACAGAAAAAGCTCAAGAGAAATATCAGAATTATCTAAAGTGTAAAGGCAAGGCAGAGGTTTTTAAAGACGATCAGCAGCTACAAAAAAGAGTAGAGAAAGCTAGAGATGATTATAACAAAGCACAGGAAAAAGTATATAAGATTGAAAAGCAGTATAGCAAAAAGGCTAGTGAAATATACCAAAAAGCTGTAGGTTTAGTTAAACAAACAAGGATAGGTAAACTAATCAACAGTAAATTTGATTTACACTATGATACAGTAGATCGTATCACTTCAACTGTTATTTCTCATTTTACTTGTGATATGAAAGCCGGCTTGCTAAATGGGAAACGCAACTTACGTAACTACAAAGAAACCAATCCATTAATGATTCGTGCTCGTAGTATGGTTCTATATGAAGAGAGTGGAGATTACTTCATTAAATGGATAAAAGGAATTACCTTTAAAGTAATTCTACTAGAAAGTAGTAAACAGCGTGCCAATATTAATGAGTTAAAATCATTACTAGTGAACATTATTGAGGGCAATTACAAAATTTGTGATAGTAGTATTGCTATTAATAAGAAGTTAATCTTGAACCTATCGCTTAATATACCGGTTTCTAGAAAAAACAGCTTCATGAAAGGAAGAGTAGTTGGTCTAGATTTGGGTTTGCGAATTCCAGCGTATGTATCTATTAATGATAAGCCATATATAAGAAAAAGTATTGGTTCAATAGAGGATTTCTTAAAAGTACGAACACAGATACAATCGCAGCGTAAAAGATTACAAAAGGCGTTACAGAGCACTAGGGGCGGTAAAGGGAAAAACAAGAAGCTACAAGGATTAAATCGCATAAAAGAAAAGGAAAAGAACTTCGTTAATACGTATAATCATTTCATAAGTAGTAAAATAGTCCAATTCGCACTTAAAAATCAGGCTGGCATCATTCATATGGAATACCTTGAATTTGACCGTATGAAGAACAAATCTTTATTAAGAAATTGGTCATATTACCAACTCCAACAAATGATTGAGTACAAGGCTAAAAGGGAAGGTATTGAAGTTAAATATATAGATGCGCACTATACTAGCCAAACCTGTAGCAAATGTAATCATTATGAGTTGGGCCAAAGAGAAATACAAGAAAAATTCAGCTGTAAATCATGTGGATTCAATGCGAATGCAGATTACAATGCCTCTCAAAACATAGCTAATAGTATAAAATTCATTACCACTAATAAAAAGATAATTGAAGAATTAGAAGTTGAAGAAAAACAATTAAGTCTAGATTTTAATGGATCTTGATAATTTTGTTCTTTGATAAGTAAATAATGAATAGCCAATTATAGGCTTGGGCGGATTTGCGTCCAGAGGGTGAGGCAAGGTGTGATAGGATAACACCTGTATAGCACTCACCAAAGGGTTAACCTGTGACATTGTGTTACCGTCACAGCCTTCCATACATGTTTTATTATGCGAATTAGTAGTGAACATGAATTTACTGATACATTCGCACTTATTATTACATAGTTTTTGACTTTATTTTTTAATTACTTATGTATTTTGAATAAAAAGTGAATACCATATTCTATTTAATAATAACTTGCAATTATTGTTTTTATTAAAAAATCGCTGTTACACCTTGTATAGGTGTATGGATTGAAATCCAAAATCGCGGAGAAGTTAGGCAGCGTTTCACCCGTTACACCTTGTATAGGTGTATGGATTGAAATCATCAAGAAATACATGCTTAGCACAAGGGTATTAGTTACACCTTGTATAGGTGTATGGATTGAAATATAGCTCAGATGCTCTTTTCTCAACTACTCGGCAGTTACACCTTGTATAGGTGTATGGATTGAAAATCACGAGGCCGCTCTACCTGACCACATCATGGTGAAGTTACACCTTGTATAGGTGTATGGATTGAAATCTTTTGTAATCTTATTAACTTTTTCTTTAGTAAAGTTACACCTTGTATAGGTGTATGGATTGAAATACTCAATCGTAAAGTAACAACTTGACGAGCCAAAGTTACACCTTGTATAGGTGTATGGATTGAAATGATGATGCGTAAAGTCTCCCACATGAGCGAGCTGGTTACACCTTGTATAGGTGTATGGATTGAAATAAGAGTACATATTTGCTCCATTTCAGAATGCTACCGTTACACCTTGTATAGGTGTATGGATTGAAATAATTTGTGGCAGAGCAAATTGAAGGGGCAAAAGTGTTACACCTTGTATAGGTGTATGGATTGAAATAAAACTCAAAGAATGGGGAGATAATGAATGACGAGTTACACCTTGTATAGGTGTATGGATTGAAATAAGAAAACAGGAGCAGATAAATTATTATCTACATGTTACACCTTGTATAGGTGTATGGATTGAAATAGTTACAGCTCTATAAAGTCAGGAATTATTGCTGTTACACCTTGTATAGGTGTATGGATTGAAATAAGAAGCTCCATTAAGTTTGCATCTTCTTCATTCGTTACACCTTGTATAGGTGTATGGATTGAAATATATTTTCTGAAACAAAAACAAAAGAACCGTAGTGTTACACCTTGTATAGGTGTATGGATTGAAATAAAGAGACTTTTAAAGCATCTAACTTTGTTGCTAGTTACACCTTGTATAGGTGTATGGATTGAAATAGTTTTACCCACATAATTGTGCTCTGCGTCAAACGTTACACCTTGTATCAGGCGTGTTGATTAACTTACATTTCGCACCCTAGCTGAGTGAAAATGCCATCTTTTTTGCCTTTTTTTTCGAACAGGCAGGCGGTTTCAACACCTGTAGCCGTGACGCGATTCCTTTTTTCGCCACGGCTGTTTCTCATGGTTCATCTATACGTAAATGCTCTCCGTAAATCCAAGGGACTCTAACACACGGCGCTGTTCATACGTGAGCGGCTGGGCAAATTGACGATGCCTGGACCCATCCGGCAGGGTAAACTCGACCACCTGCACGTACCGAAATAATTGAAAGATCGCTTGCCCGGTCGGCCGCGTCAACGTTCGGCCGCTGGGCGGTAATGTGCTGGCGCAGCCGGCGCTGAAACACTCGGTATACGGCGAGGGCCAAAAGAAACAGATAGCCCATTACCCGGATCCTTTCCGCCTTTTTCAAATAGATTTCATCCGTATAAAAGGGATCTTTCAGGAAAGAGAAATTCATTTCCACGTTGATTTGCCCTTTGTACTGCTCCAGGATCGTCTGGCTGTCCATGATTTCGCCATGAAGTTCGACCGGAACCGTGGTCACCAGCACGAAGCGTGAGGCTTTTCGTTTTGCACGCTGGAACGCTTCCTCATCGGGAGTGATGGTGAGCTGCACGCTATATTCCGTCACCAGTTCCGGCTGTGCGCCCGCCTTTGGTCGCCCTCGTTTCCGTTTGGACACCTCGCTGACCTGAATGGACGACACCGTATGAAACCGGGAAACGGTCTCCTGTGTCCATTGTTTGATGGCCAGTTCGGCATCTTCCCGGCAATGAAACGGCGTGCCGGAAAAGGAGGCTTGCGCTCCTTCAAGGAACGTGCGTTCCTGTTCCCGTTTCTGTTGAAGGTTTTTTTCCTTTTTGCGGTCCAGTGCGCTCGACTCCACGACAATCAGGCGGACATCGTGCCCATAGTAATCGGCGGTCGTTTCAAACAGGCGATAGACTGCGCCTTGTTTACTTGTCGCAAATGAAATCGGCTGCGACCAGGGGGCGTCGGGCTGATCGGCATCGGTCAGTGCCTGTTTGACAATCTTGAGCTGATTCGGGCCGCGTGTAATGAGATAGCCGTTCGCAGCTTTTGCTTCCTGGAGCGTACGCTGAGTCATGGCAGCGGAATCTGCCACATAGATAAACGAGCTGAGATCCACACTCGCAAATTGCCCATGGAGTTTCTTCAGGACATCTGGGTTCCATTCCTTATCGGACGTGTTTCCGTCATGAACATCGGCATACAACGGGATGCCGTCCTCGTTTCCGATTAAGCCAAATTGAATTTGTTTGGCACCTCTTCGGTCGCGGCTGTATCCTTTCGTGATGTTCAGCACCTTACTTGGGGAATCGTAGGCAACATACAGCGACTTACTGATTGTATCGCCATGAAACACACGCATGGGGATGTTTTCATGTTTATAGGTATTCAGAAGAAACGTGGACACGATTTCATGGATGCCTGCATCGTGAAGCCTATCCAAATGGCGGGCAATGGCATCATCATTGAAATGAGAAGCCTGAACGCCTTCGCGCAACAACTTCGGCAGATCGATACGACCGGCCCATTCTTCAAGATGAACAAGAGCCTGCCTGCCGCTGAGAATATCGAGCAGGAGAAGCTGGACGATATCTCCCGGACGAGTCTGGCACTGGGAATTGACCGGGACGAGCTGATCGATGAGTTCGCTGAGTTTTAGTTCTTTCATAATCGCGCTTATCATATTTAAGTAAGAAGCTTGATAGATGGCATTCATTTGAATATTCATGGTGTTCGCTCCTTTGAAGGTGGTTTCTCCAAAGAATTCGACACCGTTTAAAAAATCCCTATTTTTTGTTTTTAAGGTTGCGAAATGTGAGTTAGAAAGAAGATTCTTAACGCCTACAATGCTACTTGTGCTATTAATGGAACCAGAGTTAAAGAAGTGTTGCAGATGAAGGGAATGGTTGTGTAAACAACGGAATATTAATGTCTGCAAATCATCATTTATTATTTGACGCGGGGCTCTTGAGTATTGAAGAAGATTACACTGTTAGGGTTACTCCAGAACTTGAGGAAGAAACATGGTATAAGGAACTGATAGAGAAAAATACCTGAAAAATAATATTGCCAGTGAAGAAAGGTATTGGCCTAATCCAGAATATATTAGAAGGAGAAAGGAAACTCAAAAAGATTGAGTCGAAGTAACCTGTTGAACAGGACATATCTATTAAAACAATATTAGACATTAGGAAAAATAAAAGTTATCCTTATTCTAAAGGGGGGTACATAATAGTAATAAAAAGCAAAGATGGTCTAGGCAATGTCAATTAATGCCTGAACCATCTTTTATTTCTAAAGATCAAGTTGTAATTGCTTAAAATCTAATGAGGAATTACTCTTTTTTCTTCTTTTTGAAAAGTATTGATTTTTAATTTCTTCAGCAATAACCTTCACAAATAAAGGAGGTACAGCATTACCAATTTGGCGCCACTGTTCTTTGAAATCACCCATGAATTCATACTCGTCATCAAATGTTTGAATACGTTTAATTTCAGCAATTCTTAGGAAGCGATTCTTCCAGTGAAAAGGCCCCATGTTATTGGAGAAACTTGCCTGTATAGTCCAAGAAGGACGGTCTGGTGAGAGTTTTAGCAAGAATGACCAATAGCGAGAACGCCACTTGAATTTTGGCTCAGGATGACCCCTTTCAGCTGTGAAATATAGATAATTATCTCCAGGTGGAACTTCTCTTAATAAATCTTTATGTTTGGAACCTGCCTGCATTTGTTCGTCTTCAGGTAAATCGTAATCGAGATCCCCTATTACTTGTCCACATGTAATCCATGGCTTTTTGTTCTTGTCCCGAATTGGATCAAATTTTTCTGGAATATAGTGGGTAGGTGCAGGGAATTCAAAAGGTTCACCAACATCTTTCCTTACACCTACGCAAATAAAACGTTCGCGGGTTTGAGGAACCCCGTATTCAGCCGTGTTAAATACATCCCATGTAATGTAGTAGCCAAGTGTTTCTGCTCGTTCTTTTAATAAATCAAAAGCCGCTTGATGCGGTTTAAAGATAAACCCATGAACGTTTTCGAAGAAGAATATTTTTGGCTGAAGTTCTTCTAGGGCTCTAAAGTATTCGTGTAAAGTAAAAGCATTTTCATCTTCTAACGCTCTTTTCTTTTCTGTACGGTAAAATCTTGACTTAGAATAGGCAGGGCAAGGGGGACCACCCACTAAACAGTCTATTTCATCTACGTTTAATTTTTCAAATAGTCCTTTAAAGTCAATTTCACGGACATCTTTACACTCTACAACTCCACCTACTTCATTATGTTCAAGAGTTTGGCACGCTACCTCTACCACATCAGTAGAATATAAAATGTTAAAACCTGCCTTTTTAAATCCTAAATCAATACCTCCCCCACCAGAGAAGAGACTTATTACGTTCATTTAATTTACTTCCTCCCTAAATAAAAGTTAGGTCTATGCATATGTTATTTTAGGTTTGGTTTCACTAGCGGGTTCCATTCCTATGCTGTCCCTATCAAGCAAGCTGTCCTTTAAGAACTCAATCATAGCTTTACCCATCAATGGAGGAACGGCATTTCCGATTTGACGTTGAATAGAACGTCTGCTTCCGTAAAACTTGTATCCCTTTGGGAAAGTTTGGATTGCAGCAATTTCAGGAACCCTTAACCTTCGGGATGTCCAATGAAAAGGACCGACCCAAGGTCCTGGTTGCGCTGTAATAGTCCATGACGGTTGATCAGGTGATAATTTCAATAGGAAATTCCAGAAACGCTTATCTGCAACAAACTTAGGGTTTGGATAACCAGCCCATGCAGTAAGGGCCTTGTAGTTCATTCCAGGAGGAACTTCTAATAAATCTTCATGATATGTCCCGCCTTCAGTGACTTCTTCCCGCTCAAAATACTCGGCTGTATCAAACTCTGAAATGACCTCTCCAACAGTCACGTAAGGTTTTAAATCTGATCCGAACAAGTCTTCCCCTTTGCCATGGGTGATTTTAGGTTCCTCTGCCTTAAAAACGCCCTTAGTTCCTATGATAAATAGGCGTTTTCTTTTTTGAGGAACACCATAATTGAGAGCATTAGCGCGAACAATTTTATGTTTATAACCAGCTTCTTCTATAATTTGTATAAAGGTATCAACAATCACTTTATTTGTCGGGTGCAGGAGACTTTCTACATTTTCAAAAACAAAGCCATCAGGAGATAAATCTGTGACTACCCGTAAAAATTCATTGACTAAATCTGCTCTTGGATCATTTATCCCTTTACGAATCTTGTTGGTAACCCAATAGCCATTTTTGGAAAACGGTTGACATGGTGCGCCACCGATAACAATGAATTCCTCATCTTCTTTAATCCCTGACATCTCTTTTATCTGTTCACTTGAATACTCACTTAAATTACCACAGATAGCAGTAGTGCCCTCGAATTCTGGATTCATATTTAATGTTTTAATACAATCTTCTTCGATATCAATACTAAATGCTACTGGAATACCAGCCATAAAGCTAGCAATGTCAAGACCACCTGCTCCAGAAAATAAGCTTATTGCTTTCATAATAGGCATCAGACTCCTATATTAAAATTAAGTTCTTTAATCTATATAATACCAAACGTTAGCTCTTATTCAAGTATTAAATACTGAATTGGGCTTTTAATTATAACATATGTTTTTTATAACTGCGATGGAAAGGAATGTATTTGATAGGAATGTGCTGTATTGTAAATTCAAGATTATTGTTGATTGAGTAGATTTATCTTTGTAAAATTAATCTAAAATGTAAATAACATGAATAGGGTTGACAGAAATGAGCCTAAAGAAAGGTGGGATTAGCTATGACAGATAGTATTTATTATCAAGCAAACTCAGATGGGTCAGTAGCAATTGGTCCACAGCCGGAAGGGCCTAATAAAGCAGAAATAATTCAAACATTGGTACAGGCGCTTTCTATTAACGGCTGGAATATTGATCACGAAAATGTATCTAAGCAGCCTTATGTATTTAATATCAGTGCAAAGGAGCGTTTTATTGATGTTTACATTTACTGTTGGAGAATATCAAATGGGGGAAGAGCATCAAGACCCTATGAACAAAGAATACAGATTGGTAAAGCTGGGGAGGAAGGTTTTTTAATTGATAACAGTGCCAGCCCATTTAAAAAGGGACTTTTACTAGGCATGTATAAAAAGGATGGGGAAGCACCTATTATTGTGGCATGGGAAACAGAAAAGAACCGTCATCATGGTGCTTCAAAATCATGCTTTGTTGATATTAGAACTATTGCACAGGCAATGAGGGATGGTTTTGTCCAAACAAGAGATACCGATGGAAATTTAATATGCGCTTTCAAAAAAGAATTTCTAAATTTTTATATAGTGAATTTAAAAAATCTACATAACATAGAATTTTCTCTGGAAAATCAAGCTGTTGACTACACCCCTACCGATGGAAATGGAAATAATGTAGAAGAAGCGGCTGAAGAGACCTATAATACCTTACAAAAGGGAATCAATAAAATAATATATGGTGCACCTGGAGTAGGAAAAAGTTACCGTTTAGGGACGGCCAATATGCGTGTAACATTCCATCCCGAATATACATATTTCGATTTTGTTGGGGGCCTTAAACCCTCTAAAAATGATAGTGGAGAAATCTCTTATGATTTTGTGCCGGGGCCTTTTTTGCGTGCTTTAAAAAGGGCTTATGATTATCCAAGAGAAATGCATACTTTAGTTATTGAAGAGATTAACCGAGCGAATACGGCGGCAGTATTCGGTGATATATTTCAGCTATTAGATAGAGATGAAAATGGCTGGAGTGAATACTTCATTGAAAACAAGGAGATTCTGGATTATTTAAATAGCAACAGGCAAGAGGATAAAATCGCTGAGGTTCGTATTCCCGGAAACTTAAATTTATTTGCAACAATGAATAGTGCTGATCAAGGCGTATTTGTTATGGATTCAGCCTTCAAGCGTCGCTGGGAATTTGAATACATCAGCATCTCATTTGTTGGTGCAACACATGCTCAAGAGCATTTAACATACGCTGGTTATAAAATTACATGGAGGGATTTTGCTACTACAGTTAATGGACATCTTGCTTCCGCTTTAGGTGTAAATGAAGACAAGCTTATAGGCCCCTATTTTCTCAAGAAGGAGGAGTTAGCGGATACCAATAAAATTGCTTCTAAATTACTCATTTACTTATGGGATGATGTAGTTCGTCATCAACGCGAGGAGTTATTCAAACAAGAATATAATACCTTTTCGAGTGTTTCAGAAGACTTTGCTACAGGACAGAAGAGAATCTTTGTTGAGGAATTAGAACAAATGTTGTACCAGAGACGTGATGTATCTGAAGAAGTAAGTGAAGAAGAATGAACAACCTGCATTTTTTTGTTGATTATGAATGGAAGCAAAACGATAGTATAGAAATTCCCTTGGTATTTTACGAAAGAGGTTTGTGTGAGAAAGCAAGAAGCGGATTGATTCGTTTTAAGGTGACTGGGATTATTGAGTATTATGATGACCTTTTTATTGTGCTACCTAAAGGAACAGATTTGAGTATTTATCATAGTGAGTCAGAAAAAAAGAAAGTAGCTCGTTTATTATATAAAGTCTTAAGCAAGTATTCCAAGGTTAATTCGTTAGATCAGGATGAGAGGTACTGGTTAGGAGATAATGAATCGACCGAGGTTTTTGAGATAGTGCAATGGCTTTTTGAAGATTATCGACAAAATGGCTTAATTCATACTCAAAGAAGGAGCGAACAAATAAACGGTAAGGGGAGGATTGACTGGTCAAAGACCTTAAGTAAGCAGACTCCTGTTTTCATTAAAAAGAAATTGTTTTATCTAGATTTAATAACTTCTAAAAATGATTTAGTAAGTGACCCAGATGTCACTCTTATCCACGCTTTCGTTTTAAAAGAAGCTACTAAAAGGTTTGGTTGGTTGTATAATTTTGATTTTGAGTTTAGTTTCGATAGCATTCCGTATAATCTGAAGCAAATGCAATACAAGTTACAAAAAGCGCTAAGTAATACTTATGTAGATAGAGAAATGGTCCTTTTAAAAAAACTTTTGTCTTATTTAAAACAGGTATCAAACGAGAAAAAATCAGATAATTTGAGTTTTTTGGTTACCCCCTTTTTTAATAACATATGGGAAAAAATCTGTGCAAATTTTGTAGGAGACGTGCCAGCATTGCATGCTATGATTCCTAATCCATATTGGGTATTTGAAAAGCAATTGTATAGAACGGCGCAAATACCTGATATCTTGTTTCAAATAGACCATTCAATCATAATTTTTGATGCAAAATATTATCGGATTAAAGCTGGACTAGATAAGTTGCCAGGATGGGGGGATATTGTTAAACAGCTATTTTATGCTTTATCAATGAAAAAAGGCTTTAATGAAGTTTTTAATGTTTTCTTGTTTCCAGATACTCGTGCTAACGTTTTTGAATTTCTTGGCTACGCAAGCGTTGAGAACAGAGAAGATGAATTTGGAGAAGTACTGGCCTTTGGAATAGATATAGAAACAGCTATGAAATTCTATGTTAATGAGTTAAGTGTAGAAAAGCGGATAGAGTTTTTGAAAAAGCTAATAAAGGAACTTCAATCACGTAAACAAATATAATTATTGTACCTAATACAGTACATGTTGAGTGCATTTCACAGATAGTTTTAGAAAATGACTGAGTAGACTTAAAGTCCTTTAACCTTTGTGAATTTGTAATAAATTTTAATGCCTTTATTTTTGGTTACTTCAATTTGTTTTTTGATGGTAGTTGGTTTTACTTGTTGAGTGACTCTCTACCATCAATTTTTTATTTCCGCCTTTTCAATTCCTAACTGTTGTAGTTTATCTTGAATCATATTCACGAAGTCATCGTACTCCTCTTTCGAAATGTCCTGATTTAGGAGGAGGGTGGATAAAAATTAAAACTGAGTTTTCTGGAAAAAACTGTGCCTTATAAGATTTCAAGAATTATAATTTTTGTTAGGGATGATACTAAATGAGTGAAATGGTAATACCAAAATTAGAACCAAAATCACGTTCAAGGGAATATAACAGCTATAAAGAACATTTGAGAGATAAAATTGTTTATGAGTATCTTTTTAATTCTGAAAGTCACCGTTCATTAGATGAATTGGTTTTAGGTAAGCGCCAAATACTCCCCACCTAGAATGAACTGGCCCCAAAAAGTTAGACACGGGCGTGTCAGGCAGCCTCCTGTGCATGAGTCCGGTATTGGACCGGACTCATGCCCTTTAATTTTGCCTTAATCCTTTTATGATTGTAATAGTAAATATACTATCCAGTTCCTGTTTGAAGTGGTCTATGCTTTCAAACTCTCTATGGTAGAGAAACTCACTCTTCATTAGGCCAAAGAAGTTTTCCATGACGGCATTGTCCAGACAATTGCCCTTCCGGGACATACTCTGTTGAATGTGTCGATCCTTCAATGCCGTTTGATACTGAGCCATCTGGTAGTGCCAACCTTGGTCGGAATGGAGGGTGAGAGAGTGCTCTTTTGGAAGACGCTCAAGAGCCATGTCCAACATTCCTGAGACGAGCTCGTACACGGGACGAGACTTCACATTGTAAGCAATAATCTCGCCGTTGTACAGGTCCAGAACGGGAGAGAGAGTTTCTCACCATGAAGTTGGAACTCTGTCACATCCGTTACCCACTTCTCATTTGGCTTTGTGGCAGTAAAATCACGTGCCAAGAGGTTTGGGGCAACCTTGCCCACATTCCCTCGATAAGAACGGTATTTCTTCATCCGTACCAGGCTTTTCAGGCCCATCTCGTTCATGAGACGAAGCACAGTCTTATGGTTATAGGTATAGCCACGGTTGCGCAATTCCAGTGTAATGCGTCGATAGCCATAACGACCCTGATGTTCCTCAAAAATCTGGCAAATCACTTCCTTAACCTCACTATACTTGTCCTCGCGTCCCATTTGTTTCACCCAATAATAATAGGTACTGCGCGCCATGTCAGCGACCTTCACAAGATCGATGACCTGAAACTCATGCCTGAACCCATAGAAAAAACACCTCCAAGTTAGTTATCGGTATGAAATACCCGTTTTTAAACTTAAAGGTGTTTTTTATTTGTCCCACTCTATGGGGTCAGTCCCGTTTTTTATTTATAGAATCAAGTTTTACTTCTATCCTGTCCAAACGTTTATTAATGTTCTCAAACTCTTGTTGTACTCCTTGTATTTCCTGTTTCATTTCTTGTTGAATTCCTTGTATTCCTCGTATTTCCTGTTTTATTTCTTGCATCATCTCTTTCATCTTTTCCATTGTTTCTAGCAAAAGTTCAGAAGCTTGTCTTTTAATTTTCATCAACTCCTATTACCTATATTACTGAATTATATCATGTATAGAATGCTTTAGAATGTGATTTAAACAAAATGAGTAGTGCAGTTATGTAAGAATATAAATTTATTTCACTTGTACGTCTTAACAAATTTGAAAAATTTATGTCTGTTTTCCTGCTAGATGTTGTTTAAGGTTTGTAAGAAAGAAATTTAAAATATGAAAAGGTGGGTAATGGTAAACAAAAAAAGAACTTAATTGGTTCATCCCCAACTTATGGTGATGAACTATAAAGTTTGATATTTAAAGTCAATATCGTTCCACTTCAAAGAACATAATTCAGATTGTCGTAACCCTGTACCAAGCAAAACAACAATAATAGAATAATCTCGATAAGAATAAAACGCTTTTTCCCTTTGTTTAATTCGTCTATAATAGTTCAGCATTTGTTTAATGTGGTAATCAGTAAACACATCAATACGAATGTCTTCACGTGCTTTAGGTATTTTTTTAGCAGGATTAATCCTAATTACTTCACATTCAATCATATAATTCAGAAAGGCACGAACACGCTGTAACTTGGAATTTGTTGTGGTTGCATTGTTTCCTTTCTTTTGATAGTACAGGATGTATTGCTTCATAATACTTGCGGTAATATCTTCAACATTAATAACATCATGTTCTGAACAGAACCTCTCAAACTGTTTTAAAATGTCCCTATAACTTTGTAAGGTTTTAGGCGTAACATTTTTAAATTCTCGGTCGTCCAAAAAGTCAATAATAGCAAATTTTAATAACAAAAAACCACCTCACATATTTGTGAAGTGGTTTTCGTTTAGTCATATCAGTTCCATAATGACCATAACATTTTTAACTGTTAAGAAACACCTTAAAACCCCTGATATGACTGAAAGTAATGATCCCGACTGGGTTCGAACCAGCGACCTCCACCCTGTCAAGGTGGCGCTCTCCCTGCTGAGCTACAGGATCATGAGTAGCTCTATTGTAGCAAGGTTTTAGCGCTTACACAAGAGTTTATTTTACATATAGAAACATTTTATTAAAGCATGTTATTGATATTGCTGTAAGCCTCTTTTAAATGCGGCCAGATGGTTTTGCGAAGCTGCGCCTAGTTGTTTCATTACAGCTGTCACATCACTAGGAAGGCTTAAAGACGCTAGTTTGTTGTACATAGCGATATTATCTATTTCTCCATCAACACCTGCTTGAAAAGCTTCTTTTAGTGAACTTGGTGTTGTTATGTATTGTTTAGCATTGTCTTGCGGGATCTCTATCTTGTATGTAGTGAACAAAGACAGTAAAGCAGAGATATGTCTTTGTTCGGCTGCTTTAATCTGCGTGAAGGGCTGAATAGCACCAAATTTTTGAATGATTTTTTCATATCTTGCTTGTGCTAGATATTCATCTTGAATGGCATACGTTAAAGCTTCTTGTAACGTAATCCAAGTATCCTGAAGAGCGCCTTTTGCACCAAAATCTTTTGGGAGTTCGGTTTGTGCTGAGATTTTTGAAACATGTAGCATCAAAAAAAGGGTAAGAAACAGTATTGTGAATACGATGTTCTTGGTGAGAGTGAAATTCATGTAACAATCTCCTTTCAGTGAAATCATAACAATTCTTATTGTGTTCAAACGTATATAAAACATACAAAGTTTAGTCATGAGGTACATCAAATTGGAATCATGGGTGCGTATTTAACGAGAAGGACTTTTCGCTCTTCTCCCGAATACCTACCATGTAAATGGAAAGGAGAATTTCATGTACAAATCACTATTAATCTGTCTGCTGCTTCTGCCGCTATTTGGCTGCAATCAAACTGAACTTGTCCGCATTGATTACGAAGGCAATGCGGCAGGTATGATTACTGAATCCCATCAACTAAACGAGGTAGCAGACTTATTTGAATCAATTGAGTGGACGACCTCAGACTTTAAGGCGACAAAGCCCTATGATATCCAAGCTACACTGTTTTACCGTGAGAATCCGAATATGCCGGAGCGGCTAAAAGCATACCAAATTTGGTTTTATGAAAAAGAGGCACAGGTTGTTGGAGAGAAAGCGGGGTACGGTGTGTTAGATGAAAAGCAGGCAGAGCGGCTACGACAGCTGCTGAAATAGTAAAAGCGAACGATTTATTCTTCTTCGTTCGCTTTTTGTTCCTCAATAAAGCGCAGTAGGCTTTCAGTCGCTTCTTCTTCCGTGACCTCGGTTGTAGCGCCCATGAAGCTCCAACCCATTGATTCTGTCCATTTTGTAAATTCAGCCAAAAATTCGTTATGGCTAATATCAACATCCATAATAGAGCCGTTAATTAAGATATTTGTATTCTTCGGGATTCGCATTTTAAATGTTCTTCGCATCGCATTCATCCTGTCTCATGATATAGTCATTTCTTATACGTGAGTTCATTCAAACCTTAACAAATGCATACGCGCAAGTCTATAAAAATATTCAAAAATACACAGGAAAAAATTACATCTCTAAAGGGTTTTATATATTAATCTTCTCATCGTCCATCTGTTCACACAACGTGTTCTCTTCGCAAGTTCTGACGTTATACCTTGTCTACTTTTCTTTTTCATCCCAAACAGATAGCAATAAACCGATCTATATTTCTATTGAGAGGAAAAATATAAAAATATTAAGATTTTATAATAAAATACCCGTTTTAGTCTCCCGAACCCTTTCCAGTTATGTTATAGTGGTACATGGTAAATGAAAATGAAATGTCGTATTTTTTAAATAAATGAGAACGTTTGCGCACGTGGGTGCATGAATAAAAGGAAAGCAGGGGAGTTTCCGCATTGAAGTAAAGGAGAGAGCTAGATGAAGAGAGGTATTGTTTTATTGATGGGGCTATTGCTTATGACATCGACTGCATATGCAAGTCAGCCGACAATTACCGGACAATATGCAGTGTCAATTGATGCAAAGACAGGAGATATCCTCTTTGATAAAAACGCCCATCAACGTGCATTTCCAGCCAGTATGACAAAGGTGTTGACTGGAATTTTACTGCTTGAGCACACAAAGCCAGGCGATCGCATTGCGTTTTCACCAAAGGCTTTAGCTGAAGAAAAAAGCAATTATCAAATTGAGTTTCAGCCTGGAGAGACAGTGGACCGCGATACAGCGCTGATGATTTTGATGGTGCTGAGTGCAAATGATATGTCATATGCAATTGCGGAGCATGTTTCCGGCAGCGTAGAAGCTTTTGCGCAGCTGATGAACGAGAAAGCACAAGAGCTTGGTGCGAAGGAGAGTCACTTTGTGACGCCAAATGGCTTACATGATCCAAATCATTACACAACGCCATATGATATGGCAATGATTGGGCGCGAGGCATTGCGTTATCCGGAGTTGTTGCATGCGATGAGAACGCAGCGCACAACGGTCACAACATCCAATCAAACCGTTTCTATTTTTAATAAAGCAAAGTTTTTTAGTGATTCTCAATGTGTAGGTGCAAAAACCGGGTTTACAGATCAAGCTCGCAATACGCTTGTGAAAATTGATCGCCAGGGTGAAAATGAAATTGTGAATGTTGTCATGGCGTCTCACAATCCGGCTATTTATGAAGATATGCGCTTAATCGCAAATTACGCATTTCCCCAGTTTGCCAAGCAAAGTGTGTTAGATCAGCAAACGTGGACGCAGCAGGTTTCGTATTTAGACAAGCCTGTATCGCTTGAACTAAAACAAGGGTATGAGCTGTCTCTTAAGCAAGGAGAAGGTAAAAATGTGGAAGCAGTATTTCAGCCGTTTGAGTTTAATGCAGATAAATTATATAAAGAAGGAATTCACAAAGGTGAAGTGCTAGGGCAGGTTGAACTACGTAAAAATGGACAAACGGTGGGCAAAGTAGAAGCAGTATCTAAAGAGGATGTAGCATTTGAAAAGCCAATCATTAAAACGGTAGCTGAGAAGACGGAAGCTCACCCCATTTGGGTCGTGTTTGTCGGTGCGGGAATTCTGCTTTTGACATTTGTAGCAATTGTGGCAATTCGAGGCAGAAAAAGAAGAGTGGTTGTATACAGGAGATGAGTGCAGTGCACCCATCTCTTTTTTTAGCAGAGAAGGGGCTTAAATACATCTGGATGCAAAACAATAAGAGCTTTCAGATTTTATTGCACGGCCACCTGTAATGTTACTCTTCGATTTTTAGGTATTGTATGGTGAGATGCGATTTGATGTTGCAACACATACTTTGAAAGTCTAGGGTAGCTTGTAGTTTATGTATGGCTACAGCACAGTTAAATACGCTATACTTTTTTAACGTTGCTGTCGCTTGTTCTAGTAATGGTGTAAAAGATTCTTTTTGTGGTAGTGTGTAAACTGTTATTTCCGCTGCTTCTTGACTACCTCTGGAAAGCTGTCCATCCGTAAAGGGAATTAACAAGGAACTTTAATAACACCAGGTGTATTAAAATAAAGTGGAAGATGATTTGGATTTGTAAATAACTTCTAAATGAAATATTTACATTTTTCGCTTAAATTCTACTTTCATTTCTCTGCAATGTTCATTATAATGTAAATATAAGTTCTTTATAAAGAACAAATAGCAGATGCAATTTGATGAAGGGGGATGGAAAATGAGCAAAACCCCATCACGAGTTGGAGCAAAAGCTACGATGCTCGTGTGCATGTTCTCACTGACCTGTTATGCAGGCTCAACGGTTGTATCAGATACAGCTGCTTTTTTTACAAGCGTGGAAGAGCGAGCTGGAAAGATGACAAGCGCCTTTGTATTTCCTGAAACAATGGAGGCTCTAGTAAAAGAGGTCCATAGTCTAGGTGATGTAACACTTACTGATTACAACAGTATGTTAGCAACCCCTACTGAGGGTACATTGGCAGAAGTAGAGATGAAGCTTAAGGAAGTCATTCAAAAGCAAAAAATGATTGCAGCGAATCAAATTACTTTGCGAAAGAAGCTAGAAGAAGCGGAAGATTATTTTGAACGAGCGAAGCAAGAGCCACAAGTCATTGATTCACGTGATCGCATTGTGAAAGTAATAGATTATGTAAAGCCTGCTTATGTAGAAATTCGTCGTGTACATAATGATGTGAAGGCAAAAGTAGATATAAAAAAAATGCAAGCGTTACGAAACAAGTTAGAAAAGAGAATAAAAGAATTAAAAGAAAAGCCAAAACCTCGTCAAGAGGAACAAATACAATCAAATAATACTGAAAATTCTAAAGAATTAGAGGGTTCTAAACTCAAAGCACAGCCAATTAGCTCATCAGATGCTCTTCAAGAAGGTAGTGCATCAAAGGCGGAGGGAGAAACACAATGAAGCGTGCCATTTCGTTAATCAGCCGTGTGATCACAATTGTGATGTTTTCGTGCATGCTACTTTTTGCTTATCTTGCTATTTCATCCAAGTTCACAGGCGGTAAACCAAACGTGTTCGGATATGAAATCAAAACGGTGTTATCCGGATCCATGGAGCCAGCCTTCTATACAGGATCCATCATCGCCATCAAGCCAGTTCAGTCTGGTACAACCTATAAACCAGGCGATGTTATCACTTATAAATTGCAAGATGGTACATTGGTTACGCACCGCGTGAAAGAAGTGAATGCGGCCGGAGAAGAGGTAATGTATGTAACCAAGGGAGATGCCAATGATGCTGCGGATTCAGAGCCGGTTTCTCACAAAAATGTCGTCGGGTCTTACACAGGCTTTACGATTCCTTATGTGGGATATGCCGCGGATTACGCACGCTCTAAAACGGGGTCAGCATTATTGTTGATTGTACCCGGCATTTTACTCTTATTTTATGCAGCAATTAGTATTTTTGATGCGCTGCGTCAAATCGACAACAAAGAACCTGCAGATTTATCACAGTAACATCTCTTATCTATTAAGAGTGCTATATAAAAACATTAGGGGGAGTACTAAAATGAGTTTGAAACAAAAACTGGGCATGGGCGTTGCGTCCGCAGCTCTTGGTCTATCTTTAATCGGAGGCGGAACTGTTGCATACTTTAGCGATAAAGTAGAAACAACAAACACATTTGCTGCTGGAACACTAGATTTAAGCGTAGATCCAGAAGTAATCATCGATGTTGATAAAATTAAGCCAGGCGATGAAATGGAGCGCGCATTCCAACTGGTTAACAAAGGTACATTGAAAATTAAAGATGTAAATCTAATCTCTAACTACGAAGTTATCGATGCGAAAGGTGACAACGACGGCGCGGACTTCGGTGAGCATATTAAAGTGGAGTTCTTATGGAACTTAGATAAAGGTACACAACCTGTATTTGAAACAACTTTAGCAGAGCTAAAGGCAGCAACAGTTGAAGGCAAAGGTATCGATCTAGTAGATAAAGGTGTTGTAAAATACGAAGGTCAAGGTCTTGCGCCTGGTAAAGATGACACATTCTATGTAAAGTTTAGCTTCGTTGACAATCAAGAAGACCAAAACGTGTTCCAAGGCGACCAGCTAAAATTGAACTGGACGTTCAATGCAACACAAGGTAAACCAAATCCTGAAAAGTAATAAAACAGCAGAAGGCGGGCATTTGTCCGCCTTCTTTTTACAAACATAAAGTGAAAGGTGGCGATGTATATGCGAACAATAGGGTATATATTGCTTATTTATATCTTTATCACAATATATCCTGTTATCGGTAGAGCAGAGTCGGCTTCAAAAAAAGAAATTGATATTTCTCAGCTTGCCCCAAGTTTATCTGTGCCAACAGATAATATGCAACCAGGGGATGAGGTCAGTAATAGCTTTATTTTAAAAAATGATGGAAATAAGAAATTGATGTATTCGTTAACCGCAAAGCTCGTCAGCGGGGATGCATTATTGTTTACTGGCTTAGAAATTGTAGTAACACAAGGTAAGGAAGAATTGTATCGAGGTAGCCTGCGCGATCTTCAAGTAAAACGGATACTTGCTGTTAATGGCGAGGAGATAATTTCATATACTGTCTCATTTCCTTATGAATTGGGAAATGAATATCAAGGTCTACAAGCAAATGTCCAGTTTTTAACACAAGCGACAGAAGCTCCTAATACACCTACAGAAGAGAAACCACCAGTGGTAATATTGCCAGATGTTTTACCTAATACAGGATTGGGATACACGAATGTACTTCTGTTAGGTTTTCTGTGTGCAGGAACTAGCGCTTATATGTATAGAAAGCAAAAAAGCAGCTAATTCGCTGCTTTTTATTTCTTCTCTGCACGCCATTTATTAAACTCCAGAAACTCACGGAACTGCTCTTTAGATACACCAGAGTTCATAGCGTCTTTAACTAGTTGTGTCCATTCGGAATCTAAATCTTGTTCTTCAAATGATTTGTCGTACAGTAGAGAATCTAATGGTACACGCAACACAGATGAAATTTTTTCTAAGAACTGAATAGACGGATTTTGTTGTAAATTTCTCTCGATTGAGCTTATATACGATTTGGCAACTCCTGCTTTTTCTGCCAATTCCGTTAATGAAATGCCGCGCTGTAGACGCAGTCTTTTAATACGTTCGCCGATCATCATTTAAACGCACCTTTCCTAAATAGTACAGCTCGATAAAAAATTATAACACATGACTCGGAAAGTTGATAAGAATACTTTGCATTTATTGTGTGTGGGACTCCAGAAAGATACGAATTTCTTGCGGATCTATTCCCAAGTCTAATGCCATTACTATCAAGTCAATCCATTCGTTATCGAGTACATTCGCCGACTTAATTTCCAATTCAAATCGTCTCCTTCATTATATAATATAATTATATAAAAACATAGAAAAAATATTGCTTTCTAAGCGATTTTATTCGTTTTTATGAATGATTTTATACTGTAATAGCGAACAATCAGATGTGACGTTTAATATATTAAAAATTCAGAAAAAATATACTTTTATTTATTTTTGTACATTCTACATAATTTGTCAAGTATTTATATAACACTCCAGTAATTTACAATAAAATACAAAAAAATTACATTTGTATTAAAAATGTTACATTATAGATTTGAATATTGAAAATTTATAGAAAATTTTATATTTTCATATTGTTAGACATAAAAAGAAGCAAGGAGAGGATGCCAGTTGAAAAAGAACACACCGTTCAAAGTTTTGTCAGCTCTTGCAGTGACAACAATGCTCAGCTGCACGTTCGGTTTTGGAGGGGCGGCGCAAGCAGCTAACGCAGTTGGGGAATCAAGTCCGATTGATCATCACCTGATTCAAGAAGAACGCTTAATTAAAGCATTAAAAGATCGCGGTGTTATCAGTAAAAACGCGAGTCAAAAAGATGCTTTGAAGGCAGCAGAAAAATATGTGGATAAAAAGCGCGGAGAAAAGCCATCTACGGTAACATCTGCTGAAGTATCTGCATTTGTTAACCAAGTGAAAGCTGCGAATGAAAAAGCGAAAGAAAAAGCAAAAAAATCACTTAGCAATGCATCAAAATCACCAGTTGCTGGTCCAGGCAAAGATGGATTAATTCCAACCAAACCTGCGAAGCAAGCAGATTACAATGGTGCTGTTCGCACAGATAAAGTTCTTGTATTGTTAGCAGAATTTGCTGATTACAAGCACAATAATATTGATCAAGAGCAAGGTTATATGTGGTCTGAGGACTTCAGTCAGGAGCACTACGAAAAAATGCTGTTTGGTGATGAAGAGTTTGAATTGTTTGATGGTTCAAAAGTGCAAACCTTTAAGCAGTATTATGAAGAGCAATCTGGCGGTAGCTACACAGTAGATGGAACTGTTACACCTTGGCTTACAGTACCTGGTACAGCGAAGGAATACGGCGACGATGATCCAGAAGGCGGACACGATAATCTAGATCCGAAAAATCCTCGCGATTTTGTCAAGGATGCATTGAACGCTGCAGTTGCGTCTGGTATCGACTTAGCGGAATTTGACCAGTTCGACCAATATGATCTTGATGGTGATGGCAACCAAAACGAGCCGGATGGCTTAATTGATCACTTGATGGTTGTACACGCCGGTGTTGGACAAGAAGCGGGCGGCGGTAAACTTGGCGACGACGCAATTTGGTCTCACCGCTGGACAGTAGGTAACTCACCTTATAGAATCAATGGAACAACTGCAAAAGTTCCTTACTGGGGTGGTAAAATTGCAGCATTCGATTACACAATTGAGCCAGAAGATGGCGCTGTTGGTGTATTCGCGCATGAATATGGTCATGATTTAGGTCTTCCAGATGAGTATGACACGCAGTACAGCGGTCAAGGTGAGCCTGTACAGTCTTGGTCTATTATGAGTGGCGGTAGCTGGGCTGGTAAAATTGCCGGTACACAGCCAACAAGCTTCTCTCCGCAAAATAAAGAGTTCTTCCAAAAAACCATTGGAGGCAACTGGGCTAACATTCTAGAAATAAACTATGCAGACCTTAAAAAGCCAGGCTTCTTCTCCTACCTGGATCAAAGTGTTACAAAATCTAAAAATCCTGGTATCATCCGCGTGAACTTACCGGATAAAGAAGTAAAGGGCATTGCGCCAGGATTTGGTCAAAAGTATTACTACAGCCAAAAAGGTGATGACCTTCATACGACGTTGACGACACCTGTGTTCGATTTAACGAATGCAACTTCTGCTACATTTGACTACAAAGCATGGTATGAAGTTGAATTTGATTACGATTATGTACATGTAAATGTAGTAGACGAGGCAGGTAATGTTCTGAAACAAGATATTGATGTGATTGGTGACGAAAACACTGAAAATGGGCTTGAAACCTCTAAAGGATTATGGGTAGACAAGTCTTATGATTTGAGCGAATTTGCTGGCAAGAAAGTAAAGCTTACGTTCGATTACGTAACTGACGGCGGTTTGGCACCTAACGGCTTTGCAATGGATAACTTAACTTTGACAGTGAATGGACAAGTTGCATTTACTGATGATGCAGAAGGCGATGCAAAAGTAGCTTTAGATGGTTTCGTTGTTTCCAACGGCCTTGAAAAGAAAAAACACTACTACTACTTGGAGTGGAGAAACTATGCAGGTGCTGACGTAGCGCTTCAATACGGCCGCGGTCCTGTATATAACACAGGTATGGTAGTATGGTATGCAGATGACAGCTACCTAGATAACTGGGTTGGTAAGCATCCAGGCGAAGGCTTCCTAGGTGTAGTAGACTCTCACCCTGAAGCAATTGTAGGTACATTAAATGGCAAGCCGTCTGTTGCACAAAGCACACGCTTCCAAATCGCGGACGCTGCGTTCTCTTACGACAGAACACCAGCTTGGTACGTGAACTCTCCAACACGTGGTATCTTTGATTACAAAGGTCTGCCTGGTGTGACGAAGTTCGATGATTCTAAATCTTACATGAATGCATTGATTCCTGATGCAGGACGTAAAGTACCAAAGTATGGTCTATCTTTCCGCGTAATTGGCGAAGCAAAAGACAATTCTGCAGGTGCAATCTTGATTGAAAAGAAATAACAATAAAATCGCTACGGAAGCATTCCGTAGCGATTTTTTGTTTACAATATAATAAAGAAAAAACGTAAAAACAAAAAGCTTGTAACGCTAATATATATTAAGTTTTTATGCAAACGTAAAGAGATTGACAGGACGTAGGAAGAATGGCATAGTAAAAGAAAGTTAATGTTCGAATGTTTAAACATAAAGACGGAGGGTTGTATATGATACAAGAGCTAATTGCACAGCAACGAGCATATTATCATAGTGGGCAAACACGTGCGTTGCCAATTCGTTTGTTGCAGCTGCAAAAACTATATGATGGTATTCAAACATATGAAACAAAAATTTTAGATGCCTTAAAGCAAGATTTAAATAAATCACAATTCGAAGCGTATGTAACAGAGATTGGATACACTCTAAAAGAAATTTCTTTTGTGAAAAAGCACTTGGGGCGCTGGATGAAGCCGCAAAAGGTGAAAGGAACACTACTGCAGGCAGGGGGAAAAGGGCGAATTGTACCTGAGCCCTATGGTGTTACGCTCATTATTGCACCCTGGAATTATCCGTTTCAATTGGCAATGGCTCCTCTGATTGGTGCGATTGCAGCTGGAAATACAGCGATCGTGAAGCCATCTGAGCTTACACCTCATGTATCTGCTGTGATTGCAGAACTGCTGCGCGAAGTATACGCTGAGGAATACATTGCAGTCGTAGAGGGAGGGGTAGAAATAAGTACAGAATTACTAGCGCAGCCATTTGATCATATCTTCTTCACCGGTAGCGTGGCCGTTGGTAAAATTGTAATGGAAGCAGCTGCGAAACGCTTAACGCCTGTGACCTTAGAGCTCGGCGGAAAAAGTCCGTGTATTGTTCATGATGATGCTAACTTAGAAGTAGCGGCACGCCGTATTGTCTGGGGAAAATTTGTCAATGCTGGCCAAACATGTGTGGCACCGGACTACGTGTATGTACACAAGCATGTTAAAGACAAGTTAATTGCGCTTATAAGGGAAGAAATACAAAAGCAATATGCAAATCCGTTGCAGGGTGAGGGATATGTGCGTATTGTTAGTGAGCGGCATTTTCAACGCTTAGCTTCATTTTTAACAAATGGTAATGTACTTGCAGGCGGCAAAGTCAATCAAGAGAAGTTAATTATCGAACCAACGCTACTAGGAAATGTAACGTGGGATGACGCAGTGATGCAAGAGGAGATTTTTGGACCGATTTTACCAATGTTTGAGTATGAAGATTTAGATCGTGTAATCCAAACCATATTGCAGCATCCCAAACCTCTCGCATTATATGCGTTCACAGAAAGTAAGCGTGTAGAAGACGAGATTGTCACACGTATTTCCTACGGTGGTGGCTGTATCAATGACACCATTTTTCATCTTGGTTCGCCATACTTGCCGTTTGGCGGGGTCGGAGAAAGTGGCATGGGCAGCTATCACGGTGAATATAGCTTCCGCGCATTTTCTCATTATAAAAGCGTGTTGCGTCAATCGAGCAAGTTTGATTTGAAATTTCGTTATTATCCGAGTGAAAGTGCTTTAAAATTCATTCGAAAATTGTTAAAATAAAAAAGGTTATAAGCGTATTGTATATCCCCTTCGTATGAAGGGGGTTTTTTATTAATTATAAGACTCTGTTAAAGTTCGTTGTTGATTTCCGTTACGGGGTTGCTTTCCGCGGACAATCAGGGAACCTCCTCAGCGCTATACGCCTGCGGAGGCTCTCTCATTCTCATTAACAAGTGTCAATTATAAAAAAGAATGAACACGCTTATACGAAGAAGGCTATATAAAATATGAATAGATAGGGAAAAGAGAATGAAAGATATGATTACAATTACAGAGGTACAAAAACGCTTTGGCGATCAAGTGATTATCCCGTCCTTGTCTTTAGATATCAAGGAAGGGGAATTTCTTACAATTTTAGGTCCGAGCGGCTGCGGTAAAACAACGCTGCTTCGTATGATTGCTGGCTTTGAAGCACCGACAGAGGGAACCATTTCACTTGCAGGTGAATATATTCAGAATTTACCGCCGTACAAACGCGACATGAACCTGGTGTTTCAGCACTATGCCTTATTTCCACATATGAATGTGGAACAAAACATTCGTTTTGGACTCAAAATGAAAAAAGTATCTGAATCGGAGCAAAAAGAGCGTGCGGCAGAAGCGATGCGCCTCACACAGCTCACAGAATTTAAAAGCCGCAAACCGTCACAACTTTCAGGTGGGCAGCAGCAGCGTGTAGCCATTGCCCGTGCTATCGTAAATAATCCTAAAGTGCTTCTGTTAGATGAACCACTAGGTGCCCTTGATTTTAAATTGCGTAAAGACTTACAGCGTGAGCTGAAAAATTTACAGCGCCGCCTTGGCATTACGTTTATTTACGTCACACATGATCAAGAAGAAGCGATGAGTATGAGCGATCGCATTGCGGTCATGAACCAGGGACGTATCGAACAGCTTGGGACACCGCGTGAAATTTATAACAATCCGAGCACCATGTTTGTGGCAACGTTCATTGGCGAGAACAACATTTTCGCAGATGGGTTTGCAGTCCGTCCGGAAAAGATACAGGTCACCAAAGAAATGCGAGAAGGGTATCGTACTGGGCAAATAGAAGACACAGAGTTTGTCGGCGATGCGGAAAAGCTGTATATCCGCAGCGGTAAGGATTTAATTACTGCCTATGACAACAATTCGTGGCGCACCGGTGATACAGTGTATGTAAGATGGAACAAAGAAGATGAGGTGACGTTGCGTTGAAAAAGGGGAAATGGTTAGCGGCACCGGCCATTATTTGGTTGCTGCTGTTCTTTCTCGTACCACTTCTTTTTGTCATGGCATTTTCCTTTTTTCAAAGAGGTACATACGGGGAAGTTGTTACATCACTTACCTTTGAAAATGTGACGCGTGTATTTCAGTCACTATACATAAAGGTATTGTGGGAAACTGTTAAGGTAGCTGTTATTACAACAGTTCTGTGCTTGTTGATTGGTTATCCGTTTGCGTATACCGTTACAATTGTAGATCGCAAATGGCAATCAACGTTGCTTCTGTTGGTTACGATTCCGTTTTGGATTAACTTTTTAGTCCGTTCCTACGCATGGATTGTCATTTTACGTGCGCAAGGCTTGGTCAACACAGTCCTTTTACAATTGGGCATTATCAGCGAGCCGCTCAGCTTGCTGTATAATACACCTGCTGTCATTCTAGGTATGGTATATTCCTTATTACCGTTTATGGTATTGCCAATTTATGCCTCTATTGAACAGCTTGATAAGCGTAAACTAGAAGCTGCGTACGATTTGGGAGCAACGCCGCTGCGTGCTTTCTGGAACGTCACACTACCGCTCACTATGCCGGGAATCGCAACAGGTTCTGTGCTTGTGTTCGTTTCTTCTATTGGTATGTTTGTAGTATCAGACGTGCTTGGCGGCTCTAAAGTGTCTTTAATCGGAAACGTCATTCAAAATCAATTCTTGGGTGCACGTGATTGGCCGTTTGGCTCTGCTTTATCGCTGGTACTTGTTTTCAGCACGATTTTGCTCATTTATTTGTACTACCGCGTTGTGTATTATAGGGGGAAACGATGAAAAAATTTCTGATCAGCTATTCTTGGCTTGTGTTGCTGTTTTTGTATTTGCCGATGATGGTACTGATCGCGTACTCTTTCAATGATTCGCGCATCAACGCGGAGTGGAAAGGATTTACGCTGCATTGGTACAGCGATGTGCTACAAAACCCAGATGTACTTAGCGCTTTTGTAAACAGCTTGCTTATCGCACTTGTTACAACGCTTGTTGCAACAGTTCTGGGTACTTTATTTGCACTGGCGCTTCACCGATATACGTATCGCTTCAAGGGCGCCCTAGATGGGTTGGTATATTTGCCGATTCTTGTTCCCGATATTTTAATGGGACTTTCTCTTCTCATCCTGTTCAGTCAAATCGGACTGGAGCTCGGTAAAACGACCATTATAATTGCGCACATTACATTTAGTATCTCATTTGTCGTTGTCATTGTGTCCGCACGTCTTGCTAGCATGGGGAAGGAGCTAGAAGAAGCGGCGAATGACCTTGGCGCTTCTCCTTGGCAAACATTTCGCTATGTGACGTTACCATCGCTCATGCCTGGTGTCATCTCGGCAGCCTTGTTAACATTTACATTATCCATTGATGATTTTGTTATCAGCTTTTTCGTATCAGGTCCGGGTTCGACAACGCTGCCACTATATATTTATAGCATGGTAAAGCGCGGTGTTACCCCGGAAATCAACGCATTGTCAACAATTTTAATTGTCATCATTATTGCGTTGATGCTGCTATCACAAGTATTTCAAAAAGACAAACGCGGTCGGTTGCCGCTGTAAAGGAGTGGTTGTATGAAATGGTGGAAAATGGCTGCAATTGTGGCAGTTGCAGTCGCGGCGCTAACTGGCTGCGGCGAGAAAAAAGAGGAGCTTAATATTTATAGCTGGGCAGATAATTTTGACGAAGACGTTATTAAAGATTTTGAGAAAAAGTATAATGTAAAAGTAAACTATGATAAGTACGCGAGCAACGAAGAAATGCTCGCCAAGCTGCAAGCTGGCGGTGCAAAATACGATTTGATTCAGCCGTCTGATTATATGGTGGCGACAATGACAAAACTTGATTTACTGGAGCCTTTAACGGCAAAAAACATTCCAAATACAAAAAATATAGATCAGTTTTTCCGCGATTTACCTTATGACCCAGGCAACAAATATTCGGTTGTGTATGCATGGGGGATTACCGGTATTGCGTACAACAAAAAGTATATCAAAGAAGCGCCAACAAGCTGGGCAGATTTATGGAATCCAAAATATAAAGACCGTGTTGTCATGCTAAATGACTCTCGCGAAGTGCTGGGTATGGGATTAAAGAAAAATGGCTTCTCCAACAACAGTAAAAACGAAGCTGAAATCAAAACAGCATATGAAGATATACGCAAAGCATTGCCGAATGTATTGGCTTTTGACACAGATAACATTAAACAAAAACTGATTGCTGAAGAAGCTTGGCTTGGTACGGTTTGGTCTGGTGATGCAACATTTGTACAAAAGGATAACAAAGATGTTGCTTTTGTGATTCCAAAAGAAGGAAGCACCATTTGGGCTGATACACTTGCGATTCCAAAAGGTGCAAAACATAAAGTTTTAGCAGAAAAATTCATTAACTACTTAATGGATCCAGAAGTAAGCAAGAAAAACTATGAATCTATCGGTTATGCCAACCCAAGCGAGGGATTACCGCTAAAAGAAGAAGAATTGAAAAATATCGAGTGGCTTGTTGATGTTGGCGATACAACACGTATTTATGACGAATATTGGACGAAACTAAAAACAGGTAAAGAATAAAACGCGATCTACGTCGCGTTTTTTCTTTACTGCATGGGGAGAGTTAAGATGAAAATAAATAAGCATACGTATGCACTTGTATTTATAGTCGTTTTTGCAGCATTTGCAGGTATACTAACGTGGAAGGTTATAGATCAACAAACGTTATTAATTGATGAATGGATGAAGGGACGTCTACAACTATTACAAGGTAAGGAAAGTATCGCATTCTTTACGATATTAACAGAGATGGGGTCAGAGCCAGGTATTATTGGTACGCTTGTAGGAGCGAGCATTTGGCTCGCCACGAAAAGGCGTTACATTTCTATTGCTGTGTTTGTTATAGCGGTAGTTGTAGCACAACTGCTCAATAAAGTATTGAAAAATATTATCGCAAGAGAGCGTCCGTCATTAAATGAGGCGATTGATGCGGTAAGTTACAGCTTTCCAAGCGGTCATGCAATGGTCGGCTTGGTTACATATGGATTTTTGGCTGCACTGCTGATTCGAGCCGGCATGAAGAAAAGTGTCGTAATAACCGGGGCGGCACTTCTTATCTTGCTAGTTGGTTTAAGTCGCATTGTATTGTCCGTACACTATCCTTCTGATATTTTAGGTGGCTATTGTCTTGGTGGTATGTTGTTGATTGTATTTTTGTATGCTGATGCATATGCAAATAGTCGTCAAAAGAAAAGAGGAAAATAATTCAATTTTTTTGTGGCAGTCTTGTATAATCGACTTAAGGAGGGGTTGTGATGAAGCAAAACGTTGGAAGGCTGGATTTGTGGGGAAAGATAGGTCTTTTTATTCATCGTTTTCGGATTACGTTCATTTTGCTTGCGACAATTGTCGCAGGATCACTTGCGTTTTTTGCCCCCAAATTACCTGGAATCTTAGGAGGAGATGGCTTTAAAACCAAAGGAGATTATCAGACGACACGTAAGATTTTGGAAAAAGATTTTAAGCAATCACAAGACACACTTTTTCTTGTGTTTCAAAAAAGATCGGGAACAGAAGAAGCCTTTCGCACACAGGTGCAACGAGTCGTAGAAAAGATTGCAAATACAGAGGATTTCGCTTCGTTTCGTCATCCAGGCATCGACCCTACTATGCAAAAAGCTGATATTGCATATGCCACTATCTTGCTAAAAGGTGCAGATACCGAGGCGTTAACGAAAAACACACTTGCGTTTGCAGAGCGCGTTCGCAAAGAGAGTAATGAACTTGTCCAGATTGTACCGACCGGTTTTGCAGTCATTAATGATGAAATTAATGCACGCAGTCAAAGCGACCTAAAAAAGGCGGAAATGATTGGTCTGCCAATTGCTTTTCTGGTATTGCTGTTGTCATTTGGGCGTTTTACGGCCTCTTTGCTACCGATTATTAATGGTATCCTAAGTGTTGTCGCTGCGATGGGAATTTTGTACTTTGTTGGCCGAGAAATGGAGCTTTCTATTTTTGTATTAAACGTGGCACCCATGATTGGCTTTGCTCTCTCGATTGATTTTGCGTTGCTATTTGTAAATCGATTTCGAGAAGAAATTGAGACAAAGTCTGTAGGTGCAGCGATTGGTATTACGTATCAAACAGCAGGACGCTCTATCGTATTCTCTGGTCTGTGCGTATTTGTAGGATTGGCCGGCTTGTTTTTCTTTCAAATTGACTACATACAATCAGTAGCGATTAGCGGTACAATTGTCGTCATAATGAGTATTTTCTTTTCCCTAACTGTATTGCCGGCAGTGCTGTCGCTGATGGGCAAGCGTCTGCTTCGTAAAGGAAAGTGGAGTGAAAGCCGTTCCGCAAGCTTTTGGCGAAGCTTCGCCACATTTGTAATGAGTCGACCTGTGCTCATGGTTGTGACTGTGCTGGCATTTATTTTTGTGTCGCTGCTACCGCTTCGCAACGCGAATTTTCAGTTTCCTGGTGTAGAATCCTTACCGGAGCGTAGCGAAGCCCGCATTGCATATGAGCGCTATGAAAATGAATTTAATGAGATGATTAAAACTCATGCAGACGTAACCATTGTTGTGGAGACGGATGGATCTGTGACGGAACTTAAAAATTTACAGATTGTAGAAAAATTAATCCAAAAGCTAAAACAAGATAAGCAAGTATACCGCGTAACTGGCATTGATGCGCCGAGTGCGCAGCTAGACGCGGCTCGTGAAACGCCGCAGGTGCAGGCTTTGTTTGGTGCATATACAAACGGTAACAAAACATTTATACAAATTGCTTTAAAGAATAAACCCAAATCAGCTGAAGCTAAAGACTGGGTACGCGATTTCAAAAAACGCTACGAACAGGATGGACTTACTTATTATGTGGGGGGCTTAACGAAATTTGAGCAAGAGCTAGAGGATGAAATCATCAACAAAATTGCAGTTGCGATGACACTTATTTTGGGGTCGACCTTTGTGATTCTGATGATTGCTTTTCGCTCTTTGCTTATTCCCCTTAAAGCAATCATTATGAACATACTCAGTCTCAGCGCTACAATCGGCATCGTCGTTTGGTTGTTTGAAGGTGGTCACTTGGGTCTCGAGCAAAGCGCAGTTATGTTTGTATTGCCAGTTTTCATTTTCGGTTTGGTTTTTGGTCTTAGTATGGATTATGAAGTATTTCTAATCTCTCGTATGTATGAGCTGTATCATGAAACAGGAGACAATGATTATGCAACACTGGAAGGTCTCGTTTCGACAAGTCGTATTATCACATCAGCAGCGCTCATTATGATTGTTGTGACAGGTGCTTTCGCATTTACCGATATTTTACCGGTTCAACAGATGGGGATCGGCGTGGCGCTTGCTATTTTTCTAGATGCAACAATTGTGCGATTGTTGCTTGTACCAAGTCTGATGAAGCTGTTCGGTCACTGGAACTGGTGGTTCTTCGACACATCGCGCAAGCAAGAAAAAAGCGGTGCTTGACCTATGAAACAGACAAACTAGCGAGAATTCCCTTTGAATTAGACAATCCGTTTCATCGGATTGTCTTTTTATGTGCAATATGTCACCTTATACCTGTCGAAACATCATTGACAGGATGTAGAATTTTGACGAGAAGTAAGTACTCGATAAGAATTGACAAGCAAGGAGATATCATAAATAATGAGTTTATAAATTTTCTAAAAATTTAAATAATTATACGAAAGGAGGATGCGCGTGAATCTCTTGGAAGTTCGTAACATTTCTTTGGCTTTCGGCGGTGTAAAAGCGCTCAATGATGTAAGCTTTACAATTCGAAAGGGAGAAATCTTCTCCTTGATTGGGCCAAATGGTGCCGGCAAAACGAGCATGCTGAACTGTATTAGCGGTTTATATCGTCCTACGGAAGGAAGCATATCGTTTGAAGGAGCAGATATTACAGGAATGAAGCCGTTTAAGCGTGCCGGTCTCGGTATCGCAAGAGCTTTTCAGAATATCGAGCTCTTTTCTCATCTCACTGTATTGGACAATTTAATGCTAGGTAGGCATACGAAAATGAAGACAGGAGTTCTAGCCGGCGGCTTTTATTGGGGGCGTGCGCAAAAGGAAGAGATTGAACATCGCAAAGCGGTTGAGCGCGTGATCGATTTTTTAGAGATTGAAGACATCCGTAACATACCGGTTGGTAGATTAGCCTATGGCTTAAAAAAACGTGTGGAAGTCGGGCGAGCGCTCGCTATGGAACCGAAATTACTACTTTTGGATGAACCGATGGCAGGGATGAATGCAGAGGAAAAAGAAGATATGGCCCGTTTTATTTTGGATATTCATGAAGAAATGGGCAGTACCGTCGTTCTTATTGAGCATGATATGGGTGTTGTCATGGATTTATCAGACTCCGTGGCAGTACTTGACTTCGGGAAGCTGATTGGTAAAGGTACACCGCAGGAGGTGCAGGAAAATCCAGATGTTATTAAAGCATATCTAGGCGAAGAACAATTCATATAAGGAGGTGCGTTTAGTAATGTTAACGCTTACAGTTCCGCAACTACTTTGGGAGCGTGCACAGACAACGCCAAATAAAACAGCTCTTCGCTACAAGGATCTTGGGATTTGGAATGAAGTAACTTGGCATGAATATTATGAGCAGGTAAAACATTTTGCACTTGGGCTACAAGAACTTGGCTTCAAAAGGGGACATAAGCTTGCAATTATCGGTGAGAACCGCAGGCAATGGATCATTGCTGAAATTGCGGCCCAGTCGCTCGGGGGTATATCTGTCGGTATTTATCAAGAATCACTGTCTCATGAGATTGCTTATATTTTAAAAGATTGCGGTGCAACCTTTGCAGTAGTAGAAGATCAAGAGCAAATCGATAAACTGCTAGAAATTGAGCACAATATACCAGTGCAACACATGATCTACTATGATAACCGAGGAATGCGACGTTATACACATCAGAAAGTAAAGGATTTTACAGCTGTACAAGATATCGGTAAAACCAAACAAAGCTCTTTATTTGAAAGTGAAATGCAAAAAGGTAAATACAAAGATATTGCAATATTTTCCTATACATCAGGAACAACGGGCAATCCTAAAGGAACGATGCTTACCTATGAAAATTTACTAGAAATGGCAAAGCATTTATCGGACGTAGATCCGCTGTGTGACACGGACGAATATGTATCCTTCTTGCCGCTTGCTTGGATCGGGGAACAAATGATGAGCGTGGCGATGGCGATGTATAACGGTATTACCATCAATTTCCCTGAAGAGCCGAGTACTGTGTTGCAAAACATTCGAGAAATTGGACCGCACGTCATGTTTTCACCGCCACGCGTCTATGAAGATATGGTATCCCGCTTTTTAGTTCGCATGCAGGATGCGGGCTGGTTCAAACGAAAATTGTACCAATGGTTTAAACCGATTGGCGAAGCTCATGCAGAAGCAGCATTATCTAACAAACCTCTCTCTTTTACTAATAAACTACTCTATACGCTATCAGACTACTTTCTATTCAGCGCCATTCGCGATCATCTCGGTCTACTTCGCATCAAGCGTGCCTACACAGGAGGTGCGGCACTTGGACCAGATGTAACGAAATTCTTCCACTCCATCGGCGTAAATCTCAAACAAATCTACGGACAAACAGAGATATCAGGAATTGCACTTGTACATAGAGACGGTGATATTAAATTTGACAGTGTGGGTGTTCCCATTCCGGGAACAGAAGTCAAAATCTCCGAAGAGGGCGAAATTATGCTAAAAAGCCCGAGCGTATGTGTGGGGTATTATCAAAACGAAACGTCCACAAAAGATACCATTCAAGATGGCTGGTTGCATACAGGGGATGCAGGGTATGTAGATGAAGACGGTCATGTGTATGTGATTGATCGCTTAAAAGATGTAATCCGTCTGCAAAGCGGTGAAATGTTTTCACCACAGTTTATTGAAAACAAGCTTAAGTTTAGCCCTTACATTAAAGAAGCAGTTGCTATTGGTAAAGATCGTCCGTATGTGGTGGGAATGATTAATATTGATATGGAAAATGTGGGGCGCTGGGCAGAGAAAAATCAAATTGTTTATACAACTTATATTGATTTAGCTGGTAAAAAAGAAGTACTTGAACTGATTCAAAAAGAGATACAGCAGGTAAACGAAGCATTGCCGGAAAAAGCACGTGTGCAAAAGTTTGTGCTGCTGTATAAAGAACTGGATGCAGATGACGAAGAATTGACCAGAACAAAAAAGGTACGCCGCGGCTTTGTGCTACAAAAGTATCAACCGCTTGTTGATGGTCTATATTCTGATGAAAACAGCATTCAAGTTGTGGGAACCGTTAAATATAGAGACGGCAATGAAGCCACTATTGAAACAACACTGCAAGTCATGACACTTGGCGAGGAGGTGGCCTAATGACATTTTTTCTGCAAATTTTAGTAACTGGTCTTGTAATTGGCAGCATTTACGCCTTGGTTGCTCTTGGATTCGTACTTATCTACAAGTCGAGCGACGCCATCAATTTTGCCCAAGGCGAGTTTTTACTTGTCGGGACATATATCTGTTTAACGCTTGTCACGGCGTATAATATTCCGTTTATTGCGGCACTTATCATGACCTTGCTATTTAGCGCTGTGCTGGGCTTAGTGGTCGAGCGTGTAGTTCTTCGACCGTTTATTGGGGAACCGGTCATTTCAATGATTATGGCAACCATCGGTTTATCAAGTATTTTGGCAGGCATCGTGCATGTCGTTTGGGGGCATGAAACACGCGTGTTTCCAAAGGTGTTTCCAGAAGGCACCGTCAAAATAGGCACTATTGTCGTAGCACCGGTATATATTTGGTCGTTTTTCATTGTACTGGTACTGTTAGGTGCGTTCACGTTGTTTTTTAAGTATTCAAAAATGGGAATTGCAATGCGTGCGACTGCAGATGATCAGCAAGCCGCATTATCTATGGGAATCAGTGTTAAAACAGTATTCGCCGTTGCATGGGCAATTGCTGCTGTTGTATCAGCGGTTGGCGGTGTGTTGCTTGGAAATATTAACGGTGTCAACTCTTCCCTTGCATTAATTGGCCTAAAGGTGTTGCCGGTGGCTATTCTTGGTGGTCTTGACAGTATTCCAGGTGCGATTGCGGGTGGGTTTATCATCGGTGTAATCGAAAGTATGACGGGTGCGTATTTAGATCCGTATTTTGGCGGCGGCTTAAAAGAAGTTGTGCCATTCATTGTGTTAGTGTTTATTTTAATGTTCAAGCCGTACGGACTGTTCGGCAAACGCGAAATCGAGAGGGTGTGAGGAATTGCGGAATCCGTTTGTAATGGAATGCGGCGAGTTTCATGTGAATTATAAGCAAGATACGGCACTATTTAAAATTGCACGCGTAAGGTGGCGTGTACTCGCAATGCTTGCGCTTTTCTTCGCCTTCCCACTTATCAGTTCCGATTATGTGATTGGATTGGTTACGTTATGCGGAATTGCGGCAATTGGCGCAATCGGTCTTAATATTTTAACCGGATTTACAGGACAAATCTCCATCGGTGTTGGTGCATTCCTTGGTGTGGGAGGCTATACCTCGGCAGTACTAACTGCAAAGCTTGGTCTTAGTTTTTGGGTGGCAGTACCGACAGCTGGTCTTGTTACTGCGCTTATTGGCGCACTGTTTGGCATTCCGTCATTGCGCTTAAAAGGATTATATCTAGCCATTGCAACGCTCGCGGCACAGGTCATCATTTTATTTGTGATCAGCCGCTGGGATAGCGTGACTGGTGGAACATCCGGTCTTGTACTAGCTCGTCCGACAATTGGCAGTTTTGCCTTTACATCTGAAACGAGCTATTACTATTTAATGCTTGTTACGTTAATTATCACAACTGTTTTCACCTTAAATCTATTTCGTTCTCGCGTTGGTCGAGCGTTTATCGCTATACGTGATCGCGATATCGCCGCAGAGGTGATGGGTATTCACTTGTTTAAGTACAAGTTATTAGCCTTTTTTGTAAGCTCGTTCTTTGTTGGTGTAGCAGGCGCTTTGCTAGGTCATTATACGATGATTGTAAGTCCAGAGCTATACAGCATTGGTGTTTCAGTAGAATATCTTGCTATGATTTTGGTTGGAGGGCTTGGCAGCGTCTTTGGATCTATTTACGGTGCGGTATTTATTACGCTTTTACCTGTATTTTTACGCCTTGGTGTAGAAAGCTTAAGCGTTGTCTTTCCGGAGCTTGGTGCCATATTTAATGGTTTGAAGGAAGTGGCATTCGGTGCTGTTATCATTTTGTTCCTAGTGTACGAACCAGAGGGACTAGCCAAGATATGGCGGAACATAAAAGACTATTTTAGACTATGGCCATTTTCTTATTAAAAAGGAGGTATGTATATGAAAAAGATAACTGGTCTTATGTTGGCAAGTGTATTGGCGATGGGAGTAGCAGGCTGTGGTAGTGAGAAAACAGCAACGGAAGTCAAAAAGGGAGAGCCTGTAAAAATCGGGGGATTGTTTGATATTACAGGCGGCACAGGAGATGTAGGAACACCGTACGCGGAAGGTGAAAAAGCGTACGTTGAATATATCAATTCTAAGGGCGGCGTCAATGGGCATAAAATTGAGTTAATTGGCGATGATTATGCTTATAAAATCCCAGAGGCACAAAAATTGTATCAAAAGCTAAAATCAAGCGATAAAGTATCAGCCATTCTTGGCTGGGGCACAGGGGACACCGAAGCGCTTCGTCAGCAGGTTGCAACGGACAAATTACCGTTTTTCTCTGCATCTTATTCTGAGCATTTGAAAGATTTAAAACAAAGTCCGTATAACTTCTTAACAGCGGCAAGCTACTCTGATCAAGCGCGCACTGTACTGAAGTGGATTAAAGATAATCACAAAGGCGGTACTGCGAAGGTTGCGCTCATTTATAACGACACAGCGTTTGGTAAGTCTCCAATTGAGGATGCTAAGGCATATGCAAAAGAAATCGGTGTAGACATTGTTGATGAACAGATTGTGGATTTAAAAGCTCTTGATACAACTTCCCAATTATTGAATATGAACAAAAAGGCGCCAGACTATGCGATTATCAACCAAACTTGGGGTGCAACATCAACCATCTTGAAGGATGCGAAAAAGTTGAACTTAAAAACACAATTCATTGGTCTAAACTGGGCAACAGGTGAAGGATTAGTGAAAATTGCGGGTGACGCATCTGAAAACTTTATTGGTGTGGTAACACATGCATTTCCGTACGAAAAAGATTTAAAAGGCATGAAAGACGTTGAAGAATATTTAAAATCAAAAGGTCAAAAGCTTGAGGACAAAAATCAAAAATTCATTCAAGGCTGGGTCACGGCCAAAATCATGGCAGAAGGTATCAAGAATGCTGATAAAATGACGGGCGACGGTATACGTGCTGGTATCGAAAAAATTAATAACTTAGACCTTGGCGGCTTGGCAGCAAACGTGACATTCACAAAAGATAATCATGCAGGTACGAATAAAATTCGCTTAGCGAAGGTAAAGAACGGCAAGTTTGAAGTGTTTACAGATTATATCAGCTATAAGTAAAACGGCAGGGGCGGGGCGACCTGCCTCTTTTGCAAAGGGAGGGATTTGTATGCTGAAGGTTAATAACTTAGAAGTGATGTATGATAAAGTCATTTTAGTATTAAAGGGAATGTCAATGGAAGTGCCAAAGGGGAAAATTGTTGCTCTTCTTGGCAGTAACGGTGCAGGAAAAACAACAACGTTAAAAGCAATTTCCGGCCTTTTAAAAAGCGAAAATGGTCAGGTAACAGATGGGTATGTAGAATTTGATGGAGAACGCATTTCGACGCTTGATGCCGAACAGGTTGTCAAAAAAGGTGTATTTCAATGTATGGAAGGACGACGTGTATTTGAGCATTTGAGCGTGGAAGACAATTTATATGCAGGTGCACATACACGAAAAGATCGTTCTCAGTTAAAACATGATTTAGAAAAGGTGTATCATTATTTTCCGAAGCTGGAGATGCTGAAAAACAGACAAGCAGGTTATTTATCAGGGGGAGAACAGCAAATGCTTGCAATTGGTCGTGGTATGATGGCACGCCCAAAGGTTTTGCTGCTTGACGAACCATCGCTAGGTATTGCACCGCTGCTTGTAAAGGAAATTTTCTCGATTATTAAACGTATTAATGAAGAAGAAGGCACAACCATTTTAGTAGTGGAACAAAACGCCAATGTAGCTCTCTCCATCGCCCATTATGGCTACATCATGGAAAACGGACGCATTGTAATGGACGGTCCCGTAGAACAGCTTCTTGCCAATCAGGATGTTAAGGAGTTTTATCTTGGCACGAGTCAAGGAGGTCGTAAAAATTATCGTGAAGTGAAATCCTACAAGCGAAGAAAGAGGTGGCTGTAATGAACAGTGTGCAGGAGTGGATGACGTATACGTATCAACATGCGAAGGGATGGCGTAATCGTTTTGATGCGTGCGGTGTAACACCTGTTGATTTTGTACACGAACGTGATTTGTGCAAGCTTCCTGTTTTAAAGAAAGAGGATTTGCCACAACTACAAAAAGAAGCAGCTTTTGCACAGCTTACAGCAGTTCCGTTACAAGAGATAGCGCGTGTATTTATGTCCCCCGGTCCGATTTATGAGCCACAAGGAAAGGAAGAGGATTACTGGGGGTTTGCGAAGGCACTCGGTGTAGCGCATTTTGGCGAAGGCGATCTTGTTATGAATACATTTTCGTATCATTTATCACCGGCTGGCTTTATGTTTGACGGTGCATTGCGCAAATTGGGCTGTACAGTCATTCCAGCAGGAGTTGGCAATATTGAATTACAACTGCAAATCATGCAGGAGTTGCCGGTCAACGGCTATGTTGGTACGCCTAGCTATTTAATTAAATTATTATCAGAAGCGGAAGCGCGTGGTTACCATCATGTGGCACCGTCTAAAGCCTTTTTTACAGCGGAGCGCATCACACAAGAAATGCGGCATTATTTGAATGAAAAGCAGGTGCATTACCGGGAGGGCTACGGAACAGCTGAGCTTGGCTGCATTGCGTATGAAGACGGGGGCGATGGACTTAAGGTAGATGAATCAATTATTGTACACATTTGCGATTCAGATGGAAATCCGATTTGGGACGATCGTGTCGGAGAAGTGGTTGTGACACGCTTTCATCAAACGTATCCTTTGATTCGATTTGGCACGGGTGACTTATCACGATGGGCCAGTCCTGGCCGCTTAGCAGGTGTGCTTGGACGTACAAATGATATGGTGAAAATAAAAGGGATGTTTGTTCATTATAAGCAGCTAGAGACTTTGCTGACAGAATGTGAAGATGTTACCTACTTTCAAGTAGAGGTGTGCAATGAGCATATGCAGGATGTTTTAAAGGTATATGTAGAATGGAACGATACGGCACAACCGGATGTATTACAAACTATAATTAAAGATACCATCCGCGTAACACCGCTTATTATTACAAAATCCATCAATCGTGAAGAGGCAAGGTTTATAGATAAACGTATTTATTCGAACGTATGAATGACAGTCCTCACTTTTGCTAATAGTATGTGGTAAGAATACTAAGGCGGGTGAGGGCATGTTCGGATTTAAGTTCAGACTTAACGACACCGTACAGTTCACGCAAAACGACGGACATATTTATCGAATTGTTGGCTATCGTTTAGAAAAAAGCTTATATGCGCAAGATGCGCATGTCATTTACGAGCTGTTTCGAGAGTTTGACGGACATACATTGGATGCAGAGGAAGAAGAGCTGGTTAAGGTTGTTCAGGTAGAGAATGAATATTATAAAATTCAAGACATGTGGGGCTACAGCTATCCGGTGAAGGTCAAGAAAGTACCTGATAAGAAAATGGAATTGACCCTTCCGCAGCAAATGGATTTGCTATTAGATGCATACAATGATTATCGCAAGCTTGCTTCGTTCTTTAATGATTTATCATATGAAATGAAGGCAGAGGAGATTCTTAGTAAAATGAAAGCAATGAAAAACAGTCCACCTGCGTAGGGGACTGTTTTGTTTTAACATGATTCCGGAATAAGTCTCTCTTTTCAATGGTGTGAGAGCGATAAAGGAGAGATGGATGTCGACTTTTAGATATATACAGGCTCTTGTTTTCTATTGTATAAGACGAGGTCTGTTATGTACGCGCACACCGCTACAGAAAGTATGGTGTAAGCAACCTCGTTCCAGCTCAAATACATAAGAGATGCCAATAAAACAACTGCATCAAATACAAAATATACCTTGCCGACGGATAAGCGTGAGATTTTGCTGATTAGTAGCGATAAAATATCATCTCCGCCTGTTGCGCCGCCGTGACGTAAAATCAATCCCAGTCCGGCACCGACGAGTACACCGCCTATAATAGACGCTACAAATAGGTGCTGTGATAGATTTAACGAAAACGGTGAGTAACGTTCCATCAACGCATAAAAGATCGAGAATGATGTTGCGCCAATAATGGTGTTAATTGCAAGGCGTTTACCAAGCAATTTCAATCCGACCAATATAAGCGGGATATCAAGTAATAGCGTAGTGACGGCAGGAGAAATATTAAAGTATTGCTTTACAAGCAATGCGATACCAATAAATCCGCCCTCTGCCAAGTTATTTTGAACATGAATATGATAAAATGCAGCCGCCAATACAAATGAACCAAACACAATCATACTTGCTTCTTTCCAACGAATCCATTTCATAGTTATTCCTCTTTCGCAGTTAGTTTTTTGAACGGTTTCTGAAACTAACTACGTCGCAGCAGTTAGTTTCTCAGCTAACTGTGCTATATGTAGCAAAAGGAATAACGTGGTCGTTGATTCCGCATAATTTCGCCCACTTTCGTTTTTGTTCACTTTAGATGGAGTCAGCGAACAAAAACGCTACGTATAAGATAAATCACGACGTTGCCAGATGCTCCTTCGAGCAAGCATGATATCAAAATCCTTTCTGTATAAGATGTACCTCTATTTTATCATATGAAAAAGAGAGAGAAGAAAGAATTTGCTTTCTTTACATTATTTTAAGAAAAGGAAACCAAAACCTTTTTAATTATAGGGGAGAGAAGAACGGTCATTGTGTAGTAGCGGTTAGGGGTTAAGAGCAGTTCTTGATTTTGTTCTTTTTTTATTTGGAAATTCACCTGTGTTTCCAGTACAATGGACGGAGAAGGTGATATGATGAAAACAACAAAACAAGGAGAATGGTGCCATATTACAGTACCAGCGAGCTGGCATGGGCGCACCATCGAAGATATTTTAAAAATGGAATGGGGCGTTCCTAAAAAGCTGTTGCACCAATTTCGTATGGACAAAGCTGTGTTGTATAAAAGCGAAGCGGTGAGGTGGAGTGAAAAGGTAGAGGAAGGTGAAACACTTTCAGTTTGCTTATTTAAACAAGAGGAGTATGATGTGAAACCCGAAGCACCTGCGGCCGCTGTATTATATGAAGATGACCATGTATTAATTGTGAATAAACCAGTGCAGTTGGACACGCACCCCACAGAAAAAGGTGGCACGGGTACGCTAGCGAACCAGGTGGCATATCATTTACAAGAAGAAGGTGTACAGACCAAAGTCCGGCATATTCATCGGCTGGATAAGGATACAACGGGAGCGGTTGTATTTGCGAAGCATGCGTTGGCTGGTGCTATTATGGATCGTTTGCTGCTTGAGCGTGCTATTAAACGGACCTATATTGCGCTTGTAAACGGTAAGCTACAAGCAAAGCAAGGAGTCATTAACGCTCCAATTGGGAGAGATCGTCATCATCCAACGCGCAGACGTGTATCTCCAAAAGGAGATGCTGCAGTCACACACTATAACGTTATCCGCTACTTACCTGAAAAAAATATATCGCTTGTGGAACTAGAGCTAGATACAGGACGTACACATCAAATTCGCGTGCATATGAGTCATATGGGCCATCCGCTTTTAGGAGATGTCTTATACGGTGGGAGTACATCTTACCTAAAGCGTCAAGCTTTACATGCAGCTCAAATTCGTTTACAACATCCAATCACGGGCGAAAATCTTACAGTACAAGCGCCACTACCAGTAGATTTACAAACATTATTATAAGAAAAAAGGTGTCTCCTGTCATAAGAGACACCTTTTTGTCACAACATTTTTTATTTTGAAATAAACATTTGTACCCAGCAATTCGTACTGCTTGTATGGCCTACGCCAATATGTGTGTAGGATTGATTCATAATATTAGCACGGTGTCCTGGACTATTCATCCAGTCTGTCACAACTTGTTGCGCGGTGCGTTGTCCTTTGGCAATATTTTCACCGGCAGAGCGGTATGAAATGCCAAAAGAACGCATCATGTCAAATGGAGAACCGTAAGTTGGGCTTGTGTGTGAAAAGTAGCCTTTGGTTTCCATATCAACAGCCTTTGCACCTGCAACTTTAGACAACGCAGTGTCCATTTTTAAATCTGCTAAACCAACTTTACGACGTTCGATGTTTGTCAGCTCCACGACCTGCATCAAAGTACTATCGGATAAATTTGGTGTCGTTGTATTCGGTGTAGTTGTGTTTGGTACTGTAGGTGTTGGAACTGTTGGCGTTGTGACATTTTCCCCTGTGTTTGGGCGTGTGTAATTATAATTGTAGTTGTAGTAACGACTGTATCGTTCTCCTCGTATATAGCGGTTTATATCGCCATACGGGGAATAGGGTGTTGCAGAAATTGGACTTTTCGTAATATAGCCGTCACCTGTGTTCACGACTTTCTTGGTGGATGGCTTTTCCATTTCACGTTGCTCTTGACCGGTTTTCATGTCGGAATTACACCCAAACAATGTGAGCGAAAGAGCAAGTGCAGCAGTTCCTTTGATAATTCGATTCATGCTTTGTGGCCCCCTTATAAGAAAAGTCTTTTATAGTGTGGCACGAATTGCAAAAAGCATGTTTAGTAATAATTCACAGAAAAGATAAGATGTATGTATGAACCTGAGCAAAGGTGAAACAATAAAAAAGCCTTGCGCTACATGCGCAAGGCTCATCCATCATTATTTAGAAATGAACATTTGTGTCCAAACATTTTTGCCTTCCACGTAACCCACTCCAATATGTGTGTACGTGTTATTTAGAATGTTAGCGCGGTGTCCTGGGCTGTCCATCCAAGCTTTTACAACTTCTTCCGGTGTACGTTGTCCCATTGCGATGTTTTCACCTGCTGTGCGGTAAGAGATACCGAACTGCTTCATCATATCAAATGGAGATCCGTAAGTTGGGCTCGTATGTGAGAAGTAATTTTTATTGTACATATCTTGAGATTTTGCTTTTGCTACTTTGCTTAGCGCTGTATCTGCTTTTAATGCTGGTAGACCATTTTTCGCACGCTCTACGTTTGTTAATTCCACAACACGTTGCTCATACTGACTAAGTCCAGTCGCAGGAGCTGGAGCCGGCTCAGGTTTTGGTGCTGGAGCTGGCTGCGGTGCTGGCTGTGGCTTTGGAGCCGGCGCCGGTGTAGGCTCAGGTTTTGGTGCTGGAGCTGGCTGCGGTGCTGGTTGCGGCGTAGGAGCCGGTGCTGGCGCAGGGTTTGGTGTCGGCTGCGCTGGCGCAGGTTGTCCTACTGTAAAGCAATCAACAGGCTTTATTTCTTTCCAAGTAAATGACTTATTTAAAAATGATGTAAAGAAATTTTGTAATTCTTGTTGATTCATAGGTTGATATAAAAACGCGAATGGTGATGCGTAAGTAACCTTAGTTGTTTGTTGTGCTGTTTCCGCTTTTGCTGCGTTACCTCCAGCATCAAATGTGAAAGCAGTTGCTGCTGCTACTGATAATAAAAGTGTTTTTTTCATGTTAGTACCTCCTGAATTGATTTCATTTATAAATAGAAACGAAATGGCTTCGGTGTGGTTGTTTATCATGTCAGCTTGTGGTGTTGCCGTCTGACACATTCATAGTAACATAGTTTTTGAGAGAGAAAAGACGGGATATTTTTCCTGTTACTCATTTTTTCTATAATTTTCCTGATAAATAATATAAAAACGGTTTTCATATCGTTCGCAACAACAGAAAGCACAAGTAATTGGAATATACATATGCACGATATGCATCATGTGAAAATTGGCTATAAATTCCTAATAAAAATTTTAAAATTGCTGTATATCAACGATTTAGAGAAGATATAAAGGATAAATATGGGTGTTTTTTAACATTGTTGTAACATTGCTGATACATTTCGTTAATAAAAAACGCATCCTTATTACAAGGATGCATACTCGTATCAAAAGCTCGTGTTCGGTTATCTATATGGATTGCTTTTTAATAAGATGAGTCGATTGTCTCCCCAGCGTACTAGCTTTTTGGTTAAATCAGGAACAAGCAATGTATTCACCTCAGTTGTCATGCCATGTATCCTTATTATATAGTGTAAAATAAAAAGCGCGCGAGTTTTCACAGTTTACACACAATTTTTTGCTATGGTAAGAGCAGGGGGTGAAGAGGTGAAAAAATGGCTGTTGTTGATATGTTTGCTCGCAGGCTGTAGCGGAAATCATTTTGCGCCTGTGACACAAAGCAATCTATTAATTACTTCTAATATTAAAGAGGGAAGCATTAGTTTTATTGACCCCAAGGATGATAAGCTATTGACGACTTGGAAGATAAATAAAGCAATGATGGGAACACTTTTGCTACCGGACGGTGATACACTCCTTCTGTACGGCAAGCAATTAGACAGGGTATATACATATTCTCTTGCCAAAGGTCGTGAAATTGGTCAGTGGAATACAGGAGAAGGTATTGCAAATGCTGTTTTGATGGGAAGTGAAGTTGTATTTGCAAATCAGCATAATGACACAGTAGATGTGTACGCCTTGACTGGGAAAAAGACAGCAGAGATAGCTGTCGGACATCAACCACTTACGATGCTTGCAGATCAAAAGCTGTATGTTCTGAACTTTCAGGATACCAAAATGTCTGTTGTTGATATAGAAACACGCACCGTGACTGATACTCTCTCTATCCCGTTCTCTTCTGTCGGCGGAGGGATTGTGAAGGATGAGATTTGGATTGGTGGCCATGGCAATGGACAAGAAGTAAATGAAAGCATTCATATTTATAATACAAAAGGAATGAAGCGCAGCATCGCAGCCCCAATGATGCCGATTGGATTTGCGGTGGATAAAGACTACGTATATGTGTTGAGCCATGGTTCAGCTACATTACGGAAAATCAATCGAGATACCTATCAAGAGGAAGGTAGTGTACAGGTAGGATCCAATCCGTTTGCCGTTACGCTTACAAACGGCCGCATTTATGTGGCAAGCTATGATAGCGATGAAGTGTATGTTGTCGACCCTAAGCGTATGCAGCTTACTGATAGCATTAGAGTTGGGAAAGGACCGTTTCATTTCACGGAGGGAAAAGGATGAAACATATACTAATAGTAGATGATGAGCATGATATGAGACAACTTGTTGGTATGTATTTGACAAATGCGGGCTATACATGGTCAGAAGCAGAAGATGGAGAAACGGCGCTGACAAAATTGCAGCAGGATTCGTTCGACTTGCTGATTTTAGATATGATGATGCCAAAGATGGACGGGATAGCGCTTTGTAATGAAGTTCGAAAAACATCTGATGTACCGATTATTTTTTTAACCGCAAAGGGTGAAGAGTGGAACCGAGTAACAGGTCTTCGCATGGGTGCGGATGACTATATTGTGAAGCCATTTAGCCCAGGTGAGCTAATCGCACGTCTTGAAGCAGTGCTGCGCCGCTATGTAAAGCGTGATACGCCAAATCAACAATGGGGACCGATCACCATTGATCAAAAAGGAAGACGTGTTTTGGTAAACGGAGAAGAAGTATCTCTCACTGTCAAAGAGTTTGATTTATTACTGTTTTTGTGTGAGCATAAAGGACAAGTTTTCAGTCGTGAGCAGCTGCTTGAAAAGGTATGGGGCTATGATTATGCAGGTAGTACGCGCACAGTAGATACGCATGTAAAAACCATCCGTTTAAAATTTGGTGATGTAGATTGTATTCATACTGTATGGGGCGTGGGTTATAAATTCGAGGTGTAATATGAAACGAACGATGGTACAAAAACTGTGGCTGACCATTAGTGCTGTGGCAGTCATTACGGCTTCATTTTTATATGTTGTTTCGCTCTATTCGTATGAAAAGCTGTATGTACAGAATGTGGAAGAGATGATGGTAGCAGAAGGAAAGCGTTTGGCGTCACGTTATGATGCCAAAAAGGGCAGTGCTCACTTTTCGCAGCAGGTGGCGGATTTTGATGCTCTGTCTGAAAGTAATATCATGTTTGTAGATAATCCACGTGATTTAAGTGCATGCTTGCCCTTTGAAATTCAATACAACCCCATTGTAAGTGAAGACGATCGTCAGCACTTGCTACATGGTGACACCATTACGAAGTCCGGCTATGAGCCGCGCTTTGATAGGAATATTACCGGAACGGTCATTCCAGTTTTGGATGAAAAGCGCCTGGTTGGTATTTTGTATGTGTATATCCCACTCAAGAGTGTAAAAGACCTCATTGTGGATCTCGGATGGATCTTAGCACCATTATCCATTCTTCTTATTGTGACTGCGGCGTGGATTGGTCGTAAGATTGTCCTTGCTGTTACAAAACCGCTTCTGCAAATGGAGCGCATTTCGTATAAAATGTCCGGTGGTGATTTTTCGCAGCGCATCGAAATTACATCTAGTGATGAAGTAGGGAAGCTTGCTTCAGCCTTTAATAGTATGGCGTCAGCACTTGAACGGGAAGACTTACATCGAAAAGAATTTCTAGCAAATATTTCGCATGAGCTGCGCACACCGCTCAGTTACATAAAGGGATACAGTGAAGCCATTCTTGATGGGGTTGCGAAAGAAGACCCAAATAAATATATTGGTTTAATTCATCGGGAAGCCGGACGAATGGAGCGGCTTGTTCATGATTTACTTGATCTCGCGCGTTTAGAAGGAGAGTTATTTCCGCTGCAAAAGCAACCGACTGTCTTTGCACAACTGATTGAAGATGAATTAGCACTATATGAACCGCAAATACAGGAGAAGGGCTTGCGCCTTGTGCAGCAGCTGGATCCAGATGTGATTGCCGATCTTGACGAAGACCGAATCCGTCAGGTCATTCATAACTTGATGGACAATGCCTTGCGCTATACAGAGCAAGGTGAAATCAAAGTATGTCTGACACAAAACAAAGAGAAGTGCATGCTTATGATTTGTGATTCAGGGATTGGCATTGCCCCTGAGCATGTAAACCAGCTTGGAGAAAGGTTTTATCGCGTTGATAAGGCACGTTCCCGTCAAAGCGGCGGTACAGGACTAGGGTTAGCAATTGTAAAACAGATTGTCGAAATCCACGGTGGAACTATTCAAATAGAGAGTGAGCAAGGAGTCGGTACGAGCATTATTCTTGAATTCCCAGTGATAAGTATTTGAGCTTACAAGCATTTCATACGACAATATGGCTATAGATGATAGTAGGATGGTATTTTTCTGACATATAAGTCGATGCGACCTAAGAAAATATATGAAGAAGTTACCGAGACTCTGCTTGGTATGATTAAGGACGGTACCTTAAAGCCTGATGATCAGCTCTTGCCAGTTCATCAGCTTGCGGAGCAATTTCAAGTGGGGCGCTTTGCCGTGCGTGAAGCACTGACGGCATTGCGGGCAATGGGTCTAATTGAAATGCGGCAAGGTGAGGGGACATATGTAAAGAGCTTTGAAGCATCCGCTGTCACATCTCCTTTACATACAACAGTATTGATAAAGCATGAAGATGTGGCCGATTTGTTTGAGGTACGGAAGGTGCTGGAGGTTGGAGCTGTGCAAGCAGCAGCGCAAAGACGCACCGAACAAGATTTAGCAGATATGCAATACTGGCTTGGAAAAATGCGCAGTGACGAATCGGAAACAACTGATTTCCGATTCCACATGGCTATTGCAAAAGCAGCGCACAATACCATTTTGCTGGAGCTTATGAATCATGTTTCTGGCATGATTGCTGATACAATCGGCGAAACGCGTCGCCTTGTATTGTATGGAGAGCAAACAACAACAGAGAAGTTGGCCGAGGAGCATGAAGCCATCTATCATACTGTTGCAAAGCAAGATGGAAATATTTAATCGTATAAAAAGCTTTGTGCGACGCGCAAAGCTTTTTACTGTTTCTTAATTAAAACAGTTATAACCACAAGAAAGCATCAACACGATTTCTTACAGCATGAGCACAGGATCTCGTAAGGTGTACTAAGGATGATTGCTGTTATAAATCGTCCATGATTCTTTCTGATCTATATAAGTCTACATGATTTTTTCGACATAGAAACAGCAAGAAAATCACAGCGCTAAAACGCCTCGCTACGTGTATATGTTCTTACTTGACACGCGTATCTTTTAGGCACTGACCGCAACCACACATTGCCCGTTTTTCTTTCCCACCCAAAAAAGAATGTCGTTTTTCTATGTATATATTCTTATTGAATTTTATAGAAAAATAAAAGACAATAAATAAAAACTCACTTATAATAATATTGCGATAATACTAGTTTTTGTAATTGAGGTGTAACGTGATTAGGAAAATAATCATTATGGCGGCAATAATAGGTTTAGTGGGATGCGCTGCTCCCAAAAAGCAACAGGCATTAGAAGCAGCAATCGAAGTAGGTGATTTAAGAAAAGTAAAGCAAATCGCGAATACAACGTCAAAAGAAAAACATACTGGCATGTTGTTCGCAGCAAAGCACGGATACGAGGAGATTGTCCTTTATTTCTTACAAGAGGGGGCAAATGTAAAGGCAAAGGATAAAGAAGGGAAAATGATTACACATTACGCCGCACTACATGGTGATGTTTCTATTTTACAAGCCGCTAAAAATAGTTTAAATGAACCAGATCAGCAAGGAAGAACACCGTTGTTTTATAGTGTGATAGAAACGAGTGAGGTATATGAAAAAGAGCGTGTACTCTCGTGGTTATTAGAAAACGGGGCGCATGTAAATCACGCTGATCGAGCAGGATGGACACCGCTTCATGAAGCGGTTTATATAAATAAACTGAATTATGTGCAACAAATGGTGCAAGCGGGAGCAGATGTAAATATAGCAACAAAGCAAGGCGTAACACCGTTGATGACAGCAGTTCGTCAAAGGAATATTGAAGTTGCCACGCTGTTGCTTGAACACGGCGCGGATGCGCGTGCAACTGATGAAGCTGGCTACAGTGCGCTGTTTTACGGGGTGGCACAGGGAGATGAGGAGTTAGTGACACTCCTGCTGCCGAGAAGTGATATAACGCAAGTGACAAAAAAGGGTGAAATGCTGTTAGACATTGCCATTCAATCTGGCAATGAACGTATTGTTTCTCTAGTAAAGGGGAAGTGAGATCAATGAGAAGATGGATAGCATTCGTAACAATTCTAATTTTATTACTGACGACTATACCGTTTGCAGGTGTGAACGCACAGGAAAAGCCAAAGTTTAAAGTGTTAGAAATTACAGACAGTGGCGTGAATTCTATTGCTAATTCACTTGGCAATGCAGTAGAAGTTACTAGCATCCCAATGAAGCGCTTTGTGGCTATGCGAGATGAACTTGATGGGAAATATGATGCCATTTATATTGCCAAGGGAAAAGAAAATCCATACTCAACGGCATTTCCAACACTAGATCCAAATCCGACTGCGGCAATTAGCCAGTTGACTAACACAAAGCGTGCAGATACATATAATACAACAAATGTTATGAATGATATAACGTTATTAAAATTTAGTGAAATTGAACGCTATTATATTAATCGTAAGCTCCCGGTTCTTGTCGATCCTTCGGTACTGAAGCAACAGCCGAATACGCAACAAGTACAAGGGAAGGAGCACGTACTGAAAACAAAGTTCGGTTCGATGCAACAAAGTGTGCAGTTTGTAGAGCCGCAGGCTGCGGTTACTATGCTACGAAAACTTGCCGAATCTTCGATGCGACCGCGTCTGACCCCGCTAAATGACACATATATTACAAACTATAAAAATAAATATAATCCTGGTGATACTGTCAATTTTTCTTTTAAGATGCCGGTTGGCAATCCCGATGTTACACAGGCGAATTTTTATATAGATTTAAATTTTAATAACAAGTTTGAAGCGTCAGAACGCGTCTATACAAATAACGTAAAGGTGATGCAAAAAACAGACTACTATTCCTTCTCTTATCAGTTGCCCTCTGGTTATGCGGGGATTAGACGTTGGAAATTGGAACTGGTCGATAATCGCGAGTTAAAAGATTATAGTACGGGTGTATTTTATGTGAACGGTAGAACGATAGACATCAATGTACTACAGGTTTTGAGTGGTAATTCTATGACGGACGGCAGTTTGCTGGAAATTTTAAAAGCGCACTTGGATGGCGATACCATTCGTGGTGATGGCTACAATATTAAACTGAATGTCGTAACTATGAACCAGTTTATTTCGCCTACATGTACGCAAAATTGCTATAAAACCATTAATAATGGTACATATAATATGTTGATTTTTGGTTTAAAAGATGAGTATGGTTCAGCAAAGCTTGCGGCTGATTTGAATCGCTATCCAGCATCCGACAGCACGCCTGTAGGGGCTGTCAAACGCTTTATTGAGAGTGGTCAAAGCGTATTTATGACACATGATACGCTCAGAAGAGACCGCGGCGGTATAGATAGCGTAGGTAAAAGTAATAATGATGTCTTGCGTGACACCAATAGCTGGTTTGTGAATTTTTTACCGTACTCGGGACAAATGTACCCAACTGGTATTTTAGCTGATTATGAGAGTAAGACCATAGAACAAAAGCTATTAACTCCCGGTAAATATTATTTGGAAACAAACTTAGGACGAGGCGGTCAAGGGGTAATCGGAAGTGTTACAAATACACAGCGTGTAAACGAGGGGATGATTACACAATTTCCGCATCAATTAAAAGGAAATGTAAATGTCGCTTCTACACATGCGCAATATTTCGCGTTAGATTTGGAAGACCCCGCCGTTATGCCTTGGTATAATCTCAATCATAGTAAACTAGATAATAGCGATAGCTATAATCATTATTATATTTATTCTCGCAACAACATTACGTATACAGGTGCTGGTCATACATCAAATACGTTAACGCCAGATGAGCAATTGTTATTTATTAATACTATGTACACAGCGTTTGCAGGTGCAAATCATGCGCCGCTTATTACAGTACATAGTCCAAAAACGGGAACCGTTGTACCAAGCAATCAAAAGCAGCAGCTTTCATTTACTGTAGAAGATTTAGATGCAAAAGATCGCCTCGTCAACGTGCGTATCTTTGTCAATGAGGAAGAAGTAGGTACAACACGACGCATTGTTAGCGGAACGACAGTAAGTGAAGAGGTCGACCTAAAGAGACCGGACGGTGGACAAGCGACGATTCGTATTGAAGCAACAGACGATGCGAGTGCCAAACAAGTGGAAACCATTACATTACAGGTTGAAAAGACTGCGCCTGATTTAGAAGTGACAAGAATGTTCAGCAAAATGGGTATGGTAAAAGTAAATGAAGATACGATTAAAGTGGATTATACATTGCAGGCACAGAAGATTGCAGAGAGTGGTGTCAATGGACAAGAAGTAAAAGTAAGTGGATTGCGTCCATTTGCAATGCATCAAAGTATAGAGAAAAAGCTAGGACCACCAGGGACAAAGATGTCGTTTGATGATTTTATGAAGTCTACTAAACGGCTCAAGTTTACAGAATCGATTCCAAATGATGTGCAGGAAGGGTTAACAAAATCTGTAACAATAACCGAATTAAATAACAATCCAAATATCGCTGAGCTTATTGTATCGAGAAGTGAAAATAGAGATGAATATGAAGAGGAATTAATAGCATACGTAAATCGAACAAAGAATGCCACTTTGACAATCGCAATTGTAAGTAATTTAGGGAAACATCCAAACTTTGTAAAGTTTGCTCAATTTCAATTGCAACCTAGCAAATTAATCAAAGGTGAGATTGATGTTACATTTACAGGTATTGTGGATGATAATGTTTATGCATTAAACAATATCGTATATAGTGAAACCTTTCCCAAAGGCATAACTGTTGACGTCAGTTCATCAAGTATTTTGCAACAGCAGGTTAATAGCGACGGAACTACTACTGTAACGGGCTATATAGGAGATATCCTTTACAAGAGAGAGAAGCAGCTCTTTACAGCAGAAGAATTTCGCTTTTCTGTTTCCATGAAGGCTGTTGAGTCAGGAGATTTTACACTAAAGCAAGGAAACGTAACCTATATTAATGTGAGAGGAAAAGAAGAGAGAGCAGAGATAAAGCCACATGTTATTACAGCACGGCAACCATTAAAGGACATCAGGGTACCCGACAATATAGAGCTAAATATAGATAGCGTCCCGCAAAATGTTATTATCACGCAAACGCCAAAAGATGCGATTGTTGCTTCCTACCAATGGGAAGTGCAAAGTCCTATCGTAAAAGTTGATTCCATTACACATGAGATACTACCTATTCAGGTTGGCGAAACGAAGATTCGTGTAATCGCTACTGACATATTTGGAACGTCAATTACGAGCAACTGGATTACAGTTGTGGTAAAAAATCCAATTCGTGATATTCGCATGCCTGAGGAGATTACCTTACGAGTTGGCGAAACAAGGCCCCTCGGATTGGTAGTGATCCCAGAGAGTGCGATTGAAAAGTTGCAATGGACAAACAGTGCGGCCCACATTGCTTCTGTAAGCAGTGATGATTACAGTGTAACAGGGAGGGCTCCAGGGACAACGGTTATTACGGCGCGTGGTGAAGGTATGAATGGCGAAGTGATAGAAAAAGCTGTACGAGTAACCGTGCGTCCGTATCTTTCCGCTATTCGTGTCACGCCAAACGAGATAGAAGTGATAGAAGGGCAGACGCGCACGTTACAGCTCTCTGTACAAGTCGGTCCGGAAGATGCCGGAGATAAGGGTTTGTCATGGAGTTTGTCTAATCCGATTCATAGTGCCTTTATGCAAATAGAGGATGTGAATAGTGCAAATGAAGAAGAAACGACACAAGTTGTTTCACTTACTATAACAGGTAAGGTACCAACAAATTTGCCAATTCCTATTACTGTACGCGCACGCGATGGAGGTGGTGCGCAAACGACTGTTTATGTAATGGTAAAATCCTCATTTGTACCGCTAGAAGATTTATATTTTTCACCGGATCGCTTGATTATCTCGGTGGGAGAAACACGTGATTTACGAAATATGCTTCAATTTGTACCTGCAAATGCAACGAACAAGCGTATTGAAAGCTGGCATACAAGCAATCCACAGGCTGTTATTGTCAGCGGCGGTGTCATTGTAGGAAAAGTACCTGGTACTTCGGTTATCACAGCTGTATCGCAAGGAAAAGCAAAAACAGTGACAGTCACTGTTCAGGAGCAAGGTAGTATTTTACCAAATCCGGATTTGCCGTTATTGCGTTGGTAAGTGAAAAAGGCTTCCTCATCATGGTGAGGAAGCCTTTTTGCCAGGTGTAATCGTATAGTCTTCAACAAGCACTTGCAGTTGACTGACGTGGGGTAGCGCGTCCAGTTGCTGCAAAATGACGGATTTATCGTATTCAACAACAAAGCGAGAGGGTTTGTTTTCTTGTAGGCTTCTTGAAAGCAATGGCAACTGAACAATTTGATTCACAATGCCGCCAAGAGAAGAAAAGGTATCTTGGCGGATTGCATTAATCGTGAGCTCTTGCTTGGCGAACAGACCACCGTGAATTTTGAATAAAGAGCCGACGCCGTAAAGTTCCGCAGATGTGTCTGTATAGAAGAATGCTTCAAGCGGCTCCACGGCATCGCTTGTTCTTTGAAACTCGTTGATACGGCTGATGAGTAAATCATCCTGACTAAATGCTACAAGCTTACCTTCTTCAGTACCTGTAATATCTGTACTATAAATAGTAGTCTTACCGGTTGTATAAATGGTGGAGTTAAAGACAATTTTATCTTTTTCGTCACCTACATCCAATGCGTTACCACGAATAGTAAGGTTACCAAGTACAAGCAAGTTTCCTTCTATTGTGATGGGAGTTTTATTGCTGTACAGTTCTAAGTCACCTTGTACAATAAGCCATTGTTTTCGTGCGAGTTTCACATCGTTGGCAATCAAAAAGGGCTCTGTACGGTTTGTTTTTAATAAAATCACGTTTTTGTCAGCTGCTAAAGCAGCGAAGTTAAAGGAACTAGCACTTTGATCTACGGTGTACACGCCAGGATGGTCCTGTAGTTGCTCTGCAATTGTTCTTGCGCGTTCAGGATGGCTATTGTCGGGAATGTCTTCCGGTTTTAATGATAAACCAACATTCATTGCATGTAATTTATCAGCAACGGTTTTCTTGAAATCAATTGAAATAAACGGATCATATGGTTTTCTTATAAGAGGTGGTGCACTTTTTTGATAAAAATAAGGTGCCAATGTTTCAGGCTTTTGTCTCGACAGCAGCTGTTTATTAAAAGAAACGTGGCTGTTGCCATCAAATTTGGTTACATCTTCGTAAATGTCCAGTTGCTTATCTACGAATAAATCTCCTTGAATAGCTGGATAGAGCGTGTCTCCTTTTTGAAACGGTAAGGCGCTTGTTAGATTGTTGCTCAATTGATTTACATAGCGAGCAACATTGGCAAGGCTTACTGTAGCACCGTATACATTTCCAATAATTTCAGAAGCGCCGTTTAAGTTCAAGGCGTCTTGTGAACCGATTGCATATTGTAAAAAGCTTGGGGTAGGTGAAAGTAACACATTCCGTTCAATTGTTTTAGTGATTGTTGGTTGTGCTGGGTTCTCATCATTTATGTAAATGAGAGAAAGGGTGTAATAACGAGCGAATATATTGTGAACATCGGCGCCAAAGACTTCAGTTGTATGATCGCGAATTGTTAATACCGCATCGTTTGTGTATTTCTGCTGTAATGTTTCTTCAATTTCTTGCAGTTTTATACGATATTCTGCTTTAGAAAGATTGTCGAGTGAAATAGCACGAACAGACTTTTTAAAATCACTGATTACCAGATTCATTTCCTCGATTGCACGTTGTGTAGTCACAACATCTTCTTTCCGAATTTCCGCACGTTTGGCACCAGAGATGGTCAGAGAGAAGATTGTTAAGCCAGCTGTGACAAACACAAGGCTAATTAATAATACAAGAATAAGGGTAGAACCGCGTTCGTTAATCATAACTCCTCCTTAAAAACCAATCTCACTTTTGACATTCAGAGGCTGAATGCGCTCGTTTGCAGCTTTAAAAATAAATTGCAGCTCAACGATGCCGTTGCTGCACATCGTGACGGGCTCTACTTTGTTTTGTACGTAAGTAAAGACGGTGCTTTTACTCGTGCAAAGCATATTGAATTGAGAATCGGCACCTAGTTGAATATCTGTATCAGTGCCAAATGTAACATGTTTTAATACTTTTCCTTCTGCGTCCATTTTCTCAAACACCACTTCTCCATCAGCAATAAAAAGTTGTGCAGAAGGAATGGTATTATTTGTATATACATAGTGCAGGTCATCGTTTTGCAATATAGGCATCTCACTTTTTCGCTGAAAGAATTGTAGACTTTGTTGATTTGCATCGTAGCGTACATCGTCGTAATCTGATGAATATAGCTCGTTCATAATCATTGTTACAACATAATCTGCTTCATCACGCAGACGGGCTTCGATATTAATACTTTCATAGGTACGTAAGCCAAGACTTAGCAAACCATACATAGAGCCACCTATTATGGAGATAATGGTTATAGTAGCCATGAGCTCAACTAGTGTAACACCGCGTTCGTTGCTGATTCTTTTAACGAATGGCTTCATGAGCAATACTCCCTTCTAGCAGTACCCCTTCTTTCGTATCTTTTTCCTGTAAATCTACGTAAACAAAAATACGAAGAGCATCTGTATTACCTAACTTTTGCGGATTAGATGCAGTCAACTGCTTTTGTATTGAGGTAAAAGTTGTATTCGGATGCACCGATTTCAAGTGCTGCATGACGGATTGAATTTGATCTTCTCCCCATTTTTGTGGCATTAAAAAGATTTGAATGTTTTTGTTGTTGTATAGGACATTATTAATAGTAGGAGCAAGTATTTTGCCGCAACTGGTTTCATCCGTGAATAGAGAAAGCTGAAATGTTTGTTCCGATAGCTGAATAGGAAATATTTGTTTGCATATGCTTGTGTTGTCTAATATGCCTGGTTTGGTGTTAAGAGTGAGTACATACCCTTTTAACAACTCATAGTCCTGCTTTTCCATGTAGTGAAGTGCTCCTCTTGCCAGATTTACTGCTACTGTTTTTGTTTGATTCTCTTTTGTAAACATGTAAGCTCTTGGAAATACAGCGAATAAACCAACAGTTACAATTGAGAAAATAGTGATGGATGTGAGTACTTCAATGAGTGTGAGGCCGTTTTCGGATTTTTTTTGCATTTCAATCTTTCCTCTTCTACATTACTAGTATAATATAATGCTATAATACAATGGTGTTATACAAAAATGAAATGAAAAAAAGATGAAATTACTTAAATCAATTCAAAGTACGCTGCTTTTACAAAGTTTTATTCATACATAAGCAGTTTGAGTTACTAAAATAACACTTTGAAAAGGAGTATGAAGATGGCATATGTATTTCCAACCTTATTGTCGTCTGTCTTGCTGTTTTTGATTTTATATGTGATTAAGTTTAATCTAACGACCCTAGGTCATGTGATTATATCATGTATAGCGTTTTGTGCTGTTATGCTTTTTCTTTTGCTGCAATACGTAATTCCTTTATGGCAAAGTATATTGTTTGTTGTCTTGTTTATCGGAAGTGCTGTTTATATCTTATATAAACAAGCAGGGCATTTTTTATTTAGGGAAGAAGAGTTGGAACACAAAAAGGGAGATTGGATATGAAGCGTTTTGCTCGTTTGGGAATTGTAGTAGGTATTTCGTGTATCTTTGTTTTTGTTGTCCAATTCGGCTTGCGCACTGCCATGATGAAATTGTTTGATACTACAGCACCTTTTCAAGAAGGAACATATATTGGCTCTGTGAATGTGAGCGGGATGGGACGTGAGCAGGCGCAGCAAAATGTACAAAAACAAGTGGATGCTTGGCTAGCTTCTTCAAACATACAAATTACATACCAGGAAGCGACAGTGTCAGTTCCGGCTACAGCTTTTGTATTTGATGTACCTGGTAGTATAGCGAGTGCTAAGCAAAAAATGCGTACGCCACTGATTGTCACTGTGGATAGCAAGCAGTTGATTGCTTCCTTACAGTTCAGTCAGGAAGTGGTGGCAGCGATCAATCAGGAAGTACTGCAAAAGGCGTTGCAACAAGCAAGCGCAAATCTTGCACGAGATAAAACGTTTGTTGCAACCGAATTTTTACAAAAAGAAAGTATACATCGAGTTGTAGCACAGAGTGAAATTAAAGCGATTGACAAGTATAGGGATGAACTGGGCTTATGGCTCACTGAGTACGAAACGCTTACGTTAGAGCCGGGACATGAGCTATCGCTGCAGGAACTTGTAAAGGAAAAGCTGTCTCTAACAGACAGTGCACTGAGTGTCATTGCCACGCTTATGAACGAGGCCGCTCTATCTACCAATTTAGAAGTGCGTAAGCGCAGCATCAGTCTGCAACTACCGGCGTATGCAGAAGCGGGAACAGAAGCGCGGATTGAAAAAGATAAAGCAGACTTTATTTTGTATAATCCCAATAAAACACCTTACACAATGCGGTTTCAGTTAACGAATAGCAGTATGAGCTTATCTATAGAAGGTTTGCCATTCGCTTATATATATATGCCTTATACAGAAAGGACGGATGTAGCCAAAACGAAAATCGTACAGGTGATGACACCTGCTAAGCATGATGCGGTAACGGCTCGCAGAGAGGGAAGCGACGGCTTATTTGTGAAAGTATACCGAGATGTATACCGAGACGGGGCATTTATTAAGCGTGAACAAGTTGCTGAGGATCGATACTTACCGGTGAGTCAAGTGAAACACGCGCTCGTAATGCCAAAATTGCCAAGCGAAACTACCTCACAAACAGCTGTAGTACCTACGCCACCAACTACAGAGGCGCCTGTAACGCCTCCAAATACAAGTGCATCGGTCGTGCCGGCACTATCGGAATAAGGAGAAAAATATGAAACGAGTTCGTATACGTCTTGGAGATTTATTAGTTGAACATGGATTGGTAACAGAGGAACAATTACAGCACACGCTGAGTACCAAGGAACCTGGACAAAAGCTTGGTGATGCGCTCTTGCAACGAGGGTATATTACGGAGCAGCAGTTAATTGAAGTGTTAGAATTTCAACTTGGTATTCCACATGTCAGCTTATATCGTTATCCGTTTGATGAAACTCTATTTTCTCTTATCTCGAAGGAAACAGCAAAACGGAATTTAGTAGTGCCGCTTAAAAAGCAAGGAGACAAGTTGTATGTGGCGATGGTTGATCCAATGGATTACTTTGTCATTAACGATTTGCGTCTTTCTACCGGTTTTCAAATTGAGCCATTGATTGCAATGAAAGATGATGTACTCCGAACAATCAGTCGCTATTACGATTTACAGGATTCGTTTGAACAGTGGGATTTTCAACAAGAAACGATACCAGAGGAAGATGTGCAAGAGGAAGATTCACCTGCCGTTGTCCTTGTAAATCAGATTATTCAGGGTGCTGTCCAGCAAAAGGCGAGCGATATTCATATTGATCCACAAGAGACGAAGGTGATAATACGTTATCGTGTTGACGGACGCCTTCATACAGAGCGCATGCTTCCCAAGCATATGCAAGGCATGCTGACAGCACGTATCAAAATTATGGCCAATATGGATATTACTGAGCATCGTATGCCCCAAGACGGACGGATTAAATTTAACTATGAATTTCATCAACTGGATTTGCGGGTTTCATCATTACCGACAATTTATGGAGAAAAGCTCGTTCTCCGTTTGCTGGATCTCGGAAATACACTAAACGATATTACCAAACTCGGCTTTCATCCAGTAAACTTAGAGCGCTTTTTACACTTTATTCAAAAGCCACACGGTATGGTGTTAATCACTGGTCCGACGGGAAGCGGAAAATCTTCGACATTATATGCTGCGTTAAATAAGTTAAATAGTGAAGAAGTAAACATTATTACAATTGAAGACCCTGTTGAGTATCAGCTTGAAGGTATTAATCAAATTCAGGTGAATGCAGGAACGGGTATGACCTTTGCGACTGGACTTCGCTCCATTCTTCGTCAAGATCCGAATGTCATCATGGTTGGGGAAATTCGTGACCGCGAAACGGCGGAAATTGCGATTCGTGCATCATTGACAGGTCACCTTGTTCTCAGCACACTTCATACGAACAGCGCCATTGGAACCATCACACGTCTTGTTGATATGGGGATTGAGCCATTTTTGCTTGCTTCCTCTTTATCTGGCGTTGTATCACAGCGTTTAATTCGGCGCGTGTGCCGTGATTGTCGCATGGAAACAGCGGCAACGCAACGAGAAAAGAACATTTTTGCGCAGTATGGCTTGCGAATTGAAACAGTTACGCGCGGTCGTGGTTGTCCTACTTGTGGTATGACGGGCTATAAAGGCCGCTTGGCTATTCATGAGCTTCTTGTTGTGGATGATGCAATTCGTACGGCAATGGCAAATAACGCAAGTTTTACAAAGTTACGAGAATTGGCGATTGACAATCAAACCATTTTCTTGCTAGAGGATGGTTTATTGAAAGTACAGCAGGGCTATACAACAACAGAAGAAGTGCTTCAAGTAGCCATGGAGCAATAGGAGGTTGTGATGAACAAACTGCATGAATTACTGTATAAAGCATGTCGGATGCGCGCCTCTGATCTTCATGTGGTAGCTAATCTGCCTCCATCACTTCGATTGTACGGCGAATTACACCGCATGCAAGAGGTCATAACAGAAACAGATGTGCATGAAATGATCGATAGCATCATCACAGCGGAGCAACGTGCGCGCTTGCTCGCGCAAGGAGAACTAGACTTTTCGTATGAATTGCCAGATGTGGCACGTTTTCGGTTGAATATTTTTCGGCAACGCGGCTCTGTATCAATGGCAATTAGAATCATTCCCTTGCATATTCCGCTACTTAGCGATCTGCAGCTACCGCCCGTTTTACAAACGCTGATCACAAGACCGCAGGGGCTCTTGCTTATAACAGGACCGACAGGAAGCGGTAAATCTACTACGCTTGCGGCACTAATTGATCATATCAATCGCACCGAGCGCAAGCATATTATAACGCTCGAAGACCCTATTGAGTATATGCATACACACCGGCAAAGTGTCATTCAGCAACGTGAAATTGGACAGGATACAAGCAGCTTTGCAATAGGGCTACGCGCGGCGCTCCGACAAGATCCGGATGTGATTTTAGTCGGAGAAATGCGTGATTTAGAAACAATTCGTACTGCTATTACAGCAGCGGAAACCGGTCATCTCGTTCTAGCGACGCTGCATACTTCAAGTGCGGCGGCAACAGTAGAGCGTATCATTGATGTATTTCCGGCTGAGCAACAAAATAAAATTCGCCTGCAATTAGCCAATATATTAGTGGCCTCTGTATCGCAGCGCTTGTTTCCGCGCATGGATGGACAAGGAAGACTAGCGGCAACAGAGATACTCATTAATAATACAGCTGTTGCTAACCTCATTCGCACAGGAAAAATGGAACAGTTGCCAAGTATTATGCAAACGAGCAAAGAACAAGGTATGCATTTGCTAGAAGCAAGCGTAAAAGAGTATATGGCACGAGGACTAATTTCATATGAAGCCGCCAAGTTATTTATAGAGGGGGTGTAATATGCCACAGTTTCAATATGTTGTACGCACAAAAACAGGTAAAAGGCAAACGGGGAAGATATCTGCAGTTTCTAAGCGCGATGCGTATGACCGGCTCAGAGAACGAAAACTTCGCGTGCTAGAAGTTAAAGAAGTACCAGAAACGCTGTTAAACAAGGAGATTGCGATTGGGAATCCATTAAAGTTGAAAGATTTTGTGATCTATTTACGACAGTTTGCAACGCTATTAAGAGCAGGGATAACGGTTGTAGACGCAACGCGGATTTTAAGTGGCCAAACAGAAAGTAAAACACTGGCTCGTACGCTACAAGCGATTGAAGACGAACTACGTTCAGGACGAGCGTTGTCGGAAGCATACAATATGCATAAACGTTTGTTTGCCCCAATGTTCATCAGCATGGTGCGAGCAGGCGAAGCGACCGGAAAGTTAGATGAGTCGCTAGAAAGCATGGCGAATTATTATGAAAAACAGCTACGGACGCGTCAAAAAATCAAATCTGCTTTGTCTTATCCTATTGCGGTTGGGCTCATTTCTATGATTGTTGTTATTTTTCTATTGGTTAAGGTTGTACCAACGTTCGTTGAGATGTTTGAGGAAAATAATACTGAGCTGCCTCTACTTACAAAACTGGTATTGCAATCGAGCGACTTTATGCAACAATATTGGTGGATATTGATTTTTATGATTATTACCCTATATATAAATTTTTCGTTAATTGTCCACTACAAATCTAGTAAATATTATTACGATTATGCTATAATGAGAACACCCATAATAGGAAAATTAATTCAAAAAAGTGTTATAGCGCGCATGACACGAACGTTGAGTTCACTTGTAACAAGTGCAGTTCCTATTTTACAGGCAATATCAATCACAGAAGAAGTCGTCAATAATGAAGTTGTCTCTCGAGCGCTTCGCAAGTCGCGGGAATCCTTACAAAATGGAAGCACGCTTTCAGAGCCACTCAAGCAGAGCTGGGTCTTTCCGCCCTTGGTCACAAGTATGATTGCCATTGGAGAACAAACTGGTTCTCTAGACTATATGCTTATCAAAGTGGCAGATTTTTACGAAGCGGAAGTGGAAAGTGCAGCAGACGGCTTTAAAGCTCTTATTGAACCCGTTATGGTCGTGTTTTTATCAGGTGCAGTTGGTGTCATTGTATTAGCTATCATGGTGCCATTATTTAAACTATATAATTCAATGTAAAGAAAAGGAGATACATATATGTTGAAAAAAGTTCTTAAAAACGAAAGAGGTTTAACGCTAGTTGAATTACTTGCGGTAATCGTAATCTTGGGTATCGTAGCGGCAATCGCGATTCCGAGCATTGGCAGTATCATTCAAAAATCTAAAGAAGATGCATATAAAGCGGATGCTATTCAGGTTCTAAATGCTGCTAAAACATATGTTGCAAGCAATGGAATTCCAGATGGAAACTCTATTACAAAACAGTTGTTAGATCCTTTTGTCAGTGATGTAGATCTACCAGACGGATATACTGTTGCTGTTACTGATGATGGTAAAGTATTTGAATTAACAGCTGCAGCAAAAAAAGTAGGTACTGCTACAATTACTTTCACTGGTGCTACAACATCTGAAATTGATGCGGATAAAGAAAAAGGTACGAGAACAATTGGAGTACAAAAGGAAGAACAAGAATAACTATTTTATTGATGGGTATGAAAAGGAACAACAAGTTCCCTTTCTCATACCCTTTCTTTATATCATAAAACAAAAAGACAGGAGGACACGCGTTGATTGGGTTATATGTGTATGTGTTCGTTGTCGGTCTGGTGCTTGGGTCGTTTTACAATGTTGTCGGGATGCGGGTACCGGTGGGAAAGTCAATTGTCAGTCCACGCTCGGCTTGTACGAGGTGTGGGTATACACTGAGGTGGAGAGAGCTTGTGCCGGTATTGTCATACTTCTGGCAAAAGGGCAAATGCCGCGGATGCGGCGGAAAAATTTCACCGATCTATGCGGTCTTTGAGTTGTTAACAGGCGTATTGTTTATCTATGCGTTTTATGCAATTGGTTGGGACGCGGAGGTGTTCATCGCATGGGCACTCATTTCCTTACTGATAATAATTGTCGTCTCGGATTTATCATATATGTTAATACCGAATAAGATCGTATTGGTATTTTTAGTTGTATTTATAGGCTTATTGCCGCTTTCTCAATTGATGTGGTGGGAGCACCTGCTTGGCGCAGCGCTAGGGTTTGGTTTGTTATTTGCAATTGCCGTTATTAGCAAGGGCGGTATGGGTGGCGGCGATGTGAAACTGTTTGGACTACTGGGGTTAGTGCTAGGACCTAAGATGGTGCTGCTTGCTTTTATGCTTTCTGCGTTTTATGGGACGGTGTTTGGATTAATCGGATTGTGGACAGGTCATGTACAGCGCGGCAAGCCGATGCCGTTCGGTCCGTTTATTATGCTTGGAACGCTTACGGCGTATTTTGTTGGTACGCAATTGCTAGAATATTATTTTTTATTATTTTAAAAGCGGTGGGGACAGATGAAATTTTTATTACCGACAAAAAAAACAATTGGTTTAGAAATAAAAGATTATGTAATCCGCTATGCAGACAGCAAAAAAGGCCTTGCTGCGCCCCTCGTTGATGAAGTGTATTTGCCAAAGGGCATTATTGAGCAGGGTGTCATTGTCGATCCGCAGGCATTTGAAGTTATTTTGCGAAATTGTGTAAATAAGTGGGGACTGAAGAATAAACTTGTGCATTTTTTGGTTCCCGATTCGTACGTTGTTGTACGAAAGCAATGGATTCCAAGTGATGTAACCGATGAAGAGATTCGTGGCTATATCTTTTTTGAACTAGGGCGAACGATTCATTTGCCGTTTGACCAACCAACAATTGATTATGTGGTACTTGGTGAAAAAGAAGATAAACGTGAAATATTATTGTTTGCAGCACCGGAAGATGTAGTCGTAAGCTATGCGGAAATGCTCAAGCGCGTTAAGGTAAAGCCTATTTCTGCAGACCTTTCTTCTCTTGCATTTTTCTCATTGTATCGTTACATGCAACAAGTGACGAAAGAAGAAGAGATGTTACTTGTTAAGTTAGATTTATTTGATGCCAATTTAACAATCTTTCAAGATGGTGCACCTGTGTTCATGCAAACACAAAATGTGATGGTAGAAGGTGCGATCGAAGTGGCAGATGAAGGGGTTTTTGTACATGACCGTACGGCAATTATGCTTCAGATAGATGAACTCTTAGAGGAAATCGACCGGATTTTGCATTTTTATCAATATTCGTTTGGACAAGGTTCACGTGAAATTCAAAAAATTATGTTAATTGGTGATCACCCGCTTCGACAGGAATTGCAAAGTATCATAGAGAGTCGCTTTTCCTTTCCCGTTGAGCATCTAGACATTACCGACGAGTTATCACCTAAATATTATCCTGCTCTCGGCTTGTCTTTAAAGGGAGTGTAATGTATGAGTATCAATGTTAACTTATTGCCAAAACAAGAAAAAGAAACGTCATTTAAGTGGGTGCTTTTATTGGCGCTTGTGGTAATGATTGGATTGATAAGCTGGATGTATATGACGGTGACGAACCTTACAAAAGAGCGCGATATCAAGCAAAAGCAGCTCCTTGTTGTAAGAGCACAAACCGAGAAGAATGAGCAAAATGTGCCGGTACAACAAGCAGTTTCCATCAAGTCTTTTGTTGATGAATTAGAAACAACAAAATTACCAACTGTACCTTTATTAAAGCGCCTGACATCGTTGTTACCAGGGAGAGGCGTTTATGAAAGCTTCTCCTATAAAGAACCAAGTATAATCGTTCTAGATATCCGTTTTGATGAAAAACAAGATGCAGCTTTTTACTATAGTCGCTTACAAAGGGAGAAGTGGGTTAAACATGTAAAGCTTACAAAATTAAATGCCATCGAGCTACAGGACGAAGAAGGAATGGTGCAGGGGATGCCACGCTATGTAGCAAATTTTGAAATTGAACTACAGTCTGAGCAATTGAAATTGTTAAAGCAGGAGGGTAACTCATGAACGCCTCCAAACGTCAAATCAGTATTGCAGTAGCACTACTGTTATTAAGTGGTCTTGTATGTTTGTATATCTATTTTGCAGTTGTAAAGGAATTGCAATTAGAGATTGAGCAAGCGAAGCAAGAGATAAAAGTGGAGAACACGTTGCAAGCAAAGAGAAAACAAAAGTCAAAGACGGTGGCAGCTAATGAAGGCAATACACAGTTTATGCTGCAAAAGTTGCCAACTAGACCTTTGCTTGATCAGTATATTTTAGATTTAACTAATGCTGAAAGTATATCAGGTGTTGTCATACAAAGTACGGTTATCCAAGAGGGGGTAGGGGCCTCGGTTTCGGCAGAAGGAACGAAGGAAGGTAAGATAACAGAAGCACAGCTGAAGCCAATACCTGTTGTATTGAATGTAGAAGTGAAGTATACCGCATACGAACAACTGCAATCCTTTATTGATACTGTGGAAAATATGGCACGCATCACACATATACAGGGCATTGATTTTAAAGGGCGTGAGGAGATCGTCTCTGCTGATATGATGCAGGAGCCTTATAAGTGTACCGTAACACTTGCAACGTATTATGTACCTGCTAAAGAGTTAGATCAGGATGTATCGCAGTTTGAATTACCGGCGCTTTGCAAAGACCGAAATAATCCGCTTGAGCCGCAAGTATGTAAGTAAAAAGAGGCTGACTAAAAGAAGATAATGCTCCTTGAGTCAAGATGAAAAATAGACCATTACTGAAAACCCAGTAAAATCAAGGGTTTTAGTGATGGTCTATTTTTCATACTTCGTTTAAATTTCGTGAAAAAGAGGCTTTTGGGTCAATTCCTCTTTATGCTTCTGCTGTTTGTAATTCCACTTCTTCTATTTCTTTCACTTGTTCCTCTTTTGTTGCCTTTGACATGTTGAAGTATTGATATACCATACCAACAAAAACAGAGCCGCCGACAATATTGCCAAGTGTAACAGGAACCAAGTTGTGCAGTGCACCTGCTAACGTTACTGTATCAGGATGTGTGTGAATAAGAGATAGAGAGAAAATGGCCAAGTTAGCAATGCTGTGCTCGTAACCTGAGATAAAGAATGCAAAGACAATGAGCATCATCATGGCAATTTTTGCCCCATCTCCTTTTACACGAGTAGGTAAGAAGCAAGCCAAGCAAACGAGCCAGTTACACAAAATACCTTTAAAAAACAAATGCATGGTTGTTGCGTTCATTTTTGTATCAGCTACTTTGTTGAGGAGATGAGATTCTGTAATCGTTTCAAAAAGACCAGTTGCATAAAAGAGACTTGCAAAAAATACAGCACCTATTAAGTTACCAGCGTAACAAGCAACCCAGTTACGAAGGGTATCCATTACTGTTGTTTTCTTTTGCATGGTAGCAACTGTAAAGTACATCGTATTTCCTGTAAACAACTCAGCTCCGCCATACACAATGATTACAAGTGCAATGCCGAAAGCCACTGCGGCTGACATATAAGTTGCAGGAGAATCGACTACGCGGAAAAACTCACCGAGCCTGAAGGAGACAACCACGACAAATCCTATATAAATACCGGCCAAAATTGCACGAAGCATATATTCGGTCGGGTTCGTATCCAACATTTTTTTCTTTTTCACCGCTAATCCAGCTAAATAATCTACACCTTGTTCCATAAGGAGCACCTCTATCAATAAATGTGAATTTCTTAACATACCTTAAGATACATCTCTTTCCACACTCTTTCAATACTCTTTTATGTTTGTCACAGAATGTTCACATTTGTATATTGAAAATGCTTACATGATTAATATATAATGTAAAAATTGAAAAAGCGCTGTAGCTACAGCGCTTTTTCTGTTTCTTGTTTTGGTTTTGAAAAAAACCAACCACCAATTGCGATGCAAAGAAGCACACCCCAGAAAACAGCTTTCCAAGCAAGAGATTTTGGAAAATCATAAGGCAGAACACTTAAAGAAGGGTGAGACAATGTGTAAACAGCTAGTTTCACGCCTACCCAGCCAACGATGAGAAATGCGGCACTCTCAAGCCCTGGTCGTTTTTGGAGTAAGGCAACGAAATAGTTAGCGGCAAAGCGCATGATAATAAGTCCGATTACGCCACCTGCTAAAATAACTAGAAATTGTCCCGTATTTAAACCGCCAATTGTCCCGCTTCCGAGTTTCGGCAATGTTACGGCAAGTGCCACCGCTGCCAAAATAGAATCTACAGCAAAAGCAATATCTGCCAATTCTACTTTAAGCACTGTTAACCAAAAGCCGTCTGTACGTTCTTTTTGTTCCTTGACTACTTTTTTCTTCGTAAAATGCGATACAGCAATAAATATTAAATACAGCGCGCCAATCGCTTGCACTTGCCATACATCGACAAGAAACGAAATGAGAAACAGTGATCCGAAGCGAAAAATGAATGCACCAGCTAAGCCGTAAAATAAAGCTTTCTTACGTTGATCTTCTGGTAAATGCTTTACCATTATGGCGAGCACAAGTGCGTTATCAGCTGCTAAAATACCCTCTAGTGCAATCAGAATTAGCAATACCCACCCATACTCCAACAAAATTGCAAAATCCATTAACCATTCTCCTCTCATTTTGGCAGGAGGTCACAAAAAAGACCTCTGCCACCTTAGTGTTGGCAAAGGTCTTGCTAGACATGTTGGTAAATGTCAACAAAGCCGATGGAAAAATCCATGTAATGACGACTTTGTTACAGAAAGCTTAGCTTTCTGCCGCTACTCCCCTTTGGAGTTATTTTCTTATCACTATTTTATGAAGGAAGGATGGTTCTGTCAACAATTTATATGAGATAAATATCTTATTTTTCAACCTGTTAAGATATCTTCAGAAGGATGCTTAATTTTAACGGGTTTGGATTTCGAAATTGTAAAAGCCAGCGTTAAAGGACCAATTTTTCCTGCGAACATCATGAAGGAGATAATCAACTTCCCCATTACAGTTAAGTTAAAGGTGAGGCCCATTGTAAGACCTACTGTCCCAAATGCTGAACATATTTCAAAAATAATGAGTAAAGTAGGAGCCTTTTCAGTAATGGTCAGCGCAATAATTCCTAAAAAAATTAAACCAACCGCAACCATCGTGATAGATAACGCTTTAATAATAGTGCTGTCTCTAATAGATTTTTTAAATACAGAAACTTCCTGTTGCTCTCGTATGAATTTAATAACCCCAAGAATCATAATCAGAAATGTGGTGAGCTTAATACCGCCACCTGTTGAAGCACTACCTGCTCCAATAATCATAAGCACACACATAAATAAAATAGTTGAATCGGAGAGCTTAGCGATATCAAGTGTGTTAAAGCCGGCTGTTCTAGTCGTGATAGCCTGGAAATAAGCGCTCATTGTTTTGTCAAAAAAAGATAAGCCACTCATAGCTGCCCCGTTGTACTCTAAGAGTAAAATGAGCACTGTAGCAACCATATTGATAATTAATGTGGAAACCAGCATTAATTTAGAATGAAGGGTAAGTCTCTGGAAATTGCGTTTTTTCCATATATCAATTACAACTGTAAAGCCCAGACCACCAATAATAATAAGAGCTGTAATGACCATGTTTACAAGTGGACTGTGTACATGGCGCATTAAATTATCGGGCCAGATTGAGAAACCAGCATTGTTATACGCAGAAATGGCATGAAAGAAGCTAAAGTACGTCCCTTTTTGCCAACCATAGCGCGGTACCCATTCCAAACACAGCAACACGAACGCAACAAATTCAACCAATAAAGAAAAAATTAGAAGAGCCTTTGCGAGACGAATGACACCACCAATATTGATTTGATTTAAGGCCTGTTGTAACAAAATGCGATTGTGAAGACCAATTTTTTTACCCAGCATAATAAAAATAATGATTGCAAATGTCATCATACCGAGACCGCCAACTTGAATAAGTGTTAAAATCACGAGTTGACCGAACAGCGTAAAATGTGTGCCTGTATCTACTACGCCAAGGCCGGTTACGGTAAAAGCCGAGATGCAAGTGAATAAGGCATCCACCCAAGCTAACGGCTTTGTTGTGGCAAATGGTAACTTTAGTAAAAGAGTGCCCATGCCAGCCAAAACAATAAAGGCTAATGTTAAAAAGCGGGGCGGACTCATATGTACGTTTGCTTTCTTCATAGAAGCCTCCTATGACTATCTCATGGTGATATGCTTTGCTTGATTATCCCTATGCTCCTTATAGTATGTAACGATACGTGGCACTATATCCTTAAAATCAGGACAAGCAATATTTGTTTGTTGTAAGTCCGCAGTGGTTTGGTCACATCGATAAATAGAAAACAACATTTTTTATAAGTTGAAAAACTATATAAATTTTATATACGAAAAACGGGCGGAAAATCCGCCCGTAGCCATAGTTATAAAATTAACCGCGCAATTGACTTTGTGCCATCGCGACAAGACGTTTTGTTACTTCTCCGCCAACAGAGCCGTTGGAACGAGCTGCTGTATCAGAGCCAAGATTTACACCAAATTCACTTGCAATTTCATATTTGAATTGATCAAGCGCCTGTTCAACACCTGGTACTAATAATTTATTTGTACGTGCCATGTTTGTTTCTCCTTTATGTTATGCATTCCAGCGCTAGGCTGGTACTACTAGCATACGAACAATACATAACATGCATACGCGGAAGTATCAGGCGAACATGTCAGTTGTTGGATATCTATGTTAATTTCATTACAACTGCTGTACCGGTCACCACCACTTTCTCAAATTGATTATATACATTGGTGGTAAGTGTAATCATTTTTTTATCGTCGCGCTTTTCTGTTACTTCTGCAACGATACGAATGGTGTCATTAATTTTGACCGGTGCTCGAAATGATACTTGCTGTGATAGGTAAATGGTGTTTTTACCAGGCAATTGGGTGCCAAGAACGGTTGAAATATAGCTTGCAATTAACATGCCATGCGCAATGCGTTCTTTAAACATAGTGTGCTTTGCAAAATCCTCCAATAAATGTACAGGATTTACATCACCTGTTAGTGCTGCGTACGCTTCAATATCTTCATGAGTAATGGTTTTGACAAGTAAGGCCTGCTCGCCAATTGTGATATCGGCATAGGGACGCTCAGAAACGTGGGCCGCCTGTTCAAAAATGTTCATGTGTTCCTCCTTTTTATATAGCGAAAGCGCGCTGAGGACGGAATGAAGCGGATGATATGCACTGTTAAAGAGAAGGGAGAAATTGTTTTGCGCCTTCTTGTGTTTTTCTTAAAAGCTCAAGTTGCATAGTTTTCAGCTCATTCATAAACTGATTCATCTGTTTTTGAGCCTCTTCGCGTTGTGAATGTTGTTGAGAGAGCACTTGTTTAAAAGCCTCCTCAAGCTGTCCTGCTGTTTGAGCAAGAGCGTTTAGTGAAACCTTAGCAGGAGAAACTGAAGTTTGCTGCATTTGCTGTGATACTTCGTTCCATTTTTTCTGCCATTCTTCAATTTGTGAGGAAAATTGACCAGCGGCAAATTGCTTCATATATTCTGCATATTGCGCACCCGCTTGCATTGTATGTTGCTTCATTTCTTGCTCCATTGCTTCAAGTCCCTGTACCATTTTCTGCAAAGATTCTTGTTGGTGCTTCATCGCTTCAAGTGTGAACTGCTCCATTTGCTTTGCTGTTGATGCTAGTGACGTAAGAGAATGCGACCAATTATTCCAAAAAGCTTCTACCAGTTCATAAGATTTGTTTTCCATTATTATACAGCCTCCTATTAAGTAATATGCTTACAAAGGTGAAAAGCAGGTTTCTATGGAGCTGAGCGAGCCGCTTCCGCTTTTCTATTGTCAATGCAGTTATTCTGCAGAGTGACTTGGTTTGGTTGTTTGTGTTGTTTTATTTGAGTCTTGGATGTTAGTAAACGGAAAGAATGCGTTTGTGTACATGTTGAAGAAGGTGCCGAGCATTTTCTGGTAGTGTGCGAAGGAGCCTGCGCATGCAGAAAGGTATTGTTCGCCATATTCTGTGATGGAGTAGATTCGTTTGGCTGGTCCACCTTCACTTGTGTCCCATGTAGAAGAGATTAGGTTTTCTTTTTCAAGCTTTCGAAGTGTGCGATACACATTACCTTGATCGATAGTAGAAAAGCCCATGTCAATTAGCGTTTGAATGAGCCTGTAACCATGCATGTTCCAATCTTTTAAGCAAAGCAGTACAAAGGGTACAAGAAAGTTCTTCGGCGCGTGTGAGCCGCTGTCATCTGTCATTTTGTGTTCATCTGTCATTTTGTGTTCATCTGTCATTTTAACCACCTCATCTTACATAAAGGTACGTATTTCTTATAGGTGTAATTTACACTTATATGTTTTCTGTGTCAATAAAAAGTTAAGAAAATACAAAAAAATCAAAATATACTTGATATGAAGGGTGGAATATCGGAAAATAAAAAATAGAAAGAATTTTTGTTATACATAAAGGGGTGGGAGAATGATGGATCAAAAGTTTGACCCAATGAAGGCTTGGAAGGATGCTTATGATCAAACGGAAAAGTATTGGGGTAAGACGTTGAATGAAACGCTTAAAACAGAAGAGTATTCCGCTTGGATGGGTAGTGTGTTGGATATGAACTTGTTTTATCAGAAAATGATTAACGATGTAACCAAAGGGTATCTTGAGAAAATGAATGTACCTACACAAGAAGATATTGCTCGTGTTGCATCTTTAATTGTAAATTTGGAAAACAAAGTGGATCGCATTGAAGAATTTTTGGAAGATAAAATGGATGGTTTAGAACAGTCTTCCACATCCAAACGAGATATGACAAAGCTCAAGAGTGATCTCCGTATACTTGAAAACAAAGTGGACAAAATTTTGAATTATTTAGAAAAAGCAAATCAACCGGAAGAGTCGAAGCGTTAAGCTTTTGATTCTATAGATATCTTTGTGAGGAGGAGTAGGCATGGTTCAATTACAGGGCAAAGTAGCGATTGTAACAGGCGGAGCAAAAGGAATCGGAGAAGCGATTACCACGGCTCTTGCAAAAGAAGGTGTAAAAGTAGTTATTAATTACAACAGCAGTCAGGATGCAGCACAAGCTTTGGTGAACAAACTTGTTTCAGAAGGGTGCGAGGCGTACGCAGTACAAGCGGATGTTTCAAAACTTGAAGAGGCTCGTACATTAATTGATGAAGCGGTAAAGCGTTTTGGTCAAGTTGATATTGTAATCAACAATGCGGGCATTACAAGAGATCGTACATTCAAGAAATTAAGCCGTGAAGATTGGGACCGCGTTATTGATGTAAATCTCAGCAGTCTTTATAACACGACAAGTGCAGTTCTGCCTTACATTACTGAATCGGAAGCTGGGCGCATCATTAACATTTCTTCCATTATCGGTCAATCTGGTGGATTTGGACAAACCAACTATGCTGCAGCAAAAGCAGGTATGGTTGGTTTTACAAAATCACTTGCGCTTGAGCTGGCTCGTACGAATGTAACAGTAAATGCAATTTGCCCAGGTTTTATCGATACGGAAATGGTGGCCGAGGTACCAGAGGCAGTGCGTGAGCAAATCGTTGCAAAAATACCGAAAAAGCGCTTTGGTGCACCTGAGGAGATTGCAAAAGGTGTGCTATATCTATGTCGTGATGGTGCCTATGTAACAGGACAACAGTTGAACATCAATGGTGGCTTGTATATGTAATACATAAGAAGAGGTGCATTTGCACTTCTTTTTTCAAAGGGGGATAAAAAATGCCGACATTATTGGAAGAATGGGAAAAGCAATTGGAATTATATCCTGCAGAGTATAAGCAGGCATATAAACGCTTAAAACGTGCAGGTGACGTATTATGGCGTGATTCGGAGCCACAGGTAGGGTTAACACCGAAACAAGTCATTTGGACCAAAAACAAGTCAAAGTTATACCGGTATATTCCAAAGAACGAGAAAACGCATCGTGTACCACTATTATTGGTTTATGCATTAATCAATAAGCCGTATATCATGGATTTAACACCGGGCAATAGCTTGGTTGAATATCTAGTGGATCGGGGGTTTGATGTATATTTGCTGGATTGGGGTACATTTGGTCCGGAAGATCACACGCTGCAATTTGATGATTTTGTAATGGATTATATTGCAAAAGCGGTAAAAAAGGTGCTTCGGACATCAGGAGCAAGTGAAATCTCCATACTTGGCTATTGTATGGGAGGAACACTGACATCTATTTACGCGGCGCTGCATCCGAACATGCCGATTCGAAATCTTATTTTTATGACAAGCCCCTTTGACTTTTCCGATACGGGCTTATATGGACCGCTTTTAGATGAGAAGTATTTTAATCTAGATAAAGCAGTTGACACATACGGCAATATCCCACCGGAAATGATTGATTTTGGCAATAAGATGCTAAAGCCAATTACGAACTTCGCAGGACCGTATATCTCTTTATTAGACCGTTCTGACAATCAACGCTTTGTAGAGAGCTGGAAACTGGTACAAAAATGGGTAGCGGATGGTATTCCATTTCCAGGTGAGTCCTACAGACAATGGATTCGTGACTTTTACCAGCAAAATAAGCTTGTTAAAGGTGAACTGGAAATACGGGGGCAAAAGGTGCGCTTAGAAAACATTAAAGCGAGCGTACTGAATATTTCTGCCGACCGCGATCATATTGCCATGCCATGCCAGGTACAAGCATTACACGAGCATATCTCCAGCAAGGATGCTGAGTATGTTTGCTTGCCAACTGGTCATATGTCTGTTGTATACGGTGGTACGGCACTTAAGAAAACATATCCAACAATTGGTGATTGGCTTTTAAAACGATCTAAGTAAACAGCCTGCTTTTGCAGGCTGTTTTTTATTCCATAATACCGTATTGCGGATGCATAAATAATTCAGGACCGTTATCAACACGCTTTTCTTCAAGCAATTTCTGATTTTCCTCAGAAGTCCAGCCGATGTCATTAGTGGGATGAATCCATTCTTCACCTGCCATTATGGCAGGATCTATTTCGTCACTCCAATTGTTTAAAGGACTATTAGCGGAATTGTACAGGCTGTCTCCGATTATTACACCATACTCATTCACAAACGGTTCTTCCATTGTAATACCCGTTCCTTTAAACGAGGGAAAGTTCATTTGATGTGGAATAGTTTCATCTAAAATAGGAGAGGGTACTTGTTCTTTTTTCATTACAATTCGCTCCTTGTCTGTATGCAAAGTATTGCATGTCGTGTTTCAGAAAGTGCAAGTGTTTGCCAGCTTTTTCTTTTCATCATTTTTATTATTCCACACATACTAAAAACCAAATCATTTTATAGGGGGATATTATTATGGCAAAACGTAAAGTAGCATATCAACCAGCAACCAATCATAATAAAACACCAAAAGAAAGCCTACCGGATGCAGAATTTGCGGTGGAATATGCAAATGAAAATGTAAACAAATATGCAAATCGCAATTCTAAAAAGGGAACGAAGCAGTAAAAAGCTGAGGCGCATCGCCTCAGCTTTTTACTGCTTCGTTCATACCATATAGTTCACATTCCTGTGTTTTAGGATTAAAGTATGCAGCAACAACAGAAGGTGTTTGTACAATATTGCCACTATGCATGAATGTTTCAAAATCAAAGCATATCGGCTCCACAATCATATGCTTGTTTGCCTCTTTCTCAGACAACCCTAGAGATGCAAAGGAATCTCCAAAGCGAGCAGGTTGCTCTGCAATCATACGGTATAATTCTGTTAACTCTTGCTTAGATAGACGCTCATCCCACCAAGGTTTACGAGGACGATGCTTATGATGACGCAAATAGTCAAGTTTCATTAAGTCCTTAATAATTGGCGTTTGCGGCACTTCCATTTCGTCTAGGAATTGATAGAGGCGTTTAAATAAATCTTCCAGTTGATGTCCAATACGCGCCCAACCTTGTTCATCCCAGTAGCTACCAAAGTCTTGGAAAAAGTCGAACGGTGTTGCGAACACTTCATTAACTAAATATTCTAACGTGTAATCCATTCTGTGGGCATTCCAGTACTTCTCCAGCACATCCTCAACTTGTTTGATACGAATAATATCAGAAAACGGTAGAATGTTATTTCCTAGTATTTCATATGGTGCACGATCCATATATACATAGTCATGGTCTTTTGCACGTAAACGCAAGCCAGTACCGCGCAGCATTTTTAAAAAGCCAAGCTGCAACTCTTCAGGACGCATCGCAAATACATCGTTAAAGGTCTTTTTAAAGGAATTATAATCTTCTTCTGGAAGGCCAGCAATTAAATCTAAGTGCTGGTCAATTTTCCCTCCATCTTTTACCATTGTGACTGTACGAGACAGTTTTTCAAAGTTTTGACGACGCATAACCAGCTCGTTTGTTCGGTCATTTGTTGATTGTACACCAATCTCAAAGCGGAATAGACCTGCTGGAGCATTGTCATTTAAGAACTGAATCACCTCTGGGCGCATAATATCCGCTGTGATTTCAAATTGAAACACAGTACCAGGCACATGTTCATCAATTAAGAACTGAAACATATCCATTGCATAGCTACGACTAATGTTAAACGTACGATCCACAAATTTAATGACCCGGGCACCATTTGCCATTAAATAGCGAATATCATCTTTAATACGCTCACGGTCAAAATAGCGTACACCTACTTCAATAGAAGATAAACAAAATTGACAGCTAAATGGACAGCCGCGACTTGTTTCAATATACGTGATGCGTTTGCCAAGGTGCGGGATATCTTCCGGAAAGCGATACGGAGATGGAAGTTCGTTTAACTTCAGCTTTTCGCGCTGGGGTTTCATAATAAATTTGCCATCCTGTAAAAAAGCGATGCCATCTAGCGTTTCGTATTGCTTGGCACCTTGTATCTCAAGCAATAAGTTTTTAACAGCAGCTTCTCCTTCACCGATAATAATGAAATCAAGCTCTGGAACACGCTCTAGCCACTCTTTTACATCGTAGGAAACCTCAGGACCGCCTGCAAACAAGATTAGGTCAGGATTAATTTTTTTTAGCATTTTTATGACTTGTATTGTTTCTTCAATGTTCCAAATATAACAGCTAAAACCAATTACATCAGGATTTCGTCTGTATAAGTCTGTTACGATATTCATAGCAGGATCTTTAATTGTATATTCCGCCATCTCTATATCGAATTCGGGTGCGGCATAGGCTTTAATATACCGGATCGCCAAATTGGTATGAATGTATTTTGCATTCAAAGTACTCATGATTACGTTCATTTTATCAACCTCGACTCTAATTTTAGTCATAACTTCTAGTATAGGCACTTCAAAACAAAAATACAATGGAAATTGTACATACACAACTTTTTGTACACTTTTCCAAACCTACATCATATAATTTACTAAGAGAAAAAAAGTTGACTGAAGGAAAGAAGGGGTGAGAATGAACCAGCGCACACAATTCAAGCTTGCTTTGTATACAAGTGTACTACAGAAGTTACAAATTATTAGTAAGGGAGAAAAGCAGGATATTGTTACAAATAATGTGTCGAAGCCAGCTCATTGAAAGCTGGCTTCGACACATTATTTTTTTAGGAAATAAATGTCTTTCTGGGTAGAAACATTATTGACAAAATAGCGCTATATATGTGATAATTCAATTAAATTTTAAGAATTATCAAAAAATTAAACGTTTATATAAACAAACATTATGCGGAGGTGAAAGTATGTTGTTTTTTTTAAGAACGTGGAAAGATTTGAGTGAAATTAAAACAGAGTTAGCACTTCGAGATTGGTTTTACGGGACGAAAATTAGTTTATCCATGCGGGCGTCTAATGAGCCTGTAACGTTTATTATCAACGCAGAAGGTAAAGATAAAGGACTCTATAATGAAGAAGATTTTGTGGTTGTAAACGCGGCGTGTGAGCCTGTATTTGAAGGTACGCCGGCTGAAGAATCTTGTTTGCATGCAGCAGTATATAAAAATACAAGTGCAGGATGTGTATTGCAAGTACAAACGGTAGATTGTCATCTTGTTTCGGAGATTTACGGTGAGCAAAAAGAAGTAACGTTTGAACAAAAAAATGTAGCACGTGTATTTGGAAGAGACGGTATTGAATCATTAAAAATACCAATTGTAGAACATGAACAAGCATTTCTTGCTTTATTAGAAGAACAGCCCCATCCTGATCGTGGTGCTGTACTTGTAGAAAACTACGGTTTGGTTGTATGGGCGAAGAAGCCGCATGAAACAAAGAAGTGGCTGGAAGGGTTAGAATATTTGATGAACTATCATGTGAAACTCTTGATGATAAAAGGAGCAAGAAGCTCCGTAATCTAATCCGAAAAGCACTCCTTGGGATTTTCCTGAAGAGTGTTTTTGCCTGTAGCGTGACGCAGTAAATTTTTTGTAAGCGCTTTAAATAAACATAAATCTGCGTTTCTCTTACTATACATGTTACATGTGTAGAAAGGAGGGAGTGTGATGCGTGTTAAGTATCACTTTATCCCGAAGAAACAAGTTGTATCCAGTTGTATATCTAATACGGTAGAGAGCACGTTAGAGCTCATGAACCAAAGTGGGTACCGTTGCATTCCTACTCTAGATGAGAGTAAAAAATCATTTTTGGGATTGATTTATAAGGTGGATTTGTTGGAATTTCTGTACAATGGTGGTGACCATGAGAATACAATTGTGTCTCTTGTAGAAGATGCGGAGGCTTTTGTATTTGAACGAGACTCTTTTTTTCGTGCTTTTTATACCATTCGTCGTTTGCCGTTTCTAGGGGTATTAGATGATCATCATGAGTTTTTAGGAATTTTAACACATGCAAATATATTTGATGTACTCGAGGATTCATTTGGAATGAACACGGGTGGCTATACGTTAACAATTGCCACCCATGAAAATAAAGGTACGATTAAAGAGCTTGGCAGTGTATTGCGGAACTATAATATCGGGGGGCTACTGACGCTTGATAACGGCGATAAATATGTCAGGCGCTTAATCGTCAATATTACTGATGAGTTATCCACAACAGAACTGGAAAAACTGATTACAAAGCTTGAGAAGAAAGATTTCCGCGTGAGTCGCGTAGATAAAATTTAGTGTGATAGACTTGGACGTACTAAATCAGAAACGAAAACAAAGCGGGTGTTTTGTTGTAGCTTTGGTATATAAGAGGAGATAACAGAAGCTGTAATCTCACCGGGAGGGCCCACGTGACCAATGGCAATCATGACGGGCTCTTTTTGTGTTTTTTCAAGTAATAGGTTTGCTTGCTTGGTAATATGTGCATGTGTGTATACATCATCAAAAAACAGTTTATTTTCAACTGTTGGTACATCTAGCTCATCAGCTATTTTTTTTACAACGCTTTTGGGATTGGTTTTGCTGTCGAGGTAAAATAAACCATGCGCTTTACACGTTGCAAGTACGATGCGCATAACTCGTTCATTTGCGGTTGCCTTTGAACCCATATGGTTATTCATTCCGATTGCATGCGGTACGTCAGCAATAGCCATTTCGACGCGCTTTTGAATTTCTGCATCACTTAAATCAGTCGTAATTGCATTTGGACCAAGCCAGCTTTTTTTTCCTTTTAAGGGCTCCATTGGTAAATGTATAATCACTTGATAACCATTTTTAAAAGCAGCCTCTGCATCTGCTTTTGTAGATGGCAAAAATGGCATCACAGCAGCAGTCAGTGGAATGGGCAGGGAAAACATTTTGTTCGTCCCCTTCATATTGTTGCCAAAGTCGTCAATTACAATGGCTAATTTGTGATGAGTTGCCGCTGAGATGTGAAGTGGGAAACAAAATAAGCTACATGATAAAGCGAGATAATAGAATGCTTTCATTTATAGTCCTCCTTCCGCGTAGTACTTAGTTTTGGCGTTTTTTGACGAATATACTCATGTTGTTGTCGAATGTGAGAGGTCTAATCTTTTGTTGGGGCAGATAGAATCAAGGTTTGTTCGAAAATTGCAGAAAACACAAATGAAAAAAATGTCTTTTATTGCGAATGTATTTACAAAGATAGAATAATTTGTAATAATTCTGATGGTAAGGTTAATAATTTGTAAATTTACTGAATAATACAGTACATACATACATGAGTTTGATAATATGGATGAGGGGAATGAGGGACAAAGTCATGTTTGCCGCAAGACGAAAGCACAAAATGGACAAGCTGTTACTGGAAATTAAGATGAAACAGGAAAGAATGATTCAAATTGGATTATCAAAGGGATTTAATAACCCTGAAACCATTGAAGCGAGTCAAAGTTTAGATGTGCTGATTTTGCAATATCAAATTCATAAAGAGAAATTAGATAAGTCTTGGGATATAAGGGATTCATTTTTGCGTATAAGGGACCAGTTTTCAAAAGCTTCTATTCAGTCATTGCTTGCGAGTTTGTTACGTTAACAGTACGCGTCATGCGCTTTTTATAGAAGTAAAAGAAGCCGCTCCAATGAGCGGCTTCTTTATATTTCTGTATATAGAGGAAGACTTATGGTCACCTGTGTTCCTTTATCTTGACTGCTTGTAATGGAGATATCTCCATTGTACATATCGACAATTCGTTTACATACAACAAGCCCGAGTCCGGTTCCAGTTGCTTTACTCGTAAAAAACGGATCAAATATTTTTTGTTGTACTTCCTCAGGAATACCAGTTCCTGTATCAGTAATGCGCAGTTGTGCAAAACGACCCTCTGGTTTGACCTCAATTAAGAGTGAATCATGTGTTTTCATCGCTTCAAAGGCATTTTTTGTGATGTTTAAAATGACTTGTTTAATTTGATCTTTTGAGCAACGAATAAGAACTGGATGATTTCCGAGTACTGTTGAGAAGTAGACACTATGCAAATTTGCCTCGGATTGAATAATGAGCGAAACTTCACTCACGATATGACGCAAATCATAAATTTGTTGCGCGATGGCAGTTGGTTTTCCTAAAATCAAAAATTCGCTTACAATTTCATTAATTCGTTCAATTTCTTTTTGAATTACAGAAAAATACATTTGGTCTTGTTCACCGGTGTATTTTTCACTCAGCAACGCCACCAATCCTTTAATTCCTGTTAGGGGATTACGAATTTCATGGGCGGTACTCGCAGCTAAAGTTCCTATCAGCTCAAGTTTTTGTGCTTCATTTTCACGCCTTTCTTTTTGAGTTTGACGTTTTAATAGAGCATATTTCAGGAGTAAAAATAAGACGTTCGTTAAAAAGAGTACGAATAATCCCTCAGCAAGAAGTTGCTGATACAGTGCAGTCTTATTAATAGGTAATGGGTAAACAGAAACATACCACGGTGCTTTGTCAAGTGCTATGGTTACCTTGCGAATCCCCTCTGTTGAATAATCATCCTTATCTTTTAGAAAGACCCGATATTGTAAATCGGATACTTCAAAGTGATATTCCGGTTTTAATGTTGTAAGCATGTCGCTGGCATAATCTAATCGAAGGCTTGCCATTACGATACCGGTTGTTTGTATTTTTTTGTCAATAACAGGCGTAGCAGCGACAATGACATTTTTCCCACCCATACGACCATTCATTGGAGGAGATAAAACCGTTTTTTGTGTTTTTAATGCTTCTTGGATATATGGACGGTCAGATACGTCTGCAGTTTTTGTAATTGGATGAGAAGCGAGATAAATAACGCCATCTGTTTGTGCATAGTAGAAGCCTGAAAAGCGCGCATCTCGTTTGTCCACACTATTTAGAATTTCTTGAATTTGTTCAGAGTCATTGTTCGTTCGGTTCACTACCATTGCCAAGGTTTCCAAAGCAGAAATGGCTTCACCGATAAATCGGTCGAGGTTATCTTTGTATAAATCCGCAATAATCCGTGCTTCTCGTTTATTTTTTTTCTCCATATTGGATTGATGGTATATAAATAGAAAAGTGCAACAAGCTGTCGTAGGTAATACGACGAGCAGTGCATAAGATAGAATCGTTTTTAAAATAGCATTCACAAGCTGTTCTCCTTTGTTCCAAATAGACTTAACAGACTTGGGGAAGTCTTTGTAAAAGCCACAGGTATAAAATAAAGACATGAAAAGATATATCCTATTTAGGAGTTAATAAATGTTATCTTTAGTATATAAAACTTTTTATAAAAAACATAATGATTTCCAGTTAAAGATATAAAAATATATTGACAATTTCCAATTGTTTCCGTTATTATACTTTTATTTCAAGATATTTAAAGGGTGAGATGAAATGAGCAAGTATCAAAAAGAAGAGATTTCTCTTTCACTAAAGGTGTTTATCGGTCTTTCGCGTGTACATCGTGCATTGATGGATATCTCTAATAAATCTGCGCAAGAAAATGAGTTAAATCCGACTGAATTTGCAGTGCTAGAATTGTTATATCACAAGGGCAGTCAGCCATTGCAACAAATTGGTGAAAAGATTTTAATTGCTAGCGGCAGTATTACCTATGTTGTGGATAAGTTAGAAAAGAAGGGATTGGTGCTTCGCCGTCCATGTACATATGATAGACGTGTTATCTTTGCGGACTTAACAACAAAAGGGACGAAACTGATGGAAACCGTATTTCCCATTCATGAAGTCAAGTTACACGAATCACTGGCTATGCTTACAGCGGCGGAAAAAGAACAATTGCTGCAACTGCTGAAAAAGGTCGGAAAGTATTATTCGCGAAGGTAATTAAAAAACAGGAATTTATAGATGAGCATGGAATAAAAAGAGAGATATCTATAATAGGAGAGTGAGTAGAGATGGGGTTTCAACACTATACATATGTAAGACCTAATATGAAAGAAGTAGAAGCTCGTTTTACAGAAGCGCTGATTCAGTTTGAAAAAGCAACCTCCGCTAAGCAACAGGAGCAAGCAATGGAGCAAATTAATGCGGTGCGTAATGATTATCATACAATGGCAAACTTATGCTATGTCAGACATACAATTGATACAAATGATGAGTTCTATAAAGCTGAGCAAGAGTTCTTTGACGAAACAATGCCGGTAGTGAAGGGATTTGTCTCAAAATACTATCAGGCGCTTGTTGAATCTTCGTATCGTGCGGAATTAGAACAATTATATGGGAGCCAACTGTTTGCACTTGCTTCCTGTGAACTGCAGACGTACTCTGATGAAGTACTAGCGGACTTACAGTTAGAGAACAAGTTGTCTTCGCAATATACAAAGCTGATGGCTTCCGCTAAAATCGAATTTGAAGGCGATGAGCGTACGCTGTCGCAGCTTGTACCGTTTACGCAGCATCAAGATCGTGATGTTCGTCGCAGTGCCAACGAGGCCTATTATGGCTTTTTGGCTGAGCATGAAGAGGAGTTGGATGAAATTTACGACAAGCTGGTGAAAGTGCGTACAGAAATTGCAAAAAAGCTTGGATTTACAAATTTTGTTGAGCTTGGTTATGCGCGCATGTTCCGTACGGATTATAATGCTGAGATGGTGGCTTCGTATCGTAAACAAGTATTAGATCATATCGTGCCGCTGGCGACCAAATTACGCGAGCGTCAACAACAGCGTATTGGTGTGGATAAGCTGAAATTTTATGATGAAGGCTTTGAGTTTCCATCTGGTAATCCAGTTCCAAAAGGAAATGCTGAATGGATTGTTGCAAATGGCAAGCAAATGTATAAAGAACTATCTCCGGAAACCGATGCGTTCTTTACATTCATGCTAGAAAATAATTTAATGGATCTGGTTGCGAAAAAGGGAAAAGCAGGCGGCGGTTATTGTACATTTATTGAAAATTACAAAGCGCCATATATTTTCTCTAATTTTAATGGTACATCGGGCGACATTGATGTACTAACACATGAAGCAGGTCATGCGTTTCAAGTATATGAAAGCCGTAATTTTGTGGTACCTGAGTATAACTGGCCAACATATGAAGCGTGTGAAATTCATTCAATGAGCATGGAATTCTTCACTTGGCCATGGATGGAACTGTTCTTTAAAGAAGATACAGAGAAATATTATTTCTCACACTTGAGCTCCGCCCTGTTGTTTTTACCGTACGGAGTGAGCGTGGATGAGTTCCAGCACTTTGTCTATGAAAACCCAGATGCAACGCCGCAAGAGAGAAAAGCGGCATGGCGCGAAATTGAGAAGAAATACTTGCCGCATCGTGACTATGATGGACAAGCTTTTCTAGAGAAGGGTGGTTTCTGGCAACGCCAAGGTCATATCTATAATTCGCCATTTTATTATATTGACTATACACTTGCACAAATTTGTGCGTTTCAGTTCTGGAAGCGTTCGCGTGAAAATAGGGAAGAAGCTTGGGCAGATTATGTGACGTTATGTCGTCAAGGCGGTAGCAAGTCCTTCCTTGAGCTTGTGGAAGTAGCTGGCGTAACATCTCCATTTGCTCCTGGGTGTGTTGAATCTGTGGTCGAAGAGATTCAAGCATGGCTTGATAGCGTGGATGACACAAAGATGTAAAAGGAATTTTCTGATAATTTTATCGACTTTATGAGTTGTTCATGGGATAATAAGGAAGAAAGCTTCCTATATATGTACAGATAGGGCGCTTCCTAGGAGGCGCCTTCTTATTTCAAAGACTGTGTTAAAGTATGATGTCAATCATTAGCATTTGTGGATTGGAAAAGTGAAACCTTGTAGCAAAAATCAACAAGGAGCTTTAATAGGGCTATTTCAAAAAGGGGGAGAAAGTATGACGCAAACAAGTATTCAAACCATTTTGGAAACGTTAACAAACACAAGAGATAAAGTTGTGAAAGAAGTAGCGAGTCTTCACGATACACAGTTGAACGCTAAGCCGAAGCGAGAGAAGTGGAGCATTGCGCAAAATTTACATCATTTGCATTTAGTAGAGCAGGCCGTTACGTCTGCTATCACGTATGCTCTTCATAAAACAGAGCGCGTACAAGTTACGTTAAAACCCGTGCAGGCTACGTTAAACCGTGCTTACAAGCGCGAGGCACCTGAGCAAATGAAGCCAACAGATACTATCATGAAGCAAGATGAAATACAAGACTTACTACAAACGTCTCGCCGTGAGCTGTTGCATGTGATTCATAGCGTAACCGATGAACGAGATTTGTTTGAGAAAGCAGCAAAGCATCCTGTGTTTGGTGAAATCAATGTGCAGCAATGGCTGGAGTTTTTAGACTATCATGAAAAAAGGCACTTGGCGCAGATACAAGAAGCCAAGAGGGCCTTGCATTCATAATAGAAATAAAATGAGAAAGAAGACCTTGTGCTTGTGCACAAGGTCTTTTCTTATCGCTCTTGTTTTGCTTGTTTACGGAAGAACAATTCGTACATAACTGGAATAATAATTAGCGTTAGCAATGTAGATGAAGTTAAACCACCAATTACTGTAATAGCTAAGCCTTTTGAGATCAATGTTCCTGAAGAAGTTGTTAAGGCTAACGGAATTAAGGCAGTAATTGTTGCGAACGCCGTCATTAGGATTGGACGCAAACGCGTTTTACCTGCTTCAATCAAGGACTCGCGAATTGGCATGCCCTTCTTGTCGCGGTTTTGGCCAATACGGTCTACCAGTACAATTGCATTTGTCGTAACGATACCAATCAACATTAAGAAGCCAATCATTACACTAACTGATAATGGTTCTTTTGCTAAGAATAACGATACAAGAGAACCAATTGGTACGAAAATAAGTGATGAAAGGATGATGAACGGAATGCGCGCTTTGCCGAATGTAATCAACATTGTCAAGTACACAAGACCAATTGCAATCAACATTGCAAGTCCAAGATCTTGGAACGTTTTAACAGTTTCATCGCTACCGCCGCCGCCTTCAAGTGATACATCCTTAGGCAACTTCAAATCTTTTACACCGTTTACTACATCTTGTGTAACCTTTTGTGTATTGTCGCCTTGAATTTGTGCACTTACACGTGCGTACACCTTACCATCAAGCTTTTGAATAGCTGTAAAGGATTCTACTTCCTTGACGTTAGCTACTTCTGTCAGAGCAACAGGACCGCGTTGTCCAAACAGTGTCACTTTTTCTAAATCAGCAAGAGAGCTCAATTCTTTGTCATAAGACAATTGTACGTTTTGATCTTTACCGTCAAGTTTTAACGTACCAACACTTACCGGTGTTGTTTGATCGGAAATCGTGCCGAGAATTTGGAAGCCAGATAAACCGTATTCAGAAGCTTTTTCCGGCTTGATTTCCACCAAGTATTGTTTTTGTTTTTCCGTGAAGTTGTTTGACACATATTTTAAATCTTTGTTTTTCTTCATATATGCTTCAACTTTACCCGCGGCTTCTTGCAGAGCCTCTAAGTCATTGGAGTACAAATCAATATCCACATTGTTGTTGGAAGGCGGACCGCCGCTGGATAATTCTTGTACGCCAAGCTTTGTACCTGTAGCTTCCGCATCAGTAATACGTTGCATGTCTTTTTCTAGTTCCTTAATGAAGCTTGTAACATCCGTGCCTTCTTTTAGGTTAATAAAGTAGTTTGCTTTATTTTCACGTTTTAAACCGGTTGTGAAATCACGGCTTCCGACACCAGTTGTCACTTCTTTAATTTCTTTTTTATCTGCAAACATTTTTTCAAGCTTTAATGATACATCGTTGGTTTTATCAAGAGATGTAGAAGCAGGAAGTTCAATCGCTGCTACCAATGTTTTTTGCTGCTCGTTCGGAATAAACGTAAAGCCAAGAGAAGGAACGACAGCAAATGATCCAAATAACAAGACAAACGAACTGATAATCACAATCGCTTTATGGTTTAGAGACCAAGCAATAGCACGTGCATAGAAGCGTTGTAAGCCCGTTTCTTCTTCTTCTTTTGGCACCTTCTTAAAGGAGAAGCGTGCCAAAATTGGTACGACTGTAACTGCAACCAGCAAGGAAGCCAATAGGGAAAAGACAATCGTTAACGCAAATGGTAAGAAGAACTCACCTGTGATACCACCTACAAAGCCGAGCGGCAAGAATACAACAACCGTTGTAATTGTAGACGATGTAATCGCCATTAAAATTTCGCGTGTAGAATCTTCAACGAGTTCATCCGACATACCATCTTTTGAACGACGTACGCGCCGGAAGATATTTTCAATAACAACGATACTATCGTCAACAACACGACCAACCGCAACAGCCATACCGCCAAGAGTCATAATATTTAACGAAATATCAAGACGATTTAGGAAAATAGCCGCAAATAACAAAGATAGCGGAATGGAAATAATCGCGATAATCGTTGCACGAATATTACGAAGGAATAACAGTACAGCTAAAGAAGCAAAGAGAGCACCTAATAATCCTTCTTTTACAAGCGTTTCAACTGAACTTTTAATGCCTTCCGCAGAATCAAAACCGATGGCATAGTCAACCTGATCATCGTACTTATTCAATACTTCTGTTACTTTGTCAGCAACTTCAACTGTATTGGCATCTTGCTTTTTAGTAACAGCCATAGACAAGGAGTCTTTTTGGTTGTATCGTGTTTTTTCTGCTTGCTCGGTTACTGCTTCAATCTTCGCAATATCTTTTAGTAATGGCAGTGTAGGAGCAGTGCCTGGTGCACCTTGTTTTGCAAGTGGAGATGTTAACTGGAGATTTTCTAGCTTCTCCACTTCACCTAGCTTTTCTTCCACACGAACCGGTACTTGCAGCTCGTTCACGTTAATACGCCCTGCCGGGAAGGATAAAAACTTAGCATTGATTTGTTCTTTTACGGCGTTTAGAGACAACCCGTATTGCAGTGCTTTTTCCTTGTCGACGGTGATGCGAATTAAATCTTCTTTTGTACCGCCGACAGATACGCTATTAATACCTTGAATTTTGTTTAGTTCTGGAATAATTGATTCGTCCAACAATCGTTCAACATCTGTATCGCCTTTCGCAAATAAAGAAATGTTGTAAATTGGGAAGGAACCGAATGAGAAGCGATTTACCTTTGTTTGTACATTATCAGGCAGCTTCGCATCTTTGATAAACGTATTTAGCTGCTGTTCAATTTTATCCATGTCAGCATTAAACGGAAACTCTAAGTTGATAATACCGATGGATTCGTAGGAAGAAGAGCTTACTTTTTTGACTCCTTCAATCCCTTTAAATTTATCTTCTAGCTTTGTTGTGACTTGTTCGTTCACATCATCGGGAGAAGCCCCCGGATACACTACTTCAACGGAAACCTGAGGAAATTCAATGTTTGGTAACAAATCAACCTTCAGGTTCGAGAAGGAATAGGCACCCCCGAGAATGAGAAGGAACGAAATGATGAATACAGCAACGGCATTCTTCAAACTGAATCTTGTTAAAAAATTCATAGTGACATTCCTTTCTGGTATAATAGAATTAACTTCTTTATTGTAGCTGATTCTTCTGCATTGTGCATCTATTTTGTATCAGTTTTTTGTAACTTTTGTATATGTTTTGTGAATGTAATGTGAACAGTATATTTTTTTCCCTTCCGTGTTATCCTAAAAGAGACTACATAATAAGGGGCTGTGCATATGTCTGATAAAAAGCGTGAAATAGAAAGACAATGGAAAGCGCGTAAAGAAAATCAACAACCACATGGTAAAGTGAAATCATTAGTCGAGCTTGCCGGCGAGGAAAAGAAGTAAACGTGATGATGTTCATCACGTTTTTTTGTAGTACGTTGGACTATATGGGAGATGGTTGTAAAAAATGATTGTTAAATTTCTGAAAAATAAGAATACGTTTTTTCTAATGTGCGATCTTTCTAAATATGGTAGAATAAATAGCGCTACAACAGAAGAAAATCCATGCGTAAAGCATGGGAGAGGTTCGCGAACTCCCTCTATAAAAAACTAAGGTAAACAACATCCTTAGGTGTTGTTTTCTGTTTTTTAAGACAAGAAAAGTATAAGAACCTTATGCTCTGCGTCTGAACGAGCCGGTTCCGCTTTTTGGTGGTGTCCAGCTCCACCAGCTAGACGCTACTGCTTAAGAACCTCGGTCCTCACAAGGCAAAAAGCGCCTTGCGGGTCCGAGAACCTTATGCTTTGCGTCTGAACGAGCCGGTTCCGCTTTTCTTGAGTTCAAGGTCTCTTTCTTCTATAAGAAAAGGAGAAATGAGTATGAAGAAAAAAGCAGTTGTTGTGTTTAGTGGGGGACAGGATAGTACAACGTGTTTATTTTGGGCACTGCAGCAATTTGATGAAGTTGAGGCGGTTACATTCAATTATAACCAACGTCACAGTCTAGAAATTGAGTGTGCAGCTGCGATCACAAAGGAGCTCGGTGTCAAACATACGGTGCTCGATATGAGTCTGCTTAATCAGTTGGCCCCAAATGCGTTAACGCGCAACGACATTGAAATTACACAAGAAGAGGGCGCGTTGCCATCAACATTTGTAGATGGAAGAAATTTATTGTTTCTTTCCTTTGCGGCTGTTATGGCTAAACAAATGGATGCCAAACATATCGTAACCGGTGTATGTGAAACAGATTTTAGTGGGTATCCAGATTGCCGTGACGTATTTATTAAGTCTTTGAATGTAACGTTGAATTTAGCAATGGATTATCCATTTGTTATTCATACACCGCTGATGTGGATAGATAAGGCGGAGACATGGAAGCTTGCAGATGACCTTGGTGCCTTGGAATTTGTGAAAGAAAAAACGTTAACATGCTATAACGGTATTATGGGGGATGGATGCGGAGCATGTCCGGCATGTCACCTGCGTAAATCGGGCTATGATATATATATGAAGCGAAAGGGTGTGAATGTATGAGTAGCCTTTTCGGATTTCGCATTGTAGAAAACCTGCAAAAAATAGATCAAGATATTAATCGCAAGCAATTGCGCTATCATAATAAACGTGTGCTGGTCAGCAAGGAGTTTACCTTTGACGCGGCGCACCATTTACATTGCTATGAAGGGAAATGTAAGAATTTGCACGGCCATACGTACAAAGTTGTATTTGGCATCAGTGGTTTTGTTGATGAAATTGGTCTTGCAATCGATTTTGGTGATATCAAAGAAATTTGGAAAGAAGAAATTGAGATTTATTTAGATCATCGTTATTTAAATGAAACGTTGCCGCCGATGAATACGACAGCTGAAAATATGGTTGTATGGATTTTTGAGCAGATGGAATTGGCGCTCAAGAAGCGTCCACAATACAAGGGGGCTCGGACAGAATTTGTGCGCCTGTATGAAACGCCGACAAGTTATGCCGAGATGAGACGGGAGTGGATGGAACTTGAGTAGTATTCCTGTTTTGGAAATCTTTGGCCCAACTATCCAAGGGGAAGGTATGGTGATTGGACAAAAAACCATGTTTGTACGCACTGCCGGTTGCGATTATCGCTGCGCTTGGTGTGATTCGGCTTTCACATGGGACGGTTCGGCTAAAGAGCAAATTCGGCAAATGAGTGCAGAAGAAATTTGGCAAGAGTTAAAAGAGCTTGGTGGGGATAATTTTTCGCACGTCACATTGTCAGGTGGGAATCCTGCATTGCTGAAGTCACTTGGCGTTTTGGTTTCTTTACTTCAACAGAACGGTATACGGACGGCAATTGAAACGCAGGGCAGCAGATGGCAGGATTGGTTGCTTGCGGTCGATGAAGTAACTTTTTCGCCAAAGCCGCCAAGCTCAGGTATGACGACTGATTTCTTAGCGCTCGATTATATTCTTGAAAAAATGAAGCATAAAGATATTAGCTTAAAAGTGGTTGTATTTGATGAACAAGATTTTGCGTATGCCAAACAAGTGCATGAACGCTACCCAGACGTTCCATTTTTCTTGCAAGTAGGCAATGAGGATGTACACACTACAGATGATGATGTCCTTTTGTCACGACTACTGTCTCGTTATGAGTGGTTGATTGAACGAGCTGTACAATGTAAAGAAATGAACGATGCGAAGGTATTGCCACAGCTACATGCCCTTGTATGGGGCAATAAGCGCGGTGTATAAGAGAGGAGAATGAACAAATGGCAGGACGTAAAGATGAAGAATTACAAGATGTAACATTACTAGGCAATCAACATACAAAATATTTATTTGAGTATGACCCGGCAATTTTAGAAACTTTCGATAACAATCATCCAAATCGCGACTACTTTGTAAAATTTAACTGTCCAGAGTTTACAAGCTTGTGCCCAAAAACAGGACAACCAGATTTCGCAACCATTTATATTAGTTATATTCCAGATATTAAAATGGTAGAAAGCAAATCATTGAAACTATATTTATTTAGTTTCCGTAATCACGGCGACTTCCATGAAGATTGCATGAACATCATCATGAACGATCTGATTAAGCTGATGAATCCACGTTACATCGAAGTATGGGGGAAATTCACACCGCGCGGCGGCATTTCTATCGATCCTTACTGCAACTACGGTCGTCCGGGTACGAAATATGAAAAGATGGCGGAGTACCGTATGATGAATCATGATCTCTATCCAGAGACGGTGGATAATCGATAAGTTGAGATAGAAGTGGCCAAAAAAGTCGGCAAACTGACCGGATTGTTTCAAAAAGTGACAGAAAAAGGGTATCTCCCAGTGCGAGATACCCTTTTTGAGGTATTATGCTTCTTGTACAATTCGATAGTTTTTGTGATTTACAACTGTTAGTGGTTCTAAATCAAGGTCTTTATAATTTTCCATGATAGTAATATCAACAATGACGGAGTTTTTATTGACCTTTTGAACGCGGCCCTGCAATCCGTTTTTAAATTCAATTACTTCTCCGGCTTCCGCAATTTTCATAAGCATTCTCCTCATAAGTAAATAGTTTAGTAGGTAAATCAATCATGTGAAATACAATGCTAGCATTGGATGTAGATTATCTTATGACTACATAAAAATGGTGTGTCATATCAATGCGTTGTATTTATATACTTTCTCCTATTTTGAACTAAAATGTTACGTTTGTAAATGTTTTCATGACAAATTTTTGAAAAGAAACAAAAATTCGCTAGCAAGCAAATGGCAGGGTTTTATTTATACGTTATAGAAAATAAGTATATAAATACATAATGAAGAAATTGACATTCTTTTAAACGGTAGAAAAGACCTGAGAATAGGTGTAGTAACGATTAGTACCTAAAAAAGCTTCGTAAAAGCATACAGTATATAGTCAGAAATTTTCGTGCTTTTGCTCTTGTAAAGTAATTATATAAGTTTACATAGTTTTTTCGACATAGAAACAGCAAGAAAATCACAGCTTCAGAACGCCTCGCTACGTTTGGATGTTCTTACTTGACACGCGTATCTCTTAGGTCCTGACCACTACCTTACATTGCCGGTCTTATTTCCCACTCCAAAAAGAATCTCTGTTTTTCTAGCTGTACTTATCATAGGTATGAAAAATTTGCTATAGATTAGGATGCTATTTTAAGAGGGGAGACAAAAAGATGGAGATAGCTATTATTATAGTGATTCTAGTTGTACTATTTGTCAGTCTTATGAAAAGCAGACCGAAAAAGACACAAGATAAAACAGATGATATAAATCATGGACAGTAGGGGACAGTTTCTGTGACTGTCCCTTATATTATAAAGGTTTTAGATAAGTGTGCAAAGGATTCTCCGACTAAAGTAATTGTATAATCCTGTGTATAGCCTCGATATCTATATAAAGATAAGGCTCGTGTATTGGATAAGTCAGCTAAAATGGCGATTTTATGATAGCCGAGCATCAGGCACTGTTCTTCCGCTTTGCACATAAGTGTACTACCAATGCCTCTGCCGCTATAATCCGGATGAACAGAGAGTGTATCAATATAATATTCGTCATCACCGGCTTCCTTTTCCAAAATAATAGATGCATCTCCATGTAATTTACGGAGGTATGTAACAATTGGTTCATCAAGGCGACTTGCTTCGCTACCGTGATATAAAACAATAACACCCACAGGATGACCATCTTGCTCAGCTATCAGACAGTTTTCATAGCTAAGACGGTTTCCGGGCTGACTGAACCAATAACGAAGCCCGGTAAGAACTTCTTCATACGTGTTACCTCCGGTTAGTTTTTCGGCAATTTCATGAAGGGCGTTGTATAGTAATACAGCTACTTCTGCTTGATCAGTTATAGTAGCATTTCGAATCATAACAATTTCACTCCGTTCGTAAGATAATAACACAATACTTGTGTCTGTGTGTAAAGCAAGGTAAAATGAAGTATTGCAGAGGTGAAAATATGGATAACAATTTCGTAAATGAGATTTTAGATAAATTAAAAAGCGGGGAGTTACATGAGTATACAGTTACGAAAGAGACATTTTATCAGTTTCGAGAGGTACTTGTAAAGCGCCCTGATTTTAAGCATTTTCGTGGCATTGCCGGGCGCGGGGGACAGGTAGTATACACCTATATGGAAGTTGCCCGCTCATAAAGGAGAGTGAAACGGTGAAGGAGTTTGAACAAAAGAGCTTGTTTGGCTGGGATTATATGTGGCGTAATAAAGAAGGAAAAAAAGTGGTAGGCGCTCTTTTATTTCCAAGCCAACGTAAAAAAGAAGGGCGTTACCTTTGGGAGATTAAAAAGCGTATTATTAATGCCTATAAAAGTCAAGATTATGTATCTATGACAATCTTATATCATGACTCATTTTTAGATTTAGATGCTCGCGTGTGGACCATAGAGGAAAAGAGCGGCAAAATTATCGTAAAGGACGCGGCGGGAGAGTTTTATCATATTCGTATGAGTGATGTGCTGCATATTGACAAGCAGCACGATGAACGTACAAATGAGTAAGAAGCAGCGATTATGCTGCTTTTTTTGTTGGAAAATAACGGGTATAGAAATATAATGAAGATGAGGGAAATTTTATGAAAGAGAAGGGGGAGACGCTATGAAAGAACAAACAGTTTGGAAGATAAATGGCTTTATAGGATTGTTGCTTTTGGTTGTTATTGTAGTATTCGCTTTGTATTACAGTGTTGTACAGTATAATCCGCTGTATGCAATTGGAGCAGGTATATTAGCACTTCTTGTGGCAAGCGGGATGACTATTGTTCAACCAAATGAATCCGTTGCGGTTATTTTCTTTGGGAAATACCTGGGTACCATCCGCGAAGAGGGGTTCTTTATCACTATCCCATCAATACGTAAAAAAGTATCACTTCGTGTTCGAAATTTCAATAGTGATATGTTAAAGGTTAATGATGTAGACGGCAATCCAATTGAAATCGCTGCAGTTGTAGTGTTTAAGGTAACTGACACGGCAAAAGCACTATTTGATGTAGAAAACTACCATGAATTTGTGCGGATACAGAGTGAAACTGCGTTGCGCCATGTAGCAACAAAATATCCATATGATACGAGCGATGATAAAGCGTGGTCGTTACGCGGGAATGCGGAGGAAATCGCCAATGAAATCGCTCAAGAATTGCAGGAACGGTTGAGTGTTTCTGGTGTGCAGGTTCTAGAAGCACGTTTAACGCATCTTGCATACGCGCCTGAGATTGCTGGTGCGATGCTGCAGCGACAACAGGCCAATGCGGTACTTGCTGCACGTCAAAAGATTGTAGAAGGCGCTGTAGGAATGGTAGAAGCAGCACTGCGGCAACTCGAAGACAAACAGGTAGTTCAGCTTGATGATGAGATGAAGGCCCAAATGGTGAGTAATCTCATGATTGCAATTGTGTCTGAAAAGGGTACACAGCCTGTTATGAACGCAGGAAAAGTAAAGTAAGAGAAAGTGATGCCAGGACATCTTCTTTTCTCAGAGGGTAGCGAGACGTTTGCAATATATAGCAAATACAAAATTTTGTTTTTATGAAATACTTTTCGTTTTTTTGTAACAAATGAAAATGATATGTTTTAGTTGTGCTGAGTTTGTAACAGTGTTTTGCTATCATATCTACAGTGTGGGCAACTCTGTTGAATGTTTTGTAACAATTTCAAGACAAGAACGCGCAGCAGGTGCCAAGAGAAAGTTTACAAACATATAAATCCTTTGTAAAATGCCAGTATAGTTCAGTAATGAGAAAGGAGAGCAGTAGGGTTTTATTTCCGCACTTTCTTGTTGTTGCCGAACCTATAAATACTCATACGCGAAAAGCTCCGTTGTACCCCGGGGCTTTTCGCGTATTTTTATTTGTGAAATGGGGAAAGTGAGATAAAAAATTTTTGCCAACTTTTGCTGATATGTCGTGGTTTATGGCGAATCAATCGAAAGTCAGGCATGTGAATTCATGCAAAGTCGTTGACAAGATTTTTAAAATGGTCATTATTGACATGGCTCTTAGAATGTAGTTTGATATGTTTTGTACGTCATAAAGGGAACAAAATGCTCCTGTCGAAAAACCAAATCTTTTGTTCAAAATAAATTTATGCATATATATTGTGTGTTATCGAAAAACATAATACAATATATTGAGAGTAACTTTATTAGAGAGAATATTTTTAATTTTCGAAAAAGGAGACTTCGATATGCGAATTGTGTATGATTCTATGACAGGAAATGTAAAACGATTTATTCATAAACTTGGTATGCCCGCCATGCAGATTCGCGACGATCTAGTAATGGACGAAGAATTTATTCTTGTGACATATACAACAGGGTTTGGAAATGTACCTGAGCGTGTAGACCGATTTTTGGAGCAAAACCACTGCAATTTAAAAGGGGTGTCCGCAAGCGGTAATCGCAACTGGGGCAATAGCTTTGGCGCAAGTGCCGACAAGATTGCAAGCAAATATGGAGTGCCGGTCATATCTAAATTTGAGTTAGCTGGTACAAGCAAAGATATACAAATTTTTAAAGAAAGGGTGCTGGAGATTGCGACACATTGAGTTAAACAATGAGATTACTAGGATGGAAGACGGCTTTTATCAACTCGATAAGGATCAAGAAGCGCTACAGGAGTTTATGAAAGAAGCAGAAGAAAAGACAGTGCAGTTTTATAGTGTGCGTGAACGCATATCCTACATGATTGAGCACGATTATTATTACAATGTATTGGACGAGTATTCACTAGAACAAATTGAAGCCGTCTATGCGATTACATACGATGCAAATTTCCAATTTCAATCTTATATGGCAGCATCCAAGTTTTACAAAGACTATGCGCTTAAAACAAATGATTTGAAACAATATCTGGAAAGTTATCCGGACCGCGTTGCTATCGTATCTCTCTATTTGGGTAGAGGCGATGCTGAAAAAGCGCAGCAATTTGCGCGCATGATCATCAGGCAAAACTATCAGCCGGCCACACCGACGTTTTTAAATGCAGGAAGAAGCAGACGCGGAGAGATGGTAAGCTGTTTTTTATTGGAAATGGATGACAGTTTAAATTCCATTGGCTTTAACATCAACACGGCGATGCAGCTTTCCAAAATTGGTGGGGGAGTTGCGCTCAACCTTTCAAAATTGCGTGCGCGCGGTGAGCAAATTAAAGGAATTGACAACGCGGCAAGCGGTGTAATGCCGGTTATGAAGCTTCTAGAGGATTCATTTTCCTATGCGAACCAGCTCGGACAGAGAAAAGGCGCTGGGGCTGTGTATTTAAATATCTTCCATTGGGATATTATGGAGTTTGTTGATTCGAAAAAAATAAATGCTGACGAGAAGATCCGCATTCAATCGCTCTCGATTGGAATTATTGTGCCAAGCAAATTTTTAGAACTCGCTGAAAAGGATCAGCCCCTATATGTGTTTGCACCGTATACGGTGTTTAAAGAGTACGGTAAGCACTTAGATGATATTGATATAGACAGCATGTATGATGAGCTTGTGGCTAATCCGAACGTCAAAAAGCGTAAGCTGGATCTCAGTGCGCGTGATATGCTAATTAAGATTGCGATGATTCAATTAGAATCGGGTTATCCATATCTAATGTTCAAGTCGAATGCAAACGAGCAGCATCCACTGAAGGATATTGGTGATGTGAAAATGTCTAATTTGTGTACTGAGATCTTTCAATTACAAGAAACGTCAGAGATCAATGATTATGGTGAAGGTGATGTCATTCGTCGCGATATTAACTGTAACCTTGGTTCTTTAAATATTGTGAACGTAATGGATAACAAAGAAATCAAAGAAGCAGTTTACGCTGGTATGGAAGCTTTAACAGCTGTTTCGGACATGACGGTCATACCAAATGCGCCGACTGTCAAAAAAGCGAACGAGGAGCTGCATTCTGTAGGTTTAGGTGCGATGAACCTCAACGGTTACTTAGCGAAAAACAAAATTGCATACGAGAGCGAAGAAGCGAAGGATTTCGTTCGCACGTTCTTCATGATGCTGAACTACTATTCAATAGAAAAAAGCATGCTGATGGCAAAAGAACGCGAAGAAACCTTTAAAGACTTTGAGAAGTCCGAGTATGCGAAGGGCACCTACTTTGAAAGGTATGAAACAACAGACTACAGACCGCATACCGAAAAGGTGCAGAAGCTCTTTGAAGGAATTTATGTACCGACACCAGAGGATTGGAGCATGCTGAAGGAAAAGGTGCAAAAGTATGGCTTGTATAATGCATATAGGCTTGCAATTGCACCAACACAATCCATCAGCTATATTCAAAACGCGACATCAAGTGTTATGCCGATTGTAAATCAAATTGAATCTAGAACATATGCGAATGCGACGACGTATTACCCGATGCCGTTTCTTTCAAAAGAGACGTTCTGGTACTATAAGTCTGCCTACGACATGAATCAGTTCAAGTTGATTGACTTAATTGCAGAGATTCAGCCGCATATTGATCAAGGCATTAGCACGATTTTGTATGTGAACAGCGACATTTCCACACGCGAATTGGCACGCTACTATATTTATGCCCATAAAAAAGGGTTGAAGAGCTTGTATTACACGCGGACGCGCAAGTTGACAGTGGAAGAATGCGTAGCATGTGTAGTTTAAGGAGAGGGTGAACGGAAATGCGTGCGGTTAACTGGAATAAAAAAGAAGATGATTATAGCTTAATGTTTTGGAAGCAAAATATCGCCCAGCTTTGGACAGAGGATGAAATTCCAGTCTCCTCTGACAAAAATGTTTGGGTAGGGCTTTCTAAAGCGGAGCAAACAGCTTACAAGCGCGTACTAGGCGGCTTGACGCTGCTTGATACGAAGCAGGGCGGTGAAGGTATGCCGCTAATTTTGCTGCATGTCGACAATCTGCAGGCGAAAAGCGTGCTTGCCTTTATGGGAGCAATGGAAGAAGTGCATGCGAAGTCATATAGCCATATCTTCACAACGCTTGCCACAGAGGAAGAAATCGATAACATCTTTAAATGGGTAGATGAGCACCCGCTGCTGCAGCGAAAAGCAGAGTTAATCACAAACTATTATCATCGCCTGTTTAAGCCAAAAGTATCAAACAGAGAATTGTACATGGCGATGACAGCCAGCGTGTTCCTTGAAAGCTACCTGTTTTACAGCGGTTTCTTTTATCCGCTCTATTTGGCGGGACAAGGAAAAATGACAGCGAGTGGTGAAATTATCAATCTCATAATTCGTGATGAGAGCATTCACGGTGTATTCGTTGGCTTGCTTGCACAAGACATCTTCGCCAAAATGTCCGAACAGGAGCAACGAGAAGTGAAGGCGGAAACGCTAGAGTTGCTTTTAGCACTTTATGAAAACGAAAAGGCGTATACAGAAGAGATTTATGCTGAGATTGGCTTGGTGGAGGAAGTCAACCGCTTTGTCCGTTACAACGCGAACAAAGGCTTGATGAACCTTGGTTTGGAACCGTACTTTGAGGAAGAAGATATCAATCCGATCGTGATGAACGGATTGCGCACAGATACGAAAAACCATGATTTCTTTTCTGTAAAAGGAAATGGTTATGTGAAAGCGACGAATGTTGAAAAACTAACCGACGACGATTTTGTGTTTAATTTTTAATCATTCTATAAAAACACCGCACTCAGCGGTGTTTTTTACATGTAATAAGAACGGATTGACCTTGGAAACTAATTATGCGTTCATCTTGTACGGTGATATGGAAGTGTTGTTTTGCTGATAAAGAAGCGGACAGCATATAACGTTCTAGCGATTGCTTTACATTCGCAGGTAAACCCATTCGTGCAAACCAGCTTTCAAATGGAAAGGTTTTTGCAAACGTAAGCAGTTGCTCAACTGTGAACCCTGCTTTTTCAAGTTCATTTATCCACTGCGTTTTCTTTAACGCTCGATTATGACTAGGATCGCGTGTTTTTTCTACCGTATTATAAAATGTGTCTAGCGCATCATCTTCTGGTGCTACATTATCAATTAGTAAAAATGTACCACCTTTTTTTAACACACGATAACTCTCTGCAATAAAAACAGAAACGTCCGGAAAGTGGTGCGGTGCAATGCGGCACGTGACAATGTCAAAGCATTCATCCGCAAATGGTAGTTGCTCTGCGTCTCCCTGGATAAACTCTATGTTATAATAACCGTTTCCTTCAATAAACTCTTTTGCCTTTTGTAGCATGTTTTCTGTTAAATCCAGTGCCACCACCTTTTCAACTAAGGGGGCAAAGCCATTCGCCACATGCCCACCACCCGTTGCAATATCTAACACGACATCTGTTTTTTTGGCACCAGAGAGCATTAATAGTGTTTGTAAATCTTGTCCCTTAGCATGAATTTCACTTGTTACATAATGTGCGGCGTTCTTGCCGAATTGCTCCTGTACCTGTTTTTTAATGTTCATTTTTACCATCTCCTCTATCTTTATCCTACAACAAGCGTATACAGTTGCCTATTTGTTATTTCTTTTTGCAGTCATAAGCAAAGGTTATCAGTTGCATCTTGTAGGTCTTTTCCTTTTTAATATATATGCACCATAAAATTTATGATAATTGAGGGATATATATGAAAGCACTTGTTTTTGAAACGTTTGGAGGACCTGAGGTATTACAATACCAAGATCTTGCTGACCCTGTGATTGGCTCTGATGAAGTATTAGTAGAAATGCGCGCCATTGGTTTGAATTTTGCTGATGTGTATCGCCGTAAAGGCAATTACCATCTGGAGGGTAAGCCACCTTACATTCTTGGCTATGAAGGAGCGGGGGTTGTTATAAAAGTCGGAGAGGAAGTAACTGATGTAGCAGTTGGTGACCGTATTGGCTTCGCTGACGTACCGTATGCTAATGCTGAGTTGGTTGCGGTACCTAAGGATAAGGTGATTCCGTTACCAGAAGAGATTTCATTTGAAACGGCAGCTGCTGTATTACTTCAAGGCTTAACGGCACATTATTTAACTAGAGACAGCTACCGAGTGCAAAGCGGAGATGTTGTACTTGTTCACGCGGCAGCAGGCGGTGTCGGGCAGTTGCTTGTGCAAATCGTCAAATTGCTCGGTGGTACGGTAATCGGGTTAACTTCATCGAGGGAAAAAGCGGCCGCAGCGAAAAAAGTAGGTGCAGATCATGTGTTGTTATATAGCGAGGATTGGAAGCAACGGGTTCTTGACATAACAAAAGGACGCGGTGTGGATGTTGTATATGAATCAGTTGGTTCTACATTAGAAGACAGCTTTGCGGCTACTCGCATTGGTGGTACCGTTGTATTTTATGGCATGGCAGGAGGCGATCCGAAGCCGGTGGATCCGCGCATGCTGATGGATACGTCAAAAACGTTAACAGGCGGAGACTTATGGAATGTACTTACATCGCACAAAGAGCGTGTACTTCGTTCATCAGAGCTTTTCAAATGGATTCATAAGGGGCTCGTTGTAGTAGCACAACCAACTACTTTTACCTTAGCAGAGGGTCAAAAGGCGCATGCGTACCTAGAAAGCCGTGAAAGTACAGGGAAAATTTTATTGGTTCCATAAGAGTAAAAAGATAGCGGATTATCCGGCTATCTTTTTATGTTTAATTGACTGAAAAATCAAAAAACAATATAATGAAAATGGAATCTTATTCTGCTATATGGAAAGAGGTGTCTTATGGTTCAATCGATTAATCGAGCAATGCAGATTGTGGCAACTTTACATAGCAACCCTCAAAAAAAAGAATGGCCGCTATCGGAGTTGGCGGAACAACTTGCTTTGCCAGCCAGTACGATACACCGTTTGTTACAATCGCTTTTAAAACATGGATTGGTAGCACAGAACTCTGTTACAAAGCATTATTCAATTGGATATAAATGGATGGAAATTGGACTGCAAGCACTTGATGCCATTGATTTTCGCAATGTAGCACGTCCTGTTTTGGAAAGTCTTGCCGCAGAGGCGGAAGAGAATGTATATGTGAATATTGTCAGCGGTTCGGACGGCATGATTATTGAAAAAATTGAAAGCCCACTTAAAATCCGCGTCGCAGAAGACCTTGGACTACGTATGCCTCTTTGGGTCGGTGCCCCGAACAAAGTGCTGTTAGCGCATATGCCTGTACAAGAGCAAAAGAATATTCTAGGGGAGCAACGGACACTAATAGAACAACTTCGCGTCATCAGAGAACAAGGGTACGCAATTAGTGTAAGTGAAAAAACAGAGAACACGGCATCTGTCGCGGCGCCCGTTTTTGATTTCACTCACAGAGCAATCGTGGCCATTAGCGTCGGGGTGCCAGGCTTTCGATTTACACCAGAACGTAAGCCAGTGCTAATTGAGCTTGTAAAAAATGCGGCAAAGCGTATTTCCATGTTACTTGGGAATGCATAGCGTATAGGATAGCGCATTATAGTTTTCACACTTTATGTTCATGATTTGGAAATAAATTTCATAATACGGAAAAGGGGATGTGAAATGCAGAAGGTTGAGACAAGGTGGCAAACAAAAGAGGGATTGTTACAGTTAATCAAAGAGCTTGTTCATATTCAAAGTATTACAGGTTCAAAAGAAGAAATATCTTTAGCACTGTACATTCAGCAACAGCTACAATTACTTACTTATTTTCAAAATAATCCTGAACATGTAAAACTTCACCCAACAGGAGACGGCCGCTTTTCTGTGGCCGCACTTGTCAAAAAAGAAGGGGCAACCAATACTGTGGTACTCGTTAGCCATTTTGATGTTGTTAATGTAGATGATTATGGAAAGTGGAAGGATTTAGCGTTTCGTCCTGATGAGCTGACTGCACAGTTTTATGAAAATGCGCATGTACTTCCTGCAGATGCACGCGCCGATGTAGAAAGCGGAGAGTGGTTGTTTGGCCGCGGCATAATGGATATGAAATGTGGTGTGGCATCGCAATTGGCATTGGTAGAACGAGCGGCAAACGGTTTATTTGACGGCAATATTTTATTGCTGGCGGTATGTGATGAAGAAGTGAATTCAAAAGGCATGATAAGCACTGTGCCGCTTTTGCTGGAATGGGAGGAAAAGTACAATCTACACTATGTAGCTTGCTTAAATTGTGAGCCGATGTTTGCTCGTTATCCGGGAGACAGTACAAAGTATATATACACCGGTTCTTTAGGAAAGATACTGCCTGGCTTTTTTTGTTACGGAAAAGAAGCGCATGCCGGTGAACCGCTCGCTGGCTTAAATGCCAATATGATGACATCTTATATTACATGTGAATTAGAGCTGAATACAGATTTTTGTGAAGAAGTGGAGGGAGAAATCACACCGCCACCAACGAGCTTGCTGCAAAGAGACTTAAAAAAAGAATACTCGGTACAAACACCTCATAAAGGTGTTTCTCTCTATAACGTGTTTCTCATGGAAAAGTCAATTATGCAGATTACTGATGAATTACGAGCTGCAGCTGAGCGTGCAGCTCGGGCAATAGAAGGGGCGTATCGGAAGCAGGCGCAGCAGTTTGCAACGCTGCAGTGCTCTGTTCCACAAGAGATGTCAGTACGTGTTATCAGCTTTGCGGAACTATTGTCGTATGCAAACCAAATGTATGGAAGAGAACGCATTGCCGCTCTGACTGCACAGGGGCAGGATGAGCGAGAACTTGCTATTTCGTATGTTGACGAAATGGTCACGTTATGCAGCGAATTGGCACCATGTATCGTATTGTTTTATGTGCCACCTTTTTATCCGGCTGTAAGCTCGCGGCATCATGAAGGTATTCGTACTGTTACAAAGTGTGTACTTACGCAAGCATGGGAACAGTATGGTATTGCCATTCAAGAGCAAAAGTACTTCGGTGGTTTATCCGATCTCAGTTATACAGGGTTGTCACAGCCGTTAGATAAGTTATCAGAAAATATGCCGCTGTGGGGAACGATATACGAGTTGCCTCTCCAAGAATTGCAAAGCCTGCATCTACCCGTTCTCAACATTGGACCCGTCGGCAAAGATGCACACAAGTGGACGGAGCGCCTTGATGTAGCTTATGCAACAGGACCTTTACAAGAGCTGCTACGCGATGCAGTCGAACAACTATTAAACCCGTAAAAACGGGTTTTTCTTTTTTTATTCCAGTTTGTTGTTGATTTCCGTTATAAGGCCTTTTATGACCTCGCTTTTTCTGCGGGAGGCTACAACTACCAGCTAGCAACATAAAACTTTCATACAGCTATCTTTACGGCGAATAGGTGGAATTTAACATGTTAAATGCCGAATCCATATGAATTCGTTGTGAACGGTTAAAAACAAGATTACATAAAAAGGACTATATTGGGGTTACAGGAAAGATGGAGTGAAAAATAGTGAATATATATTTACATCTTTTGTATATTGGTGTACTATTTAACTAACACACCAAAACAGTAGGAGGTGGTTAGGATGAAATTTGACGCTAATATCCCCATCTATATACAAATTATGGATTACATAAAAAAAGAAATTGTGACCGGACGTTTGCGCGAGGGAGATAAGGTGCCGTCTGTACGAGAGCTAGCTAGTGAATTGCAAATCAATCCAAACACAGTGCAGCGAACGTTTCAGGAATTGGAACGAGAAGGTGTCTTAGAAACACGCCGAGGTATGGGAAGGTATGTAACAAAAGAGAGGGAGAAAATCATGGAACTAAAAAAAGACATGTCCAAGGATCTTTTAACTCATTTTATAGCAGGAATGCGGGCACTCGGATTTTCAGAAGAAGAGATAAAAATGCTAGTAGAAATATCGCTGAGTAAGGAGGAGAAAGCATGAGTCTTATACAGATCTCCGAGGTGACAAAGTCCTACGGAAAGAAAAAAGCGCTTCATGATGTAAGTATAACGGTAGAGTCCGGAAAAATTATTGGTTTAATAGGCAATAATGGTAGCGGCAAAACAACACTTTTAAAGTTGTTAGCGGGACTGTTACAGCCGAGCAGTGGTAGTGTTACAATAGATGGCACAAAGGCTGGCGTACATACAAAGCAAATGGTTTCATTTATGCCAGACACAGTGTTTCTAGAACAATGGATGTATGTGAAAGATGCAGTGGCCTTTTATCATACCTTTTACGAAGACTTTGATGCTGTAAAAGCAGCCACGATGTTGTCCGAAATGAAAATTGCACAGGAAGTAAGGATTTCGTCACTTTCAAAAGGAGCCTTAGAAAAAGTACAGCTTATTCTCACACTGTGTCGGCGTGCAAAATTATACGTACTGGACGAACCGCTTGGAGGGGTAGACTCAGTTGCACGCGAGCAAATTCTACAAATATTGCTAGCTTTCTATCATGAAGAACGGACCATGATCGTTTCTACGCACCTCATTCAAGAGATTGAAATGTTATTTGATGAAGTGATTGCTCTGCAGGACGGCAAAGTGCTTCTTCATATGAATGCTGAGGAGCTTCGGTTGCGTCACGCAAAGGCTGTACATGAGTGGTTTAAGGAGGTATTTTCATGTTAAAGCTACTACGCTATACGTTTCAAAGCAATGCACGGTTTTTAAAAGTATTGGTTGCGGTTTTTATAATCATGCAAGTGTTAATTATCTTAAACATGACTGTATTTCACCAAATTGGATCAAACCAAATAGAACGAGAGACTCTTAGCTTTATTTTTACCTTCTTGCTATTTGTAGGTACGCTGATAACCTTATTGTGTCATACATTTAGTGTGTTTCGTAACATCATTAAAAGTTCTTTGATTCGTCTATTACCTATTCATAGCTGGAAATATAGCCTAGCTTCTTTATGTTATTGGGTTATTGTAGCGGCTTTTATTCAAATCCTGGCATTTATCGGTGTGCAGCTGATTAGCTTATTAGCTACGGAAACAGAGTATACAGAGATTTTAAGACAAATACGCGTTATCGACTATATGTGGATAATTTCAGCAGGTTATCAAATGAGCTTAAACATCTTAATACAACTCTTTTTTTCATTTGTGCTCGCTTATTCTTTACCCATTATGTCTAAGAACAAGGGAATACTCAGTACGATTCTGTTTTTTGTGTGTAATGCTTTAGTGACTGTTATAACTTCGAAGATATCTGAGTTATTTCCTAACGGGTATATTCTGCAAGCAGGACGTATTCCTTATGAAGGTGGAGAAGTTCAAATTGGATTATTTTCAGAGGGCATTCATATATACGGCAGCTTTGTGAATATAATCAGCTTGCTTGGGTTATTTATTGCAACAGCCTGGTTAATTGAAAAACGAGTGGAGATATAGGAGGGACTATAGTGGAAAAAACAGTTGTATCATTGCGTCATGTACACAAAACAATTAAAAAGCATGCAATTATTAAAGATTTGTCTTTTGAGGTACGAGAAGGGGAAGTATACGGTTTTCTTGGTCCGAACGGTAGCGGTAAAACAACAACAATTCGCATGATGACAGGTCTTATTTCTATGACGTCCGGCGACATTGAGATTTGCGGTCATAGCATCCGCACAGAACGAGAAAAAGCGCTTGAGCATATTGGGGCAATTGTTGAAAATCCGGAGCTGTATGAGTATATGACTGGTATGCAAAACCTAAAACATTTTGCAAATATGGCAGCAACAACCATTGAACCTGTACGTATACAAGAGATTATTAAGCTTGTGGAGCTACAAGATGCGATTCATAAAAAGGTAAAGACGTATTCTCTTGGTATGAAGCAGCGTTTAGGAATTGCGCAAGCGCTATTGCACAGACCGAAAGTGCTTATTCTAGATGAACCTACAAATGGTCTTGACCCGGCTGGTATTCGCCAACTCCGCGATTATTTGCAATATTTAGCGAAGGAAGAAGGCATTGCAGTGCTTGTATCAAGCCACCTGCTGAGTGAAATTGAGCTGATGTGCGATCGTGTGGTCATTATTCAGAATGGGCAGTTCGTTCGAGAGTACGCTTTAAAGGAGCAACAAGACGAGATATTGACAGTGATGATTGAAGTCGATCGACCAGACGATGCCCTGCACTTTGTAGAAGGGAAAATAGAGAAGAACATGATTGTTGTTCGTAGCAGTCGTGAACATATCCCTCATCTTGTGAAAAAGCTCGTCATGCAGGATATTTTAATATATGGTGTCACGGTGAAAAATAAATCGCTCGAGGAAGAGTTCTTACTTTTAACAGAAGGGAGTACTATGCAATGAGTCTATTGAGAAATGAGCTATTGAAGCTACATGCGAAAAAAGGCACATACTTATTTTTACTTTTACTAATTGGATTTACGGGGTTGTCACTAATTGCGGCTAAGAAATGGTTGCCTGCTCAAATGGAAATTAATACTCCCCTTGCATTTGCCGATATGAACTTAGAGGGGCTGCTTTCTATCGTTGTATTATATGGTGTTGTTATCGGTGGCAAAATGATAGCAGAGGAATTTCAAAAAGGAACCATTAAACAGCTGTTGATTCGTCCAAAAAAGCGCATTTCCATATTGTTATCTAAATACATGATCGCTATATTAGCAGTGATCATAGTTACAGCATTTGCGGGCTTTTTATCTTTGCTTGTCGGTTTGCTTACCTTCTCAGGCGGAACAGGCGATGTGGGTACGTATGTACAAGGAATGGTATATCAATTACCACGCTTAATCTTCTATACGACTCTCACTTTTACAATCGGGGTTCTTGTGCGAAACGCGGTTTTACCTATCGTTATTACCTTGTTTATTTTATTCTCAGAAGGACCAATTTTATTGCTACTTAGTAGCTATAATTGGGCCAAACTGGTCATTTTCTTTCACTTATATCCTGGTATGTACGACAGCAATCCTATGCTGAATAAAGGGATGAAGCCGATTTTTCCGGATTTCACAATGTCAACATCGTTGTTGGTGGTCGGTGTTTATTTACTGATATGTATTGGTTTGGCTAGTGCTGTATTTCAAAAGAAAGATGTTTTATAAAATCTCTGTATCTGCAGAGATTTTTTTCATTTTATCGCAGATAAAATGAGATAGATCTTGTAAAATATAAGTATACAAAACTCGGAGGTGTTAGCGATTACAACATTTGCGAAGATACGACTGCGAAGCTTTTTCCTCTGGATGCTGCTACTTGGTGTAGCAATTGTAATTCCTATTTTTGCCCTTGCAGATTACGGGATTATTAGTGAAGAGCTATTAAATATTTTAATTGAAACGTGTTTGTTTTTTATCTTTCCATTGGTTTGGTTACGTGTGAAAATGACACAGCATAACATTGCGTTCAGTAGCTTGTTGCGTCAACCCGCTACATGGAACTGGCGCTTGATTGTAACATCGCCCCTGATTTTATCACGGATATGCTTAACGAACCTACCATTGATCAAACAAGTGTAGCAACAACAATTTTTAGCTTAATTTCAGCATGTGTATTCGCTCCGATTATGGAGGAATTGATTTTTCGTGGCTTTTTCTTGCATCGTATGACGCATAAGTGGGGGCTTAAAAGAGCAGTTATTGTGTCTTTCAACTCAATTTGCAAGAGCATGATCATGTTAAATTAGACATACAAGACAACAAAGTGATTATTACGAAGGTGGAGTAATGAGGAAGGGGTACATTATGAGGACGGTTGCAATGACAGAGGAGTATGCGGTACAAATCGCGAATTGGGATTATGAATATCCATATGAGTTTTATAATATGGAGGGTAGTGAAGAGGCTGTCCAAGAACTGCTTGCCGGCTCCTATCAAGCAGTAGTAGCTGGAGAAGATGTGATAGGCTACTTTTGCACAGGCAAAGCGGCTCAAGTACCCGCGGGGCAATTGGCGGGAATTTATGATGAGCCTGGTATTGATATTGGTGTGGGGATGAGACCAGATTTGACGGGACAAAAGCGCGGTCGACCGTTTTTTTCCTTTGTACTGGACCATATTGACCAAGGTGGTTTAGATTTGCGTTTGACGGTTGCGGCTTTTAATCGTAGAGCTATTCACTTATATGAGGTCTTCGATTTTCGAATTGTGAATTCTTTCTTACGTGGTAATACAGAGTTTTATGTGATGAAACGATAGATCTGACAAAAAGAGCCGAAATGTGAACGGCTCCTTTTTCTATGCGGTGATGATTACTTCAACTTTAAAATTACCGCCCTTTTTCACATATTTGATGTCTGCGACAGTGCGTGTTGTATTCACAATTTCTACTTTTTCACCAATGCGAGGAATAACAGGTACATTCTCCCAAATCCCTAATAAATCTATATTTTGATTATCTTTTTCATAAAACCATAGTTTCATATTTGATCTCCTTTCGGTAGTTACGATTACATTTTTATTCATAATATATCATATTTATACTTTTGTGAAGGGGTTTTAAAAAAATATCGCATCTTGTATACAAAATGTATTATGATACAAGAAGGATTTGCAGAAAGGAGTTTATAATGGAAGCGTGTGAAGAGTTTGAACAATTACAGGAACGGATACAAATGTGGGAAATGATTTTAGATGAACGACTTGCCGGTTGTCATGTTTGGCAAGCGATTAAACGGATTGTAAGAACAGTTATGATCATCATTCCTGCCTTATTTCTGCAACTGATTTTACATTTAGGCTATGCTAAATACTATTGATAACTAGCATTTGTTGATGGATTTAAAATTTTTATAGAAAAAAGTAAGAATATTTTGTATAATAATAAAAACATCAAGAGAAACGAGGGAACGTACATGACAGAATTTCCGGCAATTACAAAAGTAGAAACGCTATTGGTGATGGCTAAAGAGAATGAAAAACGAAGAAAAGAGTTTTATGAAGCCTTGCTTGAATCGCATTTATATACATTCGGCACACTGGAGGCAGAAGAGGGAGCAGCAACTGGTCAGGTAACGCTCCGTTATTTCCAGGGAGACGGCAGATGGGTGCTACCTATCTTTACACGATTGGATTATATGCGAGAGGCCATGCCGGAAGATGTGTTAAAAGACGCTTCTGCCATCATGATTCGCGGAAAAGAGTTATTTGATATTGTTGATACAAAAGCGGCAGTTGTATTGAACGTTGGTTCTGAAGTGGACAAGTCATTTACAGAAGATGAAATCGAGGACATTAAAACAGGTAAAATTTTTACGTACTATAAATAAGAAGGGAGATCCCTTCTTTTTTTGTGACGTGCTGTCGCCAATTCTATTTCTTGCAATATAGTAGTAGTAAATGCACGAAAGGAACTGGTGAAAGTGGCAAAAAACAAAAATTCCAAGAAAAAAGCTACGCCGCAAGCAAAGCCTGTTCAGGCGCAAAAAGCTGCGAGCAAAAACAATAAAAATAAAAAGAAAAAATAGAGAAGCTGTCTTACATTGTATAGTCATACAAGAAGGTGTCCAGTAGTTTAGGACACCTTTTGTTTAATTTGCTATAACACCTGGTTCAATCGTAAGTGTTCCACTTTGTCCATCCATAGTTGCATAGCTTCCGAGCGGAATACCAATATTAGGGGTGCAATGACCAATTGAGAAACCGTTTAAAATGGGGATACCATACGGCACAATATGTGTGTAAACAATTTCTTCAATAGATAAAGATGTATTACCACCTGCCTCGCAATCATGAAAATCCGTTAAGAGAATGCCTGCGCATTCATTAAATTTGCCTGCAAGGCGCAATTGATTTAGCATACGATCTATACGATAAGGAGCTTCACCAATATCCTCCAGCAGCAAGATTTTTCCGCGCGTGTCGATTTCATATGGTGTACCAAGTGTGGAAAGGAGTACGGTTAAATTGCCGCCAACGATAGGCGCACGCACAGTATGAAAAAAGGGCGGATAATCAGGTCTGGAAGCTGTGAGCGAAATAGCAGTGGGAGAAAACAATTGGCCTAAAGAAGAAAATGTCTCGTGTGCTACATCTTCGGCGCCGCATTCTTCCATCATTGGCCCGTGAAACGTAACGAGCTCTGCAAATTGATTACATATAATATGTAAGAAGGTAATGTCGCTGTAACCCCAAAAAATTTTCGGTTGCCTTTTAAGAGGTTCAAGGTCTAGGTAAGGAAGCAAACGTGCGCTACCGTAGCCGCCGCGCGAACAAAAAATCGCCTTTATATTAGGATTTGTGATGGCGTCTTGCAAATCTGCAAGACGCAGTGCATCTTCTCCTGCTAAAAAACCATTTTGACGAAACATATTATTACCGAGTTTGACATGTACCCCCATCTCTTCTAGTCGCAGTTTCATTCGCATTACTCGTTCCTTATTCACCGGTCCCGCCGGTGCGACAATCATTACCGTATCACCGCTTTGTAACATATGTGGTTTGTTCATTCCCCTAACTCCTCTGCTGCAATATAAGTTTCATCTCATTTTATTCAAGATATAAAAGGTTTTTTCCTGTATGCATAGAATTGTTTCTAAAAGGTACTTATGTGGGGATAAGAGAAGAAGCACAAAGTGAAGTGGAAATGCATATAAAAGGATAAGTTATATAAAAAAGCTTGAGGCAAGCGCCTCAAGCTTAGTTTGTTATGTGATGGAACTGTTTTAATGATTCATTCATATAAACCCAGCCTTTCCAGCCGATGTGAATGGTATCCTTCATGAAATATGTGTCGTATTCATGAGCAGAAAAGTCAGCGACTGGGAAACCATCTTTTTCTATAAAGTGACGAATCTTTTGATAATAGACGTAGCGGCGTTCTTTTGGAAACTCTGCATAGTCATACCAAGGACCGTTTACCGGAATGGAAACGAACAACGCCTTGGTGTTATTTTGTTTCAGTAAATCTAAAATCATTTGCAAATCCTCATACTCAGGTGATTTGTCATATGATTCCATTGCTTTATAGCCTTTGAGCTCGGAAAGCTTTGGTGCAACTTTATGATGATAGTATTTGTCCACAATACCAAACGTATTAGAACGTGATTCTCGAGCACCCGTTTGCTCCGCATGAGCAGATAGTTGTTCGAGTGATAAACCTTTTAAGGAAGCATCTGTATTTGGCTTTCGCTTCTTACCGTTTGTTAATGTAGTTACGATATCTTTACGCTCTAGCACGTTTTTATACGTGTAGGCGAATGGCTTCATAACACCGGCTTTACATGTGCGAATAAAATCATCATGGACCAAACCCTCAAGCATGGTAGTCAGCAATTTGTCTTGTCTGACAACTTCAAACTTAAGAAGACGTTTCGCCGCCTTTTTTTTCATTTTTGGTGTTAAATTACTGTTGAAAACAAAGTCATATGCCTGTAATGTCGAGAAGTTAGGTGAAAAGTGTGCATCGTCTAATCCCTCTTTAATAAACCATTGAGGAGACAAGATAAACACGATGCGTTGGTTTTTTATTTCATTTGATGTTGCTGCCAAACTTAAAAAATGCACAAGAGACTGTGTACCACCACGTCCAATCAGATAAGGCGTAAAGCCTTCCGGATTGATTTTAAAATAGTTGGAAGGGTGGTATATGTCCAGTCGTGATAATTCAGATGAACCGTATAACGGTAAGTATTTGTGGTCTTGTAACATTTTCTTTTGTATCGCGGTTCCTTGAAACATATCTGTATCCAAAGAGGTTGCTGCTTGTTCCACTTTATCATCACTAATTAAAGGGAATAAGTACTGTACAGGCATAAACAGTAGTATGCCAAACAGAGCTAGTGCTAAAAGAAAAGGACCGAATTTCGGGTGTTTCATTTCATGTCAGCCAACTTTTGAACAATCATGTTCGGTGTTGCCCATTCATCGCGGTCAAAGTCAGAGATGGATACTTCAATGTTCAAACGCTCTTGAATTTCTACAAGCAATGTTACTGTTCCAAATGAATCAAGAATCCCTTCTTCAAATAAAAGAATATCTGGATTTTCTTTGACGATGTCGTTTTCGCATACTTCTTCTAATAAGTCCAATACTTGCTCTTTAAATTGTGTCATGATAGATAGTCTCCTTTTAGATCAATTGTTATAAAAGTCGTCCTGAGAAAATCAAGAAACCGAACGCCACAAAGTGAAAGGTAATAATAATAGAAACAACAGACATCCACTTGTGCTGTGGCCAAAATTTATGCTGCTTGTTTTTCCGTTCAAACCAATCAAACAGAACAAACAATAAAGCATGATATAAGCCGTATACGACATAATGTAGCTGTAAACCGTGCCAAATGCCCATAAGAAAGAAATTTAGGAAAAATCCAATATTGGATACAACATAGCGATTTTTAATAATTTTCTTCTTGGTCATAAAGAACACAAAGCGCATATAGACATAATCACGGAACCAGAATGATAGGCTCATATGCCAGCGATTCCAAAAGTCTTTAATATTCCGGCTCAAAAATGGCTTATTAAAGTTTTCGGGTGTTTTAATCCCCATTAAATAGCTTACACCGATAGCAAATGCGCTATATCCAGCAAAGTCAAAAAACAAGTACAAGCTGTAGCCATACATATAAGTAATTTGTGGAATAAGACTGTCGCCTTTTACTACATCCGTTAGTAAAATGTATTGATTAATTAAGTAACCAATAATGAACTTATACAAAAATCCTTGGAAAATTCTGTTGATGCCCGTATACAAAAATTCGCGATATTCTTCTTTAGACGGTATCTGGGCAATATCTTTTTGAAAACGGCGGTATCGATCAATTGGACCAGATGTAATCGTCGGGAAGAACAATAAAAAGCGTAAGAAGTCATACAAGGATACTTCTTTGATTTGTCCATCTCGAATTTCCATAATCATTTGCACGGCTTTGAATGTTAAATAGGAAATTCCTAAAAATCCAATTGCGCTAATGTCCGATAAAAACGGAATTACTTTCACAAGCACGAGCGGCAAAATCGACAGAATAACAGCACCATAAAACCTACGCGTTATATTATTTTGCTTACGAAGTTGTAAATACCCCTTCACAAGACTGGTTTGCCATATGGTAAATGCAATAAGAGAAAGAGCCTGCACTGGCTTACCACCAAAAATAATTGCCAATATCACAATCGTTACAATGGAGTTATACGTTCGTAAAGAATGACCTCGCAGTCCCGCGATGATAGAGGGCGCTAAAAGCAACGCCACAATGACAAAGAAGTAAAAGGTTGCGTAAGGTGTCATGCCGTAACCTCACTCATCAGCTTCTTGCGGTCTGCTTTTCCATTCGGTGTCATAGGAATAGATGACTGATACATAAATTTTCTTGGGATCATATAACTCGGAAGCAGAGAAGCTACCTCTTTTTTGATGGCGGAAGTAAGCTGAAACTCTTTTGCAAATGTATGATCTTCCGGTACAATGACTGCTAACAAGTGGTCGTACTTGCCATCTTTTTGAATGGGTAAAACCACAACGGATTTCACATAGCTGCTGCTGCGCAGATGATGTTCGATTTCTTCAAGTTCCATACGATAACCGTGTAGCTTGATTTGGAAATCCAAACGACCATTGTAAAATAATAGGTCATCCATCATATAACCTGCATCACCTGTTTTATATGCACGTTCACCATTTATGATAGTAAAGGATTTTTCTGTTAACTCTGGGCTACCAAGATAGCCAGTGCTCACACTTGGTCCCACAATCACAATTTCACCTTTTTCGCCTTCAGCTGCAATCGTACCATCTTCCTTTGTAATCAAAATACGGCAATCTGATTTACAACGACCCACAGGCAATGATTGATACTGATCAAGAATTTCTTTTGTCACTTCAATTTTTGTTACGGCAACAGTTGCTTCCGTTGGTCCGTATGTGTTCATAATGCGTGCGTTTGGAAAGCGCTCAGATAAATGACGCGCCACATTATTGGATAAAACTTCTCCGCAGAACAAAAATGTTCTCAAAGAAGGAAGCATTTCTGTGTTGAAAGATGGCTCCATTAAACACATTTCCGCAAAGGAAGGGGTTGATGTCCACACTTCCGTTCCTGATGCGGCTAACGAAGCAAATAATTCTTTTGGTTTCGCAATCATATCTTTATCGATTGCCCAAATTGTACCTCCTGTTACTAATGAAGGATATAAATCCATAACAGATAAGTCAAATGAGAACGGTGCTTGGTTTAAAAATACCTTCCCGGTACCAAGATCAAAATCAGATGTCATCCAATCCGTGAAGCTTGTTAAGCAACTATGTGTAATTTGTACGCCTTTGGGGTTTCCTGTGCTTCCGGACGTATAAATAATATAGAAGTTTTTATCATTTTCTTGTTTTATAGGTGCAGGTTTATCCGTCATAAATAAAGCTTTTAAAGCATCGCCTGCTTTCACAGTAAGCGGTAAGTCTGGTGCATCAGAAGCAGCAAGCATCAGCTTTGCACCAGAACTTTGCGCAATGCGAAGAACACGTTCTGTTGGAATGGATGTATCAACTGGAATATATGCATGACCCGCTTTGACGCACGCTAGAAAGGATACAATCATTTCAGGTTGCATATGACCATATACCATAATAGGGGCATCATCACTGTACTGTGCCGCGATCCAATGCGCAAGTGAATCGGAGTATGCTTTCAGCTCTCCATATGTTAATGTGCGGTCACGCCATATAAATGCGAGTGTATCAGGTTGTGTGACAGCCCATTGATCAATTTTTTTTAGTAAACTCATATTTTATCCCACCTAAAACTCGTTATAAATAAAGGTACTTGTATTTGTGTCGGTAAACCCGTATAACCACAGAAGTCCAAGTAAAATGCTGAAGTAATACAGTGTTTTACAAACCCATTGTGTAGCAGGCTTGTTCCATAGCGCTTTTACTGCTTTCATATGTTCCTCCTGTCTTACCTTTCTGGTACATAAAACAAAAAATCCCATGATTTGGATAAAAGGGAAGAGGTGTTCTTTTCTGATAGTAGCATTAATATGACAAAAAGAAAATCCTTTCTGTAACATTTTTGTAGTTGACATTTACAGGATGTAATAGAAAGGAGAAAAGGAAAGAAATCCAGAAAATAGTATAGTACATGTATGAATAAAAGTATATGGATCATGGAGATTTTACAATTTCAACACAATTTAGAAGGAGATGATAACAATAGAACAATCCATTCGTACAGAACGGCTAGTTAAGTGGCGCCGTTTTATGCATGCCAATCCAGAACTATCTTTTCAAGAAGTAAACACATCGCAATTTGTTTATGACACCCTACTTTCATTTGAGGGGCTAGAAGTTTCTAGACCTACTCAATATAGTGTGATGGCTGTACTTAGAGGCGCAAAGTCGGGAAAAACAATCGGACTTCGTGCTGATATGGATGCTCTTCCTATTCAAGAGGAAAATGAAACACCGTATAAATCTAGTGTGCCCGGTGTTATGCATGCATGCGGACATGATGGTCATACGGCTATTTTATTAGAAACAGCCTGTGTGCTATCACAACATAAAGATGAAGTTGCGGGAGAAATTCGTTTTTTCTTTCAACATGCTGAGGAGCAATTTCCAGGTGGTGGAGAAGAAATGGTAGAAGCAGGTGTGATGGAAGGCGTAGATGCGGTAATTGGTCTTCATCTTATGTCTGGACTACCTACGGGTAAAATTGGAATTGCATATGGACCGATGATGGCAGCACCTGATGTATTTGAAATCGTAATTCAAGGCAAGGGGGGACATGCAGCGCATCCGCAAGAGACAGTCGATCCTATAGTAATAGGGGCGCAAATCATTTCTAATTTACAACACATCGTTTCTAGAAATACGGATGCCTTTAAGCAACGTGTAGTGTCAGTGACGCAGTTCAATGCAGGAACAGCTGATAACATTATACCCGATACAGCTTTTTTATTGGGAACGGTGCGTTGTTTTGATGAGGAATTGCGCAAGGATGCAAAGCGCCGTATTGAACAGATGATACAAGGAATCACGGCTGCCCACGGAGCAACGTATACATATGATTATCGCTACGGTTATAGACCAGTGATTAACGAAGAAACCATCACAAAAGTAGTAGAACAAAGCGCCCTGGAGTTGTTTGGAAAAGAGGATGTGACATATGTATCTCCTTCAATGGGCGGAGAGGATTTTTCCGCGTTTTTACAAAAAGCAAAGGGATGCTTCTTTAAACTTGGTTCAGGTAATCCAGAAAAGGGCACAAATTACCCACATCATCACCCGCGTTTTGATATTGATGAAGATGCGCTCCCACTTGGTGTCCAAATGTTTCTGCGCGTTGTAAAAAATCTGAATTCGTAAAAGAAGACTCTGGTTACCAGAGTCTTTTTCGCATAGAAACATAAAAAGGACGGCTACAAGAGTAGCCGCCAAAACCGGACTGGAGAGGGTTGAAAAAACTATGTCCACTAGTAATGATATGCTTGGCTACTAGAAAAGCTTGTACATTTGCCTTATCTTCAAAAAATAGGCGCGCTTAAGTTCATTGTAAATAAGAAATAAGTAGAACAATAAAAATGATGCCAAACACAACAGCCCCCATTAATAATGGAGATAGACGAGGGGATTCTTCCTTTCTAATATCCTGCCGATAACCGGGTGAAATTTCTGCTGCATATTCTTCTTGATGAGATTTATCAGTATGGTCCATTGGGTTTGCTCCTTTTTGCTTAGCATCGGCTAATGAGAAAACTTTTATACATTTCGCCGAAAAATAATGTATCTTAATCTCTCTATGAAAAATATAGGAGAAAGAAGGAAAAGATTATTTTTCAGAGAATTACAAATAATAGAAATAGGCGATGTAAAAAGAGTGCATGAAATGAGAAGTACGAGGTGAGCGTTCTTGCCGTAATAAAAAAGCTGTACAATGAAGTGTGATGATTTAGAAGCCAACACGTATATATCAGTATTAGGGACTATATCAAACAAAACCGAGATAATGAAATATACTCGGTTCGGATGTCAGTACAAGCAAGGGGAGATGAAAATATGAATATAGAAGAAAAAGTGAAAAGGCTAGAAAAGAGAATTGCCCACTTGGAATCATCTCAGCTGTACCAATATAGAAGATCTAATACAAAAAAAGTAACTTTAGTTACGATATATATCGTAGTCAGTTTGTTTTTACTGTACTGTGTAATCGGTATCTTGTCTAATCATAACATAAATTTCGGTACGTTTTTTCCTGAATCCCATCATTATCAGCAACCAATGGAGTAAATAAAAGCATTGTCTCAAAAGAGGACAATGCTTTTATCAAGTCATTTAATAAGTTAAGCATTGTGCAAGCACCCAACCGATAGACAGGGATAGTAATAGCACCATAATCCCCACAGCTTTGTTGTCAGCTTCAATGGCATCTTTAATGCTAAAGCGAATTGTAACGAGTTCGGCTAAGTAGAAAAAGACGATTTGCGCTACAATGCCGATAACACCCCATAGCAACATATCCGTAATGGAAACAGAGTTAGCAATAGCTGAACCAAGAACAAATGCCAAACCAAGGAGTTTACCCCCAAGTGACATCGCAGCTGCTTGATTCCCTTCACCAATAAGTTTAAATTCTTTTGTTGTTGTGGTAATTTCAAACATCAGTAAACCAACAAATAACATCGCAATGCCAATACCTGCATAAGAGAGAAAATTTAAAATTAGTTCCATAGTATGTAAGAACTCCTTTCTAGATTTACTACTATCATAGCATAGTAGATGGAAGAAAAAGAATATTTTTCATAATTTCAGTATATGCCTCTTGATATGTAAATATATGAAGGTTGTTCGTAAAAGAAGTGCCTCTTTAGAGGAATTAGATAAGTGTATGTACTAATGATGAGAGTGCAACTAAATGAACAATATAAATTTGGGAGTGTCTTCACTTTTCTTATCCTGCAGCATGCAGTAATAGAAAGCAGACATATCTTGACATATGATTGCGCTTTCATTTATAATATAAATTGCATTTAAGTTAACCGTTTAACCGGAGGTTTTATGAAGAAAAAAGTTACAATTCGAGATGTTGCGAAGCATGCCGGCGTTTCCGTAGCCAGTGTTTCATATGTCGTGAATGGTATTCAAAAGGTATCTGAGGAAACAAAGGAGCGTGTACAACAGGCCATTGCAGAGCTTGGATATCAGCCCAATTTTGCTGCCGTCAGTTTATCAAAAAACAGATCGTATATGATTGGTGTGGTTATGCCGCTTATCGAAGATACACTCGCTCCCATTTTTAAAGAGAATTCATATTATAGTGAGTTTATTAGTGGTATTGAATATGTCGCTCGCAAAAATGGATATGACTTTTTAATTACGGGTGTGAATAAAGCGGAAGAGTGTAAAAACTGGATTGCTAAACGCAATCTTGACGGTATTATCTTTCTCGGTATGTTTCCGGAGCATTTACATGAAGAAATGAAAGCGTTATCTATCCCTATTCTGCTTATCGATGCGTATGAGGAATATGCTGATCATTTTCATACCATTCGTATCGCTGATGAAGAGGGGGGATTTTTAGCGGGGCAGCACTTGTTGCAAAAAGGGCATACCAAAATTGCTTATGTAGCTCATAGTGAAAATAGCCCTGTTGATGCAAGACGTTATATTGGTTACCAACGAGCACTGTATCGTGGAAACGTAAAAGAAGCCCTTCATTTAACGGCAAAATACAGTACTTTTAAAGAAGGATATAAAATAGGTGAGAAACTTAGTTCTTCCGATGTCACAGCTGTATTTGCTTCTTCTGACCTGGTGGCGCTCGGAATTATGAAAGCGCTACAAGATAGGGGGAAGAAAGTGCCGACAGACATTGCGGTTGTGGGGTTTGATGATTTGACGGTAAGCAGTTATACATCACCTGAACTCTCAACCGTTCGGCAGGATGTATTTCATAAAGGGTCGCTCTCAGCTCAAACATTAATTGATGTCATCACAGATCGCCCGCAAGAGACAAAGCATATTGAATTGCCGGTTGAACTCGTTGTTAGAGAATCATCAAATACATAGAAAGCAAGGTGCTTATATGCGTGTAACAGTATGGAATGAAAATCGACATGAACAAAAAAATCCGCTTGTAGCAGAAATATATCCACAAGGAATTCATACAACTATTGCGTCATTCTTACAAGAAGCGGGTATGCAAGTAGGGACAGCAACACTTGATGAGCCAGAACACGGCTTGACAGATGAGGTACTTGTAGCTACAGACGTACTCGTATGGTGGGGACATATCGCGCACGAAGAGGTGTCTGATGAGATTGTAAAAAAAGTCCAGCAACGTGTACTAGATGGTATGGGATTGATTGTTCTTCACTCTGGTCACTTCTCAAAAATCTTTAAAGAATTAATGGGAACAAGTTGTGATTTGAAATGGCGCGAAGCTGGTGAAAAAGAGCGTCTGTGGGTGCTTGACCCGTCTCATCCAATTGCTGATGGAATTGGTGAATACATTGAGCTTGAACAGGAAGAGATGTACGGTGAGCATTTTGATATCCCAGTGCCTGACGAACTAGTATTTATGAGCTGGTTCCAAGGCGGCGAGGTATTCCGCAGCGGCTGTACGTATAAGCGCGGCAACGGGAAAATCTTTTACTTCCGTCCTGGTCACGAAACATATCCAACATATCACAACAAAGAGATTCAGCGCGTCATTACAAATGGTGTAAAATGGGCGGCACCAACAGAACGTAATCGACCTGTTTACGGAAATGCAAAACCGCTTGAAAAGCTGTAAAACATATAAGGGGGAAGTTATGATGAAATTAAAAGTGGGAGTTATTGGATGTGGTAGCATCGCACAGCATCGCCATCTACCGGAATACGCAGCAAATGAGCAAGTAGAGTTAGTAGCAGTCTGTGATATTGTATCAGAGCGAGCTGAAGAAATTGCGACAAAGTATGGTGTACAAGCGTACACAAATTATGAAGATCTGTTTGCACACGTAGATGCAGTGAGCGTTTGTACACCAAACTACTTACATGCATCAATCACCATCGCGGCACTGCGTGCAGGGGTACATGTATTATGTGAAAAACCAATGGCAACATCGAAGGAAGAGGCACAGGCCATGATTGCTGCAGCAAAAGAGAGCGGGAAAAAGCTTATGATTGCGCACAATCAACGTTTTGTCGCTTCTCATGAAAAAGCGCGTCAGCTGATTCAAAACGGAGAAGTCGGTAAAATTTATAGCTTCCGCACAGCATTTGGTCATCCGGGACCTGAGGGATGGAGCGTAGATGGTAAAGAGAGCTGGTTCTTCCAAAAGGAAAAAGCATTTCTCGGTGCAATGGGAGACCTTGGTGTTCATAAAACAGATTTACTGCGTTATGTACTCGGTGAGGAATTTACAGAGGTTGGTGCCTTTGTAGAAACAACAGCAAAAGAATTTGCTGATGTTGATGACACAGCAGTATGTGTATTAAAAACGGAGAGTGGAATCATTGGTACCCTTGCGGCAAGCTGGTCATACCGCCGCGAAGATAACTCTACTATTATTTATGGTGAAAAAGCACTGCTTCGCATAGAAGATGACAGTACGTATGGCTTGATTGTACAGTATGCGACGGGTGAAACGGTCAAATATGAGCTTGGCAAAATTCAAACAAATGAGTCTGGTGGACAGCGAAACTCTCTTGTTATTGAAAAGTTTGTTGGCGCGATTCTCAACGATGAAGAGCCGGCTATTTCTGGCGAAGAGGGTATGAAATCGTTAGCAGTTATTCTAGCTGCACTGGAGTCAAATGAAACAAAACAAATTGTGAAGGTGACAGTATGATTCGAGTTGGTATCATCGGGGTGGGTGGTATTGCCAAAGGGCGCCACATCCCAGCTTTTTTACAGCTGTCTGACTTGTGTCAAGTGAAGGCGCTGAGCGATGTGAATATGGTACAAGCAAAAGAAGCGGCAGCACAATTTAACATTCCACACGTATTTGAGAATTACCAGGATATGTTTACGGAAGTTGATGCAGTATGTATTTGTACGCCGAATAAATTTCACGCGGAAATTTCCATTGCTGCGCTGGAAGCTGGTGTGCATGTATTATGTGAAAAGCCGATGGCATTGTCTGCGGCAGAGTGTGAAGCGATGCTTGCTGCCTCTAAAAAAAGCGGTAAAGTACTTGCCATTGCATATCATTACCGCTTCATGAAAGAATTGCAGGCTGCGAAAAAGCTTATGCAAGAAGGAGAAATCGGTACACCGCTTGTGGCGCGGGTACAAGCGCTTCGCTACCGCAAAGTACCCGGTTGGGGCGTGTTTACTAACAAAGCGTTGCAGGGCGGAGGTAGCTTAATTGATTATGGCTGTCATCTTTTGGACAGCGCTATTTGGTTAATGGGTAATCCAAAGCATGTGACGGTAAATGGGTGCACTTATAATGTACTCAGCAAAACGCCAGGACAGGTGAATCAATGGGGTTCATTCAATCATGAAACGTTTGATGTAGATGATCACGTAACAGCGTACATTACATTTGAAAATGGCGCCTCGTTATTGCTCGAGACCTCATGGGCGGCGAATATTAAGCAAGATACGGAGCACATTAGTATTTCAGGCACGGCGGGCGGTCTCAACGTATTTCCGTTTGAATGGTACGGTGCTAAGCACGGTATGCTGTTTAACAGCGAAGCGGCGTGGATTCCAGGAGAAGAAGATCCAAGCATACCGCAGGCGGCTAACTTTTTAGCAGCTTGCATGGGAAAAGCTGAGCTTGTTGTAAAACCGGAAGAAGCATTACAGGTTTCGCAAATTATTGATGCTATTTATGAAAGTGCAGGACAATTGTAAAGGGGGAGAATCATTTGAAATTGGGAGTGTTCACGGTACTATTTGCCGATAAATCATTTACAGATATGCTGGATACGGTGCAAGCAGCAGGATTACAGGCGGTTGAAATTGGCACGGGCTGCTATCCGGGTAGTGCACATTGCGACCTTGATGGATTGCTTGCAAGTGAAGAGGCGCGCAAAGCATACATGCATGAAATTGACAAACGCGGTTTAACTATTAGTGCGTTCAGCTGTCACGGTAATCCGATTTCACCAGACACAGATTTTGCCCAAGTATCGCATGAAACGCTACTAAAAACAATTGAGTTAGCTTCTTTGCTACAAGTGCCGGTGGTGAACTGCTTCTCAGGAACAGCAGGCGACCATGAAGGCGCTAAGCACCCGAACTGGCCGGTAACGGCTTGGCCAAACGAATACAATGATGTACTTCGCTGGCAGTGGGAAGAAAAACTAATACCGTATTGGAAAGAAGTAGGTGCATTTGCGAAGAAGCGTAACGTAAAAATTGGTTTAGAACTGCACGGCGGCTTTTTAGTGCATACACCCTATACCCTTCTTAAGCTTCGTGAAGCAACATGCGACGCAATTGGTGCTAACCTTGACCCAAGTCACTTATGGTGGCAAGGCATTGACCCAGTAGCTGCTATTAAAATTTTAGCAAAAGAAGGCGCCATTCATCATTTTCATGCAAAGGACACTTATATCGATCAGGACAATGTCAATATGTATGGTTTAACGGATATGCAGCCGTACGGCAGTGTGCAAACACGCGCATGGACATTCCGCTCTGTCGGTTGCGGTCATAGTCTACAAGAATGGTCTGATATGATGAGCATGCTGCGCACATATGGCTATGACTATGTTGTGAGTATTGAACATGAGGACCCAATCATGTCGATTGAAGAAGGTTTTAAGCGAGCGGTAACAAATCTGTCAGCGGTTTTAATTAAAGAACAACCTTCTCAAATGTGGTGGGTGTAGAAGACGCAAATGCGTCTTCTTTGTTTTATATGAAAATTGTATCTTTTTAAGAACGGTATAAGAACAGAGTATGATAGGAAACGTGTAAAAATCATATAATCTATCAATTATCACATCGAAATTGTATATGTTTTTTCTGATAATTTATATTGACCTGTTCACTATAAAGAACTAAAATGATATAGTACATGAATATATTATGGTTATTGAAATCAGTTCCGCCTTCAACCATAACATGACCGACCGGGAATATACACGGAGATGCTGGTGGTTTGTACGTACAAAAAATAATAAACGGAGGGAACCATGGAAAAAGAGATTAATTTAAAAAGCCTGTTCAACGTTATTAAAAGAAGAATAATGGTTGTTGCCGTGTTTACTCTATTGGCAGGACTGGTCGGTACTATATATACATTCTACCTAAAAACACCATTGTACGCTTCTTCAGCACGAATTCTAATTCAGGCTACACCTGAAGCAATGAATACATTACGCGTTATTATTAAAGAACCGGTTGTGATGCAGCGTGTTGCACAAGAACTTAACTTGCCACAATCACTAGGTGCGTTAAGTGGGCAAATTAGTACAGAAAATCTACAAGGATCCCAAATTGTTATCATTACCGCAGTTGATCCAATTGCTGCTAGAGCAGTGGATATCGTGAATGCTACAGCCACGATTTACAAAGAAGAAGTTGCGCGCATTATGAACTTTAGCGGTGTACAAATTCTTGCCGAGGCTGAAATGTCTCCTTATCCGATGCCTATTAACCAAAATCATGTATCTACCATTATCATGGCTCTGTTAGTGGGTTGTGTACTTAGCATTGGTTTAGTATTCTTGTTAGATTCCTTTGATGATACAATTAAATCTGAGCGAGATGTTGAGAAGCTACTGGGTGTTCCTGTATTGGGAAGTGTGTCTAAAAACACTCGTCAAAACACGTCTGATAAGTACAGCAAAAAGCACCTTGAAGCACTGAGGGGGGAATCCATTGGTTCATAATAAAAAGCCTGTGTCGTATACGGCGCCAAATTCTAAGGTTTCTGAGCAGTATCGTTTAGTTCGAACAAATTTACAATTCTCTGCAGAAGAAGAAAAAACCATTATTATTACATCACCTAGTTATGGGGAAGGAAAAACAACAGTAGCTGCCAACATTGCAGTTTCAATGGCACAGCAGGGAGAAAATGTGCTGCTGATTGATGCTGATTTAAGAAAACCGGAACTACATATCATCTTTGCTGCAGATAACAGTACAGGATTAACGAGCATTCTAGCAGGAAAAGCAAAGTACGAAGCAACGCTACAAGAAACTGAGATTGCGGGATTGCATATATTAACAGCAGGTCCGTATGTTCACAATCCAGCAGAACATTTGAGTATGCCAACAATGAAACAACTGATTGATATGGTACGTAAACAATATGATTTTATATTATTTGATACACCCCCTATTTTAGAGGTAACCGATACAAATGTATTGGCAAATCAATGCGATGGTGTTGTACTGGTTATAAAAAGCAATCATACAGATGCAGAAGCCGCTAAAGAAGCGCAGCGTATCTTAGGATTCGCCAACAGTAAACTTTTAGGTGCTGTACTGAATCATAAGTAATACATATAGCTTGAACCACAAGTCTATGTTCTTTTTTAAGAACATAGACTTGTGTAAGCTAAAAAATCATTTTTATGATAAGAGTATTCCGTTATTAAAAATCTATAGTTTATATTAGAGAAATATGTACTGTTTTATAAGGTGATGTCTCCTAACCTTTAGCAATGGAGGCACTCGGTTATGCTGTGGGCTGTTGCCTTAGACGTTCATCGTCGAGAGTGTGGCGTGAGGAAGGGTTCGATGCCCTGTATTTTATAAAGTTTTTGCCTGGAACACCTTGAAACAGGGTGCTGCAGGCAAAAACTTTATTATATTTCAGGAAGGAGTTCTTTATGACGTACAAACAAAGAATGACTGCGCTGATTACCATGGATTCGGCAATCGTTATGGGGACTATTTTTTTCGGTCATTTTCTGGTAAACGCAAGTTTGCAAGTCATTACGATGCCTATTGTAATTAGTGCCATTACATTGCTGATGAGTCATCATGTATATGCACTCAGGTACAAGTTGTACAAAAAAGCATGGGAATATGCCAGTGTTGGTGAGTTATTAGGTATTTTTAAAGCTGTTACTTTGTCTATTTTCACAACAGCCGTTATGCAACGAGTTTTTATACATGAAACACATTTTCGCCTGCTCATTATTACTTGGATGATACACATTATGCTTATCGGCGGGTCTCGCTTTATATGGCGTATGTACCGAGATACTTACATGAATCAGGGAACGAGTGCAAAGCGTACGTTAATTATCGGTGCCGGTGCGGCTGGGACGATGATTGCAAGACAACTCCATCAAAAAGATGCCACACTTTATCCTGTAGCCTTTATTGATGATAATCCGAAAAAACATGGACTGGACATTTTAGGTATACCAGTCGTGGGCGGGGTCGGTTCTATTGCTATGGCAGTAGAACATTTTGATATTGAGCACATTGTAATTGCTATTCCTTCTCTTCAAAAAAGAGAATTGAATGTCATCTTCAAAGAATGCTGCAAAACAAATGCGAAAACACAAATCCTTCCGATGCTAGAAGATCTTGTAACAGGTAAAGTGTCCGTGAATGAATTTCGTGATGTGCAAGTAGAGGATCTATTAGGTCGTGATCCAATTGAACTTGATATGCAAAGCATATCTGCATCAGTTACAGGAAAAACAGTTTTGGTAACGGGTGCAGGAGGATCAATTGGCTCTGAAATATGTAGGCAAATTTCAACGTTTATGCCGAAGCAACTTGTTTTGCTTGGACACGGTGAAAATAGTATTTACTCTATTGAAATGGAATTAAAGGAACGGTACAAAAACAGTGATATCGTGTTCATCACAGAAATTGCAGACATTCAAGATGATAAGAAGATGATAGATGTCATGAGTAAACACCAACCGCATGTTGTGTATCATGCAGCTGCACATAAGCATGTACCATTGATGGAACGAAACCCCGAGGAAGCCATTAAGAATAATGTAATTGGAACAACAAATGTTGCTAAAGCGGCGAGTTGGTGCGGTGTAGAAACGTTCGTTATGATTTCAAGCGATAAAGCAGTCAATCCCACTAGCGTTATGGGGGCGACGAAACGGTTGGCGGAAATGATAATTCAGCATCTTGATAAAACAAGCTCCACTAGGTTTGTTGCTGTTCGATTTGGAAATGTGCTTGGAAGTCGTGGGAGTGTGATCCCATTATTTAAAAAGCAAATTCAAAATGGTGGCCCCATCACTGTTACCCATCCTGACATGGAACGCTATTTCATGACCATTCCTGAGGCATCAAGACTTGTGATTCAAGCGGGAGCATTAGCCAAGGGTGGAGAGATCTTTGTGCTGGATATGGGCGATCCTGTAAAAATTGTAGATTTAGCAAAAAATCTAATTAAATTATCCGGTCACTCTTTAGAAGATATTGAGATTCAATATAGTGGCATTAGACCTGGAGAAAAATTGTATGAAGAACTTTTACAAACCGATGAGGTGCACGAGCAACAAATTCATCCAAAAATTTATATAGGAAAAACGTCAAATCTTTATATTGATGAAATCCATCACATTGTTCATTCCTATCATACGTTGTCTCAAGAGCAAATTCGTGAACAAGTACTTTTACTAGCAAATAAACGCGAGCATAAAATGTCTGTTATGGGATAAAAATCAGAAAGACCTAATATATAAACAGGGTGATGAAAATGCCAAATAAAATACTATTTTGTGCGACTGTAGATTTTCACTTTAAAGCATTTCATTTGCCGTATATGAGATGGTTTCAAGAGCGCGGTTGGGAAGTACATGTCGCTGCAGCAGGAGACATGGAGTTACCATATACGGACAAGCGGTATTATCTATCAATTCAACGTTCACCATTTCATTTGGCAAACATAAAAGCATATCGTGAAATACATCAAGTGATACATACAAACGAATTTCAAATCATTCATGCACATACACCAATGGGCGGTATGTTGGCGAGGTTAGCGGCAAGACACACGCGTAAATTTGGAACTAATGTGTTTTATACAGCACACGGCTTTCACTTTTGTAAAGGGGCGCCTTTTTGGCATTGGCTATTATATTATCCGATTGAAAAGATACTCTCTCACTATACGGATTGTTTAATTACCATTAATCAGGAAGATTATGTTTTAGCACAACGCTTACATGCTTCCAAAGTGGTACATGTACATGGCGTAGGGGTTGATACAACAAGGTTTCAACCAGCTGATTCTGTAAGGAAACTTGCTTTGCGTGAAAAACTTGGCTATCAAGAGAGAGACTTTCTATTATTTTATGCGGCTGAATTCAATCGTAATAAAAATCAACAACTCCTTATACAAGTACTGGCGCATATAAAAAACGATGTGCCGCATATACGTCTGTTACTAGCGGGTATCGGACCACTGCAGGAACAATGTCGACAACTAGCGAGGAAACTAGGGGTAGAGGAGAATGTAGACTTCCTTGGCTATCGTAACGACTTGGATCAAGTGCTACCAGCTTGCGATATTGCAGTTGCGTCCAGCCTTCGAGAAGGGTTACCCGTCAATATCATGGAAGCGATGGCATGCGGATTGCCTGTAGTGGCAACTGCGAATCGGGGGCATTTGGAGCTTGTTCATGATGGAGTGAATGGATATATTGTAAGTGAAGAAAATGTAAGGAAATTCGCAACAAATATTTATAAGCTTAGTCAATCTACAGAGCTAGTAAATGAAATGGGGAAACAAAATCAGCAAATCATCATGAAATATGCTATTTCATCCGTCAAGCGCGAACTATGTGATATTTACGATCAGTTTAATACGGAGGGAAGAAATGGAACCGAAAGTAAGTATTATCGTGCCTATTTATAATATGGAGAAATTCTTGAGTAGATGCATGGACAGTCTCTTAAATCAGACATTACAAGATATTGAAATTATTGCAGTAAATGACGGATCAGTTGATGGAAGTTTATCACTTTTACAACACTATGCTGCACTTGATACACGTATAAAAGTGATAGATAAAGAGAATGGTGGTGTTTCTTCAGCTAGAAACACTGGACTACAAGTAGCACGAGCACCGTACATTGGATTTGTTGATCCCGATGATTGGATAGACGATACTATGTACGAAACATTATATCGTGAAGCGATTACACACCATGCTGATATTGTGATGTGCACATATGTACGTGAATTCGAAACACATTCGAAAGTCAAAGATTTTCGGTTACCTTCTCCTGTGATTTACCAAGGGAATGAAGTAAAACAGCATGTTGTGAGGAGATTGATTGGACCTATACATCAAGAAATAGGACAACCTGACATGATAGATGCCTGGGGAACTATTTGGAATAAGTTGTATCGAGCAAACTGCATTAAGAACGGAAGGGTTTTATTTACTGATTTGCAAATTATAGGAACTAATGAAGACACGTTATTCAACTTACAAGTAAGTTGTAATGCCGAAACATTTGTTTTCATTAATACTCCGTTTTATCATTATTGGAAAGGAAATGAGACATCTGTCACAAGTGGCTACAAGCCAAAGTTGATTGAGCGTTGGTTTGTACTGTTTGATAAGATGGAAGATATTTTAAAATCTCATAACATGGAAGAAAAGTATTATCAAGCATTAGACAATCGTATTAGTTTAAACGTTTTAGGATTGGGGTTAAATACAATAAGTAAAACAAATAACGCCACAGCCTTAAAGAAACTATTAGAAGTTAGGGCCATCTTACGAAATTCTCGTATTCAGCGTTCGTTTAAACAATTGGATACAAGCTATCTTCCTATCATTTGGAAGTTTTTTTATGGATGCGCGAAATACAGACTCTCCGTAGTCTTTTACACCATGTTAATTACGATTGAATGGCTCAGAATAAGAGTACGATAGGAGTGAGACAATTGAAGCCAATTCGAATTCTCCAAGTGGTAACCGTGATGAACCGCGGTGGATTGGAGACGATGCTAATGAATTACTATCGAAAAGTAGATCGTAGAAAAATTCAATTTGATTTTATGGTTCATCGTTCGGAAGAGGGGCATTACGATAGAGAAATTACAAGTCTTGGCGGAAGAATTTATCGTATGCCTGCTATCAAACCTGGTAATTATCGTAAATATTTTCGAATGTTAGCTGAATTTTTTAAAGAGCATACCGAGTATGAAATTGTACATGCTCATAACAATGAGAATAGTAGTTTTGTGTTACGAGCAGCAAAGCGTGCCGGTGTTAAGTGTCGTATTGCTCATAGTCATTTGAGTGATCTTGGGTTTGATATCAAGCTTCCGTTTCGTTTATATGCAAGAATGGTAATGAAAGGCGCACCAAATCAATATTTCGCCTGTTCAGAACGTGCCGGTACATGGTTGTTTGGGAAACATGTGTCCCATATTCAAGTACTAAATAATGCCGTTGATGTAGCACAATTTAGTTATAATCCATTAAAAAGAGAAGAGATTCGCTCAGAATTACAAGCAGAAGAAAAGTTTGTAATTGGCCATGTGGGAAGATTCAATCGACAGAAGAATCATGAATTTTTAATTGATATTTTTGCTGCTATACATAAAAAAAATGAAAATGTGTTACTTGTGTTGATTGGAGACGGAGAGTTACGCCCCTCTATACAGGAGAAGGTACGGAATTTGGGTCTAGAAGAACATGTCAGGTTTTTAGGTGTACGAGAAGATATTGCAAATCTTTTACAAGGGTTTGATTTATTTCTGTTTCCTTCACTATTTGAGGGATTACCGGTTGTTTTAGTGGAAGCACAGGCAGCGGGATTGCCTTGCGTGGTTTCAAATAATATTACAACAGAAAGTAATGTAACCGGGATTGTACAATTCAAAAGTTTAAAAGAGAGTGCTGATAAATGGGCGCAACATATTTTATCGATGCCTGTACATCGTTTTGAGACGGCTCGTACTTTGAAAGAGACAGGATATGATACAACGACCATGTCTCAATGGCTCTCAGACTATTATGTAAGTCATTACAGTTCACGTTAAACTTACATGGAGGAATGAATATATGAAGCCAACATTAACTGTTTTTACACCTGCATTTAATCGAGCTTATACATTACACCTATGCTACGAAAGTTTGAAGCGTCAGACAAGTAAGGATTTTATATGGCTAATTATAGATGATGGTTCTACGGACAATACAAAGGGTGTAGTACAAAAGTGGATAGATGAAAATCATATTCCTATTGTATATCATTACCAGGAAAATCAAGGCATGCATGGTGCACATAATACAGCTTATCAACTAATAGATACAGAGTTAAATGTCTGTATAGACTCCGATGACTACATGCCAGATGATGCGGTTGAAAAAATTGTTTATTTTTGGGGAAGTAATAAGAGTGACAGGTACGCAGGAATTGTAGGTTTAGATGCAACGCCTGATGGAAGAATTATAGGTACAAAATTACCCGATCAAATAAAGGCTTTTACTTTGTCGGGACTATATAGCATTCATGGGGTTAAGGGCGACAAAAAACTCGTCTACAGGTCGGATATTACAAAGCAAATACCACCGTATCCCGTATTTGAAAACGAAAAATACTGTCCGCTTAGTTACAAATATATTTTAATTGACCAGCAATATACTTTATTACTGATGAATGAAGTACTGTGTCATGTAGAATATTTAGAAGATGGATCTAGCATGAATATTATTAATCAATATAAAAAGAATCCACGTGGCTTTTCCTTTTTTCGAAAAGTGGCTATGCAGTATGCACCGACCTGGAAAGATAGATTACGAGAATGTGCGCACTATGTCTCTAGTAGTTTAATTAGTAAAAATTATCGCTTTTTATTAGAATCGCCTTGTAAAGTATGTACAGTACTAGCAACACCTATTGGTTTATTATTATACATATATATTCAAAATACAAGTCGAAAAACGGTTATGAAAAAGGCGTAATAAAGTAAGAAGGGAGGTTTTTATATTGACAATGCTTTGGTTAAATTTAATAGTTGTATTCGTGTTTGCCTCCCTAGCCAGGTACTTTTCTGCACCAGCACTTGTAGGTCACAATGTTGTTAAACCAAACATTCTACTTTCATTATTTGCCTTGTCTTCATTAGTATTGGTGTCCGGTTTACGAAATAACATTGGTGATACTTTTTTTTATATGCATACATATGAACATACAGAGTTTACATGGGAACATATCATAGCAAATAAAGATATGGGGTTTGGTTTGTTGCAAATGTTGTTGCAACAAATATCTAAAGATTCACAAATTCTTCTTTTTACTACAGCTTTAATTACAAATGTTTTAATTGTTATGACGTTGTATAAGTATTCTAGAATGCTGGAGCTTAGTCTATACGTGTATATTACTAGCGGATTGTTTACAGTTTCTATGAACGGTATAAGACAGTTTTTAGCAGCAGCTATTATTTTTGCTGCAACAAAGTACCTATTGAGCGGTAATTGGAAGAAATACATTTTAGTGATACTGTTTGCTTCTACAATTCATCAGAGTGCACTAGTTTTAATACCCATTTACTTTATTGTTCGTACGAAAGCATGGACTAAGATGACATTTCTTTTGTTATCGGTTGCTTTGCTAATTGTAATAGGATTTAATCAATTTTCTGATTTGTTTTTTTCTTTAATAGGAGATACGCAATATGGGGAATACGGCAACTTTAATGAAGGCGGCGCTAACATTGTCAGGGTGATGGTAGATGCAGTCCCATTATTTATTGCTTTCTTAGGAAGAGAAAGGTTAAGAGAGTTGTTTTCTAAAAGTGATTATATTGTAAATATGGCTCTTATAGGATTTATGTTCATGATTGTCGCAACTCAAAACTGGATTTTCGCTAGGTTTACAATTTACTTTGGACTTTATCAATTAATCTTAGTATCCTGGGTTGTCAAACTGTTTGCATCAAATAATCAACGATTGGTCTACTACAGCATATTATTATTTTATTTTTTATATCACTTTTTTGAGCAAGTAATTGCATTACGAATGGTTTATAAGAGTGATTTTTTCTCATTGTAGTAGAACATAAATCTTGGAGGGGCAGCAATGGATAATAACAAGATTCCAAAAGTGATACATTACTGTTGGTTTGGTCGCGGTGACAAACCTGAAATAGTAAAAAAGTGCATAGCCTCATGGAAGTCTGTTTTACAAGATTATAAAATTATGGAATGGAATGAAGATAACTTTGATATAACGTGTAACTCATATGTGCAACAAGCGTATGAATGCCGGAAATTTGCATTTGTAAGTGATTATGTGAGAGTTCATGCGTTATATGAGTATGGCGGAATTTATCTTGATACGGATGTAGAGGTATTTCGGCCATTCGATCGATTTTTGATGCATGATTCCTTTTGGGGATTTGAGCAAGCAAATTATATTGCGACAAGCACGATTGGTGCGGCAAAAGGAAATGTTCTTATTAAAAGATTTTTAGATTCATATACTAGTAAAATGTTCTTAAAAGAGGATGGAAGTCATGATGAACTTACTAATGTAGCTATTGTGAGTGACATCTTAAAAAAACAGGGGTTACGATTGGATGGAACATACCAAGAAATAGAAAAAATCGGTGTTTTTTATCCTCAGACATTCTTTTCGCCTTATGATTACATCAATTGTCGAACACTTATGACAGAAGACACATGTGCAATGCATCATTTCTATAAGAGTTGGTTACCCTTTACAGTTCGAATCAAGGGGAATATGAAGAAGGTGCTGGCAAAATGCATAGGTGGGGACAATATCGCTAAACTAAGGGAGCGATTGTAATGATTATACAAAAAGTACTATGTACGTTAAATAACGAGAGGAAAAATAGAGGATTATATTTTGCGTTATTAATGAATATATCATATCTTGTTGCAGCAATGCGGGGTGCTTTTTTTAAACTCTTATATTTTAAAAATATAAAAGCTTCCATATTCTTTTTGCAAACAAATAGTAAGTTAGAGATATTTAATAAACATTCGAGCATTACAATTGGTAAGTTTGTGTTTATGAGAAAAAACATTAGCATTCGTATGGACGGTGAAGGAATATTAGAGATAGGAGACAAAACCTTTATTAATGACAATTGTAATATTAACTGCATTCATAAGGTTTCAATTGGCGCATATACGAAAATAGCACCTAATGTCTCAATTAATGATCACGACCACAATTATAAAGGTTTTGCAGAGGAACATTTATTAAAAGGTGAAGTGAAAATAGGTAATCATGTGTGGATTGGTTCTAATGTTGTTATTTTAAGAGATACAGTTATCGGTGATCACGCAGTAATAGCTGCAGGAAGTGTAGTAAAGGGCAATGTGCCAGCTCACACACTCTTCGTTAATAAGCGGGAAAATATATATATTAATTATGCTGAAAAGAGTAGCTAATAAGGGAGATGCAATGAAGAAAAGAATTCTAATTACCATGTATGATATGGAAATTGGCGGCGCAGAACGAAGTCTTATTAATATGTTACATACGTTTGATTATGAACAGTATCACGTTGATTTGTTTATTTGTCATCATGTTGGAGAATTTATAAAATTGATTCCAGCACAAGTCAATGTATTGCCAGAGGTTGAGGCATACACGACATTTCGAAAGTCTATTAAGCAAAGTATTCAGGATGGTTATTTGATTATACCTGCTATTAGAGTAATCAGTAAGTTGATAGGTAATAAGATAGCACACAAATACGGGTTTCATGAGGGATCGGGCTATGTTGAAATGCAGCTGGTATCAAAATATGCGATGAGGGTTCTCCCGTACTTTCAAAAAGAATACGATGTTGCAATTAGTTATGCTTGGCCCCATGATATTGTAGCAAGTAAAGTACAGGCGAAAAAGAAAATTGCTTGGATTCATACCGATTACAGCACTTTAGAAGTACAACGTACTATTGACTTGGAAATGTGGTCAAAGTTTGATTGTATTGTTGCGGTTTCGGAAGAATGTAAAAATGCTTTTTTAACTGCGTACCCTGAGCTAATAGAACAGGTAATGGTGATAGAGAATATTACCTCTCCTCAATTTATAAAGGATATGTCCTGTGAGGACGTTGAGCTACCGCTGCAAAAGAATGGGGAATTTTATTTAGTATCTGTTGGGAGGCTTTCTCATGCTAAGGGATTTGATAACGCTATTCAAGCACTGAGATTGCTTCATAATAAAGGTTATACGAATATCAAATGGTATGTTGTTGGCTATGGTGGTGAAGAAAAAGCATTACGTCAATTGATTCATGGTACTAACTTAGAGAATTCTTTTGTTCTTCTTGGGAAGCAATTAAATCCATATCCATACATACAAGTATGTGATCTTTACGTCCAGCCATCTAGATATGAAGGAAAAGCTGTAACTGTAACAGAAGCAAAAATATTAGGAAAGCCGATTCTGATTACAAACTATCCTACGGCTAAAAGTCAGCTGAATCATCTATTAGAAGGAATGATATGTGAGGGTAATGTAGAGGCGCTTGCTGAAGCAATTGAAAGTCTATATTTACAAAGTGAGCTACGTGAGAAGCTAAGTCAGTATGTGAAGAGTAGAGATTATAGTAATAGCTATGAATTAGATAAGCTGTATGACATGATTAATTAATCATTTTTGATAAGTAGGGAGGTGCAACATGGTTAAAGTAAGTGTCATTATACCTGTTTATAATTCTGCTACATATCTCAATGAATGTATCGAGTCGTTACTACAGCAAACCTTATATGATTGTGAATTCATATTCGTCAATGATGGTTCACAGGACAACAGCAAAGAAATTATTGAGAGCTATCAAGCACTTGATGCTCGAATCATTTTGTTAAACCAAGAGAATCAAGGGGTAAGTGTTGCACGAAACAACGGAATGAACGTAGCTACTGGGGAATATATTGGGTTTGTTGATGCTGATGATTATGTAAAGAAGGATATGTTTGCAAAACTATACAAGCAGGCAAAGTATTGTGATTGTGATTCTGTTTTGTCGGACTTTGAGAGCAAAATAGAAGGTCGTACAGTCATTACAACGTACCCATTTCAACAGGAAAAATGTCTTGACGCGAGTGTTATAAAGAAGGAAATTCTCCCCTATTTATTGCAGTATGAAGATTTAAATCAAGTCTGGAATAAACTCTATAAACGTAATGTTATTGAAGAGTATAAAATATGTTTTCCAGTCGGAATTGATTTAGGTGAAGATGGAATGTTTAATCTTCGTTTCTTTAGTAAGGCTAAATCATTAATATATGTACAAAAGTCTTACTATTACTATCGTGAAGTACAAGGAAGTGCCACAAGGAATATTAGTCAAAAAGATTATTTTAAAAATGCTTTAGAAGTATATTTACATAATCATGATAATGTTATAGTAGGCGAGGATAAGAGAGTAGAGGAGTTAAAGGCTAATAAATTAATTAGGAGTGTAATATCTTATACACATATATACTTTACGCCAACAAAAGATATGAGTTTTTTGAGACGATATTCATACGTTTCAAAGATGATTAATAACGAAGAAGTTATAAAAGCACTTGTTATATATAACAGACATGAGAGTAAACAATCCTCTAAATATGAGCAGTTATTGTTGCAAATGATACGAAAGAAACTTGTACTAGGTTTATATGTTCTTACAGCCTATAGTAGATATAGAAATAAATAGATCCGGAGGAAAAGTTATGAAAATTGTAATGTTCATGCATGGCGGAAGTGAAAATAGAGGTTGTGAAGCGATAGTGCGTTCATCAACGGATTTATTGAAAAAGGAAATTGAAGATGTAAAAGTACATCTAATATCAGATAAGCCAGAAACTGATAAATTGTTGAAGCAATTAGATGGCATCCATGATGGTGCTGCTCAGCCACTGCAAGAATATTCTGTGCCATGGTTTATTTCTTCATTCATGGTAAAATTATTTAAAGATGAGTCTTACGCGCTAAGCAAAATTCATGGGAAAGTTATTGAATCAATTAAAGACATGGATATCTGTCTATCAATTGGTGGAGATAATTACTGTTATGGAGAGCAACCTGGCTGGTATGAGGTGAATAAAAGGGCAAAATCTTTAGGGAAAAAGCTAGTTTTATGGGGTTGTTCTATCGGAGAAGAGGACATGTCTGAACGCAAGTTAAAAGATTTAAAGAACTTTGATTTAATCTTAGCCAGAGAAACATTGACACGTGATATGCTCATTAATAAAGGTATTACTAATGTGCAACTTTGCGCGGATGTAGCTTTTACAATGGAAAAGGAAGAACTACCTTTACCCAATGGCTGGCAGGAAGGAAATACAATTGGTTTAAACTTTAGTCCTTTAGTATACAAAAAAAATCAAGGTTCTCAACAAGCGGTAAGAGAGTTGATGCAACACATTTTAGATACAACTGAGGCAACAATTGCGCTTACACCGCATGTAATACAAGAAGGTAATAATGATTATGAAGTACTGCAAGCATATTATCAGGAATTTAAGCATACCAACAGAGTCATTTTGTTACCGGATAACTTGAATGCCATTCAATATAAGGGTTATATCGCAAGAATGCGATTTTTTATTGGTGCCAGAACACATGCAACAATTGCTGCTTACTCAAACTATGTTCCAACGATGGTGCTTGGGTACAGTGTGAAATCTAAAGGAATTGCCAAAGATATCTTTGGAGAAGAAAAGCTAGTTCTCAATATTGAACAAATCTCCAATGGTGCTCTGTTAAAAGCAAAGTTTGATGAGATGGTAAGGGAGGAAGAGGAGCTCACGCAAACACTTATGCAAAGTATCCCGCATATTAAAAAAATGTCGTATAAAGCGGTAGAGTATTTACAAGAGCTGGCGAACTAGATTGGGGATGAATATGAAGAAAAAAATATTGTTTGTTATCCCAAGTTTAACTGCTGGGGGCGGAGAGAAAAGTTTAGTAAACCTGTTGTCTCAAATTGATTTCAGTTTGTATGAGGTAGATTTGTTTCTGTTTCACCATGAAGGACTATTTGTTGATTTTGTACCAAAAGAAGTACGCATTATACCTTTACCCGAATCTTATCAAACATTTACTTTACCACTAATTTCATCGGTACGAAACTTTTTAAGTAAGGGAAATGTTTCATTGGCTTGGAAACGGGTGTTATTTTCTATGCAAAGTAGACTAGGGAAAAATGTTTCAGTTCGTGAGCAGTATAGCTGGAGGTACATGGCAGATGCGTTACCAACTTTAGAAGGGAAATATGATGCAGCCATTGGATTTCTTGAAAAAACAGCAACCTATTTTTGTATTGATAAGGTACAAGCCCATAAAACTATTGGCTGGGTCCATATCGATTATAATAAGTTAGGCATGGATGCTACTTTTGATAGACCTTATTTCCAGAAAGTAAATCATATTGTTACTGTATCTGAGGAATGTGCAAATATTTTAATCGACTGTTTTCCTGACGTTCAAGATAAAGTTCGCGTTATATATAATATCGTATCTCCTACAGTAATATGTAATATGGCGAAAAAAGATTTAGCTGATACGTACTTGTTTCAATCTGAGCAAATTAAAATTTTATCTATTGGTAGACTTCATTATCAAAAGGGATTGGAATTTGCAATAGAAGCATGCAAGATTCTAGTGGATAAGGGTTACAATGTACAGTGGAATATCATTGGTGAGGGAGAAGAAAGAGAGAAATTAACGTCTCTAATTGTAAATAAAGGGTTAGAAAATCATGTGAAACTTTTGGGACTAAAGGCCAATCCGTATCCGTATATACAACAAGCTGATATATATGCCCAAACATCCCGCTTTGAAGGGAAATCTATCGCTATTGATGAGGCGAAAATTTTACAAAAGCCTATTCTTGTGACGAATTTTAGTACAGCAAAGGATCAAATTATGGATGGTCATAACGGTTTAATTGTAGACATGACTCCTCAGGCAATTGCGCAAGGGATAGAGAAATTAATGGATAAGACCCTTCGGCAGCAACTTGCATACAATTTAGCCAAGGAAAAGCTTGGTACGGAAGAAGAAATTCAAAAGCTGTACGATATTATCTAGTAGGTGACACAATGAAAAAAAATATATTGTTTGTAATGAACAATTTAGTTTGTGGAGGGGCTGAAAAAGCCCTTCTTTCTTTATTACAATGCTTTGACTATAACAAATACAATGTAGACTTGTTTTTATTTAAACATGATGGAATATTTCTTAAAAAGTTGCCAAGAGAAGTTCATTTGTTGCCAGAACCTGAACATTATCAGTATTTTGATATGCCGGTGAAGGATGCAGCAACATCATTATTGAAGAAGCGAAAGTTTGATATCTTGTTTTACCGTCTTATGTTAGGATATTTTTCAAAGAAAGAGCGCAATGGTGCGGTAGTTGAGCAAAAGCTATGGAAGTATCTCTCTAAAGCGGTTGGTACACCGTCTAAACAATATGATGTAGCAATCGGTTTTCAGGAGAAAAACCCAATATATTTTTGTGTAGATAATGTAACAGCTAAGAAGAAAATTGGTTGGATTCATACCGATTATAATAAGTTAGGAATTGATTTTAAAAGAGAAAGTTTTTATTTTCAAACCTTAGGTCATATAGTGACTGTATCAGAAGATTTAGTTCGGTTATTACAGCAAGCATTCCCGAATCAACATCAAAAATTCACTTATATTCATAATGTTGTATCTGTTGATATGATACGAAATATGGCTAAGGAGCGTATCAATCTACCTGCGACAAAAGGAACTACATTAGTTTCGGTAGGGAGACTTGCGAAAGAAAAGGGACTAGAACTTTCTTTACAGGCAGTAGATTTGCTAGTGAAGAAAGGGTATCACATCATCTGGTATGTTATTGGAGAAGGAAATATGAGGAGTTACTTAGAAAACGAGATTGCAATTCGAGATTTACATAATCATATTAAGCTATTGGGGCTACAAGAAAATCCATATCCTTATATCAAAGCTGCTGATATATATATCCAGACATCCAGATACGAGGGAAAATCTATTTCTATTGATGAAGCTAAGATTTTACAAAAGCCAATTGTTATTACAAATTTTGAAACTGCGAAAGATCACATTGATGACGGAAAGAATGGCTTAATTGCAGATATGAACGCACATGATGTAGCAGAGAAAATTGAACAGTTTATACAAGATCAAGAGATGAGAAAGTTAGTTATACATAACCTTAGTGAAGAACAACTGGGCACTGAAGCAGAAGTACAAAAGTTATATGAAATCATAGAGAGATAAGTTATTGTAGGAAGGTGCGGTAAAAATGGTTTGGAGCATCATAAGTAGCATAGTACTCATTACTGTATGTATTATTTTTATAATAGACGTAGTACCAAAATTAAAGGATTGGTTCTCTCGTATTCATATTGGTCGGTATGAAAATACGAGTACTTGGCAGAAAAAAATGATAGAGCAAGGTAGCAAATGGCTTTTACGTACACCAAAGATCCCAGTGACAGATAATACGAGACTAATTGTTATTGATATGTTGAAGGGGAATTATACAAAGGCTGCGATCCAGCATTGGCAAGAAGCGGCGTTGTTGCTGGGCCTAGGAGAGTATGTGAAAACACATCAAGATGCTAAGCACAAACATATCATTGAAAGCTATCTTAACAAGACATTCACAACAGATGGAAATTGGGTGAAAGAGCCTGTCTATGTAGATGGTGCTATTCTGGCATATGCGGTAATGAAATTAGATTTTTTAGATACGAACAAGTATAAGAAAGCATTTGATGCTACCTGGGAGATGATTCAAAAGCATATAGGAGAAGACGATACAGTTGCCTATCGAACTTTTATGAAGGATTATCGATACGTAGATACAATTGGTTTTATTTGTCCGTTCTTAATAAAATACGGTTTAACTTATGATAAACTAGAGTGTGTTGACCTTGCAGTAAGGCAGATTAGAGCATATAACGCCTTCGGTATGCATCCCAAACTACATATTCCTTCTCATGCGTATCATATCAAAAGCGAAGCGCCGCTTGGTTTGTACGGGTGGGGAAGAGGATTGGGTTGGTATGCAATAGGGTTAGTAGATGCTTGGAAGGAATTACCTCATGATCGTATGGATAAAGCAGAGCTCAAGACGTATGTAAGAGAGTTTGCTAAAGTTGCTCTTTGTTGGCAACAAGCGCATGGGGGATGGAATTGGATCGTTACTAGGTCGGAATCTGTGACAGACTCTTCTGCAACCGCTACTTTAGCTTGGCTCCTTTTAGCAGCTTCAGAGCTGGAGGATATCTCGGTCGAGTGTTTACAAGGATATAAGAAAGCTATCCATTATTTAATGTCTGTAACAAGAAAAAGTGGATCGGTTGATTTTTCACAAGGAGATACAAAGGATATTGGGGTTTATTCTACGCTCTTTAGTATACTTCCTTTTGCACAGGGATTCTGTATAAGGGCAGTAAGTGCTATGGACAACAATAAAAGTTAATTACGTGTTGGTAGCTTTAATATTTAACGTTTAATCAAATATTCTTTTAACTTTAACCGGTATTTAATGGTTTTATATTTATAGCGAATTAATAAAAGGGAGTGCACTATATGCAAATTACAGTATTTACTCCAACCTATAATAGGGGCTATATCGTTGAAAATCTATATAAATCATTACAAAAACAAACATATAATAATTTTGAGTGGTTAGTGATTGATGATGGATCAATTGATAATACGGAAGAGTTGTTTACAGAGTGGGCGCATGAAAAGAATCTTTTTCCGATAAGATATTATAAAGTAGAAAACGGTGGAAAGCATCGAGCGATCAATAAGGCAATAGACTTAGCAAATGGAGAAGTGTTCTTTATAGTAGACTCTGATGATTATTTGGTACCAACCGCACTCGAAAAAGTAGCAAGTTGGTTCCATACCATTGAAAATCAGGATGGCTTTTGCGGTGTTTCTGGGAATAGAGGTCGTACCGAAATAGATGTTATCGGTACTACTTTTACAGGAGAGTATATAGATGCGACTTCATTAGAGCGAAATCAGTTTCAGATTACGGGAGATAAAGCGGAAGTGTTTTATACTCATGTATTAAAGAAATATAAGTTTCCTGAATATGAAGGAGAACGTTTTATTAGTGAAGCAACAGTATGGGAAAAAATGGCCTACGAAGGGTATAAAATACGTTGGTTTAACGAAACGATTTACATATGTAACTATCTTGAGGATGGTTTAACACAAAATATGATTCAAACATTTGCAAAAAGTCCGAAAGGAACGGCGCGGTATCTGAAGCAACAAATACAATTTCATAATTGTAATTGGAAAGGAAAAATGTCATATTACAATCTATATTATAGTTTTGTTAGATCTGAAGTGACTCTTAAGCAAGCTGCAGTACATATGGAAATTTCTTTGTTTACAATGATTACTAGTGTAACCTTAGTGAAAATTAAAAACATGTTGAGTGGATGGCGTTTCTATGCGAATTAAACATTCTCTTATCAATATTTCTACTGGTCTTGTAAATCAAATTATTATCACTTCGTTAAGTTTTATCTCGAGAACTGTGTTTATTTACACTTTAGGAGTAGAATACTTAGGTATTAACGGCCTTTTAACTAATATATTAGCAATGCTTTCTCTTGCTGAAGCTGGCATTGGAGCAAGTATTATGTATAGTTTATACAAACCTGTTGCCGAGAACGATCAACAAAAGATCAGTGTACTAATGCAGCTCTATAAAAGGGCCTATTTGGTAATTGCTGTAGTGGTCTTTTTACTCGGTTTAGCACTTTTACCTTTTCTTGATTATTTTATAAAAGATTCTAACGTTGAAAATGTGCATGTAATCTATCTCATTTTCTTATTTAATACAGTAGTTCCTTACTTTTATTTACATAAAAATTCCTTTTTAAACGTTTGTCAAAAGGGGTATATCGTTACAATCATGTATTCTGCATCAGCTATTCTTTCTACAGGGCTGAAGATTGGTATTTTACACTTTACAAAGAATTATATTTTATATCTAGCAATTGACAGTGTTATCACAGTTGCTACGAGCCTTATTCTAGCAAAATTGGTGAACAAGAGGTATCCTTTTTTAAGAAAGAAGGTTACAGAAAAGTTAGATGAAGAAACAAAGGCAAATATTATTAAAAATATTAAAGCAATTATGCTACAAAATGTAGGAAACTATTTAATCGTCGGAACAGATAATATTCTTATCTCATCGTTTGTGAGTGTCGCAGCTGTAGGTTTATATTCAAATTATCACATGTTAATTGAGATTTGTCGTAATTTCACCTATCAAATCTTTAACAACATGTATCACAGTATAGGAAATTTAGTGGCGAAAGAAAGCACTGAAAAGGTCTATAGTGTATATAAAGTGTACTTGCTTCTTAATTTTTGGCTCTATTCCTTTTTTGCAATTTCATTATGTATAATTCTCGATCCCTTTATCAGGTTATGGATTGGCTCTAAGTTTTTACTTAGTAAAAGTATACTTATTGTACTAATGCTTACCTTTTATGAGAGAGGGATGAGAAACGCTATTACAACGATAAAAACAACGGCGGGGGTATTTTACGCAGATCGATATGGCCCATTGGTACAAGCAGCTGTTAACTTAGTTATATCAATTGTATTAGTCAAACAAATAGGGCTAATAGGGGTTTTTATTGGTACATTAGTTAGCTCGTTAGTAATTCCCTTTTGGTTGACGCCTTATTTAGTTTATAAACATGTATTCCAAATGTCTATTTTTTCGCATTTTACCAAATATGTGTATTATGCAATGGTAGGTCTTACTGCATTTATACTTACATATTGGAGCAGCCAACTAGTAGTGATAGGTGGATGGTGGGGTCTTATCTTACAAAGTATGATTTGTATATGTGTACCGAATGTATTGTATGTTGTGATTTTTAAAAATACAAACGAATTTCAATACCTACGAGGGATTCTAGTAGGACTTTTAAGCTTAGGGCTACAAAGGCTAAAGAGTCAAAAAGGAATAAAATCTAGTATATAAGTAGATGATTCCTAGCACATGTATAAACAACTCTTTGTAGCTTTTATAAATGTTTATGGTACAATGTGTAAATTTTATAAAGCTGAAGTATATACCCAAACTATTTTCTGTTGTTAATCATAATATACAGAAACAGAAGAAAGGTGTGGTTATACAGGATGCCTAATCTAGAAGATTTAAGTAATGTGGACTTAACTACGAATTCTCCAATTGACGGAGATGTATTAACTTACAATAGCACGCAAGCTAAATGGGTAGCTGATAAGCCTTTTATTTCCACTGTTAGTGGAGGTAAGCCCTATATTATTGAATTAGATCGTTGGGGCATTAAAAATAATGGGACTGAATCTACTTTAACAACAAAAGGAATAAATAATGCTATTATGTGGGCAAAAGCACAAGGGTATACACATGTGAAGTTACAAGCAGGAACATATAGTATTAAGCTAGACGATACAACGTTTTCTGGAATTGTTATGCCGAGTAATATGCATTTTGAAATGGATGATAATAGTATCTTACAATTAGAAGCAACCTCATCACCAAAGTATCGTATATTCGATGTAAAAGGAATTAAACATTCAAAGATTTCTGGAGGTACTATTATAGGTGATAAAAAGTCACACATATATGAACTTCGTGTAAAGTTTATGCGTGGTGGTGTGAACGCGGATGGAACATTAAATAATAACCCTAACTTTATTCGCAGTGAAGTGATTGATCGATATGCGTCTCCAGGAATTCTTCGTGCGTTTCGCTTATGGTCTATCTCAGGAATTACAGCTAAAAACTATAATTTTTTTCAATACAAAGATACTATTTCTTCGACAACGCTTGTTGGTACACGAACAAATGGGCAGTTTGCTCCTAGTGCTTCAACTGGAAGAGGTTGGTTTGCGCCTATTGAATCCGCAAATAAGATGATTTTTACAATTGATATTACATCCTCTCCATTAACAGATGTACAAATTGCACAAATTAATGCCAAAATAGATAGTGAAAATTATACCCATGAATGGGGACAAGGTATTGAAATTCTCGGGTCAAGCTATATTGAGGTTGAACGTGTGAATATTAGTAATTGTACAGGTGATGCCATCTCAACAGGGTGGTTGGAATATAAATTAAACCCTGCAGAATATACACAAGAGCAGATGGGAGCACATGTATATATTCATAATTGTGAATTGCACCATTGTCGCCGTCAAGGTATCTCACTCTGTAGCGCCAATGATGTATATGTGTTTAATAATAAGATTCATTCTATTGGTAAAGCGGATGATGGTGTTACTGTTGATGGAATTGCACCAATGTTTGGTATTGATATTGAATCCATGTGGTCAGAAAGTAACATTCCTACGTGGAGGCCGGAATTAAATAGAGAAGGATTTGAACTTAACACGAGAATTCACATTTATAATAACCATATCTTCAATAATGCTCGTGGCCATTTCGTCAATGCTGACGGTATTCATGTTACAGTAGAAAATAATATATTTGAAGGTTCTAACGTTGGGGGAGTCAGTTCATATCAGAACAACTGGTATGTTAAATATATTAACAACACATTTATCGGCTGTGAGTTTACAATTAAAGGTGATAATTTCGTAAACGGTGCAATCTGTAATAAAGCAAATATTAAGATGCAGGATGTACGCGGCGCCGTAGTACAGAACTGTCAAATACAAAATGGTGTATTTTATGGATCGAGTGTATATGGTTATTTTGGACCACCAACAGTAAATGTTGCAACAAGTACGTTTAGTTATAATACACCTCATGGTATGGGTAACGGTGCGAAAATTTGTTTCGAGCAGTGGGTTGGTAAAGTACCAGCAGGAATTAGTGTTGATAAATTATATTATACGGTCAATATAACATCTACAAGTTTTCAAGTTTCAGAGACACTTGGAGGTAAGCCGGTTAGCATTAGCGATGCTGGTCAACCGGGCTTTCATATTAGCCGTTTTGATTATGGGCGCTGTTATATCTCAAATGTCACTGTAGAAAGAGAGTGGCGAAATGATAACGCAGTAGCGGTCGGATTTGGTTTATTAGTAACAGGTGCAATTCTAAAAAACATTAACGTTAAAAATTACGATGTAGATATTAAGCCACCTGCTAATTATGCAGGCCGTCCAATAACAGTAGAAAGTCTTACTGTTATTGAAGGTGCTACAAATATAGAGTGCAGTAATATAAGTGATTGTAAGTTTATCAGAGCTAAATCGAGTCGAATGGGTGGAGATATAGCGTTAGGTTCTACAAGTCCACAATACACTAGACGTGTTCAGGTACAAGATGTCTTGTTTCAAAACGTTGGTGTCAACTTTGAAGGAAATGTTGTTACTACTAACAGCACATTTCTAAACGTTAATATTGGAAAAAGTGATACTGCTGCAGTTGCAATTATTGCACAGTGTTACTTAGAAAGCACTAAAATCAATTTGCGTTGGCTTACAAAAGAAAAAACGGTAACTTTTGCGAATTGTGTTTTCAATAATATTACTTCAAATGTTAGCGCGAGCACAAGATTCATTGCCAATACCACATTGTAAACAGAAAACCGTCACATTTGTGACGGTTTTCTCATAGTGTTGAAAAACAATCTCGTCAATAGACAATCCATGTTTACAATGTTTTGTATAAGTATATAGGGGTGATGAGGTATTGTTTTATAAGGGGGTGTGATAGATGGAAAATACGTCGTCTCCATTTATCTTTACAGTAGATGTAGAAGATTGGTTTACTAACGGTAGAACAATTAAGATAGAGGAATGGGGGAATTATAAGCTACGCGTAGAAAGAAATGTGGAAAAGCTGCTATATCTATTAGATAAAACGCAACAGAAAGGCACTTTTTTTGTGCTGGGATGGATAGCAAAGCAACTTCCTTTACTTATTAAACGTATTCATCAGCACGGACATGAAATTGCGTCTCATGGCTATGCCCATGAACTGGTTTATCGTCAAAAGCCGCATATATTTCGGAAAGATGTTAGAAACGCCAAAATAGTACTAGAGGATTTGATTGGCGAACAGGTGTTAGGTTACCGAGCTCCATGTTTTTCAATTACACCGTGGGCTATTGATATATTACAACAAGAAGGGTACGTTTATGATTCAAGTATTGCACTTAATACGTGGAGACGAACATATGAACCAGAAATGCATATAATAAGTAATAATCATTTTATAGAGATACGGAATCAATTCTATGAATTTATGTTACCCTTTAGAAGGATAGGTTCCTATACTATTCCTTTAGGTGGTGGAGGATATTTTCGATTATATCCGTATTTTATATACAAGCGAATGCTTTATCATATCAGTCAAATACCATTTGTTTTTTACATCCATCCATACGAATTGGATGTGAGGCATCCACGTTATTGGAGCACAAACATTATGGAAAATGTAAGGATGTACTATGGTGTACATAGTACATATCAAAAGCTAGAACACCTTCTCTCTGCATTTCCGTTTACTACTATGAGAAGTTATTATGATGCATTTTTACGAAACAGTAACAATATTAAATGGTTTACAGAGTTTTAGCTAGGATGATGAAGGAGATGCTAATGAATTTATATCAACGTATTTTAGCGGATCATACATTATTAAAGGGAGTCGCATACTATTATTGCAAAGAAATAGGTGTACATTATCAGTCATTAAGTGCACCTTCACCAGAAACAGTAAAAACATTAAAAAATTTACGAATATTATCATCGGACATGATTGTTCTTTATAGAGAATTAGGGTATGCTTGCTATGAGCACTATCGACAGTGTTACGAAGAAAACGTATTTGATCAATTGCTTATGAAAGAAGGGATAGGTAGACAGCGAATATTAGATCTTTGCTGCGGTGCTGGTGCCACTATTAATAACCTAACTTCTTTAGGACCAGAAACAATTTATGCTATAGATAAAAACCAAGATTATATAGACTTTGTTAATACTGCTTATCCCCATGTAATAACATATTGTATGGATGCACATGTTTTACCTTTACATGATCATGCAGTTGATTATGTTATATGTCGTGTTGCCTTACAGTATTTGTATATAAAGCAAGTTTTAAAAGAGATTTATCGTACTTTAGATAAAGACGGTAAGTTTTTTGGAGTTGTGCATGGATCAGGATATATATTAGATTATCTATTTAATAGAAAAATGTTATTTCATTCACAAACTTGGTATACTTTATTACCAGGAAAAAAACAATCTATTCAACAGGGTTCGTTCTTAATGAAGAATAATGTTGTGAAGATAATGAAAGAAATCGGTTTTTCAAAGGTTAGTATATGTAAGGATGCACAGCATTGTATAGTTGGTATTCTTCCTGTATATTTTGCTGTTATAGCAGAGAAATAAGAACAAAAGAAGGTGTATACATATGAAAAGATGTCTAGACATCACCGCTGCAATTATTGGTCTGTTTCTAGGTTCTATTGTTATTGGCGTGGTATCCTTACTCGTTCGAACAAAGTTAGGCTCCCCAATTATATTTAAACAAGAGCGACCTGGCCTGTACGGTAAACCATTCTATCTTTACAAGTTTCGAACCATGACAGATAAACGAGACAGTGCAGGAAACCTGCTTCCTGATGCTGTAAGGTTAACTTCATTCGGCCAATTCCTCAGGAAATATAGTTTAGATGAACTGCCACAACTTTACAACGTTTTAAAAGGTGATATTAGTTTAGTAGGACCACGACCTTTATTAATGGAGTATATGGAACTTTATACGGACAGGCAAGCTCGTCGTCATGATGTTCGTCCTGGTATTACAGGATGGGCACAAGTAAATGGAAGAAATGCCATATCATGGGAAGAAAAATTCGAACTTGACGTTTGGTATGTCGAAAATCAATCCATCTGGCTAGATCTTAAAATTTTATTTCTTACAGCAAAAAAAGTTATAAAATCCGAAGGGATCAGCCAAGTTGGACATGTCACAGTAGAACGCTTTACAGGAACGAAGGGAATGTGAGAGAGCGATGAAGTTGGTGTTAATTGGGGCTGGGGGACATAGCAAGGTAATTCGAGATGTTGCACATAATGCAGAGCATACAATTGTTGCTTGCCTGGATGATCGTTACAAAGAGCTGTACTTTACAAGCGGTATGTACTTTGGTCCAATTTCAGCTGTTAAAGCAGTACTATTGGTTCATCCGGATGCAAAGCTAGTTATTGCGATTGGAGATAATGGAACGAGAAAAACAATTATGCAAAAGTTAATGCTACCAAGCAGTTTGTACGCAACTATTGTGCATCAACAAGCTGTAATCAGCCCAAGTGCAAAGATAGGATATGGTACAGTTATTATGCCGGGGGCTGTTATCAACGCGGATGCAGTTGTAGGAGAACATACAATTATTAATACAAGGGCTGTGATCGAGCATGATAATGCTGTTGAAGATTTTGCTCATATCTCTCCGGGAGCTGTGCTAGCTGGTGGTGTATGCATTAAACAAGGCGTGCACATTGGTGCAAATGCAACGGTTTTACCAAATGTGCTGGTAGGAGAATGGACGACCATTGGCGCAGGCGCTGTTGTAGTTACCAATATGCCCTCTTATGTAACTGCGGTAGGTGTGCCTGCAACAATTATAAAAACAAAAATGGTTAGGGGGATTTGAAGATGCTACAAGCAGAAAAAAAGAGAATATATCTATCTGCTCCTCACATGAGCGGAAATGAGCAAAAGTATATTCAAGAAGCATTTGAAACAAATTGGATTGCTCCGCTTGGTCCAAATGTTGATGAGTTTGAAAAAGCAATTGCTGAAACGGTGGGAGTAAATGATGCGGCTGCGGTAAGTTCTGGAACGGCAGCTATTCATTTGGCTCTACAACTACTTGGTGTTCAGCAGGGAGACAGTGTTTTTTGTTCTACCCTCACCTTTGTTGCTAGTGCGAATCCCATTCGATATATGAATGCTGAGCCGGTATTTATTGATTCAGAGCCTGATACGTGGAATATGTCGCCCAAGGCGCTTTCTCGCGCTCTGCAAGAAGCTAAGGAAAAAGAAAAAATGCCTAAGGCTGTCATTGTTGTGAACTTATATGGACAGAGTGCAAAGATGGATGAAATTATGCAACTATGTAATCAATATGGTGTGCCAGTCATTGAAGATGCCGCAGAGTCATTGGGTTCCTATTATAAGGGAAAGGCGAGCGGAACATTTGGAGCATTTGGTGTCTATTCCTTCAATGGTAATAAGATTATTACGACTTCTGGCGGTGGTATGTTGATTTCCAATGATACAGAAGCTATTCAGAAAGCTCGTTTTTTATCTACACAGGCTAGGGACGAAGCAGTGCACTATGAACATAGCCAAATGGGCTACAATTATCGTATGAGCAATATTCTTGCTGGGATTGGGAGAGCGCAGCTAGAAGTACTTCAGGATCGGGTTGAAAAAAAGCGCGCTATTTTTGACAGATACACCGATGCGTTAACAGACATCTCAAGTGTTACATTTATGCCTGAGTTGAAAGAAACATACTCTAACCGCTGGCTCACAGTAATAACAGTGGACGAAGAGCGCGCAGGGGTCTCAGTCTCTGACATTATTACATATTTAGACAGAGAAAACATTGAGGCGCGCCCCGTATGGAAACCGCTTCATATGCAACCTGTATTTAAAGGTTGTACATATTACACACATGAAGAAAATAGAGATTTCTCTGAAACTTTATTTCGTACGGGAATTTGCTTGCCGTCTGGAACCGGTATGTTAGATGAGGAGCAACAACGCGTAATTTCATCGCTTTTACATGTGCTTGCGGTTCCAGTTTGATGACTGTGCTTAATTGAAATTGCAGCGACTTTTTTGATACTTCATGCTAACAAACATTTTTTCTTAATATGGGAGTCGTTGCAATCTCGATATAAAGCAAAATAATAGCTGTACATATATGTATGATAAAAGTTCAACATTTTTTTCATTAAGAAATCCTCTCTTTCTATGGTGCAAAGAAAGAACATCACTAATCATCTATATTAAGGTGTTTCTTTGTCCTCTCACGCACATATGTGATGTTCCATCTGTTATCTGTGTATATACGTAACATATATGATAGTATTCATCCAGTAAAACCTCATTATAATAAGCTAATAGCTAATAGTGTTAAGTAATAGGGAAGAACAAAATGAAGGATAGGAGTAGGTAACGTCATGATTGGAAAAAACATTAGGAGACTGCGTGAACAAAAAGGATTGACCCTTTCAGATTTGGCGGATCAAGCGGGTGTTTCGAAGTCTTATCTGAGTGGAATGGAGAGGGATTTAAAACAAAATCCCTCTATACATATTATTGAGAAGGTATGTGGTGTACTGGATGTAACATTAGAAACGATATTAGAAACAAAAAGCATGTACGGAAATGCCCAGCAACTTGAAAGTGAGTGGTTAGAGTTAATCGAAGAATTGCGTGAACTATCGGTGGATAAAGAACAATTGCTTGAATACAAAGCATTAATGAGGTATATCAAATGGAAAGCAGAAAAGAATACAGACAAAGTTAACTCTTAGAAAAATCCTATTACATATGTTGACAAGTTAGGAAGAGACCATCACGTTTGAGAGCGCAAACAATAAATGATATGGATTAGAATACAATACTATGATTTTTAGATTGCTATCCTCTCTTGTAATTATCTTTCAATACATAATATCTATGTAATGATATAAAAAAACATTTTATATTTCTAGTATACGGATAATTGACAAGTAATTCGCAAGATGATAATCTTTAGATGTGTTCTCTATAAAGAATTTTTGTGTTCTTTTTAATGTGATTAATCTGTTTAAATACGAGCAACTATGCTTGCCATTAGATAATAGAGATGTCGCGACGGTGTTAAATTTATTGTATATCAGGAGGATAACATGAGTGCGATAGCGGGCATATATCAAACTACAAATGAACCAGTCGCTATAGATAACTGTAAGAGGATGATGAGTAGTCTTCAATGTTACCCTGCTGATCAAGTAGACGTTTGGGTGCAAAATCATATATTTTTAGGGTGCCATGCGCAGTGGATTACACCTGAATCAAGAGGAGAGCGTTTGCCGTATTATGATTGTAGTCGCAAGCTAGCTATTACTGCGGATGCCATTATTGATAATAGACAAGAATTATTTGATCGAATAGGTGTATCTTACGAACATAGAAAGTTGATGTCTGACAGTGAATTAATTTTATTAGCGTACGAAAAGTGGGGTGAAGAATTACCCGCTTATTTAATAGGTGACTTTGCGTTTATGATTTGGAATGAACAAACGCAAGAGTTGTTTGGAGCAAGAGATTTCTCAGGAGGACGAACATTATATTTTCATCATGACGAAAAACGATTTTCGTTTTGTACGGTAATTGAGCCGTTATTCAGTTTACCTTACATAGAAAAAAAACTAAATGAACAATGGCTCGCTGAATTTTTAGCAATCGTAGGAATGGTAGATGTAGCAGACTCGTTTATTACACCGTATCTTGGAATTCAACAAGTACCACCTTCACATAGCATAAAAGTTAAAAATGGAAAAGTCTCATTCTCTAGGTATTGTACGTTAGAGCGGAACACATCTATTAAATTTAAATCAAATGAAGAATACATAGAAGCATTTAGAGATATATTCCAAGAAGCTGTAAATTCACGAATGCGTACATATAAAGAAGTAAGTGCACAGTTGAGCGGCGGACTGGACTCCGGATCCATTGTTGGATTCGCAGCCAGAGGGTTGCGTGCTCAAAATAAACAGCTACATACCCTCAGTTATATACCAACAAGTGATTTTCCTGATTTTACGCCATATTACTTAATGCCAAACGAACAGGAATACATGAAGGAAACCGTTCAATTTGTAGGCAATATAAATGATCAGTATTTAGATTTTAAAGGAAGAAATTCGTATACGGAAATAGATGCTTTTTTGACTGCGATGGAGATGCCGTATAAGTTCTTTGAAAATTCTTTCTGGATGAAAGGGATGTTTGAACAGGCTAGCATTCACGGTGCAGGTGTATTACTAAATGGTGGTCGAGGCAATCTATCTATATCTTGGGGTTCCGCTACCGATTACTATGCGTTACTTTTAAAGAGATTAAAGTGGGTAAGGTTATATCGGGAGCTAGACCAATACAGTAAGCGCACAGGAGGAATGCGGTTACGAAGAATACCTTACATCGCTCGTCAAGCTTTTCCTGTTCTTGAAAGACACAATGCAGTAGAGGCTGCACCACCTGTTTTAATTCACCCTCAATTCGCCCATCGTACCCATGTTTATGAGAAGTTGCAAGGATATGGCATGAATTCTTCAGGATGGTTTTCCATGTCAGATCCATTTGAACAGAGAAATTCTCATTTTAAAGAATTGTTTCATTGGAATGCAAGTAACACGATCTCTACTAAACTTTCACTACAATACGGAGTATGGAAACGTGACCCCAGTAATGATCTTCGTGTAATACGCTTCTGCCTATCGATTCCAGAAGAGCAATATGTGCAGGACGGGTTAGATCGAGCCCTTATTCGTAGGGCAACAGAAGATATTCTTCCTGATAAAGTACGACTGAATCAACATATATACGGCGTACAGGGAGCCGACTGGGTGTATCGTATGACACCCCATTGGGAGAGATTTATGGATGAGGTAAGAGAAATGAAAAAAGATATAGATCTCTTAGTATTTGTCAATCCAGAAGCACTTCGGTTGGGCTTAGATATTGCAAAACAGGGACCAAAGGCTGAACATGCGATTGACTTTAACCATAAAAATCTTATGCGCAGTGTAATTATTTATCGATTTCTGAAACAGTTTTCTTGAAAGGGGGTGAGAATATGAAAAAGGCATGGCAACAACCTACACTAGAAGTTTTAGATGTAAACATGACAATGGCTTCTACGGTTACTGGTCCGTATACAGATGAGGCTTATGTACCAGGTAAAGCAGTTGATGAAAAAAATCCAGCTACATGGAAGCGATTTACAAGCTGATAGTATGGTACATAGAAATACTATTGTGCCAGACTGAGTTTGGTCAATTACATTTATTGTAGAATGCGTGTCAAAAACCCTTATGCTGTGAATACTGTATAGGGGTTTTTTCTTAAAGATAGTATTGGAGTGAATGTCCATGGTTACAGCTCAACAAACTTTTTTATATAAAGCATTTGGTTTTGTCATTACAAGTGAAATTGCTTTACCAGAACTAGTAACAGCAAATCCTGCTGCCCCTGATATTAGTATTATAATTGCAGATAGTAAGGTGGATTCAATGCTAATTGAAAAACCCTATTATCACTTTGTAGAAGATGATACAGTGAGGTTTTACATACCTGATGTAGGGAGTTTTTTTATAGCAGCAGGGAAGGAAATTATTATTTACCCTGTTGAAGGAGCTGACGAAGGGTTATTGCGTTTATATGTGTTAGGAACATGCATGGGAGTTATTTTGATGCAAAGGCGCATATTACCACTACATGGTAGCGCCGTTGTAATAGAAGGAAAGGCTTACGCTTTTATTGGTGAATCCGGTGCCGGAAAATCGACGCTTGCCTCTACTTTATTACAACGAGGATACCAACTTTTGAGTGACGATGTTATCGCTATATCTCTATTAGGAAATGTCCCGTTCGTCACACCTTCATATCCGCAACAAAAATTATGGCAAGATAGCTTGCAAAGCTTGAAAATGGATTCTAAGGAATACCTATCCATATATGGTCGAGAAGATAAGTATAGTGTACCAGTTTCTTCATATGTTCTAGATCAAGTACCTTTAGCGGGAATTTTTGAACTAGATAAAACAGATAATGACGAGATATATTTTCGTGCAATGAATACGCTTGAAGGGTTACAGCTTTCATTTAGTCATACGTATCGAAATTTTTTGCTTCCGCGTTTAGGGCTGATGGAATGGCATTTTCAAATGTCTGCGAGTATCGTTAATCAAATTGATGTGTATCAGCTGCATCGCCCAACTTCCCGATTTTGCGCAGAAGAGCTTGTAGCTATTATTATAAATACGGTAAAAAAGGAGCATGAAAAAGTATGAATCAAACATTGAATTTACAGCAAAAAATTGTCCGAACACAAGGAAATTTAGTAAGTGATATGGGCGGAGAAAAAGTGATGCTCAGCATCGAGAACGGTAAATACTATAATCTAGGGGAAATTGGCGGTGTTATATGGGATTTACTTGTAGAACCTATTTACATTGCTGAGCTAGTTGAAAAATTAGTAAGGGAATACGATGTTGAACAAAATGTTTGTAGAGCACATGTAATCTCATTTATATCTATGTTAGAACAAGAGAATTTAATTAAATTTGTAGTATAGTATTAATATTATGATTTTTTTAAAAAAACTGAAGAAAATTTGTTCCCTACATCCTAAAACATGTTTATTATTAGGAGAGGCATTTGTTTATCTGGCTTGGGCGCGGATTTTAAAAGCGCTACCGTTTGCAAAAGTAGCGCCATTACTAGGTGAACAAATGAATGAAACATCAACGGATGCTTGTCATACGAACTCGATTATACTGCAAGATATTTCAGATGCCGTACATGCTATGAGTTTGCATACATACTGGGAGAGTATGTGCCTAGTTAGGGCCATCGCGGCAATGAAAATGCTAGAAAGGCGGGGTATTGAGAGTACCTTGTATTTAGGAACGGCGCGAGATGAGAATGGGCAGATGATTGCACATGCCTGGTTGCGAAGCGGGCCGTTTTATATAACCGGAGCAGAGGAAATGCATCGATTTAGTGTAGTAGGGAAATTTGCCCGCAAACTGGGCTAAGTATAAAGGGAGATTAGCATGCAAGTAAGTTATACGTTAAACCTGAATCGCGTTCCCAAAGAGTTAAAACTATTACTCACACTGCTGCAAGATGAGGGGAATGTAGATGAAATAAATTTGCAAGACATAAATTGGAATACATTCTTAGAGTTAGTGATGCATCATCGAGTGTTTCCTATTTTACACAGACGGTTGCAGAAGTTGAATTTGCCAATAGACGGTTCTATTTTACAAGCGTTGCAGCAAGATTTTAAAAATAATACCTTTCAAATGTTGCATTTGAGCGCGGAGATGCAATACATGAGTCGTTTACTTGCAGAGAGAGGAATCCGGTCTCTGTTTTTAAAAGGCCCTATACTAGCTACGGAACTGTATAGAGACCTATCTTTACGAACATCTTGTGATTTAGATGTACTGGTCCCATTAGCAGATTTGCAACTGACAGAAGAACTGTTAATAGAACAGGGATATGAAAAGGATGACTATATTGAAACTGTACTTGGAGATTGGAAATGGCGACATCATCATGTTACGTATTTTCATCCTGTAAAGGGAATTAAGTTTGAGGTACACTGGCGTTTAAACCCAGGTCCTGCTATAGAGCCTCGTTTTCAAGATTTATGGCAAAGAAGACGAACGCGTCGCTTTGGCCATGAAGATGTTGCATTTTTAGGGCAAGAAGATCTATTCTTTTTTTTGGTTGCACACGGTGCTCGTCATGGTTGGTCGAGATTGCGCTGGCTTCTGGACATCCATCAATTTGTAAAGCAGGATGTAGATTGGAAAAAGGTCAGTCGCACCTTACAAGCACATGGATATTTACAAGTGGGTGGGCAAGCGCTCATCCTCGCTTCTTCTTTGTTAAAAACAAGTCTCTCAACGAATATGGTCACACTACTAAAAGGAAAACACCCTGAGCGCTTGGCGCAGGAAGCTGTTTTTTATTTAGAGAGCATGATTAATTTACATACAGAGCCATTGCCACATGATGTATCTGTGTACCATAAAAAGCATTTGGTTTCTCTAATGTCTCCCATGCAAAAGACGATGTTCTTAATAAGCTTTTTGTATCCATACCCAGAAGATGCGAAGACATTGCCACTTCCGAAGTCATTGCACTTTTTGTATTTCCCCTTACGTCCGGCCATTTGGGCATGGAAGAAAATTGTGCGATAGGAAAGGGGGATAAGTATATGAAAGAACTGCGATATTATATGAGGGAACTGCATATGTTCTCGGGAAAAGTTTTATATATAAATATGATAGCGATGGTGTTAATCAGTTTACTTGAAGGTGCCGGTATTTTATTGTTAGTTCCAATGATTCAGGCAAGTGGGATTATAGGAGAAATGGCCGGTGCTTCTTGGTTACAAAACTTTTTTGCATTTATTAATAAAGTACCGGAAACATGGGCACTTCCTGTTGTTTTACTGATATATGTAATTTTAATTTTGTTTCAAACTATCATACAGCAAAAATTGAATGTGAGAAATATGCAGATTTTAATAAAGTTCACAAATTATATCCGCTTAAGAATTTACCGTTCGTTGTTAGAAGTGGAATGGAGCTTTTTTGTGAAAAAACGAAAGTCTGATTTAATTAATATGTTGACGAGTGAATTTGGACGTTTTGTAAATGGAATAAACTTATGTTTGCAACTGCTTACCTCTTTTTTATTTACCTGCATCCAAATTTGCATTGCGTTTTGCTTGTCACCTAGTATTACGTTATTCGTACTTGTATCGGGGCTACTACTAAGCTATTTTTCTAGACGTTTTATTAAGCGTTCGCAATCACTTGGTAGTAGATCGACTGATATTGCAAAAGATTATCTCAGTGGTATAACTGATCACTTTAATGGTGTAAAAGATATTAAAAGCAATGCTTTAGAACGCTCACGCTATACATGGCTACAAACATGGTGTGAAACTGTGCAAAAAGAGCAACTGGCTTACGCAAAGTTGAGCAATAGCTCACAACTGTTTTATAAAGTTGTATCGGCTATACTGGTCGCACTTCTCATCTACGCCTCTATTCAAATGTTTCAGTCGAAACCAGCACAGCTACTCCTTATTGTGTTAATCTTTTCGAGGTTATGGCCAAGGTTTACTGGTCTTCAGTCTAACTTAGAACAGGTTGGAGCAACTATTCCGGTTTTTCAATCGTTTTTTCAACTGCAACAACAGTGCGAAAAGTGGCGTGAACTGAATCTTGCGAATCAGGAAAAAATAGTTCCTTTGCAAATACAAGAGGGGCTTACATGTAAAAATCTTTCCTTTCAATATAAAAACGAAGAGAATGCTTATGCGCTACGAAATATAAACTTACATATCCCTGTAAATAGCATGACAGCTATAGCTGGTCGTTCCGGTGCAGGAAAAAGTACACTTATTGATTTGATTATGGGATTGATGCAACCGGATACAGGAAATGTATATCTAGACCAAAAGCCTTTAACTCAAACAGAACTACCAGCTTTGCGAAAGGAAATGAGCTATGTAGCGCAAGATCCATTTTTATTTAATGCAAGTATCCGGGATAATTTACTAGTTGTGCGACCTGCTGCTACAGAGAAAGAAATATGGGAGGCTCTCGAATTTGCATCAGCTATATTTGTGAAACAATTACCGCAGGGATTGGATACAGTTATCGGTGATAGGGGTGTTCGGTTATCTGGAGGAGAGCGTCAGCGCCTTGTTTTGGCGCGTGCTATTTTACGAAAACCAACTATTTTAGTGCTTGACGAAGCCACAAGTGCTCTGGATATGGAAAATGAGAGACACATTCAACAAGCGCTCAATCGTTTAAAAGGGCAGATGACTATTATTGTAATTGCGCATCGCTTATCTACTATTTCAAATGCAGATCAAGTTATTGTAATTGACAAAGGAGAAGTAGTACAAACGGGAACCTTCGCTGATCTTGCCAAAGACAGCAAAGGCTTATTTCACAAGCTATTGGGTAATCAAGTAACTTTTCTGGCTGAGAAAACAGTGTCTGAAGCTGTACAATATTATTAAATTATGGCTTCTTTGTAATGTGAAAGGTTTTTCCGTCACACTGCAAGTATAATTTCTATCTTTATACTTTTATATAAAATTATAATCGTTCCTGATGTAGACACGGAAAGGAGGTGAGACAATGAAAGTAGTAAAAAAAATGCTAGTTCTACTTATATTTATAAGTGCATTTGCTTTTCCTACCTCTTCGTTTGCATCAGGATATAATTATCAACAAAAAAACACATATCAAACATACGTATATCAAGTGAAAACGTATTACCATACTAGCAAACAAATAAACTATTACTTTTCTTCTAAAGGAAACAGCCATTATACATATAGGTATGATTGCTATGATGATTACAAGGATTCCCTTGATATTTGGAGAGATTGGTATTGTAACTGGGACTGGTTCAGTAAATGGTATGAGTGGGTATGGGGTAAAAAGAAATAGGTAAGTGGACTTCACTGTATACGGTGAAGTCCTTTTTGTATACATTTTCATAACATATAATAATATTTAATTTTATAAATTCATAAGGTGTACCAGCTTCAAGAGCCGTTTTATCTTTATATAATAATGTGATAGAGTCGATTTCTACAAAAGAAGGGCAGTTTTTTGTGACGGTGTTTGAAAAGGCGCCCGGGCGGCATCCAAACATTCATGATTGGAAGCGTGACTTTTTTATAGAATGGGGTAGAACAACGGGGGCTATGCATAAAGCAGCAGTCTTGTTCGATTATACAACCAAGCGCCCAATGTGGCAGAATGAATATAATATTACAGCCATTCATACGTACGGTGAGCCTGATTTGATTGAAGTACAGCGGCAGCTCATCTGTGATCTAGAGGCTTTACCGAAGGATGAGAGTGTCTATGGTATCATTCACTCTGATTTTGAGGACGGCAACTTCTTCATTCATCATGGTACAATTCGTCCATTTGATTTTGATGAGTGTCAGTATCATTGGTTCGCATATGATATTGGCAATGCAGTGCGTGCAGCTTCATGGTTTGTGGCTGATACGAATCCTGTATATACAGTAGAGGAATTTTTGAACGATTTTTTAGAAGGATACTATAGTGAGTATCACTTAGATTTTCATTGGATCGAAAAACTTCCTACATTTATCCGTTTACGCGATTTATGTATTTATGTATATCTCATTGGTAAGCGCGATCACGATATGTCCGAGTGGGAGAAGCGTTTTTTAGCAAGCATGAAGGAAGAAATTCGTGCAAAAAAACCTTGTGTACAAATTAATTTTAGTCACATACGTCGTTATTAAGAAAGAGGTTCCATATGTCATGGAACCCTTTTTTGAAACGGTTACTACAAAGAAAAAGTAAGTTTTCCTTAAGTAAACTTATGAATTGTATAAGCAAATGATTAGACGGATAGAAGGGTATGATTATATAATAGGCTTCATTATTACACATAATGAAATATTTTGTAAGAATCTTTCTTACATGGAATTTGATATGAGAAGGTGTGTGAATGAATATAAAAATATCTGTATTAGATCTAGCCCCCATTGTCCAAGGAGGTACGGCGGCAGACTCCTTTCGCAATACACTGGATTTGGCGCAGCATGCGGAAAAATGGGGATATAACCGGTACTGGCTGGCGGAACATCATAATATGGCTGGTGTTGCGAGTTCGGCTACCTCTGTTGTGATTGGTTATGTGGCAGGCGGCACATCTCGCATTCGTGTCGGCTCAGGCGGAATCATGCTTCCCAATCATGCACCGCTGGTCATCGCTGAGCAATTTGGTACACTTGCTTCTATGTATCCAGGCCGTATTGACCTTGGGCTCGGACGCGCGCCAGGAACAGATCAGCTTACAGCACGCGCTCTGCGCCGTGATTTGCGAAATGCTGACGACTTTCCGGAGCAATTAGAAGAATTACGTGCGTACTTTGCCGGCGATGTAGAAAATGTTCGAGCAGTACCAGGTGAAGGACTAGATGTACCGATTTGGCTTCTTGGCTCAAGTGGATTCAGTGCACGTTTAGCTGGACAACTTGGTTTACCATTTGCTTTTGCTAGTCATTTTTCGCCTGACTATACATTACCTGCTATTGAGGCGTATCGCAGTACGTTTACCCCATCACAAGTATTGGATAAACCATACGTCATGGTAGGTGCCAATGTGATTGTGGCAGAAGCGGATGAAAAAGCGCGCTATCTTGCAACATCGCAGCAGCAACAATTCCTCAATCTCATTCGTGGCCGTACAGCGCCGCTGCAGCCACCAGTAGAAAGCATGGATTATCTGTGGAGCGAATATGAAAAGGCAGCTCTTGAACGTCAATTTGGTTCAGCAATTGTTGGCAGTCGGGAAACTGTAAAAGCAAAGCTTGAAGACTTTGTGAACATGACCGGTGCAGATGAAGTGATTGCGAGCGCGCACATTTTTCATCACGATGACCGGTTACGTTCTTATGAAATGTTAGCTGAAATTGTAAGCGGGTAAAAACTCTCTCACCGGAGAGTTTTTTTCTTTGGTATACTAGAGAGTAAGAAAGACAGCGGAGGAAGTACACATGAAAGTTCGTTACAAATTAATTTTGCTAGCACTACTTGCTTTAGTGGTAATACGCGTGTTTGATTGGTTCGGTGTATCATCTGATGATTTTCCAGCAGAATATAAAATGCCGCAAAAGCAGGAGTAATAGATTGTGAGATAGGGGGATGCTATGATAGCAAAATTGCTTGCAAGAATAAAAGAAACAGAGGAGGTGCAATGGCGTAACCCATACCTCCTGCCGTTGGCGACCGCAATTCACAACGCACGTATTACAGCGGAAAATGTGAAAGCAGCGGAAGAGCGTTTACGCAGATTTGAGCCATATATCGCGAAGGTATTTCCGCAAACCAATGGTGTTATTGAATCACCTCTTGTTACCATACCAGCTATGGAGCAGCACCTGCAAGTAAAATGGAAGTTGTTATTAAAGTGTGATAGCCACCTGTCTATCTCTGGATCAATTAAAGCAAGGGGTGGCATTTATGAGGTGCTGAAACATGCGGAACAACTGGCAGTAAGGCAGGGTATGTTGGCATTGGAAGATTGCTATTCTCGTCTAGATAGCGAAGTGTTTCGTACATTTTTCTCACAATACCGCATTGCAGTCGGCTCTACGGGGAATTTAGGACTCAGCATCGGCATAAAGGAAAAGAAACCTCTAATCTAGAATTATCTTGATTTAGTAATGTATTAAAAATATTGTTAAATTATAATAGTTCTAGGGGGTATGTTTATCATCAGGGGAGGGTATAAAACGAAAATAAAAGCAGCGACTTTGTTGCTCGGAGCAGTGGGGATGTTTACCACAGTATTTTCATCGTCTTGCTGCTCCTGTCACGGTAACAAACACACACAGTTACATTGATGCGCCGGATGCAACAGAAACAATCAGCGGTAACTACACAGTGTCCGGATGGTTTTTAGATCGGGCAGGTGTAGGAAGAGTGGAAGTATTAATAGACGGTGCTATGGTAGGAAACGCGGTATACGGCCAGCCAAGATTTGACGTACAGCAAGTATATCCGCAGTACAACAACTTGAATGCCGGCTACCGATTTGTATTGGATACGAAAAAATTCAGTAATGGTAATCATACGCTAACAATTCGAGAGCGGGGTAAAAACAATCGAGTGGTAACGTTGTCGAACGTACCGATTGTGATTGCAAATCATTAAATACGAGTAAAAATTAATCAGTGTGACTGAATTTTTGCGTTACACTGATATTGTGTAGTTCGATGAAACTTACATAAAATACGTGTACTAAGGGGAAATTGTGATGAAGACAAACAGATTATCGTTACGTCTGTTAACTTTAGAGGATGCAGCCGATGTATGGCAGCACTTTGCAGATCCGGCAGTAACAGAATTTATGGATATTGAGCCGTGCAAAGATATCGAGACAGCTAGGGAAATCATTCGGTTTCATATGATGGACAGTGGATGCCGATATGGTATATACAACCAAATAGGTGTATTTATTGGTACGTGCGGTTTTCACTATTTGCGCCAAAGTAAGCATAAACACATTACTGCTGAAATCGGATTTGATTTAGCAAAGGCCTATTGGGGTAACGGCTACATGAATGAAGCAGTACAAGCTTTGATTCAGAGTGGATTCACAGAGCTAGGATATCATACTATAGATGCGACCGTGGAACCGGGTAACAGTAGGTCAATTCGTTTACTGGAAAAGCTGGGGTTTGAGAGGGCTGAAGAAATGCAGGAGGGTTTGGTATATTTCCAGCTTAAGCGAGATAAGTGGCTGAAACGCGTAGCTAAGTAAAAATCGCTGGATAAGAAAGTAGATAAATTTCTACATGTTGGATATTTGGGTTTCAGGATAGTTATTGTGTTCAAGCAGTAACTGTTCAAAAAAGCCGTCTTTTTTCATTATTAAAATATGAGGAAAAAGCAGCACTATAGTAAGGTGAAGTGCGATAAAAGCCACACTTCACTTTATTTCCAACACAAATGCATACACCGCATCACCCTTTGAAATCTCCGGGTTCTTTTTACCAAACCAACGCACACTATATCCGTAATAATACACGCCTTTTTCAATCGGCGCTTGAAACTCTGACTTTTCCGCAACGGTTTCATAGTCGTAGCCGATTACATGTTTAGATAGAATGACTTCATCAGGCTTCGTTTGATAATCAATCTGCAGCTTTATCTGTTCGCCGCCCTTTACAATGATAGGTGTTTTGCCTTTTAACAGCTCAGCCGGCGCCTCGGTGTCAGCGCATATATGCTTCCAGCAATACGAACCAACCGTTGTATCATAGGAATGTTCTCCAATCATAATGACTGCTTGGGGTGGATTCGCTTGCTTGAGCTGTTGACAAGATGTCAACAGCAACACTACAAGAAGAAAGGAAAGTCTTTTCACGGTGTATCCCCCTTTATATAGATGCGTAACAATCATAAATGATAGCTATCCAACTCATACTTTTCTGATAAAAGCACCCCCGTCAAATACGTCCCATTAAAAAAAAGCAAAGTGTATATAGCTTCCAAGTAATCTTCATATCGAGTTTCCTCCCTATTTTTATGTAGTTCACGTCAAAACAGGGAGAGCTGGACGTACGACTTATCAGCAAGGTGGTCTAATTTTTATCAAATCTCTTCTTTACTACAATAACTTCGCCATACTATATTCATCAACGTATTGCCCATTTATGAGAAGTGATTGCTTACGCAAACCCTCTACGCCAAACCCGACTTTCTTATATAAAGATATGGCAGCTTCGTTGTGTTTCATGACAGTCAATTCTAAGCGTGTGATACCGACTGTTTTCGCGAAGGCTTCTGCTTCTTGAAATAGAAACTTTCCCCATCCCTTTCCAACATGTGATTGTAGTAGACCGATTGCGATATGAGCAGTATGTTTTTGTCGCGGTGCTTTACCGCCCATGAGCATTAACAAGCCAACTAATCGTTCTTGTTCTTCCACTACAAAGATATTGGCACTTTCTTGATTGAGAAAGCTTTCTATCATCTTAGTAGCTTGAACCTCTGTCATATTGCGCTCGCCTGCCCCATACAAAAGAAAATCTGTTTCTGCTTCAATGGTGGTCAGGAGTGCAGCGTAAGCTTTTGCATCTTCAAAGCGGATAGATCGAATCATATATATTCACTCCTTTGGAAATAGTATATCATGAGTTTATATTGTATTTTGAATTATTTTAAAATTGAACCAGCGAGGGGGAAAGGAAATGAAAGAGATCCTTATAGAAACATTGCAGCGCATTGAACGCGAGTATGATGTGAAAATTTTGTTCGCTTGTGAATCAGGAAGCAGAGCCTGGGGCTTTCCGTCTCAAGATAGTGACTATGATGTGCGCTTTATCTACGTACATAAGAAAGAAGCATATTTAACAATTGACCCGATAGGAGTAGGCTCTAAGCGCGATGTGATTGAGCTGCCGATTAATAATATGCTTGATGTAAGCGGCTGGGAGCTGACAAAGGCACTTCGCTTGTTTCGAAAATCCAATCCGCCGCTGCTAGAATGGCTACGCTCTGGCATTGTATACTACGAAGCTTATTCAACGATTGAGAAAATGAAAACGATTAGCAAAGAGGTGTTCGCACCAACGTCTTGTTTGTATCATTATTTGAATATGGCAAGTAAAAACTTTCGAGAATTCTTACAGGGTGACAAAGTTAAAATTAAGAAATATTTTTACGTGTTACGTCCAGTACTGGCATCAAGGTGGATTGAGCAGTTCAATGAATTTCCGCCTTTGGAATTTCAAACCTTACTTCAGACAGTTGTGCCAGAGGGAGAGTTAAGGCAGGAAATCCATACACTGTTACAAAGAAAAATGGCTGGGGAAGAGTTTGACTTAGAGCCAAAGATTACAGTAATCCATGATTTTTTGGAAGAGGAAATCACAAGGTTAAACGCGTTCGCGAAAACTTGTGAGGCAGATGTACCAAACTTTACAAAGCGGCTAGATAATCTGTTTAGAGAGACACTGGATGAAGTATGGGAGTCGTCACACTAAGAGATGAAGTACTAGTGGAAGATGATATCTGTTCATGATAATATGATACAAATGAGAAATGGAGTGTGAAGTGTATGCTAGAAAGGTCGATGGAGAATACAAGGGATGATAGAAAAAGGAAGGAAGTGATGAACAAAGCCTATTAATAGAAGAGAGGTTTATATATGAGAAGAGGTAGTCTGAACAGAGAAGGATTTGAACTGCAGTATTGTATAAAAGGACAGGGATATCCTATCGTGGTAGTCGGAAGTAGTGTGTATTATCCGCGTTTGTTTGCAAAAGCGCTATACGAGAAGTTTACTTTCATTTTTTTGGATCATAGAGGATTTGTGAAGCCAATTAGCGCTTTAAGGGAAGTCGATTGCACGTTAGAAGATATCTTGGACGATATAGAAGCGGCACGGCAACACTTGCAGCTGAAGGAATTTGCGATTTTAGGTCATTCGGGTCATGCTTTTATGGCGCTTGGCTATGCAAAAAAGTATCCTCAGTATGTGCAAAGAGTAATTTTATTGAACACTGCCCCAACTAATAGCCAAGAAAGACAACAGGAAAGCTTTTCTTTTTTTAATAAAACAGCTAGTAAAGAGCGGAAGGCACAGTTCGAAAAAGAAATTGCTTTTTTGGAACAGGATATTAAGCAGGATCCAGAGAGACGATTTGTTCATATGTGTATTCGTATGGGAGCGCATAGCTTCTATGATTACGCTTTTGACGGTTTGTATTTATGGGAAGACGTAAATACGAATATGAAAATCATTGACTATTTATGGGGAGACGCATTTGCGAAGCTCAACTTAATCGATTCTCTTCACAATGTTACAAAGCCTGTGTTTATCGGCTTAGGACGGTATGATTATTTAGTAGCCCCTGTTTCCTTGTGGGATTCTGTTGATGAGAATAACAACGTCAAGAAAGTGATTTTTGAATACAGTGGACACAATCCAATGTTGGAAGAGCCAGAAGTGTTTTATAAAGAATTGGTACAATGGATGAGTGAAAAGCTATAACAAGGTTGTTAAGCTCTTGCCCTAAGTGGGTGAAGAGCTTTTTCTTTTTGGGAAAAATATAAAAAACAGTATTGACCTTCACGTTACGTCAAGGTGTACATTGAAATTGTCAGGAGGTGCTGATATGGAATATACAGTGCAAAAGCTAGGGCAATTGGCAGGGGTGAGTACACGCACGCTTCGATATTATGATGAAATTGGCATTCTGAAGCCGGCCAGAATCAATTCGTCAGGATATCGAATTTACGGGCAAGAAGAAGTGGACCGTTTACAACAGATTTTATTTTACAAAGAGCTTGGCGTGGGGCTCGAACAAATTAAAGATATTCTTTGCGATCCTGCCTTTGACGCCTCAGCGGCACTACAAACACATTACAACGAACTTCTTGACAGGAAAAAGCAGCTAGAAAGACTTATTGCAAACGTGGAAAAAACGATAGCTGCGCAAAAAGGAGAGGTTATCATGTCAGATCAAGAAAAGTTTGAAGGCTTTAAAAAGCAGATGATAGAAGAAAATGAGAAGAAATACGGAAAAGAAGTACGTGAGAAGTACGGAGATATCACAGTTGAGAAATCAAATAGCATCGTAAAGAATATGACAAAGGAACAACACGAGGCGATTACACGCCTTGGTGAAGAGGTAAATGAAACGTTGCGCCTTGCGATGCAAGCAGGTGACCCAGCGGGAGAATTGGCGCAAAAGGCAGCTGATTTGCATAAGCAATGGATTAGCTTTTACTGGGGACATTACAGCAAGGAAGCACATATGGGGCTGGCGCAAATGTATGTAGATGATGAGCGTTTTACAGCCTATTACGACAAAGTACAGCCGGGTGCGGCGTTGTTTTTACGAGATGCCATTGCGGTATATACAGGTATGAAAGCATAAAGTGAGCCCCTGTTTAGAGAACAGGGGCTTTTTGTATGTGTAACTTCTTGTATCCACATGAATTAGAGTATATAACCATTACAATTACTAAAAACAGAGTAATGTTTATTTAGCCCCCACTAATTCTTCGGCTGTTCGAACAAACATGCTTCTACCAAAAGAATGAACCCCCTTAAATGGAATGCGTGCTTGTTTACAGCACTCCGTCGCCCAGTAGGTTGCATCGTGTGAGATGTGCTGCAGCATAAAAACAGCAGCATCCGCTTTATAAAGAGAAGCTTGCATAGAAGCTCTAGGTTCATCGCCGCTTAAGAACAAAAATTGACCACCGCGGCTGACGACTTCTCGTTCAAAGGCTGCGCGTTCTGGTTCAAAGCCAAGCATTAGAATGGTTTTGCCTGCCAGTGTTTTTTCTACTTCTTTTTTTTCTTTTTTCTCTTGCTTCTCAATTCTAACGGTATGTTTTATACAGGGAATTTCTGAAATATCGTATTTCCAGACAATCCGTTTCATGTTGGGATTGCTTTTGAGGTAGGCTACATCAATTACGTCACCGGATTTAATATCCAAATCTTTAATGTCTTTTTCAGGAAGCATAATGGTTTGAGGCGCTTCGTCAATTTTAATGAGTTTGCCATCGGCCTGTTTGTTGGTCACAAAAGAACGTAAGCTTGGATCATATTCAACGATGCAGTAATTGAGCTCTATCCGCTCTTTATTTTCTTGTCCCATCGCTTGGGCGAGTGTGTATAAATAACGAGGCGATTCACTGTTATCATCAATTCGTTTTGCATGAATGAGGTCGCCGTGAGAGAGGTTGAACTGCCTGACGATGTATTCTGGGACGAATGCGGAGAGTTCCGGAAGTAGGCCGCCGCGTAGCTGTCGCTCGAAACGATATACGGGCGATACCTTATGAGGTTGGGGATTAGTTTCCATAATAAGAGGTTGAGGTAAAGCAAGTAGGGCATGCAAAAAATGAAAATAGGCGTTTATTTCTTTTTCAACACAGCTTATATTGTCCGGATTTAGGTGCTGCAATCGCTCTTGCATAGCTTGTGCTGTTTTTTCAAACAGTTCCTGTTGCATGATCGTTCCCCTCTTTCCCTATTTTTTATATATATTATACGATATAGGCGGCAACACGTGGGATTATGCATGAAATTTTACATAAGAAGCAAAAAGGGAATATTCGCCTTTTTGTGGAATGTGTTTGATAGCATCGAAGAAACTCCTCATGAGATGATATGAAGGGGGAAATAGGTATGCAAAGACAGCAGTTAAAAGTGAATGCAAGCAGATTGCGCAGTGAATTGGAGCGTTTCGCCGTGTTTGGAAAAACGGAGAACGGGGGCGTAACTAGATTAGCATTATCGAAGGAAGATCGGGCGGTGCGTGATTATTTCCGGACCTGTTGTGAGGAGCTGGGCATGGAGGTTAAGATCGATGATATGGGCTGTATGTATGCAGTACTGCAGGGAAGTGAAGAACGACCCCCGGTTGTGACTGGCTCACATCTTGATACAGTAAAAAAAGGGGGACGTTTTGACGGTGTTCTTGGTGTTGTTGCAGGTCTTGAGGTCGTGCGAACGTTGGTAGAAAACAAGATGAAGCCAAAGGCACCAATCGTGATAGCCAACATTACCAATGAAGAAGGGGCAAGGTTTGAACCGTCCATGATGGCGTCTGGTGTGTTATCTGGTAAATTTAATAAAGCAGAGATGCTACAAAAACGAGATATAAGCGGTATTACGTTCGGCGAGGCGCTTCATGAGAGTGGCTACGAGGGAGACATTAGAAATCGTTTAGCAGAAGCGGAAGCATTTGTAGAACTTCACATTGAGCAGGGCCCTATACTTGAACAGGAAGGTCTTTCTATTGGTGTGGTCGAATGTGTAGTCGGTATGGTCTGTTATGAATTGACGGTGTGGGGCGATTCTAATCATGCAGGAACAACGCCGATGCGTATGCGAAAAGACGCACTGTTCGTAGCGAATGATCTCATGCAGGAGATTCGGACGAAGCTTGGGCGTATTGACCAAGACCTTGTATTTACTATGGGACGAATGAATGTGTATCCCAATATACATACGGTTATCCCTAATAAAGTTATATTTACGCTGGAGGCGCGTCACAAAGATCCGGCTATCATTAAACAGGTTGAAGATGTTATCGCCGGTCTTCATGTAGAAGTAGAAGCTCGTAAGCTATGGAGCCGTGATACTGTTTGGTTTGATAAAGATGTATGCAACGCGGTTCAGCAAGCGACAGAAAGCTGTGGTTATTCTTATAAACGAATGGTAAGCGGGGCAGGGCATGACGCACAGTTTTTGGCAAGCTATGTGCCAACTGCGATGATTTTTGTGCCGAGCGTTAATGGGAAAAGTCATTGTGAGGAAGAATACACGCCATGGGAAGCTTGTGAGAAGGGTGTAAATGTACTTCTTGAAACGATTTGGCAATTGTCACAATAAGTAAAAGAGGCTAGGACAAAAGGGTTTCAGCCAAAGAAAAATCCGAACTATTAGTCGGAATTCTCTACACAGAATTCGATTTAGTTCGGATTTTTCCTTTATGAGTATTATTTATTCTGTATTCTTTCTGCTTTAGAGTTATATGATTCAGTGATGTTCCGGCCTCTTTTTATATTTTTCGACTAAAGCGTTATTGCTGTATATGCATCTGTTTTTTTACTGTTATGCGCTGCAGACGGATAAAGTAGCAGCATACGATTGTGATGACGCCAAGAATGATGGGGGAGGAGAATAATAGAATACTAAAAAAGCAGCTAGCCAATATCGCCGCTCCCACTTTAAGGAATGGAGAAGAAAAGATACGCATACAAGCGAGTACCCCCAGTAAAGCGTTGCACAAAAAGAAGGCATTGGCAATGGCGACAAGCTGACTGATAGATACTATGTTTGCTGCATACAGTACAAACATGCAAACATGGATAATAAACATCAATGTGAGAGCCCGTGCAGGTACCTGCTTCTTGTTTTTGTGGCTGAGCCATCTTGGCAACACACCTTGTTTCGCTTGATCAGCGATTAAACGTGATACAGCGCCAATGACCAAAAGCACGGTGCTGATACAAAGTATAATGGTAATCGTTGAGATGAGAGGTGTTGCGAATGAACCAAACAAGCCGGTAAGTAAGCCGCTCATTGTATGATTTCCCCATTGAAATGCCATGGCAACAATAAGGCTGACAGAAGCAATTACCGTAAAACTGATAAGAATAGCCCTAGGAATGGTGCGTTCAGGATCCTTAACCTCAAGTGAATAGTTTCCAACAACTTCCCAGCCAATTAATGCCCAAAACAGAAGCAAAAGACTTTGCCCAAATTCTATCACTGTAATAGAACCAAGAGAGAGTGTTCCGTCTGTATAGAGAAGGGTATATGCACTGCCTGCAAATAAAGTGATAACGATAAAGCTTGACATAGCAAAAGCAAGCTTGCCGACCGCCGTAACGTTTTGGGTGAGCAGCAGATAGACAAATAGCAGGCAAATCCCAGTGAGCCATAACTCATTAAAGTGTGTTAAAAGTTCGAAATAATACCCTGCCGTCGCCATTACAGCAACTGGTCCAAAGCATACAGCGAGGGCGAAAAAGATTGCTGCCAAATTCTTTATATGTGTACCAAAAGCGCGCTCCACAGCGAGTGCAACACCGGAATCACCAGGAATCATTACACTCAGTTTTCCGAATAAGTGTGCGAACAGCATGCTTAAAGCGAGCATGATTACCCAGGCAAAAATCGCATAATTCCCCACGATTTCATACACAGCCGGCGGTAAAATGATAATCCCGGAGCCTAAAATTGGTCCTATCATCAAACCACTCAGCAATAAAGCGCCCATTTTTTTGTTCATTATCATCACCTCATATTTTAGATTGAAAAAACGAAATATTTCCTATAGTTTAAGTATATGTAAGTAGGTATCATCAGTAAAATGAATAAATACGATGATAACAATCGGAAAATACGATGGGAGGAAATAATGTGGAGATTCGTCATTTAATTACATTTAAAACAATCGCGGAACTTGGCGGTTTTACGAGAGCAGCTACGCATCTTGGCTATGCGCAATCGACAATGACAGCTCATATCCATGCTCTTGAACAAGAGCTTAAAGCCCCCTTATTTGACCGTATGGGCAAAAAAGTCCACCTTACGACGATGGGAGAACGTTTTTTACGGCATGCACGGGAAATGATTCGGTTATATGAGCAGGCAAAGGATATGTCAGAACAAGAAGAGGAAGGAACGCTTTGCATCGGAGCGCCTGAGTCGCTAACAATCTATCGTTTGCCCCGTATTATTCAAGCGTACCGAGAACGTTATCCCAAGGTAAATATCTTATTGAAGTCCGGTTCTTGTTGGGATTTGCAGGCACAGCTACGCAGGGGAGAGCTTGATGTAGCATTCTTTTTACAAGCCCCGTTTACGGACCACGAATTATATACAGAAACATTAATTGATGAAAAGCTTATATTTATTTTACCGCCAGGCACAATGCTGACCGAGAATGAAAATGTATTGTTTACTGAGAAAGGCAGCTATCGTGATTATTTTGAAGCATTTCTACGAAGGCAAGGAATTGCAACCGAAAACGGCATGGAGTTTTGGAGTATCGAAGCGATTAAGCAATGTGTAGCCTGTGGTCTTGGCATGTCTCTTTTGCCGTTTGTAACAGTACATGCTGAGTTGATTGAAGGGAAGCTTGCAGGCCAAGCATGGGATTCTTCGTTCGGAACAGTTTCTACTATTATGTCTTATCATAAAGAGAAATGGGTGTCACAAGCAGCTGCTGCGTTTATGGAGATTGTGCGTACACATGCAGAGGAATGGAGAAGTGAAGAAAAACAATATTCATCAAAACATGACAGAGACCTGACTTAAAAGGTCTTTTTCTAATTCGTGGTGCTTGTATATAAGAAAATGCGTATAATGATAAAATGAATTTAAAATAAAATGTATGAAATTGCCCGGTTTATGTAAATAAAAGGAGATTAATGAATGTCGATTCGAAAGAAAATTTCATGGCTGTTTATCGGCATAGTGACATTTATTTGGATATGCAACAATACAGTTCAGTTGTATTGGACCAAAAATATTATTTTGGAAAAACTAAGCGACTCGAAATGTGATGAAATGAAGGGCTATCTGTTTAGTAAGCCGTTGCCAGCACAGGAGTTTGAAGAGAAATTTTTGACGAAATAAAAGCGTTCGGGGCATTCCTGAACGCTTTTTCATAAAAAGTAAGAATGTTTTAATGTGCTTCTCTAGTTCATGCCAATTTCCTTCAAGTAAGTTTATTCTCATTATGTACAGTTTTAGGAGAATTTAATGAGAAACCGACCGTTTTGTGCGAACTAAGATGAAAATACCTATACATGCTGTACCTATAAGTGTATATATGCCGTATTGATATACGTAAGCTCCAATCGTTTCAATATGTTTGCCAAAATAAAAGCCGGTGATGAAATAAGCGAATGTCCACACAAATCCGGTAGTGTAAGAGAAGAGTGCGTATCGCCAAAACTTCATGCGGTTAATGCCGACGATATATGGTACAACATGGCGGACAACAGGCAGGAAGTAACTGAAAATCAACGCATAACTGCCATGGCGCTCAATCAATGCGTGTGATTTGGCAAGGTAAGGCCCAATATTTTTCTTTTTGGCTAATTTGTCTAGGATAGGGGCACCGACACGAAAACTAAGGACATATCCTAGAGAGAGACCGGAGACAACTCCTAAATACGTTAATATAAAAGCAGGTACACCGTGTAGAATATGTAAGGAAGACACGAAGCCCCCGGTCATGACAATCACTTCATCCGGAATTGGCATACCTACAATACCAAGCCAAAGCGTAAAAAACATAGCAGGATAGCCATACTTTGATACCAATTCGAGTACAAAATCCATATAAATCCTCCTCAGCTGTAGATATCTTTAGACTACACACAAAGTCTTAATAATCTTTACAGGAAAATCTTAAGAATTCTTAAAAACAGGTTTTTAAAATTAATAATCAGTACTTGTTCATTGGAAAGGAAGACTTATTCATTGGAAAGGAAGGAGGATCCTCCTGTAGGAAAAGCGAGTTATAGCGAATTCTACAGCGAAATGAACCAGGAACTTTTACAGAGTCATTTATGATTGTAATAGCTTTTCATATACCGCTGTGATATCATTGGTTTTTACAGTGAAAAGGACGTGAATACATGATTAATATTACAGTTCGAAAGCCAGATGTCACGATCACAAAACAAATGAACCCCGAGATGAGTAACATTTATAATAAAGCTAAGAAGATGCTGAAGGAGTTGATAAAGAGTGATACTTGCGAAGAAGGTGAGAATAAAGCCGACTAAAGAACAGGAACACCAGCTTTGGAAGTCTGTAGGAACAGCTAGATGGGCTTACAATTGGGCGCTGCATAAGCAAGAAGAAAACTACCGCAATGGCGGGAAGTTCATAAATGACAGTGATTTGAGAAAGTAATTAACTCAATTAAAACAGTCTGATGAATTTTCTTGGTTGTATGATGTGTCTAACAACATTACGAAACAAGCTGTGAAAGACCTTTGTGACGCATATAAGAAGTTTTTCAAAGGTCTTGCGAAGAAACCAAGACTTAAGAGTAGAAAAGGCTCTAAAGTCTCTTTCTACAATGACAATGTAAAACTAAAGATTAAAGAGATGTCTGTCTTACTTGAGAAAGTAGGGTGGTTAGAGACTTCTGAACAAATCCCTGTAGGTGTTACCTATACCAACCCAAGAGTGAGTTTTGACGGGAAGTATTGGTATCTGTCGGTTGGAACAGAACAAGAGCAAGAAAAAGAAACTCTAACGGATGAAGTGGTAGGGATTGATGTAGGAATTAAAGATTTAGCTATTTGTTCAGATGGAATGGTATTTAAAAATATTAACAAAGTAGTAGTGGTAAAAAAGATCGAGAAGAGACTCCGTCGGTTGCAGCGCAGGGTTTCTCGTAAATACGAAATGAATAAGGAGGGAAGCCGTTTTGTCAAAACGTGCAACATTATAAAAATCGAAAAGCAAATACGAAGACTACACAGACGATTGACAAACATTCGTGATAATCACGTTCACCAAGCTACAAATACTATTGCGAAAACCAAGCCTTGTAAAGTAGTTATGGAGGATTTGAGCGTGAGTGGAATCGTCACTTGGCTAAAGCTATCGCGAAGCAGAAACTGTATGAATTGATCCGTCAAATGAAATATAAGTGTGAAAAATACGGCATTACATTCATGCAAGTCAGTCGCTTTTTCCCTTCTTCTAAAACATGTTCATCTTGTGGTCAGATAAAATTAGATTTGAAATTATTAGATCGTATCTACAAGTGTGACTGTGGCTTAGAGATTGACAGGGATTATAACGCTGCTTTGAACTTAGCTAAGTTTGGAAAATTAGCAGACTAATCACTCACAAGATACTGTTAATGTGTACGATTTGTTGCATCGGAATTTACGCCTGTGGAGTGTTATATCAAACGAAAGTAGCTTCGGTAAAATTGGACACGTAGAAGCAAACAGGGCTTTATAGATTTTTATAAGGTTTTGGCATACGGACTTTATGTTTGTTTACACATATGCCTGTAGGCCAGAAGAAGAATCATTGTGTCAGCTAGAGCTTCGTGCGCTATTTGGTAAACAGGTAACTGGTACATTTCTCAGTGAAAGAAAGATAGATCCAACCCGAAGTCCGTTTATTAAGGAACGTATTGATGTTTTATATGAAAGCAATGATTGGCAAGAGCTTAAGCAATTGGTGAGCGAAATTGTGATGGGAGAAACAACTTTTAAAGTTATTTGTATACGAAATCCTGGCGATGAGAAAATACCACATGATGACAGGCGCGCAGCGGAACGTGAAATCGGTACTTGGATAAATGGAGAAGCTAATGTCAAAGCACCGATGCACATATTCGGTTTAGTACGCCTCCACGGAAAATGGTATTTTGGAGATTATCATAAAAGTGTGCCTGTATGGCTTGGACATGTGAAAAAGCCGCGTGAATATTCCACGGCACTGGATACACGTCTTGCTAGAGCGGTTGCTAATATTGCGGCGCCGGTAATTGAAGGTGTAACCATAATTGATCCATGCTGCGGCATTGGTACGGTTTTAGTGGAAGCACTATCCATGGGTATGCATATTACGGGACGCGACATTAACTATCACGCAGTGAGCGGCGCACGTGAAAATATTGCGCACTTTGGCTTTAGTGGTGAAGTAAAGCGTGGTCCGATTTCTGAAGTAAACGAGCACTATGACGTTGCCATTTTAGATATGCCGTATAATTTATGCACGCATGCCACACCTGATGATCAGCTAGACATTTTACGTCATGCTCGGCGCTTTTGTAATAGAGCAGTCGTTGTTACTATGGATAGAATTGATGAGATGATGATAGAAGCTGGATTCAAGATTATCGATCGTGCTATTGTGAAAAAAGGTTCATTTACTAGGGAAGTTGTTGTTTGCCAATAAGGCGATTCGGCGTAGTGAGCTAAACTGGACGATAAAGAGGTTGGGACAAAAGGTTTTTGACCAAAGAAAAATCCGAACTATTAGTCGGAATTCTTTACTCAGAATTCCATTTAGTTCGGATTTTTCTTTTATTAGTGTTATGTATTCTCTATTCTTTCGGCTTTAGAGTTATATGATTCAGTTATGTCCCAGCCGCTTTTTTGTTTTTCGTTTATAAAACTCATATAGATGCCGAGCGTCTTGCTCAGTCATCGCAATCCAATTGATAGGTTTAATTTCAATGTCAAATTCATGATAGATGCGCTCCATATAATGGGCAATCCGCTCTTTTTCCAGTTCATACAAATGTGTGTTTTCAGAAGTTTGATTATATAATAGTTTCATGCGTTTCTCCTCAAATCCTTATATTTCTGTCAATTCTGAGAATTGCAGTAGTATCAGGATTGCCGGATTTCGCAAATGTATACGTTATGTATGAAAGCTGAGGTTAACCTCAAGCTTCCTTCTCTTTCATAATTTCATCCTCGAGCACGAAGAACTCTTCCGCAATCTCCAAATGAATATCGGACATATCTTCATACCCCTTTTGCAAGTCCATCGGGTTCCAGGTTGTTTTTTTCTTCATACCACACACTCCCTTATCTGACGCATAGACAGATGAAAAATGAATTCTCTCTTATTATGAACAAAATTTGGACAGATGTCTAGAGGCAGCTATTAGATGGAATCTTACAATATTAGGGAATGTGATGCTTGTAAAAAAATAAGCGACTCTGTCTATTCTCATTAGAATAACAAAGTCGCTCATGTTATATACATGCTCATAGCTCTAGGTGTGCTCCTTTCTTTTTTGCAATCGCTTACAAATTAAGCCTTAGATTTGGAGTTTTTAAAGTATTGATCTAACATAATCGGTAACAAGAAAAAAGGAGAAAACAAAACCATTCCAATAATAAAACCTGTCATTATCCATCAACGTCCTTTCCATTGTCAATGTTATAGTGTATGCAAATGTGACAAAAATGTGAACTATTTATGTCATAATTGTGACATAACATATGATAAAAAGCAATATTATTTTTTTGATTAGTCAGAAAATTTTTCATTCGTATTAGTATTTACTGCTTTCTTTGTGAATTATTAATTTTCAAATTTTGCTACCGTGGGGGGGCTCAGAGGTTTAGAATATAAAGTCGCAACAGCGCAGTCACCTGCGGTTTGAATCCTACACAGCAAGGACAAGCTGTCTATAATGTGATGGGAAGCTATAAGAGAGTGGTGCCCACTATTGTATTCCATGGTTGGCTTAGACATAACGGTATCGCCGGTGAATGGCAATCAAATCTTAACACAATGGGCGCAAATCAAGCATTTAGCGGATGACGGCACCTATAGCCTAGCTCTTATTGTGACATAGTGAACTACTCACCACTTAGCTCCGCTTAAAGAGGGAGACTTCTTTCGGAATTATGTTAAAGCAGGAGAATAGCATAAAACGCCGTACATAGTTATAGTAGTAATATAAATGCGGGAGGTAACTGAATGTATAAGCTACTATGCACGCTGTTATTACTGCTAGGCTGCACAGCATGTACGGAAAATGAAGTAAAACAAGAGTCAATTATCTTTCAAGGTATTGTAGAGGGGGTAGATGAAACAGCACGCACGTTGCTCGTACAAAGTGACACGCACGGTACAGTACGTGTTGTTATTCCTGTACAAGATGAAGTAAAAAAATACAGTCCTAAGCAAGAAGTCTCCGTTTGGATAACGGGCGAACTACGTGAAAGTAATCCAGCTCAGGGAAAAGCCTCACGCATCGAAGTTTTAGAAGGACTAATGCTGCCGGAAGAATCACCTAGTACAAAGCTGTAAAAATGCCGCATCTCACCGCGGCATTTTTTGGTTTTTGCCGAAAAAAGAGGAAAGGAATTTCGACAATTCTGTGACCAATACAGTGTGCGAACGTTTCCGCACGGTTTCTGGTCATTCTTTCCCCTTGACGTATGCCCCTTGTTCGCTATTGAATAGAGAGAGAAGCGTTTTTAAACGGAGTAAACAATATTTTCATGTGGATAAAATGAAAAAATAGGACATTTTATGTTACAATGGAAGACGACTTTGAAAATAGAAAAGAGGATAATCATGCGAAGTGACGTGAAGGTAGAACAAAGTATGCAAGAAGCCTCTTTGGAGCTGGAGAAACAGAATTTGTCCAAAGTACTGGCAGAAACCGTAAAAACGGGTATTATTAAATCCAATTTACTGGCGATGTTCGCCGGATTGGCATTGGCTTTATATAAGGATAGCATCAGTCCATTCAATAAACTCCCTGAGATTTTCTTTTCCATGATTGGTTCCATATTGGTTATCGGTGCGGCGGGTGCATTTAACAACCTGTATGACCGGGATATCGATTCCATCATGGAGCGTACAAAAACGCGTCCAACAGTCACTGGAACCATTCAAGCGAAATCTGTGTTATTATTAGGAACTGTGATGACCATTGTCGGTCTTGGCACGTTGGCCCTGGCCACACCGCTTGCGGCACTGTTTGGTTTACTTGGTTTGTTTTTCTATGTGGTGCCATATACAATGTGGTCAAAGCGCCGTACTATTTACAACACAGAAATTGGTAGCATTTCAGGTGCGATGCCGCCGCTGATTGGGTGGGCTGCGATTAGTTCAGATCTTATGCACCCGGGCATTATTGGCTTGTTCTTATTTATGCTGCTGTGGCAAATGCCGCATTTTTATGCAATTGCAATTCGTAGACATGATGAATACAAGGCTGCAAACGTACCAATGCTTCCCGTTGTAAAGGGGTTTAAACGTACGTATATCCAAACAAATGTGTACTTAGTTGCCTTAATTGCAGCAAGCTTTTTATTTGCTTCTGTAAGCACAGGTATTTTGCTTGTATCTCTTATCTTGAGTATTGGCTGGTTTGTGCTTAGCATTGTTGGTCGTAAAAAGATGGAGATTGAAAAATGGGCGAAGACAATGTTTTTATATTCCCTTGCGCACATTACCATTTTATTTGCAACCATCATAGTTTACTCATTTATGGGTACGTTTTTTAAATTATAAAGTAATGAAAATCCCTTGGTTTTTAATCAAGGGATTTTTGTAGTACTAACGTCTGGAAGAAAGGGGAAAAGAATGGATTTATATATTTGGAAAGGGTTAGTCATTGGTTTTTCCATGGCGGCACCAGTTGGACCAATCGGCTTGCTTTGTATTCGTAGAACATTAACACAGGGCAGGTTTATTTAAAGAACGTATGAATACGCAGGCTTTAACGTGGGTAAATAGGGTATCGGGAGTCATTCTTATTATAGTTGGAAGTATAGTTTTATTTGTATACTAAAGTAAAAAGAATCAAGCATGCTTGATTCTTTACGTTTCATTTTTCAATAATAAGTACACAAAATACGGCGCTCCGATAAAGGCGACTATAATTCCTGCGGCGATGCCGTCCGGTTCAGCTAGATTACGACCGATGGTATCGGCAAGCAAAAGCAGCCAGCCTCCAAACAAAACAGCAACAGGAATAAATAACTGATGGCGAGAGCCGACAAGTGCTTTTGCAATATGCGGTCCCATTAAGCCGATAAAAGCAATACCACCTGTAACGGAAACGGCGGAAGCAGCTAATGCAACCGCGGCAACTAACAGCATAATACGTTCTTTTTGAATAGAAATACCAACACCTACAGCGATTGGTTCACTTAAGTTCAGAATGTTTAAACGGTTTGCTTTATATAACGTAAACGGAATAAACAGCAGTAACCAAGGTAAGATAGCTAGAATGAACGGCCAATCTGCACCCCATACATTTCCAGTGAGCCACTTTGCAATAAAATCCACTTTGGCACGTTCAGCGGAAGAGATAAGAACAATCATAATACCTGACAAGGCCATTGAAAAACCAACACCGATAAGCACAAGATGAACAGGCTGTATACCGGTTTGTTTGTTATAAGCGAATAGATAAATGAGTGTTGCAGTCAATAAAGCACCAATGAATGCCACCGCCGGCAACATGTAAATGAAAGAGCTCGAGTCGATTGGGAAGTACAGAAAAAACAACGCAATTGCCGCACCCGCTCCAGCATTTATACCGATAATACCCGGATCGGCTAAGTTATTGCGCGTAATACTTTGTAGGATGGCTCCTGATAACGCCAGCGCCATTCCAGCCAACAGGGTAATGACAATGCGCGGTAAACGAAGTGAAAACAGTACAAATTCTTCTTTAAAAGTGCCTTGTCCAAGTAAGGTAGGAAGTAGGCGGTCATATGACAAAGATGCTTGTCCGAGTCCCATGCCGATGATAATTGTAAATAGGATAAATGTGGTTGTAATGCCGAGAATGATGCGTTGTTTTCGTAAGATGGACGGATGAATCATGATAACTCTTTACCTCCTTTGCGCACGATAAACAAAAAGAAGGGCAAGCCAAATATGGCAATGATGGCCGCAACTGGTGTTTCGTAAGGTGCATTAATGGTTCTTGCCAACGTATCGGCAAGTAGCATGAATGTTGCGCCTGTAACGATGGACATTGGTAAAATATATTGATAGTTTGTTCCAACAAACATCCGCACAATATGAGGCACCATGAGTCCGATAAACGCCATGTTGCCGACAAGTGCAACAGAAGCCCCGGTAAGCAGCACAGTTACTACAAATAAAACAACCTTTACTTGTGTTGTCTTTTGACCAAGTCCTACAGCAACTTCTTCACTTAAGCTTAAAATTGTAAGCTGTTTGGATAAGAAAAGGGCGATCATCATACCTAGCGCAAGAAATGGCAGTATAGTTTGGAGCTGAGCCCATGTAATGCCGACTGTACCACCTGCCGTCCACATCGACACATCTTTTGAAATTTTAAAATAAATACTGATGCCGTCTGTGCAGGCATATAAAAAGGCGGAAACCGCAGAGCCGGCTAACACGATGCGAATGGGCGAGAAGCCGCCCTTTTTTGCCGATCCGATGCCGAATACAAGCAACGCACCTGCAGTAGCGCCTATAAAGCAAGCAAGCGTCGTGCCAAAATACGACACAGATGGAATGAGAGCCAGTGTCACAGCCAAAGCTACGTTCGCACCTGCCGTAAGACCAAGCAGGCCTGGGTCGGCTAATGGGTTTCGCGTCATCCCTTGCATAATAGCCCCGGCTACAGCTAGAGCCGCGCCGACAAACATAGCGGCGACTTCACGGGGCAGGCGAATTTCACGAATAACAGTTAATTTGTTCCCGGATACCTTGGAAGTAAGAGCGAGCCATACGTCTTTGACAGTAACATCAGCTGCGCCAAAGACCATGGCTGCTGCAAAGGATGCGATGCATACACATATACCTACGAGTAAGGTCGCAGGGAAGAAAATTTGTTTTCTTTCGGTCATAAGCAATCAACTCGTCTTTCTTAGGATACAGGAAGAGGAATTCTTTCATAAGAATTCCTCTGTGATATATTAGTTGCCAAGAAATAGTTTTTTAAATGTGTCAAGCTGGAAGTCCAATGTAATTGGATCGTTAAAGTAAAATTCTTTTGCGTTTACTTCAAACAATTGATTATTTTTTACAGCTGGAATGTTTTTGTATGTTTCTGTTGTTTGGAAGGAATTATCAGCATCTTTGTTTTTGCTGAAAATCACATAATCTCCGGCAAACTCAGGAAGAACTTCAGGCGATAGTGCGTAATAACCGTCTTTTAATGCCATTTCTTTTACCTTTTCAGGCATTTTTAGTTTCATTTCTTGGTATAGAATTTCAGTGCCTCGTCCCCAGTTATCGCCGAACACGTAAAGTTGTTTATCAAATCCTTCGATAACGGAAACTGTTTTATCTTCACCGATTTTTGTTTTAATATCTGTACCCGCTTTTGCAGCACGTTTTTTGAAGTCATCAATCCATGCTTGTGCTTCTTTTTCCTTATTTAATAGCTTTCCAATTTCCAAGTGTTGCGTTAAGTAGTCTACTTTTCCGTATGTATACGTTACAGTAGGTGCAATTTGTTTTAATTTATCTACGTTTTTAATGTTGGACAAGCCAATTATTAAATCAGGATCCAATTCAATAATTTTTTCAATGTTTTCATCTGATACTTCAGCCACGTTTTTTAGTTTGCTGTCAAAGCGTGGGTTCATTTTAGACCAAGAGTCTACTCCAACAAGGTTTACATTGAGGGCCATTACGTTACCCGCAAAGGATGAAAGGACAACAACGCGTTTTGGATCGGCGGGTACTTCAATTGGACCGTTTTCAGATTGATAGGTAATAGTACCTTTTTCTTTCTTTTCTTTTGTGCTTTCTTTTTTGTCCACCGCATTCCCGCAGGCGCTAATGATAAGTAAAAATAAAAGTATAAATGGTACAAGTAATTTCTTCATGATGATTCTCCTTTTATTAAATTATATGTGATACACATCGGCTTTTGGGTGCGAGGGTCGCGCCCAATTTCAGCATCAATGTGAAATATCTTTTTTAACACATCGGCATGAATGACTTCTTCACAGCTACCGGCCTTGACGACTTTGCCGTCCTTTAAGGCGATGATATAGTCAGCAAAACGCGCGGCTTGATTGAGGTCATGCAAAACCATTACAATCGTTCGTTTTTGCTCCTGATTTAAGCGCTGTAGTAGTTCAAGTACTTCGAGTTGATGCGCCATGTCCAAATAGGTTGTTGGCTCGTCTAAAAAGATAATATCCGTTTCCTGCGCCAGTGCCATCGCGATCCAGACGCGCTGGCGCTGGCCCCCCGATAAGGCGTCGACAGAACGAAACTTGAAATCTATTGTTCCGGTGACCTCCATGGCCCAATCAATCACTTCGTAATCTCTCTTTGTTAGGCGGCCAAAGCCTTTTTGATAAGGAAATCGGCCGTAAGAGACTAGTTCACCGACCGTTAAACCGGCGGCGCCTTCCGGAGTTTGTGGCAGAATCGCCATTTTTTTCGCGAGCGCTTTTGTGTTTTCTTTTGCAATATCTGCTCCGTCTAGCACAACGGTTCCGGATTGATACGCAATAATGCGCGTCATTGCTTTTAATAGTGTAGATTTTCCGCAGCCGTTCGAACCAATGATGGTGGTAATCTTTTTATCCGGTATTTGGATGCTGAGGTTTTGTACAATTAGCCGATCATTATAGCCGATGTTTAAATTATCTGTATATAATCTAACCATAGAAACCTCCATTTGTTAAAATAGATAACCAAAACAATGATAATGATTATCAAATTCGGTGGCAATCTCAATATAAAAGTATTTGTGAATAATGTCAATGATAATTTTTCTCATTGCAAACGTTTTGAAAAACAGGTATATTTAAATGAGAATGAGAATCACTTTTGTGATTATGGGGGAGTGGAAGGAATGCAAACAGATGTGTTTGATGTAACCATTATCGGCGGTGGACCAGCAGGTTTATACGCTGCTTTTTATAGTGGGTTGCGAGAAATGAAAACAAAAATTATTGAATTTCAGCCACAGCTGGGCGGAAAAGTACATGTATATCCGGAGAAAATGATTTGGGACATCGGTGGTCAACCCCCGATTTCAGGAGCGAAATTGATTCAGCAACTCGTCGAGCAAGGTATGACGTTCAACCCAGAAGTGGTATTAAATGAAAAAGTAGAATCCATTACAAAGGATGAAAAAGGCCTATTTTTTCTGCATACAGCCTCAGGTAAAACTCATATTTCGAAAACAGTCATTGTAGCAGTTGGAAGCGGCATATTGAAGCCGCATAAGCTAAATATAGAAGGTGCTGAAAGATTTGAGGTTTCTAATCTTAACTATACGGTAAAGTCATTGAAGCATTTTAGAAATAAGACAGTTATTATTTCAGGTGGAGGCAATTCAGCCATCGATTGGGCCAACGAACTGGAGCCAGTTGCAAAGAAGGTATACGTAACGTGTCGTAAAGCTGCTTTAGTAGGTCATGAGGCACAGGTTACACAGCTACTTAGTAGCTCTGCGACGTGCTTATTTCATACTTCCATCACGAAGTTAATTGCAGGATTGGATGACCAAGTAATTGAACAGGTAGAATTGACAAATCATGAGACAGGTGAGGTGTCTTACTTGACAATTGATGAAGTGATTATCAGCCATGGTTATGAGCAGGATACAACCTTGCTGGGGGATAGCGAATTACAGCTTGAGATGCTAGATAACTATTATATTGCTGGAAACGCGAACAGTGAGTCTTCTGTTCCAGGTTTGTATGCGGCAGGAGATATCTTAAAGCATGACGGCAAATTACACTTAATTGCCGGTGCATTTCAAGATGCGGCAAATGCTGTAAATAAAGCAAAACAATACATTCAGCCCGATGCAGAAAGAGCGGCGATGGTATCTTCGCACAACGAAGTGTTTAAGGAGCGTAATCGTGAGCTTGCTAAGCAAATGATTAGATAGAAAACCTAATAACTTTATTTTTGTAATATATAGATTATGAATTATTAAAACGAATTTTGGATGATTTTTCTAGAAACCATGTATGTAATTTGCAAAAAATGCATTGATTTTTACAAAAAGGCAGGTATCAAAACCTGCCTTTCTTGTTTTGCTTATTAGCGTGTTCTATTCACATAATGAAAGATAGGGTCACGTAATTCAAATTCATACGTAATGCCGTCCACAATTCCTACTACTTTGTCGCTATCGTATAATGCTAACAGGAAGTGTGCCATTTCTTTGGCTGTATGGAATTTTGGCACAACACCTTTGTATACAAAGGAATCTAGATCGGAAGCACGCTTTGCAAATTCCGTTTCGGTTGCGGCTGGAGCGAGTACCTTTGCTTGCATAGCAGCGTTCTGCTCCTTTAGTTCATGAGCTATCCCTTCAGTAAATGCACTTACATAGAACTTAGTTGCGCAATAAGTAACTGCATTTCCAACAATCGTATAACCACCGCCGGAAGAGATGTTAATCAATTGTGTACCTGGAACATGAGCATAATCACGTACAAATAACGAAGATAAGATAGTTAGAGCCTCAATATTCAAATGTAGCATTGTTTCAATTTTATCTAAATTTTGCTCGCCTACAGAAGCGAAGTTACCGAAGCCAGCATTATTGATGAATGTCTCAATTTCATAGTTTTTTAAGCTGTTGTAAAAGGCATGAACATTTGTAGAAACGGACAAGTCCGTCGTACGGATAATAACATCGACATTAGGGTGTGCACTGTATACAGCTTTTTTTAATTCTTCCAATTGTTCTGTTCTTCTTGCGGCAATTATCAAATTCTTACCGCGTGCTGCAAAAGCAAGTGCCGCTTCGTAACCAATACCAGAGCTTGCGCCTGTGATAACTGTATATTTCATAAGAAAAATCCTCCTCGTTGCTTCATATTATGACCAATTTCATTTTGATTATAGTCCTTAGAGTTTACTCTAAGTCAAATCTTTTTTATAATTATAGCTGTGAAAAGGAGGTCGCTATGTATACGATTGGTGAGGTTGCACACATGCTTGGGATAACGGCACATACGTTGCGCTATTACGAAAAAGAAAAGATTATTGTTCCAGAGCGGAACGAAAGCGGAGAACGGGTATATCAAGATACGCATGTAGCGTGGCTACGATTTGTAATGAAGTTAAAGCAAACGCAAATGCCGATTGCGCGTATTAGAGAATATGCACAGTTATTTAGTGAAGGGAAACGTACTGCGGAATTGAGACTACAGCTACTTGAAGACCATCATAACAGTATAAAGCAACAAATGGAGACGCTCCAAGAGACGGAGCGCATACTTGCTCAGAAGATTGTTTCGTATAAAACGATGTTAGAGTCAGAAAAGAGGGAAGAAACATGAAATCATTACTGCAAGCATTATTTTGCGCTATTATGCTCTTTCTATCAGCATGCGGTATTTTTTCTGCAGCACCGGTAGACGAGCTGGAATTTGCCACACAAATAAAAGATTTAAAGAAAATAGAAGCAGAGGTTGTGCGCTGTGCAGATGGCGATACGCTTACTGTCATCCCAAAACAGGGCAAGCACGCTGGTAAGGAGATGAAGGTACGGACGCTTTTGTTTGATTCAACTGAGTCAGTTAAGCCGGGTACAAAGCCTATGGCATGGAGTAAGGAGGCATCTGCACGACATAAGGAGTTGGTTATGGGTAAAATGGTTACGCTTGTTTTTGATAAAGGAAATCAGCAGGATCACTATGGTCGCTATCTCGCATATGTGTATGTGGATGGAAAGAGTGTAGGTGCACAGATGCTTCGCGAGGGTCTTGGGATTGTTCGCTATGTGGAAACGGGCACAGATACATTATATAAGCAGTTTAAAGAAGCTGAGCAAGTAGCACGGGAGCAAAAGAAAGGTGTATGGAGTATTCCGGGTTATGTGAAGCAAGGAAAGGGAAAAGAAGCCTACTATGATTTGAGAATGGCTTATTAGATAAGATGAAAGTTTAAGTAACATACAGATTTATATTGAAAATACAGAGGGTTTATTATATAATTTTGAAGATTTAAAATTATGAGTCATTAAAAAAGGGAGGGGTTCACATGAAAATATATATCAAACGTTTGTTTTGTCGTCCCCTTTTCTATTTTAGGGCCAAAGCATTTTGCTTTGGTCCTTTTATTTATTGCTAATCTTGTTGATAGGAGTGAAGGGGATGAGACTAAGTGAGTGCCCCGCAGGTGCATAACCCTGAGGAAGCTTCATGACTGCCTACAGATAGCGAATCCTCGTAATGTAAATGAACACAAACTTTAACAGAGCATTTACTTCAAAGGAGGGAATTTTGATGAGAAAATACAAACGAGTTTTAATTAAACTGAGCGGCGGCGCGTTGGCAGATGAATTCGGCAACAGCTTTGGCACGGCAAATTTAGAGCATATCACGGATGAGATTTTATCTCTTGTAGAAGAAGGTATAGAAATATCGGTTGTGATTGGCGGCGGCAATATTTTTCGCGGTAATTTAGCTCAAGAATGGGGTATCAATCGGGTAGAAGCCGATAATATTGGAACGCTCGGGACAATTATTAATAGTTTGATGCTAAGAGGGGTATTAACTGCTAAAACAGATAAAGAGGTAAGGGTCATGACGTCTGTTCCAACGCCGACTGTTGCTGAGCCGTATATTCGTTTGCGTGCTGTCCATCATTTGGAGAAAGGCTATATTGTCATCTTTGGCGGTGGGAACGGACAGCCATTTGTAACGACGGATTATCCGAGTGTACAGCGTGCAATTGAAACCGAGAGCGATGCTATTTTAGTCGCAAAGCAAGGTGTGGATGGCGTCTTCACTGCGGATCCAAAGCAAGATAGCAGTGCGAAAATGTATGAGCGATTGAATTATAATGATGTTGTACAAAACAATTTAAAAGCGATGGATCAATCCGCACTTTTGTTAGCAAGAGATTTTAATCTACCCGTACATGTGTTTAACTTCCTTGAAAAAGGTGCAATGAAGCGCATTTGTACCGGTGAAGCTATTGGTACACTCATTCATGGTGGGCGAACAAAGGTTAAAGCTATGTAAATTGTACAACAATCTGTAGTAAATTATTTCCAGGTGACAAGGAGATCTTTTTGGACGTAACGAATATCACAAAGAGATATCCAAACGTTGGGAGGAATGCGGTATGACGTATCATTACTTTACATGCGAAGAAGTGAGACCCGGTGTATATGTGGGACACACTGCAATGGATTCCAAGTAAAACACCGCGCAAAACGGGGATAGAAGAAGGTCTTGGCTTAAACCGTTGGGGTATCACGGTACTAGATGATGAATCTGTTGAGAAAATAAGTAATATTTTATATTTATGGAGGATATTATTTAAAATGTCCTCCCTCAACTTACACTTACTGGTGGTCTTATGTGGACAGAAGATGAGTTGGTGGAATACGAGCAACTGAAATTTCAACGAGAAGATGCGATGAAGGTAATGGAAAGTGGTGTTCCTTTGATTGCAATTGGACGAGAGTTAATCATTGACCCGGACTGGGTAGAAAAGGTTCAGAACGGACGAGAGGATGAAATTGAAACAAAGCTGGATTTACGTGCACAGGAACGTCTTGTTGTACCTACGCCTCTTTGGCAAGCAATTGTAAGCCGACCGGACTGGTTTCCAGTTGCGGAATAAAAACAGGCGACTCTATTAGAAGTCGCCTGTTTTTTATCAGCGTTTTACAAACAAAGGAAGCTCTGTATGTCCCATTGCTCGAACATATACAAAAAGATTGCCTTTATGATGGATCTCGTGTTCGTATGCCATTTGTAACACATGTGCACCAGGTAGGTTTGCACCGAACACGCGCGTCAAGTCAATAACGCGATCAAAATCTTCTTCCGTTAAAGACTCTAATAGAGAAATTGTTTCGCTTGTATACTTATCTGCAAGCTTTACAAGATTGGTTTCTGTATCTTCAATTGGTGCCATTAGCGGTGAAACATCACCTGCTTTTACAACCGTAGCAAATTTATAAAAAGACGTGAGCATATGTGTGACAAGCTGTTCTGCCGTCATAGAAGTTTCTGTAGGTTTAAAGTCGTAGTTACCTTGCTCAATTTTGTTGATTAAATCAATAGTTACGTTGCGGTGTGTCAAAAAGTTATGAATGAATTGCGATGCGCGATTCATAGTAATGCCTCCCTTTTACAAAAAGTATGTAGCTTACCTTTATGAATATATCGGATTGTGAGCTAAAAAGCTAGTGAAAACAATTAAGATATATATTTGAGTTTGTTAAATAGTTTTAGTCTTTTTAAGTCTAGTCGGAAAAAAAGGATGGGGTTAAGATGAATGATTTTGTGATGATAGAAATAGATAATCAAAGATTTGCGTTACGTGAGCATCATGATTTTCAGTGGCTGGCACAGTTTGGAACCGTTTTCGCTGTATTTGCAGAACAAGATTCAGGGAATCTTTGTTTTGGTGTGACGAAGAATGGTGCCAAGCAGTTTGTGAAGTATGCTGGCGCCAAAACGGTGGTTTATGAGGGGAAACCAGCAGATGCAGTGGAAAGATTGAAGCAAGCCGTTTTGCGATACGAAGTATTACAGCATCCTCACTTGGTAACGCTACAGGATCACTTTTCAACTGAATACGGTTATGCTGCTATCTTTGATTGGTTTTCTGGAGAGTCGTTACATATGCCTCGTTCGTTTCTGGGTGAAAGTAAATATATGGAACCGAGATCGCCGTTTTATCGATATCGCAAGTTATCAGTGTCACAACGTCTTGCTTCCTTACACGCTTTATTTTCTTTTCATGTGCATGTTGAAGCAAAGGATTATGTGGCAATTGATTTTTATGATGGGAGCATATTGTACAGCTTTGATAATCACATCACAAAAATGTGTGATATTGATTTGTACAGTCCTAAGCCATATGTGAATACAGTGGGGAGAATGTGGGGCTCATCACGCTTTATGGCACCGGAAGAATTTACCTTAGGTGCGCCCATTGATGAAAAAACCAATGTCTTCGCTATGGGGGCTACAGCATTCGTGTTGTTAGGCGGAGGTCTAAATCGTTCATTTACATATTGGGAGGCAAACGAAAATTTGTATGAAGTTGCAAGAAAAGCAATACAAGAGAAAAGGGAAGAGCGATATACTTCAGTGAAAGCTTTTTTTCAAGCATGGTGTGAAGCAGGCGGAGAGTGAGGATCTCCGCTTTTTTGTCATTTTGCAATATTTTTTTATTAGAATAAGTGCTCCTGCATTATACTTACCACTGTGCTGTGGGGAGTATATTTGGGGTATTAGTTGTCTAAAGATAGCATGGTTAAAAAAATGCCCCATATACTAATAAGGACACGCTGAACGGAAAGGAATGAGAAAATGAATTATGGTATATCCGGTATACCTATACTATCTATTGTAATTGTAGTCAGTTTATTTTCTGTCTTGCTTGGTTACTTGTTATTTGCATTTAAAAAAGAAAAAGAAGAGATTGATGGACAAATCAAGAGAAAAAGCGAGCGACTGACACATTTACAGGTGGAAAAGAAAAAGCTAGGCGATATGAGCTTATTAGTAGAATCAATTAATGCATCTGGAGGTAATACACAAAAACTAGATAACCGACTTGTAGAGATTGAAGAAGAAGCAGAGCGATTACAAGCGGACATTAAATGTTTAAAAGAAGAGTGGACAGGAAAGGGAAAGATGCAAAAACGACTAGAGCAATTTACAAAGTGGGGATTTCGTGGTGTATTCTGTGTTTTTTTTCTTGTGACAGTATGGCGTTTGTTTATACTGTTTGTATAAAAAGTAAAAGAGTTACAATTTCAAGATGTAACTCTTTATCTGAACTTTTCCCCAATTGTATCGTTCTTTTGCCCTTTCTTTGAAGGAAGGGCTTTCTTGAAAAACCTGTTGTTCTTGATGTTCTGTCGACTTAATGGTGACGGAATATGTTTTACTCTTAGTCCCTTCTTTGTAACATCCTGTTTAAAGCGGACACACTTTACACTTTTCAATATCAAAGTAATAGGCCTGACTCTAGTTCGGATTCGTTTTCTTTGTTCCGGTTCGCGCCTTGCGAACCGCCATATGCCCAGTCGGAAACACATACACTGCATCTTTGTTAACTACAAGCTCTTTTATCTGGCGAAGTATATTGTCTTTAGGTACTACAATATCATAGATAAAAAAATAGGGACTGGATTGAAGGCTTTGCGTTTTTACTTTTTCAGTGGCCTCATTCACCAATCCCCCTTTTTATGGAATTATTGCAAGTTATCTGTTAAAGTATGAAACAAGCGTTCAATCTGATTTCGTAGATTGAAAATGGTTGCCCCCATCGCTGTTTGTAAGAAATCTGACATCACACGGCCGTATCCATTTTTGCTTCAGCCCTTCCTTTCTAACGGGTTAATCATGGGGGTATTATCTCTATAGGATTGGAAAGAACGGTGAATTGGCAGCTTTATGAGCAAATAGAGAACTAAATAGCAAGAGCTCCATGGAACAAACTGGACGAATCTAATTCGCCCAGTTTGTTTTTATATTTTATAAAAGATTCTTTAATTCGCAATATATAAAAATGATTTGTATGATAATTTGTGGGGAGTTCTAAACAAAGGGGGATTTTGATGAGGTGGAAGAATAAGGGGTTCGTGCGAAGCGGAATGATAACCTTGTTTTGTGGGGAGCTTTTTGTTCTGTTTAATTAGGTCTTATGTTAGGATGCCTAACAACAGCTGCAGCGTTTTTCGGTATTGTCATGAACTTTAGTTTTTTACTTGCTGGCACTATATCTCATAATCCAACTGACATTTTAATGGGCTTTATCATCCTTGCTGCTGGTTATAATGCAGGTCGCTATGGATTAGATTATTATGTACTACCGTTAATTCAAAAAGTTTTTAAAAAAGATAAGGTAGTTCGACAAAGAAAAGAAAGCTTAAATGGCGTTTAATCAGGTGATAGATCTTCTTACAAAATGCGTTTTCTCATTTATGAGGAAGCACATTTTTTGTTTATTTGTATAAAGATTTTGTATGTGTTAGCAAAAAATTGTATGGGTGTAAAAAAACACCCTCATGAATTCTGAACTAACAGAAGTTATGAGAGTGTTTTAATCAAGGCGCAATTAATATACAAAGAGAGTTTTAATTGAGATGTTGTAGAACAATGCGTGTATAAAAGTATGGAGCATAGGGGGCTCGAACCCCTGACCTCTACGCTGCCAGAATAACAGGTGCATGTTCAATGCTATAAAATATGTTTAAATGCGTATAATGGAATTCAATAAACCCTTGGTACATCAGTGTTTGGAAGAGACGTGTTTACTAATTACGTTAAATAAAGTAAATTAAGAAAAATATGTCTGTGCACATTTTGTGCAGATTTTATGTGTAAGCATGTGGTCGATTTAATTGTTTCATCATGCATCGCCTTTCCCTAGGTTTGTCTTAGGTCCAGCTCATAAATTTCATTATTAGTTCTATATAAGGAGAGCGCTGCTTTCCATATAAAATTCTATTTCCACTATGTACTAATCAAAACGAAGGTTTTTAGCTGCTTTATCTAGAAATAGGTTAACATTAATCTATACGACAAGAGAAAGAAATATCAATTAGAACGGAACAAGAAATAAATGAAATATTAAGAAGCGAGGGAGAAAGAGATGGAAAAAGATAATAAAGATGCAAACCTAAAAAAACATGAGGAAGACAAGACAGTTCCTAATAAGGAAATTGAAGAGATTTTTCGTAGGATTATTGCCGAGCACGGTGAGGCATTAAAAATGCTAGGTAAGAGCTAGTGATTAAATAGGTTTTAGTTAATAGTATTCTCGAAGTTTAAATACCGGTGAATTTATCTAAAGCAATACTAATTATTATGTTTTTTGATGCAATATATAATAGCTAGACGGATACAAAGGGGAAGAAAGTATGGATAAATACAGGAAATATATTGCGAAGATTCAGGACTTTTATAATAATGAGGAGTATGCAAAAGCTGTGCGACTTTGCTGTAAATTAATAAAAGAATATCCCAATTACCCTGACGCATATTTTGAACGCGCGATGGCACGTTTGAAACAAGATAAGGATAAGCAAGCTTTTCTAGATTTTGAAAAAGTATTAGAACTAGATCCTCATTATCCTGGAGCAAAAGAAGAGAAGGGCGACGTATTAGCATCAGCAGCACTTAATCTAACAAGAAGCAAAATAAAAGGACTAAGTTATTTACAGCATAAGATTAGGGTTAACACATTAAATACAGAAAAGCAATTCACGCTATGTACAGAACAACAATTTCCAGATCAAGAGCTCCACGAGTTATTTGAACAGTACAGTAAAAGAGCTCATGCTGTTCACGATGAATATTTGCCGTACAAAGGGAAGAAGCAATTATGGAATATGTTGATGAACGATAAGAGTGAGAAAGGTTGGAAGTTTAAAAATGAGCAATGATGAATTAAACCAAATAAAAGTAAGGTTTTTTCATAAATTGTAGTTATTGTAAATGGACTAGTAGACCTTATAATGGTTGTTTCATCAGATGTTGAAGACGCTATTATGGGATTAGAACAGATGGCAAGAACTGCTACATTTAATTATTGCCACACAACGTGCTTCTGTTGATGTAATTATGGGTGTAAATATTCCTTCTCGTATCGCATTTGCGGTATTTTCACAGACTGGTTCAAGAACAATATTGGATTCTTCTGGTGCTGAGAAGTTGCTTGGAAGGGGAGATATGTTATTTATGCCCGCGGGCTCTTCTAGGCCAACACGAGTGCAAGGTGCCTTTTTATCAGACGACGAAGTAAACCGAGTTGTTTCTCATGTCATTTCACAGCAAAAAGCGAACTACCAAGAAGAGATGATGAATTTGGAGGCCCATGTAAAAAAAGAAGAAAAGCAATCTGCTAAAGATGACTTATATGAGGAAGTCGTTGCATTTGTTATTCAAGCACAAAGTGCATCTACTTCTTCGTTGCAGCGTAAGTTTAGAATCGGCTATGCACGCGCATCGAGACTTATTGACACATTGGAGGCAGATGGGGTAATTGGCCCTTACGAGGGAAGTAAGCCAAGAAAAGTATTACTAAAAGATGTAAAGCAAAAAACATCCTAAGAGGCGCGACTATGCGTCTTTTTTTATTATGGATTTATATATGTAGAGGGTTTATTTACATAGATTACATTTTGTATTCTTTAATCAGGGGCTGATACTGATACATTCGAGGAGGTAGGCAATGGCAAAGGGGATTGCACGTTGTTTATTGCAAAATGAAAATACATAGTATTGCAGAAAAGTTGTTCTGTAGCAACTTTATATGGAGTGGTGGGCATGATAGCCTTGTTCGGCATGCCAGCCCCTTGATACAGCTGGGTTTCTGGCTCGACAGTCATGCCCACAGAGGCTCCATGTCAAGTTGCAAACCTCTGCACTCGGCTCTGCACAACTCTGCATTTTTCATCTGCACAAAACATATGTCAATAACGGTGGCTTGGGTATTTACATTGATCATTCAAATGGAGTTGTATCTCGATACATTCATTTAGATAAAATAGAAGTTACTCCTGGAACTACTGTTAAAAAAGGACAAAGAATTGGCACTATGGGTGGTAGCAATTACGTAAACGGAAAACTTATAAGGTTTGGTTACGCTGTTCACTTAGATTTCCAGATTAGAGTAAATGATGTACCAGTTGATCCACTTAAGTATTATAATATTAAGTAACGGGAGAGAAATTCATGAAGAAGTGGATAATTATTGGAATATCCCTATTTATCATCTTAGGGGCTCTGATTTTAAAAATCTACATAGACTTGACCGGCATTCCTAAAGATAATGCACTAAAACCTCAAATTACAGAAGTTAAAAAGCCTCAAACTAAAGAAAAGAGGTTAGTAGCAAGAGATAATGTGGTACAACAGCTATTGGTTATGTTATCTAATCAAGATTATCATGTCCCAAAATTATTTGACTCGACTGCTTTTAATAAGAACCCGAAAACAATGGGAGAACAGGAACGAATGAAAGCTGCCGAATTTGTATTTTGGTACTTTCTAAAAGGTCATCAAATGTATAATATTGGAAGTAATGTCTAATGGCGGAAAATAGAGGGTTTTTAGGAAAGAAGTTTGGCGGTACAAATAGAAGAAAATATACGACAATAGAGCGAAGCGTAATCGCTAATGACGGCAGGAGGACAAAATAAAAACCCTAAAGAAGTTGGAGCTTCTCTAGGGCTAACACTTAACCAAATTCATGATTATGATAAAATATATAGCCAAGAGTTGCAAGGCGTATGTGAGGCAGTTCCAAAAAATACCTCCGGTACTGGGAGAGGGCTGCTCGTCCTGTGGGGGAAAGCTACATCGTCATGGCAGCTATGTGAGAAGTGTCGTCACCAAGGTGGGAGTCTATTGGATCCCTATTTACCGGTGGCGCTGTTCATGTTGCCGTAAGACCTTTTCGCTGTTGCCAAGCTTCCTATTTCCATACAGAGTGCATTATACGCTGGTGTACGAACAGTTTTGGGTCTCCATATTTCTACGAAAGAGAAGCTACAGCCATATACAGAACATGTTTCAGTCCCCCACTACAGGGGGAATAGCAAGACAAACATTAAAACGTTGGAAGAAAGAATGGAGAGGTAGAAATGAGGAAGTGAGCAAGTGGCTGGCAAGAACGCTTTTAAGCCTAGATCCTCTATCTCGCCCAAACCAGTACTTCCGGAAATATAATACAGAGCAAGTCGCGTACCTATTGACAGTGGAGCTCTGGAAAAAAATAAATGCTTCAGCTCCTCACCCTCTCTCCGGCCTGATATCAAGTGCAGTTTCCAGGGAGTTACAGCCCGGGGAGTTGGCACAATATCTACGGACGACAGCCAGTCAATTCCATCGCAATCCTCAGGGAGAATTACAGAAGGTGAGCATTAGAACATTAGAAAGATATATTCAGAACTATCGGAAAGACGGCTTTGAAGCATTAAAGCCAGCAGGAAGAACTCCAAGCTCGCCAAGAGCTATTTCAGAAGAAGTATTAGAAAAGGCAATTGAGCTAAAAACAGAGCGACCAGAGCGATCTGTCCAGCAAGTAATACGAATACTAGAGTTAGCCGGGCTCGCTGAGCCTGGGGGCGTTTCAGAAAGTACATTGTCCAAGCAGCTTCGCAAGAGAAATGTAACTCGCGCAGTGCTTCAAAAGCAGCCAGGCCGTCAGTACCGCCGCTTTGAAGCACCTCATCGGAATGCTTGTTGGCAGGGCGATGTACAGCATACCCTTTATCTGCCTGATCCGAAGGATCCGAACCGCCGACGTTTGGCGAAACTGTTCGCCTTTTTAGATGACTACTCCCGGCTTATTGTACATGGGGAGTTCCACTGGGAGGAACGCGGCCCACAGCTAGAGGATTGCTTACAGAAGGCCATACTGCGCCATGGCCAACCGGAGAAAATTTACGTAGATAACGGGTCCATTTACCGGGCGGATGTACTCAGATTGGCTTGTGCGAAGCTGGGCATCACTCTTACGCACTCTACTCCTGGGCGGCCGGAGGGACGCGGTAAATTGGAACGCTACTTCCGGTTTGTAGACACTTCTTTTAAGCCGGAGGCTTACGACCTGATTGAATCGGGAAAAATTCAAACTCTCGATGATCTTAACCGTTATTTTCAGATTTGGGTGGATACGATGTATCATGAGAGACGGCATGGAGAAACGAAGCAAACACCCCGGGAACGGTTTGAGAAGGATGAACACCCTCTTCACTACCCTACTATTGCCGACCTTCAAAGCGCATTTCTGTGGGAAGCTACCCGGAAAGTGGACAAGACAGGATGTATTTCCTTTCAAGGGAACAAGTACGAAGTCGCTATTGAATTGGCACAGCAGCAAATTACTATTCGGTACGACCCCATTAACCTGGCTCACCTTGAGGTTTGGCATGAAAGCAAGCAGTATCCTAACGCAGTTCCGTTGGAACTCCAACGGTCTCGTGACCAAAAACTTGGGGAAGAAGACTATCCGCAGCCTTTGGCCGAAAAAACAGGCTTAAACTTCCTAGAATTGATGCAGCCGGAACACGAAAAACAAAGGCAAAAGAAGCTTGGTCGAATGCGTTATGTGGATTTGATGGAGGGAAAGCAGCATGATTGAGCAACACTTCGGTTGGAATGGCGTTCCCTTTCAACGGCATATTTCTACAAATAATCTGTATTTGTCTGAGCAATTTAAGGAGACACAAGCACGACTGCAGTTCATGATTCAGCAGCGGGAGTTTGGGATGCTTACCGGATATGTCGGTGCCGGAAAAACAACAGCCATTCGAGCTTTGCGGGATAGTCTATCTTCCAGTGAGCATGTGTTTTTATATATGTCTGACTCTTCTCTCCAGCCAAGGGACTTCTATAGGGAGATGTTAATCCAATTAGGAATTGAACCGAAATTTCTTGTAAACGATGTAAAGCGGCAATTTAAAGCAGCTCTTATGGACATTTACGTTAACAAGGGACGAACACCTATCGTTGTAATAGACGAGGCACATTTATTGTCAGCAACCATGTTGCAGGAAATACGTTTCTTAACTAATTTTCAAATTGATTCCTTATCTCCACTGGCTCTTATTTTAGTTGGTCAGCCTGAGCTTCGTGAGAAGCTTAAAATTAGCAGCCTAGAAGCTATCTCTCAGCGGATTACAACCCGCTTTCACTTAACTGGCTTAGGGGAGGAAGAACTGGCAAGCTATGTTTCTCACCAGCTGAAGGTCGTGGGAGAAGAGCAGCAGATATTTAGTACGGCAGCCTTGCGAGAAATTTACAAGCATACTAAGGGAATATTAAGGCTTACTAACCGCATGTGTACAGACTGTCTCTTAGACATAGTTATACAAAAGCAGAAGGTTGTTGATGCAGATACCGTAGAACGGGTTTTAATAGACCAGAGTTACTAACAGACCCGCACGGGTCTTTTTCTAATTTCATGAATAGTATGTGAAGTCAGTTCTAACACAGTTGTAAGATTAATAAAGTGAAGAAGGTGGATGATTATGTAACACCAAGATATTAGGGTATTAAGGCAAAAGGAGGATGAATAGCTTGAAGAAGATTGTAGCATTTCTGTCTTTCCTGACACTCATGTTTTTAAGCCTAGGTGCAGGATTAAATACCTCGATAGCTTCAGCAGCTGAAGACCCTAGCACACCACCATTGGACATTCAAACAGCAGAGTTTATTTCCGCTTTACAGCAACAAGAGTTCCAATTTGACCTTTCTCGTTTAGAGAAGCAGGAAAAATCAGTATACAGCGAGAATGGAGAATACTTAGGTGTTGTTGGAATTGAACCGTTGGAACCAACGTCAACTCCCGTCATAAACCCTAAGGATCCAATTCAATACGGCCAGTACAACCTTGGCAATGGCTCAAGCACTTGGAAAATTTATTGGTACTCAGCATCTGTGAACTTTAGTTATAAACTTGATCTTTATGTTAGCAGCAGCACAGGTAGAACTACTTTCAACCGAGTATACGAGAAGTGGAAGCTTGTAACCCCTCCCTACACAGTTCAAAGTGACTCGTTAAAAATTCTTACAACTACGGAAACAGCTGGCGCTCCTGCGGACTCCCGCTATACTTTAAATCTCACTTCCGTTTGGGGTGGTACTTGGAGCATTTATCTATATGCCCGAGCCTACAACAAGGTACTTTACACTGGAACCAATTGAGTTTAAGCCGAAAGGTGGTGCAGTATGATAACTCTGATGACCTCGGTCTTTGGTTGGCTATTTTGGATTCTCGTAATAGCAGCACTATTCTTCCTATATAGATGGATTAAGCGGAAGAAATAAGGGGAACCTCTAGCCGAATAAAAGCATGCTTCCACTGTACATTGGGAAGTGTGCTTTTTGTTTTAAGGCGAGAAAGAGCTTGGATGTATTTAACAAGCGGATAAACTAGTTATCCGTATAGCCAACGTTAATGGCGGTTCTGAATGTACTTAGGAAATGTCAGTGACGGTTCCGAAAGGAACGCTGTTGCAAATTACGTTTAACAGTATAACGGTCATATAGTTGCTGTAAAAAGAGATGCTGCTACTGAAACAGACGTATACACCATACAGATAGAGTTTTATCAAAAGAATTTCATTGATACCAAAGTTATAGACGTCTCGGTCAATAAACAAGGTAAAATAGTAACCTATATATCAGATATACCTGATATACCTGATCTTCCCGTTGAGGATTAAAACAATAAAGAAAGGCACTCTATGAATTTAAATAGAGTGCCTTTCTTATTTTTATAATTTCATTAAATTTAATGAAATTAATCATTGCACCGGGAGTGTCAATATTTTTGTGTAAATGACTTTAAGACCTTTTCAGGTAGGCGGTCACTTCGATATTCAATTGAACTTGTTCGGAGGTTTGATTTTGGTTTCTAGGAAAGGGCTAGCCCTTTCCTAGAAACCAAAATTGTGTGCCGATTTTTCGGGCTGCGAATGAATCCTATTTCAAATTTTCAAACATTTCTTCTAGTGCTGCACGAGCCTTGTTAAAGCCAATGTGACAACGTGTAGCGAAACGTTCGTTATAATCTTCAAACTGCGTCACTAAGAAGCGTTCCAGCGATTCCTCGTTCGGAAACTGCTCTTTGCGCTTTGTATGTTTCTTGATTTGTTTATTAAAAGACTCAATTAAATTCGTCGAATAAATGCTTCGCCAAATGTCTTTTGGGAACTGATAAAACGTTAGGAGATGTGGATTTTCAAGCAAGGATTGCGTGACTTTTTTATAAGATTTGCCCCATTTATCACAGAATGCATCCAGAGCTTGCTTGGCTGTTTCTGCATCCATGGCTTGGTGGACTGTTTTGAAATCCTCGCCAATTTCTTGGCGATCTTCTACACGCACTTTATGGGCAATATTACGCCCAACATGTACAAGACACACTTGATATTTCGCTTTTGGAAACAGCGTCCGCCATACTTTTTAAACCATCTGAAACGAATAATAAAACGTCTTCAACGCCACGCTCCTTTAACTCTTCCAACAGCTCTTGCCAGTTGTAAGCAGATTCTGTTGGGGCAATTGTGTATGCCAGCACTTCTTTTGAGCCGTCTTCACGAATACCAACAGCGATATAAACAGCCTCCTTAGAAACCGTGTCACGGCGCACCGCAATATACGTCGCATCTAAATACACACATACGTAACGATTGTGCAGTGGGCGATTATTAAACGCTTCTACATTTTCAGAAACAGCTTTTGATATGTTCGAAATCGTTTGTGGCGTATAGTGATGCCCGTACATTTTCTCGATTAAATGCGCGATTTCAGCCATCGTAATGCCCTTTTTAAATAGGTGGATGACGGTTGTTTCTAACGTGTCATTTGAACGCTTGTATGGTGCGATTGTCTGTTGTTTGAACTCGCCATTACGATCACGTGGAATCTGAATCGTTAAATCACCGTACTCCGTGTGAAGCGTGCGTGAATAAGACCCATTGCGGGAGTTGCCCGAGTGAAAGCCTGTACGATCATATTTTTCATAGTCTAGGAATTCTGTTAGTTCGGCCGCCAAAAGAGTATTTATAGCCATTTCAAGATGCGAGCGAAAAACTTCTGTAATATCTTGTTTTTTCACTAGTGCATCGACCATTTCTGTTGTAAACTAATTCATAGGAAGACCTCTTTTCTGGGATTAGTTGTGGTGACTTAATTCTACCAAGAAAAGGTCTTCCTTTCTCTATGTTTACGGCTATTTACACAAAATATTTTATACTCTCATTGCACCTCCTTGTTTTAAAGTATATAATCTAACTATATAAATTTAACGGAGGAGACCAACATGAATGAACTATTTCGTTTAGCGCATGCGTATCAAATGTATAGACTTGGTAAAAGCACTGGATTAACAGGTCTTTTAGGGATTTTTGCTTCTATTGCTGTATTGTATTATCCGGTCAAGTATTGGAATGAGATTGTAAAATGGTTACATACATCTGAATTGATGGCTCCTATCATGCAGAAAACTGCAAATGCAAGTGATTTAGCAGTATTCACAGCATTAATACTTACAGGTATCGTACTCATTTTTTTAGCAGTTATTGCTTTCTTTTTAGCTCTATACGTATTTGCTTTTATTGCTTTAACACTTCAAGTAGGATCTGTAATTCTAGCTAAAGTAATCATAAAAATTTTCAATATTCAACCCAAAACAGTAATTTATAAAAAACGATGAGAGGAAATTACATATGAAAAAAACGATTTTTGTATTAGGTGGTTCACAAAAAAACACTCTTGAAAAATTAGCAGAAAAAAAGGGGGTAAATATTATTTTTCATGATGCGAAGAATAAAGGAGGTATTAAAAAAAGCTTTAAAAGTTTAATTAATAAGGCTGACGTTGTAGTATTTCAATCTTAAGCTGGTGGACATGTTGCGATGGATGTAGCAAAAGAATTAGCTAAAAAAACGGGGTGCCTTTTCTGGTAAATAAAAGCTTTGGAGCAAGTTCAGCTATCGAATTAGGTGTTTCTTACCTTGAAAAAGCTATAGCTTAAGGAGTTTATGAATGATTATAATAACATACCAAATAAAAGAGTTCCATTCTAATTACGCAAGTAGTAGTAAACTTGTAGGTTAGAATGGCTTTTTTATTTTTTTATCCGAAATAATCATCTATTCCAAATTTTCCCTATGTAACCGCAGGCTTGCACGATCTGGAGAACCTTCAATGGCTAGGATGGTCACCAATTTTACAGGTATTACTAGTAGCTTTCATTTATCTATATTTGTCAAGCTTGGATAAACCTGTTTTAGGAAATCAAATAATAAAGATTGGCCTAATTGTATTTTTAGTAACGTATGGACTAACGTTCATCACACAGATGTTTATATTTACTGTGTGATTTAAATAATCTTAAAAGAGGTGTCACGGCGATATGGAAAAGGAATTCAAGAAAAAAGCAATCATTATGGTCGTAATTGGGGTTGTAATCGCGTTACTTGGATTTACGAGCTTAATAAAGAGTGTTATAAATTTACTAGGGAATTAAGAAAGATGAAGTACTTTAAATTTAAACGGTTAACGAAAAAGAGAAAAGAATTTGCAAATATGGAGATGTTATTTGGGGGATTCCTGAATAAGTTTGCTGCTAGCGATTCCAAACGATAAGCATCAAAGAGAATGGCTTGAAAATATGTAGCATCATTACCTGTATTAGCAGGAGCAGCAATAGGCTATGCATATTTATGTCGGCAAAAAGAACCAAAAAAATAGGATTTAGAGACTGAATTGAAAACTAGCTTTAGTTGAATAAGAATTCGTCAAGGTTGTCTAATTAGACAGCCTCTTTTTCGGTTCAAAAATCAACATTTTAATTTAACAGAGCTCTTATTTATTATCTTTTTAGCCCCCTAATGAACTTGGACACTCTAAGGTGAGATTTTTTATACTTAGAGTAACAAGTGTCAGGGGGATTTTTTGATGAAACGAAATAAATACTCGAAGGAATTTAAGTTACAAGTTGTTCGAGAAGCAAAAGAAGTTGGCAATTACGCAGCTGTCGCAAGACGTTATGAAATTCATACGAATCTCATTTATAAATGGGTAAAAGAATTTGAACAAGATGTTGAAACGATTCTATCAGAAGATGTTCCTTCTCCTGTAGAAGTGAAACAGTTGGAACAAGAGAATGATCAACTGAAGAAACTTCTGGGTGAGAAAGATTTAGAGATTTCCATCTTGCGCGATTTACTAAAAAAGAAGAACCCTCATTTACGGAAAAGCTGGAAGTAGCGAAAAGTTGGATTGACAAAGGCTATCCAAAACAACAAGTGTTACGGATTTTGGGGATTTCTCGCTCTACCTATTACTATCAAGAGCGTACAGAGGATTCCGTCCAAACGGTAAGTGAGGGCCGACCAGCACCAGGATTTTCTTTGACAACCGATAAAAAGCGAATTGGTGACGAACAAATCAAAGAGTGGTTGTCCGAACTAATAGCCGGAGATGGTTATGTATACGGCTATCGAAAAATCACGTATGCGCTCAGACGAGAGTACCAACTGATTGTGAACCACAAAAAGGTATATCGCTTATGTAAGGAACTCAACCTCCTTCGCCCACAGCGTCGTTTGCGCCTTCGGCACAAGAAACGTCTCGCACGTAACCGAGTGATTACAAACTCCAATGAATTGTGGGAAATGGATATCAAATACGGTTACATAGAAGGAGAAGATCGTTTTTTCTTTATTCTCTCTGTCATTGATGTGTATGACCGTGCAATTATCGCTTATTACATTGGAACATCTTGTACAGCACATGATGCCGTACATACTGTGCAACACGCATTATGGAAACGTCGCCAATTTGAAGAAAAGCACAAACCCGTCATTCGAACAGACAATGGTCCTCAGTTCGTCTCTCGTGCCTTTGAAGAAGCCTGCGAAAATGTTGGTGTAGAACACGAGAGAATTCCACCTCGTACACCGAATATGAATGCACATATTGAGGCATTTCACAGTATTTTAGAAGAAGAATGTATGAAGAGACATGTGTTTGGGACGTATCGTGAAGCATACGAAACTGTAAGCCAGTTTATGCATTTCTATAACGAACGTCGGATTCATGCCAGTATTGGATATCGGCCGCCTAAAGAATTTTATGAATTAAGAAGGCAAGGAAACGCTGATACGGCTCAAGTTCGTGTGTAAGTAGTGAGGTAATCATCATTTGATTGCCTCACCAATAAAAACGAAGGAATTTGTAGGAATTTTGAGATTAGGTGAGATTTTAACTGGAAAGTGTCCAAATTCAGGGGGTTAACCCGCGCTCCTGTTGTTTTAGGTTACACCATGTATAGGTGTATGGATTGAAATATGGTCAAATTCCTTTTAGGAAATCCCGAATGTCAAGTTACACCTTGTATAGGTGTATGGATTGAAATAATTGCGCGCTCACTCATAAAAATGTTTTGGATGGTTACACCTTGTATAGGTGTATGGATTGAAATGAAAAATGGTTCTTTCCAAAGATGGTTGAAATTCTAACAATTTGTCCATACTGTTCCTAATTATTTAAGTGAAGGATGGTGCCGTAAAGTGGACGATGTGGTGAAACTGTTAGATGAAAATCTTAGCTATATCTCGCATGAAATCATAGAAGATACACTATTTATTCGGGTTGCCTCGGAGAAGTTATCAGTAATATGCCCTTCCTGTAATACAGCTTCTACTAAAGTTCATTCTCGCTATGAAAGAACGTTTCATGATTTGCCCATGCAAGGAAAGAAAGTTGTATATGTAATCCATAACCGCAAAATGTTCTGTCACAATGTGCGATGCCACCGCAAAACGTTTGCCGAACCCTTTTTATTTTTGCCCTATAAAGCGAAAAAATCCACTCGCTTGGAACAAGAAATCATAAAAGTCGCTCAACATGTCAGTTCGCTCACAGCTGAAAGGATATTGAACTGCGGTATTGCGAAGGTTGGAAAAAGCACGATTTGCAGTTTGCTAAAAAAAACAATCACAATTGATAAAATCCATGTAAAAAGAGTCTGCATTGATGATTTTGCTTTAAAAAAAAGACGTACCTACGGTACGATTATGGTCGATTTAGATACACATCGAGTGGTGGACTTAATTCCTTCTAGAGACGGCGAAGACGTGATAAATTGGCTGAAGACTTTTCCAAATCTAGAAATCGTCTCTAGAGATGGTTCTATTACGTATGCACATTCCATTACAGAGGCCCATCCGAAGGCGATTCAAATAAGTGATCGGTTTCACTTGCTTCAAAATCTGACAAGGTATTGTATAGAATTCTTCAAATCTGTCGTAAAGACGAACATCAAAATCCCAGTGACGACTTTAAAGGAAGCACCTCCTGTGAATGTGAATCATCTAAATATACCGTTCGCAGAAAAGGTCAAAGCAGCGAATGGCTTACTAGATAACGGCTATACATTTCATCAAATAGCGAAAGTTTTACAAATGGATATTAGAACAGTGAAAAAGATTGTATCCATGAGCTTACACGAACAGGAAGAATATCTGATGGGTACAATGAAACAATCTCATGCATACAAAATGTTACAAAAAGAGAAACAGATATCTGAAGTACGGCAACTGTATAAACAAGGGAACTCCAAGCGGAGTATCGCACGTCAACTCGGGTTAGATCCTAGGACCATCTCCAACTATTTGAATCCGGAAACAACAGGAACGCATGCAAGCTTAGGGCAAACAAGACCAAGCATATTAGATCCCTATGCAGAAGAAATCAAACGGTATGTCACCAATCGATATACAGCTATTCAGATTGATGCCATACTTCGAACGAAAGGGTATAAAGGTTCTGTCTCTACTGTGGGTCATTATATTTCCAAACTGAAAAAATCCTTATTTGAAGACCGTCAATTATTACAGAATGCGGAGTTTGAATTTGTGAAACGAAAAGAGATTATCCCTCTTTTGTTCCATTCAAAGAAAACAAAGACCAAATTATCTGAAAAACAATTATAGGAGGTTTACAAGTTGCATCCGAAAATCGAATCTATCATAGATTTGGTGGATGACTTTAGAGACATCTTGAGACAAAAAAGAAATGATGCGCTGCAGAGCTGGATGGACCGAGCTACTGCGCTGGATGCTCAACTGCTTAACAGCTTTATCAATGGAATCGAAAGGGACTTGACAGCTGTGAAAAATGCCATCACTTATGAATACAACAATGGTCTAGCCGAAGGGGAAATTAATAAATTAAAGTTGGTGAAGCGCACCATGTATGGTCGGTGTCTGTTCGATTTGTTGAGAAACAAAATTTTATTACTTGAATAGGAAAAAAGTTCTTTTCAACCAACTTTGGAAAGAACCATTTTTCGCTTGCAAAAAACACAGGGATAAATGCTAAGGTAGTAGCTGATCGTTTGGGGCATTCCCGCGTACAGATTACTCTAGATTATTATACACACACGGATGAAGAAGTGCAGAAGCAAACATCAGAGATATTAGCAGGCTTTCTACACAATGAATAAAAAACGAAATAGAGACGTGCAGATTTTGTGCAGATTTTTAAAATGCAGACAGATCAGCGCGGCGTCTAAAAAAATAAAAAAAGCCAAAACCCTTATATATCAAGGATTTTGACCTCTTTGAAAGTATGGAGCATAGGGGGCTCGAACCCCTGACCTCTACGCTGCCAGCGTAGCGCTCTCCCAGCTGAGCTAATGCCCCGTTTGTGTCATGATATTATTGTACACGGTTTCATGCAGAAATACAATAAAAATTTTCATAATTTTAAATATATAAGTGTGTTTGCGAATGTATGGTATGGGTATTAACTTTTCCAAAATTTTAAAAATACAGTTTTTTCTCTGCAACGTTATGATAGAATATAAGAATAAAAATAGAGTGTGAGGCGAATAGATTCGCTATCTGATCCATGTTACATAAGGGAGAGGTTTTAACATGAAGGCAAAGCTTCTTTGGGGAATCATCTGGTTTGTCATTATATGCGGTGCTGGTGCCATCGGTTATTTTGGTGCGCCGTATATTATGGATAAGAAACAAATCGGTATCAAGAAAGAAACAGCATCGGCACCAATCGAGGAAGCAACACCCGCGGGTATTAGTGACAGTGTATATGCATTTGTAAGTACATATCATAAGACGTTAAATGATCTAACAGGTTGGGGGCAAATTAATTCTCCGGAATGGACTACTGTACATACGTATGCGGGAGAAATTGTAAAAAAAGTTGATGAGATGCAATATGCGGGGGATGCAAACTTAGAACAAGATTTAAAAGCAATTCGTCAGCTTGCAGCAGATTTACAGCGAAGTAAAAGTAAGCGTGATTTAACAAAATTACATCGTTACTTTCATGATTTGGATGTGGTAATGAATCGGGCGAATGGAGACGGGAATTACTATAAAGTATCAAAGTGGGGGAATGCGCATAAATAGGAAGATGTTATACGTTCTTTTAATTTTTAAAACGATACATATGCTAGGGAGAACTTCATTTAGGTTTGTTAGTATCTAATAGAGGTAAAGGAGAAAACATGATAACAGACAATATATTTGAAGGAACATATGTAAGACTTGGGATGGCAAGATCGGAAGATGTGGAAGTGATGGCAAAGTGGGGTGAATCTTCAGTGTATTTGCGCCATGTTGATACAGATATTGCTTTCCCGGGTGGTAGAGAATTTACGGGGGGATTAAAGTCAAACAGTGTTTCATTTCGTTTACGCAGCAAAGAAACTGATATGTTAGTTGGATTTGTTGCTCTTCACGGTATTGAATGGAACAATCGAACAGGTTTATTGGCGATTGGAATCGGTGAAGAGCATTTAAGAAATAAAGGGTACGGTACAGATGCCTTACAATTGATCTTGCGTTATGCATTTTACGAATTAAATCTTGATCGTGTGGGTTTAGACGTTATTTCATATAACCAGCGCGCAATTCGTACATATGAAAAAGTAGGTTTTATCGTTGAGGGGGCGATGAGATCAGCTGTATATCGAGATGGTAAACGGTACGATCGAATTATTATGGGTATATTAAAATCTGAATGGGAAGCAAAGCTAACGAATACTATGCATAAAATATAAGCTCCGCCACACACTAATGACAAAAGGTGAGGTAGGTGACTTATAATGAACATCAATGATAACGATAAAGCGATTATTGAACAGGCGCTAAAAGCAGCCGCTGCGAATACAACAGATTATCAGGAAATTTATCAATATGAAAGCGTACTAGAAAAGATGGGAAAGAAGTCAAAAGCGCAAACAGATGGCTTTCGCTACGATTATGACGACTCCTCAAATGTATAAAAGCTGATGCGAAGGCATCAGCTTTTGTTTTTTGTGCAATACATCATACTTGTGTTCATCATGGCTGGGAAAGGATTGCTTTGATGTAATAAGGTAGCTTGCACTTTACTGTTGTATGGGTCTTTTTGTTCTCGATAGTAACGGCTACAAGTGGCTTTAGGCTTTCCACGCGCATTGTGCTTGCTGCATTTTGGGCAAATGACCGTGCGAATTGGATTGCTATGAATGTCCCTTTCATAGAAGAAATACATGCCACCATTCGAATTCACATGAAAGAAGCCACTATTGAATTAGATGTACCTTGGTCAATAGATTTACCATCTAGTTGCAGAGTGCCGAAAAAAGTGAAGAAAACAAAAAGTAACTCCAAAATCAACTTTTATTGTATATTTTGGAGTTACTTGACGTTTACGATTAATCAGTAAATTTGATAAAATTTATAATATACTTAATATTGAGATTTATATAGCAATTTTGTTTAAATAAGATATGTAAAAATATTTCTATGGGGGTATATAACTAATGTCTAAGCCGATAATCAGAAAATCTTTATTAATGATTTTTGTAGCCTTTTACTTTTTAACATCAGTCTTATTTTTACTTAGATTTTCTTTAACAAATCTCTTCTTAATTGAATCTACACCAAAACCTTTAGTTGTTATTAGTTTTATAGTTTCAGCAATTCTTCTAGCTTTTTTCCCTGAGATTAAGCAGTTTTTTAGTAGACATAAATATTTTTTAATGTATATTTATACTTTTTACCTTATTATTATATTAATTCTTTTCCTATTTGCAAAAGATCATTTAGTTCTTTATTTTGCTTCAATAACACTTTTATTTGCTTTAATGCGAGAGTTTAAAAATAAAAAAAGAGAATGAGATACTATTATCTCATTCTCTTTTTTCTTTAGTCTAAAGGTCGAGTTTGTACACTTACAGGACTTGTGTAATTTCCATATTTATAACGAACCAATGTACCGTAAATTCTGTATCGACCATTATAGCTATCATACGCTCTATATGTCCAAGTGCTTATATAGTTAGGTGCAGCAATTTCTCCCGCCCAAAAAGTAGCACTAGCTATAGCCCAAGAAATTGCTCCAGGAATTCTTGGGATTTTGGAAGTTACCCACTGAGCTGCTGCACTAATTAGTATTCTTGTTTCCAGGTTACTGAAAGTCGTATATCTTGGTGGATCAACTACTTGACCACCATCACCAGGATTCACTACTACATATGCACTTATACCATTTGCTTTATTTAGCAACGGGTTGCTAACTTGATTTACAACAGGACTGTTATTAGGAGAAAGAGTGCTATACAGAAATTTTAAATGATCTTCACTTAAAGGTTCTGAACTAGAAATAGGGATTCCATTATATACGTAGGAATACTCTTTTTTTTCTTGTTCTTTTTGTTTTACAGAGGCAACCTTTGAAGTTTGAGGAATACTAGATTCATCATTTTGGAAAGCAAAAGCTGTATTTGTACCTAAGCTTGTAACTAATAAGGCTGTAGTTACCCCGCCCACAAGTAATTTTCTCATTATTGTATCCCTTTTCACTTTATATCTACTTACAATAAGTATTTTAACTTAATATTAAGATAATTACTATAATTTTTATAAAATTTCGATTTTTATTTCTGTAGAGGTAGCGTCACATAGTCATCAACCTAATTAAAGTAAACTACCCTAAAACAAGAGCAATAAGCAAATGACCCCAATTTTCGTTTTGGGTTCATTTTATCTCTTTAGCTTGATGGGCATGCGTCAGAACCCCTGTAACTTCTTCTTCAGCTACCTCGGCTGACTCCTCGCCGTAGCTATAATCCTCCCTCAGCTTTGTATTTTGAATTACTTTAAACACACTGAAACCTATAACCATTATCATAAAGACCCCAATACACACTTGATTGAATAGTAACCTCAAGCTTTTGATTACCCCCTATTACAACTTGTTTTTCTTTCGTTTTCTATAACTGGATAGGCTACACTTAGTTGGACAGAAAAATTAAGGTCAAGTAGACTGGAGATATTATAATTGAGGAGAATCTACAATGACCAAACGAGAAAGACGAACGTTTACAGACGAGTTCAAGCACCAGATTGTTCAACTGTATCTAAGTGGCAAGCCGAGAAAAGAAATCATCCGTGAGTATGATCTGACACCTTCTTCTTTAGATAAATGGATCAATTGTAGTCAAGCGACCGGATCTTTCAAGGAAAAAGATAACCTGACAGAGGAACAAGCAGAGCTCATCAAATTACGTAAACATTCTATCCATTTTCATCTGATTTTGCATAGTATTCCTTTAATAATTTTTAACATATTTCAGTATGTAGGCAGGGAAGCGGACTAATAGTGCAAATCTATTCATATAGTCATACAAAAAGGAGGTAGGTATGATGTCTAATACAGTAGGACTGTTACTAACAATTTTATTACAAGTAGGTATATTCAGTTTGGCAAACTTTTTAGCATTTAAATATTCTATAAATGATATAAAGAGAAGGATTGTAGCTGGTGTTCTATTTTTACTGTGTACACCTATTGTATACGTCATTACTTTTTTCTTTGTTCTTATATACGATAACAGCGGCTGGGGTGCAGGTATATTGACGGTCATTTTCAGTGGGCTTTATATGATTAATGGCGTTATTATTGTATTGTCGGCACTTCATTTATATATGAAAAACCTTAAGTAACATGTTATGAAATTGTTAAAATGGAAGTAAAGGTTTACTTTTGTTTAAGATATAATAGAGGGAGAGGAGGGAAGCATGTGCGCAATAGACCGACACTGCCCGTCCAAAAGACAGTGATAGAAAGAGTTCTCAATATCATTTCTATCATTCTATTAGTTGGAATGATTGGTTACGTTGCTACGATGTGGGGAAGTATTGGTGATCGAGTTCCTATCCACTTTAACGCAGTTGGTGAACCTGACGCATGGAGCGGGAAATTTTCTATCATTGGTATTTTGATTGTACCTGTTGCTTTATATATGTTCTTAACGTTTCTTGGGAATCGTCCGCATACACATAATTATTTGGTGGAAATTACCGAGGAGAATGCACAGCGTCAATATAAAAATTCATGTTTGATGCTAAGTTGGCTAAAAATAATTTTAATAGCAACCTTTGCGTATGATACATGGCGTACAGTAGACATTTCACTTGACCGTGCAAATGGTTTAGGAACATATAGTGCAGTTGTATTTATAGGTTTATTGTTTGGGACCATTGCTATTTTTATCTTTCGAAGCATACGTTTAAAATGAAGAAGCTGCAGTTTTTATGCTGCAGCTTCTTTTGGTGTTTTTTTCTGTACATAAAGTAGGCGCATGGAGAGAAAAAGGGCGCCAAATGCGAGTCCGGAAATGAGACCGACCCAGTAGCCTTTTGCGGCTAAATCCGTTTGTATTGCAAGGAGATGGCCGAGCGGTAAGCCGATGACCCAATAGGCGATGAGCGTCATAATCAGCGCCGCATTTACATCTTTGTAGCCACGCAACGCTCCTTGTACAGGTGTTGCAATTGCGTCTGAGATTTGAAACAAAATGGCATACAATAAAAATTGCTGCGCCAATTCACGAACGACAGGGTCAGTTGTGTAAATGGCTGCGACTTGTTCGCCAAAAACAAAAATAACAACAGAGTAAAGCAGGGCAAACACAAGTGCAATCCCAATCCCAAGCCAGCTATACACTTTTGCGTCATGAAGGCGATTTGCACCTACTTCAAATCCAACAGCAATTGTCATTGCCATGGCTAAGCTAAGCGGTGTCATATAGAGCATAGAAGCAAAATTCAGTGCAGCTTGATGCGCTGCGATTGTATTAGTATCAAAGCTACTCATCAGCAGCGTAACTGCGGCGAAAATGCTAGTTTCAAAGAAAATAGCAAAACCAATCGGTACACCAAGTTTCAGAAGTTCCTTCCACTTGGCAAACGAAACGCGATATAAACGTTTAAAAATACCAAACGGTGCGAAGGGGTGTTTGGTATGAATCATGTAAGTGGCAATTAATAAAATACACCAATACGTAACAGCGGAAGCAATCCCGGCACCAACACCGCCGAGACGTGGAAAGCCGAACTTTCCAAAAATGAGTACGAAGTTTAACAAAATATTGATCGGTAACGATAATAGTGTAATAAACATTGTCACCCTTGTTTTTCCAAGAGCGTCAATAAAGCAGCGCAAAACAGTATATACAAACAATGGTACAATCCCAAACGAAAGAGCGAGTAAAAAGTTTGCAGCTATGGTCCGAACGTTGGACTCTAATTTCATATGATTGAGAATCGGAGAAACAGCAAAAATACCAATCAAAATCACAAGAAGTGCGGCAGCAATAGCAAGATAGATTGCTTGCATAATAACTGGAGCCACTTCATGTTCTCTCTTTGCTCCTTTTAACTGTGCGACAGTTGGCGTGACTGCCAGTAAAATTCCTGTTAAACCAGTGCTGGCTGGAATCCAAATGCTTGTTCCAATTGCCACGCCCGCTAAATCTGCTGAGCTAGCACGACCGGACATCATTGTGTCAAAAAAGCTCATGGAAAACAAGGTAATTTGCGTAACAAAAACTGGGAAAAACAAAATGAAAAATTGCTTTAATTTTTGAGTGAAGGTAGTAGTTTGTATCATGGCAGCTCCTTTCCTGTAGCAAAATACGTTCATTATAACACACGGATCTGTGTTTGGGTGAAAGAAAAATAAAAAAGAAGCTTCTAAATGAATAGAAACTTCTCGCACTAACGGTAAGAGGGCCTAGTTAGATAGGTCCTCTTTTCTATTGTACATGAATCAGCACTTTTTTACGGGTATCAATGCCGGCATCAATATCAACTTTAATCAAAAAATACACATCTTTTTCTGGATCATGTTCGCTTGCTGGATACAAGGTATGTGTGAATGGGAAGCTTCTTGTTTCATTCGGTGCAATTATAAATGCTTCCTTTGTTATAGAAGTAGCAGAGAGCAACTCTTTTTCACTCATCGGTAAGTCAGCAAAACCGCGGTACAATTCTAAATTCACTGCGCTGATATGTTGTTTGGTTTTCCCACCCTTGACAATAACTTCACCGTGAATTTGCTCGCCTGACTTGTATATATCTTTGGGTATATGTAAATGTACTTCAGCTGCGCCTTTCCCAAGCTTGGCCATAAAACGTTTTAGCATGCTGTCACGCTCCTGGTTGCATAAGATAGATAAAGCTCTGTCATAAGACTGTGGCTAGTATACCAAAAAAAGAAAGAGGCTGCGCAGGTGTTACCTAACTGTGATAATTTTGTAATACCTTTATGACATTTGCAACAGGATTTGCTTTTCTAATGTTAGAAAAAACGATGCGGTTTTTGTCAAAATGAGGTATGATGGATAAGTATGCTTTGTAAGGGAGGTTTCTGGTTTGGCGGATTGGTTAATTGGATTAATAATGGGAATCGTGGAGGGACTTACCGAGTTTTTACCGGTATCTTCGACGGGCCATATGATTTTAGTAGGACATTTAATTGGATTTGAAGGCGAACGAGCAAAAACATTTGAGGTTGTCGTACAACTCGGCTCTATTATGGCGGTCGTTGTTGTGTTTTGGAAGCGTCTTTGGACATTGGTTGGTGTCGGTCGCAAAAAGAGCGGTGCATCTTTGAATTTAATTCATATTTTACTTGGTATGCTCCCTGCGGCAGTACTCGGCTTTTTATTTCATGACGTAATTAAAGAAATATTATTTGGACCAGGTCCGGTCGTGATTAGCTTAATTGCTGGTGGTATTTTAATGATTGTAGCGGAAAAGTTTTCGAAAAGCAGCACGGCACAAACTCTAGATGAGATTACGTATAAACAGGCATTTTACATTGGTTTATTTCAATGTTTAGCGCTGTGGCCGGGCTTTTCACGATCTGGTTCAACAATTGCCGGTGGTCTTTTATGCCGTGTATCTCACACGACAGCAGCAGAATTCACATTTATTTTAGCGGTACCGATGATGCTTGGCGCTTCTGGTTTAGACTTAATTAAAAACTGGGACATACTATCAGCTGCGGATTTACCGTTGTTTGTAACGGGGTTTGTCACGGCATTTGTTGTAGCAATGCTTGCGATTGTATCGTTTTTAAAACTGTTAGCACGCGTAAAACTTACGCCGTTTGCATACTATCGCTTTGCGTTGGCGGCACTGTTTTATATTTTCGTTATGATGTAAGGAGCCGAATGTGCTCCTTTTAATATAAATGGGCGGAAGTACAACAGAACTGTTGAGGAAATACATTAACATAGCAAAAGCTAACTCATTGCGATGCAGTGAGTTAGCTTTTTGTCATTTATGAACTATTCTGGCATAGGTGTTGGTGTTGGTTTTGCATAAGCATTTGTGTATTTTCCATCGATATGGCGACGAATAAAAAGCGTGCTTTTTCCTTGTTCAGCAAGTAAAGAAGCTTCACGGGCGATTTCGAGGCAATTGATGCAGTGTGCCGCATGCGTATCCCACACAACCTCCCCATTTGCTCGTATCTCTCGTACAAAGCAATCTTTATTGTTTTCATGTTTGGCGCGTTGACCGCATCCGCAGTAGCAAGGAATCCACTTAAGTACATCTGTATGTGCACTTGCAAGCTTATAAACCGCTTTTACCTCTGGTTCATAGGCATCTAGAAAAGAAGGCAGAACATTTAAGCTTGTTGTTGTTTCAGTATAATTACCGGGAAAACAGTAATAATCTTGTGAAGCGGGGGTACTGAACGTGAGCATTGCTGCGATAAGATAGGTAAGCATCATACAACTCCTTTCTCTTTTGAGATGCCCAAAAGAAAGATCCTTCATACGTATGAAGGATCGTTCCTTTATACCTGAGGCACTGCAAGCTATGACAAACGTTCTGTTACACTTTCGATAACACTGTTCCAAATCGTTGTGTCTGTGGAAAGTTTATGGCGAAACGTTGCATACATTGCTTTTTGTTTGTCTTCAAATGTCGGATCTTCCTTCGTAGGCAACTGGGCACGCTCGGTTGTAATAAAGTCTTGTACCAGTTGTGAACGTGGTCCCCACACTGCATGTTCTTCCCAATTTTCATTTAGAAAAATAAAGATTGGAATGGCTCTAGATGTTCCATTTGTTAAATATTGATCCATGAGTTCTAAGTTTTCATCTCGGATCAAAAAGCGCGATTCTACGCCATGTTGTTCGCACATACGCTGAATAATCGGTACACACAGCATGGCATCACCACACCAATCTGCAGTTAACACAACAACGCGGGTTCCTATATTAAGCTCTAACTTAGGTAATTCAATCGTGTTATAAATGTGCAATAATTCCTTGCGATGTACACTCATGCTATCTACATATGTAGCAAATGTCATGCCCTTTTCGAACCAATCTTGTAACTTCACGTCAATACCCCCTATGTTAAAAGTATCTTTATTATACCATGAAGTGATTACAAACAAAGGCTGTGTTACAGATTGATATGAATTGGCACTTATTGATTGAAGTGAACAGTGCACATCTGTAGTAGAAATCAACAAAAAATTTTAAGGGAGCCTAAATAAAAAAAGAAGGGTGCAGTGCACCCTTTTATTGGCAGAACACCAATGAAAGCAACTGTTATAGGTATTGACAACTTTTGTGCAATTCATGCTGTCTGCATTTATTTTTTCACAAAAATAGTGACAGATTTGTGATTTAGGTGTATATTTAAGTATGTTTTTATTTCATAAAGTTAAGTATTTGAAGAGGTGACAATTTGAACGATGTAAAAGAGGAGTTATCGCTGTTCATGTTTGATGTGTTTCGAAGTTTTCGTATAGATATTCGAAAGCGATTCGAAGATTACTTACCTATTAATGAGTTCACTGTACTCCGTGTCTTAAAAGAACAGGGAAAGAAAAAAGTATCCCATGTTGCAACTGAATTACAAGTTTCAAGCAGTCATATTACTGCGGCTTCTGAAAAGCTTATTGATAAAGGGCTAGCAACAAGAAGCCGCTGTGATACTGATAGGCGTGTTGTATTTTTAGAAGTAACCGAAGCCGGTGCATTGCTTGTAGAAAAAATGGAGGCTTTAAAGAGAGATTACGTAAAAGAGAAATTTTCCGTGCTTACGGATGAAGAGTTAAACATGATGCTACTTGCGTATCGCAAGCTGAAAGGATGAGGAGATGGAACATCTTGATATGAGACGGAAAATGATTATTATGGCGTCTATTATGGTCGCTATGTTTTTTGCTTCTGTCAATCAAACAATTGTAGGAAATGCTTTACCACGCATTATTGCGGTACTCGGTGGCATGGATTATTACAGCTGGGTATTTACGATTTACATGCTAACATCAGCTGTCACCACAATTTTAGTGGGACGTTTATCTGATATGTATGGACGTAAACCATTTTTGTTGATTGGTATATTTGTGTTTACAGTTGGAGCGTTTTTGGCTGGGCTATCAAAAGATATTTATCAACTAATCGCGTTTCGAGGCTTTCAAGGTTTAGGAGCCGGTCTTATTATGTCTTCTGCGTTTACCGCTGTTGGCGATTTATTTTCTCCTCGCGAACGAGGAAAGTGGAATGGACTCATGAGTTCTGTTTTTGGATTATCAAGTGTGTTCGGTCCAACGATGGGTGGCTATATTGTAGATCACTTCGACTGGCATTGGGTATTCTGGGTGTTTTTGCCGCTTGGTATTGTTGCATTTGTATTAATTTGGGTGTTTTTTCCACGAGTGGAACGAGCAAAAGGACAACGAATTGATTATCTTGGTGCTTTGTTATTAACAGCTACAATCGTACCGATGTTATTGGCTTTTTCTTGGGCAGGTACCAAATATGACTGGTCGTCTATGTGCATTGTTGGTTTGTTCATTGGTGCTGCTGTAGCACTCGTGCTGTTTGTTATAGTGGAGAAGAGAGCAGAAAATCCAATTTTGCCGTTATATTTATTCCGCAACTCTGTGTTCACAATCTCAAATTTGGTCGGATTTACACTCGGAGTAGGAATGTTTGGAGCAGCGATGTACATTCCATTTTTTATTCAAGGGGTTCTTGGTTTTAGTGCTACACATTCTAGCTATATTACAATGACGTTAACATTGAGTCTTGTGGCTGCAAGTGCTGTGAGCGGACAAATGATTTCTAAAACGGGAAAGTATAAAACGTTATCGTTTATCGGATTGTTCATTACAGTTACAGGGCTATTCGGAATGAGTACCATGGATATTTACACAAGTCAATGGACTATTATTTTATATTTGATTGCGGTTGGTTTTGGACTTGGTATTGCGATGCCAGTGTTTACCTTGACAGTACAAAATGCGGTGGAATATGACTCACTGGGTGTAGCTACTGCTTCTGTCCAACTATTCCGCTCACTTGGAGGTACGGTTGGTGTTGCGATTATGGGAACCGTGTTAAGTACGCGTATGCAGGATAGACTTAGTACTTTCAGTGGTACTGCAGCGCAAATACCACAGGACCTTGCTAGTAAATTAGAAGCGCTGAAAAACCCACAAATCTTGTTGGACCCAGAAAAACTTTCACAGGTTGGTCGTTCTTTACCAGAGCAGATGCAACCAATGTTTACTGAGATTGTTGCACATTTGCGAGATGCGATGAGCTATGCTTTATCTGGTGTGTTCTTAACAGGTATGGTAATTATGATGTTAGCAATAGCCATTAATATATTTTTAAAAGAAGTACCTTTGCGCAGTGTAGCCCGTGGGACAGAACAATTACGAAAAGCAGATTAAATGGAAAATGTCATGCATGCGCACACGAGAAGTGGAAAAACTAGTGATAGTTTTTCTATAAGGAGGGATTGTATGACGAGCAAAAACGGTAGTAAAGGAAGCGGCAATCAAGGTACACCGAAAAAAGGAACGTATCAAATGGAGTTCGGCTCTGAGCTAAGTGGAAACGACAATAAAGGCAAAGAGTATCGTTCTCATAAAGGAAGCAAATCTAAACAAAATTACGAAGATTGAGCGGGCAACCGCTCTTTTTTATTTGCGTTCAGTTACAAAAGGAAAAATATAAAAAAACTCCTTGCCGATTGGCAAGGAGCAAGGGAAGGGGGGCAGTTTATATGAAAAAGGTGCGGTTCACGCGTTAGGGATCATGAACTACCTTACTTATACTATAGTGGTATGGTGTGAAATCTGTGTGAACTTCGTGTGACAGAAACAAGAACTTTGTAGTTTGACGTAAGAATGAAATGTGGGTAAAATTTGGACAAAAGCATACAGGAGGAAATAGTGTGAAAACAGCATTGATTACAGGTGGAACAAGAGGAATTGGGAAGGCAATTGCGCGTCGATTTGCAAAGGAAGGTTATCATCTTATTTTAAATTACATGCGTAAAAAGAGCGATGCAGAACAAACCAAAGCTGAAATTGAAGAAGAATTTGGGGTAAAGGTATTGCTTGTGAAAGCAAATGTGAAAGAAATGGAACAAATTCAACATCTATTTGCGGAGGTGCGGGAGCAATTTGGTCATTTAGATGTGTTTGTAAGCAATGCTGCATCCGGAGTTTTGCGTCCTGTCATGGAAATCGAAGAAAGTCATTGGCAATGGACTATGGATATTAATGCGAAAGCGTACTTATTTGCGTCGCAAGAAGCAGCCAAGCTTATGCCGAAGGGTGGTGCAATTGTTGCATTATCAAGTCTTGGTTCTATTCGAGCTTTGCCAAATTATGTGACAGTAGGTGTATCAAAAGCGAGTGTGGAGGCCATTACACGTTATTTGGCTGCAGAACTTGCGGGAAAAGGAATTGTTGTTAACGCAGTGTCAGGTGGTGCAGTTGATACAGAGGCACTTAAGCACTTTCCAAATCGTGAAGAATTACTGGGAGCAGCTGCGGCTCGTAATCCTGCCGGACGTCTTGTTGAGCCAGAAGATTTAGCGGAGGCGGTATACTTTTTATGTACGCCTGCTGCTAGTATGATTCGGGGTCAAACCATTATTGTGGATGGAGGCTTATCATTACTTTGCTAAGAAAAATTTATGTTGCAAAGATAGTGAAATAGACTTATGCTCAGATGTGGAATTAGCACACAATAAGGAGCAATTATATGGTAAAAAGAAACAAAGCAAAATGGAAAAATAAATTTATTCATTTAAGTCCACCGCAAATTTTAGCGGTTGGTTTTTTCTGTTTAATTGTAATTGGCGGAATACTACTTAAACTACCGATGGCGACAAATCAATCCATTAGCTGGGTAGACGCATTTTTCACTGCAACATCAGCTGCGACTGTAACGGGTCTTAGTGTAGTAGATACAGGAACAACATTTACTGCTTTTGGCCAAGTTATCATTATGCTGTTGATTCAAGCCGGTGGGCTTGGCTTTATGACACTAGCTATTTTAATCGTTATGGTGTTAGGGAAACGAATTGGTCTTCGACAACGATTATTAATTGGAGAAGCGTTGAACCAAACAAATATTGGAGGCCTGTTGGTTTTAGTAAAACGAGTGCTGTACTTTTCGCTTTGTATTGAAGCAATTGGCGTAGTTTTTTTATCAATACGGTGGATTCCGGAGCTAGGATTTGTCAAAGGATTACATTATAGCGTTTTTCATGTAGTGGCAGCATATAATAATGCAGGATTTGCACTTTGGCCTGACAATTTAACGAGATATGTTGGTGATCCTATTGTTAATCTTGGTATTTGTTTTTTAATTATTACTGGGGGAATTGGTTTTACTGTTTTAATTGATATATGGTACAGCCGTAAGTTCAGTAAACTTTCTCTGCATTCTAAAATTATGATTGTTGGTACAATTGTACTTACAATACTGTCAATTTTGACAATTTTTGTGTTGGAGTACACAAATCCAAAGACACTTGGAGCTTTAAATAGTATTGAAAAGTTTTGGGCATCATTCTTTCAAGGTATTACACCGCGTACTGCAGGGTTTAATACGATGGATTACGGGAGTATGAGAGAACCAACCTTACTTGTTACGATGGTACTTATGTTTATTGGTGCTGGAAGTGTATCAACAGGTGGTGGAATTAAGCTAACAACATTTGTGATTTTGTTGTTTTCTGTGTTGGCTTTTTTTAAGAGGAAAGAAGAGCTCGTTTTATTTAAGCGTACGATTAAAATAGCAACGGTAACACGTGCATTGGCGATTGCAGTTGCGAGTCAACTTTTAATTTTCATTGTTGTATTTTTATTGATGATTACTGAAAACTTTACGTTTATGCAGCTATTGTTTGAAACTATTTCTGCATTTGGGACGGTAGGGTTATCAATGGGAATTACAGCGGGGCTATCGTCAATAGGGAAATGCATCGTTATGTTCGTTATGTTTTGTGGTCTCATCGGCCCCTTAACATTGGTCTTTTCATTAGCTCGTCCTGATAAAGAACGAATCCGTTATCCGGGCGAGGATGTATTTACAGGATAACAGAAGCCGGGATATGGTATCCCGGCTTTTTGGTATAACATGGAGAATGAGTTGGTTTTACTTAAAATAGTGATAACAAGAAGCTCAGCACAGCCACACGGAATACGAGCGCCATAACGGCTGCTACAGCTCCTAAAATAATGGCGATGCGCCCTGTTGTGCGTGCACCTTTACTTGCAGCGTATAAGCCGATTAGTACAGCAGTAATTCCAAAGAAAACCGGAAATGTGAAAAACGATAAAATCCCAAGTGCTAAAGCGACAAAGCCAAAAATGGCACCACCGGATGTTGGTTCAGCAACGGTATGTTTTATGCGAGCAGGAGCAACTTCAGCAGCATACTCTTCATCTGTGTGATCGCGCAAGCGTTCATAATCTCTGTCTGCCATTGTACATTCCTCCTTACGAGATTTGTCTCTTCATGAGACTACTTTTAGTATGTCTGTTATATATGTCTTTCATTTGAACAACACATTGAAAAAAGTTGGTATGCTTATGTTATTTTTGGAAAACATAGGAGAGATAAAAAGTGAAAGCGAGTGATTGTCAGTATGCAACATCCTATTGAGGATTTAATGAAAACGGCAATGCATAACTTAAAAGAAATGGTGGATGTGAATACAATACTGGGTAAGCCTGTTTCTACAAAGGACGGCAGTGTCATCTTAACGGTATCTAAAGTCGCATTCGGTTTTGGTGCGGGGGGCAGCGACTTCGGTTCTACGTCTAAAAAGGTAAGTCGTCCGCATAACGGTCATCGCATGCCTGAAAAGCCAGAACATGAAGATGCTTATCCGTTTGGAGGAGGAAGTGGTGCTGGTGTGTCTATTGATCCTGTTGCATTTTTAGTGGTGGGCTCAAAAGGGGTACAAGTGATGCATTTGCATAGCAACACCCACTTGATTGAAAAAGCGATGGATGCAGCACCGCAAGCCCTACAATCTGTACAAAATATGATCAATAAACAGTAAAGAGGCCGGGACATAACTGAATCATGTAACTTTAAAGACGAGAGAATAGAGAATAACTGATACTAATAAAGGAAAAATCCGAACTAAATCGAATTTTGTGTGTAGAATTCCGACTAATAGTTCGGTTTTTTCTTTGGCTGAAAATCTTTTGTCCCATCTTCTTTTATATAAACATTCAATTCGCAACATAATCGTCAATTTTGTGAGTTGTACTTCTTCGTGTTTCTTGTTTTTGATAACTAAGAGCTTGGCGACCCATTTGAATCCATGTTTGTTCAAATTGGGAACGTTTGATACGTTTGTTAGGCATGTGATAAAGCGGATCATTAATATATACATATTGACGGGAATAGCCGGTAAGCAAGACGCTATGCATGGCATACGTTACATGCATGGGCCCTTCGTTTGTAAACCAAGTTTCAAATCGTTCATCTGGAAGAGGTGCGAATGTATCGTTGACAATTGTCCATACTGGAACGCCCTGGTCGAGTTTACGGTATAAATCTTCAGGATCGCCTCCAGTTAAGTTGTTGACGGTATGTAAGTAAGAAAAAGCAAGTTTATAAATAGGCTCTATATAGACGCCAAGTCCAGGTCTACTGAAGGAATACATATCTCCCACAAAACCTTCTTTCATGTTGCCGTGCAAGTTATGTTCCTCAAAAGCGACTTTGTCAATTTTAGAAGCTAATTCCATTTTATCTACATCAATTCCAGCGTGACAAAGTAGCATGGCAAGGCTTGTCACTTCACACCCGCGTGGGAGTTCTGGGTTTTGTTCAATATGGGGAGCGTGGATTAACACAGTATGATGATATCTTTTCTTCCAACCGTAATAGGAAATAGCAGCTAACACAGGAAGTGAAAGCAATACTTTCTTTTTGTGATTCTTTACAATTTGCAACAACAGAAACAGCCTCCTTTGCCTACTTGCTTTTCAAAAAAAGTACGAAATAGTGAAAAAGTATGCGTATGGACATATATTTCGTGATGATTACCAGGTTTCCTTTCATTAGCTAAAAATTATTAATTGAAAACATCCTTATCTTTTGGAAAGTTTTTATTTATGTATTTTCAGTTTAGGGGCTATGGTATTGGTGTAAAGTGAGATCTACAATGCAAAACCTACTATTCCGTTACTTAAGTGGTAAAAATCAAAACATATAATGTAAGAAAAAAAGCCGATAATGACAAAAACCTTCTATATAATATAAATGAAACGGCAGAAGCAATATAGGTGTAGAATACTTCCGAATCACTTGTATGATGAATATCCCCAGTAGAAATTAACAGCTTCGTGAACAGGAATTAATGTTAAAACTATGTATTTTTAGTTGACGTATATTTTTTAATAGTATATAATTTAATTTCGTGTCTCAGTTTCATTTACTTTACTTGAAAAAAAGTCGATATATATTAAGTATGCAACAGAAATTAGGGGGTAAGATTGGTGAAAGATCGGGCTGATTGCTAACAACTTTTACCATCTTGGGAGAAAACGCGTACTGACTGAAAGATCGGCTGATATGGAGCGGTCCTGGAGCCGTAGTGGTGAAAGAGAGGTAGGGCTTTCATCCGTAGAGTACAAAATAGTTACTTTCCCGTTACAGGTAAGAGCTCTCCGAAAAGGAGAGCTCTTTTTGTTTTTACTATGTCCAAACGCAATGTTCATAGGCGCAGGTAACTGTAGTATATTTTTTAATCGTTATATACCCCAGTGAGCATGCGACTTACAAGTGCATCATTCCACTCATTTTGTGACTGTACATCAATATAAGCTGTGAAGGCTAATTCATCTGCACTTAGCTTCGCCATTTCCTGCAATTTACACATGCCCTGCTCGTTCATAAAGTCAAACAATTGTAACATTTCCATTACTTCTTGACGCGTTCCTTTAATTTGTAATGTAGCCATTTCTATTCCTCCTTTAAAGTGTAGTGCTTTTTGAAAATAGGATTATGAGCAGAATGCGTTGGATATGTCTGTAATTTTATGCATTCACCATGTCCTGATTTTCTTTAGTTTGTCTTCGTATCCTTGTTGCAAAGCTTTTTATAACTTTCTGTATGAGATAATGGTGACGAATTATATTCGAACAATAACACACAAATCCTCTTTCTACAAAAACATTTTTAGTGAAAAAAATGTCGAAAAATTTTTGGGTAATATTTGTAAACGCTACCATCATTGATATATCAGTACTTGTAGCAATTGTAACAAATTTTAATATTTAAAATATTCTAAAAATTGTTTTGATTATTTTGAAAGAGAAGCGTAAACTAGAAAACAACCAAGGAAGCGGGAAGGTTTCCCGCAAAACATAAGCAAATGGGGGATCACTGGTGAGCGAGCAATGGATCTATTTGAATGGGAAATTCGTGCCAAAACAAGAGGCGAAAGTTTCTGTATATGATCATGGCTATTTGTACGGAGACGGTATTTTTGAAGGCATTCGAGTATACAGTGGCAACGTGTTTCGGTTAAAGGAGCATCTTGTACGTCTGTATGAGTCAGCAAAATCCATTTTGCTTGACATTCCATACTCTTTGGCTGAAATGACAGAAATTGTGGCTGAAACAATTAGACGTAATCATCTTTCTGATGGTTATATTCGCTTAGTTGTATCAAGGGGAGAAGGTAACCTTGGACTAGACCCAGCATCTTGCTTGAGACCAAATATTGTTGTAATTGCTGAGCAACTGGCCTTATTTCCGGCTGAATATTATAAAACGGGAATTCCAATTATTACTGTAGCAACAAGACGCAACCGACCGGACGTGTTAAGTCCACAAGTAAAATCACTTAATTACTTGAACAATATTTTGGTACGTATTGAGGCAAAACTCGCGGGTGTGCAAGAAGCGCTTATGCTGAATGAACAAGGATATGTAGCAGAAGGATCTGGAGATAACGTATTTATTATAAAAGGGAATAGACTCATTACACCACCTAGTTCTGCAGGAGCACTAGAAGGCATTACACGAAATGCCATTATGGAAATTGGTGCTGCGCTTGGTTATGACGTTAGGGAAGAATTGTTTACACGTCATGATGTATATGTGGCTGATGAAGTCTTTTTAACCGGTACTGCGGCGGAAGTGATGCCGGTAACAAAAGTAGATGGCAGAGTCATTGGAGATGGTGCACCGGGTGTACATACAAATCGACTTCTTGCTGAATTTAGAGCACTTGTTGTAAAAGACGGAGAAAAAATTTATGCCGATAAAGTGAGTTGATAATGTTGCGAAGCAATATGATTAAAAAAGGAATTGACCGTGCCCCGCACCGTAGTTTGTTATATGCGGCGGGTGTAAAAGAAGAAGATTTTGACAAACCATTTATTGCAATCTGTAATTCATATATTGATATCGTACCGGGACATATTCATCTACGCGATTTAGCTGATGTAGCAAAAGCAGCAATTCGTGCAGCAGGTGGCGTACCATTCGAGTTTAACACAATAGGTGTAGACGATGGTATCGCGATGGGGCATGTAGGTATGCGATATTCACTCCCGAGTCGTGAAATTATAGCCGATGCTGCTGAAACGGTTATTAACGCACACTGGTTTGATGGCGTATTTTATATGCCAAACTGTGATAAAATCACGCCTGGTATGCTAATGGCCGCAGTTCGTACGAATGTACCGTGTGTATTTGTATCAGGTGGACCGATGGAAGCGGGGGTATCTAAAGATGGCAAGCCGCTCAATCTAGTGTCTATGTTTGAAGGCGTGGGTGCTGTAAAGGCAGGGAAGCTCAGTGTAGAAGACTTAATTGCAATGGAACAAGCAGCGTGTCCAACTTGCGGATCATGCTCTGGTATGTTCACCGCAAACTCAATGAATACCATTATGGAAATGTTGGGCGTTGCACTTCCGGGAAACGGTACAATGGTTGCGACGAGTAAAGAGCGTCATGAATTGATTTATAAAGCTGCATTTCATCTCATGGATTTGATTAAGAAAGATATTAAGCCAAGAGATATTATTACAAAAGAAGCGATTGATGATGCATTTGCACTTGACATGGCAATGGGTGGGTCAACAAACACGGTGCTTCACATGTTGGCGATTGCGAATGAAGCCGGCATAGAATACGATCTCAGTCGCATTAACGAAGTCGCAAATCGTGTGCCGTATTTAGCTAAAATTAGCCCTGCCTCCGACTATTCTATGCACGATGTACATTTGGCTGGCGGTGTGTCTGCAATTATCAAAGAACTTGCCTATATTCCAGGAGCTATTCATCATGAACGTATTACCATTACAGGAAAAACGCTTCTTGACAATGTGGAAGACGCGGAAATCATAAATACTAATGTTATTCGCAGAAAGGAGAATCCTTATAGTAAAACTGGTGGTCTAGCAATTCTTTTTGGTAATATCGCACCTGACGGTGGAGTTGTTAAGGTTGGAGCAGTTGATCCTTCCATTGAAACATTCACTGGTGAAGCCATTTGTTTTGACTCACATGATGAAGCAGTAGCTGCAATACACAGTGGCATTGTAAGAGAAGGACATGTGGTTGTCATTCGTTATGAAGGGCCTAAAGGTGGACCTGGCATGCCAGAAATGCTAGCACCAACATCAGCCATTGTAGGCCGTGGTCTTGGCAAAAAGGTAGCCCTCATTACAGATGGACGCTTTTCTGGTGCAACACGCGGTATTGCAATTGGACATATTTCACCCGAAGCAGCCGATGGTGGTCCCATTGCTTATGTGGAAGATGGAGATGTTATCACAATTCAGCTTCGCAATAATCGTATTCACTGGGATATTACAAAGGAAGAGCTAGAAAGAAGACAGCAAAGCAAGAGTTTACCAGAGCCAAAGGTAAAGAGTGGTTATCTAGCTCGCTATGCGAAACTTGTAACCTCTGCAAATACAGGAGGAATTTTAAAGGTGTAAAGCGATGACGGGGAGGAGTAGTTGTACGTGAAGCCTCACAGAGAGTCGGTGGCTGGTGGAAACCGACGGTTCACACAATGAACATCGCCCCTGAGTGCCGGATTGAATAGGTAGGTTCGGACGGTAGCCGCGTTATAGGCTTGACTCTAAGTAGTCTCTGAGGCAAGGATATTCCTTGTGAAGAAGGGTGGTACCGCGGAAATCTTTCGCCCCTTTAAGCTGTATTAGGCTTGGGCGAGAGATTTTTTATTGGAAAAATTTCAAGTAGGGGGGTTAAACATGTCTTGGCAAACGCAAGAAAAGAAGGCGACGGGGGCAGCGCTTTTGTTGGAGGCGTTACAGCGAGAAGGAACAGAAATTATCTTCGGATATCCAGGCGGTGCAGTATTGCCGCTATATGATGCGCTATATGATTGCGATATTCCTCATATATTAACGAGACATGAGCAAGGTGCGATTCATGCTGCGGAAGGATATGCGCGTATTACAGGTAAACCAGGTGTTGTAATCGCAACAAGCGGTCCTGGTGCAACTAATGTGATTACAGGGCTTGCAGATGCGATGATGGATTCATTGCCGCTTGTTGTATTTACAGGACAGGTTGCAACAACCGTAATTGGAACGGATGCCTTTCAAGAAGCAGATGTAATCGGTCTTACTATGCCGGTAACTAAGCATAATTATCAAGTGCGTCATGTGTCCGATTTGCCACGCATCGTGAAAGAAGCATTTCATATTGCTTCTACAGGTAGACCAGGACCAGTTGTAATTGATTTACCAAAAAACATGATTGTAGAAACCGGGGATGTTACAGATATAGCTGAAATGGATTTGCCTGGCTATCAGCCAAATTATGAACCAAATCGCTTGCAAATTGCAAAGCTTCTCACAGCAATAGAGGAGGCAGAAAAGCCTGTTATTCTAGCAGGAGCAGGGGTGCTGCATGCGAAAGCCTCACAGGAACTCATTACCTTTGCACGTATGTATCAACTGCCGGTGGTTCATACCTTACTTGGTCTGGGAGCGTTCCCTGCTGATGATTCCTTATTTCTTGGAATGGGCGGTATGCATGGCTCTTATACAGCTAATATGGCACTGTATGAGTGTGATTTGCTTATTAATATTGGAGCGCGATTTGATGACAGGTTAACAGGGAATTTACAGCATTTTGCTAAGTATGCAACGGTGGCACATATTGATATTGACCCTGCTGAAATTGGGAAGAACGTTCCCACAGCAATTCCTATTGTTGCTTCTGCAAAGCGCGCATTGCATGTCATTTTAGAGAAAAGTGGTAAAAAGCTAAATCATATGGAATGGCTTGTGGAATTGCAAAAAAGAAAGGAAAGATATCCGTTTTCTTATAAGAAAAACAATGAAGCCATTCAACCACAATACGCAATGGAATTGCTTTATGAAGTAACAGGTGGCAATGCCATCATTACAACAGATGTAGGACAGCATCAAATGTGGGCCGCACAATATTACGGCTTGCAGGCGCCAGATCGATGGGTTACTTCAGGTGGACTCGGTACGATGGGATTTGGCTTTCCGGCAGCAATTGGCGCCCAATTCGCAAAACCGGATGAACTGGTCATCGCTGTTGTTGGTGATGCAGGATTTCAAATGACCTTGCAGGAGCTTAGTGTTTTGAAAGAACACGACTTGCCGGTAAAGATATTTATTGTCAACAATGAAGCGCTTGGTATGGTAAGGCAATGGCAGGAGTCATTTTATGCAAAGCGCTACTCGCACTCGTTGCTTCATTGTCAACCTGATTTTGTTGCACTTGCCGCAGCGTACGGTATAAAGGGGGTTCGTATCGAAAATCCGGAAACAGCGAAAGAGGAATTGGCTGCAGCCATCGCATATGATGGACCAGTTGTGATTGATTGCCGTGTGGTACAGTCTGAGAAGGTGTTGCCGATGATTGCGCCCGGAAAAGGTGTGCATGAAATGGAGGGGGTGGAGTGATGAAACGCATCGTAACTGCGACAGTACGCAATCAAAGCGGAGTGCTAAATCGGATCACAGGAGTGATGTCACGCCGGCAATATAATATTGAAAGCATTTCTGTTGGTCATACAGAATATCCTCATATGTCACGGATGACGATTGTTGTACATGTGGACAGTATCACCCAGATTCAACAGCTCATTAAGCATTTGCATAAGCAAATCGATGTACTAAAGGTATCTGATATTACAGATGAAGCGATGATTGCAAGGGAATTGGCACTCATCAAGGTATCAACAGCAATAGCTTCAAGAGCCGAGATTTATAGCTTGATTGAACCGTTTCGAGCGACCGTTATTGATGTTGGTAAGGATTCCATCATTGTGCAAGTAACGGGTACGCAAGATAAGGTAGAGGCACTTATAGAACTTTTGCGTCCATACGGACTAAAAGAAGTAGCGCGTACCGGTGTAACAGCTTTTACACGCAGTACAAAAAAGCAAGAAAAACAAATTATGCTTTTAAACTAAAAAGGGGGAAAAAAGGATGGCAAAGGTATATTACAAAGATGCAGTGAAGGAAAATGTGTTAGCGGGCAAGAAAATCGCAATTATCGGGTACGGCTCACAAGGTCATGCGCACGCGCAAAACTTACGTGATAACGGTTTTGATGTTGAGATTGGATTGCGTTTAGGTAAATCCTGGGATCAGGCTCAGGCGGATGGATTTACCGTTAAGTCAGTAAGCGAAGCTACAAAGACGGCGGATGTAATCATGATCCTTTTGCCGGACGAGAGACAACCTGAAGTGTATGAAGGAGAAGTTGAGCCATACTTGGAAGCGGGTAACGCTCTTGTGTTTGCACACGGTTTTAACGTTCATTTTAAACAAATCACACCGCCTCAGGATGTGGATGTGTTCTTAGTGGCGCCAAAAGGGCCAGGTCATTTAGTGAGACGTACTTTTACAGAAGGTGCTGCAGTACCGGCCTTGTTCGCTGTACATCAGGATGCAACGGGAACGGCACGAGAAAAAGCTTTGTCCTATGCAGATGGTATCGGTTCAACAAGAGCTGGTGTGCTTGAGACAACGTTTCAGGAAGAAACAGAAACGGATTTGTTTGGTGAGCAAGCAGTACTTTGCGGCGGTGCAACGGCTCTGGTGAAAGCAGGCTTTGAAACGTTGGTAGAAGCGGGGTATCAGCCGGAACTTGCATATTTCGAGTGCTTGCACGAGCTAAAATTAATTGTCGATTTGATGTATGAGGGCGGACTTGAGAACATGCGTTATTCTGTTTCTGATACAGCACAATGGGGTGATTTTGTATCAGGACCACGCATTGTCACTGATGAAACTAAGAAGGCAATGAAGAAGGTTCTTGCGGAAATTCAGGATGGTACGTTTGCGCAAGGTTGGATTGCAGAACATAAAGCGGGTCGTCCGGTTTACAACGCAATCAATGAAACGGAAAACAACCATCAGATTGAGAAAGTAGGACGTGAGCTTCGTGCGATGATGCCATTTGTGAAGCCTCGTGTAAAAGTGGAGGTCTAATATGAAACACATCCAATTCATGGACACGACATTACGAGACGGGGAACAATCAGCCGGTGTGAATTTGAATCCACAAGAAAAGCTGCAGATTGCAAAGCAGCTTGAGCGACTGGGTATACATGTGATGGAGGCGGGTTTCGCCTCCGCCTCTCTTGGTGATTTTCAGTCGGTCCAAGAGATTGGTAGAGTCATTCAACATGCATCTGTTATGAGTTTGGCTCGAGCGAAGGAATCAGATATACGTGAAGCTTATGAAGCACTGAAGGGGGCTGTAGCACCCCGGTTGCATATTTTTATTGCCACTAGCGACATTCATTTAAAATATAAATTGCGTATGTCGAGATTGGAGGTTCTGGCATCTATCAGGGAATCTGTGAAGCTTGCAAAATCATTGTTCCCGACTGTGCAGTTTTCAGCCGAAGACGCTACAAGAACTGAACATGCTTTTTTAGCACAAGCATTAGAGGAAGCAATTCGCTGCGGAGCGGACGTGGTAAATATTCCGGATACAGTGGGGTACACCAATCCACAAGAGTACCTTTCTCTGTTTCGCTATATGCAGCAACATGTTCCATCGTATGAAAAGGCAATCTTCTCTTGTCATTGTCATGATGATTTGGGATTAGCGGTAGCCAACTCACTTGCAGCCATTGAGGGCGGGGCTTTGCAGGTAGAAGGAACAATTAACGGTATTGGAGAACGAGCAGGTAATGCAGCACTTGAAGAGGTTGCGGTTGCCTTGCGTATACGTGAAGATCATTACAAGGCACAAACAAATTTGGTATTGAAAGAGATTAAAGCAACAAGCGCGCTAGTAAGTCGCTTAACTGGAATGGTTGTACCAAAAAACAAGGCAATTGTAGGGGCAAATGCATTTGCACATGAGTCAGGTATTCATCAAGACGGCGTATTAAAGGAAGCGTCGACCTATGAGATTATCTCACCGCAGCTTGTAGGTGAAGAACAAAATAAGTTGGTACTTGGTAAGCACTCTGGTCGTCATGCCTTTACCGAGCGTATGAAAGAAATTGGCTACGAGCTTACAGAGGAAGAGAGAGATCGTGCATTTCGTACATTTAAACAGCTAGCTGATCGTAAAAAAGAAGTAACAGAAGAAGATTTACACGCTCTTATTTTAGGAGAAACATCTCTTGTGCATCAGCCTTATGAAGTTAAACATTTGCAAGCACATTTTATCTCAAACGGTACGCAATCCGCAACAGTCGTAATCGAGGATGCAAATGGTAATGTGCTAGAAGATGCTGCAACAGGAGCGGGCAGTATCGAAGCCATTTACAATGCAATTGATCGCATTTTACAACTGAATTGCAAGCTTGTAGATTACCGCATTCAATCCATTACACAAGGCCAAGATGCATTAGCGCACGTACATGTGGAATTGGAAGGAGTTACTCGGGTCACAGGGTTCGGCGTTGCACAAGATGTGTTAGAAGCATCGGCACGAGCCTATGTGCATGCCGCAGGAAAACTACTTAAAAGGAGTGAAATGGATGGAAAAACGAATCGTATGCTTAGCAGGTGATGGGATTGGTCCAGAAGTGATGGCTGCCGGAAAACGTGTTTTACACATGATTGAACGTTTATACCAGCATAAGTTTCACTTACAGGATGAGTTGTTTGGCGGAGCGGCCATCGATGCATATGGAAACCCGCTGCCTGCTCGTACATTAGCTGCTTGTCTGGCAAGTGATGCTGTATTGCTTGCTGCAGTCGGTGGTCCGCGTTGGGATACAGCGCCCGAACGCCCAGAAAAAGGGTTACTTGCACTTCGCAAGGCACTTGGAGTATATGCAAATGTTCGTCCGGTTACAGTAGATGAAGCTACTTTGCATTTATCACCGTTAAAAGAAGAGTGTGCAAAGAATGTAGATTTCGTTGTAGTGAGAGAGCTAACAGGCGGTATCTATTTTTCGTATCCAAAGCATCGAACAAGAGAACAAGCAACGGATACATTGACTTATAGCAGAAGAGAAGTAGAACGCATTGTAGAATATGCATTTAGATTGGCAGCAACAAGAAGAAAAAAGGTGACGAGTATTGATAAAGCCAATGTACTGGAGTCTAGCAAACTATGGCGTGAGGTAACAGAAGAAGTAGCTCTGCGTTATCAAGGTATTGCGCTTGAGCATTTACTTGTGGATGCCGCGGCGATGGAAATGATTAAAAACCCAGGGCGCTTTGATGTGATTGTGACAGAAAACTTATTTGGAGATATTTTAAGCGATGAAGCATCGGTTTTAAGTGGGTCTTTAGGGATGCTACCGTCTGCGAGTCATGCTGAGCAGGGCCCTTCTTTATATGAACCAATTCATGGTTCTGCTCCTGATTTAGAAGCGGATCGAGCAAATCCGATTGCGATGATGCGCTCTGTTGCAATGATGCTGCAACAATCCTTTGGTTTGTCGGCAGAAGCAAATGCGATTGAACAGGCAATTCAAAATGTACTAAAGACGGGGAAAGCAACGAGTGATTTGGGAGGGAAAGAAACAACCTCTTCGTTTACAAATTATGTGTTGCAAGAGTTAGAAGCGCAGGTTTTGGTAGGGAGGGGTCGTGCATGAAGACTTTGCTAGATAAGCTTTGGGAGCGTCATGTTGTGGCAAGTAGAAACGGATATGATTTACTATACATCGATTTACATCTCGTGCATGAGGTTACTTCACCGCAAGCCTTTGAAGGCTTGCGGTTAAACGATAGAAAAGTTCGTCGACCGGACTTAACCTTTGCCACAATGGATCATAATGTACCTACAAGAGAAATCTGGAATGTGACTGATCAAATCGCTCAAAAACAAATGGATACACTTCGTATGAATTGTAAAGAGTTTGGAATTGAGCTTGCCGATTTGGACGATGAAAGACAAGGTATTGTACATGTCATTGGTCCCGAGCTGGGATTAACACAGCCGGGGAAAACCATTGTATGTGGTGATAGTCACACCTCAACGCACGGTGCGTTTGGTGCGTTAGCGTTCGGTATTGGTACAAGCGAAGTAGAGCATGTGTTAGCCACACAGACATTGTGGCAGAAAAAGCCCAAATCTATGGGGGTCGAAATCAGCGGTGTATTGCCTAAAGGGGTATATGCAAAAGATATTATTTTGCACCTTTTAAAAACGTATGGTGTTGCAATGGGATCTGGGCATATTATCGAATTTTACGGAGAGGCAGTTAGCCGTCTTTCTATGGAAGAGAGAATGACGCTGTGTAACATGGCAATTGAGGGAGGTGCTAAGGCTGGATTAATCGCACCGGATGAAACCACGTGGTTATATCTACAAAATAGACATTATACATCACCAAAAGTCACCGATTTATTTACGGATAAAGGCGCATCTTATGATACGTCCATTCATATTGACGTATCCCATCTAGCTCCTTATGTAACATGGGGAACAAATCCTGGTATGGGCGTACGTGTTGATGAGGTATTGCCACCGGTTACAGATGAGAATGAAGATCGTGCTTATGTATATATGGGTTTGAAACCTGGTCAATCCGTTTCAGATATTCCGGTGCAACATGTATTCATTGGTTCTTGTACAAATTCAAGGTTATCTGATTTGGAGGAGGCAGCGCTTTATATTAAAGGTAAAAAGGTAAGAGAGGGTGTTAGAGCGCTGGTTGTACCTGGATCAAAAGCAGTGCGCAACGCTGCAATGGCAAAAGGATTACATACCATTTTTATTGAGGCTGGTTTTGAATGGCGCGAGGCTGGTTGCTCGATGTGTCTTGGTATGAATCCTGATCAAGTACCAAATGGAGAGCATTGTGCCTCTACGTCTAATCGAAACTTTGAAGGGCGTCAAGGTAAAGGAGCACGTACACATTTAGTCAGCCCGGCAATGGCTGCCGCCGCCGCTGTATATGGCAAGTTTGTCGATATTCGAAAGGAGGAATACCGTGAAGCCGTTTCGTACGCATAAGGGAAAAGCAGTCGCATTACTTCGTGACAATATTGATACAGATCAAATTATTCCTAAACAATATTTAAAGCGCATTGAACGAACGGGATTTGGTGAATTTTTGTTTGATGAGTGGCGTTACAAGGAAGATAGAACAGAAAATCCAAAATTTCCACTCAACCAAAAAAAAGATGCGACAATTTTAATTGTAGGTGACAACTTTGGATGTGGTTCCTCGCGAGAACATGCGCCATGGGCATTAGATGATTATGGCTTTCGCGCTATTATTGCAGGAAGTTTTGCTGACATTTTTTATATGAATTGTACAAAAAATGGACTGCTTCCGTTAGTACTTGATGAAGAAAGTCGCCACATACTTTCTAGTGTACAAGAGGAAATCATAATTAATCTGGAGGTACAAGAAGTACGTACGTCAGAACATATCTTTAGATTTGATATTGATCCGATTTGGAAAGAAAAATTGCTCGGTGGCTTGGATGATATCGCTACGACCCTTCAATATGAAAAAGAAATTTCTTTATATGAAGCAACGCGTGCATAATCTCCGAAATACATTTCGGAGTTTTTTTGTTTGATGGAAAATCTCTTCTATAAAGTTGTCATTGTATAAGTACAACTAAAAAACTGACATTTTTTTGTGGGAAACAAGAACGGGCAATGTATGGTTGCGGTCAGTGCTTAAGAGATACGCTTGTCAAGTAAGAACATACACACGTAGCGAGGCGTTCTGGAACGGTGATTTTCTTGTCGTTTATATGTCGAAAAAACTATGTAGACGTATACAGTTCAGTTGCCGAAAAAATTTGACAGATGAAATCTTACTATGTATCTTGTAAACAAACAACTTACAAGAAGGTGTGAAATATGACAAAATGGAAGCGAGCAAACCCGACTGGTACACGGGATTTGTTTTTTGCAGATAGTACGCTACAGGAAGAAGTAGAGCAGCGTTTGCGCCGTGTGTTCATATCACGCGGATATGAAGAAATTCGAACACCTACAATTGAATTTTATGATGTGTTTTCGTTTCAAAATCGACCAATTGATGAAGAACGTATGTATAAGTTTTTTGATCATCGTGGACGGATTTTAGTATTGCGTCCTGATATGACAATCCCGATTGCGCGGGTTGTCGGTACAACCATGATGAAACCACCGCTTAAGCTTACATATAGCGGTAATATTTTCCGTTCCAATAAAAGCCTGGCTGGTAAATACAATGAGTTAACACAAGCGGGGATTGAAATCATTGGTATAGATAATTTGCGTGCTGAGGTAGAGTGTATTGTCAGTGCGATTACCGCACTACAGGCAATTGGTGTGAGTCAGTTTAAAATTGAAATTGGCCAAGTGGAGCTATATAAGTCCATCATTAAAAAGTTATCGTTAACAGAAGAAGATGAGATCGTGTTGCGTAGTTATATTGAGAACAAAAGCTACACAGGATTGACTGAATTTTTAAAGAGAAAGAATTTTGATGAAAAAGATGCGACAATTCGCTTGCTACAAAGGTTGCCACGTTTGTTTGGTGGTATAGAAATTGTAGAGGAAGCCGAGCGCTTAGCTACAAATAAAGAAATGAAGCAAGCGGTTGTGCGTGTACGACAAATTTATGAAACCATTGCGAGACTGGGCTACGGAAATTATGTGTCTGTAGATCTTGGAATGGTACAAAATCTACAGTATTACACAGGTGTTATTTTTAGAGGCTATGCAAATGATGTTGGTGAAGAAATCGTAAGTGGCGGCCGTTATGATGATTTGATGGGGCATTTTGGTGAGCCTCTTCCAGCAGTAGGTCTTGCGCTTCAAGTCGATCAAATTGTGCGTGTTTTAAAAGAACAAACGCCACCTGCTGAGATTGAATCAGCGGCAGTGTTGATTCATTATGCGTTAGAAACGATTGAAGAAGCAGAACGTCTGCGTTGCTTGCTCGGAAAAGACGGTGTGAAAGCAGAATTATCGATGTGCGAAACATTGCAAGAATCCTTTCACTTTGCAAGAAAGCATGGAATTCAACGAGTTATAGATACAGCTGGCGATCGATTGGCTGAATATGAGTGGAAAGAGAAGTGGCAGCTTATGAAGGAAGGAGAAACATCATGCGTCACATTCAAATTGCGTTAACAAAGGGAAGACTTGAAAAGCAAGTTGTGCCGCTTCTTGAGAAAATCGGAATTGATTGCACTGAACTAAAGGATAAGGGACGTAAACTTGTTTTTAAAAGTCATAACACGAATGTTAGTTTTATTTTGGTGAAAGCCGTCGATGTACTAACGTATGTGGAGCACGGTGTTGCAGATATTGGCATCGTTGGAAAAGATGTATTGCTTGAAAACGAAAAAGAACTCTACGAAATGATTGATTTAGGAATTGGGAAATGCAAGTTTGCAGTAGCGTCTATCCCGACATATGACCCAAGTAGCTATAAAAAGAAAACCATTGCTACAAAATATCCAAATGTTGCTTCAGCATATTTTCGCCAAAAAGGTGAAGATGTTGAGATCATTAAAATAGAAGGTTCGGTTGAAATTGCACCACTTTTAGGTTTAGCAGATGCAATTGTTGATATTGTTGAAACAGGACAAACTTTGAAAGAGAACGGCTTAATTGTATTTGAAGATATGCATGATATTTCAGCTAGATTAATTGCCAATAAAGCTTCTCTTAAAATGAAGAAAGAAGAAATGTTCGCTATTATTGACCTTGTCGAACAAGTTGTAAAGGAGGGTGAGTAATGAAAGTATTATACGGAAAGCAAGACGAAATCATTGCAGGTATGGAAACGTTACGAGAAGAGGCGAAGCAGTTTGAAAAAGAAGCAACGCATGTTGTCGAGCGCATTGTGACAGATGTAAAGGCCCGTGGTGATGAGGCGCTTCGGTTTTATACGGAAACCTTTGATAAAGTAACTTTAGAGTCGTTCCGCATTCCTGCCGTGCAGTTGGAAGAAGCTCTTGCATCAGTAGAAGTGTCATTTATAGAAGCTTTAGAAGGTGCGAAACGAAATATTGTATCATATCACGAAAAACAAAAGCGTTACGGGTTTTTAGAGGCTGAACAAGACGGTATTATACGGGGGCAATTGATTCGTCCGCTGGATACGGTTGGTGTATATGTGCCGGGTGGAACGGCGGCGTATCCCTCATCCGTATTAATGAACGTATTACCAGCCAAAATTGCTGGTGTCAAGAGAATTGTAATGGTAACCCCACCTCATCCAAGTGGTGTAAATCCTTACATTTTGGCTGCAGCCAAAATTGCGGGAGTAGATGAAATATACAGCATTGGGGGTGCGCAAGCTGTCGCCGCATTAGCATATGGGACAGAGAGTATTCCACGCGTTGACAAAATTGTGGGACCAGGAAACTTGTATGTGGCACTTGCAAAACGTGCCGTGTTTGGTGATGTTAATATTGATATGATAGCAGGGCCGTCTGATATCTTGGTTATTGCAGATGAAACAGGGGATGCGCGCTATATTGCAGCAGACTTGCTGTCTCAAGCTGAGCATGATGTGAATTCTGCAGCCATTTTGGTCACAACGGACCAAACCTTGGCAGAAGCTGTGCAGCGTGAAGTGAAAATACAGCTACAACAGTTACCACGAAAGGAGATTGCACAAGCATCCGTGGCGCGAAACGGCGCGATCATTGTTGTAGATTCTTTGGAAGAAGCGTTCGAAACAGCCAATCGCATTGCCCCTGAACATTTGGAACTACATGTAAAAGAACCAATGATGGCATTATCACAAGTGAAGCATGCTGGCTCCATTTTCCTAGGACCATATGCCCCAGAACCGCTTGGGGATTATTATGCTGGGCCAAATCATGTGCTTCCGACAAGTGGCACGGCCCGTTTTTTCTCAGCGCTTTCTGTGGATGATTTTATTAAAAAGTCAAGTATTCTTTCGTATACGAGAGAAGCGTTATATAAAGTAAGAGATCACATCACTATTTTGGCGGAAAAAGAGGGCTTACACGCACATGCGAAGTCCATCAACATTCGATTTGAGGAGGAAAAATAATGAGCCGTACAGCAACGCTATCACGTACAACAACAGAAACAGATATTTCCGTTTGGGTCGATTTAGATTATCAAGAGGAAGTAAGTATTGATACAGGTGTAGGTTTCTTTGATCACATGCTTACCTTGTTTGCAAGACATGGACGTATCGGTTTAAAAGTAAAGGCAGTAGGGGATTTACATATTGATTCTCATCATACGGTAGAGGATGTTGGCATTGCAATAGGAGCTTGTATCAAAGAAGCTCTTGGCGATAAAAAACAAATCAATCGTTATGGTACGAGCTATGTACCGATGGATGAGGCACTCGGATTTGTATCGCTTGATATTAGCGGTCGCCCATTCTTAGTATTTGATGCTGAATTGAAGGCCGATACGCTAGGAAATTATGATACAGAGCTTACAGAGGAGTTTTTCCGTGCTATTAGCTTTAATGCAGGAATCACGCTGCATGCGCGTGTATTATATGGAAGAAACACACATCACAAAATTGAAGCGCTCTTTAAAGCGTTTGGACGTGCACTACGCGAAGCAATAGAAATAAATGGAAACATCATCGGAATCAATTCCACGAAAGGAATGTTGTAAATGATTGCAATCATTGATTACGGCATGGGGAATTTACGCAGTGTATCAAAAGCGCTTGAGCATGTAGGTGTAGAGTATGTTATCACCGATAATGCCGATGTTATCCAAGATAGCACGGCCATCTTGCTACCAGGGGTAGGCGCTTTTCCAAAGGCAATGAAAGAATTACATGATAGAGGGCTTATTACATTGATTCGTGAGCAAGCACACATGGGTAAACCGATTCTAGGAATCTGTCTTGGCATGCAATTGCTGTTTGAGAGCAGCGAAGAAATTGAACCAACAGAAGGACTTGGGTTGCTTCCGGGAACGATTCGTAAAATTCCCGCAGGGCGCAAAATTCCGCATATGGGCTGGAACAATCTCCAGAAACGGAAAGACTCACCGCTATTAAAGAATGTACAGGATGGGGCGTACGTATATTATGTTCATTCTTTTTATGCAGATTGTCCTGAAGAGGTCATTGATGCCGGTAGTGAATATGGTGTATTTGCACCAGGTGTGGTATCTAAGGGCAATATTTTCGGTGCTCAGTTTCATCCGGAAAAAAGCAGTGAAATTGGTTTGAAAATGCTACAAAATTTTAAGGAGTTGGTCACATGTTGATTTTCCCGGCAATCGATTTAAAAAATGGGCGCTGTGTTCGCTTGTATCAAGGGCAATTTGAACAAGAAACAGTGGTGAACGAGAATCCACTTCAGCAGGCACTACGCTTTGAACAACTAGGTGCAAAAGTCCTTCATTTGGTAGACTTAGACGGCGCTCTAGATGGAACACCGACGAATTTGCCGGTTATTGAACAAATTGCTAAGACGCTTCGGATACCTGTTCAAGTAGGTGGCGGTATTCGCTCATTAGAAACAATTGCAACGTTGCTTTCTGTAGGTGTAGATCGAGTGATTATTGGAACGGCAGCACTGTTAGATCCCGCATTCTTACGAGCAGCTTTGGCAGCATATGGTGAAAAAATTGTAGTTGGTATTGATGCGAAAGAAGAATATGTGGCAACACGCGGCTGGCTCGATGTATCGGATGTGCATTATATTACACTTGCCAAACAGATGGAGGAGATGGGTGTAAAAACGATTGTGTTCACTGACATTTCTAGGGACGGCACATTGGCTGGACCAAATTTTGAACAATTAGCATCTTTGCAAAGCGCGGTTGCAGTTAACATTGTTGCATCAGGCGGGGTGAGCTCACTAGCAGATATTGAAAAACTCAATCGTATGAATTTGTACGGTGTTATCACTGGAAAAGCGTTATATGACGGTAAGGTTGTATTAGAAGAAGCACTTGAGGCGGTGAAAACATGCTAACAAAACGCATTGTACCATGTTTAGATGTAAAAGATGGTCGCGTTGTAAAGGGTGTAAATTTCGTTGGATTAGCAGATGTTGGCGATCCAGTAGCTATAGCAGCTGCCTACAATGAAGCAGGCGCCGATGAACTGGTATTTTTGGACATCACGGCAACACATGAAGGCCGCCGCACGATGATTGATGTGGTAGAACGCACGGCTGCTGAGGTATTTATTCCTCTTACAGTAGGGGGAGGTATCAGCAGTGTGGAAGACATGTATAATATGCTGCGCGCTGGTGCAGACAAAATTTCTGTGAATTCAGCAGCTATTCGTAACCCGCAGCTAATCGCAGATGGGGCAGCGCGTTTTGGGGCACAGTGTATTGTTGTAGCCATTGATGCCAAACGAGTAGGTGACAGGAAGTGGCACGTCTTTATAAATGGTGGTCGTATCGATACAGGATTGGATGCTGTAGAGTGGGCGCAAAAAGCAGAAGCACTTGGGGCAGGAGAAATTTTGCTCACTAGCATGGATGCAGATGGTACGAAAGAGGGATATGACTTAGAGCTAACAGAAGCTGTATCCAATGCGGTTACTATTCCAGTCATCGCATCAGGTGGGTGCGGGAACAACATGCATATTGTAGAGGTATTTGAGAAAACGTCCGCATCAGCCGCTCTAGCTGCCTCTATTTATCATTATGGTGAAACTACCATTATGGAAACGAAACAAGAGATGAGAAAAGCCAATATTGAGGTGAGATTATGAAGCCAGATTTTAGTAAAGGCTTACTACCTGCCGTTGTTATTGATGATACGACGCAAGATGTGCTTATGCTTGGTTATATGAATGAAGAGTCTTATGCCAAAACATTGGAGACGAAAACAACGTGGTTTTTCTCGCGCTCCCGCAATAAACTCTGGAATAAAGGGGAAACATCCGGTCACTTTCAGCACGTCAAGGAAATCTTTTTAGATTGTGACCAAGACACTATTTTAGTTCGTGTTAACCAAATTGGACCTGCTTGTCATACAGGCAGTCAAAGCTGCTTTTTTACAAAGGTATTGTGAGAGGAGAAGAGCAATGAGTATACTGCGTGAACTGTATGAAGATATTCAAAATCGAAAAAAGAATCCGCAAGACGGTTCTTATACAAATTACTTGTTTACAAAAGGTGAAGATAAGATTTTAAAAAAAATTGGTGAAGAATGTACAGAAGTAGTCATTGCTTCCAAACGTGATAACCATACAGAGCTGGTTAGTGAGCTCATGGATTTAACTTATCACTGCCTTGTACTTATGGCAGAAAAGGATGTCTCCTTAGAGGAGCTTGAGGAAGAAGCAAAGCGGAGAAGAGGAAAGTTATCTAAGGTGGGAGACAGAAAAGAAATCGATACGCTATAGGAGGGGGAAACGATGAGGGTAGATTATCACCTGCATTTGGAGGAAGGACCATATTCACTACGTTGGCTTGATCGCATAAATGTAGCATTGCAGCATTTTGTACCGGTAGCAGCCCCGAAGCATTCGTTAGATTGGCTTAAGCAATCACAAGCGCTATTGCAAGAACGCTTAGAAAAAGGAGCATTCTCGCCGTTTTGGATTGATTTATACTTAGAAGAAGCAGAGCGTAAAGGCTTGCAAGAAGTAGGGATTGTAGATCATCTCTACCGTTTTACAGAAGCGCGCGACTATTATTATCGTCATGTCGACATTAGTGATAGCGATTTAGGCCGTTTACAAAAGGAATGGCTTGATCAAGTAATGATTGAATCTATTCATCATTTTACAGCGGCGATTGAAGAAGCGAAGGAAAGATGGGCCAAACGCGGCATAACGCTCCGCCTTGGGCTAGAGGCCGATTACTTTGCTGATGGTGAAGAAGAGCTACGAGAACTGCTGAAGCTGGGGAATTGGGACTATGTAATCGGCTCTGTACATTTTACAGAAGGCTGGGGATTTGATAATCCAGACACACAAACGCGTTTTCAAACACAGGATGTACCAGCTTTATATGAGAAACATTTTGCGCTAATTGAGCGTGAAATTCGATCTGGTTTATTTGATTTTGTTGCCCATATCGACAATATGAAGGTCTTTAATTATCGACCTGATGAAAATCATTTGCTTCACTACTATGAGCACATTGCTCGTGTACTGAAGGAATGTGACGTGGCAACAGAGATTAACGCAGGTTTATATTATCGTTATCCGGTCAAAGAAATGTGTCCGAGCCCGTTGTTTTTAAGTGTACTGGCTCGTCACCGTGTACCTATTACGATTTCATCTGATTCCCATTATCCTGACGACATTGGTAGCTATGTGGCTCAAAATGTAGAAACACTACTTCGTCACGGTTATACTGAAGTAGCTACTTTCGCAAAGCGCCAACGCATTATGAAACCGCTACAAGGATAAATATGTTAATACTGAAAGACTTTATTTTGCTCACACTAATAGTGAACTTAATTCAAGGAGGCGCTTATGATGAGCAAAGAACAATATAAGGATACAGGGAAATTAACTAACAAGCATTATGGTGAAGCCAGGGAACAAAGTAATCAGTCGCTTACACAGGAACAAGTACAAAATACATTAACAGAAGGAACCATCGATCAACAGGTAAAGCGACATTAAAGGCTATAGCAAAGAGGCCTGGATATAACTGAATCATGTAACTCTAAAGCCAAAAGAATAGGGACTCACTTACTCCTGTTAAAAAGATTGTGATGAAAGAAAAAGAATAACCGTTCGGTTATTCTTTTTCTTTTTCATTTTTCTTATCAAAATGTCGTTGACGCAAGAATTGAGACAACATATACATAATGTAAAGCGGAATTGCGATAAATAAAAATTCTGGTATGCTTCCAAAATTGCGTTGATACATGGTTATGATAACTGCGATTAAAAATAATGTAACAATAATGCTGTACTTTGGAAGAGGAACATCTTTGAGACTTGGAATTTGAATGCGACTAACCATTAAAAAGGCAAACCCAACAAATAGTGTGATGAGTATAATGTTAGGAATTTTATTCGAGAACAGTGTTAAAAATGCCATGATACCACCTGCTGCAGTAATTGGGACGCCTGTAAAGTACTTGAGTGACGTAGAAGAAGGCGTTACATTAAAGCGCGCTAGGCGATAAGCGCCGAACAATGGAAATAATGCCGCTATGTACAGCCCAATAAAGCCGTATTGCGAAAAGGAAGTATAATACATTAAAAGTGCAGGTGCGGCTCCAAAAGTAACAATGTCAGCGAGAGAATCGAGTTCTTTTCCCATTTGAGAATCAACGCGCAATAAGCGGGCAATTCGTCCATCGAGACTGTCAAGCATCATCCCGATTAGAACAAGAATGGCAGCAGATTTATAGTGTCCCATAGAAGCATAACCAATTGATAAAAATCCGCTATAAAGGTTTCCTAAGGTAAATAAGTTTGGAATGGCTGCTCTGTACAAGTTAAGATCCCTTACTTTCTGTTAAAATTCTTTCTTAGTGTGTGAAAGTACTTGTTTTTTATCATACCATAAAATGCTAAAGGTGTTGAGTGTATTATAAAAAATAGGTGTTGTTAAAGTTCCTGAGCCATTTCTGTTAGTGTGTTTACTTGGTCAGGTAGCTTTTTAGACGCGCCTGCAGGTTCTTTCTTGGATTTTCTCCCAGGTGATGATTATAAACATTAAGCTATAACATAGCTGAAAATAAGCCGGAGAAAGTCCGGCTTTACTGAAATGAAGTGGTCATTGTGCCTGTTTTACGTTTGTTATGAGCATCAAAGCGAAGTAAATCACCATAAATTAATCTATCCGATAAACTAAGCTCTGTTTTTGCCTTTTCTGCATAAGGAGCACAAAGTGCGCGATCTACGATAGTACCATTTTTGTTATAGCAGATGCCTTTGGTATATGCGTAGTTTTCGGTAATAAAGCTACCGTCTCGCAAAACTGTCATTGCTTCTTGTTCAGCTACGAATAAATCTGTACCAAACTCCATATGATCTTTTGTTTTAATGCCTAGCAGGTGCAAAAGAGTTGGTTTTACATCAATTTGTCCAGACACCTTTGAAATGGTTCGTCCCCTCTGTCCTGGTATATGAATCACAAGTGGAACCCGCTGCAGTGTCAATGTGTCAAATGGTGTAATCTCTTCTTTGCCCAATACTTGAGCCATTGCTGTATTATGGTTTTCTGAAATGCCGTAATGATCACCATAAATGACTATCATGGTGTTATTGTATAGTCCTTCTTCTTTTAATCGCTGTACAAAATATTTAATTGCTTCGTCGGTGTAGCGAACTGTTGGAAAATAGCGGTTTACAATGTCGCTTTCTGAATTATATTCGTCTATATAACGGTCTTTCGATTCTAAAATGAACGGAAAGTGGTTAGTGAGCGTTAAAAATTTTGTATAAAAAGGCTGTGGTAATTCCTTTAAATAGCGTATAGATTGCTCAAAAAAGTCTTTGTCCTTTAAACCCCAACCGACGGAATTTTGCTGTGTTCCTGTAAAATCAGTCTGATTAAAAAAACGATCGTAACCTAGTGCTGGATACATGATGTCGCGATTCCAGAATGTTTTATCATTAGAATGAAATACAGCGGAATAATAACCGTAATCTTTTAACAGCTCCGGCGTTGCCATGTATTCATTGTTAGCATGAGTAAAAAAAACAGATCCTCTGTCGAGCGGATATAAGGAATTTTCAATAATAAATTCCGCATCGGATGTCTTTCCCTGTCCTGTTTGATGGTAGAAATGGTCAAAGTAGTAGCTTTCTTTGATAAAATCGTTTAAAAAGGGAGTCACTTCTTTCCCGTTAATCTTTCTACCGATCACAAAGTTTTGTGTGGATTCCATTGAGATAACAATGACATTTTTTCCTTTGGCTATACCAAATAAGGATTCATCCATATGCTTATCTCGTGCACGAATATAATTTTCAATCTCTACATAGCTATTTGTACTTGCAAACGCGCGTTGTGCTGAGGATCTTGATTGAAGCACGATATCATACAAGTGATAATTATAGAGTCCTAAATTCTTCACCACCATTTCACGATCAAATGAACGAGTAAACAGTGAAGGTTTGTAAAGCTCCGCTGCGGAAACCGTAAGAACACATAATGTAATTACACTGGCAAAATAAGATGTTTTTTCTCGCTTTGTTAGAGGGTCTGTGGAAAAATAATTTGGAAAACTACGAAGTAGCACAAATAAGAGAATAAGATCGCCAAACATCAAAAAGGTTTTATATGTTAGCAGTTCTCGTATGCTTGTGCCTAAATCAGCCATGTTATTTGTTTGAAATAAGACTGGTAACGTGACAAAATCATTGAAAAAGCCGTAAAATATAGCGTTTCCAAATAGTACAAAAGAAAGCAAAGCACTTATGCCCAATATAAAGCGATTACGATGTTTGGTTTGAAACAAGGCAAGGCCAATAAAGAAGAGTAAAGAACTTACAGGGCTAAACAGCAAAATCAGTTCATCCCAGTTGTTTTCAATTTTAATATCAAATGCCAATTTGTATACCACGTATGTTTTAATCCATAATAGAACAACCGCCAAAAGTGTAAACTTTAATTTTGGAAGTAGTCTGTTCATATGTAAACTCCCCCTGCATGGCCTGTTTCTGGACAAGCTATTTGTATAGAGTATTAAGCTTTGAAACAGGATATTCTTCTTTATTCAGTATAGTAGGAAATCTTCTGTATTGCATTATTTTTCTTTACATCGCCTGAGAAGAAATACATATAAGGAGTGAAAGGATAGCAAGGGGTTAAAATAAAAGGGGGGGTTTGAAGTGATGAAGCGATTAACAATTTTATTGTGTATGTGTTTGTATAGTATACCGCTACAAGTAAATGCTGATGCGATGCTTGAAGATGCATTCTTTTCGGTGTTGTTCCCAAAAATAAATGGGGCGCTGGAAAAGCGGTTTGGTGTGCTTAAAAAATATGATTGTCCGAAAATCGTTAGTATGAACAAAATGGTTAACGGTACCTACTTATTTCGTGCAACGCTAGAAGTGATTGTATATGAGCAACAGCCTGGTCAAGAACCAAAACCGCCATTTCAAAAAGTTAGTATAAATTTTAATAATGAGGATGGAGAGTGGGAGGCCAAGGAGCTACAAGTAACAAGCCTTCCTAATTCAACTAAGTTGACTTGTCGTAAGCCTGTATAAAAAAGATTTGACAAACTGATTTTCTATCTGTTATTGTAGGAAGCATCATAAAACAAAATATAACCCTCATCTGATCTCGAAATAGAGGTTGCGACATTTAAGAGTAGTTTGTGTGAGATTTTGTGGAATCGAAGACCGCAGCATGAAAGGAAATGTCGCCGAAGTAAAATGGTTGCCTCAACAACATTTTGCTGGGACTGCATTGAATAAATGTAGGACTGTCACAAGCAATTGTGGAGAACTATGGAGATGTTGATGCGGTTTCTTGTAATAATGATAAGAAACGCGTGTGAACATTGTTCCGCGCGTTTTTTGTTTTATAAAAGAATGATATCGAGTATGACCATGTTTAAATATCCGCATCTTAGTCTGTGGAGCCGAACGAACTGCTTTTGCTTTTCTTACAAAAAAGGGGGAACAACATATGTATTTACACGGAACAAGTAGAGTGAATGAAAAAGGACATTTAGAAATTGGTGGTTGTGATACAACGGAATTGGCAAAAGCCTATGGTACGCCTCTTTACATATACGATGAGGCGTTAATTCGTCAAAAATGCCGAGCATACCACGAAGCGTTTCGCCAAAGTGGTTTTTCTTATCAAGTTGCATATGCGAGCAAAGCATTTTTATGTATGGAGATGTGCCGCTTGGTAGCAGAAGAAAATATGTCTCTTGACGTTGTGTCAGGTGGAGAATTATATACAGCCTTGCAAGCGGGCTTTCCGGCAGAACGTATCCATTTCCATGGTAACAACAAAACAGAAGCTGAGCTTGTGATGGCACTTGAAGCAGGAATTGGTTGTTTTGTAGTAGATAACTTTTTTGAACTGGAAGTACTTCACGATTTAGCCAAAGAGCGTGCTCTCACAGTAAACATTTTATTGCGTGTAACACCAGGGGTCGAAGCTCATACACATGAGTATATCACAACAGGTCAAGACGATTCTAAATTTGGGTTCGGTATTTCAAGTAACCAAGCTTTGCAAGCTATGAAAATGGCCATACTGAAACCCCATTACCATGTCATAGGTATACACTCTCATATTGGATCCCAAATCTTTGAAACCGAGGGGTTTGTAAGAGCGATTGAAGTACTAAGTGCATTTTTGAATATCGTACGTGAGGAAACGGGACATACGATGCAAGTGTTGAATCTGGGCGGTGGATTTGGTATTCGTTATACAGAAGGTGACACACCACTGCCAGTTGCGAGCTATATTCAAGAAGTAACTGATGCAGTTAGAGAACAGTGTACAGCATACAATTATCCATTGCCTGAAATTTGGATTGAACCAGGGCGCAGTATTGTAGGGGACGCAGGAACAACATTATACACAGTCGGCTCTATTAAAGAAGTACCAGGGATTCGAAAATATGTCGCTGTAGATGGTGGCATGACAGATAATATTCGCCCTGCTTTATACAATGCATCATATGAAGCTATGCTTGCCAACCGTGCCAACGAAGCACCAACAGAAACGGTATCTATCGCCGGGAAATGCTGTGAAAGCGGCGATATGCTCATTTGGGACATTCAGCTCCCAACTGTTGCATCTTGGGATTTGTTAGCTGTATCTTGTACAGGAGCATACGGTTATTCTATGGCAAACAATTATAACCGCATTACACGACCAGGCGTAGTGTTTGTAAAAGATGGGAGTGCCCAGGTTGTTGTGGAACGAGAATCATTTGCTGATTTAATTAAAAATGACCGCGTCCGTACACGCGAATTTGTTTAATATATGGCTGTGTTAAAGCCTAATGTTGATAATGGGTACTTGTTGATGTGAGACTCCTGCGGGAAAAGCGAGTCAAAGGGAGGTCACGTAGGCGCATAGCGCTGAGGAGGCTCCTTGACCGCCCGTGGAAAGCGAACCCTGTAACGGAAATCAACAATGAACTTTAACAGAGTCTAATATGTAATAGAAGAAAGCTTGCGCAAATGCGCAAGCTTTTAGTATGCTCCGGAAGAGTATGTCATTTCGTAGCTATTTAAAGCTACCCCATCCAGGTCAAAGTGCATCGTTACGAAGCGCATACTTATTAAATGGTCTATGTTTAATGGAAAAAAGCAATGCTCCGGTTACCATCCCTACGCCTTGTGGTAAAATAGCAGACCAACCGTCAATTTCAAACCAGCGTATGATTACGAAATATGCCAAAAATCCGACTGTAGAAAATAGTAGGAGAAGCAACCCTTTTTTTCGATCACCGCTCTTATTTTTAGGTTTTTCTTTCACTGTAAAAAGTACTTCGATAATAATCAGTGCACTGGCAATACAGCCGATAAAAAAGATAAACCAGGATAGATCTCGTGTTTTGTATAGATATATAACAACGGAAAACAAAAAAGCACCGGATGCTGTACCAAGCAGTTGAGAGCGAGAGTCGCCACCAAGCTTAGTACTGGGCAAAACAAGACTGCCCCAACAAAGAGCTGAAAGCAAAGTCAACAGAAGATCCATAGTGTAAATCTTTTCTTTTTAGTATTAGTTTGACCTAGTGCATATATTTTTTATATGTAGAATGGTATGACATGCCGTATCATCCGTTTATTTCGTTATTACTTACAAGTGTATAAACTGCAAAAATATAAAACTTATCAGAAAAGTTGGATTGCAAAAATTTAGAATTGTGTTACAATAAACTAAATCACTTATCCAGAGAGGCGAAGGGAACTGGCCCGATGAAGCCCGGCAACCTGCGAAAAGCAAGGTGCTACTTCCAGCAAAATGGTACCCATTTTGAAAGATAAGGTAAAATAGTTACCTCAACAGTCTTTTCGAAATGGAAAGATTTTTTTGTTTATTATGGGAAAAGGGGGGGCTGTTTTGGTAGCAGAAGAACAGTATCGAGTGATTATGGAAAAAATTAAATTAATGCTCGACGATATGAAATTCGGATCCATTACACTCATCGTACAAGATGGCAAAGTTATTCAGCTTGAGAAAAACGAAAAAGTTCGCTTGAAGTAAAAGCGCTGACTAGAGAAACTAGAGGCGGTTTTAACCTAAGGGTTAAGACTGCCTCTTTTTTTATATAAAAGGAGGAAGGACGCATGATTACGTATGAAACGTGGGGAAAGCTCCCTTCGTTTTCGGAGGATGATGGTGCAAAAGGAGCACTTTCCGTACTGCGCTGGGCGTATGAAGAATATGGTGAGGATATTGTGTATGCCTGTAGCTTCGGTATAGAAGGAATGGTACTCATTGATCTTATCAGCAAGGTAAAACCGGACGCTAACATTGTTTTTCTTGATACGAATCTTCATTTTAAAGAGACATATGATGTGATTGCAAAAGTAAAGGAGAGATTTCCAAAACTGCGTATCGAGATGAAGCAACCTGCGCTGAACTTACAAGAGCAAGAAGATGCGTACGGACCAAAGTTATGGCAACGTAATCCGAATGCATGCTGTAACATTCGAAAAGTAAAGCCGTTACATGAAGCACTGAGTCAGGGAAAGGCATGGATTTCAGGTTTACGTCGTGAGCAGTCGCCAACGCGAAAAAATACAGAATTTCTCAATCAAGATCATAAGTTTCAGTCCATCAAGGTTTGTCCGCTCATTCATTGGACATGGAAGGACATATGGCGTCATGTACACCGTGAAAATTTGCCTTATAATACATTGCATGATCAGGGGTATTCAAGCATTGGTTGTGAAATGTGTACGCTACCTGCACAAGGAAGAGATGGCAGATGGTCAGGTACGAATAAAACGGAGTGTGGTTTACATTAGAAAACCAAGTAAAACAATTTGAAAACTGTATAAATAAAAAGACTGACATACTTTTCGCATTAGAAAAGAGTGTGTGCAGATGCGTTCAGTACCCAATCGAGGTGCGTGTCTTGTGGGCTAAAAGTTTTTTGTGATTTCGTGATTCTGCTGTTATCATGTCGGAAAAAATCTGCTGTATATGAATAAAGGAGCGAAAAAAGATGAGTCAGATTCTCCCGCACGGCGGTACATTAATTCAATTAGTGGATGAAACGTATGATACGTTTCATATTGAAAAAGAAGTTGAGTTAGATTCAGTGGCACTCAGCGATTTAGAATTAATTGCAACAGGTGCTTATAGCCCGTTGACTGGATTTTTAACGAAAAAGGACTATGACACAGTCGTCAACCATACTCGTCTTGCCAATGGTACTGTTTGGAGTATTCCCATCACGTTGGCTGTTACTCAGGAAAAAGCAGATGAACTACGTGTAGGTGAGCATGTTCGCCTTATAAAAGATGGAATAACATATGGCGTTCTTCAAATCGAAGATATATATACACCGGATAAATTAAAAGAAGCACATTATGTGTATGGAACAAGGGACGAGGCACACCCGGGTGTAAAGCGTGTGTTTAATCGACCTGATGTTAATTTGGGTGGTCGTATCACGCTTGTAAAGCGCGTTCCAAAAGATCAATTTGCATCATATCGATTCGATCCTATTGAAACAAGACAAAAGTTTGCCGAGTTAGGCTGGAGAACAGTGGTAGGGTTTCAAACACGAAATCCGGTACATCGTGCGCATGAATATATTCAAAAGACAGCATTAGAAACAGTAGACGGTCTATTCTTAAATCCACTTGTTGGTGAAACAAAGTCCGACGATATTCCGGCTGATGTTCGTATGGAGAGCTATGAAGTGTTATTGCAAAAGTATTATCCGAAATCTCGTGTGTTTTTAGGAGTGTTTCCAGCAGCTATGCGGTATGCAGGCCCACGTGAAGCAATTTTTCATGCACTTGTGCGTAAAAATTTTGGCTGTACCCATTTTATTGTAGGCCGTGATCACGCAGGAGTTGGTGATTATTATGGCACATACGATGCGCAAAAAATCTTTAGTAATTTTACAGCAGAGGAGATCGGGATTACGACATTGTTCTTTGAAAATAGCTTTTACTGTAATGAGTGTGGTGCAATGGCTTCTGCGAAAACTTGCCCACATGGAGCCGAAAGCCATGTAATTTTATCAGGTACTAAGGTTCGTGAAATGTTGCGAAATGGAGAGATTCCCCCGAGCACATTTAGTCGTCAGGAAGTCATCGAAGTGTTAATTCGTGGATTACGTCGGGAACAGGTTGCTGCTGGAGGTGTCCAATGAGTGAAAACATTATCTGGCACGATGCCTCAGTAACAAAGACAGAACGAAGAAAACAAAACAACCATAACAGCTTTGTACTTTGGTTCACTGGACTATCTGCTTCTGGTAAATCCACTGTAGCAAATGCGGTGGCACGTAAGCTATTTGACGCAAATATCCGTAGCTACGTGCTAGACGGCGATAATGTGCGGCACGGTTTAAATAGGGGGTTAGGTTTTTCCGAAGAAGATCGCAAGGAAAATATTCGTCGCATCGGCGAAGTTGCAAAGCTGTTTGTCGATAGCGGGACTATCGTATTAACAGCCTTCATTTCACCATTTCAAGAAGATAGAAAAACGGTGCGTGATTTACTTGAAGCTGACGAATTTATTGAAGTATTTGTTCACTGTCCGCTAGAAGAATGTGAAAAACGAGATCCGAAAGGTTTATATGAAAAAGCAAGAAACGGTGAAATTAAGCAATTTACAGGAATTGATTCACCGTATGAAGAGCCTGTAAATCCGGAAATTACTCTCCATACGCATGTATATACGGCAGATACGTGTGCGGAGCAGTTGCTGCAGTATTTACGAGACAAACAATACATTTAAGGGGGCGGAAAGTGTGAGCTATGAAAAAACATGGGCGGAGAACCCAAAGCTAAATGAAACAGAGAAAAAGAAGCTTGTCAAAGATGGTCTTGAGATTTATAAAGATATTCCATACTACGCGGAAAATGGATTTGATTCCATTCCAAAAGAACAATGGGATATGTTCAAATGGGCTGGCTTATATTTACAACGGCCAAAAGAAGCAGGGTATTTTATGATGCGTGTCAATGTACCGTCCGGTATCTTAACGAATAATCAGGCTATTGTATTGGCGGAAATTGCAAGAGATTATGGTCGTGACGTTGTGGATATTACAACGCGTCAAGCTATTCAATTTCACTGGCTGCGTATTGAGCAAATTCCTGATATTTTACAGCGACTTGAAAACGCTGGCTTGTCTTCAGCTGGTGCTTGTGGTGATATTACACGTAATATCGTCGGCAATCCACTTGCTGGCATTGATCGAAATGAACTATTTGACACCACTGAAATTGTAAAAGACGTGTACGAGTTTTTCCAATTTAACGAGGAGTTCTCCAACTTACCACGCAAATATAAAATGTCGATTAGCGCTAATACGTACAATGCATCAAACGCAGAAATTAATTGTGTGGCATTTACACCAGCTGTAAAAGATCTAGATGGAACTCGTGTTAATGGCTTTCATGTCAAAGTAGGCGGAGGATTATCAGCGCGTCCATTTTTAGCAAAAACGCTGGATATCTTTATTCGTCCAGAGCAAGTAAAGGATATTGCGATTGCAATTACGACTATTTTCCGTGATTACGGTTATCGTGAAAAACGCCACTTATCTCGTTTAAAATTCTTAGTTGCTGATTGGGGCGTAGATACATTTAAGGAAAAGCTGCTTGAGCTAACAGGTCCATTGCCAGAAAAGGGAGAAGATGCAACGGAAGGATGGAACGCCGGCTATTTTTATGGAGTACATGAACAAAAGCAGGATGGATTATACTACGCTGGTTTTAATGTACCAGTAGGGCGTATGAATGCAAGTGAATTGCTTGAAGTGGCGCGCATTGCAAAAGCATATGGAAATGGTGATATTCGCACATGTAACTCACAAAACTTTTTAATTCCGAATGTGCCAAAAGAGAACATTGAAGCATTGCTACAAGAGCCGTTGTTCCAGCGCATCAACCAACAGCCGCAATCGTTTATCGGTCACGCTGTTTCTTGCACAGGTATCGAATATTGCAATCTTGCTTTAGTAGAAACAAAAGAACGTTTACGTCGCATTGCCACCTATTTGGATGAACAGCTCACATTAGATGTACCAGTTCGTATTCATATGGTAGGGTGTCCTAACTCCTGCGGACAGCGTCAAATTGCTGATATCGGCTTGCAAGGCGTGAAAATGAAAACAGCGGACAAGCGCATGGTAGAAGCCTTTGAATTATATGTGGGGGGAACACTCCTTGACGGCGGAACTTATAATGAGAAGTTAAAAGGAAAGGTTGATGGCGAGCATTTACCAGCCGTCTTGTACGAATTTTTATCTGTATTCAAAACAGAAAAATTGCCAAATGAATCGTTTTTCTCTTATGTGGGTCGCGTTGGTTTAGAGCATCTGCAGCAAAAGCTTGATGATATTCTAGAGGAGGCGGCGGTGTAACGATGGAGCTATATCGTTTTGAGGTGGTGGCTGAAGAGAAAGTGATTCCAGTCATTATTGTTGCTGAAAATGAAGAAAAGGCGTTTCGGGCAGTTGAGGTAGAATTAGAAAAATATTTTTTACGATTACCTGTGATTACAGATATCACCTTATATGAGAAAAAGCGCATTCATAAAAGTGCTGGATATGTAATTTATGAGCAAGAAAATATTTTAATATAAGGCGTTCTTAAATCTCGCTGTGAACAAGCAACGGTGAGATTTAACAGAGTCCACCATAAAAAGTGAGGGGAAGCGTGTGGGAAAGGTATATCTTGTCGGGGCGGGACCGGGGGATCCGGATTTGATTACTGTGAAAGGTTTAAAATGCATTCAAGAAGCAGATGTAATCCTATATGATCGGCTTGTGAATAAGGAGTTACTGACGCACGCAAAGCCCGAAGCTGATTTGATGTATTGCGGTAAATTACCGGATTATCATACGATGCAACAGGAAACAATCAATGCTTTTTTAGTAAAGCTTGCGAAAAAGGGAAAGGTAGTCACACGTTTAAAAGGAGGTGACCCGTTTGTATTCGGACGGGGCGCTGAGGAGGCAGAGGCACTTGTGAAAAATGCAATCCCATTTGAAGTAATTCCAGGTATCACAGCAGGTATTGCAGCTCCTGCATACGCCGGCATTCCAGTTACTCATCGTGAGGCGGGAGCAAGCTTTGCTATCGTTACGGGACATCGACGTGCAGGTGCGGAAGAGCAAACAAAATGGGAAAGTTTAAAAGGTATTGATACGCTAGCAATTTATATGGGCGTGAGCAATTTACCATATATTTGCGGACAACTCATCCATTATGGAAAAAGTGAACAAACGCCGGTTGCTTTGGTGGAATGGGGCACAACTGAAAAGCAACGTACAGTCACAGGAACGCTCGGTACGATTGTGACGATTGCTCAAAAAGAACAGGTACAAAATCCAAGCATGATTATCGTGGGGGAAGTAGTGCGCTTTCGTGAAAAGATCAAATGGTTTGAACAACCACTTCCTTATGCAAGAGAGGCGTTTTAAATGCAAGCTGTATTATACGTATGTCATGGAAGCAGGGTAAAGGAAGCTAATGAACAAGCACGTTTTTTTACCGAGCAAGCGATGAAGCTTGTGGATGCTCCTATACAAGAAGTGTGTTACTTAGAGCTAGCTGCACCTTCAATTGCACAGGGATTTGCTACATGTGTTACAAAAGGAGCGACACGAATTGCTGTTGTACCTGTTTTATTGTTAACAGCTGTTCATGCAAAGGAAGATATTCCTAATGAGCTGCTTCATGTAAAGGAGCAGTATCCGAACGTTACAGTTACGTATGGAAGACCATTTGGCGTTCATAGCAGCATTATAGATATTTTACTAGAGCGTATTGATGTAAACCAAGCGGGAGAGGGAGCGCGAGTTCTACTGGTGGGGCGTGGCAGCAGTGATGCAGATGTGAAACGTGATATGAAACAAATTGCGCAACTCTTAAAAGAAGCGCACCCATTTCAAAGTGTAGAGATCTGCTTTTTAGCCGCCGCCGAGCCACGCTTTGAAGAAGCGCTCAGGACTGCAGCTACAATGCAAACACAACTGTTTGTCGTACCGTATCTCCTTTTTACAGGGTTGTTAATGAAAGGAATGGAACGAGAAGTTCGGCGCTACGGTAATCATGTTGTACTCTGTTCGTACCTTGGTTATCATGCGCATCTGCAACGTATTTTAGCAGAACGAGTAAGTGAAGCGATAAGGGGGGAGGCTTTTGTATCCGATTACAGTGCGTATGGAAGGTAAGAAAGTAGTGGTAGCAGGCGGAGGGAAAGTGGCTTCTTTTAAAATCCGCCTGTTGCTTGAGGCGAAAGCAGATGTAACTGTAGTTAGCAAAGAACTTTGTAGTCCCATCCGAGAGTTAGTAGAGACTAGTCGAGTGCATTGGATTCAAGGGACATATAAGCGAAGCGATTTTAAGGATGCGTTCTTAATCATTGCAGCAACGGACGATAAAGACATAAACATTCGCATTGAACAAGAAGCGAGTGAGCATCAACTTGTAAATGTAATTACGGACCCCGAGCGCGGTAATTGTCATTTTCCAGCAACACTAAAACAGGGAAAGTTACTTATTGCAGTATCTACGGGCGGTGCTAGCCCGAAGCTTGCAAAGCATATTCGCAATCAGTTACAGGAACAGTATAATCACACATATGAGCCGTACTTGGAGTTTTTAAACGAATGTCGTATTCTTATTAAAGAACGTTATGAAGCAAAAGCAGTACGACATCAATTATTGGCGGAAATGCTAGAAGATGAGTATCGTTTATCACTTCAAAAGCAAGAGCAGTTTAAAGAGCGTATTAGATGCGAAACCGTTGATTTGCGGTAACGTGTATATAACAAAGTGCCTATAAACATGGCACTTTTTTTCATTTTGTAGTAAGTTTGTATAGAGAATATATGAGCGACAGATGTAGGGGGGATGGCATGAAGATTCGTAACTCAGCAAAAGCTATCATTATCAAAGATAATCATTTGTTGGTGATACAAAAGCGGGACACCGATGGGGACTTTTATTTATTGATTGGCGGCGGCCAGGAGTTTGGAGAAACATTGCATGAAGCGGTACAGCGAGAGTGCATAGAAGAAGCTGGTATCGAAGTGAAGCCGGGTGATTTGCTATTTGTGAGAGAATATATTGGCAAGTTTCATGAACATGCTGCTTTTGATTCGCATTTACATCAGATGGAGTTTATGTTTTGGTGTGAAGCATTGACGGAGCCTAATAAACAAAGGGCATCACAACTAGATGAGGGGCAGATTGATGTTGTCTGGTTACCACTTGCCGATATTGAAAAGTATCGATTTTATCCACAGGAATTACGAGCTTCATTACGCCAGCGCTTTTTAAATGAAGACGCCGGACGTGTGTATCTCGGCAGTATCAACTGATACATAGTAGTAAAACGGAATAGTAAAGTGCTTGTTTGTATACACTGATAAAAAAAGATAAGGAATGATTTTGATGCTTCGAAAGGCAATAATAGCGCTTGTGTTACTAGCTATGGCAGGGTATGCAGGATACCAGCAGTTTACGAAAGACAAGCAGGTAAAACAAACAATCCAGGCAGAAGAAGCGATGGCAACCGCCGGACCAGAAATCGGTAAGCCAGCTCCGGATTTTGAACTGCAGGCACTAGACGGTTCGAAAGTGAAGCTCTCTGCATTAAAAGGTAAAAAAGTAATTCTTAACTTCTGGGCTACTTGGTGTCCGCCTTGTAAAGAAGAAATGCCAGATATGCAGAAATATTATACTTCTCATCAAAATGATGTAGTGATTGTAGCTGTCAATTATACTGTATCGGAGCGTGCGAAGGGACAAGAGAAAGTTCGTACCTTTGCTAGCGAAAATGGCTTAACTTTCCCGATTTTACTTGATACCGAATCTACTGTCAGCAATATATATAAGGTAATCAGCTTACCGACTTCGTATTTTGTTGATGAAAAAGGTATTGTGCGCCAAAAATATATTGGCCCGATGTCTGAATCTTTTATGGAACAAACAATTAAAAATATGCAGTAAAACCTGTGTTGGCACAGGTTTTTTATTTTGCTCTAGAGAACTACTCACCACTTAGCTTCCCTTGAAATAGGAGGTTTCTTTCGTAATTATGTTAAAGTTTAGACTTTATTCATTTTTATAGGAATTATGTCAAAAATCGGATTAAACTTACTTATTTTGTCTATACTAGCAAAAAAGTGATGGAAAGGAATGATTGTATGCGTCGCAGTAGAAGAAAATCATTTAAAGAGCTAGTGATGGAAAATAAATTGGAATTGATGCAAGATAGCAAAGCTATTGAGCGGCTTGAGGAGCGTTTAGAAGCGAGACTTGAAAAGCGTCTCAAACAAGCGGAATAAGGAAGAAGCCCCTTAGGTCATACTAGCTATGAAGGGGTGATAAAAATGGGAAATCCAAAAAAACATTCAATGCATTATACGCCAAATCATATTGGTACAAATACACGCGAAGCCGGTGGAAATAAAGGAAAGCAAATGCAGGACAAAACAGGAAAACAACCGATTGTAGATAACGGTTAACGTAAAAAGAGGCGAAGTTTCGCCTCTTTTTACGTTCATTGCATAGTCTTTTTTATTTTAAGCACAATAACGATGTATTCTATTACTAAGGAGGATTACAATGGATCATTATAAAGCGAACCCGGATGATAGAAGCGATAACGCAGCAAAACTGCAAGAAATGGTACAAAATACAATTGAAAATATGCATGAAGCAGAAGAAGCTGCCCGCTTTTCTAATGAACAAGATTGCGCTGACATTGAAGCGAAAAATCAACGCCGTTTAGAGAGCATTGAAGCGATGCGCAATGAAATCAAGGAAGAAGCAGCATATAATAATAAGCAACAATGATAAAAAAGCTGACGACTGTCAGCTTTTTTGATTTAACCTTTTTTGTTAATCGTAAAATTTTCTGACAATAAGCGACTGTTTTGAGGAAAGGGTAGGCCGATTTTCCAATAGCTGATGCCACGTAGGCCCTGTTCCTTTATTAGATTGAATTTCGCCTGCAAGGAACGAACGTCTTCAAACCAAACCTCGTGTTCTTTCCCATCTTTCACATAGTTGAAGGTTGGTGCCTGTGCTCTATAATCATAACGAATGGGAACGTTATTGTTGCGAGCGATTGCTACAGCTGCAACAGAGCTGACAGCTTGTGCTTTCCCTCCAGCTTTGTATGGAAGTGTCCAATCGAAGCCGTATAAATTTTGCCCTAATACGATTTTATTGGCTGGCATTTGTGTTTTTGCGTATTGAATAACTTCTTTTACAGGTCCTATTGGTGATACCGCTTGTGCAGGTCCCCCTTGCCATCCCCAGTCATAAGTCATAATGACAACAAAATCAACGATAGTTCCATGTGCTTTATAATCCAATCCTTCATAGATGGCGCCTTTTTGGTCAGATCTTGTTTTAGGAACGAGAGTTGTGCTTAATGTATAGCCTTCAGGCAAACGCGTTTTGACATTGCGTAAAAACTGATTGTACGGTTCTCGATCCTTGGGAGCGACATTTTCAAAATCAAAATGCACATCACGCATGTTATATTTTTGAGCAGTTGTAATTACATTTGTAATAAATGTATTTTGTAGGGAAGGATTATTAAAAATCAGTGATGTTACTTCAGAACTAAAATTGCCGTTCTCCAAATTGGTGATAACCAACATCGGAATGACACGGTTTTGCATGGTAATATTTAGAACAGCTTCTAGACTCACCGGCTCTTTCAAAGTACCATCTCGTTTTGCTTCAAAGCTGAAATATGCTAAATAGGTCAGGTTAGGACTGATGGCTTTTGTTGCGCTCAGCAAGCTTTCTTTAATGGGTACCGTTGTAGGCTGTAAATATGCGATAGGCTCAATGATTCGCTTTTGTCCTTTTGGGATATATAGCCGCTGATTTTCTAGAAGCATTTTATTGAGTGATAAATTGTTCACTTTCGCAAGTGTTTGTAACGGTACATTGTAAGTAAGTGCAATCGTATACAAGCTATCACCTGATTGGACATAGTATACATTTCCTTTTGTGTTAACGAGCAACGCCTGCCCGATGACGAGTGGTGCACTCGCGTTCAAACCATTATCCAGGACGATTTGTTCGATGGTTGTGCCGTACTGCGTTGCCATCTTAAATAACGTATCGCCTCGTTTTACAACTGCAATTTGAATCATACAACCACTCCTTATTGGAAAAGATGCATTGTTTCTATTTTATTTTGCAGAGGATTGTATTATGATAGTGTACATGGAAAGAACAGCCAAAAAGGAGCTTTTATTATGCATGTATCTGAACATATCATTGATATTCGTTACGCGGAAACTGATCAAATGGGCGTGGTATACCATGCCAACTATGTAATTTGGCTTGAGCTCGGTCGCACCAAGCTGATAGAAGATTTAGGTTTATCGTATATCCAAATGGAGCAAGACGGAATTGTGTCACCGGTTCTTGATTTGCAAGTTACATATAGGAAGGCAATGCGATACGGAGAGAAAGCTATTGTAAAAACATGGATTGAAGCTGTGAATCCACTGCGAGTTGTGTATGGATATGAAATCTTAAACGAAAAAGGCGAGCTATGTATTACAGCGAGCACAACCAATATTTTAGTGAAAAAAGATACGTTCCGTCCGGTATCATTTAAAAAGTTGTACCCAGATTGGTATGAAATTTATGTACGCGAGCAAAAGAATGAGAACATAAATTAAGCAAAGAAGCTGTATGTACAGCTTCTTTTTTCATATCTACATACTGGACTTGCATAAAGTAAGGTGGGGGGGAGTAGTGTGAGGAAGAGAATACGTTTGGTTTCGCTAACAGGAACGCTCTTAACGATACTGTTTATTACAGTGTTTGGATTTCGTGCTGCGCATCATAGTATGGCTGCATTTCAAAATGAAGCTCATCCGTATCGAGTAGATGTTGTGGAAGAAATGTTTCAGGTTGAATTACAGGGCTTCCGATCTTATACCTTTAGTGAGCTGATAGATCGAAGCGTGGAGGAGCCGGAATTACTATCGTTGCTTGCAAGCGTATCGAGTATTTGTGTCAAGGGATGTGAGGAAGAACCCATTGTATTTATGAAACTTAACAAGGGCTATGTTGTGTACGAGCAGGCTGGGGAAGCAAAATTACTTCAGATGCATCTTAGCAACGATGGATGGGAGGAGCAAAAGTAAAACGCGGCACTGTCGCCGCGTTTTACTTTTGCTTTGTTAAGGTTGTTTGTTAATTATCAGCAAGCTTTATTTTTCGTAATGAAAAGCAGGTTCTTCTTCTCCTTGTGTATATGTAATTGATAAGTTATGACCGTCAAAATACCACTCATCGTCCGCTTCCACAAAGAAAGTGAGTCCTTCTGCTTGTGTGCTGGCAGCTATATGCTGCGGAAGGTCTTTTCGAATACCAAGAGATAAGCCTTTTTGTACTGTACTGCAACCGCCGTATTGTACAAAAAAACGAATTTGATCACCTTCGTTTAAAAGCATTTCGCGCTTATACCAATTTGCTGCGTCATTTGAAATTGAAATGTGCATAGTGAATTCCTCCTAGTTCGTCACCTTAAGTATAGAGGATGTACAGGCAACTCGCTATCAATATGCTTAGAATTTCACTTTTGGCTCTGTTTTATTAATAATTCGTGAAATATTAGCACGATGGCGATAGATTACAAATATAGCAAGTACCGAAATCGCAATTAAAAATGGCGTATCATCCACAAATAAGGCAGCAATTACACCGCTTATAGCAGTGAGAATAGAAGATAATGATACGTATTTTGTTGTAAACAACAAGCTTAAAAACACAACTAACAAAATGACAAAAACAAAAGGTTGACAAAACAGTAACACACCAGCAGATGTTGCCACAGCTTTACCACCGCGGAAGTTCGCGAATATTGGATACATATGTCCAATTACTGCTGCAATTCCAAACCAAAGAGGATTCCACTCCAGTCCGAATAAAATAGGTAAAGAAGCAGCAATTGTTCCCTTTAAAATATCTCCGATGGTTACAATAAAACCCGCTTTTTTTCCGAGTGTACGAAATGTATTCGTACCGCCGAGATTGCCGCTACCGTGTTGACGAATATCAATGCCATAGCCTACTTTTCCCACAATCAAGGCAAACGGAATGGAACCGAGCAAATATGCAACTGCAAACAATACGTATGTAAGCATAGTCCATTCTCCTTTAAAAACATGATAAAAAATGATAAATATTGCTTGTCCATTGTATCATAACCAGCAGAAGCAATGTAAGAGAAGAGTATCTTTTTATATAGAATTCTTATCGTCATGATACATGGACAAGTAGGAAAATGAGTATTCTCTGATACACATGCCTCATACAGTAGGTGGTTTCGGTACCTTCTTATATCCAATGCCGCTAGATTAGAATGTATATGTTGTGTTTAAGCCAAAAATGTCTGCTTAATCTGGTAGTTTTAAAACCTACAAAATGAGTTTCATATGGTATGATATGAAAAACATTAGATAAAGGATGGGATATTGTTATGAATAAAACGGTGCTGCTTGTAGAAGATGAACAGCGCCTGCGCGAAATTGTCTCTGATTATTTTTTGAATGAGGGATTTACAGTCGTAGAAGCAGAAGATGGAAAGCAAGCGCTATCTCAATTTGAGGCACATGATATTGATTTAGTTATTCTGGATATTATGTTACCAGAAATTGATGGTTGGTCTATATGCCGTCGTATTCGAAAGGAGTCAGGTGTTCCAATTATCATGTTAACAGCACGTGCGGATGAGGAAGATACACTACTTGGTTTTGAACTCGGTGCGGATGAATATGTAACAAAGCCATTCAGTCCAAAAGTATTAGTAGCGCGTGCAAAAACATTGTTAAAGAGAGCGGAAGGTTCGCTTGGGCAAGAAGAACATATGTTATCTTTAAGCGGTATTGAGGTAAACAAATTATCGCGTACAGTATCCATTGAAGGAAATGAAGTGATACTGACTCACAAAGAATTTGAGCTTCTTTTATATTTTATGGAAAATAAAGGGATTGTTTTATCGCGGCAACATTTGTTAAATCAGCTTTGGGGCTATGATTATTATGGTGATGACCGTACGGTGGATACACATGTAAAGAAACTGCGAAGTAAGCTAGGAAACAAGGCGTATCATATTACTACCGTCATTCGAGCCGGTTATAAATTTGAAGAATGAATGTGGAATGATATATAATAAAACTAAAATTTCTTGTTGAAATTCACGATAATTTCACAGCGAATACACAGCAGTGTATTACACTGAATTTACTTACAAGAAAGGGGCCAGTAAAATGGGATATTATGACGAAACTGATATGACAAGATACGAGAAACGAAAAGGCAGCAAAAAAGGCTATTTCTTTACCGGCCTGGTCGGAGCGGTAATTGGTGCAGTAGCTGTTACAGCAGCAGGAGCATATATGCCAGGAGACAACACTGTACAAAATATACAGAAAACAGAAGGTACGGTTGTACCGGTTGTGCAAAACATGAAAGCAACTGATATTGCTGGTATGGTGGAAGGTGCCAAGGATGCGGTCGTAAGTGTAATGAAATATCAAAGCAACGACCCGTTTTCAAATAAGACACAGGCAGCTGGTACAGGATCAGGTGTTATTTATAAAAAGGTTAATAATAAGGCTTTGATTGTTACCAATAATCATGTTGTCGAAGGTGCGAAGGAGCTAGAGGTTGTACTCAGTACCGGTAAGAAGTTAGAAGCGAAACTTGTTGGTACAGATTCTTGGCTTGATTTAGCTGTTCTTGAGGTAGACGGCAGTGAAATTACAAAAGTGGCAACGCTCGGTGACTCAGATAAAATCCGTGCGGGAGAAACTGCTGTTGCCATTGGTAGCCCGCTTGGATTTGCTGGTACTGTAACAGAAGGAATTATTAGTAGTAAAGATCGTGAAATACCGGTAGATATTAATGAAGATGGTAATCCGGACTGGCAAGCACAGGTAATTCAGACAGATGCATCTATTAATCCCGGTAACAGCGGGGGCGCATTGCTGAGTGCAAACGGTTCAGTAATTGGAATCAACTCTAGTAAGATTGCGCAGCAAGAAGTAGAGGGGATTGGCTTTGCTATTCCTGTAAATGTTGCAAAGCCGGTGCTAGAATCAATTGAGAAATATGGAAAAGTACAAAGACCGTTTATGGGCATTCAGCTTAGGTCATTAGATGAAATATCGAGCTATGGGCTGTCACAACTAAACCTACCAAAAAATATAAATGGGGGTGTTGTTGTAATGGCCGTTACACCAGGTTCACCTGCGGCAAAAGTGGAGCTAAAGGATTTGGATGTAATTGTAGCGTTGGACGGACAACCGATTAGTAACGCGGTACAATTCCGAAAACATTTGTATGATAAGAAAAAAATCGGCGATTCTATGAAAGTGGAATTTTATCGCGCAGGACAAAAACAGGAGAAAACAATTACGCTTGATGTGAATGCTGAATAGGTGGAGGCAGAGTATATGTTCAAAAACCCAACGCGAGAAGAAATTGGTCGCATTTTAAAACGAAGCAAGCGTATTGCGGTTGTTGGTCTTTCGGATAATCCGGAACGTACATCGTATATGGTATCCAAAGCGATGCAAGATGCTGGATATGAAATTATTCCAGTTAACCCGAATGCGGATATGATTTTGGGAGAAAAAGCAGTAAAGTCATTAACGGATATCAAGGGGCACGTGGACATTGTAAATGTGTTTCGTCGTTCTGAATACCTATTAGGTGTTGCTCATGAGTTTATGAAGATTGATGCCGACGTATATTGGTCGCAACTTGGTCTGCAGGATGAAGCAACGTACGAATTTTTAAAGGACACTGGACGGACGATTATCATGGACCGCTGTATTAAAGTGGAGCATGCTTTAACACGGTAGTGAAGGATGCAAACTTTTTTCGCGGTTGCTTATGGGGTGTGATTTTGATCGCACCCTTTTGGATTTTTCTAATTTGGCTTATGAATAAAATTTGGGGAATTTAAGTATACAAGTACAAATAGAAAAATGATATTTGTTTTAGAAGGGAAGCAGAACGGAAGGTTTGTAGGTATAATATTAATAGAGAGTTACGAAAAGCATGTGTTGAACGCCATTATAGGCACTTAGCGAGTCGTTCTTTCTTACTGTTTATCATGATAGAAACACGCTATAAACTTATGTAGGTCATCTTAGCTAAGATTGACAAACGTATCTTTTTTTGGAATAGTAACGTAGAGGAATCCTTGTTATACACAAGGATTTTTCTGTTCAACCTTGTATATTACTAATGTATACGGTTGTCAATCGAGATAACAAATTGAGACATATTAGCAGACAATCTATGGAGGCATGCTTGTCAGAAACGGATAAGCTATGTTATAAAAGAAACATATGTTCTTGTTTTCGGAGGAAAGGAGTAAGCACTTTGGCGAATATACAATATAATGAAGATGCGATTCAGGTGCTGGAAGGACTGGAAGCTGTACGAAAGCGTCCTGGTATGTACATAGGTAGCACTGATAGCAGGGGATTGCACCATCTGGTGTATGAGATTGTAGATAACTCTGTAGATGAAGCTTTGGCTGGATTTGGCAATGAGATTAAAGTTATTATACATAAAGATAACAGTATTAGCGTGCAGGATAAGGGACGTGGAATGCCAACTGGTATGCACCGTATGGGAAAACCGACACCAGAGGTCATCCTTACTGTACTGCATGCAGGTGGTAAATTTGGACAAGGCGGATATAAAACAAGTGGTGGTTTACATGGTGTAGGTGCATCTGTTGTAAATGCGCTCTCTGAATGGTTAGTTGTAACTATTAAACGCGATGGTTTTATATATGAGCAGCGCTTTGAAAACGGCGGGAATCCGGTCACAACATTGGAGAAAAAAGGAACGACGAAACAAACTGGAACAACAATTCATTTTAAACCAGATTCACTCATTTTTAGTACTACCAATTATAATTACGAAACATTAAGCGAACGGTTACGCGAATCAGCCTTTTTGTTAAAAGGCATGAAAATCACTTTAAAAGATGAGCGCAATGATTTAGAGGATGTCTTTCATTACGAAACGGGGATTCAAGCTTTTGTCTCTTATTTAAATGAAGAAAAAGACGCTCTTCATCCTGTTGTCTATTTTGAAGGTATGCAAAATGAGATTGAAGCAGAAGTTGCGTTTCAGTTTAATGATGGATATTCGGAAAATATTTTATCGTTTGTCAATAACGTGCGTACAAAGGATGGCGGTACGCACGAAGCGGGTTTTAAAACGGCTTCTACTCGTGTATTTAATGAATATGCACGCAAAATGGGACTTTTGAAAGAGAAAGATAAAAACTTAGAAGGATCTGATATTCGAGAAGGCATTTCGGCTATTATATCAACTCGTATTCCAGAAGGATTATTGCAATTTGAAGGGCAAACAAAAGGTAAACTTGGAACAAGTGAGGCTCGCTCTGCTGTAGACGCAATTGTTTCTGAGCATTTGGCATACTTTTTAGAAGAAAATCCAGAGGCAGCAAACTTATTAATTAAAAAAGCCATCAAAGCATTTCAAGCGCGTGAAGCTGCTCGAAAAGCCCGTGAAGAGGCTCGTAGCGGCAAGAAGAAAAAACGGTCTGAAACATCGCTTAGCGGCAAATTGACACCGGCGCAGTCACGCAATCCGCAAAAAAACGAGCTGTACCTTGTGGAAGGGGATTCCGCAGGCGGATCAGCTAAACAAGGACGCGATCGTCGTTTCCAAGCAGTCCTTCCTTTACGCGGAAAGGTCATCAATACTGAGAAAGCAAAGCTTGCAGATATTCTAAAAAATGAAGAGATTAACACGATTATTCATGCTATCGGCGGCGGTGTCGGTTCTGAATTCTCAGTGGAAGATATTAATTATGATAAAGTTGTTATCATGACGGATGCGGATACGGATGGAGCCCATATTCAAGTGTTGTTGCTCACATTCTTTTATCGCTATATGAAGCCTTTAATTGAAGCAGGTAAGGTATTTATTGCATTACCTCCTCTTTATAAAGTGAGCAAAGGTACCGGTAAAAAGGAAACGATTTTATATGCTTGGTCAGATGAAGAATTGCAGGTAGTAATTAAAAAAATAGGTAAAGGCTATACAATCCAGCGCTACAAAGGTCTTGGGGAAATGAATGCCGATCAGCTTTGGGAAACTACAATGGATCCGGAAACACGCACGCTAATTCGTGTTAAAATTGATGATGCAGCTCGTGCAGAGCGCCGTGTGACTACGCTGATGGGTGACAAGGTGGAGCCGCGCCGTAAATGGATTGAGCGTAATGTGCAGTTCGGATTGCAGGAAGAAGGAAATATTTTAGAAAATGAAATGATTACAACGGAGGTGGAGTAACATGCAAGTAGAGAAATTTCATGATCTACCTCTTGAGGACGTAATTGGTGATCGCTTTGGTCGATATAGTAAATATATTATTCAAGACCGTGCATTGCCTGATGCACGTGATGGATTAAAGCCGGTGCAGCGTCGTATTTTATATTCCATGTATGTAGAGGGCAATGTACATGATAAACCATACAGAAAAGCAGCTAAAACAGTCGGAAATGTTATTGGTAACTATCACCCACACGGTGATACATCTGTGTATGAAGCGATGGTTCGCTTGAGTCAAACCTGGAAGGTTCGTAATGTACTTGTTGAAATGCACGGCAATAACGGTAGCATCGATGGCGATCCCGCAGCAGCAATGCGTTATACAGAAGCCCGTTTGTCACCAATTGCGTCGGAATTGTTACGCGACATTGATAAACAAACGGTAGAATTTGTGCCCAACTTTGACGATACAAGTGAAGAGCCAATTGTCTTGCCTGCAAGTTTTCCGAACTTGCTCGTGAATGGCTCTACAGGTATCTCCGCAGGGTATGCGACTGAAATTCCACCCCATAATTTGGCCGAGGTTATTGACGCTGTAGTGATGCGTATTGATCGGCCGAATTGTACGGTAAGTGATCTTATGCAGGTAATGAGCGGTCCTGATTTCCCAACAGGGGGAATCATTCAAGGGATGGAAGGTATTAAACGCGCGTATGAAACAGGTCGCGGTAAAATGATTATTCGGGGAAAAGCGATCATTGAGGATATGCGCGGCGGTAGGCAGCAAATTGTCATTACAGAGATACCTTATGAAATTAATAAAGCCAATCTTGTGAAAAAGGTGGACGATTTACGTATCGAAAAGAAGCTCGATGGCATTTCCGAGGTACGTGATGAAACAGACCGTACCGGTCTTCGCATTGTAATTGAGTTAAAAAAAGAAGCCAACGCAGAAGGAATTTTAAATTATTTATACAAGTCTACGGATTTACAGGTGCCTTATAATTTTAATATGGTTGCTATTCACAATCGTCGCCCAAAACTGATGGGATTATTGCAAATATTAGATGCCTATATTGCACATCAAAAAGAAGTAGTAACAAATCGGTCACGCTTTGATTTAAAAAAGGCAGAAGAGCGTCAACATATTGTGGCTGGTTTAATGAAGGCGCTATCTATTTTAGATGAAGTCATCGCAACAATTCGTGCCTCAAAAGATAAACGCGATGCAAAGGATAATTTAATTGCAGCATTTGCGTTTACCGAAGCGCAAGCGGAGGCGATTGTGTCTTTGCAATTGTATCGCTTAACAAATACTGATATTACCGCCCTGCAAAAAGAGGCGGATGAACTTGCAAAGAAGATTTACGAGTTGCAGACAATTCTTGGCAGTGAAAAGAAATTGTTGCAAGTCATTAAAACAGATTTAAAACGTGTAAAGAAAAGTTATGGTGATGAGCGTAGAACGATGGTTGAGCGCGACATTCAAGAAATTAAAATTGATATGGAAGTTATGATTCCGCAAGAAGATGTTATTGTTACAATTACAAAAGAAGGTTATGTAAAGCGAACAAGTTGGCGTTCACATAATGCATCTAACGGTAAGGACTTTGGTATGAAAGAAGGAGACCGTTTGTTGGCTCGGTTTGACTGTAACACAACAGATACCCTGCTTTTGTTTACGAACAAAGGAAATTATGTATATTTACCGGTATATGAAATCCCAGATATTCGTTGGAAAGATTTGGGGCAATATATTACAAATATTGTTGCATTAGAACGAGATGAAGCTTTAATTGAAGCTATTATTGTTAAAAACTTTGAAGAAGATCAGCGCTACCTTGTATTTGCAACACGAAACGGTATGATTAAAAAAACAGAACTGAAGCAGTATAAGGTGCAACGTTATTCTCGAGCACTTGTTGCGGTAAATATCAAAGGCGATGATGAGGTCGTAGCTGTAAAGCCAACAGACGGTACACGCAATATTATTTTGTTCACGCACGGTGCCTATGCACTGCGTTTTGATGAAGAAGAAGTAACACCAATTGGTGTGCGAGCAGCAGGTGTAAAAGGGATTAATTTAAGAGATGGTGATTACGTTGTGCAAGCTGTATGTGTAACCGATGATGAATATGCAACAGTAATTACACAGCGCGGTGCCGTGAAAAAAATGGCAGTAAAAGAAATTGATTTATCCAATCGTGCGAAACGAGGGCATTTGATTTTTAAAGAGGTTAAAACAAATCCCTATTATATTGTGGGTGTGTGTGTAATGAGGGAACAACAAGTGTTATATGTAAAGCATGCAAACCACGAGATAGAGGAAGTGGCTACAGAGCAATTAAAACCGCGCGATCGTTATAGCAACGGTAGTCCTCTTGTCGATAGTGGAAGCAATGCTGTTTTAGAAGTTTGGTTGGAAAATCGATAATATAAAGTAAAACTTGTTGTTGATTATTGATACGAGGTCTTAATACAACAAAATAAACAAGAAATATTTTAAGTAGGAGCATTTCTAGCGATATGTAGAAGTGCTCCTTTTTTGTCTCTCTTATAAAGTCTTTGAATAAGCACGCAAAGAGAAATGAAATTTCATTTCATTGAATGACCTTTGTGAATATATATAATTTATATATAAATGAAATAATAGTGTTGTATTTTTTAAATTTCACGTATCGTATGTCTAAATTTGTATAAAAATATATGATTGTACATTTATACAAATTCACTTATTATTTAACTAAATATTTTTAATATTTAAAAAACTAGGAGGGGCTTCAGTGATGTTAAAAAAAGGAACGGCACTAGTTCTGTCTACATCCCTGTTTATGGGGATTTTAGTAGGATGCAGCAGCAAACAATCGGAACCGACAGCAGGAACATCGGGAAACGGAGGTAGCAAGGTAATTAAAATTGTGACCCAGTCTCCGTTATCGGGCGCCTCAGCTACACAAGGAGAAGCCATTAAGCTTGGTGCACAATTGAAACTGGAAGAACAAAAAGAAGAATTTAAAAAACTAGGATTTGAATTGCAGCTTGTTCCATATGATGATCAAGCTGACCCGAAAAAAGGGGTTGCTAATGCACAACTTGTCGGGGCTGACAAAGCTGTTCTTGGGGTTGTTGGTCACTTGAATTCAGGGGTTGCAATTCCGTCCTCTGAAGTATATGAAAAAAACAATCTTGTTATGGTTTCTCCAGTAAATACAGCGACAGATGTAACAGATCGCAATTTGAAATCTGTTAACCGTATTTGTGCTCGTGATGATTTCCAAGGTCCTGCGGGTGCAACTCATGCAGTTAAAACGTTAAATACGAAAAATATTTTTGTGATTGACGATAAAACAGCGTATGGAACAGGTTTAGCTAAAGCATTTGAGCAAGCTGTTGAAAAAGAAGGGGGCAAAATTCTCGGTCACGAGTCTATTACAGTTGGAGAAAAAGATTTTAACGGTGTATTGAATAAAGTGTTGGCAAAGAAACCGGATTTAATTTATTTTGGCGGTTTGTATGCTGAAGCGGGTCTTTTAGTTAAGCAAGCGCGTGATAAAGGCTTAGATATCCCAATTATGGGTGGAGATGGCATTGATTCTTCTTCTCTCGTAGAGATTGCTGGTGTCACAATCAAAAATACATATTATACCTCTATTGCGGCTGACCCAATGAAGTCAGAATCTGGTAAAAAGTTTGCTGAAACCTACAAAAAGAAATTTGGTAAGGAAGTAGAGGGCTATTCTGCTTACGGATATGATGCAGCCGGTGTTCTTTTAGAGGGATTAAAAACAGCAATTAAGGATAACGGCAATAAATTACCGACACGTGAACAAGTTCGCGATTCAGTTCGTAAAATATCTAATTACGAGGGCGCAGTGACAAAGGTTGGATTTGATGAAAAAGGTGATAACAAGTATTCCAAAGTATATATTTATAAGTTTGATGAGCAGAAATATCCAGGTAAGCAAGAAGGAGAAATCGAAAACAAGTAGTGCAGAAGTGCGAGGTGCTGCCTCGCACTTCTTTTGTATAAACACACTAGATGTTGAAATTTGTCGAAAAGCCTTTTTTAGAAAAAGGTTGTCATTTGTCGAAAAATTATTTAGTATCTTATTAAAATATTATAAATTTTCTAAATTTTATATAAATTCAATCATGTTCTGTATAAAAGCATAAGTAACCTTCTAACATGTCAGAACCAGAAATGAAAGTGTGCAAATCATCCATCAGATGTCCATGATCTTATCTGGTGTAAGCTTCTTATAGCTTCTGACCGCACTTTTCTTTTTCAACTAAAAGTATGTTAGTTCGTCTACTTGTACATATAGAAGCAGCATGATTGGATTTTATATAGCTATACTTCAAGACTTATATACTTTTATGAAAGAGAGGAACATGCATGCTGACAGAAATTTTACACACGTTGCCGCAAGTCTTACTTGACGGTCTCACGCTCGGTGCCGTGTATGCCATTGTCGCTTTAGGCTATACAATGGTATACGGAATTTTAGAGCTCATCAACTTTGCTCATGGTGAGATCTTTATGACAGGTGCCTTTATCGGGACTGCGATTTTCTTAACAATGACGGGATTAGGAGTAATGAGCGCAATGCCAGCGTTATTGGCTCTTATTCTAGTTCTCGTTGTAACATCCGTACTAACAGGCGTTCTTGGAATGGGAATTGAGAGGGTTGCTTATCGTCCGTTGCGGAAAGCTCCTAAACTCATCACGTTAATCACAGCAATTGGGGTATCTTTCTTACTTCAGGACTTAGTTCGCTTTATCGCAGAACTGAAAAAGGGAAATTATATCATTACAGGTCCTAGTTTATTTACAAATCAAGTTACTGTTGAAGCATCTTCTCTTTTTTCGACATTTAACAATGCACAACTTAAGTCATCTTCAATTATTCTCATTGTTACAGCCATTATCATGATGTTTGCTTTAGACTTTTTCATTAACCGCACAAAATGGGGGATGGCAATGCGTGCCGTAGCACAGGATCGTGAAACCGCTGCTTTGATGTCGGTAAATGTAAACAAGGTAATTTCTTTGACTTTCTTTGTTGGATCGGCCCTTGGCGGTGCGACCGGCGTCTTGTTTGCAGTACAGTATGGTACGATTGATCCGTATATTGGTTTTATCTTGGGATTAAAAGCCTTTACCGCAGCAGTGCTTGGCGGCATTGGGAATATCCGCGGCGCAATGTTTGGAGGCGTTCTACTGGGGTTACTAGAAATGTTTGCAGCAGCGAATTTGTCCATTCTCTCCGGCGGTGTCCTTGGAGGAGAATATAAAGATGTATTCGCATTTGCAATTTTAATTTTAGTGCTGATTTTCAAGCCGGAAGGTATTTTTGGAAAAGCAGTTACAGAGAAAGTGTAGGTGAGAGAATATGTTGGCAAACCTAAAGGAAAATAAGATGCTACAGGCTGTGCTTCTTGCTCTATATGTATTCGTTACATCTTTAAGTCTCTATTTTGCACAAAAATCCGTTACGGCATTTTTGCTTCTATTGCTGTCTCTTTTATTATTATATTTCACGGGATTTTCTGGGAAGATGAAATGGCTGATTGGTTTGTTCGTCATGGTGGTATTATTGCCGTTTTCAGCGAATGGAGGCCCTTCCTACGAGGCGTATATGGAAGTCGCGACATTGGTTGGTATTTATGTAGCAATGGCATTGGGTCTTAATATTGTGGTGGGTTTTGCAGGGCTTCTCGATCTTGGCTTTGTTGCTTTCTTTGCAGTAGGAGCCTACACGTACGGTATTTTTGCAACGGCACAGGCTAATAATTTTATGCCGTTTGGTCAGTACCCGTTGTCTGGTGAAAGCTTTTGGATTTTCATTCTGCTCGGGTGCTTAATGGCGGCTATTATGGGCGTACTTCTCGGTATTCCTGTTTTACGTGTAAAAGGAGATTACTTGGCAATTGTAACCCTTGGATTCGGTGAAATTATTCGTATTGTGTTTAATAACTTGGACAAGCCGGTCAACATTACAAACGGTGCAATGGGATTATCCTCTATTAAATCACCAGAGCTGTTTGGTATGACGTTGAATAATTCTAGTCAATTTTATTACATTGTCCTGGCCATTCTTCTCTTTGTTATATTTGGTGTAAGACGGTTGGAGTATTCTAAAATAGGTCGTTCATGGAAAGCGGTGCGGGAAAATGAAATTGCTGCGCAGGCGATGGGGATTCATTTGGTGCGTACAAAACTCTTGGCATTTGCAATCGGGGCTTCATTCTCCGGCATGATGGGTGTAGTATTTGCGGCTAAGCAAACTTTCGTAGATCCAACCAGCTTTACATTACTTGAATCCATTACCATTCTAGTTATGGTGATTTTAGGCGGTATGGGTAGTGTACCGGGTGTTATTTTAGGTGCTGCGGTTATGACAATTTTGAACTTGCAGGTACTCACAGAAATTACAAATTGGTTAAATCAATTGAGTATGAGTGGTGTATTAACCATTCCGGATGCACTATCACCGGCAAAAATGCAGCGATTTATCTTTGGTGGAATTCTTATTTTATTTGCATTGTATCGTCCGCAAGGCTTAATTCCTGCGAAAAATCGCAAGTTGAGTATAGCGGAGGTTACAGGCGATACCCCGCCCAAATCAAAAGAAAAAGCGTTCGGCGCGTAAGGAGGATCGATATGAATATATTAACGGTAAAAGGCCTAACAAAGCGATTTGGCGGTTTAACTGCAGTCAAAGATGTTGATATGACAGTAAAGCGCGGCTCTATTACAGCGGTTATCGGTCCAAATGGTGCCGGTAAAACGACTTTTTTTAATATGATTACCGGCGTATATAAGCCGGATGAAGGTGAGATTAGTCTTGACACTCATGGGCTTGTTGGATTAAAACCTCACGATATTTCTAAATGCGGTATTTCGCGTACCTTTCAAAATATTCGTTTGTTTAATGAAATGACGGTGCTGGAAAATGTTATGGTTGGTTTTCATAATCATTTGAAAAGCACATTCCTTGGTACACTTTTGGCCTTACCACATGTTAGAAAGGAAGAAGCAAATGCGAAAAAAGAAGGTTATCGCTTGCTTGAATATGTAGGGTTGGCAGAATTTTTTAATGAAGAAGCACAAAATTTATCGTACGGTGCACAACGTCGCCTTGAGATTGCCAGAGCACTTGCTACAAAGCCGAAGTTGTTGCTACTGGATGAACCTGCAGCAGGTATGAACCCTAAGGAAACAAAGGAACTTACGGACTTAATTTATCGCATGCGAGAAGAACTTGATGTAACAATCGTATTAATTGAACACGATATGAAGCTTGTTATGCAGATTTCTGAGCATATTGTAGTACTTGATCATGGCGAGAAAATTGCAGAAGGAAAACCTGTTGAGATTCGTAACAACCGAAATGTGATTGAAGCGTACCTAGGAAAAAGCGCCGTGGTTGCGAACGAGGGGAGGGGACAGAATGTTAATTGAACTCAAAGATATTAATGCGTTCTATGGTGGCATTCATGCCTTAAAGGGTCTTAATATTCATGTAGATAAAGGAGAGATTGTAACACTTATCGGCAGTAATGGTGCTGGGAAATCGACCACGCTTAAAACAATCAGTGGGCAAGTTGTACCAAAAACTGGGGAGGTTATCTTTGAAGGCAATGATATTACAAAACAGCCGCCTCATGTCACTGCCGTGTCGGGTATTGCTCATGTTCCAGAAGGACGTCGCATTTTTCCGCGGCTTACTGTTCGAGAAAATTTAGAAATGGGAGCATTTTCTGTAAAAGATAAAAAGGTGATTGGTGAAAGAATGGAACGGGTATTTCATTATTTTCCGCGCGTAAAAGAAAGAATAAATCAGTTAGGCGGTACAATGAGTGGCGGTGAACAACAGATGCTTGCAATTGGTCGCGCATTAATGAGCGGTCCTCATTTATTAATGCTCGATGAGCCGTCCATGGGTCTTGCGCCAATTGTCGTAGAACAAATTTTTGAAATTATCCATGAACTTAATAAAGAAGGAATGACCATTTTACTTGTGGAGCAAAATGCGTATCAAGCTTTACAAATTGCACATCGAGGATATGTTATTCAGACCGGTGAAATCAAAATGGTCGGTGAAGGTCGTGTACTTATGAACGATGATATTGTAAAAGAAGCATATTTAGCGTAAAAGAAAAGAAGCTCTTTGGAGCTTCTTTTCTTTTATTGAAAGTTTTTGTTAAAGGTCTCTTTATCCATAGTAAGCTTTAGCACTATCTAATGAAAAAGTAAAAATTCACAAGATTAAACCATTATAATCCGTATCACTACTACTGATTTGGTCAAAATGCGCTCGCACATACTGTTGTATGTCTGGAGAGAATTGAATTCTAGACGCATTCGGTGTGTAGTCTAGAATTGCGCCGGTTTCAGAGTGACGTAAATGTGTAACGTGCTGTGTCCCAATAAAATGAGAGAACAAAATTTCATATACCATAGTATTACTACTTTTTTCTTAGGTTCTTGTGAGCAAGAAAAAAATATGTAGGGGTAATATTGGGGAAACTCATTTCGTTTCTTGTATCCAATGCTCGGCAATAAAGGCATCGCGGCCGGACTCAACGCGCTCTTGCTTGTATTTTTCTGGATTCTTTTTATAGAAGTGCTGATGATATTCTTCGGCCTCATAAAACGTAGAAGCCGGTAAAATTTCTGTTACAATTGGCTTGTTGAATTTACCGCTGGCAATTAGCTCTTGTTTGGATTTTTGAGCGGCTTGTTTTTGCTTGTCATTGTGATAAAAAATAGCAGCACGATATTGCGGACCGCGATCAAAAAATTGACCCTCCGCATCGGTCGGATCGATTTGAGGCCAATATAAAGACAATAATTTTTCATAAGAAAATACATTAGGATCGAATGTAATTTGTACGACTTCATAATGACCTGTTGTACCGGTTTTTACTTGTTCGTAAGTTGGATCTTTTACATGTCCGCCGCTATAGCCGGAGACTACGCCATGAATACCAGGAAGTTCATCAAAGGGTTTTACCATACACCAAAAGCAGCCGCCCGCAAATGTTGCAAGTTCATATTGTTTTGTCATCATTATCATCCTTTCATTAAAAAATCCCTTCTTCGTGAGCGAAGAAGGGATTTTGCGTCCAAAGTCTTCTTCTTATCTTGCAGGATTACCTGCCGGAGTTGGCACCTTCCGTAATGGGGTTGCCGAGGCTTTAACGGGCCGATCCCTACACCTCTCTGGATAAGAATTATGTAAGCCTTATTATATAAGATACGTGCAGTAAGTACAAATTTTTTTGTACATACTAACAACAAGTTCTTTGCTTGCAATTGTAAAAGAGAACAGTACCTTTTTACTTCAAAACAAAATGAGATTACGGAGGAGCGGGTATGAGACAAAATAAAAGCGGTGTGGAAATCGAAGGTATAGTATTAGTAAATGGCGATGAAGGGACAGTTTCCCACGAAGAATTTTTGGAAGCCTTTACGCGATTTGTACAACAACAAGGATGGATTTTCGCGGGCGCTACAAAGCAAAGTCGACCTGAATAATTGAAAAACATAGGAAAATGTTTGTTTTTTTCGTAATATAAAAGAAAAAGGTAAAGGGTGAACAGTATGAAGGGGAAAACGATTTTAATTACAAGTGGCGGCTGCTTAGAAAAGTGGGACAATGTGCGCGGTCACACAAATATGGCGAAAGGAACGATTGGAAGCTTGTTGGCAGAAGAAGCGCTATCTCTTGGTGCACGTGTTATCTACTTACACGGGTATTTTGCTAAAAAACCAGTAGCAAAAACCGGACAACCTTTGCAAACATGTATGTTTGAAGGAATTTTAGATTTACGTGACAAAGTCAAAGAAATTGTTACAAATGAGCGTGTGGATGCCGTCATTATGGCAGCTGCAGGGTCTGATTGGATTGTCGAAAAGATGGTTACACAATCTGGTGAAGAGTTGCCAAAGACAGGTAAAATTTCTAGCGACCACCCACCTATTATCCACTTTAAAAAAGCACCTAAAGTGATTAACTTTATCAAAGAATGGAGTCCGGAATCGCTTTTAGTTGGATTTAAACTCGAAAGTGATGTGAGACGAGAAGTGTTGTTAGAAAGAGCAAAACTGCGTATGACAACTTCAAGGGCAACGCTTATGGTGGCAAATGCATCAGATTCACTGTATACAACGGAAGCAATTCATTATATCGTAGACACAGAAGGAAACGTAACGACGTGTGAAGGAAAAGAAGAAACCGCAAAACGTTTGCTGCAATGTATTGCAGAGAAGGTTGCAATGTTTAGTTATACGCTGTAGCAGTATAATATATTGGTCAATTTTATACTTTTTTTGATATATATATTGTGCAATAAAATTTGGTTTGATATAGTATGTATTTAGAAAATGCTAGTAATCTTTACGGGAATATGGGGATTTCAGGGAGAAGGGTTCAAAGGCGGGGCTGCATTCAGCTTTTCACAAATTGTTATGTTCGGGTGATTAAAATGCAAACAGAAGAACAATTACTGGTGAAAATCGGGAGCACGATTAAATCAGAAAGAATGAAGAATGGGTTGTCACAAGCGGATTTGGCGGAGCAGTCTAACCTTCACAAAAACTTTATCGGTATGGTGGAGAGAGGACAGCGTGGTGCAACTATCGCATCCTTGCAAAAAATCTGTTTGGCGCTTGGTATCAGCTTAGGTGAATTCTTTCAATCTCTTAATTTGTAATGGTCTTCTCATGAAACGAAAAAAGACGTTGATAATCAACGTCTTTTTTCATTAGCAAGCGACTCTCTAACGCAGAGAAAGGCTTTGCTCTTTCTTCTCCTTGCTATACATGGTATAGTAAAAAGTATGTGCATATAAAACGATTTGGAGGAAATGAACATTGATTCAAGTAAGTAATGTAAGTTTAAGATATGGAGATCGTAAATTGTTTGATGATGTAAACATTAAGTTTACGCCTGGGAATTGCTACGGTTTAATTGGTGCAAATGGTGCCGGAAAATCTACGTTTTTAAAAATTTTATCTGGTGAAATTGAGCCTAACACAGGCGATGTAATTATCACACCAGGCGAACGCCTAGCTGTATTAAAACAGAACCACTTTGAATACGAAGAATACCAAGTGTTGCAAACCGTTATTATGGGACATGCTCGCTTGTATCAAGTTATGCAAGAGAAAGATGCGATTTACATGAAAGAAGACTTCAGTGATGAAGATGGTATGCGCGCAGCTGAACTAGAAGGCGAGTTTGCTGAAATGAACGGTTGGGAAGCAGAAGCAGATGCAGCGATTTTATTAAAAGGTCTAGGTATTGATGAAGATCTTCACTACAAAACAATGGCTGAACTTACGGGCAGCGAGAAAGTGAAAGTGTTGCTTGCTCAAGCATTGTTCGGTAAGCCGGATATCCTTCTTTTGGACGAGCCAACGAACCACTTGGATATTAAAGCAATTCGCTGGCTAGAGAACTTTTTAATGAACTTTGAGAATACAGTTATTGTCGTTTCCCATGATCGTCATTTCTTGAACAAAGTATGTACGCATATGGCCGACTTGGATTTCGGACGTATTCAAATCTATGTAGGTAACTATGACTTTTGGTATGAGTCCAGTCAACTAGCATTAAAGTTGGCACAAGATGCGAATAAGAAGAAAGAAGAAAAAATTAAAGAACTTCAGGGCTTTATTGCGCGCTTTAGCTCCAACGCATCTAAAGCGAAGCAAGCAACATCACGTAAAAAGCTTTTGGATAAAATCACCCTTGATGACATTCGTCCGTCTTCTCGTCGCTATCCATTTGTTGGATTTACACCAAACCGTGAAGTAGGGAATGATTTGCTTCGTGTAGAAGGATTGACAAAAACAATCGACGGTGAAAAAGTACTGGATAATGTAAGTTTCACTGTAAATAAAGGAGATAAAATTGCGTTCGTGGGTCGCAACGAAGCGGCGAATACAACGCTATTCAAAATTTTGTCAGGTGAAATGGAACCTGACGCAGGCACGTATAAATGGGGTGTAACAACGAGTCAAGCATATTTCCCTAAGGATAACTCCAAATATTTTGAAGGCAGCGATTTGACGCTTGTAGAATGGCTTCGCCAATTTTCACCGCAAGACGAGTCGGAAAGTTTCTTACGTGGTTTTCTTGGTAGAATGCTATTTTCTGGTGAAGAAGTATTGAAAAAGGCAAGTGTTCTTTCTGGAGGAGAGAAAGTGCGCTGTATGTTGTCCAAAATGATGCTCAGCGGTGCAAACGTTCTGTTGTTTGATGAACCGACAAACCACTTAGATTTGGAGTCTATTACAGCTCTGAACAACGGTTTAATGGCGTTTAAAGGCACCATTTTATTTACATCACATGACCATCAGTTTGTAGAAACAGTTGCAAACCGCATTATTGAAATTACGCCAAATGGTGTGATGGATAAGCAAACAACGTATGATGAGTATTTGGAAAATGAAGAGTTACAAAAACGCTTGGAAGAAATGTATGCTTAAGTAAAAAACTTGCGCAACTGCGCAGGTTTTTTTGTTTGGGTAAAAGTACTTTTAATATTGGCACATAATAAAGTGAAAAATTTAATTTGTACTACAAATTTGTCCGAAACATTTCAAAAACCTCTTGTCTAATTTGTTAGAATAATATAATATTTAAAATATTCAGAATAATATTACTCAGGGGGTATATGTATGAAGCGAAAAAAAGGCATATCCATGATGTTGGCAGGCGTTCTCATGAGCGGGTTGCTTGCAGGATGCGGTGGCAATGAAAAGACAAGCTCACCAACGACGACAGGTGCCAAGAATGATAGCAAAGTCATTAAAATTGTGTCGCAGTCTCCACTTTCCGGTGGTTCAGCTTCTTTTGGTGAATCAATGAAGCTAGGGGCGCAGCTAGCTGTGGAAAAACAAAAAGAAGAATTTAAAAAGCTTGGTTTTGATTTGCAATTTGTACCCTATGATGACCAGGGGGACCCTAAAAAGGGCGTTGCCAATGCCCAAACAATTACAGCAGATAAAGCGGTTTTAGGTGTAGTAGGGCACTTGATGTCTGGTGTTTCTATTGCAGCTTCCGAAACGTATGAAAAGCAAAATTTAGTTATGGTATCTCCTTCCAGTACGGCGGTAGATTTAACAGAGAGAGGGTTAAAATCGGTAGCTCGTCTCGTAGCACGTGATGATTTTCAAGGTCCAGCTGCTGCAAAATATGCAGTAGATACATTGAAGGCAGCCAACATCTTTATCATTCAAGACAAAACAGCATATGGACAAGGTTTGGCGGATGCATTTAAAAAAGAAGCTGAAAAAATTGGTGCTAAAGTTGTAGGTTATGAAGGGATTACAATCGGTGAAAAAGATTTTAATGGCGTGTTGAATCAAGTGGTTGCAAAAAAGCCTGATCTTGTTTACTTTGGTGGCTTGTACGCAGAAGGCAGTATTTTAGTCAAGCAGGCACGTGAAAAAGGGATTAAGGTGCCAATCATGGGTGGTGACGGTATCGACTCCCCAACAATGGCAGAAGTCGCTAAGGAAGCTTTAAAAGACACTTATTATACAACAGTTGCCACCTCACCAAGCACGACAGATAAAGGAAAAGCATTTGTAGATGACTATAAAAAGAAATTCAACAAAGATATCGAAGCATTTTCTGCATATGGTTACGACTCTGCTGCTGTAATTTTGCAAGGTATTAAAGATGCACTGCAGAAAAACGGTGGAAAGATGCCAACAAGAGAACAGGTTCGTGATGCAGTACGCAGTGTGACATCTTTCGACGGTGTAATTACGAACGTAAGTTTTGATGAAAAAGGGGACAATAAAAATGCGAAGGTATATATCTATAAGTTTGAAGAAGGTTCGTACCCTGGTAAGCAACAAGGAGAGGTTAGTAAGTAATGAGAGAGGCGTCCAATCGGGCGCCTTGTTTTTGTGTGATAAAAACGTGAAACCTATTTAGCGCTCAAGTGGGGTGTTTCCGCTTTTCTTAATGACTCTTTAGCGCTGTTTCAATGTATATAAGGCTACATGGTTTTTTCGATATAGAAACAGCAAGAAAATCATAGCTTTAGAACGCCTCGCTACGTGTATATGTTTTTACTTGACACGCGTATCTTTTAGGTACTGACCGCAATCATACATTGCCCGTTCTTCTTTCCCACCAAAAAAAGAATATCGTTTTTCTAATTGTACTTATATACATACTAACGAAGCAAATAGACTTGTAGCAACTTTCCTATACTACGAGAATATCTGCAAAACTTATTTCTCGACTTAGTATATGTATCCCCCCTATATCTTTTTATAAAATAGACATGTAATTCAAGAGTTTAATAAACGTATGGTAAGGAAACTATATTCAGGATCTAATGCTACGCTAATATAAATAAACATGTACACCAGTAATAAATAATAATTTTTATGTCATCAAATTAGTAAAAGAGCTATATATTGATAGGGATGTATTGTAAAATACAAGCTTTTAAGAGGGAAAGGAGAAAGAGGAACATGCATGAGGATGCATAAACAAGTATAAAAAATAAAACTATCTCTATTATCATGTAAAAGCACTAATGCAATATACAAATTTTGTTTAAATATGGATATATTTAGCCTGTGATATTCCGAGTTTTTACAATCTAGTGATAAATATTACAGTAATAAAATAAAATTTTAAAATTTTTTACGAATAGTACTTTACAAATCTTTAAAATTTAGTAGAATATAAACTAATAGAAATTTTCTGATAATTTTATCTCGAAATATTCATAGAATTAACAGAAATTTTCTATTGTCAGAAGATATATATTTTTTGAGGAGGGTACATGAGTATGAAAAAGAAAACCAAATTAGCTGCAGTGGTAGCGCCGGTTTTAGCTGTAAGCGTGGCGTTAACTGCATGTGGCGGCAACGATCAGAACACGAACACTGAGCCGAAAAAAGAGGGCAAAGGTGAAGAGAAGCTTGCTGCGAAGCAAGTATTAAACTTGCTAGAGTCTCAAGAAATCCCATCCATGGACTCGGTTAAAGCAACTGATGCGGTATCCTTCAACGTTATGAACAACGTTATGGAAGGTCTCTATCGTTTAGATAAAGATCAAAAACCAACTCCAGGTGTAGCTGAGTCTTTCCAAAAGAGCGATGATGGTAAAACATATACATTTAAACTTCGCAAAGATGCAAAATGGTCTAACGGTGACCCTGTAACGGCTAAGGATTTCGTATTTGCTTGGCAGCGTGCGGTGAATCCAGAAACAGCAGCTGAATATGCATATATCATGTTCGATGTGAAAAATGCAGAAAAAATTAACAAAAAAGAACTTCCGGTTGATCAATTGGGCGTAAAGGCTATCGATGATCAAACATTAGAAGTACAATTAGAAAATGCGGTTCCTTACTTTGTGGAATTGACTTCTTTCGCAACATTCTATCCGCAAAACGAGAAATTTATTAAAGAACAAGGTGCAAAATATGCGCTAGAAGCAAACACAGGCGTATACAACGGACCATTCGTACTTAGCGAGTGGAAGCACGAGCAAAGCTTCAAATTAACGAAAAACGATAAGTACTGGGATAACAAAACAGTTAAGTTGACGGAAATCAACTTCAACATCGTTAAAGACATTGGTACAGGTGTTAACTTATATGAAGCCGGCGATGTAGACCGCGCTCCTCTATCCGCTGAGTTTGTAGACAAGTACAAATCCTCTCCGGAGCTAGTAACGTCTAAAGATGCATCTGTATTCTTCTTACGTTTTAATCAAAAACGTGGTGGTCAAGATACTCCACTTGCAAACTTGAAAGTGCGTCAAGCACTTAGCATGTCCTTCGATAAAGCAGGTATCACAAACGTTATCCTAAACAATGGTTCTGTTCCTGCTGACTACCTAGTACCACAAGATTTTGTTAAAGGTGCAGACGGTAAAGACTTCCGTGCAACAAACGGCGCAATGAACAAGTTTAATGCTGATAAAGCAAAAAAACTTTGGGAAGAAGCAAAGAAAGAGCTTGGCAAAGATCAGTTAACAATCGAGTTGCTTAACTACGATACTGAAGCTGCAAAGAAAATCGGTGAGTACTTAAAAGCTCAAATGGAGAAAAACCTTCCAGGTCTAACAGTTAATATTAAGCAACAGCCTTTCAAACAAAAGCTTGATATTGAGTCTAAAGAAGACTATGAAATGTCCTACGCTGGTTGGGGCCCTGACTATCCAGATCCAATGACGTTCATTGATATGTTCGTTACAAAAGGTGCGCACAACCAAATGAACTACTCTAACCCTAAATACGATCAACTTGTTAAAGATGGAAAAACAACTTTAACAACAGATCCTAAGAAGCGTTTGGAAGCTCTAGCGCAAGCTGAGAAAATCTTGTTTGAAGATGCTGCAATCGCACCATTATTCCAACGTGGTACATCTTCTCTAATGCGTTCTAACGTAAAAGGTTTGGTAGAACACAACTTTGGTGGAGAATTCTCTTACAAATGGGGATACCTAACAGAGAAGGAAGACAAGAAATAATAAAAAAGAGAGCCTCGGCTCTCTTTTTTGATGTGATAGATTTTTTCTGTCAGAAAATTATTACGTTTCTTTTGCTATGCTAATGTTATATCACCTTTTAGGGGTATTTCGCATACATATACAGCAAAAAAGATAGCGGGGAGCATATGTATGCATTCTTACATTGATTTTTTGGCCCTGTTTGGTGTAGGTAGTGCACACCCAGGCGGATTTGCTCTTACAAAGCAATTGCTGACACTTTTGCCGCTCAACTCAAATACAAAAGTGTTGGATCTTGGTTGTGGCACTGGCAGAACAGCTGTGTATATTGCCAAACAATATGGATGTCAGGTAACAGCATTGGATTATCATCCTGTTATGATTGAAAAAGCCAAACGAAGAATATTACAGGAAAATGTCAACATAGAATTAGTACATGGCAACGCAGAACAATTGCCGTTTGCGGATGAAAGTTTTGATGTTATTATTACAGAGTCTGTTATAGCATTTACTAATATTTCTCGTACATTATCACAGCTGTATCGAGTGCTGCGCAAGCGAGGCTATGTAGCGGGTACAGAGATGACTATCGAAAGGCCTTTGTATGCCCAAGAATATGACCATATTAGAAAATTATACGGTGCTGCACAATATTTAACAGAACAACAGTGGCATGAGCACTTTACTAAGCAAGGGTTTCAACGTGTGGACGTGATACACAGAGATACAGTGGCAACAGCGCAATATGAGTGGACATCAGAGTGGGATATCTCTGCAAATATCTCTCAATCTCTCTATGAAATATGGGAGCAACATGAAAAAATTTTAGCTCTGTACGGTCATGTACTTGGACACCGTGTATTTCGATGTCAAAAATAAGAAGAAGCCTTGTATGAGGCTTCTTTTTTGTTTATAAGATGTGAACGAACATTAAAAGAAAAATAGAGCTGCTAAAGCGATGCCTACAATAAATCCTAACCCAAGCGCATACGCACCGCCGTAATAGTCATCGTCACATCCTCCGCGGCAATACCTTCCTTCATAACCATAACGGTCACTGTCGTATCCATATACTTCTTCGTCGTATGGAATGTAGCCAAAGCCACGATTATATCGTTGTCGAATAGGTTCAATCCAAACGGAATCATCAGAAACCTTTGTAATCCTTCCAATATGATAGTTGCCAGATTTGTCTTGAATACGTACAACCTTGCCATTATATTGGCAACATAGATGATAACATTGTTGTCGGTTCATTATAAACCTCCTTTCACCTCATGATAGAGTATGAAAAAGGACAAACATTGCTTGTGTGAATATCTCGAATGTATTAAGTTAAAAAGAAGTCTCTTATCTAATTGCAACTGCACATTGTTCATTCTTCTCTGTTATCTAAAAAGCATGCCTGCTGTTCTAGTTGCACTTCTTTAGCAAATTATGTTTTTTATTTGTATATATCTATATAAGTACAACTAGAAAAAACGACATTCTTTTTTGGGGGAAAGAAGAACGGGCAATGTATGGTTGCGGTCAGTGCCTAAGAGATACGCATGTCAAGTAAGAACATACACACGTAGCGAGGCGTTCTGGCGCAGTTATTTTTTTGCTGTGTTTATATCGAAAAAACTATCTAGACTTGTATAGCCATTGCATTTACCTGTAAAAATTTATAGTATTAGAGATATAGATGGATAGGGGATAGATGATGCTAGCTGAGAAATTACTATTACATATCTTAATTATTATGGCTCCGATGTTTTTCTATGGGTTATTTATAGAACATCACTCATTGAAGAAGTCAAAAATACTAGGTGGTATACTTCAAGGAGTGGCAGCTTGTTTGTGTATGTTATTTCCTTTTATAAGCCATGGATTTCATTGGGATTTACGATATGTCCCTATCATTGTAGCGTTTTTGTATGGGGGGCCGATAGCAGGAACTATCGCTTTTCTGATGGTTATATGTATGCGTATTGCGATTGGTGGCCCTATTGTATTATATGGTATAGGTATTATTGTGTTATCTGTATCGCTTTCTTGTATGTTCGTAAAGCGCTTTTATGAATATTCACCAAACCGTAGAATCATGATAGGTGTGTTAATGGGCGTTTGGTCCGCTTTCTCTGCTACCTTAACTGTGTTGCTTTACATGTGGAATACAAAATCTTGGAAATATGACCTGGCTGATGACTTATTACCTATTGCACTCATTCAAATGCTAGGTATGATTGCTTCTGTTTTAATGCATGAACTAATTGTGGAACGAATTGTGATGCGTCAAGAGATGAAACGCGTTGAAAAAATGAATACACTCGGAGAATTAGCGGCATCAATTGCTCACGAAGTACGAAATCCGCTTACTGTAGTGAAGGGCTTTTTACAAATGATGAAACAAGGGGAAAATTATCAATATGTACCGCTTGTACTGAGCGAAGTGGAACGAGCAGAAAAGATTATTAGCGATTATCTTAATTTTGCTAAACCGCAATTTCAAGAAAAAAAGCGTTTTTGTTTAGATATTGTATTAAATGAGGTTTGTATATTACTCGAACCATTAGCCATGAACAAAGGAATTTCTTTACAAGTTAAAATGGGGGCAAATCCACTTCTTGAGACCGATGCAGATCAGTTGAAACAAGCGCTGTTGAATATTATTAAAAATGCTATCGAAGCTACCTCATCAGGAGGTGTAGTTGTTACCACTGCCGCTGTAAAAAGTGGTGTTGAAATTCGAATTGTCGACACAGGGAAAGGGATGACCACCGAGCAGCTTGAAAGAATTGGAACGTTGTTTTACACAACGAAAGACAAAGGAACGGGACTTGGGACATTGATCTCTTTGCGTATTATTAACATGATGAATGGGACACTTATGTATAAAAGCCAACCAGGGGTCGGTACCGAAGCTACAATTACGTTACCTACAGTATAATTTTCAGCCCCATAAAATAAGACAATGCCGGTTATACTAATGTAACAATACAAATAATAGTCTTTTAGCTGTATTGTAAGTTGATAAAGGGGCGTCTAAGATGCGATACCGGGTACTTTTATTCATATGTTTTATCGTTCTCGGAGGTTGTGCGAAAGGAACAGCCAATTTTACAGTGCATAAAAATGGCAGTGCTGATGCAACAATTCAATTTGCACTAAAACAGGAATTAAAGCGTTATACAGCTGATTTAAATCTATTTTCGTCTATGCAAGATGTACTTCGTAATCAAGGATTTCAAATAGAAGCGTTCGATGGTCCAAAAGAATTTGGCTTTAAAGCAAAGCGTCACTATCATTCCTTGCGTGAATTACAAGGAAGTGAACCCACAAGTATTCCCGCTAGTGCAAAGAATCGTATGGTACATGTTTCTTATCAGGAAAAACAATCGCTATTTTTTAAGACGTATCGTGTACGTGCAAGAGTAGACTTGCAACCTTTGTATGAGGATTTTCTATACACGTTTACTCGTAAGTTTCAAGCAGCGGATTGGACAGCGAACTATATTGGAGATGAGCTTACTAAACAGTTTTTACTTCATGTGAGAGTGACATTACCCATTAGAGCGTCCTCATCTAATGCAACGCAAGTTGATAAAGGTGGTAAAGAACTGGAGTGGAAAATGAGTTTACGTAAGGTTAATGATTTGCATGTGGAAATAAAAGTGCCGCGTATACGCAACTTTGCTTTAGCTGCCGGAGCAGGACTATTACCTTTAATTATTTTTTTCGTTTGGTGGAAACAGCGCCGTTTGCAAAAAAAGAAATAATTATATAACTTTTCGGAATTATATTGACTTTTACACAAATAATCCTTACAATTTGGATACAATTGTATATCGTTATTTTCTTATCCAGAGAGGTGGAGGGACTGGCCCTTTGAAGCCTCGGCAACGGATTTATTATAATACCGTGCCAAGTCCAGCAAGCATTTGCTTGAAAGATAGGGGAATGAAATATTTGCATATTTCAGCCTCTTTCTGTCTTTAGAAAGAGGTTTTTTGTATAAAAGGGGGATGGCTATGAAGTATGGATTTTGGACGCCGATTTTTGGTGGTTGGCTCCGTAATGTAGAAGATGAAAATATGCCGCCAACTTATGCATATGCAAAGGAAGTAGTACAAGCAGCTGAGCGCTGGGGATACAATACTACTCTCATTGCTGAATTATATCTTAATGATATTAAAGGACCAGAACACGACTCATTAGAAGCTTGGACGACAGCTGCAGCTTTGGCAGCTGTTACAGAGAAAATGGAAATTATGACCGCAATTCGACCAGGATTTCATAACCCAGCTGTGGTAGCTAAGATGGCAGCTAACATTGATCATATCAGTAAGGGGCGCTTTACACTGAATGTGGTTTCAGCTTGGTGGGCAGAAGAAGCCAAGCAATACGGTGGTATTTTTTCAGAACATGATGAACGATATGAGCGTGCGAACGAATTTGTAGATGTATTAAAGGGACTATGGATAGAAGAGACCTTTACGTATGAAGGGAAATATTATAATATTCAAAATGCAAAGCTTGCTCCAAAGCCTATACAAAGACCAAATCCTATTTTGTATGCGGGTGGGGAAAGTGAAAAAGGAAAGCAAAGTATTGCATCTTTTGCGGATGCATATGTCATGCATGGAGGAACGCCTGAAGAGGTTGGCATAAAAATTGCTGACATGAAGGTGCGCAGACAAAAGATTGGCAGAGAGGCATTTCACTCCTTTGGTATGGCTGCATACGTCATTTGTAGGGACACAGAAGAGGAAGCATTACAAGAACTACAACGCATCACAGATATAAAAACGGGAAGTGCATATGCTGGATATGATGATTTTGTTAGCAAATCACAACTCGAACAACAAGTAAAGTTATATGATTACTCGGTATCTAATCGCGGGTTACGTCCTAACTTAATTGGAACACCTGAGCGAATTGCAGAGCGTATTCTGGCTTTTGAACAAGTTGGTGTGGACCTGTTGTTACTACAATTTTCGCCGCAATTAGAAGAAATGGAGAGATTTGCAAAGCAAGTGATGCCACTAGTTGAACAAAAAAGAAATCAAATCACAATATAGAAAGAGAGTGGAAATGATGGGGAAAATTTATGTAATTCATGAAAACAGTGAGTGGACAGTGCATTTAACTAAGCGCTTAGATGAGTTGCAACTACCTTATGAAGAGTGGCATCTAGATAAAGGGTGTATTGATTTATCAACCGTACCACCTGAAGGCATTTTTTTTAGTCGTATGAGCGCATCTGCGCATACAAGGGGACATCGTTACGCGCCGGAATATACAGCAGCTGTTTTGCATTGGTTAGAGGCACACGGTCGTAAAGTATATAATGGTAGCCGTGCTCTTTCTCTAGAGGTTAGTAAAGTACTGCAGTATCTTGAGCTTGAAAAGCATGGTGTACGAACACCAAAAACAGTTGTAGCGGTAGGTCGTTCTCAAATTTTAGAGGCGGCCAAGGCCTTTGATGGACGTCCTTTTATTACAAAGCATAATCGCGCTGGTAAAGGTCTTGGCGTGCAATTGTTTCAAAGTTTGGAAGCATTGCAAGGATATGTAGAGAGCCAAGCGTTTGAAGAGCCTGTTGATGGCATTACATTGGTGCAAGAATATATCAAGTCGCCTGAGTCGTATATTACACGCTGTGAATTTGTAGGGGGGAAGTTTGTGTATGCAGTACGTGTGGATACAACAGAGGGGTTCCAATTGTGTCCTGCAGATGCTTGTCAAATTGGAGATTTATTCTGCCCTGTAGGAGAGGAAGTGGAAACAAAGCCAAAGTTTCAAATAATAAACGATTTTCAGGAAGATGTCATTGCAAACTATGAAAACGTGCTTGCGGCTAACGGAATCAGCGTAGCTGGCATTGAGTTTATACGCGATGCAAACGGAATTATTTACACGTATGATATTAATACAAATACAAACTATAATTCTGATGCTGAAGCAGCGACAGGTGTATATGGCATGCTTGAAGTTGCGAAATTTTTACAGAATGAACTTCATAAGTACTATCCAAACAGTGTACCTACTCTTTCGTAATAGATATAGTGAAAAGATCTTCGTCAGATGATGAAGATCTTTTTTGTGTTTGATAGACATGTCAGCCCAGCTTGTACATATATTGTAACAGATACGATTGAGGAGGTTTATATGGATCCGATGTATACAGGCAGTATTATATCTTCGCTTTGCACAATAGCGGGGGCAGTTCCCGCTATGTTTTTAAAGCATGTTTCGCATCGAGGTCGTGATATATTACTAGCATATACAGCTGGGATTATGGTAGCAGCTTCTACATATGGATTAATCCCTTCAGCGATGAAACTATCAAATATATATGTGCTGACCATCGGTGTTTTGCTCGGAACGGTGGCGCTGACTTTTCTGGATAGTTGCTTGCCACATATGGAACTTGAAAGGAAAGAACATCCATTTCAAGGCGGCCACCCCTTACTTTTAATTGCGATGACCTTTCATAATATACCGGAAGGCCTTTCAGTAGGTGTGAGTTACGGTAGTCATGTAGCTGATTTAGGCCCATTGGTTTCATTTGCAATTGGACTGCAAAATGTACCAGAGGGGTTTCTTGTCGCGCTTTATTTAGTATCACACGGCGTAAAACCGATATATGCTCTGTTGTGCGCGGCTTCTACAGGAATACTAGAACTTGCCTTTGGTATCATCGGTATCTCGTTTGCGGGACAATTCTCGGCGATTGTTCCGTATGGATTGGCGTTTGCGGCAGGAGCAATGTTATTTGTCGTGTATAAAGAATTGATTCCAGAAAGTCATGGGGACGGAAACGAACGTTCTGCAACATTCTCCTTTATTGGCGGTCTCTTAACAATGATTGCACTAACGCATTTTATTCGCTAACAAAAATTGTTAATAAAGTTCTGAATAAGCTATTTTTTGAAAGGAAATTTCAGCGATGTTGTCGAATATGAAAGTATGTTGAAATGTGGGAGGCGAACGATGTTAGCTGAGAAATTGCTATTGCATATTTTAATTATCTTAGCACCCATTTTGATTCACCATGCTTTTTTCGAAAAATGGCGTTTTGGCAATTCGCCATATCTGTATGGGGTATTACATGGTGTCGCAGCAGGCTTATGTGTGTATGTTTCTTATTTTAGCCACGGAATGCATTGGGATTTACGATATGTCCCGATTGTGTTGTCCATGTTGTATGGTGGTCCAATTGCCGGTGGCATTGTGTGTGTGGTCGTGTTATTTGTTAGAGGTTTATTAGGTGGTGAGGCACTTGAAGCGGCTTATGGAGGCGTATTGTTGGTTGCTACAACTTCATATTTCCTTTCATTGGTGTTTCAACGTAAAAAAGTGAGAAAGCGAGTACGAATGATCTTGATTAGTAGCATCAGTGCAGTTTGTATAGCCTTCGCAATCATCGCTTTCTATGTTTTAAATAGCAGTGTGGCCAACCATCAGGTATTGTGGGACTATGCCTTGTTTAATATTATTCAAGTTATTGCAATCGGTTTCGCAGCCATGTTAATTGAAGAAAATCTAGAAAGAGTCCGTATAAAGTCTGAAATGCAACGTACGGAAAAATTAAATACATTGGGTGAGCTTGCTGCATCGATTGCGCATGAAGTACGCAACCCATTAACAGCAGTTAAGGGTTTTTTGCAGCTGATGGAGCAAGAGAAGCAGGTAAACCCTACGTATTTACCTATTATATTAAGTGAAGTGAACCGTGCCGAGGCGATCATTAGTGATTATTTGACTTTTGCTAAGCCTGAGATTAAAAAAGTAGAATCGTTTTCTATCGCAGATTTGCTAGAAGAAGTAGCGCAAATATTAGACCCACTGTTACTGCGTAGAGATGTACGTTTAACTCGAGCGTTTCAGTCCAATGCCCGAATGAAAACGGATCGTGATCAACTTAAGCAGGCACTTATTAATATTGTCAAGAATGCGATTGAGGCCAATGAGAGTGGAGGAACAGTGAGCATAGGTTTATATGTAGCCAATCATAATGCTTACATTCAAATTAAAGATACTGGTAAAGGAATGAATAAAGAACAGCTGTCTCGCATTGGTACATTATTTTACAGTACAAAAGAAACGGGAACAGGGTTAGGAACTGTTGTTTCAATTCGGATTATTGAGATGATGAGAGGGAAAATATCATACAAAAGTGAGCCAGGTTTTGGAACCGAAGTTACGATTCGATTACCCATTATAGAAACAAAGTGAGCCTTGCACCGTTGTGCAAGGCTTTTTTTATATTTATACGATAATTATATTATGTAAACAGATGAGCTTGACACAAATACAAGTCATATCAACTTTTTTCGCTCATATGATGAAGCATAGGAATTTGTCTATGCTTATCCTCGTGTAAAGGTGGCTTCAGCATATGAGAAAACACTTGATGGCCACATGTGCGCTGTTGCTTCTTGTTCTGATATGGACGCCTAACGTGGTAAAAGGCGAGCAGAAACAAAGAACAGTCGTATTGGTATACGATGACTCGGGAAGTATGCGTACTATGAACCGCTGGATGTATGCCAGTTATGCATTGCAAAGTTTTGTGGGTCTTCTTTATGAAAATGATATATTTTCATATGTTCCTATGAGCACACCAGATAAGGAAATCGCTGTTTCGCTTACAAACAGGCAATCTGAAATGCACAACATACGTAGCTGGAATAATTATAAAAATACGCCGTTTCAGTCTGTTGAAACAGCAATTCAAGCATTAAAACGTCAAGCAGGGAAGGGTGCTGATGAGTTGTGGTTGATTGTACTGACTGATGGAGCCTTTAATGAATTAGAAGATCCCAATAATCCGCAGTATGAAGGGAACAAAAAGCGAATTGCAAGTACACTGCGCAACTTTAAAAGTGAAATGGATCAAAAGAAAGTAGCTATACACACAGTGTTGATTACAATGGAATCGCATCTTAGCGAAATAGAAAAACAACAAGTTAATACATTTAAAGAAATTTGGCAAGATACGACTAAAGGAATTGTGCTTCCAACCGATGGAGAGTCTGGAATTATAAATAGTGTAAATGCAGCAGCTGCTTTAGTTGCTAACCGTGATCCATTTTCTCATGTAGAAGATGCTGTGAAAACAGAGATAGAAGATAACCATGTGAAGATTATCTCACCGTTTCCGGTGCGGCGTATAACGCTTGTGCAACAGGGAACACAACAAAATGCACGTGTGAAAACAAGTCCATTTGAAAAGGTAGATTCATATGTAATAGAAACACCGCAGCCGCTCATTCAAGGGTATATCACTCACTTGTCCTATACTCGTAAAGTCATCCAACCAGGCACATATGACATTATATTAGAGCAGCCACCGCCTCCCGATACAAGAATATTAGTAGAACCGGATTTAGATTATAAAGTTACTGTATATAAAGAAAATACACGTAGAGAAGTAAATGGAGAGGTGTATACAGGGGATCCGCTCATTATAGAAGCAAAACCAGAGGAATTGCCGACAAAATCTTCTTATTTTGCTGCGTATATTATGGTGGATAAACAACAACGTTCTATGACCTGGAATGAGGAAAGAAAAGCATTTCAGTATCGGTTACATGCTACATCACTTCGTGGTTCTATCAGTATGAACATTAAAGGCTTTTATCAACAAACTAAGGAATTTCAAATTACAGCGGTTCCCAAGCCGAAATTATCATTGCGCGTAGAAACCGTAAATTGGAAAGAATCTGTAACGGAGCTCGTGCATGCGAAGCCTCTTGTTTTACAACCGCTTTTAAACGGAAAAGCGATGACGAAGGAAGAACTAAAAAATGTTTCCTATCAAGTTCGTTTGAACAAAAATATTCGCTATGAATTGCATCATAATGAAAAACTATATGTCTATTTACGTCCGTTATATTCAAATACTTTCAATTTCACTGAAACAGGAAACGCAGAAGCAACTGTTACAATGAAACACCCGGAATTTGGAGAGGTGTCACAATCTATAATGTTCACTGTAGAAAACACCTCTGTGTGGCAACGTTACCATATCTTGTTGCGCTATGTTATTCCAAGTGTGCTGGTGTTTGTGTTAGTGATGTTTGTGATTGTTGGATGGATTGTCAAGCCGAGGTTTCATCGACGTGCTCTTGTTTCGTATGAATTAGATCAGTCTCTATCAGATGAGTGGATTCACAAAGCGGAACCTGAAGTGTTACGAGGACCTTGGTGGAAGCTAGGGATACCGTACCGGGCGGAACGTCGAACAGTCCAATCTATAACCTTTGTGGCTAAAAAAGGAACAAAAGCAGTGCTAGTAGCCAAGGAGTGTCAAGTGGAAGGGATGGTGATAGACGGGTCGTTTTTGCAACAAGATGAGATTGGTGCAGAGCATAGAACTTTATATCCGAACGAAACAATTATTGTAGATCGCGGTTATGGAAAAGAAACATATTGGTATGAGTGTGATTAGAAGGGGTGAGGAGTATGAGCACACAAGTTCCGACAATTTTAATTGGTTTAGGTGGGATCGGGAGCTCTATTACGCATCGTGTATACGGGAAAATTCCGAAAGAGCGTCGTAAGAAAGTGGCAATGCATGTGTTTGATACGGATATCAATACGGTAGGACGATTTGGTAACAAAAAATTTGTTACACAAACGAGCTCTAGTAAAACGCCGCGCGAGTATATTGCGGAGGATCCGACTATTACAGATTGGTTTCCAGAAGACCCAACTATTTTAGATAAACCGCTTACCGAAGGAGCGGGACAATTGCGCGTTATTTCACGTTTAGCCTTACGTGCTGCGATGAAGGATGATAAATTGACCGCGTTTTGGCAAGAGATTGAGGGGATTTTTCCGGTTACTAGTGACACGACTGAATATGGTGTTCGAGTTATTATTATCACGTCGCTTGCAGGTGGTACGGGATCGGGGATGTATCTGCAGACTGCCTTGTATTTACGTGAGATGTTACGAAAAAAATTACAGCATAATAACATTATTATACGAGGAGCATTTTTACTTCCAGACGCTTTGGTGAAAACACGAACAATCAGTGCTAAAGAGTATGAGACCGTTCAAGCGAATGGATATGCTTCGTTGAAAGAGTTACATGCGATTACACTTGGCTCTTCTGGTGAATTGTCGAGGCGAGGCGGAGCAACGATTGAACTCGAATATCGTCCCGATCAAGTAGATGAAGATGGTCGAACTAATCATACGATTATGCAAAAGCATCTTCCCTATAATTATTGTTTCTTGTACGACTACGAAAATTTACATGGCCATCATCTGCAAAACTTATCAGACTATATGGAACAAATGACGAATACGATTTACCTCCAATTGTTTAGTCCTATGTCAGCTAACCATTTTGCGCAAGAAGACAACCAAATTCAACAGTTAGCAGACTCAAATGGAAAAGCTCGTTATTGCGGTGCAGGTGCTGCAAAACTTATTTATCCGTATAGTCAAGTGGTTGAGTATGCGTCTTTAAAGTGGGCTGTACAGGGGTTAGACGAATCATGGTTACATCTTGATAAGCTGTATGATGAGAAGAAACTACGATATGAACAGGATATCAGGCGGGGCGTACAGCGAGAAAAACCTGACCGGGGCAAAAGTTTTCTAGAAGATCTGGAGCATTTGGCAACAAGACCAGAGCGCGCGCATCCTTTTTATAAACAAGTATATATAGAAACACGGGAAGGTGCGGAAGGAAATAAGCCAGGCACGTCAAAGGCGAAGCAGTTTTTAGAGGCTGTAGAAAGTTATGTACAGCGCACAGTGCAAAAAGATGAAGAGTTGAATCGTTTACAACGCGAGTGTAAAATCATGACCGCCAAACTAAAGATAACAGAGCACATGAAGGGAGAAGTGGGGCGGGTTGATCATGCAGTTCGTTTATATGCTTATAGCATCCCAAGCCGTGTCCACGAACATGTCACTACACTGGTATATGATATGATTGAAGCCGATCAATTCTCTCCGATTGGTACAGAGGGACAATCTTATCAGCTTAATACTTGGTTTTTAAAGCGACCATCACCAGTGCATCCTGTGACAGCTCGTTACATGTTATATGAGGTGCGCAAGCTTCTTGGAGAGCGCATGAAAAAGTTGCAAGAGAGCAATGAGCAAAAGCGTGTGCTGATTCAAAACTATGATAAGAAATTTAATCTAGGTAATATAGAGGGACCAGTGAGCGCAGTGCGGCGTGTGGAATTGGCAGAGCAGCAGGGCTGGTTTGGCAAAGTTTTTTATAATATGCATCGCTCTTTCCGCAAGGAGTTTCAAGATATTATTAGTCAATATGTAAATAAGCTCACGGCTTATCGCAAGGAAATGCTCTTAGAGCTTGTCTATCAGACAATTTATCAAGCTGTGGAAGAAATGATTCGACATTGGGAGCGCTTTTTTGATAATTTACATGAAACACGTGAAAACTTGTTGCTCGAAATTCAAAAGCGCGCGAAGGAATTCGAAGGAAAAACAAATCCGACAAATGTGTATGTGCTGGCCAGTGAGGATATGCAAGAAAAGCTTTGGAAGCAAGTGTACCAAAGTGTAGATAACGGCTTGCCGCCGGATATTTCAGCCGAAATCTATTTAAGCTTGTACCGAGCTTATTGCAAAAATAATGCAACAAATGAGAAGGCACAAAAGGTAGAAGACTTTTATCGTACGCATATCTTGGCATACTGCCGTAGTGAGCTTCAATCTCGTTATCGAGACAAACTTGATCTCAATATTGTGGAAGCGCTCCGTAAAGAGGCAGATTTAAAAGGGCAAGATCGCAACGAATATGTAAAAGAGCGGATCGACAGCTTAATTCGTCTTGCTAGTCCGTTTATCCCAAAGGTTGCTCACCATCGGGAGCTTCAGTATTGGGGCATACATCCATATGTATATCGTGAACTAAATGAAGAACTCCTTCAAGAAGTATTTGAAGAAAAAGAAACGGTAGATACAGCGTTTTCACCATATGAAGTCGTTTGTTATCGTGCGCATTACGGTTTATCGCTTCAAGATTTTCCAAAGTTATCAGCAGGTCATGCAGGACTGAGTGACGGGAAAGGTGATTACTTTCAAGCCTATTATCGCCGTGTGCATAAGTTAAATGGCAAAAAGTCTAATCTAACACCGCATCTTGATAAATATTGGCATCTTCCGGCGTTTATGCCTGACTTAAACGCCACGCAAACGAAGCTTGATGAAGAAAAATGCAATCGTGCCTTTTTATACGCTTATATTTTTAGGTGGGTAAGTCTGGCGCTGGTAGATGAGCAAATGGTGTATCAATATAACGGAGTAGGGCGCAGTTCTTTAATTCAGTCACGCGGTCAGAACGTGACAGGAGAAGGGTATAAGCTCCACAGAGGGCTTCTTCACAATCCGTTCATATATGAGAATATTATTACACGTTTTGAACAAGAGCAGGAACAAGCATTGCAAACGAGTGGCCATTTATACACACATCCATTTGTGACAGGAGCCCAAGATGTAAAATGGTTACGCAAAGAATTTGTTCATAATATATTAGATGTTGTGCTGATGTATGGTAGTGAAGCGAAACGCGATATCACACTTGAAGAAACATCCGATGAGTTACTCCGTCTGCTGCTCAATGAAATTGAGAGCTACTTTAAAAATTACTATGGGGCAGGAGCAGAAGGCGTGGCCCGAAAGGAAGCGGCTATTTTTATTGAGCACCTATGGAATCGCTCTTACGCAAAAGGTTTTGTAAATGAAAACAGCGCGTCATATCAGAAGTGGCAGCATATGCTTGGTGTACAGGATTCCTTTGAAGAAGCAGAAACAAATGCATAAAAGATTGGAAATGAGGTACCCTTACCGTAAGAACGTTTTACGGGAGGGTATTTTATATGCCGTTTACAGACGGAACGTATCAAGGTTTTGGATTATATCCAGGAACTTATAATATGCAGTTTGACTATACAAGCAAGATGCATCATGATTCATATGAAGTATATGTCAATGAGGATTTTGTTGGCATGAAAGCAATGACAAATGATGCAGAGCATATTCAAAGCGTCGCGGAATTTTTACACGGTCGCGGTTTTACAGATTTTACGTCCAGTATTGACGGAGATCATTATACGATTCACACGAAGGAGCAAGCTGCTTTGATGAAAGAATATATAGCGATGTATTTGAATAATCGTTAGCCACAGTACGCCACCTGCTCTTATGGTATAATACAGAAGTAGAGGAGTTGTGGTGGATGAAATGGGCATATATATTCGTTATAAATGTGTGGGCATTTTATTTAATGTGGTCTGATAAACAAAAAGCAAAGAAAAGAGAATGGCGAGTATCCGAAAGTGCATTGTTCTTTGTGGCAGCTATCGGAGGTGCATGGGGTGCATGGTTAGGTATGTATGCATTTCGGCATAAAACACAAAAAATGCCATTTGTTATTGGAATGCCTTTTCTCGCCTTTTTAACAGTTGCAATTTTATGGACAATGCGGTAAATACGCATTGTTTTTGCGTTGTATTACATATAGAGGGAGAAGATAAAATGAATATGCAGCAAAAAGGAGCCTGGTATGCCGGCAGTGCTTATGTGATGTGGGGGGTTTTGCCTTTATATTGGAAGCTTCTGCAACATGTACCTTCAGAAATTATTTTAGCACATCGTGTAATATGGTCATTTGTCTTTATGATGGGTATTATGGTATTCAAACAGCAATTCCATGCTTTATGGGTGTCCTGTCGAAATCTTGCAGCACAGCCTAAGTTATTGTTACTATTAGTGACAGCGTCCTTTCTGATTAGTATAAACTGGTTTATTTATATTTGGGCCGTAAACCACAATCACATTATTGAAGCAAGTCTTGGCTATTATATAAATCCACTCGTTAGTATTTTACTAGGGATGGTTGTTTTAAAAGAAAGGCTAACATTTTGGCAAATCATTTCAGTCCTTTGTGCAGCAACAGGTGTAAGTATTTTAACATTGTTATATGGTGCTTTTCCGTGGATTGCACTTTGCTTAGCCGTTAGCTTTGGGATATACGGTTTGGTGAAAAAGGTAATCGCTCTTGATGCTGCAGTTGGATTAACAATAGAAACGTTATTAATTGCGCCTGTTGCGCTTATATATGTTATGCTACCTCATACCAATACTGGTGTTATAGAATGGCACGACTTATTGCTTCTTGCTGGTGGGGGTGTAGCGACAGCACTACCACTTTTATATTTTGCTAAAGGTGCTAAGCTAATCTCTTTATCTATGATTGGATTTTTGCAATACATTGCCCCAAGTATTAGTTTGGGAATCGGGGTATTTTTATATAATGAGAGATTTACGCATGCGCATATGATTGCATTTTCATTTATATGGATTGCACTTCTTATTTTTTCATTTGCGAACACAAAGTTAATGAGGCGTTTGCGCCCAAATACCCGAAAAGATAAGGCGGTATAAGTATTTTTATAATCTTATAGAAAAATGAGAAAAGCGTATATTAAAATGGAAATAAGTATATAAGTCTAACTAAAAAATCCGACATTTTTTTGGATAGGGAAAAGCAATAGGCACTGACAGCAGTCACGTCCTAAGAGACCTAAGACGATATGTGTCTAAATTTACTGTTTATATTTGGAGAAACTGTATGGATTTATATAAAATAGATTTTGGGAGGGCGTTATGGAGATAGGAGTAGTACGGCAGATTGCGATGTATATCATCGGATGGGGAGGTGCAACGGCAGCAATGTTTCTGAATCAGACCGTGTGGACTACATTTGTATGTGTAGCTTCAGTTATATGTGCAGTCTTGCTTTGGAATTGGAAAAGTGGGCTTTTATATACATTAGGATTAGCGATGCTTCTTATTGTAATGGCTAATTACGTAAATGGAGTCTTCGCCACCATTACAGTTGCACTAAGTGTCACATACGCATTGAGTGTCATATTACAACATATATTGAAGAATCGTATGACAAGCAAGTTCGAGAGAATGTTAGCTACAGAAAAGCTGCAGTGGAAAAGAGAAAAAGAAGTGTTGCAAGAAACGATTCAGCATAGTCATGAAGTACTGTCCGCCATGCAAAAACTTGCACGGGCAGGAGAAGCACGCAGTGAACTTTTACATACATGTATGCGTACATTGCAAGCATATCTACGAACGGATGCAATTGGCATTTATGCAATCGATGAATCAAAAAATGTTTTGCAACTTGAAATGGGACTTGGCACACTACCGCGCATTATAGAACATGCTACCTATCCGGAACGAATGCAAGTAATTGAACAAGAAGGCTCATTCTTATTACTGCCATTTGTTTCTTTGCAAAAGGTGATCGTTATACCTGATTACGTACAACATATCGAAGACCCGTTTATCGAATATCTTCTGCAAACGACTGTGATTTATTTCCAACAGTTGCAAAAGCGCCAAGCTCGTTTTATGTATTATGAAGGCACGAAAGTGTATCAGATGTCTTCGTTTCAAAGGTGTGTAGAAGAAGAAAGAACGCATTTTCGTGAACTGGGACAGTCTTTCGTTTGTGTAGGTATGTACGTACGTGGCCTTGATAAAGAACGGTTGCAGGATGTAGAGCGTATCTTGCGAGAAGAACTATTCATATTGGACCGCATTGGCTTTAATCATATCAATCATATGCTTTATATTTTACTGCCGGCATGTAAGGTAGAACGAGTTGCGCATATCAGAAAACAGCTTGAAGCAATGCTTAAGAAACATCACTTCACTGTAATTAACTGGACGGTACTGGAAAACGAAAAAGCTGGGTGACGATTTGCCTTTTCCTACAGAAAAAATTATGATTAAGAAAATGTTTTTTGGGGGGATTGCGATGGAAAATATCCTTCAAAACGGCCCGTTGGTGACAGCTGTCATGTCTTGGTTTTTGGCGCAGCTCATTAAGGTTGTCATCGTATTGTTTAAAACAAGGGAGCTCGATGTAGCTAAATTCTTCGCCTCCGGCGGGATGCCAAGTTCTCATTCATCCACTGTAACAGCTTTAGCTACTGCTGTCGGTTTTGAGGAAGGTGTTACAAGCACGCTATTTGCAATTTCGGCCATTTTCGCAGTTATTGTGATGTATGATGCCTCGGGAGTACGTCTTGCGGTAAGTAAGCAGGCAAAAATCTTAAATGATTTTTTTCATGGTAGGACAAAGGATTATAAGCTATTAAATGAGCTTGTCGGTCATACCCCATACCAGGTAATTGTGGGTGCTATTTTAGGTATTGCTGTTGCAGCTTGGTATTACTAAGTAACAAAGCCTCGCGATATGGCGAGGTTTTGTGTTTTCTTAAGGAAAAACATACGTCTGCATCTCCTTGAATATGGTAATAGGGGGTGGCATATGTACAGTCAAGACCAAATTGAAGAGTTGCGACGCTTGCAGGAAGCAGATGGAACATGGCGCTTTTGTTTTGAAGGTGCACCTATGACGGATTGTTTGATGATTATTACAATGCGTATGTTGGATGTACAAGGAGAGGAATTGATAGAAAAACTGACAAAGCGATTAGCGGCATTGCAGGGTAAAAACGGAGCATGGAGCTTATATGAAGATGAGCGCGGTAACTTATCTGCAACCGTTTTAGCATATACCGCACTGCTTGTATCCGGTCGATACAAACTAAGCGATGACAATATACGTCAAGCGGAAGTCTATATACAAACACAAGGTGGCCTCGCACGTACACACTTTATGACCAAGTTTGTTTTAGCTGTAATTGGCCAATACCCGTATCCGAAGCTGTCCGTACCTACACCATTGTTTTTATTACCATCTTTTGCTCCTATGTCTATGTATTCCTTAAGCAACTATGCACGTATTCATCTTGTGCCTATGGTAATTTGCTTAAATAAGCGCTTTATCATACCACAAGATATAGATATGAGTCATCTTTTGCTAGGAGAAGCTTTTTGGTTTAAGCAAGAACGTAATGTGTCTTCAAACCTTATACAACAAGGAAAGCGATTGGCACTATATCCTAAAAAACTTCACGATAAAGGGTTTCAGGAAGCTGAGCGCTTTATGTTAAATCGTTTGGAAGACAACGGAACACTCTATAGCTATGCAACGTCTACTTTTTATATGATTTACGCTTTACTCGCACTTGGATATAAACCTGATGCTCCGGTTATTGTTAAGGCTATGCAAGGTCTGGTTTCCTATTTATTTCATACAGAAAAGGGACTGCATCTGCAAAATTCCCCTTCCGAAGTATGGGATACTGCTTTACTTAGCTATTCTTTACAAGAAGCAGGTGTGCCCTCTCACGATCCGATGATTCGAGCTGCAAATGCATATCTGGTGCATAAGCAGCATAATAAAATGGGGGATTGGAGTATTCGTGCACCGCGGGCTATACCAGGTGGCTGGGGCTTTTCAGATAGCAATACATTTGTCCCTGACAATGACGATACATCAGTTGTATTGCGAGCTCTAAAGGGAGAGGAAATGTATGAAAAAGTATGGCAAAGGGGATTGTCCTGGCTTTTGGAGATGCAGAATAAAGACGGTGGTTGGGGGGCATTTGAAAAAGGAGCAGACAATGAATGGCTTACTATGTTGCCACTTGATAATGCGGAAGATGCTATCATTGACAACTCTACACCGGATGTAACAGGAAGGGTGTTGGAGTTTTTTGGTAATTACGCGGGTTTGCATCAGGGACATAGCATTGTTAAACGAGGTGTGACCTGCTTGGAAAGGTTGCAACGTCAAGATGGCTCATGGTACGGCAGGTGGGGGATATGCTACATATATGGAACATGGGCGGCAGTCACAGGCTTGCGTGCGGTTGGTGTTCCGGCATCAGATTCACGTTTGCAAAGAGCAGCTGTCTGGTTAGAGTCGATTCAGCATAGTGACGGGGGTTTTGGTGAATCGTGCCGAAGCAGTGAAAAAAAGCGTTTTGTACCACTATCCTTTAGTACACCGTCTCAAACGGCTTGGGGAGTTGATGCTTTACTGGCCATAAAAGGATGCAATGCGGAATCAGTGCAGCGAGGTATCCATTTTTTAAGGCATCGGGAGAAATGGACAGAACGAGCCAAGTCTTATCCAACTGGTTTAGGTTTACCAGGGCAGTTTTATATTCGTTATTACAGCTACAATTACATTTTCCCGCTTTTGGCACTTGCTCATTATGATAAGAACAATAGCTAAAAAAGACAAAAGACTGTCGGCACACCGACAGTCTTTTGTCTTTTTTAGCTCATATTCACCCAAACGCTCTTTACTTCTGTATAGTTTTGCAGCGCATATGAGCCCATTTCGCGTCCGAGACCAGATTGTTTGTAGCCGCCAAATGGAGAAGCTGCGTCAAATGCATTATAGCAATTCACCCAAACGGTTCCAGCACGCAATTTTGCAGCTATGTAGTGTGCACTTTTGAGGTTTTCTGTCCATACGCCTGCTGCAAGACCGTAGTGAGAGCGATTGGCACGCTCAATGACTTCATCTAAATCTTCAAATGGCATCGCTGCGATAACTGGTCCAAAGATTTCTTCTTTGGCAATTGTCATTTCATCTTTTACGTCTGCAAACACAGTCGGCGCAATGAAGTAACCATTTTCGTAAGGGGTAGTCCCGCCTGCGACCAATTCTGCGCCTTCTTCTACTCCTTTATTGATGTAGCTGAGAACGCGTTTTTGCTGTTCTTTGGATACAAGAGGACCGATGTTAGTATCTGGATTGATACCCGCGCCTTGCCGTAGATTTTTGGAGTATAAAGCAAGATCTGCTACAACATTGTCAAACATCTTTTTGGGCACAAACAAACGTGAACCCGCGCAACATACCTGCCCTTGGTTGAACATTACGCCGTTTAATGCACCAGGGATGGCGCGAGATAAATCAGCGTCAGGTAAAATGATATTAGGCGACTTTCCGCCAAGTTCAAGTGTCACGCGCTTTAGGCTTTCAGAAGCCTGCTTCATAATAATTTTTCCGACTTCGGTTGAACCAGTAAACGCAATTTTGTCCACAAGCGGATGATTTACAAGCGCTTGTCCGGCAGACTCACCGTAGCCTGGAACAATGTTTACAACGCCTTTTGGAAAGCCAGCTTCTTCAATTAATTCTGCCAAATATAAGGCAGAAAGCGGCGTTTGCTCTGCCGGTTTCAAAACAACTGTGCAGCCTGTTGCAAGAGCGGCACCAAGCTTCCACATCGCCATTAAAAGTGGAAAGTTCCAAGGAATAATTTGTCCTACAACACCAACTGCTTCGTGGCGTGTATAGTTAAAGTAGTTACCGCTGACTGGGATGGTTTGTCCCACAATTTTCGTTGCCCAGCCTGCATAATAACGCATATGCTCAATGGCTAATGGCACATCTGCCGCCGTTGTTTCACGAATTGGCTTTCCATTATCCAATGTCTCAAGCTGCGCCAATTCTAATTGGTCTCGCTCCATCAAGTCAGCCAATTTATACATGAGTCTGCTTCGTTCTGCAGCTGCCATCTTGCTCCATGGCCCTTCATCAAATGCTTGGCGCGCTGCAATAACAGCTCTGTGGATATCTTCACGACCAGCTTCATAGACTGTAGCTAATGTTTCTCCTGTGGCCGGGTTAGGTGTTTCAAACGTTTTTTGGGAAGCGCTTTCAACAAATTGCCCATTAATGTATAACCTTTTTGTTCCTTGCAAAAAAGTAGCTACCTTTTCGCGTAATTCAACCGCTACTTGACTCATAAGATAACCCCCCTATACGGAATGTGATGAGTGAACAGGCTGAAGCATTCTAACATTTATTGTACACAAAATGTTAGAATATTGAAATTTCAATAACATTACAAACTTGAAATATTTGTAATATAGTATACGTCTTATCAAGTAGGACAAAGTAACAAGGGAGGTGAAGAAAATGGGCAAGCGTAAAAAAGATCCTGCACGTGCAAAGCTCGGCTCTGCACATGTTGAAGGGCAAGGCACAACAACAAGTGAATCAGGTACAGAGCGCTCTTCGGCGCGTCATAAACAAAAACAATCATAACTCACACGTTGCTGTGAGTTTTTCTTATGAAAATAATGGGAATAAATGATACAATATAAATTTGCAATTTGTATACCAAAAGGAGAGAAGAACATGAAAGAAACGAAGGATCCACGTTTTCGGGTTGCTCATCATGAAGCGTGGATAGGGTTAGCGTCGGCTCTTATATAATTTTTCATTTATTTTATCCAAACGCATTAGGTATGCATACTGTTATTTTTCCTATTTTGTTATCCTTTTTAGTCTATGTTATAGGAAGTTTTATGGAAAAATAACAAGAAGTCGCACTTTGTTGCGGCTTTTTTGTGTTAGTAGAGCTTTGTCGTTCATAAAGTGAACTATATAGTCGTTATCCCAAAAAAATGTAATATAAACTAGAGGCGTAATGAGAAAGGAGGGGGTGTATGAAAAAAAAGGTATTGTTATTTTGTGACCCCGGTATTGATGATTCATTAGCAATCATTTACGCGCTGCTACATCCAGATATTGAATTGGTTGGGCTTGTTACGAGTTACGGAAATGTCTCAAGAGAGCAAACTACAGCCAACGCCGCTTATTTGCTTTCATTGATAGGGCGAGAGGATATACCTGTTATTCGAGGTGCGTACCGACCGTTTAGCGGCGAAAGCAATGTGTATTATCCGGAAATACACGGTGAAAATGGTATGGGTCCTATTCAGCCGCCAAAAAGTTTTTTACAGGCTTCTACGTTCTCTATGGGGAAAGTAATTGATATTATGGATGAACATAAAAATGAGTTGATTATGGTGGATGTAGGCAGATCGACAACACTCGCGATTGTATGCAATATTGGTGAGGAACGGATGGAGCAAATTCAAGGTTATTATATTATGGGAGGCGCCTTTTTTGTACCTGGAAATGTTACACCTGTAGCTGAAGCGAACTTTTACGGTGATCCTGTAGCGTCTAATTATATTATGATGCATGCAAAAAATGTGACGCTTTGTCCGCTTAATGTTACAAAAGACGCGTTAATTACGGAAACGATAATTGAAGAAATTGCGGCTGTAAGTCAAAACCCGTTTCGTAACTTAATTAAAGATATTTTTATGTATTACTATCAAGCATACCAAAAGTTGATTCCTAAAATTACCGGTACGCCGTTGCACGATGTGTTAACGGTGATGGTTGTTGCAAACCCAGAATTGCTGCACTATGTGTACAGGCCTGTTTCGGTTGCAACAGAGGGTGTATCTCGTGGTGAAAGTATTGCCGACTTTCGAGCACTACCACATACGAATGGAAATTGGGTGAAGATTGGATGGGAACTCAATCAAAATTTATTTGTGGAGCGCTTTAAGCAAATTATGATAAGTGCTGTTGCGATGAATTAGAAAAACCCTTATACACCTAGAAACATAGAGAGAAGAAGGTGACGTGACGTATAAAACATCATATTGGCAACTCGTTCTTTTTTATACTGTTATTATGTTATAACATAGCGACTTGTACTTATATAATTCTGGTATATTGTACAATCACAAGAACGGCTGTTACCGCCTATGATAGGGTAAAAGCATGGAGGTATTGCCGTGAAAAGAAAGAAAGATGCATTTGTAAATGTGGAAGGAGAACGTTTTCCAGGAAAAACGTATGTAGATCAGGTATTGCGGCACGTTTTTGAAGGTCAGCGCGATTATTTACGAAGTTCAATGTTCGCAATTCATTATGCACATGTTATTATACTAACTGAACAACATGTTTTATCTTCAATCGATGCCCAAAAAATTTTACGAAGTATTTATCAAGTGGAAGCTGAAAATCATGGCAACGTGGCATATGATGAGCGCTATGAAGACTTTTTCTTTTTTATTGAAGATCGTATTAGACAAGTGGCTTCAGATGAAATAATTAGCAATATGCATATTGGTCGCAGTCGGAATGACATGGGTGTTGCGATGTATAGGATGGTTATTCGAACACATATGTTAGAGGTGCAGGAAGCTTTGTTAACGCTAGCTGATAGCATATTAGAGCAAGCTTGTCAACATGCAACCACAATTATCCCAGCTTATACGCATACCCAACCTGCACAACCTACCACACTTGGACATTATTTGCTTGCAATCTATGATGTATGCATGAGAGACTTGAAGCGGTTACAAGCAGCGTTTGTGACAATTAATCATTCGCCAATGGGAGCAGCGGCATTAGCTACAACCGGATTTCCAATTAATCGAGAACGTATTTGTGAGCTTCTTGGCTTTGAAAAGCTGGTGGAAAATTCTTATGATGCCATTGCGGGTGCCGACTATCTGGCAGAAGCAGCTGCTGCGATGGCAGTTTGTATGCTTAACTGTGGTCGTTGGATACAAGACTTTTTACTTTTAGCCACAAAGGAATTTCATGGGATAATTGTTGCAGATCCGTACGTACAAATCAGCAGCATTATGCCTCAAAAACGGAATCCAGTGTCAATTGAACATGCCCGCGCGTTAGCAAGTGGATCATATGCAGAAGCACTTGCCGTACTGCATATGATTCACAATACCCCGTTTGGTGATATTGTGGATACCGAGGATGACTTACAGCCTTATTTGTATAATAGTTTTGCTAAGGCAAAGCGAGTTTTTGCACTAATGGATGCAGTCATAAGAACAATAACTATTAACAAAGACGTGTTAAAAGAACGGGCTTCAAAACATGCGATTACAATTACGGAATTAGCGGATGAAGTAACACGCAAAGGTATCCCGTTTCGCAGGGCGCATGAAATGGCTGCTACAGTTGCCAAAGCATGTGCAGCGCAGCAGAAAGAATTATATGAATTTACACTAAAAGAAGTGAATACTATCTTAGCTGTTGTGTCACTTACCTATGAAGAATGGGATCATATTATTTCTCCAGCATCTTTTATTAATCGCCGAAACATTACTGGTGGTCCTGCCTTACCAGAAATACAACGGATGCTTCAAATAAGGCGGGAAGAAGCAAAGCAACACAAAGAGAGCCTTAGAAACATGCAAGCAAAAATCCAACACTGTGCCACGTACTTACGAGTACTTGTACAACAGTATGTAAAATAAGTTATTGTGCGAAACGTAGCGCAGTGGATGTATCTTCAGGCATAAAAATCATCGCTGTCGCTTCTCCATCAGTTGCATACAGGCAAAAGGCCACTTTGTTGCGTTTTACAGTGTCTTTACAATACCGAAGCACAGGAGTTGGAATTGTAGTTCGTTTACTGATACCAGTAGTGGATAGATTGAGCTTACGAAACTGTTTGGGTTCCATAATAATCACTAGTACATCGGTTTGTCCTTCTGTTTGAACACACATTTTATAATTGGAAAAATCATAATCTAGATTTAGTTTGTATTTGTTACGTGTTGGAATAAAAAGCTCTGGTGATTTCTTATACCATTCTATATTTTGGGGAGTGGGATAGATATAAGAATCTGTTGCACGCAGTAGCAAAGATTGAATAAAGCTCGTCATATTTTTCGAATTCGGTAAGATTACATTAGCAATTGTCATTTGTCTCATCCTTTCAATTTTTATGTAAACAAAAAGAGCCATGCAGGTATAAAAAATCCTGCATGGCTCTTAGCAACGCAGGTACAACGGCAATAACCCTTGTACCTGCGTGTAATATATACACGGGTTCAAGGGTTTATGTATGATGATGTAATTGTGCAACAATCAATAAACGCAACATAAGTTTGCACGTCCTTTTCCCTAAATTTTGTTTTAGTATATCATGATAGGATATATTTGCAAATATTTTTTACATCAAAGTCTATAAAAAGAGTATCCTTAATTTTCAAGATACTACTATTTTAGAGGCTATAGCTTTACTTTTCTAGCAAAAACAACTTGCTTCATTGAATGAAATAAGCTACACTGATGTCAACTTACTTCATTCAATGAAATAAGAAACAAGCAGCCATTTTTTACGATGAGGGACTGTGTAAGAGGTGATGCACAGCATGCAGAATCAAAACATGCGAAAGGGCAATAAAGCCTTTATAAAAGAATGGAATCGATATCTGTTGTTAGAGCAAATTCGTTTAAACGGTCCGATTAGTCGCTCAGAGTTAGCAAAGGTAACTAAAATGGGGCTGTCGACCGTAACAAACATTGTAGAGGAATTATTAACGCATAATCTAATTAAAGAGACGGGAACTGCAATGTCAACAGGGGGAAGAAAGCCCATTTTATTGCAGTTCAATGAAACATATCAGTATGCATTTGGTGTAAAAATTGAAGAAACAAAAATACGTATTGCATTAACAAATTTACAAGCGGACATTCTCCAAATTTGTCATGTTCCGTTTGCTGAAAAAAGCGAACCGGATGTTGTTATTCACAAGTTGGTACAATGTATGAGGGAAATGCTTGTTTCACAAAAGCTAGATGATAGTTGCCTATGTGGAGTAGGTATTGCAGCTTCAGGGCTTGTAGATCGGGAAACTGGGACCATTGTCCGATCTTCCATGCTGGGCTGGGAGAATGTACCTATCTGTCAGGAAGTTAGCAAGCGAATGAAAGACATATCTGTTTTTTTAGATAAAAATATAAACGCTTTCACATTGGCTGAACTCCATTTTGGACAGCCGCGAAAAAATTTTGTATGCTTGTCTGTTGGTGCTGGTCTAGGTATGACAACTGTTATTGACGGAAACATTTATTATGGTGAATTTGGCGGTGCCGGTGAATTTGGCCACACCACCTTACAGATTAACGGATATCGTTGTCATTGTGGTAAAAGAGGATGCTTGGAAATGTATGCATCTGAACCGTTTTTTAAGCATGAAGGAAAGCGCCTTCATATAGAGGCACGTTCTTATACATTTGAGCACTTAGGAAAACATATATCAAAACCAGAGATTGCAGGGTTATTTAAACAGCTTGGTGTTCATCTTGGATACGCCATAGCGAATATTATTAATACTTTAAATCCTGCTGCCATCGTGTTAACAGGAGAAGGAATGAAGTATGCAGCCTATTTCTTGCCATATGCACGTGCAGAGGCTTCGCAAAATTTTTTTGCGGCTACAAACGACACAGAAATTGTCGTGTCACTTCTAAGTGATGATGCGTGGTTGCAGGGTGCTGCCTTGCTTGTTATAAGAGAACAATTTCAGTTGCCGTTATATGAGAGGGAGTGACAATGTGAAAACAGAAAAAGAAAAAATGATAGCCGGTGAAATGTATATGCCTGCTGATGCAGAATTGTTAGAGGGGCGCATTCGTGCTAGGGAATTAACATGGGCGTTTAATACAGAGCCTGATGGCGAAAAGAGAAAGGCTATTTTGAAGAAGCTTTTCGGTTCTACTAAAGAAAATTTGTATATGGAGCCGAGCTTTCAATGTGATTACGGCTATAACATTCATGTAGGTGAGAACTTTTATGCAAATTACAATTGCGTGATTCTAGATGTATGTCCTGTTACATTTGGTGACAACTGTATGCTCGCGCCAGGTGTACACATTTATACGGCATCTCATCCGCTTGAAGCGAAAGCACGTAATTCCGGCAGGGAATTTGGAAAGCCTGTTGTGATTGGAAACAACGTATGGATTGGGGGACAGGCAGTCATTAATCCTGGTGTGACAATTGGAGATAATGCAGTCATTGCGTCCGGTGCAGTTGTTACTAAAGATGTTCCGCCTAATACATTGGTAGGCGGCAATCCGGCTAGCATAATCAAACATATTGACAATGGGGGAAACTAGTAATGCAAACGTTTGCGAAAGGTAATACAGAATGGTGGAAAAAAGCAACAGTTTATCAAATTTATCCAAGAAGTTTTATGGATTTCAATGGTGATGGAATTGGTGATATCCAAGGAATTATTTCAAAGCTTGATTATTTAAAAGAACTTGGTGTAGAAGTGATTTGGCTTAGTCCAGTATACGATTCGCCAAATGACGATAACGGTTACGACATTCGCGATTACGAGAAAATTATGGCTGAGTTTGGTACGATGGAAGATTTTGATCTTATGCTTGCAGAAATGCATAAGCGCGGTCTAAAGCTTGTAATGGACTTGGTAGTAAATCATACATCGGACGAGCATGAATGGTTTGTACAATCAAAAAGCAGCAAAGATAACCCATATCGCGATTTTTACTATTGGCGTAAAGGAAAAGACGGTAAAGAACCGAACAACTGGGGATCTGTTTTCAGCGGCTCTGCTTGGGAGTATGACGAGACAACAGATGAGTATTACTTACATCTATTCACGAAAAAGCAACCTGATTTGAATTGGGAAAATCCAAAGCTGCGTGAAGAAGTATACAAAATGATGCGTTTTTGGCTAGATAAGGGCATCGATGGTTTTCGCATGGATGTTGTGAACTTTATTTCAAAAGTCCCCGGCTTACCAGATGGTGAATTGCAACCTGGACAATTATATGCAGATGGTGGTAAATACTTTTTGAATGGGCCACGTATTCATGAATTTATGCAAGAAATGAATCGTGAGGTATTATCAAAATATGATATTATGACGGTTGGTGAAATGCCAGGTACAACACCTGAAGACGCGGTATTATACACAAATCCTGAACGAAACGAAGTCAATATGATTTTTACGTTCGAGCATATGGACCTTGATAGTGCACCGGGTGGCAAATGGAACTTAAAGCCGCTTGATTTGGTAGATTTAAAGGATAATCTAAATAAATGGCAAACGGGTTTGCACGGTAAGGGTTGGAATAGCTTGTACTGGAATAACCATGACCAGCCTCGCATTGTTTCCCGCTTTGGTAACGACCAAGAATATCGTGAAAAGTCAGCCAAAATGCTGGGCACTTGCTTGCATATGATGCAAGGTACACCGTATGTGTACCAAGGCGAAGAAATTGGGATGACCAATGTACGATTTGAAAATTTATCGGATTACGAAGATGTAGAAACAATGAATATGTATAAAGAGCGTTCGATGCTTGGCTATGCCCATGAAGATATTATGGAATCTATTTATGTAAAAGGACGTGACAATGCGAGAACACCGATGCTGTGGGATGACAGTGAAAACGGTGGCTTTACCACAGGGACGCCATGGCTTCGTGTAAACCCGCGTTATCTAGAAATTAACGTTAAACAAGCACTCGCAGATAAAAATTCTATTTTCTATTATTATCAAAAATTAATTGGGTTTCGCAAAGAGCTTGATATTATTACAGAGGGTAATTTCAAATTACTACATCGCGATCATAGCGCCATTTTTGCTTATAATCGTACTTGGAACAATGAAAAGTTGATTGTGCTCTGTAACTTTAGCGATCAGGTGCAGACAATTGAAGATGAGGCGCTACTTCATGAAATCCAACATGCTGATGTGCTTATTGCCAATGATGAGGTATATGAAAAAACATTAACATTACGTCCGTATGATGCAGTGGTATATTACAAGAAATGAAAAAAATGGGGAAAGGGAATAAAAAAATTCCTTTTCCTTTTAACTTGCTATTGATGTTTTACTTGCATTTTTGTAGCATTATATATTGTACAAATTAGGAAACAAGGAGACGGAAACATGACAAAACACTGGTGGAAAGAAGCGACAGCTTATCAAATATATCCAAGAAGCTTCATGGATTCAAACGGAGACGGTATCGGCGATTTGCCGGGTGTTATTGAAAAGTTAGATTATTTAAAAGAACTTGGAATCGATGTCATATGGATTTGTCCATTCTACAAATCACCAAATGATGATAACGGTTACGATATCAGCGACTATCAAGATGTTATGGAAGTATTTGGTACGATGGCTGACTTCGACAAGTTGCTTGCAGAAGTGCATAATCGTGGCATGAAACTCATTATCGACCTTGTTATTAATCATACAAGCGACGAGCATCCTTGGTTTATCGAGTCTCGTTCTTCGAGAGACAACCCGAAGCGCGATTGGTACATTTGGCGTGATGGAAAAGACGGCAAGGAACCAAACAACTGGGAAAGTATTTTTAGTGGTTCTGCATGGGAATATGATGAAGCAACGAAGCAATACTTCTTACATGTATTCTCAAGAAGGCAACCAGATTTAAACTGGGAAAACAAAAAAGTTCGCGATGCCTTGTATGAAATGATCAACTGGTGGCTTGATAAAGGAATCGACGGCTTCCGTGTAGATGCTATTTCGCACATTAAAAAGCGTGAAGGTTTCCCTGATATGCCAAACCCAGAGAACTTAGAGTATGTATCTTCGTTTGATTGTCATATGAACCAGCCGGGCATTCAACCATTTTTAGAAGAGCTAAAAGCGCAAACGTTTGCCAAATACGATATTATGACAGTTGGTGAAGCAAACGGTGTAACAGTAGAAGAAGCTGATGAGTGGGTTGGCGAAGAAAATGGTAAGTTCAACATGGTTTTCCAATTTGAGCACTTGGATCTTTGGGATAAAAGCAATGTTGGTACCATCGATGTTGTGTCCTTAAAGAAAACGCTAACGAAATGGCAAAAGGGCCTTGAAGGAAAAGGGTGGAATGCCTTGTTTATTGAAAACCATGATAAAGCGCGTGTTGTATCCACTTGGGGCAATGACAAAGAATATCGTGTGGAAAGTGCAAAAGCTTTTGCGGCAATGTATTTCTTAATGCAAGGTACGCCTTTCATCTACCAAGGACAAGAAATTGGTATGACAAATGTTCGTTTTGAAACAATTGAGGAGTACGATGACGTTGCCATTAAAAACTTCTACCGCATCGAGCGCGAAAAAGGCACATCTCATCAAGAAATTATGGAAGTCATCTGGAACAGCTCTCGCGATAATTCTCGTACGCCAATGCAGTGGAGCAATGAAGAAAAGGCAGGATTTACAACGGGAACACCTTGGATTGGCATTAACGAAAACTATACAAGTATTAACGTGAAGGACGATATGGCAAATCCAAACTCAGTTTGGAACTTCTATAAAAACATGATTCGTTTGCGTAAAGAAAACGAAGTATTGGTTTACGGTACGTATGATTTAATTATGCCAGAAGATAAACAAGTGTACGCATATACAAGAACACTTGGAGATAAGAAGGCAGTCGTTATTACAAACTTATCTAAAGAAACAGCACATTATGAATGTACAGGTCTTAGCTTGTCTACAAGTGAGCTAGTACTATGTAACTATGATGTAGAAGTACATGAAAACGTGCATGCATTTGAATTGCAACCATACGAAGCACGTGTATATATGATCTAAGCAAAAAACTGTCGGTCAACATACCGGCAGTTTTTTTATATAGTCAATATAATTTTAAGGAAGTTGCACATAATGATGAGCACAAATAAAAAATTTTTTCTTAAGAAGAGAAGAATGGACGGTGTAATCGAGGTAGTATACCTATGTTGAGTTACTTTAGCTTTTTTATTCTCTAGTTGCGTATCTATGAGAAACACTACACGATCCCATATATCAATGACGTATTGCAAAATAGGCATGTTATTGCAAATAGTTTCAAAAAATATTTGCAAACTTTTTGACTGTTGTGTATATTATAAAATAACATATGAAAGCGAAGAAAAGGACATGAATGATTGAAACCGGTTTACAGAGAGGGAAGCAGAGCTGAGAGCTTTCTAACGCAGGAAAATCATTTACCACCTTGGAGTGCATTGGTGAACCGGTGCCGTCTAAGCCGCGTTAAGGTAAACAAAGCCGTTGTATGACGGGAATTTGGGTGGAACCACGGGTGTAACACATTCGTCCCTATGATATAGGGATGAATGTGTTTTTTATTTGGAAAAAGCGAAGAAAAGGACATGAATGATTGAGACCGGTTTACAGAGAGGGAAGCAGAGCTGAGAGCTTTCTAACGCAGGAAAATCATTTACCACCTTGGAGTGCATTGGTGAACCAGTGCCGTCTAAGCCGCGTTAAGGTAAACAAAGCCGTCATATGAAGGGAATTTGGGTGGAACCACGGGTGTAGCGCATTCGTCCCTATTACAGGGATGAGTGCGTTTTTTATATTTTGGCTGTGTTAAAGCCTCATGTTACTAATGGGCACTTGTTGATGGGAGTGAAAGGGGCGAGACTCCTGCCGGAAAAGAGCGAGTCAAAGATAGATCTCGCAGGTGCATAGCGCTGAGATAGTTCCCTGACCGCCCGCGGAAAGCGAACCCCGGTAACGGAAATCAACAATAAACTTTAGCAGAGCTTATATTTTAGACAAAATGGAGTGAGTAGGATGCAATGTATTGAAATTTCTTTACCAGATGGAAAGAAGAAGTCGTATGAAAAAGGTATTACATCTGCACAAATTGCAGCTGATATTAGTCTTAGTTTACACAAGAAAGCACTTGGCGCAAAGGTGAATAGCGAGCTGTTTGACTTACAAAGACCAATCTATCATGATGCGATGCTAGAAATCATCACATCGTCAGTCAAAGAAGGTATTGATATGATGAGACATACTGCTGCACATGTTTTGGCCCAGGCAGTAAAAAGGTTGTATGGGGATGTAAAACTAGGGGGTGGTCCCGTAATTGAAAATGGATTTTATTACGATATGGACGTGACAGAACGTGTTCGTGCCGAAGACCTCGTGCGAATTGAGCAAGAGATGAAGAATATTGTTGCAGAAAATTTGCCGATTGAACGACTGGAAGTGAGTCGTGAGCAAGCGCAAATATTGTTTCAAAATGACAATCTGAAGTTGGAGCTTCTGCAGGATATTCCAGCAGGAGAAAACATCACATTATATCGGCAGGGAGAGTTTGTAGATTTATGCCGTGGTCCGCATTTACCGTCAACAGGTGCACTACAAGCATTTCGATTAACACATGTGGCCGGTGCTTATTGGAGAGGAGATAGTGACAAGCAAGTATTACAGCGTATATATGGCATTGCGTTTGCAACATCTAAAGAGTTAGAGAGTCACCTCGTTTTTTTAGAAGAGGCAGCAAAGCGCAATCATCGTAAACTAGGCAATGAACTCGAATTGTTTATGTTTTCAGAGGAAGCGCCTGGTATGCCATTCTACCTCCCGAAAGGACAGCTACTGCGAAACAAGCTTGAAGCATTTTTAAGAGGTGTACAAGAAGCGCGAGGCTATCAAGAGGTGAGAACACCTTTTATGATGAATCGTAAACTGTGGGAAAACTCAGGGCACTGGGATCATTATAAAGAAAACATGTATTTTTCAGAAGTGGATAATACGAGCTTTGCGATGAAGCCGATGAACTGTCCTGGGCATATGCTGATGTTTAAACATAAACTGCATTCCTACCGAGAACTGCCGATACGTATGGCAGAGTTTGGCCAAGTACATCGCCACGAATATAGCGGAGCGCTCAACGGGCTGCTTCGAGTTCGCACATTTTGCCAGGATGATGCCCATATATTTGCTACGCCTGAGCAGATAGAAGATGAAATTCAAGCAGCTGTAGCACTGATCGATCAAGTATATCGTACGCTTGGTTTTAAATATGAAGTAGAGCTATCTACAAGACCGGAGAATTCCATGGGAGAAGATAGTCAATGGGAAAAAGCAGAACAAGCGCTGCAAAATGTTTTGGAAAAACTGGGATACTCTTACCGTATTAATGAAGGTGATGGTGCATTTTATGGTCCGAAAATTGATTTTCACATTAAAGACGCTTTGCATCGAAGCCATCAGTGCGGAACAGTTCAGCTGGATTTTCAAATGCCGCAAAAGTTTGATTTGCATTATGTAGATGCGCAAAATCAGAAGCAAAGACCTGTTGTTATTCATCGTGCCGTGTTCGGTTCCATTGATCGTTTCCTTGGAATTATGATTGAACATTTTGCTGGGGCTTTTCCTTTATGGCTGGCGCCTGTGCAGGTAAAGATTATCCCGGTATCTCATATCGTGCATGCAGCGTACGCTAAGCAAATTGAAAGTAAACTGCAGCAAATAGGTATACGTGTAGAGCTTGATGTAAGAGCAGAAAAGCTGGGCTACAGAGTCAGAGAAGCACAAATAAAAAAGATACCGTATATTATCGTTGTTGGCGACCAAGAAGCAGCGGAGGAAACTGTGAATGCACGGAAATATGGACAACCGGATTCAGTAAGTCTTTCAGCCGAAGTATTTGTGAAGAAGCTCGTGCGCGAGATTGAAGAAAAGGTATTTTTATAAAAGAAAAGCCTGCTTGTGCAGGCTTTTCTCATGATTTTTCATCAATGCGTATGACACCGCCTTGTTCAAAATCATTAGCTTGGAGTAAATTGACAACCGCTTGCGCAACGTAGTCGGGAGAAAGGAGCTTATCTTCTTCTTTCAAAGCATGAAAACGTTCTACGTTCATAAAATCTTCTTTATCGGTACTGCGAATTTCGGCTTGCATATCTGTATCAACTACGCCTGGTGCAAATGAAATTACTTTTACCGGGTACTCTTTTCCTTCTTCTTCTAGCGCTATACAACGTGTGAACATATTAATACCTGCTTTGGCTGTACAATATGCCCCCCAGCCATAATAAGGGCTTGTCCCTGCGCCGGATGAGATATTAACAATACGCTTGTCGACAGGTGCATCTTGTGTACGTTTTAAGAATTCGTGAGTCAGTAACATAGGTGCCAACAAGTTAACGTGTACATTTGTGATAAGTTGTTTTGTTTCCGCTCGTCCAATAGGCTTTATTGGTGCCAGCATACCAGCGTTATTGATTAGATAAAGAGCTTGTGCACTGTCGACGTCCATTAATGCAAAAATCTCATCTGTTAAGTCCGCAATGCTGTCAATATTGCTAAGGTCAAAACCGAAAGGGTAAAACAAGGTATTGGTTTGTTTTGCAAATTCTTCTAGTGAGGTGTTCCTGCTTCTAGATATGGAAAACACAATGATTTCTTGCTCGAGAAGTTTGCGTACAATTGCTTCTCCTAAACCACGAGAGGTCCCTGTTACAATAGCATATCGCATAAAAAATCCCTCCTTTCTCTACAAACTAACAGAAATTTCTACAAGTGTAAATCGGGAAAGTGCGAAAAATGAAAAAAATCCAGGGAAATTGTTAAGGGATTGGAGTTATAAGGGGAACGATGTATTTTATGTCGAAATTCAACAATAAAGGAGGCACCATAATGATTGTGACAATGAAGTGGTGGTGGCTTGTTATATATATAGGATAGCTATTACTGCTGAGTGTTTAGAAACCGATCATGCTTCTATCCATGTCTAGGGGAAGGGTCACTTCATGCGTACGAAAACATAGGGCGACATAATAAATGGGCAAAACAAGAGCGCTGATTTAGTGCTCTTGTTTTGTCCATTCGTCTTTTAATAGCCCGAAGATAACAACATCTTCAAGTCCTTCTGAGGTTTTTGTGCACTTTCGAAGGACTCCCTCTTGCTTAAAGCCAAGGCGCTTTGGAATTGCTTGGCTCTTTGTATTTCCGACTGCTGCCAAAATCTCAACGCGCTCTAGCTTCATCACGGAAAAAGCATGATCTACAAAAGCTCGGCACGCCTTTGTCATGATTCCTCTTCCTTGATGTTTTTCAAGTAACCAATAGCCAATCTCGATTTTATTGAGTGTTGTATGTAAACCATGAAAGTCAATGATACCGGCAAACTCATCGCGCCACCAAATGCTTGTACAAAACCCTTTATGCTGCGCAAATTGATCCATTGTTGCTTGAATAAATTTCTTTGTATCTTCTAACGTATGGGTGTCGTCTACCCAGGGGAGCCAGCGTCGCAAATGTTCACGAGAAGTGTTTGACGCTTTAAAAATGAGATCAGCCTGCGACATGTCGAGTAGTCGTAATGTAATATCTTCATCTACTTGAAAAGCAAAAAACATATGTAGTCCCCCCAGCTTTTGTTATATCATAGCAAACGTGTAGATAAGAGAAAAACAACTAAATTTAGTTGCTTTTTTCCAATGATTCTTCTGATGGTGAAGCATCTTGCACCGCTTTGGCAACATATAAAAATCCAATTACAAAAATAGCTGAGAAGCCCCAGTTGATTGCTTGACGCAAAATAATGCCCTTATCAAACGCTTCTACACCGTATTTAGTAATGAGCCAAACTTTTAAGCTGGCTAAAACAATATCGCGAACAGCGAAGCCGAGTGTAATTAGCTGAAACACATTGAACAGCTTCTTGCTCATAAACAGTTCACGTAGTTTGCCTCGGTCCTGGCCCTGCAACTCTGCAAGATCTAATGCAAAGTACAAGGCAAGTGGTTTTCGAAACAGTGCTGTCAGTGCAAATACAGCAGCTAAGGCATATGCATAATATACATTGTTCCAAAGAAGTTGTATGGCAGAACCTGCTAAAACATCTACAAGTGCGCCAAGTATTAAGTTAGCAAGCATAAAAATACCGAATATATTGAATTGCTTCAAAACCACAAATCGATATACGCTGTAGATGATACCAGGTACAGAAGAAAGGAGCATTGCGTAATAATCACCAATTATATCACGACCATAATTCCATACAACGAGCGGGAAGACAAGAAAAAAAATAATATCATATAGCGCAACTCTATTTTTCAAAGGAAACCACCTTTCTATATAAGCGCACATAGAAAAACGACATTCTTGACAGTGAGGAAAGAAAAACGGGCGATATGTAGTTGCGAGCAGGGCTAAAGAGGTGCCCATACCAAATATCTAACCAGCCGTTCTAGTTATGTGTCGAAAAAACTACATGGGCTTATATACACCAATTCTATCATTATTATAATAAGAGAGGGATAGAGATACAACAAAAGGATTGAGCGAATATGCTCAATCCTTTTGCTTTTACAATTGCGCTGACAGCGTGTTCAGTTCTTCTGCAGAATAATACACCTGCTTTACTGCCTCATTCGCATCTTGAATCATGCGTGAAATCTTAAGTAACTCTTCTTGTGTTTGTACATTTTGTGCTTTATTAGAATGAATGCTTAACAGCACTGTTTCAAATGATTCGCTCATTTTTTCTGTTTGGCTATGACTTTGTTTAATCAGTTCAGCTACATCTTTCATACGATTAGACGTCATAGCAATTTGTTCATTAATTTTAGCGATTAAATCGGAAACACCTGAAACGGAAACTTTGGTCTCTTCAGACAGTTTACGAACTTCGTCTGCTACTACGGCGAAACCTTTACCATGCTCACCCGCACGCGCTGCCTCAATGGCTGCGTTTAGCGCCAATAGATTTGTTTGTTCAGCAATCGCGGTAACAATGCTTGCAATGTTATGAATCTCGTTGGATACATTATGTAACACTGTGATTTTATCCATAATATCTTCTGTGCTTTCTTGAATACGGTTCATTAATGTTTGTTGATTATCTAAATCATGTTTTCCTTTTTCAGCAGCCGTTTCTGTTGTTGCTGCAATTTCCAAAGTCTGAACAGACATGCCATTCAGATCTTTTGTTTGTTCATTTATGGCAGAAACTGAGCGACTTGTTTGTTCGGCGACAGTTGCTAATTGCTGAGCGACACCGCTAAGGTTGTTACGAAGTGCTTGTTGTTTTTGGATGTTTGCTTCATTGTTTTGCTTGACTTCGTTTTCATATGCTTCGAGTACGAGCTGCTGTTCTAGTGTAAACATCTTAGAAACCGCCTGCATAGCAAGCTTGTATTCGGTTAGGTCCTTAACGTGAAGTGAGATAACATCTGATACATACATCAGCAGATGTTGGAACGCAGCCATATACCATTTTGGCTTCAGACCAATTCGGAAATGTGTCATTGCAATCTTCTGTCTTTTTTCCATGAAAATTGCATCAACTGTACCACTGAACATTTCGCTAATGTGTGTTGCTAATGTGCCTTTTAATTTTTCTACTGTACTGTTTTCATTAATAATTTCTGATAAATGTGCCTCAGCCCCGATGTTTTTGTAAAAATCGGTTAGAATTTCTTCCATATGTTGCTGTATAATAGGTTGTAAAAGTAATAGAATGGCGAGATCTTTTTTTTCTAATCCAATCATGTCAATATGTTTGTTTAAGGCAGCATGATCTTTGTGTAAGCTTACTTTCTCTTCATATTGAGGTAAATCATTGAATAGGAAAACACTTTTTGTTTTCTTTTTAAAAAATAATGGACTCATAATATAATCTCCAATCTTTTAATAGAAAAATATTTAGATATACAAAAATTATACTAAAAACAAAGATGATAGTGAAGATGTTTTCAAGGTATATAGGAAAAGAATAAATTATTTTTTAAATTGTAATGAAGGAAATAGGTAGGACATAGCAATTCGGATTCTTATACAAACAAATATAAAAAGAAATTAGTAAGAATGCAGACGCTTCTGCAGTGGGGGAAATATGAACAGCATCTACAGCTTTATAGAAATGATTGAACACCAGTTATTACCCGAATTGATATTAGAAAGTGAATATGTATATGATCCTGTGCGTATTACTCGAATTCCTAGTGAATGGGAATGTGTAGGAACTGGCAACTACGCAGGGGTATTTACACATGTAGATTATCCAGATTGGGTTGTAAAGGTATATGCCAGGGATTTTGCTTGTTTAGAAAAAGAAGCGGATGTATATAAAAGACTAGGTGATCATCCTGCGTACTCTCAGTTATTACATAAAGGAGATGTATATCTGATACTGAAAAGGTTATATGGAATTACGTTGTATGATGCATTTCATCGCGGCCTCCCGATTCCAGAATCCGTGATTATCGATGTAAATGAAGCGCTTAGTTATGCAAAAGAGAGAGGTCTTAATCCTTATGATGTGCATGGTAAAAATGTAATGATGCATAATAATCGTGGATATGTGGTTGACATATCAGATTTTTATAAACAAGGAGAAGACACAAAATGGAGAGATCTTGTTAGGGCTTATTATCGTATATATCTTCCTTTGTTTTATAAACGGCGCATTAAAGTGCCCTACACATTGCTTGATATAGTCAGGTACTCTTATCGAATATATAAAAAATTTAAATATTTGCTGTAGTTGCTGAATTATTTAGGAAAGTTGCCAAATTACTCGTTAAAGTCGCCAGATAAATGCGCTAGAGTCAAAAAAAGCGTGGGAAAGTCGCCCAATAAATCCTAAAAGAGATGTTTGTAGATACAAAATTACTACAAATGTCTCTTTTTTTATATGAGCATGCAATCTCATACTCATTTTAAGCGCTAAACGAGCCGCTTGCGCTTTTCTATTGTCTAGCTCCAGCGGCTAGCTCCTTCGGTCAGAGAACCCCAGCCCATAAAGGCAAAAAACGCCTTTTGGTGCTGGGAACCTCTGTCCTATGGAGCTAAATGAGCCGCTTGCGCTTTTCTATTGTCTAGTTCCAGCGGCTAGCTCCTTCGGTCAGAGAACCCCAGCCCATAAAGGCAAAAAACGCCTTTTTGTGCCGGGAACCTCTGTCCTATGGAGCTAAACGAGCCGCTTGCGCTTTTCTAGTTCACGTCAGATTTTCTGACAATATTTCTGTACATAGTGGTAAATAAGCTTGTGTAATCATTTAACTGATTGTCTAATGTAAATTTATCAGAAAATTATTACAATTATAAAGAACTTATCGTGATAGCTTTGTGTTGTGATGTTGAAGGGGGGAGACAAGTTGAACCATTTGCGATTAGAGAATAACTTTCAAGAAATTGAAAGTGCTTTGTCAAAGCGAGAGGCGGTAGAAGAAGCAAATCGTTGTTTGTATTGCTACGATGCACCTTGCATCAACGCATGTCCCACTGGAATTGACATTCCGTCTTTTATCAAAAAAATTGCATCTGGCAATATGAAGGGATCTGCGAAGACGATTATGGAGGCAAATCCGGTAGGTGCTAGTTGCGCAAGGGTATGTCCAACAGAAGAGTTGTGTGAGGGCGCTTGTGTCTTAAATCATTCAACAAAGCCGATTATGATTGGGAATTTACAACGCTATGCAACAGATTGGGCCATTGTGAATGAACAAACGCTCTTTACACCTAGAAAATATAACGGCAAAACTGTCGCGGTTGTTGGTGGTGGACCGGCAGGGATATCGGCAGCACGAGAACTAGCACGTAAAGGATACGAGGTTACCATTTTTGAAGCGGATGAAGAAGCAGGAGGATTAAACACGTATGGAATTGTTTCCTTCCGTTTGCCTCAAAGTATTGCACGCTGGGAAGTGGAACAAGTCAAAAAACTTGGGGTGACGATACGAGTCAATACGCGAATCGGAAAAGATATAATGCCTGATGATTTGCTAGCAACATACGATGCGGTCGTATTAGCAATTGGAATGGGAGATGTACCTAATCTTCATATTCCTGGAGAACAATTAGAAGGTGTATACGATGCAATTCAATTTGTCAAAGAAACAAAGCGGACACTCCCTACCAAATATATTGGAAAAAATATAATTGTCATTGGTGCAGGAAATACCGCGATTGATGCGGCGACATGTTCCGTTCGACTAGGGGCTGAAAATGTAAAAATCTTATATCGCCGTACAAGAGCAGAAATGACGGCGTATGACTTTGAATATGAATTTGCAAAGCAGGATTGTGTTGAATTTCGCTGGTTAACAGTACCAAAGCGGATTATTGGAACAAACGGTAAGGTAACTGCAATCGAGTGCATAAAAATGAAGCTATCAGAGGCAGGGGAAGATGGACGTAAACGTCCCATACCGATTGCTGGATCAGAATTCATTTTACCTGCAGATGGTGTTATTAAAGCAATTGGTCAAAAGCGTCATACTAGCTTAATAGAAAGCTTTGGCCTCCATCATACAGACGGCGTTCTCACAATTGATAAGGCGCATCGCACTTCTCATCCGAAAGTATTTGCATGTGGTGATGTGGTGTTCGGAAAAGGACAGGGGGAGGCCATGGTTGTAACCGCCGCTCAGCAAGGAAAATTAACAGCACATGCGATTCATGAGGTATTGCAAAAAGAAGCACAACTAAAGGAGGTATAACATGGCGGATTTACGAATCAACTTTGCAGGCATTCAATCGCCTAACCCGTTTTGGCTCGCCTCCGCGCCTCCCACTAATTCCGGTTATCAAGTACAGCGGGCATTTGAGGCTGGTTGGGGTGGTGCGGTATGGAAGACGCTGGGGGAACCTATTTTAAACGTTTCTTCCCGATTTGCAGCAGTCAGCTTTAACGGGCAGCGTGTTGCAGGTTTTAACAATATTGAACTAATTACAGATCGTCCTTTAGAGGTGAATTTGAAGGAGATCTATGAAACAAAAAAACGTTTCCCAAATCATACTGTTATTGCTTCTTTGATGGTAGAGCCAAAGCAGGAAAAGTGGCATGAAATTGTCAAGCGTGTCGAGGCTGTAGGTGTAGATGGACTAGAACTCAACTTTGGATGTCCGCATGGTATGGCTGAACGCGGTATGGGTTCAGCATCCGGACAGGTGCCGGAACTGGTCGAAAAACAAACATATTGGGTAAAAGAAGTAGCCCAAACACCTGTTATTGTTAAACTTACACCAAATATCACTGATATTACAGTTACTGCTGAAGCAGCTGTTCGAGGCGGTGCAGATGCAGTGAGTATGATTAACACCATCAATAGCCTAGCGGGTGTAGATTTGGATACGTGGAATACCATCCCGCATGTTGCGGGAAAAGGAGCCCATGGTGGCTATTGCGGACCGGCAGTGAAGCCGATTGCATTAAATATGGTTGCTGAATGTGCACGGAATCCGCACATTTCTGTACCCATTTCTGGCATGGGCGGGGTGTCAAGTTGGCGCGATGCGGTAGAGTTTATGTTAATGGGAGCAACTGGTGTACAGGTATGTACAGCTGCTATGCACCACGGCTTTCGAATTGTCGAGGACATGCTTGATGGCCTGCATAACTATTTAGATGAGAAGGGCATTGCTTCTGTTATGGATTTGGTTGGAAAAGCAGTTCCGCGCTACTCAGATTGGGGTAATTTAGATTTGAACTATAAGGTTGTAGCTCGTATTAATACAGATGTATGTATCAACTGCAATAAGTGTCATATCGCCTGTGAGGACACGTCACACCAATGCATTGATATGTTGAAGGACGAGAAGGGAAAATCGTATTTGCGGGTACGAGAGGAAGACTGTGTTGGTTGTAACCTATGCTCCATTGTTTGTCCGGAGGAGGGAGCTATTTCTATGGTAGAGCTTCCGCATGAGCTGCCACCGATGACTTGGAATGAGAGGCAATCCGCGTGTACGCTGTTAAATCAGCCAGTAAAATAAAGGAGGATATTATGAAAAAACTGATTATAAATGGAATCATTGTAACCGCTTCTGATACATACCAAGGTGATATTTGTATCGAGAATGGCGTGATTACCGCAATTGGAAAAAGCTTGTCACCAGAAGGGGCGGAGGTAATTGATGCGAGCGGACGTTATGTGTTTCCGGGCGCGATTGACCCGCATACCCATTTGGATATGCCTTTTGGTGGTACGGTAACGAAGGACGATTTCGAGACAGGTACCATTGCTGCAGCCTTTGGCGGTACGACCACAATTATTGATTTTTGTTTAACGAACAAGGGAGAGCCCCTGCAAACAGCTATCAACACATGGCATGCAAAAGCAAAAGAAAAAGCGGTCATCGACTATGGATTCCATCTCATGATAGGCGAAATTACGGATGAAGTATTACAGGAATTACCAAAGGTTATTCAAGAAGGGATTACATCTTTTAAGGTGTTTATGGCATATAAAAATGTGTTTCAGGCAGATGACGGTACATTATATCGGACGCTTCTTGAAGCAAAAAAATTAGGTGCTCTCGTCATGGTACATGCTGAAAATGGTGATGTGATTGAGTACTTGACGAAGCAAGCGCTCGCAGAAGGCAATACCGATCCTATCTATCATGCATTGACAAGACCACCTGAGATAGAAGGGGAAGCAACAGGCCGAGCATGTCAGCTTACAGGCCTCGCAAATTCACAATTGTATGTTGTGCACGTTTCTTGCCGTGAAGCGGTACAAAAAATTACTGAGGCGAGAAACGCAGGATTTGATGTGTGGGGAGAGACGTGTCCTCAATATTTGGTGCTTGATCAATCTTATTTAGAAAAACCAAACTTTGAAGGTGCAAAATACGTGTGGTCACCGCCTTTACGAGAAAAACATCATCAGGAAGCGCTTTGGACGGCTTTGAAAAATGGACAATTACAAACGTTAGGTTCTGACCAATGTTCCTTTGACTTCTATGGCCAAAAAGACCTTGGGAAGGACGACTTTACCAAAATTCCGAATGGAGGTCCAACCATTGAAGACCGAGTCAGTATTTTATTTTCAGAAGGTGTGAAAAAAGGGCGCATTTCGCTCAATCAGTTTGTTGATATTACGTCTACTAAAATAGCAAAGTTATTTGGCTTGTTCCCAAGAAAGGGAACCATCGCAGTCGGTTCTGATGCAGACTTGGTTATTTTTGATCCATATGTGGAACGTGTCATATCCGCTCGTACACATCATATGGCGGTAGATTACAGTACATTTGAAGGAATGTGTGTAACAGGTGAACCTGTGAGTGTACTAAGCCGCGGTGAATTTATTGTGCGTGATAAACAATTTGTCGGAAAGCCAGGACAAGGTCAATATGTGAAACGTGCGCAGTATGGAAGTGCTCTCGCATCAAAAGAAAATGTAACTGTGCTATAGGAGAGGAGGAGCGATATGACGAAACGAGCAGATTACTTAAAATCACCGGACTTATTACCCGTGGCTCATGCAGATAAAAAAATAGGAGCATGGGGATTTGCATTTATATGGGTCGGTATGGCAGTTGTGCTAGCTGCCTTCGCAATTGGCGGAGCAGGGGTGCAAAACTTACCGCTTAGTTGGGTCATTGTAGCAACGTTAATCGGGTCTATTGCAATCGGATTGTTTATGACAATCATTGGTGATATTGGTATTGAGCATGGTTTGTCGTTCCCTGTATATATGCGTGCTCCATTTGGAACAATGGGTACGCATATCCCTTCGATAATTCGTGGATTTGCGGCTTCGTGCTGGTTTGGAATTAATACGTATTTCGGATCAACAGCCATTAATGCCATTTTGAATGCATTATACGGATTTGACAATTGGTTTTTATGCTACGTATTATTTGCCGTACTGCAGGTATTTAACACAGCCCTCGGTATTAAAGCGGTTGAACGCTTTGCTGATTTAGCAGCACCAATCATTATCTTAATTTCCGCTTGGATGTATACAACGTTGTCCGATAAAGCATTGCAAGAAGGTAGAGACGTTTGGAGTTGGATTGAAAGTCCAGTAACAGGAGGTGCAGCAGTCACCGCCTTTATTGTTGTTATTATGAGCAACATGGGATTTTGGTCTACGTTAGCTGCCGATATGCCGTCGCTGTCTCGTTTTATTCAAGCACCTAAGTATGAAAGAAATTGGTTCAAGCGTAATCAAGCTTCTCTAATAGGGAATGTTGTGGCACTTACACTTACACAAACATTTATGGTCGTAATTGGTGCAGTATCGTATATTGCTGTTAAAAACGCCGATCCGGTTGTTGCGCTGCAGCAAGCAGCAAGTGGGTTTATACTTGGAATTTTACTGCTGATGATTGTGCTGGCGCAGTGGTCAACAAACGTAGCTGCGAACCTTATTCCGGCAGCAACCATTTTTTCTAATGTGGGAGGTCCGAGAGTTCCGTTTTGGGTAGGGGTTGTACTAGCGGGATTGATTGGCTCTTTCGCGCAGCCTTGGAGTTTATTTAGCGTCATCATTCCAGCACTTCTAATTGTAGGCGGTGTGCTTTCAGCAATTGTAGGTATTTTATTTGCAGATTATTACTTACTTCGTAAAAGACGAGTCAATGTGCCGGATTTATACGAGTATGATGGACAATTTCGCTACTACAAAGGGTTTAATATTGCGGGATTTCTTGCTTGGATTATCGGCGGAGCAGCTGCATATGCATTAGCTACGTATTCGTTTGTTGTCGGTTTTATTGTTGGTGCAGCTGTATATTATATACTAGCAAAATACTGGTGGTTCAAAGTGTATCAACAAGCAGAATTAGAAACACCGAGTGATGATGTTTTCTTAGGAATTACAGTTGGCCGGGATTGGCAAATTGATATGCCCCTAGATATAGAGGTTGTGAGTGAAGAAGGACGACCAATGTAAAGGAGATATGTTATGTCTTACAATGAGTTTATAGCAGAACGTGAAAAAATTGATTTTTTGTTAGAAAGAGGCTATCAAATTGTGAGTGTGCACGAAGATTTAGATGGTGCCTTCGTCTTGTTTCAAAAAGCGGAGGATCATATTACATTGCATATCCAAACAGCTGATGCACGGAAATACTTTTCAGTAAAATTGTTGCGATGAAGGCCGGGGAAAACCGGTCTTTGTTTTTTTATAAATCTACAGCGGGATGTATGTCGGGCAGGAATGGCAGAAAAAAAAAAGAATAGTATAGCTATTACCTGTTAAGAGGGGTGGAGATATGCATCACTTCCCGTTAACCGTCTGTGATGTGTTGAAGCGTAAGCATTTCGGACATGTGGAAATTATTGCAGGCAACCGTGGGCTGAATCGAACTGTCAAGTGGGTACATATTCTAGAAGTGACCGATATTAAGTCGCTTTTAAAAGGAAATGAGCTCATCTTATCTACTGGTCTTGGTTGGCGAGAGGATGAATCGTTGTTTACATCTTTTCTTGAAGAACTCATTGAAATACAAGCAGCAGCACTATGTATTGATATGACAAGACAACCGTTTTCTATTTCTCCCCGGATTATCTCGTTAGCAAATGAGCACCACTTTCCAGTTTTATTATTTCAAGAAGAAGTTCCTTATGTGGAAATTACACAAGATATTCATTCTTATCTTATTAATAAACAATATCAAATGATTAGAGATCTTGAATGCTATTCACAGATACTCAATAAAAAGCTGCTATCTGTACGGAGCTATGAAGAGATTGTAGAGTTGCTACATGAGCATACAGGTCATGCGGTCTTGTTTCAAATGGAAGAAACAGAAATTTTGTTTCCAACAGGAGCTTGTATAAAGCCAAATACGCAGCGTACACTGCAACAATGCATTCGTTTGTTTGGGCAAGACTATGCGCAGCTCTATCTGTTTGGTAATCGTGATGTAACAGAGTACGATAATCTAATGTTAGATCGGACTGCAACAGCCATTGCACAATTTTTGTTACGTGATCTATTTGTTGCCGAGAAAAGAAGAGTAGAAGAAAGTGAATGGGTACATAGCTGGTTGGCTGGTGAATATGAAGAAAGAGAGATTGATGATATTTTATGTAGTCATCGAATTGTAGCTACAAAAGGTGGAACGGTATGCGTTTCTAAATTTCAGGGCGCTGATGCGGATTTTACTTACTATAAGTTGCTGTTTCGGACTATCTTTGAACAGTTTGGCTTTTTTTCTTTATGTACAGAAAAGCGAAATGAACTTTCAGTTATATTGCTGAATCAGCGTGAAGGAAAAGTAAAACAGCGTTTAGAACAAGCACTTGAGCGTCTGTTGCAGACCGATTTTATGAGAAAACAAAAATATGCTTTTTTTGTAGGTATCGGAAAATTTGTAGAGTTTTTGGATGAGTTTCCAAAAGCACTTCGAACTGCAAAGGAGACCATCAAAATACAGCAAGTGATGCAAAGTGATTGCCGTTTCTATGAAGATATGCATATGTACCGTTTACTTTCCATGTATAAGCATGAAGACCTACAAGAGATTGTCATGGAATATTTAGAGCCGGTCATTTGGTACGACCAAAAATATAAAGGAAAGCTGATAGAGACATTACGCGTATATTTAGCGTGTCACGGTTCCAAGCAGGAGACAGCTAAAAAATTGTTTGTTGTACGACAAACATTATATCATCGTATCACCAAGCTTGAACAACTTCTCGGTGAAGACTTCATGAAGCCTAATAAGCGGTTAGTTATTGAATTTATGCTTCAAGCATATGATTACTTACTTACTACAAAACGAATGAAAACATACGAAAAAAGTCTGTGATACTTTCGTTTCATCGTACAACAGGAAAAAAGAATGTGCAGTAGTCAACTTGTAGCAGAAACGCTGTTGCAAATTTGACATTCTGTCTAATGAATGAACCGTTAATATACGAGATAATAATAGAAAGCCATTTTTATAGAGGAGGAGTTTTATGACGGCTACGGATACACAGGTGTTAAAAAATTTGATCGGCGGTAATTGGGTGAATTCGCAAGGAACGGAAGTATTGGATGTGCTAAACCCGGCTACAAAAGAAGTTATAGCTAAGGTCAATATTTCAAGCGTTGCTGATGTGCATATGGCTGTACAGGCGGCAAAAACAGCATTTATAACATGGAAGAATACACCTACGCCCAAACGCGCTCGTATTTTGTTCAAGTACCATTCCCTACTAACCGAGCAGCATGAAGAATTAGCAAAATTGATTGTAAAAGAAAACGGAAAGGCATACAAGGAAGCGTACGGTGAAGTCCAACGAGGTATAGAGTGTGTGGAGTTTGCTTCTGGTGCGCCAACGCTTTTAATGGGAGAAACGTTATCTGGTATTGCAGAGGACATAGACTCGGAAATGTTCCGATATCCACTTGGTGTGATTGGGGGAATTACGCCATTTAATTTTCCGATGATGGTACCGCTTTGGATGTTCCCTTTAGCAATTGCATGTGGAAATACATTTGTTTTAAAGCCTTCTGAACGTACTCCGATGCTAGCAAACCGGCTTGCAGAATTATTTCAACAAGCAGGTGCACCAGACGGAGTATTAAATATTGTGCATGGTGCTCATGATGTGGTAAATGGTCTACTTGATCATCCGGATGTCAAAGCAATTTCATTTGTAGGCTCACAGCCTGTCGCAAAATATGTGTATCAGCGTGCTGCAACGCAAGGAAAACGAGTACAAGCGTTATCGGGTGCGAAGAATCATCATGTTGTCATGCCTGATGCAGATATCAAAAAAGCGGCAGAACATATTGTTTCCTCCGCTTTTGGTAGTGCTGGGCAGCGTTGTATGGCATGTAGTGCTGTTGTGGTAGTAGGTGAAAATGATAAGTTTGTAGATGTACTGCAAGAAAAAGCAATGGCATTAAGCATTGGAAGTGGTATGGATGAAGATGTATTGCTGACACCGGTTATTCGTGAGTCCCATCGTGAAAAAGTAATTGGTTATATTGAAGCAGGCGTGAAAGAAGGTGCAATTCTTCTATGTGACGGACGCAAGGAAATGGAATCTATGCCAGAAGGGATATTTTTAGGAGCGACTGTATTCGACCATGTTACACCTGAAATGACGATTGCAAAAGAAGAAATCTTTGCTCCGGTTTTAAGTGTATTGCGCGCGGAGGATTTAGATGAAGCCCTGTCTTATATTGAGAAATCTCGCTACGGTAATGGAGCAACCATTTATACGAGGGATGCGAAAGCGATTCGACAATTTCGAGAAGAAGCGGATGCGGGGATGCTTGGTGTTAACGTTGGCGTGCCGGCAACGATGGCATTTTTCCCGTTTTCTGGTTGGAAGGATTCGTTCTATGGCGACTTACATGTAAATGGAAAGGATGGCGTAAACTTTTTTACAAGAAAAAAAATGATTACGTCACGATTTGATTTTTAAGGGGGGAAATATAGTGGTAACGAGACAAAGCGGAGAGTCTTTAGTGAAAGACGAGAAATATGTTTGGCACGGGATGCGCCCATATAGTCCGGATGCTACAATGGTTGTTGATACAGCAAGCGGGGCGTGGATTACAGATGAAAACGGAAATCGTTATCTCGATGCGATGGCTGGCCTATGGTGCGTAAATGTTGGATATGGACGAGAAGACCTTGCGGAAGCAGCATATGAACAATTAAAAAAACTTGCATATGTACCGATGACGCAAAGTCATGGTCCGGCCATCGCATTGGCTGAAAAGTTGAATGAACTGCTTGGCGGCGACTATGTAATCTTCTTTTCCAATAGTGGATCAGAGGCAAATGAGACCGCGTTTAAGATCGCTCGTCAATATCACCAGCAAAAAGGAGAAGGAAGTCGTTATAAAATTGTGTCTAGATATAGAGCGTACCATGGTAATTCCATAGGAGCACTAGCTGCAACAGGGCAAGCCCAACGTAAATATAAATATGAGCCACTCGCACCTGGATTTCTTCATGTGGCACCACCTGATAGCTATCGCTTTCCCGAAAGTGGGGCATCATCTGAGCAACTGCAATCTGTGCAAGCTGTGGATAATGCGATGACGTGGGAATTAAGCGAAACCGTTGCAGCTGTGATTATGGAACCTATCATTACAGGTGGAGGGATTTTAATGCCACCTGATGGTTATATGAAAGGTGTGAAAAAGGTTTGCGAAAAGCACGGAGCACTATTAATTGTTGACGAAGTAATTTGTGGTTTTGGACGTACCGGTATGCCATTTGGTTTTATGCATTATGGTGTAAGTCCAGATATTATTACAATGGCCAAAGGGTTAACAAGTGCTTACTTGCCGCTTTCGGCAACTGCTGTTAAACGAGAAATTTACGAAGCGTTTAAAGGCTCAGAAGAATATGATTATTTCCGTCATATTAATACATTTGGTGGTAACCCAGCTGCATGCGCGCTAGCGCTTAAAAACTTAGAAATTATGGAGCGAGAACATTTATTTCAACGATCGGCTAAACTAGGAGCGCAGTTGCTAGAGAGCCTGCGATCCGCTCTTTCTCAACATTCGCTTGTCGGCGACGTGAGGGGGAAGGGGTTACTTGTTGGAATCGAACTTGTAGCTGATAAAACAACAAAGGAACCACTTGACGTCGCTCTTGTGAATCGTGTGATAGCTGCTTGTAAACAACAGAATGTTATCATTGGGAAGAATGGAGCAACTGTTGCTGGATATAACAATGTGCTTGCTATTTCACCTCCGCTTACAATTGAAGAAGCTGATTTGGATTTGATTGTTAAAGTTTTAACGGTAGCACTAGAAACTATCAAATAATGTAAACAGGAGCGTACCGGATTGGTACGCTCCTGTTTATGTTGCTTAGGTAATTAGGTTAGTCTTATAGTATAATCTTTATTTTTCATCGTATGTTACTGCGGTATGGATAAAAGAAATCCATTTATTCAATGCAGCTATCGTTTCAGATGTATTAGCAAATAAGTACACTTTATTAAAAGAAAATTAATCAGAAAATAATAAAAAAATTTATTTTTTTGAATGTATCGTTATATAATAATAAAAAGAGGTGATGCAGTATTAGTACTATAAAAGAGTAGATACATATACTTAAAACTTGGTTGAAGGGGGAAGCGCCGGGATGAAGCTGAATATTAGGAAAAAAATTTCGTTTTCTTTTTTATTGGTCATTGCATTGATGCTCAGTGTGGTTGTTATATCAAATTATGGAATGAGGTCACTACATAATCAGTATTCACATTTGCTTGAAGTTGAATCTAAAGACTTAGAGAAAACACGCTTAATTCAAGTATCCTCAACGCGACTGGAAAGTCAGTTTTACTCATATTTGCTTTCAAAAGAAGCGGATGATGTAAAAGCGATGCAAAGCGAGCAAGGAATCATTTTAAAACGAATTCAAAGCATCAAGGAAAACGAAACAAATAAAAAAAGCAAAGAATATCTAGGACAAATTGAGGGATTGGTACAGGCACATGAAAAACGGTTAACACAAGCCATTAAACAAAATGAGATTGAAACATCCATACAAGAAAATATTTTAGCTATATCCCGTGAAATTCGTACGATTGCAGACCAATTGGCGCTAGAAAAGCAACGTGAAATTGATGAGGTGGTTGCTTCTAGTTCGGCTGATATTGAGAAAAAGCTCAGATGGAGTCTACTGATGAGCGCTGGTGCTATTATCTTATCTGTTGCAGTGGGAATTATCTTATCGATTGTATTATCAAGACCAATTAAGTTAATTAGTGCGCAAGCGGAAGAAATTTCTAAAGGGAACTTAGCGATTTCAGATTTACAAATTCGAACAAAAGATGAAACAAGTATACTAGCGCATTCATTTAATACAATGAAAGCGAACTTAAGGGAACTTATTCATCAAATCCAAGCAGGTGCCGGGCAAGTATCAAAAACAGCGAGCGAACTTGCCTCCGGGTCAGAAGAGAACACAGCAGCAACCCAACAAGTGTCAGAGCATATTCAGTGCACATCACAGGATATGCAGGAACAGCTGTCTCACATTCATATGAGTAAAATGCAGCTGCAAGAAGCAGCGCAAGATATTGAAGGTATTGCCATAAATGTACAAGACGTCTCAGTATCTGCAGGATATGCTGCGGAACTGTCTATGCAGGGACAAAATGTCATTCAAGCGGTAATAAAGCAAATGGCAGTAATTCAAAGTACAATTGATGCTGTTGCAGAAAATGTGGAATCTTTGAATAAACGTTCAACCGATATTAACAGCATCACAGAGGCCATTAAATGGATTGCTGATCAAACAAACTTATTATCACTGAATGCAGCAATTGAAGCTGCTCGAGCAGGGGAGCACGGCAGAGGATTTGCAGTTGTAGCTGATGAAGTTCGAAAGCTTGCTGTGCAATCCGCTAAATCTGCACAGGATATTACTGCTCTTGTAAAGTTGGTGCAAGAGGAGGCCAATCAAGCATTTCAGGCAGCGCAGCAAGGAATGAGTGAAGTGAATCAAGGTTTAGAAGCAGTACAAACTGCAGGAAAGCAATTTACAAATATTCATGAGTCGTTTACGAATGTAGATGATAAAATAGCGGGTATTAGAGAGGCAATACAACAAGTATCTACTCAATCAAAGGAAATTGTGCAAGTATTTGAACAAATGTCATCCAAAACGGATGAAATGGCGATGCGTCTTCAAACTGTGGCTGAAACGGCGAAGGAGCAATCGGCAACATCTGAGGAAATTGCCGCATCTGCTGAAGAGATGACAGCAATGGCTGAGGGACTTCACAAAGGAATTGCAAAATTTAAAGTATAACAAAAAACAGACAAGCAACGGCTTGTCTGTTTTTTGTTTCTATTCATTTAATTTACTATGTTTTTTGCTGTATACGAAGTAAATAACTAAACCGATTAACAGCCATCCTCCAAAGCTAATCCACGTTGTCAACGGCAGTTGTAAAACCAAATATCCGCAAAATGCAATGGCTAAGATAGGGATAAGTGGCACAAGAGGTACTTGAAAGCCTCGTTTAATGTTCGGTTGTGTTTTACGAATGACGAGAATGCCGATGGAAACAGTAATGAATGCAAACAGAGTACCGATATTTGTTAATTCTGCTAATTTGCTAAGAGGTAATACACCGGCAAAGAAGGCAACAAAAATAGCGATGATCCAGTTGTTTATGCGCGGTGTTTGTGTTTTGTTGTTTACACGTGAGAATACCTTTGGTAACAAGCCGTCGCGGCTCATTGCATAAAACAAACGAGATTGACCATATAGCATAACAAGTAATACGGTTGTAATACCAACAATAGCTCCTAAAGAGATAAAACCGGCAACCCAATCTTGATTAATATAATTTAGTGCGAATGCAACAGGGTTTTTCACATTTAACTGGTCGTACGGTACGATACCCGTTAGAATTGCGGAAACAATAATGTAAAGTGCTGTACACACAGCAAGAGAAGCGATAATCCCAATTGGCATGTTACGCTTTGGATTGCGCACTTCTTCCGCAGCAGTTGAAACAGCATCAAAGCCAATGTAAGCAAAGAAAACTGTTGCGGCGCCTGTAGCAACACCGGAAAAACCAAACGGCATAAAGGGTGTCCAGTTTTCAGGTTTTACGTAGAATGCGCCAACACCGATAAAAAGAAGAATAACTGCTACTTTAATAATAACCATAATTGTATTAAAGCGAGCGGATTTTTTAACGCCTTTTGTTAATAGGAATGTAATGATTAAAATAATAAGAATAGCAGGTAAATCAATGAATGTACCTTTCTCAGGATTATAAGCGCTAGATAAAGCTGTAGGAATGGTTATACCGAATCCTTTCAATAAACCTTGAAAGTAGCCAGACCACCCTACTGCAACAGCAGAAGAAGCTACGCCATATTCTAAAATTAAATCCCAACCAAGAATCCAAGCGATTAGCTCACCAAATGTTGCATAGCTGTATGTGTAGGCACTACCTGCTACAGGAACAGTAGAAGCAAATTCCGCATAACAAAGAGCTGCAAATACACATGCAAGACCTGAGAGAATGAACGATAAAATTAGGGCAGGACCAGCATGTTCTGCCGCGGCAACTCCTGTTAATACAAAAATTCCTGTACCGATGATGGCACCAATACCTAACATTGTTAAATCAAAAGCACCTAAATCTTTTTTTAAGGAAACGCCAGTGCCACCCGATTCCTGAATTAAGCTTTCTATGGATTTTTTTCTGAATAAGCTCATGTTGTTCCTCCTTGTAAATAAAATGTCGAAACTTGATGTGTATGTAGAGATTGTACAACAATCTGAAATCGTTGTAAAGTTAGAAAAGTTAGAAAACTTATAAAAACCTTATTTTTTTGTTATTTTCAGGTGTATTTATGAAAGTTATTGTAGTTGCGGATAGTCATATTTCAAAATGATTTAAGCAGTTGCCATTCGTACTTGAGGAAGATTTGAAATTTGCAGATCTTATCATTCATGCAAGGTGACTGGCAAACGATTGCAGTTTATGAGACATGTGAACTACCCGTCAATTACCACCCTTACGGGTTGCTTAAAGCGGGGACTTCTTGGTTAACAACCGAAAGTTTGGCGTATCACTAATGCCTGTGCTTCTGTCGGATACAATCAAACTCATATCCTTTATTTGTTTTAGCCATATCAAATCACCTCACTTTATTTCTTGATTTTCGATATACTTCAGGAACACTGTTTGATTACTACTATCTAAATTCACTGTTATATCAATTTTTATCATTTATGTTTTAATTATACTATGTAGTATTTGGGAACAAATGCTTTTAGGCTAACGTCCAACCGAAATTCATCTTCGCCTTACCGTTGGACTACGCCCTTTACACGCTTGAAGAGGGAGATGAATTTCGGATTCCGTTAAAATATACGAAAATGTAGTAGGGGTTAGTGGCCATGTAGATGAACTGGAATTGAAGGTCAAGTTACAAGAGCGTTTAATTTTGCAGTTGGGTTCGTATACGGTTGGCGTTGTGCATGGACATGGACAGTCGAAAACAACTATAGAACGTGCCTTTCATGCTTTTGCCAGAGATAGAGTAGATTGTATTATATTTGATTATTCCTCTATACCAGTAAACGGAAAAAGAGAGGACATTATTCTGTTTAATCCCGGCTCATCTAAGGGATAAAAAACGATAGCCGATGTATTCGTACGGTGTGATTTACTTGGAAGGTCGTCTAGAAGCAAAGTACATGTTTTTTTAAAATATGGAAATGATATCCTGTATAAACACGGAGGTGAACAACATGAAGGAAAAGAAAAGTAGCCATGATCTTGGTGCAACAGAGCGCATTGCACAAATGGAAGACCAACAAGATAACGAAACAGAGATACGCCAGGAAAAGCGTCCCATTGACCAGTTTCGTCTCGATGTTATGAATATGGATTAAAAAGAGGTGTGTTAAAGTTTGACATTAGTAATTGGTACTTGTTAATTGGAGTGAAAAGGTGAGGAGATTGCAAAAAGCACCCGCCATAACGGACTCCTAGCAAAGATAAACAAAAAAGCCGCTCTTTGCGGCTTTTTTCGTAAGTCCCGCTCTGCCGTAACTCTAGTGTCTCAAAACCCGCTCTCGCAGGTGGGCATCCTCATCCACTTTTTCAACGTCCTGTCTATGCAGGCATGTTGGCAAAATGTCATATTGAATTCCCGATAAATGTTTATAGGTTTGAGACAACGAAGAGCATACGCACATCGCAGGGGAGAGAAGTTATTATATGGTAAGAAATTGCTGCATGTCAAACTTTATAGTTACGCATGTATATTGCTTTTGTATAGTGTTATTCTACTCTGTCTTAAATAAAAATACAAGGGTAAAAAGTATCTTTCTTATCAGACTCAACATGTTAGGGTATTTTATGGAGGAAAGGGCGACTGTTCATAAAATATAGATAAGTAGGATACATAAAGTAACAAAAAAAGAACCTGCAGAGCAGGATCTTTTCAAAAGCTATTAAGCTTTGTGTACGTTAGAAGCTTGGTCGCCACGGTTGCCTTGAACGATTTCAAAAGTAACTTTTTGACCTTCTTCTAAAGTTTTGAAGCCTTCGCCTTGAATTGCAGAGAAGTGAACGAATACATCGTCTCCACCTTCGCGCTCGATGAAACCGAACCCTTTTTCTGCGTTAAACCATTTTACTGTACCTTGTAACATAATGTTACCTCCTGCTATGTGCTGTGCACATCTTGTAATACTATCCTTGCTCTTTGAAAATACCAAGACGAAAACTTGTTATCTTACAAGCCGAACAAAAATAATTCTTCTTTATCATAACAGGTGATACAGAAAATAGCAAGCTTTTCCTTTTACCCAAGGGAATTGACAGTTTGAAGTGGATAACGTACCATTGAAAGCGCGCTATAATTATATAGATATCAGCTAAAAACTAATATTGTTTATTAGATGAGAGAGCAGAGCGGTTGATATATAATTATGGTCAGAGCTTAACAAGTGCATGTGCAAAAGGTAAGAATATAGGTATCTGACAAGTTGTTTTTGTGTTTCTATTTCCATGTGTGAAAAGCACTTGTATTTATTTACAGGCTCTGTTAAAGTTCGTTGTTGATTTTCGTTACTTGGGGTGCGCTTTCCTCGCATTAGTCTCACCCCCTTCACTCCAATCAACAAGTGCAAATGATTAACATGGGGCTTTAACACAGCCTATTTAAATAGAACTACTTCCATATTATAAAAGTAGGAAGCGTAATTTATGAAGGAAAGGACTATACATATGAGTGAACAATCTAATATACAAACGTCATCGCGCCGGACATTTGCGATTATTTCGCATCCGGATGCAGGTAAAACAACATTGACGGAAAAGTTGCTTCTTCTTGGTGGTTCCATTCGTTCAGCAGGAACGGTGAAAGCAAAAAAGTCAGGTAAATATGCAACATCTGACTGGATGGAAATTGAAAAGCAACGTGGTATTTCCGTTACCTCTAGTGTGATGCAATTTTCGTATCGTGATCATCATATTAACATTGTTGACACACCAGGTCACCAAGATTTTAGTGAAGATACCTATCGAACACTAACAGCTGTTGATAGCGCAGTTATGGTGATTGACGGTACAAAAGGTATTGAGGCGCAAACACTTAAATTATTTAAAGTATGTCGTATGAGAGGAATCCCTATCTTAACGTTTATCAACAAATTAGACCGTGAAGGGAAAGATCCTCTAGAACTGCTAGAAGAAATCGAAGAGGTACTTGAAATTGAATCTTACCCAGTGACATGGCCGATTGGTATGGGGAAAAGATTTCAAGGTACATATGATCGCTTTGAAAAACAAATTGAAGTTTACCGCGGTAATGAGGAGTCGTTATTTGTTAACTTTGATGGCGAACATGTAACAGATGAAGTAGCGGAGCACATTAATGAAGGGATGCTACCGTCTTTAATGGATGAGCTAACGTTGCTTAATGAAGCGGGAAATGAGTTTTCAATGGAAAAAGTAAAGAATGGCACATTAACACCTGTTTTCTTCGGAAGTGCGATTGCAAACTTTGGTGTACAATCATTTTTCAATGCATTTTTGCAGTTAACATCACCACCGCAGCCACGAAAGTCATCTATAGGTGAAATTGATGTAAACAACCCTGAGTTTTCTGGATTTGTTTTTAAAATTCAGGCGAATATGAATCCGGCGCACCGAGATAGAATTGCTTTCGTGCGTGTGTGTTCTGGGAAATTCGAGCGAGGCATGACAGTTACGTTATCTCGTACTGGTAAAAAAATCAAGCTCGGCCAGTCTCAGCAATTTTTAGCATCAGAGCGTGAAACAGTAGACGAAGCATATCCAGGTGATATTATCGGCTTGTATGACGCCGGCACCTATCAAATTGGTGATACAATTGTCGGAGGCAACAATACCTTTAAGTTTGAGGCGTTGCCAACCTTCCCGCCAGAATTATTTATGAAAGTTCGTGCAAAAAACGCGATGAAGCATAAACATTTTGATAAAGGGATGAATCAACTTGTACAAGAAGGTGCGGTGCAACTTTACCGTACACCATTTTTTGGAGATTACATTTTAGGTGCGGTTGGTGAACTTCAGTTCCAAGTATTTGAATACCGTATGAAAGCAGAATATGGTGTGGATTTGGAAATGATTATGATGCGCCATGATATTGCAAAGTGGGTAACTGGCGGCGAACTAAAAGACAGTATGCTGGACTCGCGTGTAATGAAGGTTGAAGATCGTGAGGGGAATCCGGTACTGTTATTTGAAAATGACTTTGTATATAGAATGTTCCAAGATAAATATCCAGATATAAAATTAAGCAGCGTGTTGGAGTTGTAGAAAGTGGTCTTGTCCAAGACCACTTTCTTTTTTGTTTACTTATTTTTGAATCTTTGTAATAATCAATTTTAATATGAAGGAGGGATGTAGATGGAAGTGAAGTTGTTGCAGCCTGATGATGCGGCAGGGTATTGGAAATTGAGATTAGAGGCACTTAAGAACCATCCTACAGCGTTTGGAACCAGTTATGAGGAAGCTTTGCAGCGAGTGAATCCGATTCAACAGATAGCGGAGCGATTCGCAAATACTGGAGAATATACGTTCGGTGCATTCGTGGAAGGTGAATTAATTGGCGTTGTAACACTGATGCAGGAAAAAGCGAAGAAGTTTTGTCATCGTGCTACCATTTTAGCAATGTATGTCACACCTGAAAAGCGCGGTAGAGGTGTGGCTAAGGCATTGTTACAGGCGGCAATTAAACGGGCTCAAGAAGTAGAATCCATTATCAAAATTAATTTAACGGTTGTGTCAGAAAATGTAAGCGCGAAAGCTTTGTATCAAAATTTGGGTTTTCAAGTATTCGGTACAGAAGAGAAGGCTCTTTACTATAACAATGTATACTATGATGAAGAGCATATGGTTTTGTTTCTGTAAAAATATATTAGGAGATGGATAGGATGATAAAAGCCATTTTTTTTGATTTAGACGACACGCTGTTATGGGATCAAAAGAGTGTAAACGAGGCATTCGAAGCAACATGTCGCTTTGCTAGTGAACGATGCGGCGTAGATCCAAAGCTTTTAGAGGAAGCTGTACGAAAAGAGGCAGCAGCACTATATGCAACATATGAGATATACCCGTTTACACAAATGATTGGGATCAATCCATTTGAAGGGATGTGGGGGGACTTTTTAGATGAAGGGGACGATTTTCGTAAAATGAAGGAGATTGTTCCGATATATCGACAAGAGGCTTGGACAAGAGGCCTACGTGCGCTTGGCATTGAACATGTAGCGCTCGGTCAAGAACTTGCCGAAAGGTTTCCAATAGAGCGTAGAAGTAGACCCTTTGTATATGATGAGACGTTTCAAGTATTAGATGCGCTGCACGGTACATATAAATTGTTGTTGCTTACAAACGGATCTCCAGATTTACAAAACACAAAACTCTCCATTACACCGCAAATTGCACCTTATTTTGATCATATTGTAATCTCTGGAGCTTTTGGGAGAGGAAAGCCTGATCCATCTATTTTTGCACACGCACTGGAGTTGCTTTCGTTGCAAAAGGAGGAAGTCATAATGGTTGGAGATAACCTTATGACCGACATTCTTGGTGCATCTCGGGCAGGCATCACAACGGTTTGGGTTAACCGTCATCAGAAAGAGCGAAATGAAGTTATACCAGACTATGAAATTACACACTTGGAAGAGTTATACAAAATTTTGAAAGAAATAGATAAAAGATAAAAGGCTTTGCGTCTAGTACGCAAAGCCTTTTATCTTTACCCAATATATATTAAAAAGTAGGAAGCAATGACTAGGATAAGTAAAATGACACCTAATGAAATCCAAATTGTCATAGGCTCAACTGCTTGAAAGGTTTGCTCATTAATTTCCTTACGCTTAACCAAATAGCTGCATGTAGCTAAAGCAATCATAAGAAAGGAGATGCATTATGCAAATATGGATGGGAAATGCTAACAGTATCTCTTACATAAGGTGGTTTATACAATGGAACTATATAATGGAAAACCATATTGGCTCACAACATATCCACATGCACCTGCATATCCAAAGTTAGAGGAAGATATTACATGTGATGTATTGATTGTCGGCGGGGGCAGCTGCGGTGCGCAATGTGCATATTATATGGCAGATACAGGACTTGATGTGGTGGTTGTAGATCAGCGGAAAGTTGGACACGGGAGTACATGTACAAACACTGCACTTGTTCAATACTTGGGGGATAAAATGCTCTATCAGCTTGTAAACTCGTTTGGAGAAACAAATGCCATTAGGCATACGAAGCTGTGTGAGCAAGCAATTGCAGATATTAAATCTGCGTGTAACGCATTACATATTGATGCTGAATATGTACAGCGTGCCAGCTTGTATTATGCTAGCTGTGAGGAAGATGTAGCTAAGCTTGAAAAAGAATATGGGTATTTGCAAAAGCACGGGTTTATGGCAGACATGCTGACTGAAGAACAAATTGGTAAGTGGTATCCATTTAAAAAACGAGCGGCATTGTACGTGCAAAATGATGGAGAATTAAATCCGTATAAATTTACAATTGGACTATTGGAGAAGGCAAAACAGAAAAGCGTGCGCATATTTGAGGAAACAGCTATTAATGGAAAAGTATTTGAAGAAGATGGCGCGATATTTTATACAAAAACTAACCATACGATTAAAGCAAAGCATGTTATTATTGCGAGCGGGTATGAAGGACTAAATTTTAAAAAGGACAAAAACGCGTTGCTCACTACTACATATGCTATTGTTACAAATCCTGTGGAAGATTTCAGTAGTTGGCACGAACGTACGCTGATATGGGAAACGGCAAGACCGTATATTTATATGCGCACAACAGCTGATAATCGTATTATTATCGGGGGGTTAGATGATGATATGATTAGTCCAACGGAACGAGAGGGAAAATTACCGCACAAACGCGACAAGCTTGTGGGGGAGTTTCAAAAACTTTTTCCGAATCTAAGTGTCCGACCAGAGTTTTACTTAGGTGCTTACTATGCAGGAACCCACGATGGTTTGCCGATGCTCGGTCATTATGAAGAAATGCCAAATTGTCATATGATCTTTGGATATGGTGATAACGGACTGGTTTATAATATGCTTCTAGCGAAAATAACAAGAGATGTAATTACAAAGGGCACACATGAAGCCTTGGATATTTACTTACACACAAGACCGATGATGCAATAGGACTTCGCTTACGCGAAGTCCTATTTTACTTGCAAGCTATCTACAAATGGTGTAAAAGATTCATCAACTGCAGATAAGTATGTTTTCTCATGCGTGTAAGAAAACCGGGGGAGTTGCTATATCATAAGTGCTCTATATAGTACAAGATACATACATATAAGAAGAATAGATAGACAAAAGGAGGAACTATATGGGCTACTATGTAACTGTTGAAGCTAGTAATCAAACGGAGCATATTGTGAACGTATTTGTAGAGGATATAGGACCTAGAGAGGGCAAGGTTATTTTGTTTTTGCATGGATGGCCGGTGAATCATAAAATGTTTGAGTATCAATATAATGAATTACCTAAACACGGCTACCGTTGTATTGGTGTTGATTTACGGGGGTTCGGTAAGTCTGATCGTCCGTGGAGCGGCTATTCTTACAACCGACTTGCAGATGATATTAGAAGTATTGTCGATACACTGCAGCTAAAAGCCTTTGTTTTAGTTGGGTTTTCGATGGGAGGAGCTATTGCTGTTCGCTATATGGATCGGCATAGTGGGCATCAAGTCGCGAAATTAGCTTTACTGGGCGCTGCAGCACCAGCTTTCACGCAACGTCCTGGGTATCCGTATGGACTTACGAAGGATGCTGTAGACAAGCTAATTGAAGCTATATATAAAGATCGACCCAATATGCTCCGAAGCTTTGGTGACACATTTTTTGAACGGTATATAACGGAAGATTTTAAAAACTGGTTTTTTCAATTGGGTTTAGAGGCATCTGGGCATGGCACTATCCAATGCGCTGTATCTCTGCGGGATGAAGATTTGCGAGCGGATTTGCCCGCCGTCCATGTACCCACTGTTATTTGTCACGGTGTACATGATAAAATCTGTCCTTTTGTATTAGCAGAAATCATGCATGCCGGCATTCAAAATTCACAACTCATTCCCTTTCAAGAAAGCGGTCATGGTTTGTTTTATTGTGAGCGAGAGAAGTTAAATCGTGAGCTGCTACGCTTTATGGATAAGAGTTAATATCTAGAAAGTTCGTCACCGCTAGATACTGTTTTGCAAGTAGCTTTAAAGTCTGTTTAACTTGTATATTTTTATCTAGAATAAAAAATACTTGGCGCACAAAAGCGTCAAGTATTTTATAGTAATGTATTCCATGTTAATCGTTGCTTGTTTTCAAAGCAATTTTACTAATGACTTTCTCCAATTCATCCGGCTTCAAAAACTCAATCGGTGAGAACCCCTTCTCAAAGGTCAGCATATCGGCTTCAATCATCAGCACATACTTATCATTCACTTTCGCGATATGAATCTGCTCCCCAAAATCCGCCAGCAAGCCTTTCACAGAAATATGGTCCGCCTTTAGTTTTAACTCTACTTCTGGCGCATACTCCACAATCTGCGCCGCTGCTTCCATGACTTCTTCTGTGCTGAAATGTTCCATCATTTCACGCTTCGGACTCGCTGACCAAATTTCCATCGCTTCCTCAAATTGTTGGCGCGCTTCGCTTTCTTCCTCGTAGACGTTTTCCATACGGTCATATACCATCGTCATGACTTGGTTTTTGACAATTTCGGGCATGGACTGCTCGTACTGGACGAATTTCAAGAAGTCCTCAAAATAACGTGCGTGAGAGGATTGATGGATTTTTAGCTCACGCTCCTCCATCATGCCTTCCTCTGGCATGTAAGGGTATTGGATGGATTTCATGTTTTTTGTTGTAATGGCCATTTCGACGTTGCGAATTAGTGTTGCTTCGTCGGAAATAGATGCGACTTTTGGTTCAAAGTCACATTTCATGATGAACATAAAGGGCTCATCAAAGTATTTGTGCAATTTGGCACTTGCCACAAGCAGGACGCCACCGCGTACGGCGCTGGTATCTGTGTAAGAAGAAGCAAGAATCTCACTGGCAAGCTGAAAAGCTTCTTTTGTATTGGCATAGCGAACGCGCTGAAACACATTAAAGTTCGGATTGGAATCTAGTCCATGGCCTTCCTCTGTAATAAAATACCCAATTTTAGTAGGTGCTTGTTCCCCTTTTGGATGCCGTTCAACCTTACGTTTTACGATTTTAGCCAATTCTCCGTCTAAAAAGTCCTTTAATGGGCTGGCTTCATACTCTATTTCGTCTAGCGTTTGAAAATGTTTGTAGTATTTGGTTGTTTGTTCGCCTTTACCTTCCACGTGAACAACGTAAAAAGATAGATAATTAATTTGAAAATCCATTGTTTTCACCCGCTTCTGTTAGATTGACTTGTTTTAGTATAAGAAAGGCATCTCACGCTCGTCAATTGTTGACGTTATTTCATTGTTAATTCTATTTAACTATTTTTTAATATATAAAACTACGCTTCACCCCCAACTTATGGTGATGAGTCAAATAAAAATAGGCTGATGACTTTGTCATAAGCCTGAGCGCCTTAAGAAGGCGCTTTTTATATGATAAAAACGCATAAGGTATTGGGGGTTGTACTGTTGTAGCGCTAGAACAAGCTTTAATACCATTGTTGTCTCAAAAACTCAATTGTTGGATGTAAATCTATCGTGAGTGCCGTTTCTACGAGCAAATCATATGCCTTTACATCATCTAACGGTACATTTGATGGTAATGTGGGGTTTAAACGATGATAACGATTTCCAAGCAAGCATTGACTGTATAAGGAGTCTGCCTCAGCACCTCCATTTAACATCACCGAAAGCAAAGGAAATTGTGGCTCTTCAGATCGTTGCTTCTCTGGTGCATTATACGCCCATTGTCCAAATCCCCATTCACTTGTATCTTGTGTAATACGAAGCTCTTCTCCGCCGGTACCTATGGATAACAAAACGAGATTATCCAAGCACTGACCCCCAAGCCAATGATTGGCTGCCATGGCAATGGCGGCTACGCTCGGGCTGTTTGCAAACACACCGCCGTCAATTAATCCGTTATAAGAGGGAAAGTAAATGGGGGCAGCAGAGCTTGCCATCGCAGCATCAACTGCCTTTGCCTCCCCATCACGTTCTAAAAAATTATGGAAAAAAACAGGCTTCCAAGAACTTTGCGATGGTCCGCCCACATCAAAAGCAGTGATAATTACGTGTTTATAAAAGTCTTTTAATTGTAGCTCTTCTCCAAAAAAAGAAACCAATAATTCATGTAAGTGTGTGTTACTGTAGCGCGGGCGCAAGATAGGGATGCGGTGTGGCGAACTGAAGACAGTTGATAAATTTTCTTTTGAAAATACTTGTAAAATTTCCAGTGGTGTTTTTCCACTTGCAAGGCCCAGTGCTAAGAATGAACCAACAGAAGTGCCAGCTACAAGGTGTGTTGTGCGAACAAGTTCAGGAAAGTCTTTACATAATCTTGATAAAATAATTGCCGATAAAATACCGCGTACGCCGCCTCCGTCAAAGGTAATAATTCTGTATCTTCCCATAGGTGTACCTCCGCTTTTTATCTAAACCTACTCTGTACTTGAGTAAAGAAATGAGTTTGTTTTATGAGGATCTCGTTATATATAAAATTCAACGGGGCGTGGTCATGTTCGTAGAAAAAATCATGATGGCTGCTCGGCTTAGAGGAAGGGTAAAACAACAACAGTAGTAACTTAATCGGTTACAACCAAATATTGGCCAAACACAAACAGTTTGAACTATTGTAGAATAGTATTGTGATAGGAAATGTTCTGCTAGATTATCAGAAAAAATTGTTAGAGTCATATCTTTTTGTTTTTGAATATTCTATCTTTTTGCAGGGAGGACATCTGATGAGGAATATATGGAAAACAGCTACAGTGTTAGCAGTTTTAGCACCGGCTATGTTCGGTTTTGCGACAGGAGTGGATGCGGCGAGCGGGAAGGTAACAGCTTCTACGCTACATGTTCGCTCTACGCCATCCACAACGGGTAAAGTCATTGGTAAAATATACAAAAATAATATTTTGGACTATAGTGAGCATAATGCAGCATGGGTTAAAATTAATTTTCAGGGTAAAACAGCTTATGTGGCAAAGCGATATGTACAAACATTGCCAACTGTAGCAACACCTGCTTTTGTAAGCTATGAAGGCAAAGTCGCTGCATCTGCATTGAATGTGCGTGCCGGTATTGGAACGAGTCATAAAATTGTAGGGAAATTAGCGAACGGAACCATTGTAAAGGTGTCAAACAGCGCAAGCGGTTGGCTTTATGTTACAGCGGGTAATATAAAAGGATGGGTATCTGGCCAATATGTGGTAAAAGCCCCGGTAGTTCCTACAGCACCTGTAACAAAACCGGCAACACCTGCTCCAGCAGCACCTGTAGCAACAGACTATAAAACAATGAATTTACGTTATCCTTCGCAAGTAACGGCGAATGAAATTAATAGTTACATACAAAAGTATGAGGCGTTAACAGGAGAGCGCTCCATCTTTAGTGGAAAAGGGCAACTATTTATTGACGTTGCGACAGAAGCAGGTATCAATCAGCTATTGTTTGCGGCAATGGCTATTCACGAAAGTCGCTTTGGTATGAATGAATTGGCGCTGCAAAAGTATAACTTGTTCAGTGTGGGTGCCTATGATGCCGATCCGCTGTATTATGCTCATACTTTCCAAAGTGTAGAGCATGCAGTGCGTTATCAAGCAAAATTTTTACGTGAAAATTATTTAAATCCATCGAATTGGAGATATAAAGGATCTTACCTAGGTGATGGCAACGGCGGGATCAATTATTATTATGCAACGGACAAGCAGTGGGGTGAGAAAATTGCTGCGCACGCCAATAAAATTCATCCATTTCGTGCAGAAGAATACACAAACATTCAGATAATGTCTGGTGTGACACCGGTTGTGGCTGATCCGATTAAACCGCCTGCAAAAAAATAAGGTTGCGATACATGCACATATATGTTATATTGAACTAGCGATGAGCTGATTTGCATAAGACGAACAACACGCCCTTAGGGCAACGCGCAATGTGGAGCGCGGTTGGACGCCGCAAATACGTAGCCGCCTGCAACATGCAGGCGGCTTTTTATTTTACTCACTTGCTCATGAATGCGAGAGTTTTGCCAATAGGTAGATAAGTCGAAATGATAAATCGGGTTATTAGAAGAGCCGTTATAACAAGTATGACTGGACGCAATGAAACAAATAGTAAGATTATGTTAGTTGCTGAAGGTGGTTGTGTATGAAACAAATTTGGAATATTTATAAAACAGATTGGAAAAATATACGGTCTACTCCGGTTGTTATGCTGTTGATTGCAGCGCTTATCGTGCTGCCATCTATTTATGCAATGGTAAACATACAATCGGTATGGGATCCCTATAAACACACGAGTGGAATTTTAGTTGCTGTTGTAAATGAAGATGAAGGGGCAATACTTAAGGACAAATCAATTGCGATTGGAAACGAAGTAATTGAAAATCTCAAACACAATAAAAAGCTCGGCTGGATATTTGTTGACAGAGATCAGGCTGCGCAAGGGGTAGAACATGGAATATATTATGCGAGTCTTCGTATTCCACAAGATTTCTCAAAGCGAATTGTAAGCTTCGTTGAAGAGAGACCGCAGAAACCTGAAATTATTTTTACTGTAAATGAAAAGGTAAATGCAATTGCACCAAAAATTGCAACATCAGGGGCAACAGGGATTACGGCGCAAATTACAGCATCTTTTGTGGAAACCGTAGGCAATGCCATTTTTTCCGGGTTTAACAAAGCAGGAATAGAACTAGAACGAGAGCTTCCGACCATTCAAAATGCGATTAATCGTATTTTTGAACTTGAGAAAGACATGCCGCGTATTCGAGAAATGGGAGAGACAGCCATTATGCTCGAGACAAAGCTACCTGATGTAGAAAAGAAAGCACAAAAGCTACTTGATTTAGAAGCTAAAATACCAGTATTACAGGATATTGGAGCGCGAATCCTACAGATTGAAGCTAAACTGCCTGTGATTGAAGATGCTGGACAAACACTTTTGCGTATACAAGAAAAATGGAGTGAAATGGAGCGCGCGGCTTTTCTGGTAACCGATATGGTGAAGATATTACAAGATTTACAAAACCAAATTAAAGAAGCTATCGAACAAACAAAAGCAGCTAAAGATGTACAAATGACTGGGAAACAAGAGGAGTTAGAACAGCTGGAACAGCAAGTAGCAAACATCATTGTTTCTGTAAAAACTTTAAACGTGTCATTGACGGAAAAAGTGAAACAAACAAAGCAGATTGTAGAAACTGCGGCATTGTTTATACAAAACGATTTTCCGGGTGTTGAACAAAAAATTCACCAAGCAGCTGACTTTGTTCGTCAGGACTTACCGCAAGTGGAAGCTGATATGCAACGAGCTGTTGATATCATACGAACGAGGTTACCACAAATGGAGGAGGCTATTCATAGTGCTGCAAAACTGGCCCGTACTGATTTGCCTGTATTAGATGAAAAGATTCATGTTGCCGCTGACCATATCCGTAAGTTTGAACGAGAGACAAATTTATATGAGATCATTGACGTATTAAAAAACAACCCAAAACAAGAAAGTGATTTTTTAGCAAATCCTATTATTTTGCAAACAAAGCGTTTGTTTCCGATTCCAAACTATGGATCGGCTATGAATCCGTTTTACACGATGCTTGCGCTTTGGGTTGGGGCAACGCTTCTCGTATCTTCCTTGCGCGTAGATGTGGATGAACAGGAATACAAAAGCTACCAGGTTTATTTTGGTAGATTATTTACGTTTAGTACAATTTCTGTGCTACAGGCGCTTTGCGCGTCATTAGGGAATTTGTTCCTTTTACATGTATACACAGCAAATACAGCAGCGTATATTCTATTTAGCATCTTGCTTTCACTTGTGTTCACAGTTATTACATATACACTTTGTTCTGTATTTGGTAACATTGGAAAAGGTCTTGCTGTCATCCTTTTAGTACTGCAGGTATCAAGCTCAGGAGGAACATTTCCGGTCAGCATGACTTCACCATTTTTTCAAGCAATTAATCCATTTATGCCATTCACATACGCAGTGAGTTTACTGCGTGAGGTGGTGGGCGGAGTGATATGGGATATTGCCGTTCATGACATATTTGTACTATGCTTGTTTATTGGCATCTGTATCATGATTGCTCTTCTTTTGAAGAAGCCAATTAGCAAAAGAATTAGGAAAACCACTGAAAAAGCGAAAGAGACAAATTTGATTCCATAAGAAAAAGCTTGCGTTTTGCAAGCTTTTTAAAATTGAAAGCGTTCATGACCTTGTTTACGATAATTATGGTATCCTTCAAGTGTTAGGAGTACTTCTTTCATCTGCAAACCGCCTCGAAACCCTGTGAGTGCATTATTTTTACCTATCACCCGATGGCAGGGAACAATAATAGGTACCGGGTTGGCACCATTGGCAGTGCCTACTGCACGAACAGCATTTGCGTTTCCCGTTTCTGCAGCTATATCGGAGTAGCTGCGTGTTTCGCCAAATGGTATAGTGGCTAAAGCTTTCCATACTGCAGTTTGAAAGGTTGTACCATATAAGTCATAGGGAACAGTAAACGTTGTTCTAGTACCGTTAAAATATTCGGTAAGCTCTGTGCTATAAGGTGCTAGTGCTACTGGATTTTCTATTAGCGATGCATCTGGAATTTTCTTTTGCACCCAAGCTTCTAACACTTCAAAGGTTTCGTGAGGCCAAGTTATACGGCATATGCCTTTATCGGTTGCTGCGATATAAAGAGTGCCGTTCATTTTTGGATGAGTAAAGTGAGTCCAATATACATTATGCTTCATTTTGAAACTCCTTTTGTTGTTTATACGTACTAGGTGTAATACCCGTGTAGGTTTGAAATGTGGATGAAAAATACGAAGGGCTACTAAAGCCAATCTTTAATGCCACTTCAGTGATACTAAGCGTAGTTTCTACAAGCATGCGCTTGGCTGTGTTCATACGGGTTTGCAGCAACATTTGCGCTGGGGTAATGCCTGTCAACTGTTTATATACACGCTGCAAATGGTACGGGCTGGTGTGTAAATCTGTACCAAGTAGTTGTAAGGTAATAGGCTCATGGTAACGTGTACGAATGATCTCTGTCACATTTTGAACAAGACGCCTGTCCGGTCCATAGGGCTCCGATATTTCCGGTTTACACCGCTTGCACGGACGAAAACCAGCTTGTCTCGCCGCTTCAATATCAGAATAAATTCTAACATTTTCAGGTTTTGGTATACGTGAACGACAGGAAGGGCAACAAAAAATCTTAGTAGAAACAATACCTGTATAATATAATCCATCATATCGTTCGCTTCGTGTTAGTACAGCCTCATATACAGCATGGAAAATATCTTCCTTCATATGTATCTCCCCCTTCTGTTTATTATAAACGAACAGAGGTCATTCGCGTTATTATTCCGCTGTTTGGTATGACGGTCGGTTATCCGCTTCAGGAAGGAAGCATGAAACCGCGCTTGCCGTTTGAGCACATTTATCATGAAGAGGTATATGAACAAAATCCAGAAAAAATGAAACAAGAGTTAAGATCATACAATGAAGTGATTCGTGAGTATTATCGTGAACGAACACAAGGAGTGCGTGCAGATACATGGACGGAATAGATGGCGCATATGCTTGCAAAATCTGTGCGAATGTATATGAAAAAATTTGTTGTGAAACAAGGGTTGAATAAGAAATAAGATTGCAGTTGAAAAAGACCAGCAGTGAGCCCTTGATTAACGTAAGAGCTTCTGTAATGGACTTTTTCATCTTTGTCTTCTATTTTGGGACGGAGAGGTTGAACCTCTTGCTTATATCCAACGAGTAGGGGAGAGTAATTCACTTTGGGATAGATACATGCTTCATATATCGCAAAGTAAAGAAACTGAAGAGCATAATCATACTAAAGCTGAGAAATAAATGATATACGCCAATATGACTTACTAAAAAACCAGTTGCTAAAGCGGCGCCAATCTTAATAGATGATGCCAGAATGGTTCTAATGCCGACAACTCTGCCAATATATTCTTTTGAAGCGCTAAGTTGAATCAGGGTTTGTGTTGCAATTAAATGAGACATTGTAAATAGGCCGAGAGCAAATATAAATATAGGAATAAGAAACAAATACTGTGTTACCGCTAACAGCAAGGAAGTAAGCATCATACCAGACATAGTAAACACAATGGCGCGGTGACGGAAACGGTTTAAAAAAAATGTTACGGTTATTCCAGCAAGAATACCTCCAACAGCAAAAGAGATATCGAGCAAGGCATAGAGGTCACTGCCGCCGCCTTGTTCTTTTACTAAAGGCAGTAGCAATGTTGTAGTCATTTGAATGCTGATGCTATTCAAGATGGATAGAAATAGTAAGTACTTCATGCCGCGAGTGCGGTGCACATATAGTAAACCTTCTTTTAAAGAGGATGAATAGGAAATAGGGACTGATGTAGTCTGTTTTGCATAACAAAGCACTACCTGTGCATATAGAATACTTGCACATAAAAAGGTAATCGCATTTAATAAAAAGCATAAAGGCATAGATACATGAATGAGTAATATACCGGAAAAGCCAGACCCTGTAATTAAGGCAGCTTCACCAAGAGCAGCAGATTTGGATACAATAAAAGGAATATCGTACTGTGAGAATGCTTCTTTTATAAAGGATTGTGATGCTGGTTTGTAAATGGTGTAGCACACGGCGAGTAAAAATTGCAGCATATATATCACTGATGCAGAGCGAATTTCGTAATAAATAGAAATTGCCAAAATACCTACAATGAAAAACCTGATAAAGTCCATGATTACAACAATCTGTTTGGAATTCCTATGGTCCACATACACGGATACAAATGGCGTAAGAAAAATACTGGGTACATAATAAATAGCAATCATAAAACCGATAGAGAATGGTTCACTGGTTAAATGATAGACGTACCACATAATCGCTATTTGCTGAATGCCGTCTCCGAAGCCGGAGATGCCGAAGCCCATTAAATAATAGAGTTTGTTTTTCATAACTTCACATCCTAACAGTAGTGCCGAGAATTGGTATGGCTATATATTCCATATTTAAAATGTACCATATAAACATAGGTGATAAAATTAGCTATTTTTTAAGGGAATCATAAGTATAGCTTATGTGTAGTTAACAGAAAGAAATGGGAAAGGATTTATTTGTTACCAAAAGCAGCTGTAGAAACAGTTGCTTTTTCTTTTGGCTGTGTTAAAGCCTAATATTGATCATTTGCACTTGTTGATGGGAGTGAAGGGGATGAGACTCCTGCAGGAAAAGAGAGGCAAAGGGGGATCGCAGGTGCATAGCGCCAAGGAGGCTACCTGACCGTCCATGGAAAGCGAACCCTCGTAACGGAAATCAACGACGAACTAAAAAAATCTTTTTGTAAACATATAGTTGACAATATACCTTATGGGGTATATTATAAACGTGTAAGCAAAATTACTGATGTAGAAGGGAGCGTTATCATATGAAATATAATGCTCAAATGAAAAACAGGGTAAAGCGTATGGAAGGTCAGCTCCGAGGCATCCTGAAAATGATGGAAGAAGGGAAAGATTGTAAAGGTGTTATTACGCAGCTGTCTGCTGTGCGATCTGCAATTGATAAAACAATAGGGGTCGTTGTCAGCTCCAATCTTGTAGAGTGCGTAATAGAGGCGGAGAAAAATGGTGGAAAAACTAATGATTTGATTCAAGAAGCAGTCGGTTTACTTGTGAACAGTCGATAAAACATATTGATAAGGAATATTGCGCGCTATTAAAATACCCCTATAGGTAATAAGAGGTAAGGAGGCTACCATGATGCAAGTAAATAAAATATTAGATGCAAAAGGATTGGAATGTCCAATGCCAATTGTAAAAACAAAAAAGTAATGAGTGAACTCACAGCGGAGCAGGTACTAGAAGTGCACGCGACAGATAAATGTTCTTACAATGATCTTGCTGCAGGGGAAAAGTTTGGTGGACATATACTTGTAAGGCATGAAGAAGAACACGGTGTATTTAAGTTTTGGATTCAAAAAGTATAAAAATTTTTAAATTAAAAAATACCTATATAGGTATAAAGGAGAGGGAACTATGGAGGTAAAGAAAAAAACAACGATCGTGTTATTTAGCGGAGACTATGACAAAGCGATGGCAGCTTACATCATTGCAAACGGAGCAGCTGCATATGACCATGAGGTCACAATTTTTCACACCTTCTGGGGCTTGAACGCCCTTCGTAAAGACGAACATATACCGGTTAAAAAAGGATTCATGGAAAAAATGTTTGGCAAGATGATGCCACGTGGTGCTGAAAATATGGGATTATCTAAAATGAACTTTGCTGGGTTTGGTCCAAAAATGATTAAAGATGTTATGAAAAAGCACAATGCATTGCCACTTTCAAATCTAATTGAAATGGCGCAGGAGCAGGATATAAAACTGGTTGCTTGTACAATGACAATGGACTTATTAGGCTTACAAAAAGAAGAATTACTTGACGGTATTGATTATGCCGGTGTAGCTGCGTATTTGGCAGATGCCGAAGAAGGCAACGTAAACTTATTCATTTAAGGATACCTTGGGGGGATAATATGGATTACCTTATATATGGGATTTTTGCGCTTATCATTTTCTTCTTGGTCCATGGAATGCTACCAACAAAAGGAATAAAACAAATCTCCACATTGGATTTAAAACAACAATTAAATCATCGGAACAAGCAATATATTGATGTTCGTACACCGGGTGAGTTTAAAGTGAATAGTATCCGAGGTTTTCAAAATATTCCGCTGCAGCAGCTACCAAACAAATTAGACGGATTGTCCAAAGAGAAGGAAATCATCGTTATTTGCCAAAGTGGTATGAGAAGCAGTAAAGCATGTAGATTACTCAAAAAGCAAGGATTTCAAAACATTACAAATGTAAAAGGCGGCATGAGCGCCTGGAGCTAAAGAGGGAGTGGTTGAAATGAGAGAAATTACGCCGCAAGAGGTTGAGACATTATTAAAACAGGGTAAGAGTTTAAACATTCTTGATGTTCGTGAAGTTACGGAAGTCGCAGAAGGAAAAATACCTGGTGCGGTGAATTTGCCGCTTGGTTGGATTGAATTCCGGATGCATGAACTTGACAGCAGAAAAGAATACATTGTCGTGTGTCGTTCCGGCGGCAGAAGTGCCAGCGCTGTACAGTTTTTAGAAGGAAAAGGCTTTAACGTTATTAACATGCAAGGTGGCATGCTGGCATGGACAGGAGAAGTAGAATAAAGGGGGATTTGACATGGAACAGATGAAAGCGAATGTATTGCTAGATGCAAAAGGCTTGGCGTGCCCAATGCCAATCGTGAAAACAAAAAAAATCATGAATACGATGGAAGCAGGCCAAGTGCTTGAGGTACAAGCAACGGACAAAGGCTCAAAGGCTGACTTAAAAGCATGGGCGGAACGTACAGGACATCAGTATTTAGGTACGTTAGAAGAAGGTCCTGTATTAAAGCACTACTTACGAAAAGCGTCAGGAGAAGAAACGATTGAGCGTAAGCATCCGCATGTTGTTACAAATGCTGAGCTTGCAAATAAATTAACAGAAGCAACAAGCATCGTTGTGCTGGATGTACGCGAAGCTGCAGAATATGCATTCAACCACATTCCAAATGCAGTTTCTATCCCACTTGGAGAGCTTGAAAATCGCATGCATGAGCTAAACAAAAACGATGAAATTTTTGTAGTATGTCGAACAGGAAATCGCAGTGATTTAGCTGCACAAAAGCTGACAGAAAACGGCTTCACGCATGTAGTGAATGTTATACCGGGCATGAGCCAATGGTCCGGAAAAACAACGAGCGTAACGAACTAAGTTACGTTCCTGTGCCAAATTTTTTTATCACAAAATATACCTAAGGGGGTAATTTGAATGACTGTTCATGTAATGACTACAAAGGAAGTAACAAAAAAGGTATTTAATAAAGAAAAACTGTTTGTACTAGATGTTCGTAACGAAGGTGACTTCAATGATTGGAAAATTGAAGGTGCAAACTTTTCATACTTAAATGTGCCATACTTTGAGTTGTTGGACGGTGTAGAAGAAATCTTAGATCGCATTCCTACTGATCAAGAAGTTTTAGTAGTTTGTGCGAAAGAAGGTTCTTCTATCATGGTGGCCGAGATGCTTTCTGAAGCGGGACTTACGGTTTCCTATCTAAAAGGCGGTATGAAGGCTTGGAGTGAACACCTAGAGCCAGTTAAAATTGGCGATCTAAAAAACGGCGGGGAGATTTACCAATTCGTACGCATCGGAAAAGGCTGTCTATCTTACATGGTAATATCTAACGGAGAAGCAGCCATTATTGACGCAACGCGTATGACAGATGTATACCTAGATTTTGCGAATAGCTTGCGTGCGAAAATTGTTCATGTGTTTGATACGCACCTGCATGCTGATCATATCTCCGGCGGACGTGTAATCGCTGAAAAAACAAACGCAACATATTGGTTGCCTCCAAAAGATGCGGAAGAGGTAGTGTTTAGTTATCAACCATTAGAGGACGGAACCGCAGTAACGATTGGAGACACGGCAATTGATATTCATGCTCTATACTCACCAGGTCATACGATCGGCTCTACATCTTTCGTTGTGGATGGACAGTTCCTATTGACAGGTGACATTTTGTTCATCGACTCCATCGGAAGACCTGACCTGGCTGGAAAAGCTGAGGACTGGGTTGATGATCTGCGTGAAAGCTTGTATAAACGCTATAAAGAACTGTCAGCTGATTTGCTTGTATTGCCTGCACACTTCATGATTATTGAAGAGCTTAATGAAGATGGCAGTGTATCTGAAAAGCTAGGTGTGTTGTATGCACAAAATCACGGCTTAAATATTGCCGATGAAAACGAATTTAGAAAACTTGTGACGGAAAATCTGCCGCCGCAACCGAATGCATACCAAGAGATTCGTCAAACAAACATGGGTAAAATCACACCAGATGAAGAACAGCAACGCGAGATGGAAATCGGTCCAAACCGCTGTGCGGTACGATAAATCATAAGGAGGAAGAAACATGGAAGTAAAACAAGTATTAGATGCAAAAGGTTTAGCATGCCCTATGCCCATTGTTCGAACAAAGAAAGCTATAAACGAACTGCAAACAGGGGAAGTGCTAGAGATACATGCGACAGATAAAGGGGCAAAAAATGATCTAACTGCCTGGGCGAAATCTGGCGGACACACATTACTCCAACATACAGAAGAGAACGGTATCTTTAAATTTTGGATACAAAAGGGCTAATTGAAAAGGGAACCGATATGAGGTTCCCTTTTGTTACAGGGAGGGGTATTACATGGATGTTACATTTATCATTGTTATCTTTTTAATCGGATTTATCGGTTCTTATATTTCTGGTATGCTCGGCATTGGCGGCTCGATTATTAAATATCCGATGCTTTTATATATTCCGCCGCTATTTGGAATTGCGGCATTTAGTGCACACGAAGTATCGGGTATCAGTGCAATTCAAGTCTTCTTCGCCACACTCGGCGGTGTGTGGGCGTACCGAACAGGAGGTTACTTGAACAAAACGCTAATCGGTTATATGGGAGCAAGCATTTTAATCGGTAGCTTTGTTGGCGGATATGGCTCTAGAATGCTGCCTGAGAGCGGTATTAATGTAACCTATGGTATATTGGCTCTTATTGCCGCTATTATGATGTTTGTGCCGAAAAAAAATGTTGATGATATGCCATTCGATCAAGTTACCTTTAATAAATGGATTGCGGTGATACTAGCCTTTATCGTCGGTGTCGGTTCGGGCATTGTCGGCGCAGCTGGCGCATTTTTATTAGTACCGATTATGCTTGTTGTGCTGAAAATACCAACGCGCATGACCATCGCTTCATCTTTAGCGATTACCTTTATCTCATCAATTGGTGCCACTGTCGGTAAAATCACAACCGGTCAAATCGATTACGGTCCTGCACTTATTATGATTGTCGCAAGTTTACTTGCTTCGCCGCTTGGTGCGATGGCAGGCAAGAAGATGAACACAAAAGTACTGCAAGTTATACTGGCCATATTGATTGCGGCTACTGCCATTAAAATCTGGACGGACATGCTGTGAAAAGAGGCTGGGACAAAAGGTTTTCAGCCAAAGAAAAATCCGAACTATTAGTCGGAATTCTCTACATAGAATTCGATCTAGTTCGGATTTTTCCTTTATGAGTGTTCGTTATTCTCTATTCTGTCGGCTTTAGAGTTACATAACTCAGTTATGTCCCGACCTCTTTGGCGGGAATACGAAGTAAAATAAGCAGGTAGCATCTTACTGGCGGTGAATTCCGTATCCTTTTGGTGCAAAACATGCTATAATTATAAATTGAATATTCTGTTTTTTGTGGAGGGTAACATAATGAATACAAAATTATTAGGTGCGGTTTGTTTGTCACTTGCCGCAGCTTTGTGGGGCGGGACGTATGTGGTGAGTAAACATATGCTACATACCGTGCCGCCGTTTACTTTAATGTGGCTACGCTATTTGGTTGCGTTTCTTTGTTTATTTATTGTAATGCGGAGCGCGAAGGACAAGGTAGAAAGAATCGACAAAAGGAGTTGGCTCTTACTCGCGTGGATTGGCTTTATCGGTTACTTCGTTTCAATTGCCCTGCAATTTGTCGGTACAAAATTGTCCGATGCGCACACCGGTGCACTACTCACCTCTGCCACGCCGGCGTTTGTTGTTGTATTTGCACGCATAATTTTAAAGGAAGCACTCACCATTCGCAAAGTAGTGTCGACTATCATGGCGACGTTTGGTGTAATCGTTGTTGTCGGGTGGAACGGCGGAACTGCAGCGAGTATAACGGGCATGATTCTCTTAGTAGGTGCCGCAGTGACATGGGCTTTATTGTCTGTATATGTCAAGCTCGCTTCCGTAACCTTGTCATCCCTCACCATTACTACATATGCTATTTTCTTTGCGTGGCTCTTTACCACACCCATGATGGTAGCCGAGTACATCACAACAAACATCACATTTACGATGTCGATGCTGCCAGGTATTTTCTATTTAGGGATTGCCTCCACCGCCGCCGCCTTTTTTCTATGGAACAAAGGCATGGAGCTCATGGATGCTGGAATTGGTTCATTGTTTTTCTTTTTACAGCCGCTTGTTGGGAGCTTACTCGGTTGGCTTTTATTAGACGAAACAATCAGTATCAGCTTTTTCAGCGGAGGCGTCCTCATCTTACTTGGCGTTCTTATTGCTACCTATGTACCACAAAAAACAGCTCCGCAAAAGGCGGAGCATGTTTAGCGCAAATGATGAATGTCCATAGATGGCGGCTCTTCCAACCAACCATTCGCAATCATAATATGAATGCCATCACGCGCAAATTCAAATACATCCTTTGCTAAAAAGCTCATCGTCGCATTTAAATCATTGCGTAAACTAAAGGCAGCACCAAAGCTTTGCCCGCCTAGTCCAAAATTACTCAACAAATATACGCAGTAGGTCATTAATTTTTCTGAAAAAGGAGATACAGTGGAATTTGTGACTGTACCTCCTGGTGTTGCGGGTACTTGAATATCCTCGGCTTGAAGAAGTGCCGTTGCTTCCGCAATCATTTTTTTAGAAAGCTGTTGGCCTTTTAAAAAGTAACGTTTTAAATCACTATCATCCGCACACTGGGCAAAGCCGCTAATGAGCTGCATACCTGTAATATTTGTTTCAATTAAGTGATATAAGTAGCCAAATTCAATCGTATTTAATTTGCGTTTGTGACCAAGTATGTTTGTGCCTTTTAAATAGGCTTTATCAGTAATGTAAGCTGAAGACTGCGGCAAGTTGATAAATGTGGGCCTTGGCAGCAATCCTTCCTCCAAAAGATACGTTGTAAACTCATAATAATAGGTATGAGTAATTTGCGTAAGTCGTCTATAGTACTTGATAATATCATCACGATAAGTCATCGTCACATGAAGGGTGTACATACCCATACTGATTTCCTTCAGGACGCGGCTGAACATTACACCAAATCCATTGATATATAACGGCGGCGCATTTAAATTAACATCGTGCTCCGTAAAGCCAATGGGAACGGCAGCACCTTCTTTTTGTAAAATATGTTTTAACTCTTCCACCATCGGATATAAATCTTTCCACATATTATCTAACAACTTTCTAGCACGCGTACTTTCTGCCGTTTCTCTGAAATACTCAATCATACGTAAGATTACAGTTTTCTTTTGATACGTCATCCATAATGCACCAATCTCGGTTGAACATAGCGGTTGTTTTGACATGTTTCCTCCTACACGAACATTTTTTTACCGATAGTTTGTGATATTTGTTTTGAAATATACGAAAGGAAGTGTTTTTCATTGGGAAGTATTCATTACAGCTAGAATGTGTTAATGGTTACCCTTTTTTGCAGCGCTGATTGAGATTTGGGGCTTGAGAAAAATGATGATTCTGTCCATGAGAACCTTAGTCGATGGTTTAGCACTAACACTTTTTATGACGAAAGTGTTACAGCTCGTTTTGATTTGAGGCGTCATTAGCGTGCTCAGTTCTGTCTTATTTTGGACTGTTCTAGGTACATATATGGCAAACAAATGGTTTATAAAAAGTAGAGGCTTGGCCATTGAAATTGTAACAGCAAGTACGACAACGGTACCGCCAACGGGCAGCTTGACACTGCAAGCCTTTGGGATTGAAAAAAGTGGCTATTATTTATGAGCGGATTTTTGCCCCACACCAAGCAGGGGCATCTGTATCGGCATTGGGCGGTGGTTTGATATATAACATTTTTAGTTCATACACATGGGGGCCTGGAAGCGGGCATATTTTGGGTGTTGGCGAGCTTGTTTGTGATGGGAATCAAGTGGATGTAGATGCGCTAGGAAAAGGTGTAAAGGTATAAAAGAGTTTTATTACGAAGTTTCTTGGTACGGTACTTGCTTATTGTTTTTCAAAGTTACAAGCACATCAAGCTAAAACGATGTATAAAAAAAGAGTCTTTGCATTGGTAACGGAAAAGACTCTTTTTTACTTACTTATAAGAGCGTGTCGCAAAACTACAATAAATATCCAATATTATGCATAAGCAAGACAAGCTGAGCATGAAAATGATACCGATTATACCCGAACATACGGAGAAATTCTAACCCTTTATCTTTTAAAGTATGAAACAAGCGTTCAGTCTGATTTCGTAGGTTGAAAATGGCTGTCCCCATCGCTGTTTGTAAGAAATCTGACATCACACGGCCGTATCCATTTTTTCTCACACGTCGCACCCCGAGTGGGTGTATGGATTGAAATTACAGTGCCGGGCGCAGCGGTCCGAACGGAGTATTTGGCGCTTACTTTTATACAAATTCCCGCTCAGAAATAATTTTCAGACAATAAGCAGAAAACAATTTCAATTATTTTCTGAATATTGTATAATATTCAACATAAATTCAAACACAAGGCGGGTAAAGCGATGAAAGATGTGAAAGAGCGGGTTAAAATTGAAGATATTCTGGTTGCCCAACAAAGATTGAAAGATGTGGTGAACCATACACCACTGCAGCGCGATCCGATTTTATCGGAACGATACGAATGCGATGTGTATTTAAAGCGCGAAGATTTACAGGTTGTCCGCTCGTTCAAAATTCGTGGTGCCTACAACTGTATTAGTCATCTTACAGAAGAGGAAAGAAGCAGAGGCGTTGTATGTGCAAGTGCGGGCAATCATGCGCAGGGAGTAGCGTATACGTGCCGCAAGCTTAACATTTCGGCCAAGATTTTTATGCCAAATACAACGCCAAATCAAAAAGTATCACAGGTTCGTTTTTTTGGCGGTTCTTCTGTTGAGGTAATCCTGCGAGGAGATACATTTGATAGCTCTTATAGCGAAGCTGTTGCATATGGAGAGCAGAACGGCTTGACGTTTATTCATCCGTTTGATAACCCACATGTGATTGCTGGTCAGGGTACAATCGGTGTTGAAATTTTACAAGATATCAATCGTTCTGTTGATTATGTATTTGCTGGTATTGGCGGCGGCGGCTTGATTTCTGGTCTTGGTACATATATAAAAGGTGTAAGTCCTGCCACAAAGCTGATTGGGGTAGAGCCCTTTGGGGCGGCTTCTATGAAAGCAGCCTTGGAAGAAGGAAGTGTGGTAACGTTATCACAAATCAGTTCTTTTGTGGACGGTGCAGCAGTAAAGCGTGTTGGCGCATTGCCTTTTGAAATAGCCCAACAATTACTTGATGATATTGTCGTTGTCCCAGAAGGACAGGTGTGCACGAGTATTTTGGAGTTGTATAACAAAAATGCGATTGTTGCCGAGCCGGCTGGCGCATTGTCAATTGCGGCACTTGAAACATATCGGGAGTATATCCGCGGTAAAACAGTGGTTTGTGTCATCAGCGGTGGTAATAATGATATTGAACGCATGCAGGAGATGAAGGAGCGTTCCCTTATTCATGAAGGGCTCAAGCATTATTTCATTATCGCTTTTCCGCAGCGACCGCGTGCGCTTCGTGAATTTTTAGATCGTGTGCTCGGGCCTGATGATGATATTACTCGCTTTGAATACACCAAAAAAAGCAACAAAGATAATGGTCCGGCTCTGGTTGGGATTGAACTGAAATGTAAGGAAAACTACGCGCCGCTCATTCGCCGTATGCAGGAGCAAGGTGTACAGTATATGGAGATTAACCAAAATCCAACATTGTTCAATTTATTGATATAGAAAGGATTTCATCCTAGTATGTAGGAATACATAAAAAAGGGATGATAGTATGAGCGAGGCGAGGTGTTGTAGAGAGCTGTTAGAGAATGTAGGAAAGCTTGAAGCAACCGTTCATGCACTGCAGGCAGAGCTATGAGAGCTGCGGCATGAAAAGAAGCCTGTGCAGTGGAAAGCCGCGGTAATTGAACAAATTGGTGGTCTTATAGTTAGGTGAGATTGTACTTCTCAGTATTTTTTGGAGATGAAAAGAGATGGTCAAACGACCATCTCTTTTCACTACATCAAATAACGAATATAAATATAAAGATGCGAGAGCAGTAGAGAAAGAAGGGTAAGCGGTAAACCAATCGCTAAAAAGTGTAGATAACTAAAGCCGTGCCCTTCACGGCTAGCGATGCCGGCTACCACAACGTTAGCGGATGCGCCAATTAAGGTACCGTTTCCGCCCAAACAAGCACCTAAAGAAAGCGCCCACCACAGCACTTCAATTTGTGCGGAGTCCGCGGAAAGACCTAGTCCCGTTGCTAAATCTTGAATGAGAGGGATCATTGTGGCGACAAACGGAATATTGTCAATAGTAGCAGATGCAATCCCTGATACCCAAAGGATAAGAAGAGCAGCAAAGCCAATATCGCCTTTTGTAATATATAGGACTTGCTGAGAGAGTTCTTTAATAAGGCCAATATCAACTAAACTGCCAACCAATACGAAAAGACCAGCGAAAAAGAAAATTGTAATCCATTCGATATGAGCAAACACGTCTGCTATTTCATGTTCTTTCATAGCAATTAGCATGAGCACCGTGGCCCCGGTGATGGCGATTACAGCGGCATCAGCATGAATGATACTATGAAGTAAAAATCCTATAATTGTAAGTCCGAGTATAAAGAGAGACTTAATCAGTAATGGACGATTGCGAATATAATCAGCTTCGTTCAATGCCATTAGCTTTGCGACTGCTTCAGGCGTAGTGCGTAACGTATTTCGATATAAGAAGTACAATATACTAAGCGTGACGATTGAAATGACAACGACAATGGGTGCTAAATTGAAGAGAAAGGCATTAAAATCTAAGTGTTTGTTAGATGAACCAATCATGATATTCGGTGGGTCGCCGATGAGTGTAGCTGTTCCCCCGATATTAGCAAATAGTACTTCTGATATAAAATAGGGCACAGGATTTACTTGTAACATGCGCGTTACGGATAAGGTCACAGGAACGATGAGAAGTACAGTCGTTACATTGTCTAAGAATGCCGAACCAATGGCGGTAAGGAGTGAAAGTAGTAGTAAAATAGAAATAGGTTGTCCTTTTGCAGATTTCGCCGCTTTAATGGCTACAAATTCAAATACGCCGGATTTGCTAGTAATATTCACGAGAATCATCATGCCAATTAATAAGGTGATGGTTTCCCATTGAATATGATCATGAAAAGCTTTTTGTGTGCTGACAATTCCAAGTAGCATCATGATGCTTCCACCAAGAAGCGCAATGACAGCGCGGTTGATTTTTTCTGAAACAATAACGCTGTATGTAATGAGGAATACGCCAATTGCGGTATAGTATTTCCAATTTTCTACCGCGTGAGTTGTATGTTCCAATGTTCTCACTCTTTTCTTTGATTAAATAGTAATTTTTTCTATTGTAACAAAATAAAGGGGAAAATAGAAATGGAGTGCTAAAGATACATGTAAGTATTGTTATAGCTAAGGTATTATAGGTATATAAAGGAATTTAGACTGAAATAAGAGAAGTAAGCATAAACATTGCACTCTGCTTAGAAGTATGTAAAGCTAGTACAGTAGAGCATGTCTATTCATGTGAAAAGTAAGGAGGAAAAAACGTGAAGCGCATTTACGATAAAGAAGTAGTTCATAATGCGATGCAAGCGTTTGTGAACGAAGAGGTGTATTTGCATCTGGAAACAACAAACGGCGCTTATGCGTCCCATTTTAACGATAAAATGATGACAGTTGGTGCGTTTATTCGAAACGTGCGTATTACGTTTGAGCGCGGATCGATTGCAGGTACGGATCCGTATCGAGTCGGCTTAAAGCTGAACGGTGGCTGGGTATATGCAGAAGGTATTACGCATTATGAAAAAGATGAAAAAGGCCGCTTATTGCTTGCCGGTCATAATGATAAAGGTCAGCTTGCAGTAGCACTTCAATTAAGTAAAACACCGTTTTAAGGAGGGAAAAACATGGAGCGTCATGTATTGGTCGTATTTCCGCATCCAGATGATGAATCCTTCGCGGCGGGCGGAACAATTTCAATGTATACGAAAGCTGGTATACCGGTAACATACGCGTGCGGTACATTAGGGCAAATGGGCCGCAATATGGGGAAGCAGGTATTCGCAAATCGCGAGACAATGCCTGAAATTCGAAAAAAAGAATTACAGGATGCATGTGCGGTGATGGGAATTCAAGATTTGCGTATGCTTGGTTTCCACGATAAGATGCTCGAGTTTGAAGATGTAGAGTTTGTTGCAGATCGCATTGAGGAAATCATTCGTGAAGTGAATCCATCTCTTGTGATTACCTTTTATCCGGAGCACGGCGTTCATCCAGACCATAACGCCTTTGGTCGTGCGGTGGTATATGCGGTGGAACGTATGCCTGAAGGAGAGCGTCCTGTTATTCATGCAGTAGCGATTACCAAAAACCGGACTGAAATACTGGGTGAACCAGATGTTGTGGTCGATGTACGTGATGTGTTTGATCAAAAACTCGCTGCACTGGCAGCACATCGTTCACAAACAGAGGCGATGATGGAAGAAATAAGGGCAAAGCTAAAAAACAATGACACACAAACTGTACAGTGGTTACAATTTGAACGTTTTTATATCTATAAACATTAAAGCCGGATAAACCGGCTTTTTATTTTTACGAAAGAGTATAAATTTCGACTTTTATTACAAGTGTGTAAAAAGGTAATAACAAAGTCTATCATTCTATTATGTTTGCTATTTCTCTATGATATAATCAATCTCGAAATATAGCACACACACTTAGGGGGAAAGGCAAACATGAAAAAAGCACTAGCTATATCTTTGGCGACAGCCGGCTTATTACTTGCACAAGGAGGAGCAGCTACTTATGCACAAACACCAATTGTGCAAGGACAAACCGCAAAGGTTACTGCTTCAGCATTAAATGTACGTACTATGCCTTCTGTACAAGGTCAAATTCTTGGTAAACTACCACAACATACAACAATCACCGTAAATGGTATGATAAACGGCTGGGCGAAAATTTCGTATCAAGGAAAAACAGCTTATGTGAATGCGCAATATATACAGCCAACAACGCAAGCAGTACAAGCATTGACAATGCAAGCATTTGTGACCGCACCGGAACTCAATGTTCGCACACAGCCTTCTATTAACGGGGCGATTATTGGAAAGTTACCAAAGGGAGCGGCTGTGACGATTAAACAAAAGTATACAAACGGATGGTTGCAAATTGCATACAACGGCAAGGTTGCTTATATAAATGGTGCTTATGTAACAACGACAAAACCATCGACAACAGTACCGACGAAACCAACAACAAGCACAAGTCAATTGAGCGCGTATGAGTTAAAAGTAGTGGAGCTTACAAACGTGGAACGTCAAAAAGCTGGATTAAATGTACTGCAAATTGATACAAACTTAAGCAAAGTAGCAAGACTAAAATCAGAGGATATGCTAAAAAATAATTATTTTAGTCATACGAGCCCAACATATGGTTCTCCGTTTGATATGATGCGTGCAAACGGCATCACATATCGCGCGGCAGGTGAAAATATCGCGATGGGACAACGTACACCAGAAGAAGTAGTAAAAGCATGGATGAACAGCCCGGGTCACCGCGCTAACATCTTGAACAATTCCTTTACACATATTGGTGTAGGGTATGTAGGAGAAAAAAACATTTGGACACAACAGTTTATTGGTAAATAAAAAACGCGGGTATCCCCGCGTTTTTTTGTTATCCAATCGAACGTTGGTGATGACCATGGTCTTCAGTGACAAGGTCCGCTGTTAGCTGACCGGATAGTGTCACCATGGGTACGCCGCCACCAGGATGCGTGGAGCCCCCTACAAAATACAGGTTTTCCACTACTTTGCTGCGGCTGGGAATTTTAAAGCCGCCGTTTAATTTTCTATCGGTGACAACACCATAGATAGAACCGCCGTTTGCGCCGTATAGCTCGCGTAAATCATCTGGCGTAAAGATATATTCAAATTCAATGTGAGACTTGAGAGAAACTCCCATACGTTCAAGTTTTGTCAAAACGAGCTCGCGATATTCTTCCTTACGCGTCGCCCATGTTTCTCCAGTCTTGAGCGGTGGAACATGGGTTAAGATAAACAGATTTTCTTTCCCGGCTGGCGCTTGAGATGGATCGGACTTAGAGGAAACGCCAATGTAAATCGTTGGATCGTTCGCTGGCACACCTTCATTAAAGATTTGATGAAACTCACGCTCTGGATTTTCTGAAAAGAAAAAGTTGTGATGGGCAAGCTGTTTGTATTCTTTGTCTACGCCAAGAAGTAGAACGAGTCCAGATACAGTCGGTGCGTATTTTTCCAAATCTTTTGCTGCCTTTTTAGACATGCCGTATTCATCCAAGATACTGTTATAAGCAGGAATTGCTTCTAAATTAGAAACGACGATGTCGGCAGCTATTACTTCACCCGATGCAAGACGAACACCAGTTGCACGCGTTCCTTCTGTTAAAACCTGCTCCACCTTCGCATTTGTTTTAATCTCTACCCCAAGTTCGCTAAGTGCCTTCAGCATACCTTTTGCAATATTGTACATACCACCCTGTACGTAATAAATGCCAAGGCCGAGCTGTACGTAAGAAAGCTGTGATAAAATAGCTGGTGCATGATAGGGCGAAGAACCGATATACATAATTAAAAAGTTGAACAGCTGCTGAATTTTTTCATTTTTAAAATGCTTTTTCGTGATATGATCCATACTTTTCATTGGATCCATACTCATTAACTCTTTCAATGTATGTAAAGAACGTAGCTCGGATAGACCATCTAGACTTTGCTTATAGAAGCTTTTTGTACTAAGCTCGTACATCCGGTTACAATAATCCATATAGGTAAAAAATGCCTCCGCATCTTTGGGCTCTACTTTTTTCAATTCTTCCAGCATAGCTGGTAAGTCGCCAATGAAATCAATGGTTGTACCATCTTTATAAAATGTCCGCCATTGCGGCTCGACACGGACAATTTTCATATAGTCATGCACGTTGCGATTTACGCTCTGAAACAGCTGCTCGAGCACCCAGGGCATAGTTAAAATAGAGGGACCGGTATCAAAGGTAAAACCCTTCCCGCTTCGAACGTTCAATTTACCACCAGCACGTTCATTCTTTTCTAATACGTTTACGTTATATCCTTGTCCCGCCAATTTCATTGCGGTGGAAAGACCTCCAAGACCACCGCCTACGATCACAACTTTTTTCGTCATTTTAAAATCCTCCTTATAAATAAACCAAAATCAGACTACACTGCATGTATATCAACTGTTTTGACAGAAAAACAAAGAATTATACTTCCAACAGGAAAGGGGAAGAAGCGGATGTTTTTGGTAATGACAGTATCCGTTTTTATCGGCGTTATGCTGCTAGCATATATTCCGGATTGCGTACGGCGCAGAAGCTTGATAGAGGTAAAGAACGTGACGATTATTATCCCAGCACGTAATGAGGCGCGCAATATTGGGCGTTTGCTGATGTCACTTCAGGATCAGATGTATCCACATGTCGAGGTACTGGTGATGGATGACGGGTCTACAGATGAAACTGCTGTTATTGCAAAGCGCATGGGCGCGAATGTCATTTCATTGCCGCAGCTTCCCAGTGGCTGGCAAGGTAAGGCATGGGGATGCTGGAACGGCGCCAAAATGGCTCAAGGAGATATTCTTATCTTTTTAGATGCAGATACAATGTTAGAGAGCGAGGGAATACGTCATCTTATTGCAACGTATTATGAATGCCGAGCGACCGTTTTGTCTGTGCACCCCTACCATAGAATGGTGCGACCGTACGAATTTTTCTCTTCTTTTTTTCATCTGTTGTTATTTAGTGCTTTGCGTGCCTTTCATGTGTTTGGGAACAAACAAAAGGCGATTGGTGCGTTTGGACAGTGCCTCATTTGTAACCGAGGAGATTACTTTAAATTTGGCGGACATCTAGCTGGAAAAGGTGAACTGCTTGAAAATATGACACTAGCGCAGCGTATCTTGCAGGCGGGAGGGAAAGTGGCCTGTGTAAGCGGAAGAGGAGCTATTTCCATGCGGATGTATCCAGACGGTTTTAAAACCTTTGTGGAGGGCTGGAGCAAAAGTTTTGCAAAAGGAGCTAGCGGTACCAATCCGTGGCTACTTTTATGGATTGGGTTATGGATGAACGGTATTGTTACCTCATGCTTGCATTTAGGTGAACAAAGTGTGTTTTTATTTTATATGCTGTTTGTTGCGCAGGTGTACTGGATGCTGCGACGCATCGGCAATTTTGGTATCATCACCGCCTTGACATATCCATTGCACGTCATGGTGTTTTTGCTTGTATTCGCGCTCTCATGTATAAAACTGTTTGTACACCGAAATGTGTCCTGGAAAGGCCGAACTATTTCAACGAAAAAGGAATGATGGAGATGAACTGGGTCATTTTGTCAGATATCAGTGTTTGGATTTTCATCCATCTTTTTATTTCATATAGCTGTGTAAAACTTGGGACAATACCTTTTGAACGGGATTATTGGCTTTACCGCGAACGAAGTTGGGAGAAGAACGGTCGTTTGTATGAAAAGCTCGGTGTAAAGCGCTGGAAACAGTGGGCACCGGATGCTAGTGGTCTGTTTAAGGGAGGCTTTCACAAAAAGAGCCTGCGGAATATGACTGAGGAACATTTGCGAGTATTTCTATTGGAAACAAAGCGGGCGGAACTGGCGCATTGGCTGCCTATTCCGTTTGCGTTTCTTTTCTTTTTATGGAACGAAATAGTGGTGGGGTGGGCCATGGTCATATATGCTCTATGTTTGAATATGCCCCTTATCATTATTCAGCGTTATAATCGCATTCGCTTGTCACGAATTTTACACAAGCAAAAATAGGCACATGTATTAATCTCTGTTCATACACTGAATCGAATGAATGACAGAGGAGGAATGTGTCATGTATATGGACCATGATTTTCGCAATGGTTATCAGTTAAAAGGAGAAGTTGTCTCGTCGGTAGACCCGTACGTTGTGCAAACATTACAATCTGTTGTAGGTAAACGCTTGGTTGTAGATACAGTACGCGGTGCGGTAAGAGGGACGCTGAAAGACGTCAAGCCTGATCACATTGTTATTGAGGAGAAAAATACACCGTTTTTTGTTCGTATTCAGCAAATCGTTTGGATTATGCCAGAATTGTAAGGTATGAAACAACCCCTTCTTTTCATAGAAACATAGAGACGGTTATGATGAAAAGGAGGAACGCATCGTGTTCAAACGCATCGATCGACTGTTAATTCCGCTTCCAGAATCCAAGTATGCGGATGCGAACGCCGCCGCTGCTGTACAGGAACTGCTAGGCGGCAAATTCGGGGAAATGTCTACTTTAAATAACTATATGTTTCAATCCTTTAACTTTCGCGGTAAGAAGAAACTGAAGCCATTTTATGACCTAGTTGCGAACATTACCGCAGAGGAATTCGGGCATGTGGAACTCGTTACGACTGCGATTAACCTGTGTTTGACCGGTACCACTTTCCCAGGTGACCCGGATGTTACACCTATGCAGCATGGCAAAGACAAGCGCAACACGCACCATTTTATCGCAACTGCGCAAACAGCCGTTGTCGCAGATTCCATGGGGAGAGCTTGGACGGGAGATAATGTATTTAGTAGCGGTAATTTAATTATGGATCTGCTGCATAACTTTTTCCTCGAATGTGGTGCACGTACGCATAAAATGCGTGTATACGAAATGACGGAGCATCCGGTGGCGCGTGAAATGATTGGTTATTTACTTGTACGCGGCGGTGTGCATATTGTTGCTTATGCACGTGCGCTTGAAATGGCGACAGGGGTAGATGTTACAAAGATGTTACCAATTCCCAATTTGTCTAACAAAGCTTTTTCAGCAGCGAAAAAGTTTGAAGATCAGGGACTGCATTTAAAGCTGTATCGCTTTAGTGACGATGATTATAAGGATCTTTCAAAGATTTGGAAGGGACCGCATCCAGAAGACGGCCGGCCGCTTGTAGTAGAAGATAAATTACCAACAGGCGGACCAGTGCCGGACCTTGATGAACTGCCCGAGGAATTTGCACCAGGAATAGGGCAGGCGGAATTTATGGAGATTTTACAGCGTTTACAGCGGTCAGCGGGAATCTAAATCAGGCTCTTCTGTATAGAAGAGCTGTTTTTATACATATAGCAATGTGCGCATCCTTAATTTAAAAATGAAATAAAGTGATTACTCACTTTTTGATTGAAATCCTCTGGGAGGAGTGTTAATATATTAGTGAGTAATCACTCACTTTTGTAGGAGGGGTATTATGAAAGAAACAATTAAAATTCAAAATGTCAGTAAAAGTTATGGTAAAAAGGTTGTATTACGTAAAGTGGATTTTACAATTGAGCAGGGGAATATTTATGGTTTCATTGGACCTTCCGGTGCAGGAAAAACAACCTTAATTAAATTGATTGTCGGCATGGATGTACCTGATTCCGGTTCTATTCATGTATTGGATCAGAAAATGCCCAACCTACAGGTTTTACAGAACATCGGTTACATGGCCCAGTCCGATGCCTTATACACACAGCTGACTGGCAAGGAAAACTTATTGTTTTTTGCGTCTCTTTATAAGCTTCGCAAGACGGAAATGAATGAAAGAATTTCCTATGCAGCTCGTCTCGTGAATCTAACAGACGATTTAAACAAAAAAGTTGCGGCATATTCCGGAGGGATGAAGCGCCGTCTTTCTTTAGCTATCGCTTTGGTGCAAAATCCACAAGTCCTTATTTTAGATGAGCCGACTGTCGGAATCGATCCGGAATTACGATTGAGTATTTGGAATGAACTGATAAGATTAAAAACTGAAGAGAGAAAAACCATCATTGTAACCACACACGTGATGGATGAAGCAGAAAGGTGCGATTATATTTCCATGGTTAGAGACGGAGCCATTATTGCGACGGGTACACCCGGGGAATTGAAGGAGCGCTACGATGCAAACAATTTTGATGAAGTATTCCTGTATGCAGGGAGGAAAGGAAAATGAGAATAACTGCACTGGTTAAACGAATTTTTAAGCAAATGTCCCGAGACAAACGCACGATGGCATTATTGTTTGTAGCGCCGCTGCTAATCCTTACTCTTATGAGCTTAGTTTTTAATGGTGATGAAGCGAAGCTGAAATTAGGTGTTCAAAACGTAAGTGAGTCAATTGTAAAGCAATTAGAAGATACAAATATTCATGTTGTGAAGTTCAGTGATGCTTCAAATGTGAAAGAGGTCATAAAGGAGAAGGAGTTAGACGGATTCCTAAAAATTACAAATGAGCAAACAACGATTACGTTATTAAATAGCGATCCGACAACGGCTAAAGGTCTCCTTTTAAAGATCAAACAAGCGATAAGCAGTGAAGCTTTACAACACACTGAGACGAATACAGCACCACTTCAGCAAAGCTCTATTCAAACTAAATATGTATACGGAAGTGAAGACACGGAAGTTTTTGATGTATTCAGCCCCATTTTAATTGGCTTTTTCGTTCTGTTTTTTGTATTTTTAATTTCTGGAATCGGCTTGTTAAATGAAAAAACAACCGGTACACTAGAACGTCTCATGGCTACACCGATTAGAAGATGGGAAATTGTGACCGCATATTTAATCGGGTTTGGCACGTTTGCCGTTATACAGACTGTTATTGTTGTTTTATATGCAGTTCATGTATTAGACATTATAATGGTTGGTTCTATTGGAAGTGTAATTCTTATCAATCTCTTATTAGCTTTAGTTGCTTTATCGCTCGGATTGCTTCTTTCTTCTTTTGCAACGTCCGAGTTTCAAATGATGCAGTTTATCCCAATTGTAGCAATTCCACAGGTGTTTTTCTCAGGGATTTTCCCGTTAGAGAGTATGGCAAATTGGCTACAATGGATTGGGAAAATCATGCCGCTTTACTATGCAGGTCATGCATTAAAGGGTGTCATGTATAAAGGGGTAGAACTTTATGAAATTCGTTATGATTTATATGTGTTACTTGCCTTCGCCACCGCATTTATCATTTTGAATTTATTTGCTTTAAAAAAGTATCGCAAGCTATAATGAAGGGGCGAAGGGAAGTGGAACGGCTTGTCTAAAGGCAGATTATTAGAAGAAATCATGACACAAATGCATACAACCAAACAAACAGAAAAGCAAAAGCAAATTGTAGATGCGGCAATTCAAATATTTGCAGAAAAAGGGTACTCGAATACATCAACAGCGGAAATTGCCAAGTTGGCAGGCGTTGCGGAAGGAACGATCTTTAAGCATTTCGGTACAAAGGATAAGTTATTATTGTCTATTATTGTTCCGTATATAAAAGAGTTTTTCCCTGTGATTGCAGAAGAGGTGATGGGGCAGGTGATGAAGAATCAGCTTACTACCTTTGAGGAGTTTTTGCGGGGGTTATTGCAAAACCGAGTCGCCTTTATCACCGAAAATCGCGAAATTTTTCAAGTAATTATTAAAGAAGTAATCTATAAAGAGGAAATGAAACAAGAATTGCTTCCTTTGTTATATGAAAATATCTCATCCCGTTTACTACGCGTCATTGATGCATTTAAGGAGCGCGGTGAGTTAATCAATTTGCCGAGTGAAAAAATTTTAAATATGCTGCTTACGTTTTTTGGCGGCTTTTTCGTTTCCCGGTTCGTGCTGTTAAACAAGCAAACCGTAAGTGATGAAGAAATAGAAGATGCGATTTATTTTATTGTGAATGATATTACGAAACCGAAGTAAAAACGAGGTGTTACAAGCACCTCGTTTTTTTAATTTTCATTGTAAGAGTGTATGTTGATTCATAGAGAGGCATAGATAATTCCCATTTGTGCGGCAACATAAGTTCCCCAAATCCATAATGGTGCGTGGCGCAGCGGATGTTTACCAATTTCGGTCATACCAATTAAAAAATCAGATAGAACAAACAGAGAACCACCGATAGCAACCCACCACCATGCGCCACCTAGCTTCAATGCCAATGCCAGTCCTACAGCCGCCATGCCCCCCACCCACAAACCATATAGCAAAGCACCGACTGTGAAAATTTTAGATTCTGCCGGATTTCTGATAAAGAATATCCATCCAATAATAAGGAAAGCGCCGTAGATGAGAACGCTCGTAAAGAGGTGTTCTGTCACGTCTGCAGTTTGGATAAATGCAACAACATAAAAAACATGTGCGATGCTGAATGTAATCATCCCGCCAATCAAATGATTTGCAAAGGGGATTAAGCCGGCCATAAACAAATCTCCTAGCGTGGACAATAGCATACCAAAAAATACCCATCTATGGTAGGGCGAATCTAAATGATTTAACCAAAACAACAAAGCTGCGCCGCTCAGTGAAAAGCTGAGAGTGAGCCTTGTCCAAAGAGGTAGCTCTTTATTTGTTTCTCTACTCTTGTTTTGTAAGGCTGTCACCCATCCGATGATAAATACAAGAACTTGAGTTAAAAGCAACATATACATCCCCCTAAGCTCTCTACTGGTTTTCTATTCACGGTCGCAGTAACAATAGTAACCTTCCCTGCTTTGCGAAGGAAAAATAAGGTGTGAGCAATCTCGAAGTCAGCATATTGAGGATACGCAATAAAAAGTATCTTCATAAAACTATCCTTTTTTATATGACATAAATCATACATATATTCGTAGAAAATTAGAAAATTCCTGCTAACATGCTTGTTTTTCTACCTGTATTTAATATATTTTCTTAAAGGTAAATATAGTGTAATGCAAGAATATAAATATATGGAAAGTATATGTAGGGAGGTTTCGTATGGAATTTCTTTTGGTACTGTTTATTTTTCCAATTTTAGTAGTGGGGGCATCGATTGCAGGATATGTTATCCTAAAAAAGTGGTATATTGTACCGCTTGGGGTGTTTGGGTTCTTTTTGATGTTAACATTGATCCTGTTTAATACGACTTTTTTCTTTTGGGTGTTTGCGTATACAGCACTAGCATTGCTAGTAAGTCTTATCATGAAGTTTACAATATAATTGCTTGATAGTGCTACATAAAAACTCTGTCCGATGAGGACGGAGTTTTGTTTAATTTCGCATAAAAGTTATCAATAAACCAAATATCTTGTTTTTGATGTAGTCTCACAGAAACAGACTTTGTTGCGCTAAAAAAGATTCATGTACGTATCAAACAAAAGTACAAGAAGTCACTTGATGGCTGGTACGTATTTCCTGAGGATTTACAAGCGCATGATAGGATGCCGCGAATCCACTTTGACGACGGTAAGTTCACTTGGGGAATTTATACATATGATCCGGTCATAAATTGGATTTTACGAGAAAAAGAGATTTGTTTATGTGGCTCATCTCTATCACTACCTGCGCCAAAAGCAGAGCTTTTTCAGGCAGTCTTAGCAAACATGAACAGCTATTGGAAAAATCGCATTCAAACACATGAACGCTTGCAGAAGTTTGTGAAGTTCCTCCCTAAAAGGTTGGTATTAACGGAAATCGAGAGGTCTGTGCTAGGGATATTACGGCAATACTATACACTTCGAGAAACAGGAATTATTGCAAAGAGAGAAGCTGGTTATTACGGATTGCGACATTTGCTAGAGGAGTGGCATGATGTTATTCAAGTTGCCATTGCGGTTCGAGAGGGGGAAGTATTGGCTGCTACAAAATCGAAACAACAATATGTTGATGAAATGATTGCTTGTATGAAATATATAGTAAAGCAATGCAATCGCTTACCAAACTAAAAAGAAGCATGAGTGCTGCTTTTTAGTTTATATTTTTTCCTGATATATACGTAACAGCTCTTCCACTGAAATATCATTAATTTTCATATCGGTTATATCGCAATCAAATACATGGTCTGCGTTCCAATGTTCTTATTTTGAAACTCAGGAGCAATAAATAGTTTATCAACAACCGCATGTTTGTTACCGGATGTGAATATGGAGATACCGCCGGTTATTGTATGATTAAACATAATCTTATAGAAATGGGTAATTTTAATGCTGTAAAGAATGTGCTGTATTGAATTATATCCGCCTGGTCCATTTGAAGAACCATCTTTTGTCCAAGAGCCCCATTGTAAGGCATGGCAATCAAAGGCAGCTTCTGGATGCAGCGTAAATATAGAAGTAGTAAGCCGCATAAAGGTGATCAGCAAGAGTTTTATGAAGAGTCGGCAAAGTTGGATTATAATAGCCCTCGAAATGATTCAAGCTTTTTATAATATTTGTTAGTCGCACAGATTTGATAATGGGGTTCCTAGGTATCGAACCTTGTGTCGAGTCAGGGACAAAGAAGTAGAATTATTTTTCAAAAAAGTGTATGTTGAATTTTCTCAATACAAATAGATGTGCTTTTATGTTACTTTTAAAATGTAAGCATTTTATAAATTAAAGGGAGGGCGAGAACATGTTCAAAGAAAAAAAGAAATGGGCAGCTGGATTGCTGGCAGTTGCGCTAACGATTGCGCCATTTGCAACAGAAACAAAAGTAGAAGCAGCTGAAACGAACGGTACAATGATTCAATATTTTGAATGGTACCTGCCAAATGATGGACTTCATTGGAAGCGGTTGCAGAATGACTCTGCTCGTTTATCCGGTCTAGGTGTAACAGCAGTGTGGGTTCCACCGGCATATAAAGGAACTAGTCAAGCCGATGTGGGATATGGGGCATATGACTTGTATGACTTAGGGGAATTTAATCAAAAAGGAACCGTTCGCACCAAATATGGTACAAAAGCTGAACTGCAAGCCGCCATTCAATCTCTGCATACTAACGGAGTCCAAGTGTATGGAGATGTAGTAATGAATCATAAAGGCGGAGCAGATTATACAGAAAATGTTACTGCCGTGGAGGTAAATCCAAATAATCGAAATCAAGAAACATCTGGTGATTATCAAATTCAGGCGTGGACAGGCTTTAATTTTAGTGGTCGTGGCAACACACATAGTAGCTTTAAGTGGCAATGGTATCATTTCAACGGCGTTGATTGGGACCAATCCCGGAGTTTGAATCGTATTTATAAGTTTCGAGGAACAGGAAAAGCTTGGGACTGGGAAGTGTCTACTGAATATGGAAACTATGACTATTTAATGTACGCGGACGTCGACTACGATCATCCGGATGTTGTCAATGAAATGAAGGGCTGGGGGACATGGTATGCTAATGAACTGGGGTTGGATGGATTCCGTATCGATGCAGCCAAGCATATTAAACATGAATTTCTCCGTGATTGGGTAAACTCTGTTCGTACATCAACTGGTAAAGAAATGTTCACTGTAGCGGAGTATTGGCAAAACAGTTTACCTGCGCTTGAAAATTACTTAGCGAAAACGAATTATAATCAATCTGTTTTCGATGTACCGCTTCATTATAACTTCCAAGCAGCATCTACGCAGGGCGGGTATTATGATATGCGTAATCTTCTAAATGGTACGGTAACATCTAAGCACCCAACAAAAGCAGTAACGTTCGTGGATAATCACGATACACAGCCGGGACAGGCACTTGAGTCTACGGTACAAACATGGTTCAAGCCACTGGCATATGCGTTTATTTTAACAAGATCTTCTGGCTATCCAAATGTATTTTATGGAGATTTATATGGAACAAAAGGAAGCACGGGCAGAGAAATTCCTGCGTTGCAGTCTAAAATTGAACCGCTTATGAAGGCGCGTAAAGATTATGCCTACGGAACGCAGCACGATTACCTAGATCATCAAGATGTTGTTGGTTGGACGCGCGAGGGAGATACTACGAAAATAAAGTCTGGTTTAGCAACTTTGGTGACAGATGGTCCAGGCGGGTCAAAATGGATGTATGTCGGTAAACAAAACGCAGGTGAAACATGGTATGATATGACTGGAAATCGAGCAGACAATGTGACTATTAATGCCGATGGATGGGGACAATTCTTTGTGAACGGCGGTTCTGTGTCTGTTTACATTCAAAAATAGTATGATAGATGAAAAGAAACAGTTTTTGTGGAAACTGTTTCTTTTCATCTTAGTTTTATAGTTGTGTAAGAATGTTATCAATATCGTTAAATAATTCATTTGGAATTTCTTTTGAAACCGCATCAACTTTCCAAACTAATTTCACTCACTTTAAGTCCTGAGTGACCAAGCTAACGATACTTCATTATTTTTCACCTCCCACAAACGTTCAACAGAAAGAAGTGTATGCTGAGAAAACACAAGCTTATAAATGTCTGGCATGCTTAATGATTGCCAAAAGGCAAAATCATATTTTGGATCAAAATGCTGCATGATAAGTGCCATAATATTGCCGTGTGTACCGATAACAATGCTTTTTCCTTCATACTGCTCTAATAGGTGCAGTAAACAGTTTACACCTCGTCTTTGAGCCTCTTTATTTGATTCTCCGCCCGGCCATGAGAAAGAAGGGTCTTCCCAAACCGTTCTAACAGCAATCTCAAAATCTTCTAATGGGTAAGCAGAGAGCAAACGTTCGCGCAATTCAACTTCTTCTCGAATGGGAATGTTAAAATGTTCCGAAATACCTGCAATCGTTTGCACTGCGCGTTTGTATGGGCTGGAAATTGCCACGTTGATAGGTTCGTTTTGCAATATTTTTGTTACTTGTTCTGCATCGGATAATCCTGCTGGTGATAACGGTCTTTTCAGTTCGTCTGGTGTATAGCTGGAGTGCGCATGGCGCACAAAATAAATCGTAGTCAAAAAATTCCCCTCCTTATGTTTTGAGAATACAGTATTCGATGAGAATGGTCTAAAAAACTTACATTCTAATGAGAATATAAAGTTACTTAGCTATAACAACTCACGGTATAAAAAGGTTTAATGCTACAGTATATATAGCTACAATCAGAAAAACTAACCTTCTTTTTTGTAGGAAAGTAAAACAAACGGTGTGAAGCGGCGGTCAAGACCTAAGAGATGCGTGTTATCTACCTATAAGACTACAGCAGAGAGGTGTTCTGACCCTTTGTTGTTGAATATGTAGTTGCACAGCAAAAACTCCTTTTTTATTCATCTGTCAAATCGTGTATTTCAATACTGCGAGCAATATTATTAATAAATGTAATTCTTACAAAGGAGTCTGGTTTTTCACCCGCCCATTTATAAATGGCTACATATCCGTCTGTTCCTTTTGTACCTGACTCCTCAACCAGTGTACCCTCGGAACCGAGAATATCTACAGCTTGTAGATAGGTTGTTTGCTTTGTAATTTGCCAGGCTTGTGAAGCGTATACGTATGTCGCTGTATTCGTATTTGTTTCCCAGCCAAGCTCTCGCTTGGCATCAGCTAGTGCGAAAGGAGAAACAGGGAGAATATCAATAGAAGATTCGCCTCCACAATTTTTTAATTGAAAGCTAGCGGTACCTTTCTCTTCATGCAATACGAAACTTTCACATCAAAGAGTTTCCTTTTTATTTTTTGGGTTTGTCAAAGATACATGAGTTCCGTCATAGGAAAGTGTACGAGTTTGTTTGTTATCTTTATGTACAAATGCGATTGTAATGCGGTCGTTAATTCTTTTCTGGACACGATCCATGAACATGAGCAAACGTGGCAAATTTGAAAAAGTTCCTTGGTTAAAGGTAATTGTATCTAATTCGGCTGTTGTTACTTGTTTGGTGGTCGTTTCGGGACGAGTGGTTTGAATGTCAGCTGTACAACCTGTCAGAAATAAACAGCTTATAGCTGTGAGAGAATAGATAATAGATATGATTTTTCGCATAAGCCCCCTCCTTTTCTAATTATTCCCTATTTTAACATACTGTGATATAATTTTTCTTAAAAATCTATAAATTTATCTTTCAGGAGGGATGTAATGCTTGTTCGATTTTCAAAAGCGTCTATCTATTTCCTAGGCACGCTAATCATGATGTTTCTATTGCTTTGTTTGCCTTCTTTATTTACATACGATGGCAAGGTTTCATTTCAGCCATTTTTATATGTATTTAAAATAGAAGACACAATCAAGTTACTTATGGAGGCAAAGGAAATTACGTTTCAAATGAAGGAAAAAACGTATCCATTGTTTCCAACTATTTTAGAGCCGTACACGTATTCGTTACTATTACTTGCAGGTGCGTTTGGTATTGCGCTGTTAGTAGCAATGTTTTTCGGATACTGTTACATGCTTTTATCAATGCCATTTAGAAAAGTAATGCGAGCGGTATTGTTTTGTTTTGAGGCCATTCCGGACATTATGATTATTGTTGGCTTACAGGCCGCGCTCATTTGGTATTTCAAGCAAACCGGAGATATGCCGATGCGTGTACTGACATTTGGCGAGAAGAAAGCCTATCTTTTGCCAATTATTTGTTTATGTATTTTACCTACGATTCAAATGTTCCGCATGTTGATTATATATTTAGAAGAAGAACAGGTGAAGCCGTATGTAGATGTAGTAAGGGGGAAGGGTTTTTCACGTTCCTATATTACAATACTTCATTTGTACCGAAACGTCCTTATTCATTTGTTTTATCATGCGAAAACTATCTTTTTGTTTATGCTCTCTAACTTGTTCGTTTTAGAGTACATCTTTAACATAAACGGTATTATGAAATTCTTGATTGATCACGGTCCGTCGAATACGGTGATCGCATTTACAGTTGTTACACTTGTGTTTGTTCCATTTTATGCATTGTTTGTTGTTGGGTCATTTGTAACAAATAAGCTGACAGGAGGGAATGAGACATGATGACACATCTTATGGCTTCTAAGCGTGTATGGATTGGTATGATGTTTCTTGCTCTGTTGTTGAGTGCGAGTTTGTCTTATCCGTTGTATGAGAAGCATCTTCCACAACCAGATCGCTTTTTATATAATGAAAAGCAAGAACTAATTGCCAAGGCACCGTACACCCCGTTGCAAGCACCGCCATTCGGTTCTGATCGTCTGGGTGTGCCGCTACTGTACAAAATACTGGAAGGGGCAAAATATACAATTGGATTTGCGATATTTGTCAGTGTATTTCGCATCATATTTGGGGCTGCAACCGGTATTCTTCTCAGCATGTATGCAAAGCGCTTAAAAGGAATAACAAAAGGGATCAGCCAATCGTTTTATAACATTCCTACTATATTCATGGCATACATTCTCATCGTACCTGTCTACATTACTTTAGGTATCAATGACCCCGTGCCGCCAACACAATGGATTATTATTTTGTTTCAGCTTTCTGTCGCGGTGGGTGTTGCATTACCGGCTCTCACAGTGTTCATTATGAATGAAGTCGATGAGCATAGCAAGCAGGAATATATCATCAGTGCGCAGTTAATGGGCGGTTCCAAATGGTATATCATTCGCACCCATATTCGTTTGTTTTTAAAAGATAAGTTGTTCATTTTATTTATGCAGCATGTGGTGCAAAGCATGATTCTATTTGCGCATCTTGGCTTATTGCAGTGTTTTATTGGTGGTACACGTGACGTTGAGATGGATTTCGGTGAATATAAGTCTGTATCCCTTACAAGTGAATGGTCAGGATTAATCGGAATTGACCGATATGAATATAATTTAGCACCTTGGATTGTGCTCGGTCCGATGTTTGCATTTGCAATCACCATTTTCTTTTTAAACCTAATCGCTGCCGGTGTAAAAGATGCGATGGAGAAACGGGTAATTGTAATTACTAAATCCATCAAACAACCTAAAACACCATACAAAAAACATGAAGCGTTTCAATTTGCAGCTGCATCAGTACAGAGCAAGACGGCTGATTCATAAGGAGTGATGTTGTCATCGCTTCCGTAGCGTGATAAAATCGGTGTACAATATCGCGCGAATGAAGAGGTACATATATGAAAAAATTAGCGATTTCTGCATTGTTGTTACTGGCTGGCTGTGGCAATGAAACGTTGCTAGGTACATGGGAGCTGGCAGAAAATGATAAGAATTGTCCAATTGAATATACATTTGGCCAGGAGCAGCAGACAGACGAAAATAATAAAAAAATGCTCGTGAATGTTGTAGAGATGTATACAACGGATAAAAAGAAAGCCAATACATATAAGGGAACATATAGTCTTGTCGATGAAGACACGGACAGCTATTTGCTAGATTACGGTGATGCCTTTACAGTGCGTCAGCGTTTGCATCTAGATGATCGTACGTTGCGTGTGTATTTTGAGAGTGCAGAAAAGATGTGTGTGTATAAAAAATAAGAATCATGAGAGTGTCGTTCTATTGAATAGAAACGGCGCTTTTTTTATTTTTACGCTCTGTGAAAGGGAACTGTTAATACACTACAGAGTTTGTCCTCTTTGGAGTTGATTTTCGGGCACATTCAGTAATATCAACTTCAAGATGCAATTAGCCATTTTATCAGAAAAATAGCCAATCAACGTCTGTAGATGCTCTTGCACATCATCGTTAAATTTCACGTACTATAATTATCTTTTTATACATACATTCAACAAAATAAACAGGAGTACTGTCAGAAAGACAGAATAGTATGAATATCCTTTTACTACAGCCACATGGTTTGGTATGGGAAGAAAAGAGTTAGGGGGTAGGACATGGAGAGAGAGCATTTAATTAAGCCGCTCATCGGTACACACTATCCTACTGTGTCACACGGGCAGGGTATATATCTCTTTGACACGAAAGGAAAGCGTTATCTTGACGGTTCATCAGGTGCAATTACTGTTGGCATTGGTCACGGAGTTCCTGAGATTCTAGAGGCGATGAATAAACAAGCTCAGCAGGTGTCTTTTGTATATCGCTCGCAATTTACAAGTGATGCAGCGGAAAAGCTGGCGAAAAAAATGAGCGAGATTACACAGGGTGATCTCAATTGGTCTTTTTTTGTCAACAGTGGTACAGAAGCAACGGAAACGGCTATGAAGCTAGCAATTCAGCATTATCAAGAAAAAGGAATAAAAGGAAAAAACAAAATCTTGTCTCGCTGGATGAGTTATCACGGCATTACGATTGGTGCGCTGTCTATGTCTGGACATCCGTTAAGAAGACAACGCTTTGTATCAGTCTTGGAGGATTACCCGTCAGTATCAGCCCCGTATTGCTATCGCTGTCCTTTTGACCGTGCCTACCCTTCTTGCAATCTAGCATGCGCTTCAGAATTAGAGGCTGCAATTGAAAGAATTGGAGCAGAACATATTGCCGCTTTTATTGCTGAACCTATTATCGGCGCAGCTGGTGGCGCCATTGTACCCCCGCAAGGCTATTATCAACGCATTCAAAGCATTTGTAAAAAGTATGATATTTTATTTATCGCAGACGAAGTCATGACAGGCCTCGGACGAACAGGAAAAATGTTTGCAATGGAGCATTGGGATGTACAGCCTGATATTGTAACGCTTGGAAAAGGGATGACCTCCGGTTATACCCCAATGGCAGCGACTGTTGCAAGCGATAAAGTCATTGAGCCCATTCTAAATGGATCTAAACTTGTGATGAGCGGTCATACATTTAGCGCAAATCCTTTGTCTGCAGCTGTTTCGCTTGCGGTTATTGAATATGTAGAGCAGCATGGACTCGTGCAGGCAGCTGCGCAAAAAGGCGATTACCTGATGAAAAAGCTTCATGAACTGCAGAGTCAAACACAGCTTATAGGAGACGTGCGCGGAAAAGGGTTGTTGATTGGTCTTGAGTTTGTAGAAGGGGTAAAAGCGAGTACATTGATTCAAACAGCAATGAAGCAAGGACTTTTATTGTATCCTGCGGTAGCTGGTAAAACAGGAAAAGATGATAGCGCCTGCTTGCTTGCACCGCCACTTACCATTACCTACGAGGAGATGGATGAGTTATTGCTGCTGTTAACAGAAGCTTTTAGAGAAATCGAACGAACAACATACAAAGGAGAGCCTATATGAGTGCCATTGCAAACACATATCAAAAACTCACAACTATTGACCGCATTATGCCACTTTTCCATGATGAAATGACGCTCATGGTTGGTGGGTTTGGCGGGGTAGGTTCACCTCCTACCATCTTAGAAGCTTTGCTTGCCAGTAGCATTACAGATATTCATCTCATTAGTAATGATACCGGTTTTCCGGATATTGGAATAGGGAGGATGGTACGAAATGAGAGGATTAAATCGATTATTACCTCACATATTGGTTCCAATCCGTTTGCAGGAAAATTGATGACAGAAGGAAAACTTGCAGTTGAATTTTCACCGCAAGGGACACTTGCAGAACGAATTCGTGCAGGTGGTGTAGGACTTGGTGGTGTGCTCGTTGATGTGGGGCTTGACAGCATTGTGGAAAGCGATAAGCAAAAAATAACTGTGAACGGTAGACAATATTTGGTAGAAGAGGCGTTGACGGCAGAAGTTAGTATCATATTCGCAAAGAAAGCAGATCCATTTGGTAATTTGGTGTTTGATAAAAGCGCAAGAAATATGAATCCACTTATGGCGATGGCGGGTGATATTACCATTGTGGAAGCCCAAGAAATTGTACCAGTAGGCGCGCTGCATCCGGAAGAGATTGTCACACCAGGTGTATTCGTTCATCATATTGTACCTTCAAAGGGAGTGAATTGGAAATGGGCGTGGGAATAGATTTTCGTCATAAAATTGCCAAGCGAGCCGCAAAAGAAATTCAAAGCGGTATGATTGTAAATTTAGGAATTGGGATCCCCTCGTTGGTGCCTGACCATTTGCCTGCAGATGTAAACGTTATGTTTCATGCGGAAAATGGCATTATTGGTATTGGGCCGAGTCCGAATGAGGGAGAAGAAGATGAGAATCTGTGCAATGCAGGTGGTTTTCCGGTCACTGTACTTAAAGGAGCAAGCTACTTTGATAGCGCCCTGGCGTTCGGTATCATTAGGCGCGGTTTGCTTGATGTTACGATTTTAGGGGCGCTGCAGGTCAGTCAATCAGGGGATTTAGCCAATTGGATTGTGCCAGGAAAGCGTGTACCAGGTATCGGCGGAGCAATGGATTTGGCACAAAAGGCGAAGCGTGTTGTAGTGGTGATGAATCATACGGATAAAGCCGGAGGAGCAAAAATTGTAGAGGACTGTACACTACCTTTAACTTCTAAGAGATGCGTGGACTTAATTATTACCGAGATGGCTGTGATAGAGGTAACGGGAGATGGGCTTATATTACGAGAACTTATGCATCCTTATACGATACAAGAGGTTGTAAAAGCAACTGGCGCACCGCTTATTATAGATTCGAACATAAAAATCATTTCATGAGAGGTGAATGCTTTGCAGGAAAAGCATAAGGTAAAGTGTTATATTCGGAAGCATACACAAGAAGCGGTTGTACTGCTGCGACGCTTAGTGCAGGAGTGCAGTGTATCGGGAAGCGAAAGCCGGGCGCAGGCAATCGTCATTGAAAAATTGCGCGAAATGGGATTGGATTTAGATATATGGGAGCCGGACATTGAGGAACTGAAAGAGCATCCTTATTTTATTTCAGCACGTGAGCATTTTCAAGGCAGTCCAAATGTGGTTGGTATTTTAAAAGGAGTGGGCGGCGGTAAATCTATGATTGTAAACGGTCACATAGATGTTGTGCCGGAAGGAGATATAAGAAGCTGGAGTATAGATCCGTATGGCGGCGAAGTGAAAGAAGGTAAGTTGTATGGCCGAGGAGCTACGGATATGAAGGGCGGAAACGTGGCATTGTTGTTAGCAATTGAAGCGATAAAAAATACCGGTGTTACTTTAAAAGGAGATATTTATTTTCAAAGTGTCATTGAAGAAGAAAGCGGTGGAGCCGGAACATTGGCAACTATTTTACGGGGCTACCGCGCAGATGGTGTAATTATTCCAGAGCCAACAAATTTAAAGTTTTTTGTAAAACAACAGGGTTCTATGTGGTTTCGTATTAAGGTGAAAGGCAAAGTGGCACATGGTGGTACAAGATACGAAGGGGTAAGTGCTATCGAGAAAAGCATGCTCGTATTAAAGGCGATTGAGCAGCTTGAAAGAAGACGAAATGAACAAATACAAGATCCGTTGTATGATGGTATACCTATTCCTATCCCCATTAATGTAGGCACCATTAAAGGAGGTACTTGGCCTTCGTCAGTAGCTGATTTAGTTATTCTCGAGGGACGATTAGGCGTTGCGCCCAACGAAAAAATGGAGGATGCACAAGCACAATTGGCGAAAATGTTATCACAATTACAGGATGAATGGCTTCAGGTCAATCCGCCTGAACTGGAGTGGTTTGGTGCAAGATGGGTACCGGGAACAATCGAACATAATCATCCGCTTGTACAAACCTTGATTACAAATTACGCAGAAGTAACTAGTCTGGCCCCGATTATAGAAGCAGCGCCCTGGGGCACGGACGGAGGGCTGTTTACGCAGGTGTCTGGCATACCAATGATTGTGTTTGGTCCTGGTGAAACAAAAGTGGCTCATTATCCGGATGAATATATAGACTTGGAGCACATATGGATTGCGGCTGAGACAATTGCATGTGCATTATTGGATTGGTGCGGTGTGCAGGAAAGTGAGGGTGTATATGAAAGCGAACACATACTATGAAAGTTTCAAGCTTAAGGAACCTACTTTCTATATGGAAGCAGCACTTGATCATTTTAACGAAAGAATTCGAGTAGATTTGTATAGAGGTAGTGTAAGAGATACAATTGAAAAAACAGAAGAATTAGCGCGGCACTATCAGTACACAAAACTGATTATTAAAGCCAGAGGAGAGCATGTACAACAGTTTTTACATGCTGGTTATACAATGGAAGCGATAGTAGATGGCTATTTTCAAGGCAGTCATATGTTGTTTATGGTGAAATATAGCGATCAAAATCGGCGCAACAGCAATTATTGGTCCCAAGGAGAACACATTGTTGCTTCTGTACGAAACAGCACACCGAAGGAGAAAAATGTGCCAATTGACTACAGTAGCCGAAAAGCAACAGTAGCGGATGCGAAGCAACTCGCGGCATTATACGGGACTGTGTTTCAAATCTATCCCACTCCTTTAAACGAAGCAAGCTATGTTGCACAAACGATGCAAGAAGGAACGATATATCGTGTGTATGAAAAAGATGGTGTTATTGTCAGCGCAGCATCTGCAGAAATAGATGTATTGCAAAAAAATGCGGAGCTCACAAACTGCGCTACATTAGAGGAAGATCGTCAGTATGGATTAATGAAGGAGCTTCTAAAACAGTTAGAGTGCGATTTGCAGGATGAATCAATTTACTGTGCTTATACAATTGCGCGCTCTTTGTCGTATGGCATGAATGCTGCATTTTGGAAGCTAGGCTATCAATATAGAGGACGTCTGGTAAACAATTGTTATATTTTTGATAAGCTAGAGGATATGAATGTGTGGGTAAAGGATATAAGTAAAGCGTAGAAACAGAATTTTAGCTACTTTTATGTTGGGGTGCCGAAAAACAAGCACATAAATGCTTGTTTTTCGGCAGTTAGGGGATGGTGAGAATGTGAGAAAAAATAGTGAAGGTGAAATGATTCGTGGCATTTTGAATGCGATTGATGAAGCTATTCATGCGGTTGATAAAAACGGAATTACCATTTTTTATAATGAAGTAGCGGCCAGACATGATGGATTGACGCCAAGGGAAGTACTCGGCAAGCATGTGCTAGAGGCGTTTCCTTCTTTAACAAAGGAAACAAGTACCCTATTACAAGTGCTTCAAACCAAGCAACCCATTGTGCAGCAAGCGCAGCGCTATCAAAATATAAATGGACAATTTATTGATACAATTAATACCACAATTCCCATCATGCTCCAAGGTCAGCTTGTAGGGGCAGTTGAAATTGCTAAAGACTACTCGACAATCAAGAAGTTAGGGGAAAAGGTTTTGGATTTGCAGGCACGTGTAAATCCTTCTTCGCGAAAAAGAGACACAAAAAATCAACTGTATACGACGGCTGATATTTTAACGAATGACCCCGCTTTGCTACAAGTAAAAAAACAGCTGGAAAAAGTGGCTTATGCAGACTCATCAGTACTTGTGGTGGGTGAAACAGGCACAGGGAAAGAGTTATTTGTGCAGGCTATTCATGCCCTGTCCCCCCGCAATCAACATGCCTTTATTGCACAAAACTGCGCCGCACTCCCAGAGTCGCTTTTGGAGAGTCTTTTGTTTGGAACAACAAAAGGGAGTTATACAGGTGCTGTAGATAGACCGGGCTTATTTGAATTGGCGGACGGGGGTACATTGTTTCTAGATGAGATGAATTCAATGCCTCTTGAATTGCAAGCAAAGCTGCTTCGCGTATTGGAGGATGGAATTGTAAGGCGAATCGGTAATCAAAAAACCTGCCGTGTTAACGTAAGGATTATTGCGGCTATTAACGAATCTCCACTCGACTGCGTACAAAAAGGAACGCTACGACCTGATTTATATTATCGTTTAAATGTGTTCTCCTTGTTGATTCCACCTCTGAGGGAGCGTAGCTTTGACATTGAATTGCTGACGTCCCATTTCATTGAAATGTTTAATGACCGCTTTCAAAAAAACGTTCAAAACATTGATCATAGTGTACTACAGCTATTCCATCAATATCATTGGCCTGGAAATGTGAGAGAGCTGAAGCATACGATTGAACATGCAATGATTATGGCAGATGGAGCGAAGCTTTCTATTATACACTTACCACTGCAACTGCAGCAAATGAAAAAAAGCGGTGAAACAAAAATACGGCCGCTTCGTGAAGTATTGCAGGAAACAGAGACTGCACTTATTCAAGAGGCGCTTCGGCAAACAGGTGGCAATATTCAACAAGCAGCCGTTTTACTGGATCTACCGCGTCAAACACTGCAATATAAATTGCAAAAACAAACCAAGGTATAAGCGCCGGATTTTCGGCGCATTTTTTTATGTCGCGATGTTAGAGTTACTGCAAAGTTGCTCTGTACACAGTATATTTTTTGTGTAAATAAAGAAAAAATGTATTTTTCCGTCCCGTTTGTAGTTTTGGTATGAAATTTGCTTGTAAAAAGAAAAAGAGCCAGAGGGGGATGGGAGAATGGTACATAGTGTATACACATCAAGTAGACATTGGAAAGAAGTTGAGCTTTGGAAAGATGTTACACAAGAGCAATGGAATGATTGGATTTGGCAGCTGACCAACACGATTAAAACGCTGGAGGATTTAAAGAAGGTTGTGAATCTTACACCAGAAGAAGAAGAAGGTGTGCGTATTTCTACAAAAACGATTCCACTCAACATTACACCATATTACGCGTCTTTAATGAATCCTGATGATCCGCGTTGCCCCATCCGTATGCAAAGTGTACCTATTTCTGCAGAACTTTATAAAACACGTTACGATGCAGAAGATCCTCTTCATGAGGACGAAGATTCCCCCGTGCCAGGACTTACACATCGCTATCCAGATCGAGTCTTATTTTTAGTAACAAACCAATGTTCGATGTATTGTAGATACTGTACAAGACGTCGCTTTTCAGGACAAATAGGGATGGGCGTGCCAAAAAAGCAGCTAGATGCCGCTATCACATATATTCGAGAAACGCCGCAAATCCGAGATGTATTAATTTCTGGTGGTGATGGTTTACTTATTAACGACAATATTTTGGAATATATCTTAAAGCATTTGCGTGATATTCCGCATGTAGAGATTATCCGAATTGGTACGAGAGCGCCTGTTGTATTTCCACAGCGCATTACTGAAAATCTATGTAATATTTTAAAGAAATATCATCCGATTTGGCTGAATACACATTTCAATACCTCCATTGAAATTACAGAGGAATCAAAACGAGCTTGTGAGATGCTTGCGAATGCCGGGGTGCCACTAGGTAATCAAGCTGTCATTTTAGCAGGAATTAATGACAGTGTTCCTATTATGAAAAAACTGATGCATGATCTTGTGAAAATTCGTGTTCGTCCTTATTATATCTATCAGTGTGATTTGTCAGAAGGCATTAGTCATTTCCGCGCACCGGTTTCAAAAGGTCTTGAAATTATAGAAGGATTGCGAGGGCATACATCAGGTTATGCGGTACCTACTTTTGTTGTCGACGCACCAGGCGGTGGTGGTAAGATTGCTCTGCAACCAAACTATGTTGTGTCACAAAGCGTTGATAAAATCGTATTGCGCAATTTTGAAGGTGTGATCACAACGTATCCTGAGCCGCAAAACTATGTGCCAGGCAGAGCGGAAGCATACTTTAAGGAAGTGTATCCGGATATGGAAGAAAAACGCTCAAACGCCGGGATTGCTGGTCTCTTGAATGAGTCAAAAACAGTGCTAACACCGGAAGGTTTACACCGCATGCATCTTCGTCAAAGTTATAAAGGAAATCCGGAGCATGCTTCGCTCAAGGATAAGCGTGATAAGCGCGACGAATTAAAAGAGAAAAAGTATCAGGCGCAGTTATCTAAAGCATTTGTTCGTGCCGGTGAAGCAGAATGATTTGCGAATGGTGTGAAGTTTCACATGCTACACATGCAACCAATACAGTGTATTGGGAATTACCGGATGGCAGGAAAGTGATTTGTATTACGGAAACGCCGTGCGTGCGCTGCGTAGCCTGTGGAATGGAGTATCAGACGGAAGAAACGGCACGAGCGATAGAAGATCAATTGTTTTTAATTGATACAAACGAATTAAATAAGCAATTAACGTATAAGGAGCTTATGTATAAGGAACGGATTCTTAAGAGAAATTACTTTAATTTCAGCTGATGAAGACAAGTACAATCCATATAACTATGTCTTTCATACCATAATGGAACTTTTCTTGGAAACTTGGCAACGTTGGTTTCCAAATTTGGATCCTAGAATGACTATCAGTGCCAGTTTATATCATTCAGCCGAAGAGGGTATAGGTATTTTTGGAAGAGGTTTCTTTTACGGAACAGAGGATGAGGCAAAGAAACTATTACAACTGGTTCTTATATTAACTTTCCGATTAGCCCTTTGCAGAACTATGAAAAATCATATTTTGGTGGCAATGTGAAGATGCTGCGTAAAGTAAACGAGAAATATGATCCGTTTCAAGTATTTCGATTTCCGCAAAGTATTCAAAGAAGATAAGAAAACCAGTTCATTGGAACTGGTTTTCTTATCCATGTTATATTGTTACAGTAACAACGTTTGTACAATTCAGCTATCAAAAAGGAGTTCCACTTTTGGCAAAGAATATCAAAAGGTAGGAGTTTAATCGGGGGTGACGTGATGATTAAAAAATGGTACATAAACGGGGAGTGGCGTGAAGGGACGGAATATGCGTCTTTGCGTGCACCTTACACAGGACAAGTAATTGCTGAGATACCACAGGCAACCAAAACGGATGTAGAAGAAGCAATTCAAGCAGCCAAACGTGCAACAGGAGCGATGAAAGAGCTACCTGCTCATAAACGAGCTACTATTCTTGGAGAATTGATTGCACAACTAAAGGAGCGTCATGAAGAATTAGCAAGGACCATTGCGCTTGAAGCGGGTAAGCCGCTTCAAGCTGCGCGAGGAGAAGTTGATCGAACGATTGCTACGTATCAATTTGCACAAGAAGAAGCGAAGCGCATTCATGGTGAGACCATTCCACTTGATGCAGCGATAGGCGGAGAAGGAAGAGTGGCTTATACAACACGTCAACCAATTGGTGTAGTGGCAGCAATCACGCCATTTAATTTTCCGGCCAATCTGGTCGCACATAAAGTGGGCCCTGCTATTGCTGCTGGCAATACAATTGTATTAAAGCCTGCCAGTCAAACACCGCTGTCCGCTTTGTTACTTGCGGAAATGCTTGACACGACAGAACTGCCAAAAGGTGCCTTTAACGTCATTACAGGAAAAGGCTCTGTAGTGGGAGAGGAATTGGTCAAGCATCCGGATGTCGCAGGCATAACCTTCACTGGCAGTCCTGAAGTCGGCATTGATTTAAAACAAAAAGCAGGCTTAAAGCGCGTGACCTTGGAACTCGGAGCCAATTCGGCAGTTATTGTTGATAATACAAACATCACAAAAGAAATGGTACAGCGCATTGTGTGGGGCTCTTATGTGAACAATGGCCAAGTATGTGTGTCTGTACAGCGTATATATGTCCACAATGACATATACGATATATTTAAAAAGATGTTTACAGAAGAAGCTAGAAAATTAGTGGTTGGAGATGCACTTGATGAAAAAACAGATATTTCAGCCCTCATTTCTACAAGCGATGTGAAGCGAATAGATCGTTGGGTACAAACAGCTGTATCAGGTGGTGCTAACATTGTACTTGGCGGCAATATGCGTAACGAACGCATATACGAGCCAACGATTTTGGAAAATGTAAATGTGGAAATGGAAGTTTCTTGTCAAGAGATTTTTGGTCCAGTTGTCGTATTGCATCGTTTTCATGACTTTAAAGACGCAATTTCTCATGTAAATACATCTAAATATGGCTTGCAGGCTGGTGTGTTCACAAACAATCTCACGCATGCCATGGAAGCGGCTAAGCACTTAGAGGTGGGTGGTGTGATGATTAATGACGTACCAACGTTCCGCCTCGATCATATGCCGTACGGAGGCATCAAAGAAAGCGGTTTTGGCCGCGAAGGTATTAAATATGCGATTGAAGAAATGACAGAGCTAAAATTAATTACATTTAAATGGTAACAAAAAGTCGGCTAATGAAGAGCCGACTTTTATTTTGCTGCGCAAAGTATACTGACAAATCAAGTTTGTACATACAATGTAACAAAGTATTATAGATGATGGAGGAGGAATGAAATGGTTACAGGTCTTATTATTAGTGTTGTTATGCTAATTGGTTTTACAGCATTTGGACTGCTTCGAACAAAAAGACCAAACGATACGTACGAGCCTTACGATGAGATTAGATACAGTGCAACAGAACAAGCCGAAGAAGATCGGCATGTTCGTGGGCGAGGGGAATAAAGAATTCACATTGTTTTCATAAGAGTACACAAATTCTCCTCTCTGCCTAATAATATTAGATTTGCAACAAGGGTGCTCCACGCGGCGGAGACACCTTTTTGTGTATAAACAATGTGTGTTAACACAACATAAGGAAAAGGAGGGATTGTATGAAGCGCTTTGCTATGCTATTCGTTTGTTTGCTTATTCTAACAACTGCACAGGTATATGCAGCGCGGCAAGATCCTTCTTATGCAAAATGGGGAAAACTCGCTGTATTAACAACGAAAGAAAAGTACCCACAACTGGATATCATTGATTATTTGTATGTTGGACGAGAAAAACTAGCTGCGGATATCGCTGTGGAAAAATTTAAGTTCTGGGTACGAGACGGAGAACGAGAATACGGATTATTTATTGACATTGAGCTGCAGCTACCTGATGAACAGGTGCGCCGTATCACATTTCGCGAATCATCGATTTAAGGAGGTCTTTATATGAATAAAGAAAGCGAAAATATGCCTGACTTTAAAGAATTGGAAGATCGAATGATTGCACAGCATTCATCGGAGCCAACATTGATAATCAAAACAAACGCTGACAGCAAAAATGTTACCGAGCAAAACCCATATTATAAAGGAAAAGATACTGACAAGTTCAGATCATTTTTCAACAAATAGGTTATCTTAAGGCTATTATGAATTATGGTCGAATTTAGCAGAAAACTTTAACGTCACAACGTAAAAAGAACTACTTTTTTGCTCTTTTTATTTTTGGCTGTGTTAAAGCCTAATGGTGATCATTTGCACTCGTTGAGGGGAGTGAAGGGGGTGAGACTTCTGCGGGAAAAGCGAGTTAAACTGAGACTCCGCAGGCGTATAGCACTGCAGGAGGCTTCCTGACCGCCTATGGAAAGCGTCCCCCCATAACGGAAATCAACAACATGCTTTAACAGAGCCTTATTTTTAATGATGTGAGGGCAATCCTCCTCTATTGTGCTTGAAGAAGAGTGTTATGAAAAATGGTGTAAAATAAATGTGATACAAAACTGAATTAATCATTTTAATAGAGTTCATTTTTTATAAGTGTAAACCGATAAAGAGTATATTTGATAATAAAAAACATTACAATTTTTTCCTATATATATTATTATATGTTTTATAGATGCATAGAAGGGATGTGAAGCAACATGATTGAGATTCATAATGTTTCAAAGAGTTATGGAGGTGCTTCGTATGCAGTGAGAGATCTGAATTTAACCATTCCGAGTGGACAAATTTTTGGTTTCCTTGGCCCGAACGGTGCCGGAAAATCTACAACTATTAAAATGATGACAGGTATTCATGCACCGGATAGGGGGGCTATCTTCATTAATGGGAAAAACATTCAAGAGGAGCCGCTTGCTGCGAAGAAAACCTTTGGCTATGTACCGGATAGTCCCGATTTATTTTTACGCCTAAAGGGTATGGAGTATCTAAATTTTATGGGTGATATGTATGAGGTGCCGAGCAAGCTACGTTTAAATCGCATTGAAATGTTGGCTAAACAGTTTGATTTATCTGATGTACTTGGTGATCAAATTCAAACTTACTCACATGGTATGCGGCAAAAAATTATTATGATAGGTGTACTGCTACATGAGCCGGATGTATGGATTTTAGATGAGCCGTTAACTGGATTAGACCCAAAGTCCGCATACATATTGAAGCAGATGATGCGAGAGCACGCGGATAAAGAAAAGACAGTTTTCTTTTCGACACATGTGCTAGAGGTTGCTGAAAAGCTTTGTGATCGAGTTGGTATTATTAACAAAGGGAATTTACAGTTTTGTGGTAATCTGCAAGAAATGCGTGATCATTTTAAGTCTGATGCATCACTTGAAAAGATGTTCTTGGAGATGACTGACCATGCATAAGATATGGCGACTTACAAACGTATTATTGAAAATGAGTTATGCGGAGTGGTTTGCAAGTAAAAAGAAAGTTGCGCTCTATTTATTTTCATATGTTATGCTGTTGGGCGTTGGCTTTATCTTCTTTGGTACAATGTCATATGGCGTTTATGGTGTGTTTGCACAGTATGGACAACAAAAAGCGTTACTTGGTATCGGACTCGCTGTTGCAAGTATTTGGGTATTTCTTACGAGTGTCACCTCCGTCTTAACAGTGTTTTATTACGAAGACGATATTGAAAATCTATTGCCACTACCGCTTCAGCCCTCACAAATCGTTACAGCTAAGTTTTTGACAGTGTTGCTGACGCAGTATGTGCTATCTTCGTTCTTTGTTATTCCGATTCTTGTCATATACGGCGTATTAAGCGGAGCAGGCATAGTGTACTACTTGTATAGTGTTGTTATTTATGCGACTTTTCCAATCATTCCACTTGTACTTATCTCACTGCTGCTTATGGTATTGATGCGCTTTACAAACCTTTCCAAAAACAAAGACCGCGGTCGCCTTATTGTGGGGCTGTTTTCAATTCTTTTTGTAGTAGGTATTAATGTGTTTATGCAATGGAATAATCGTAGCGCTTCACAAGAGCAGGTGGAGAACTTGTTGACTGGTGGAAGTGGTGAGATATTAGTAAGTATGACGACGTATTTTCCTACCACATATTTCGCAGCGACGGGGCTGTCACAATATAACACTGCCATGGGGCTTTTATATGTGCTTATATTTATAGTTATTTCAATGATGGCCTTTATCCTATTCTATGTAACTGCACAAACGTATTATTTAAAGGGAGTTATTGGTCTTTCCGGAGGTGTGGCGAAGCGTAAAAAAGTAGGTACCGCTGCGTATGAAAAACAGGTAAAGCAAACATCTAAATGGTTAACATATGTAAAAAAGGAGTTGCGTATGTTAATGCGCACACCGGCCTTCTTTTTAAATTGCGTCATTCAGGGGTTAACGACACCAATCATTTTTTTCTTTGCGTTTTTTCAACAAAACGGTAGTATAGAATGGATGAAACGAATTGTCACAAACCCTGATCAAGCCGGTTTAGCTCTTGGTGTTGCCTTTTGTGCTGGTATGTTTTTATTAAGCTCCAACATGACTGCAACAACCTCTTTTTCTAGAGATGGTAGCAGTTGGTTTGTAAATCGTTATTTGCCTATTGCACCCCAAACTATTTTATTTGCTAAAATTTTTGCATCGTGGCTCGTCAGTGTTAGTATTTTAGCATTATTCGGCATTGTGATGGTTGCACTCGTAAAGGTGTCTCTATTATTCGTGACGCTTTGGTTTGTTTTATGTTTAAACGGCTTATGGCTCACCAATATGATTGGTGTGAGATGGGATGCAAAAACAGCAGATGTACACTGGGAAAATGAGCAAAAATTGTTTAAAGGTCGTTACACGCTACTATGGAACTTGCTCGTAAATTTCCTGATTGCCGCAGCAACAGTAGGTATTGTACTCGTATTGTATTTCATATTACACGCGGGAATTTGGATGACATTTTTTGTGTTGCTGTTTGTATATGGTATTGTAAATGTAATTATAGTCAGGGCTTTACAAGTGGATGCAGAGAATATCTTAGATAACGTACAATGATAACGTAAAAAAGATGCTAACTAGCATCTTTTTTACGTTAAATCTCCTGTTTTAGCTTCTGTTGCCTGTATGAGGTCCGTGCCGCTTAAGAAGATCTGCACGCCGCGTTTACCTGCACTAATGCTGATGGTATCATATGCAGAAGCTGACTTGTCAACATACAAGGGATATCTTTTCTTAACACCAAGCGGGGAAACACCGCCACGAATGTAACCGGTTAGACTCTGTATGTCTTTTACCGGCACCATTTCTACCTTTTTGTTGCCACTGATGGATGCTAGTGCTTTCATATTCAACTGGCTATTAGCAGGAATGCATGTCATGATAATACCTGTTTTGTCTCCTTTTAGAACAAGTGTTTTAAACACTTGTTCATAAGGCATACCTACTAAATGCGCCACATGCTTGGCATCTAAATTATTTTCATCCCATTCGTATTCATGGAGTGTATACGCAATTTTCTTCGTATCTAGCAGCCGACATGCGATGGTTTTACTCACCATATGTATCAACACCTTTCATGTATCAGTATACAAAATTTTAAACGGATTTATATAGCTATTCCTGCCTATATGTGTTACAACTTTTAAAGGGATACTGCGAAATGTTGTCGACAGAATCATATTTCTGTAGTAGAATAGTATCATAATTTCGAATATTGTGACGAGTATAGGTGCATAGTGAGCGAGCGCTCGCTATGTTTAAAAGGGAAGTCGGTGTAAATCCGACGCGGTCCCGCCACTGTAAGTGAAGAGATTTTGTGCATAAGCCACTGTTATGCGGGAAGGCGCACAAAATTGAAGACGCACAAGCCAGGAGACCTGCCTATGCACGATGCACCGAAATCCTACGAGGAATAGGGAGGTGTTGTGTAAGTACATACACGCTTGCGCACGCCCGTAGTGGGCTTTTTTTATTGGACTCAAAAATGAAGGGGGAAGTAGATATGAAGAAGTGGCTTGCTGCATTCGTTCTCACCGTATGTATGGTGTTGTCGACGTTTGCAAATATTGGCGTGGTATTCGCTGAGGAACGTACAGCAACGCTTGTTGTTGTTGGGGACTCAGAGCGCGGAGCAATTTTATGTCCAAAGAAGGTAGAGTTTAACGAAGGTGCAACAGCATTTGATGTATTGAATGAGGCATTTCCTAATAAGCTAGTGTACAGTGGCACAGGAGACATGTTATACCTGACAGGTATTGATGGTCTTGTTGCTGGTGAGAAGTATAAGCAAAGCTATTGGGCGCTGGAAACAAATAACGAAATGGCGATGGTAGGAGTAGGGGGGTATCAAGTAAAGAATGGTGATATTATTGCCATGCGCTTTATCGAAGATTGGAATGCAATGCCTACTGATACATTGAAGGAGCAGTTAAAAAAAATCAGCGAATGTGATCTGAGTTTACTAGAGCCAGTTAAGGAACCCCCTACAACACCAGACCCAGGAACTACACCAAAGGAAGTAGATACAAATAAAGCGATTGCCGATGCGGCTGCCTATCTATTAAGAGACGGTATCAATTCTGAGTGGGAAGCAATTGGGTTGTTGCGCTCAGGTGCAGTAATCTCTAATGATGTAAAAGCGAGTTACATAGAGCAATTGAAAGACAATGTACAAAATAAAAGAATGCAAGGCGGCAAATTAGCAAAAACAATTTTGGCAATTAATGCAGTTGGAAGCGACCCTACAAAGTTTGTAAATCAAAATTTAGTTGAGAAGTTATACAATGACCAAACACTTGCTGATGTTTATGCTTACAGCGCTGCGTTATTGGCACTAGATAGTAGAAAGTATGATATTCCTGCTGGCGCATTTTGGAGCCGCGAGAAGCTTGTAGATGCAATCTTATCACAGCAACGAGCGGAAGGTGGATGGGGCACAGATGCGGATACAAACAGTATGATGCTAATTGCATTGGCACCATATAGTGAGAAGCCGGAAGTAGCAAAAGCGCAAGAAAAAACATTAAAACTTTTGCAAAGTATGCAAGGTATAGATGGTGGCTTTGATCAAAATGCCAACAGTACTGCATTGGTGTTGACAGCTTTATCCATTATGGGGATTAACCCTACAGATGCAGAGTGGACGAAAGAAGCGAATGTCATTGAAAATCTCGTCACCTTTCAACAAACAGACGGTGGATTTAAATGGCAACATACAAGTGAAGCAAGCGATGCTCTTTCATCTGAGCAGGCACTATATGCTTTGGTACAATACACATACTTTGTACAAGAAAAGGGCTCGATTTTTGATTGGAGCAGTGAACCAATCAACACCCCAGAAACACCGAATGAGCCAACAATACCAGAGCCGTCTCAACCACCTGTGCCAGAAACACCAGAAATTTCAGTACCAACAGAAACAGTCAACAAACCTGTACCAAGCGAAATGAAAACGGCAGAACCAGTAAAAGAGAAAGTCAAACAAACGCTTCCTGATACAGCCCTGTTTGACACAGTATTTTGGTCCAGCTTAGCTGCAGGATTTGTATTGATTATGACAGCAGTTCTAGTTTGGAGAAGAATCATATAATGAGACGGGGGCGTATATGCCCCTGCTTGCTTTTTAAAGGATGTGATATTATGTACAAATGGATGATAACACTTGGTTTATTTGTTGTTTTGGTTGGGTGTAACGGAACAGAGGAAACGAAAACAGACATAAAGCAGGAAAAGCCGAAGGTGAGTGAACAAGAAAAACCTAAGGTACAGGAGCAACCAACGGAACAACAGGTACAGCCAACAGAGGAAACAAAGCCTGAAGAGCCAAAACAAGAAAGTAAACAAAGTAATACGCCGGTACAAGAAGCAGTCAAACCGAAAGCCCCCAAACCCGAACCTGAACCTGTAAGCCCGCCGCCATCTAGTGCTCCGGTGCCATCTACACCATCAACTCTAGCGCCACCGCCGCCAAAACCAGCGGAACCGGTGAAACAAGCGGAAAGCGTATTTTTAAGCATTCGCGGTGCTGGTAAGACCATTTTAGGAAAAACAGAAGTGGAACTGGAAAATGGTGATACAGTATTTTCAGTTTTAGCACGAACTGTGAAGAAAAAAGGAATTCAAATGGAGTATAGCGGTACCGGTGCTTCGATTTATGTAGAAGGCATAGACAACTTATACGAAAAAGATAAGGGGCCGTTGAGTGGTTGGATTTACAAGCGAAATGGCGTACATGCGAAAACCGGTGCTGGCAAAACAGCAGTAAAAACTGGCGATGTGATTGAATGGGTATATACCGTGGACGGAGAAAATCCATGAGAAGCGCATTTGCGAAATTTCATCCTGCTGTTTTATTTTCTTATTATATAGGAGTTATGGTGTTAGCAATGACACTTTTGCATCCTTTTATTTTACTAAGTATGGTGTTGCTTTTATCCTTATTAAATTATATACACGGTACCACGATGAAACCTTTCTTGCTCAGTTCATTTGTGCTTGCGGTTTTTATCGCAGTGATGAATCCGCTGTTTACGCATCGCGGCAGTACGATTTTATTTTATGTACAAGATAATCCCGTTACACTTGAGGCGATTACGTATGGCTATACAATGGCACTGTCATTTTTGGCGGTGTCCTTTGCTTTTGTATCGTATCAGGCAATTGTGTCGAGTCATAAATTTTTATATCTATTTTCTCGTGTTTCCCCAAAAGTAGCGCTTTTAACAATGATTGCGATTCGATTTGTGCCCCTGTTTATGAGACGTCTTGGACAAATTCAACTCGTGCATAAGCATAAGGGAGTTGGTATAAAAGCGAAGGCGTCGCAGGGGATGAAGCTTTTATCGGTGCTTCTTGTATGTTCTTTGGAAGAGGCCCTGCAAACTGCTGACTCAATGAGCGCCAGAGGCTTTGGCACAACAAAGCGAAGTACATACATTCGTTACAGGATGAGCAATAGAGATTATGGGCTTTTTGCAGTTTTATTAGGACTCTTTCTTGGCGCTGTAATCCTTGCGTCTCAAGGAATCGGCGTTTTAGTAATTTATCCAAAGCTACCATCGCTTATGTTACGTGGTATGGGTATCCTTTCGTACATGCTGTGCATGTTGTATGTGAGTATACCGTTAGTTATAGAAGGAAGGGAGTGGCTATGGTGGCGTATGCAGAAATAAAAAATCTCACTTTTCAATATCCAAATGAAACTAAGCCGGCGTTGTCTTCTGTGTCGCTAGCGATTCCAAAGGGGCAATTTGTTGTATTAGCGGGGCGTTCCGGTTCGGGAAAAACCACATTGTTGCGACACTTAAAGAAGGAGTTGCAGCCAATTGGTCGATGCAGTGGAGAAGTGTTGTATGAAGGGCAACATGTGCAGGAATTGTCACCTATGCAATCTGCACAAGAAATTGGTATGGTGTTTCAAAATCCAGAAAATCAATTGGTGATGGATACAGTCATACAAGAGTTGGCATTTTCATTAGAAAATCTGGGATATGATACGAGTACAATTCAAAAGCGGATTGCTGAGTTAATTAGCTTTTTGGGCTTTCAGGATTTGCTACATCGTTCTGTCCATACACTGTCTGGCGGGCAAAAGCAACTTGTTAATTTAGCTGCGGTTCTTATTCTGCAACCAAGGTTGCTGTTGCTGGATGAACCCACAGCACAGCTTGATCCGATCGCCGCAAAAGAGTTTTTAACTTTACTGAAACGTATTCATGAAGAACTTGGTATAACAATTATAATGAGTGAGCATCGACTGGATGATGTATTACCTCTTGCCGATCGTCTTGTATTTATGGAGAGTGGAAGTGTTTTATACGATGCCCCTCCTGTAGAAGTGATGGCATATTTATGGGAACGCAATGAGCTTCGGCTATATTTGCCACAAATTCCGCGTTTGTTTTTAGAATGGGGAGTGACAGTGCCACCCCTGACGGTACGTGATGGACAACGAATCTTACCAAATCTAACACCCGTACAGTCTTCTGTATACGAAAGGAAGAAACGTAATGTGTTACTAGAAGCAAAAGGCATTTATTTTCAATACGAAAAGAACGGTGCGCTTATTTTGCAAAACTTATCTCTCGCCATTCAAAAAGGAGAATGGGTAAGTCTTGTTGGTAAAAACGGGACTGGTAAGTCAACACTTCTTACCGTACTAGCAGGATTGCGTAGCATTAGGCGCGGGAAGCTGTTGTGGGAAGGAAAGCAGCTTCACAAAACAGATGCACAAATCGGTTACGTATCGCAACAGCCTTCTTATCATTTTACACAGGATACCGTGTGGGAAGAGCTGTTCTTACAAGCGCAAGAACTTGGTTATAAACAGCCCGAAGAGGTTGTCACTGCATTGTTGTCTCGTTTTCATATAGAAGGAACAAAGCGTCGTCATCCGCATGATTGCAGTGGCGGTGAACAGCAATTGCTTGCAATTTGCAGTGTGTTACTACAACGGCCAAAACTTCTTATTTTAGATGAACCGACGAAAGGTTTAGATCCAGAGAAGAAGGAAGAGCTTGCCAAACAGCTGAGTCAGTTGCAAAATGAAGGAACAACCATCATGATGGCAACACACGATGTGGAGTTTGCCGCAAAGTACACAGATTGCTGCGTGATGTTGTTTGATGGACAAATCATTTCTGAGCATACGCCGCAACAATTTTTTAGTGAAAACTTCTTTTACACAACAGCAATTAATCGACTTGTTCGGAAGCAATTACCACAGGCATTAATATGGGAGGATGTGGTGCATACATGTCCAAGCACAATGCTGCAATCATAGGTGTATGTCTCACAATGGTAGGAGCACTGGCTTATTTATCATTTGTGAATGCAAGACATTTTTTATGGGTGAGTATTTTAATTTTAACTGTAACAATGCTTCCTTTTTACATTCGTTTTGAGAAAAAGGCGTTCGCATCGAGAGAGATTGTGTTCATTGCTGTTTTGGCAGCGATTGCGGCAGTGAGCCGTGTACCGTTTTCTGTTTTACCTAGCATACAGCCAACTTCATTTGTGATTATTGTGTCTGCTCTAGTACTGGGGGGAGAAGCTGGCTTTTTAATTGGTGCGACGGCGGCACTTGTATCTAATCTCTTTTTAGGACAAGGACCGTGGACACTGTGGCAAATGTGTGGTTGGGGTTTAATGGGGCTTATCGCAGGTATGCTGCGAAATTACACGTTTATGCAAAAGCACATTGGTCGTATTATGTTTGGTATTATAGCTGGGTTTGTGTTTGGGTGGTTCACAAATATCTCAGTGTTTATCACGTTTCTAGGTGAGCTAACTTGGCAAACGTTATTATTGACTTATGTCACAAGTTTTTATTTTGATCTAGCGCATGCGGCCTCTAATGCTTTTTTCTTAGCTGTATTTGGAAGGCAGTGGATCAAAATACTAACACGTTTTAAAGGGAAGTATGGGTTATTAGAATAGGAGGAAGCTTATATGATGACACGCGAAGAAAAAATGAATATTGCAACAAAGATACAAGAATACTTTTCTGAGCAGGGATGGGAGAGAATTGGAAATTTAGAGGCGGAAGCCTTTTTGGACTACATGATGAAAGAAACAGGTCCGTATATGTACAATGAAGCGGTACAAGACGCGCAAAAACTTATTTCGGAACGTATACAAAACATAGAAGAAGAGCTATATGGTCTTGAAAAACCAATAAAAAAGTGAGAGAGGCATGCCCTAGCATGCTTTTTTTTACACGACAATATTAAATTTCATTTACCGTATTTATTATAAAATATAAATTAATAAAATACAAAACAGGAAAAAGGATGCCTTGCCTTGCTATACTAAAGCAAAAGCGAGGTGATATGTATGGCACAATCCGTAATTGTAATTGGCGGCGGGATTGGTGGTTTAACAGCCGGTGCATTACTAGCGAAAGTCGGTTATGACGTAACTGTATTAGAAGCATCAAGAGAATGGGGCGGGTGTGCTGGGAAATTTAAGCGCGGTCCCTATACGTTTGCTGTTGGTGCCACACTTGGTATGGGGTTTGAAAATGGAGGAATACACGATCGCATTTTGCGTTTTCTAGACATTTCAGTAAAGAGTTTGTTGTTAGAAAAGGTTATGTATATTCATATGCCTGATCAAACGTTTATTTTTCACCGTAATCGTAACCAACATGTAACAGAGTTACAAAAGGTGTTTCCTTCATATGGCAGTAACCTAAGAGCTTTTTATCAAGATGTATATGACATTGCTAGCGAGATTCGTAAGCTCATGAAACCATTGCCTGTGTTACCACCAACAACTTTTAAAGAGTGGTTCATGTTATTTCGTTCGTTATCTATTACATCTCCGCGGCTACTGCCATATTTCAATCAGACACTATCTACACTTCTTCACAAACATGGTTTAGCAGATGTTGCAGACTTTGTTCATCTTATTGATGCACAAATCATTGATAGTATGCAGGCAACGAATGAAACTTGTTCGCTGCTATTAGGGTGTCTTGCACTTGATATTTATCATGAAGGTGCATTTTACGTGGAAGGCGGTTTATTCCAAGTAGCATATTCTTTGGCACAATGTATTACAGAACATAATGGAAACACAAAATTGGGAAGAAAGGTCGTTGCCGTAGAGAAAACAGAAGAAGGGTGGACGGTAAGAGATCACCGCGGTGACATGTACAAAGCGCAACATGTAATTTGTAATGTACCCATCGGAAACCTACAGCAATTTCTAGCGCCTACTATTATGAGCAAACTGCCAAGTTCGTTTCATAACAAAGTAACCACTATGCAGTGGGGAGCGTTTACACTGTACCTGGCTATTAAAGAGGAGGTTATTCTTCCTCATACGCCTTTGTTTCAACAGGTCCTTACAGGAAAAGGGATGTCTGAAGGAGAACACTTATTTTTATCGCTTTCACATCCTGATGATCGAAAGCGAGCCCCGAGCGGTACACGAACTCTTACTGTTTCTACGCACATTGATTTATCAAAATGGGAGACAAAAGATGCGTACGATAAAAGAAAAAGCTATATGACAGAAAAAATGCTTGAAAATATACAATGTGTTTTCCCACAGCTTCACGAGGGAATAATAAAGATCATTACAGGGGCGCCGCGCGCTTGGGAACGATTTGTAGGAAGAGCAGGTGTAGGTGGATTTCCGCAAAGTACAAAGCATGCCTTGTTTCAAAGCGTGTCCCATCGCACGGGAATTCCAGGACTTTGGCTCTGCGGTGATACTATTTTTCCGGGTGCTGGCACAATTGGTGTTTCTGTAAGCGGATATCATGTATTTCGTTCCATCACCAACAATAAATATCAATTACCGTAAATAAAGGAGAAAAATATGAATTATAAAAACAAAATAGTACTTGTAACCGGCGGTGCAAATGGAATTGGAAAAAGTATTACAGCAGCCTATGGCGAGGCAGGCGCAACCGTTATTATGGCAGATGTTGATAAAGTACAAGGTGAAAAATTGGCAACGGTATACCAAAATCAGGGGTATAAGGTCTTCTTTTATCCAATTGATTTGCAACATGTGCAGCATATACAGCACATGTTTGAAGAAGTTTCTCGTGAGCATGGAAACGTACAAATTCTGATTAATAATGCTGGTCTCAGTAAGTTTAAATCGTTTTTCACGTTAACAGTGGAAGAGTGGGACGAAGTGCTAAACGTTAACTTACGAGGAATGGTATTTGCCGCACAAGCTTTTGCTAAGCAAAACCAAGGAACTTCTTACGGCCGCATCGTTAATATCGCTTCCACACGTGCGTTTATGTCAGAACCGCATTCCGAGGCGTATGCTGCTTCTAAAGGCGGTATTGTCGCGCTGACACATGCCCTAGCCATATCATTAAGTAAAGAACATATTACCGTGAATAGTATTAGTCCTGGATGGATTCAAACAGACCATTATGAGGCACTCACCAATCAAGACCATGAACAGCATCCTTCTTTACGGGTTGGAAGACCTGAGGATATTGTAAATGCGTGCTTATTTTTAACAGATGAAAAAAATGACTTCATTAATGGTGAAAATATCATAATTGATGGGGGGATGACGAAAAAAATGATTTATACAGAATAAGGGGAAATGTTGTCTCATATAGTGAGGATGTAGGGTCGCGACTACATAGTTTGCCTCCATTGCACTCCTTTAGGGGAGTGCCTTTTTTGTTACACAAACGCGTATACACTTTTCAGACATCGTTTAGTTTCAATAGTTAGTTGGTGAAGTCTTTTTTGAAAAAAAACACCCAAGATGGGTGCTTTTACTCTTGCGCTAGAATTTGTGCAGTACTGTCACATTCTTTCAATGCGCTTTGGACAGAATGTAAAGATTGTTCAATACGACTGCGATTATCAGCTTTTTCAACTGTTTGCAATGCGTTTTGTAGGCAAGACATAGCCTCATTTAGCGCTGTGCAGGAATCTTGTACATGACCTCTTGCATTTTTTTGCATCGTTATTTCCTCCTTATTTTAAAGTACTTTTGTAGTATGAGAAAGAGTAGCTGATTTTATAAGTGTAAAAATAATTAAAATATTCAGTTTATTATTATAGTGTGGTATGATGTTTTCGAAGCGTTTACAAAAGGGGTGTGGAGAAATGACGGTCGAATTGGCAGTAAAATCAGTTGTGCTTTCTAATGGAGAAACAATGGCGTATCGGGAGAGCGGTTCTGGTAATGAAGTAATCATATTGATTCATGGCAATATGACATCGTCCAGGCATTGGGATGTTGTCATGAACGAGCTTACAGACTATAAAGTGTACGCTGTTGATTTACGCGGATTTGGTTTTTCTACATACAACAATGAAATTAACTCCCTTCAGGATTTTGCAGATGATGTAAAGCTGTTTACAGATGAAATGGGCTTGTCTTCATTTACACTTGTCGGTTGGTCTACCGGCGGCGGTGTGGCTATGCAATTTGCAGCAACCTATCCTGAAGTTGTAAAATCGATAGTGTTGATTGAATCAGTCGGTATTTCTGGTTATCCAATATTTAAAAAGGATGAGAACGGCGCACCGCTCATTGGAGAATTTTTAAAGACCAAAGATGAAATTGCCGCTGACCCTATTCAAGTGGCGCCTGTCCTGCAAGCCTTACAACATAAAGATACAAACTTCTATCGCACGCTTTGGAATATGGTCATTTATACCCAAAAACAGCCTGCTCCAGAACAATACGAGGCGTATCTTGCCGATATGCTTACGCAGAGAAACCTTGTAGATGTGAATTACAGTTTAGTGACATTCAATATTTCTCATCAACATAACGGCGTTGTTGAGGGAAGTGGAGCAGTTTCTAACATTAAAGCCCCTGTTTTAATTATACAGGGTGATCGTGATTATGTTGTGCCGATGACAATGGCGGAGGGCATTCATGAAGCCATTCCTCATTCAAAATTTGTTGTTCTTGAAAACTGTGGTCATTCACCGCTTGTCGACTGCCTAGACGAGCTTGTTGCACATATTCGTAATTTTATAGCGTAATGTCCATAGACACATAAGAAAAAGGAAAACCAGCGAAAATGCTGGTTTTCCTTTTGTGTTCAGATGTATAATGAAAGCTGTTGATTTCGCATGTGGGAGTGAGCATATTTGAATAAAACGTATACATTTTGGATGATGGTAAGCATTGTGGCAATTTCAGGATTGTCTCAAGGCATGCTGTTGCCTGCCATCGCAATGATTTTTGAGGCAAAAGGTGTAAGCTCCAGCGTGAACGGTTTGCATGCTACTGCATTATACATCGGTATTTTGGTTATTTCGCCATTTTTAGAAAAGCCCATGCAGCGATTTGGCATGAAACCCGTCATTATGCTTGGGGGATTTATGGTTGTTACGTCTCTTTTCTTCTTTACCCAAACCTTCTCATTTTGGATTTGGTTTGCACTTCGATTTATAGTTGGTGTGGGAGATCATATGCTTCATGTTGGAACACAAACATGGATTACCACATCTTCTGACCCACACCGCGTTGGTAGAAATGTATCTATTTATGGCGTATCCTTTAGTGCTGGATTTGCGATTGGTCCGTATTTAGCGAGCACAGTATCGTACGGACTAGCGACACCGTTTATGATTTCGACCGTTTTGTGTTTAATCGGTTGGTTATTGATGATTCCTACGCAAAATACCTTTCCTGAGCAGGAAATGGCAGAAAAAAAAGGTTCATCTGTTATTCGGTATAAAAAAGTGTTGCAGCTAAGTTGGCTAGCGTTATTGGCACCGTTCGTTTATGGTTTACTAGAAGCAATGCTTAACAGCAACCTACCTGTATACGGACTGCGTAACGGATTAACAATCGAGCAAATCTCTTTTTTACTACCTGTTTTTTCTATCGGGGGTATTCTAACGCAAATTCCGCTTGGGGTATTAAGTGATACAATAGGAAGAAGGACAGTTTTAACATGGGTGTTTGGAGTTGGTGCACTGCTGTTTATGTTGGCAGCTGCAGGTGAACAACACTACTGGTTACAATTGCTTTGCGTTTTTCTTGCTGGTATGGTGGTCGGATCAACCTTTTCGATGGGACTTGGATTTATGACAGACACATTACCAAAATATCTCCTTCCGGCAGGAAACATATTGTGCGGAATTGCTTTTAGCCTTGGAAGTATTACAGGTCCTATATTTGGCGGTATTTTTATTGAATATTTAACAGGTATTAGTTTTTACATTAGTATTTCTTTACTACTCGGTGCTGTCTGTTTGATTTATATCACACGTACAAGACGTCAAGAGAGCCCCATTAATAAGAAGCGAATAGAAAATTTTTAGGCCGGCATATAATTGCCGGCCTTCTCATGGTTTTTGCCACAATTCCTCTGGATTTAGCTCGTATCTACCTTTTTCACGGTACATGATTTGGTTTATAATGAATTCACGGCGGATGGTCGCATAATCATCATGGTACTGTTTAATGTATTCATTAATTTCTTTCTCCTCATACACTTTGCCACGTTTTAACCCTTTAGCTATATGATGCAAAAGGATAAGCTTCTTTTTCCGCTGCGCTGGAATTGTTTTCAAGCGCCCGTCTTTCAGTGAGAAATTGTCTACGATTTTTTGATGCTCCGCGTTATATTTCATTACATCTTCCTCCTGTTGTAGTATATCTATTAGACCAGAAGCATAGTGCTCCAAAATCGACTTGTTTACATGAAAATATACAGTGTTCTTGTCCCGATGTTCACCTACAAGATTTAATTCGCGTAGTTTTGACATGTGATGAGATACGGCAGGAGGAGTAAGTCCTAGTATACCTGCCAATGTTTGTCCATGCTTAGACCCTTTAGAAAGTAAGACAAGAATACGAATTCGGGTGGGATCACTCATTACTTTATGAAATTGAACCAAACGATTTAACTGCAAATAACAAAATCTCCTTTCATTAGACAAATATCTAATTAGATTATCATCTAATTATTTTAGAAAAGCAACTGTTTGAATGAATTTTCTAAAAATAATCATTACTTAAGATGTAGGATACAATGATACTAAAAGAAAGTAGGTGAGAAGATGACAAAACAAGTGTCTAAAAAGAAGTTTGAAGTGCTACCGGAGGAAACAATTTCGGATTGTTTGGCAAGAATGGAAGCAGAAGGCTACGTACCTTCGCGCCGCACAGAAGAGCCTGTTTTTCGAGAAGTGATGAAAGATGGGAAATCTGTACCAGAGGTATGGGGTAGGAAAATTGTGTTTGAAGGAAAGCTTCAAATTCAAAAATAAATTTTGTACATATAAGAAAGTTTGTAATTTCCAGGCATATAGTATTACAGAAAGGCCTTTCAAAAACTATCCGCCTGGAGGGACATCATGAAATTCCTATCGTATCTCACTACAATTTTGTTGATTGTCGGTGGACTCAACTGGTTGTTCGTGGCTTTGGATTTCAATTTGGTGGAAGAGGTATTTGGTTCTGTTCCCGCACTTGTTGACACAGTGTATTGGCTCGTTGGTCTCTCTGCATTGTATCAAATCTATGATCGTTTTTTCAGTAAATAGCCATCATTTTACTTATTCCTTGAGTGCCAAACAATGTTTGGCACTCTTTTTACGTGTGTTGTAATAAAAAATTCATGTATACTTGTACTTCCTTCTTAAATCCGTATAATCCAAAAAGTTTTCTTTCTTGCTCTGCAAGTTTTGCGTTTGCAAACGGTTCCAACGCTTGTTGGCTTATTTAGAGGGAATCCATTGACCATGTGCTGAAAGTAGGAGTATAATTCAGAAAGTTTAAAAAAGAGAGTGAATTCGGAGGGGATACTATGGGTCGAGTGTATAATTTTTCTGCAGGTCCATCTATGTTGCCGCTTGCTGTTTTAGAGAAAGCACAACAAGAGTTTTTAGATTATCGCGGCACGGGGATGTCTGTATTAGAAATGAGCCATCGCTCCAGCGCATTCAGTGAGATTATTGCACAAGCAGAGGCACTTTTACGAGAATTGATGAACATACCTGATACGTACCAAGTGTTATTTGTACAGGGCGGTGCATCCCTTCAATTTTCGATGGTGCCTCTCAATCTATTTAAAGCAGGTACAGCTGATTACATACATACAGGCTCTTGGTCTAAAAAAGCGATTGCAGAAGCTCGTAAATATGGACATGTGCATGTGGCGTCTTCCTCAGAAAATCAAAACTTCACATATATACCGGATGTGCATGACCTGCGCCCAGAAGCGGATTATGTACATATCACAACCAACAATACCATTGAAGGAACCGTATTTACAAAGCTTCCTGATACAGGGTCTGTTCCGCTAGTAGCGGATATGTCTTCCAATATTTTATCACAAGTATATGATGTGTCTAAATTTGGCGTCATATATGCAGGTGCTCAAAAAAACATTGGACCGGCAGGATTAACAGTTGTCATTATTCGTGAAGATTTAATTGGTCATGCGCAAAAAGAATGCCCAACTATGCTTAATTACAGCACACATGTCAAACATAGTTCTCTTTACAATACACCAGCTACTTACAGCATTTATATGGCGAAATTGGTATTTGAATGGCTTAAGCAACAAGGTGGTGTAGAAGCAATGGAAGAAAAAAATCGTAAAAAAGCAGCTTTGTTGTATGACTTCTTAGATGAGTCCAAGTTGTTCTCCAGCCCTGTTTTATCAGATTATCGTTCAATCATGAACATCCCGTTCATGACACCTACAGCTGAACTGGACGCTGCCTTTTTACAAGGAGCGAAAGCACAAGGTCTAGAAACGCTAAAAGGTCATCGTTCAGTCGGTGGTATGCGTGCTAGCATCTATAATGCTATGCCGATCGAAGGCGTGGAACAGCTGGTTTCTTATATGAAAACATTTGAGAAAAATTATCGTTAGGAGGCATTATTGTGTATACCATTCAAACGTTAAACAATATTGTGCAGTGTGGGTTGGATGTTTTTGGAAATCAGTATAAAATGATTACAGAGGGAGAAGCAGATGGCATTTTACTACGCAGCTTTCCGATGCATACGATGGAACTGCCCGCTAGTGTCAAAGCAATTGCACGTGCGGGCGCCGGCGTGAATAATATACCAGTCGAAGCTTGTACAGAGAAAGGAATTGTTGTATTTAACACACCGGGTGCAAACGCGAACGCGGTTAAAGAAATGGTATTAGCGAGTTTATTACTTGCTTCTCGTAATTTATGGGATGGTATCAGCTGGGCCAAATCGCTTTATGGATACGGTGATATTGTGCCTGAGCTTGTAGAAGCAGGGAAAAAAGAATATGTAGGAAATGAAATTCGCGGCAAGCGTCTTGGTATTATCGGTTTGGGGGCAATTGGCGCTCTTGTAGCAAACGATGCACTTGCTTTGGAGATGGAAGTTATCGGGTACGATCCATATGTGTCTGTAGAGACTGCATGGAGATTATCTAGACAAGTGCAACGTGCAGTGAACCTAGAGCAAATTTTTGCAACCTGCGATTATATTACCATCCATGTTCCGCTGGTAGAACAAACAAGAGGGCTACTGAACGCCCATGCGTTTCGTTCCATGAAGAAAGGGGTACGTATCTTTAACTTTTCCCGTGGTGAGCTTGTACAAGAAGAAGACTTACGAGATGCACTAGAAAGCGGTATTGTAGCAAATTATGTAACAGATTTTCCAAACAACACGGTTCTTGGTATGAAAAATGTAATTCCAATTCCGCACTTAGGTGCATCGACATATGAGTCAGAAGAAAATTGTGCCATTATGGCAGCGCGGCAATTGAAAACTTACTTAGAAACAGGCAATATTCGCAATTCTGTTAATTTCCCTAACGTAGAATTGCCGTATTTTGGACAAAAACGAATTACAGTTGCACATAAAAATGTACCAAATATGGTAGGACAGATGACAGCCTTTTTAGCAGAACATCACATCAATATCGCAGACATGATTAATCGCAGCAAAGGTTCTTATGCGTACACAATCATTGATATTGATAATGGTGTGGATGCGCACATTAAAGAAAGCATTGCTACAAAAATCAAAAATCTCCCTGGTGTTGCAGCTGTTCGCATTATCCAATAACTCAGAAATAGACTCCTATTGCTAGGAGTCTATTTTCATAGTTTAAAAAAGTTTCATTTTACTTTTTTTGGAATCGGTAAGCAAGTTCCAATCGCCGCAATTATAGCACATCCAAGATACAGATAGCTCGCTCCAAAGACTGCCACAGCAGATAGCGAACTAAAAATAATTAAATCCAGCACAGAGTCAACAATCGATAAAAGTGAAATGGTTGTTGCTCGGATATGTGATGGAATTAAATCGTTGCTGAGCTGTGAATAGATAGGATAGCGAATGGCGCGTACAAATCGAAGCATAAACACAGCACCTAATACGATATATAGTGATTCTCCGAAAAAGGCTGATAGGAGTAAACCGATGATAGCCATAATACCAGTGATATACATCCATGATCGTTTTGAAACTTTACTTACCATCCATCCTATAGAACGAGATGCAAAAAAGCCAAGTAAAGCGGCAAGTGCGTACACGACCCCAATCATTGCAACAGGAACACCAGCGCCTTTAAGAAGTGGCTGATCAAAGTTGTTGAATACCGCACCAGCAGGTATAAATACAAGTGAGACGTTCAAAAACATGATGAACAACTGGGGCGCACGGCGAATTGCCTTAATTCCTTCACGCACTTGATGAAATGGATTATCACGATACGAATGACGCGGTGGTTTTTTTATAGCAAATAGCAATAAAAACTCTACAAATTGAAAGCACAAGCCAAGCGCAATTAATAAAGTGAATTGTTCTGCTTGTAAATCTCTAGCGACATAAGCGCCGATAATAACAGATACAATCATCGTTGCAAAGTTTGCGGACTGAATTTTACCCATAGCACGGTCCATCAAATTTTCTTCTCCTGAGATTTTCAAGGATTCGTAAATGAGCGCTTCGTCCGCACCTGAGAAAAAGGTAACAGACATTCCATTTAAAATGGCACTTGCATAAAACACCCAAGACTGATCTGCGAATAATAACAATGTTACACTGCTAAAGCGCAAAGCAGAACCAGTTAGAAAGGAAATCTTCGGTCCAAAGCGATCCGCATACACACCGGTAGGGACTTCGCTTACTAGCACAGAGCCACTCCAGCACATAAGCAGCCATAGAATATGAGATTCGTTCAAGCCATTTTTCATGTAGAAGAGGGTCATAACTGGTGCGATAAAGCTGATACTTCCAAAAAAAACCACCCAAAATAAAACGTTAATATTATGAGATGCTAATGTATGTTGCTTCATATAAATCCTCCTGCTTCAAAATAAGGAAACCGTTTTGAAAGAAGCAGGAGCGTTTAGCTCAGTGTAATTAAGCGTCCACTCCTCCTTCTTCGTTGAGTAGTGTTTTTTGTAGATTGCGCATGTGTATTCCTCCTTTTGTTGATATACTTCTTAATAGTAGCAAAATTCTAAAATATTACAATGTGTTTGAGTAAGAAACTTATCTTTCACTCATACAGAACACTGTGTTGGTGTTGTTCATGCAGAGTCTTACCATTCTGAGTTAGGAGATATTCTTGGTAAGGAACATCCTCATATAGACTACATTGCTATATTAAATATAGGCGGCAAGGGACATGCAAAGGCTGCTGGTTGTTCGTTGATAGAAAAAGCGTATCATACATATGTAATACCAGCATTTCAAGTAGAACTGTTACGTGCGGACAGTGAAGAAAATGTATATAATATAAAATAGTCGAAGGAAGTTGGTGTATTCGTCATGAGAAATCATGCACAACCGTTAAGACATTCGCAGAAGCGGAGCGCTTATTAAAGCATCATCATGCTTACCGTTTGGTAGAAGATGAACGGTTTGTTTTACAGCAAAAAGCAAGGGAGTGAGACGTTGGGAGAGTTATTACTACAAACATGGTTAAGGGAAGATTTACATAAACAGGGCTATGTAGGTGAAGACTTGGAATGGCAATTCAATCGCCGTATTAAACATATTCCCAAGTCGCTACAAGAACTAGCAGAAGAGGCGTTGTTTCGGCAATCAGCGAAATTACCATTACAGTTGTATATCGAGTCCTTGCGTGATAAAGAAGAGCATGTACAACTTAAGAGAGATGCGTTATCTCGTTTTTTGCAAGAAGCAAAACAACAAAGATAAAAGGTGTCCCGAGGACACCTTTTATCTTTGTCTGTTCCCATGTCATTATTAGGAAAGAAGCGGTTTAACAATACTCATTTGGGACTGGTTTTACTTTTTGTACAGATAATCCGTATCCTAATGTTTCGTTTGGTGTGTATAAACGGAAACCTGTTCCATAGTCAATGGTCAGTGTGTCACCGATATATTCTTTTGCATAGGTGTTCATTTGAATGTATAGGAGGTCTTCCTCATATACAACCTCCTCTGGAACTAACTCATCCCATACTAGATCTAAATTGACAATTGCACTACAACCGCCGCCTGGTGTAATATGCACACGAACTATAGCTCTATCACGAAGTGCGTGAAATGCCGCTTTTGCTTTTTCAGTAATTTTAACATCCATATCAACACCTCTAATCTATCGAATACATCTATTATAGCTTATTTCGAGAAGGATTTCCTCTCATATGCACCTCATCATAACAACATAAATTATTTATTCTGGTCATTTATCCTGTAGTTTAGGTGAAATTGCGTGTGAAATCATGAGTTTTGGTTTATGCTAGATATGTACATATTATGGAGGTGACAACATGAAAACATTTACCGTTCATTTTCACAAAGATGATCAAGTGCAAGCAATGAATGTCCAAAAGCTGACAGAAGAAGATTTTCATAAAGTAACCGAAGGCGGGACACGTCATTTGTTTGAACTAGACACAAATGTGGGTTTCTTTGTATATTTTGATGCACAAGATAGCTTAGGCAAAGAATCATACCTCGTTTTACATTATGAGGAAGACAATGAAGATCCAACAGCTTGCTATTCCTTTGAACTCAAAGACTTTTATCAATTCACGGCTCTGTATTTAAATGATTTAGAATTCAATGACGAAGCTGATGAAGAAGATGACGACCATTATGGACCAGTGCATCATTTAGCGCATTTGATGTATCACATTGTTGAAGATGGAAATAAAGTCGAATAAAAAACCGAGCATTTGCTCGTTTTTTTATTTTGGAGATTTTATCTCGTATTGGGGTCCCGATGGTAAAACGCATATATTATACGCTAAGCCATTTACTGGAATATAAAGTCATAATTCTCTTACCATTAGAATGGTTTCAATCAAAAATGTTCGTTTTGGCAGTTTTCATAAGCTGTTCTTCTAGCGGTTCTAAGGCTGTTTTTTGTGTATCCAAAAGCTAAAATAAAAACAAATCACTAAAATAATGCTATTCGAATGTTTTTAGTTATGGAAATTTATATTATCTGTCTTAACGTATACAATCCCCGTTTTGCCGTCAGGACTCCATCTTACGCTAAACAAAGACGCTGGAGTCTTTACCTTGATGGATAAATACCAAACCATCATAAATAAACATAATTACCACAAAATTATAAAAAAACTATTTAATAAAAAAACAATTGAAAAAACAAAAATGTATGTTATTTTATATATAAAGATATATAAGGAGTAATTTTGAGATATCAGATTTACAACAATGATATGCACCTATGCATATCATTGTTTGTTTTAAAAGGGAGTGGGGATATTGAAAAAAAAATCACTTATTGTTGCAATGTGTACAGTTACTTTATTTGGCTGTTCGGAAACAAGGGTAACAAAACAGGAACAAAAACCATCTATCGGCATTATGTTGTCAGATGTAGGACTTGGTGATCAATCTTTTTCGGACTCTGCGTTCAAAGGGTTAGAACGTGCGCGTGATGAACTTGGTGTTGCCTTTGATTACCGTGAGATTAGCGATACGAAAAGCTATGAAGCAGGATTAGAAGAACTGGTAAAAGAAGATCATGAACTAGTGGTCGGTCTTGGTTTCGTAATGCAGGAACCAATTGAAAAAGTAGCTAAAAAGAATCCAAAACAACAGTTTTTGCTTGTAGATGCTGTTTCAGAGCTACCCAATGTACATAGTGTGACTTTTAAGGAAAATGAAGGTTCATACCTGATTGGTATATTGGCTGGGATGAAAACGAAAACAAACAAAGTTGGTTTTATTGGTGGTATGGACGTACCGCTTATTAATAAGTTTTTAGCTGGATTTAAACAAGGTGTAATGTCCGTTAATCCGAATGCTGAAATTACAGTGGCTTATGCCAATAATTTTGGTGACGATACGGTTGGAAAAAGCATTGCTAACAATATGATTGATAGTGGTGTGGATTTTATTTATCCAGCTGCTGGTTTAACAGGAGTAGGATCTATTCAAGCGGCACAGGAACGCAATGTATATGCCTTCGGCGTAGATAGCGATCAATTTTATATAGCAGAACGTGCGGTAGTATCGTCTATGTTAAAAAAGATAGATGTAGCTATATATGAAGTTGCCAAACAACTTGAACATGATGGGAAAGTCTCTAAGAAAAATCTGGAATTTGGAATTCAAGAAAAAGGTGTTGGTATTGCACCAGTGCGCATCTTACCGCTAACGGAAACAGAGCAAACAGCACTTCAAAACGCGACAAAAGACATTGCAAGCGGTACGAAGCAGGTAGATGAAAAATAGGAGGAATGCAACATGAAAATCCGAAATAAATTGCTGCTACTCTCGTTGTTACCACTTGTGTTTGCTTGTGGCATTATCTTTTTTATTGTTGTGCAGATGAACGATATACGAGCGACTACTTCTTCTGACGTGAAAAACTTGGTGGAAGTTGAAAAATTAGATGGAGCATTGTTAACAGTGCAAACAGCATTAAGTAATTACTATTTTAGTACGTCAGCAGCAAATGCTGAAGATGTAAAAAACCGTTTAGAAAGAGTTACACAAAGTATACAAGTATTAAAGAAAAATACTTTAATGGAAGAACAAAACAAAGAGTTGCAGAAAATCGAAAAAAAGCTAACAATACTTTCAACTAAGGCAACACAGCTGATTGAAGCTAAAGATGCTACAGAGGCAAAGGTACAATCTATTCGAGTAAAAGGTATTCAAAACGATGTATACACACTAAAGCGTATTACTTCACAAAATTATGATGCGGCACAAGTGATCTTGCAGAATAAGGTACAGTTTACTCGGGTGTTTGCACTGATTGCATCTATAGTATTATTGTTTGTAGCAGGACTATTGGTTTCCTATCAAGCAAATCGCTTATCAAAAACTATGCACAAACTCGCTATGACTTCCAAAGCAATTGCGGATGGAGACTTGACAGTTCAACTACCAGAAACAAAGACGCAGGATGAAATTGGCGTGCTGCATCGCTCATTCTCTAAAATGATTATCAATATTCGTGATGTGCTAGCGTCTGTACATCAAACAGCTAATCATGTTGCTGCATCGGCAGAAGAATTAGGTGCAAGTGCTGATGAGACAAGTAAAGGTGCACAGCAAATTGCTGGTGCTATGCAGAGGATTTCTTCTGGTGCAGAACAACAGACACAAATCGCAGCTGCGAGTGAACAATCCGTTTTACAAACTGTCCAAGCTGTTGTGGAGGTTGCAGATGGTGCAAGAGAATTAGAACAAGTAACAACCATGACAAAGAAACAAGCACAGGAAGGACAAGCATTTGTAACAGAAACCGTTCAACAAATGAATTTCATTCATGAATCTATACGTGCAACGGATACATCCATTCATATATTAAACCAGAAATCACAAGAAATTGGGAACGTCATTGATATGATTACCAAAATTGCAAAACAAACCAATTTACTCGCACTTAACGCAGCGATTGAAGCTGCTCGTGCCGGAGAGACTGGGAAAGGATTCGCTATTGTTGCAGAAGAAGTGCGAAAGTTAGCAGAGCAAACATCACAATCTGCAGACCAAATCCGTCATATCATTCAAGAAGTACAGACGGAAACGCATGTTTCTGTAGAGGCTGTACAAGATACAAAAGAAAAGGTAGAAAGCGGTATTGTCATTGCAAATGAAACTGCACAGAAGTTTGAACAAATCGTACTTGCACTTAATCATGCGGCGGAGCGAGTCCAATATATGAACATGCTATCTGACCAAATTTCTATCAGTACACAAAAAACAGCGACTTCTGTTCACGATATGGGGGAGGTTGCAAAAGAAGCGAATAGTAGTACAACACAAATCGCCGCAGCTTCAGGAGAACAACTTCTAGCCATGGAAGAAATTCGTTTATCCGCAGACTCATTAACAAAAGTAGCAGAACAACTACAGGGACTTGTTTGGAAATTTAAAATGTAAAAAAGCGCTCAATTTGAACTGCACCCCGATTGTTAGACACGTCTAACAATCGGAGGTGCAGTTTTTCTATGACCAAATATACGTTAGAAACTAAACTAGAGGTCGTTCAAGATTACTTAAAAGGGAAAGATTCTTATAAGGGCGTAGCCCGCAAGCATCAAGTGACAGAAAGTATGGTGGCGAAATGGGTAAAACGATTTCGCCAATATGGTCTGGAGGGGCTTCAAAAAAAGTATAGGGGTACAGCCACATGCCCATCAAGCTAACGAAACAAGTTTCCCCTAAAATGAAAAAAACGTTATTCTTTCAGGAAAATACTCGAAAAGGATGACGTTTTTTTATGGACCTCTCGCTTTCTGAAGAATTACATCTATTCTCACAAGAATTACAACGCTTTCTATCTCCAGTAGTCCTACAAGACATCGCCAAACAAGTTGGCTTTGTGCAGCGATCTAGTAAGTATCAAGCAAACGAACTCATGGCCCTTTGTGTATGGCTCAGTCAGGAAATCGCTAGTACATCGCTTACACAATTGTGCAGTCGGTTAGAAGCTTCCACTGGGGTA
>NZ_RIAV01000010.1 GCF_003852715.1 Ectobacillus antri
GTACACCTAACTTCAGATGTGCGCTCGCACGTGGTCCGCGAGCCGTTCTCGCGGTACACCTAACCTCAGATGTGCGCTCGCACGTGATCCGGTAGCCGCTCTTGCGGTACACCTAACCTCAGATGTGCGCTCGCACGTGGTCCGCAAGCTACTCTTGCGTTTATGTTTAGTCGCGAGTATTACCTATCAAATGCGAAGACTTTTGTGGGAAAAGCAACGAAAAGAACCAAGTGAGTTGAAGTGTGCCTATATGGTACAAATTTACTTAAAAAAATACACGCCCCACTCTTTTACACCCTAGAACATCTTGGCTTCGTGCTAACTAGACTCTTTCAAGATGTAAGCAAGAATGGCAAAAAAGCACGGCGATACCAAAAAGCGACGCCGTTTAAAATCCTAAGCTTAATAGAGAAATCAACGGCTCAGCTACCCACAGTCGCATAAAATATGTGACAATGGAAGCTGTATTTGAGTATGCCTAAAAAATAAGCTTTTAATCAAAAACAATAAAAAAGTCATCCCAATGCCTTTGGCATTGGGATGACTTCGCTAAAGTTGATGGCTAGACCCCTTTTTAACTATATAAGTCTACATAGTTTTTTCAATATATAAATAGCAAGAAAATAACAACTCCAGAACGCCTCACTAAGTGTGTATATTCTTACTTGACCCGTAAGCCTTGACTGCAACCATATATTGTTCGTTCTTCTATCCCACAAAAAAAAGAATGTCGGTTTTTCTAGTTGTACTTATAGCAGTAACCTACAGTCAAGAGTTTACATGTCTTTATTTGAACAAAGATTTAATAAAGTCTATGAAACTTGCAAAAATATCTTTGATTTGATCAAGAAACGTTTGTCCTTCTTCCGAGCTTAAAAAGGCAGATACTTGCTCTTTCGCTTTATTTAATTGATTCGTAACCTGATCCCAATCAATATTTAGGTTTTTCATTTTATCAAATAATGTAACTAGATTGTTTAGCTGCTCCTCTGTAAGGGTGATCCCGAGTTCTTTGGCTAACTTTTCAATCAAAATTCGTAAGTCTTCTATTGTTTTTGGCGGATTTTCAGCAATTGCTTCTTTTACACGTGTAACAAGCTCTACTGCTTTATCAGAACCAATTTGATCACCAAGCTTTGCAGTTGTAACCATTTCTTGGTTTGCAACTTGTTTTACTTCTTCAGGAATAGGCTTGTTGGCAGTTGTTTCATATGCTTTCATTAGGCCTGTTAAAGCAGCAGTTCCGCTTACTTGAAACGGTGCTGTAATATATATGTCTGCATCCTTGACACCTGCTGTAATCAATGCATTAGTGTACATGGCATCTGTAACCCAAGAAATGTTGTGGGTTTGTACCACGAGGCCAGAGCCTTTTTTTGTATACGTAATTTTAGATGAAGAAATAGCCTTTGTCCCAATTTGAGCTTTGGGAACGTATTGGCTCAAATATTTATGCTCTTCCGCATTAGAAACGAGAATGGTTTGAGCGTCAGCGGGCGCCTTCATATCATCGAGTACTTTCTGTTTTTGGTCTGCGGTTAAGTTTTCTCCAAGCGTAATAATTGTTTCTCCTTCAGCTACATCAGCAAGTACGTAAGTTGGCACAAGTAATGTAAATATAAGGAGAAGTGCTAACCATTTTGTTTTCAATACTATCGCTCCTTTGTAAAGTTTTGAGGGCAACATGCTAATTATAATATAACTGTATGCTTTGTCATCGGACTTTAGATGGATTTTATCAAAAATAAGGAAGAACGTCTATTCTACTATTTTTATTTTACAAGTCAAATGTGTTATGATTGAGCAGTATGAACGATAAGGAGGTTTTTTAGTTATGAAAAAAGGTTATATTTTAATGGAAAATGGTCAAAAGGTAGAGTTTGAATTGTTTGCAAATGAAGCACCAGGAACAGTAGCAAACTTTGAGAAGTTGGCGAATGAAGGCTTTTATAATGGTCTTACGTTTCACCGTGTAATCCCAGGTTTTGTAAGTCAGGGAGGCGATCCAAATGGGAACGGAACAGGTGGCCCTGGTTATACAATTAAGTGTGAAACAGCCGGAAATCCGCATCGACATAAAGCAGGTGCTTTATCAATGGCACATGCTGGTAGAGATACGGGCGGCAGTCAGTTTTTTATTGTTCATGAACCACAGCCGCATTTAGATGGTGTACATACAGTGTTTGGACAAGTGACAAGTGGTCTGGAAACAGTACTAGCTATGAGAAATGGCGATATCATGCAAGAAGTGAAAGTTTGGGAAGAATAAGACCTGTTTTTCAGGTCTTTTCTTGTAGGGTGGAGACAAGTGTACTGTTACTAATTAACCTGTTTGAATGGACGGGACCGGGTAGATTTCACAACTGGGCAAATTACGTTTGCAGGGACAAGTAACCGATTTGATAGAGTCATTTTCTATAGTAAAAATTAGTGATCTTCATAACGTTCCATTGTACTTATTATGTTTTGTAAACAGGAAATAATCTTTTCCCTTGGTATAAATAGTCAAGATATAATCCTTCTCACAGCTTATAAAATGATGTAGAATAAGAAATACTTATGACATTCTTAGGTGATTCACGCATATTCTAAAAGACAATCTTGAAATTAGCTTTGTATATTATATGTAGTGGTATGGGAAAGAAAGTTTTTTTATAAGAAGGGATAAATTTTATGCTGATTCGTTTCAAAAAAAGTTACGAAAAAATTGCAATGGGTCTTCTTTCATTTATGCCTACCGAAAAGGATTTAAAAAAGCTGCAAGTAACGGTTAAGGAATATGAAGAAAACCAAAATTGGCAGCTGTATTTATGGAAAGAAAATGAAGATGTATTAGGAATTATCGGTACTATTAAAAAAGAAGATGGGGTTGTGCATATTCAACACATTTGTGTTACACCTTCGCACCGTCATGCAGGAATTGGAACAAAAATGGTACAGGAGCTTCGTTCTATGATGCCAGGTGTTACCGTATGCGGAAATGAGCATACAGCTTCTTTTTGTGAGAAATGTGAAGCAGATCCGATACAGTTGTAAGGCGGAGAATTATCTCCGCCTTTTTTGTATTTGTTTGCTTCTTTCGGCAATCACATCTGTACGATCTCGTAATGTATGCTTGTTGATAAGATAAACATTGGTGGCATCGCTTGGTTGTCCCCATATAAAGCCTAGTTTTGCGCATTCCATGTTGCATAATTGTTTTAAATCATCTGCAATAAGAGGTAAGTTAATATCGGTATACGGTTTATTTGTTTCCATGCGATGCAATGTCTTAGTAAGTAATTCAATAAGCTGTGTTGTATCAAGCCCTAGTGTGTGTACTATGTGTAATTGCTCACTTAAGATACGAAGAGCGCTTTGCATCATGCGTTTTGCACCTTCCATGTTATTTCTTCTGTAGTGATAGAGTGATACGGCAATTTGTATGAAACCAACCAGGTAAGCATCGCGTTGTCCTCTCGGTTTCTCCTTCCAGTACTCTTCCAGAACTTCGTGACATTCAAAATAATCTCTGTCTCCATGAAAGTGAAGTAAGTATTGTATATACGCTTGAGGGTACAACATTATTCCTCCTTCTATTTGTTGTATTGTCATTGTACTATATATGTCGTCCGTTTCTCTCACAATACCTATGATTTTATACAGGATGTACTTTTTATAAGCTCTGTACCCACCTGAATAGCACCTGTTTCTTTATTGGATTAAAAAGAGAGTTCGTTTTATTACTTGTACATATAGCTTAAAACGCAATATGTATTTTTTTGTTGGATAGTATTGCAACATGCTCTATACTTATACTGTTATAGAAAATAGTTGGTGGGATGCTTGTGCAGTACAATATTAAAATAGATGCATTTGAAGGTCCGTTAGACTTGCTATTGCATTTAATACATCGATATGAAATTGATATATATGATATACCAGTTGCTGTTATCACAGAGCAGTACGTAAATTATATTCATACAATGAAAGAACTGCAATTAGACGTAGCAAGTGAATATTTGGTCATGGCTGCTACTTTACTTGCGATAAAAAGTAAAATGTTACTTCCTAAACATGAAGAGGAGTGGATTGAGGAAGAGCTTTTAGAAGACCCTAGGCAAGAACTGATGGAGCGATTATTAGCTTATCAAAGCTACAAACAAGCAGCTGTACAGCTTAGAGAAAAGGAACAAGAGCGTGCACAGTTATTTACAAGAGAACCTGTTGATTTCACTGACTATCAAAAGCAAGAACAAGGGGAGTATATCCCCGTAGATGTTACTTTATATGATATGTTGGCTGCTTTCCAGAAACTATTGAGACGAAAAAAAGTCCAAAAGCCACTTATGACAAAAATAGTTAGGCAGGAAATTTCTATTGAAAAAAGAATGGAAGAAATTATGCAGCAATTGGAGAAAGGTACGAGTAAAAAGCGATTTGATGAATTATTTGAAACAGATGCACGTGAAATACTGGTAACAAGTTTTCTAGCTATTTTGGAACTCATGAAGAAGAAGATGATTATTATCGAGCAGGAGCATAATTTTGAGGATATTTATATCATGAAGTCCCAATATGCTTAAATGTTATAAAAGAGCGTGATTGAGTTCATGATGTTCACAAAAGAGTATTGCATGAGGAAGTTAAGGATAGGCGAGAATGGAAGGAGTTATGGTTTTGAGTTATATAGAGCAAAAAGCGGTTGCAGAGGGATTATTATTTGCGGTCGGTGAAGAAGGGATTGAAATGTCGCGTTTGATGTATGTGCTCGACCTTTCAATGGAGGAAGCTTCTTCTATCATAGAAGAGTTACGAGAAACATATGAGCAGCCAGACCGTGGTTTTAGGCTAGTTGAGCATGGCGGAGCATATCGATTAATTACTAAAAAAGAGCACGCTCTTTACTACAAAAAGTTAATTGAATCACCAACTTCTTCTAGTTTGTCACAAGCTGCATTAGAAACACTTGCAATTATCGCATATCGCCAGCCCATTACCAGAACGGAAATTGAAGATATTCGCGGTGTTAAAACAGATAAAGCATTGCAAACATTAACAGCCAGATTGCTTATTAAAGAAATGGGGCGTGCGGAAGGAACAGGTAGACCCATTTTATACGGTACAACGAAAGAATTTCTAGATGCATTTGGTTTACAATCTTTGAAAGAGTTACCTCCGTTACCAAAGGAAACGGAAGACTTAGAAGAGGCTGATTTATTTTTTGATTCATTGAACCAGGTTTCCCTTGACTAGGGCCTGGTTTTTTTTTTTTGAGGCATTAAAGTTCGTTGGTGATTCCCTTTATGGGAATTTGCTTTCCGCGGGCTGTTAGAGTGCTACGTGTCTGCAGGGGCTCAATCTTCCACTCTAATCAACAAGAAAGTGTAGTTCTAATAAGGAAAGAAGGTCCTGTTATATTGTTCCCTTCGACTTGGCAAGTCTCCATAATACGCTGTATATTTCCTAGGAATTGTATAGTGATTTTCGATTGGGAAACAATATGAAAAAGGAGGTGGCCGATTGAAGTTGGTACGGATCTCCATGCATTGCCTTATATTTATTATTTGCTTTTGTTTATTTGGTGTATCTTATGCCAGTTATTCTCCCTCTATGCCAGTAATGAGAGTTGCTCGTGAATCGCAACGTACGCCTCTTACAGTTACCTTTTTAAAGGTTGGACAAGGGGACTCTACACTACTCTCGCTGCCAAACGGCAAGCATATATTAATTGATGGAGGTCCCCATGAAGCTGGGGAAGCCGTTATTCATAAGTTAATTGAGAAAAGAATTAAAAAATTAGATTTAGTAATTAGTACACATCCAGATATGGATCATATTGGAGGGTTAATACAAGTAATTCAGCAGGTACCAGTTACAATGATACTAGATAGCGGCAAGCATTATTACTCGTTAACATACCGGATGTATATAAGAAGTGTTAAAGAGCGTAAAATTCCGTTTATTGCAGCAAAAGAAGGGCAGTTCCTTCCATTAGATCCTAATATATCCATTCGTGTATTAAATGATGGTAAGAAAAAAGATGCTAATAATGAATCTTCCATTGTTCTGCAAGTTCGTTATAACAAAGCAGATTTTCTTTTAATGGGGGATGCAGATGTTGCGACGGAGAAAAGAATTATTGACCGATATAGCGTGCATGCTGATGTATTAAAAATTGGTCATCATGGCTCTTATACGTCATCGAGTGCGCGTTTGCTTACGAGTGCTAATCCGCAGTTTGTTGTATTGTCTTATGGAAAAGGAAATCCATATGGTCATCCTCATCAAAGTGTGATGAAGAGGCTACGAAAATATGGTATGCAAGTTTATTCGACTGTGTCAGGAGATATAGAATTTCAAACCGATGGAAGTAATATTGTAATTAATAGAAAAACCCCTTTGCCGCTTTTAAAATGAAGAGAATAAGACCATAGATGTATTTTCTTCATTTTTTCTTTTCAAATTTAAAGATATCAAGTATACTTTTAAATGTATAGACAACTAATTGTCTAGTTTTAAATCAAAAATCCAATCCAATAAGGGAGGATTTTGCATGAAACGAAAGGTTATTATCCGAGTTAAAATTTATACTGGCTATGAAGTAATTGAAGAAGGATATATTCGATATAACAATGTGATAGAAGAAGTAGGTAGTATGAGGAATTACAAAGCTTCTGACGATGAAATAGTATACGATGCAGCAGGTGGTATCATAATTCCAGGTATGATTGATATTCATATTCATGGTGGGTATGGCATTGATGTGATGGATGGAGAAGCGGAATTGTTACTAGCGTTTGAAGAGAAGTTACTACAAGAAGGTGTTACATCTTTTTTCCCCACAACTATGACACAATCTGAACAAGCCATTACTAATGCATTACAAAGTATGAGAGAAGCAAAAGAAAGAGGGGCCCACTTTCCTTATATCCATTTAGAAGGACCATATGTATCAAAAAAGAGAGCTGGTGCGCAGCCAATGGAACACATTGTACCAGTTAATATTGAGCAATTTAAGAAGTGGCAGAAAGAAAGCAATGATTTAATTAAATTAGTCACATATGCCCCTGAAGAAACAGATGCAGAAGAATTTGGTGGGTATTTACAAGAAAAGGGGATTGTTAGAGCTGTTGGACATTCTGATGCCACATTTGCGCAGTTACAAGAGCTGAATATCTGTCACGCTACACATTTATTCAATCAAATGAAACCCATGCATCATCGTGAGCCGGGCGTTGTGGGCTACGTGTTGTTGCAAGAAGATACTATGGTTGAAATTATCCCTGATGGTATTCATGTTCATCCAGAAATGATTAAACTTGCTTATCGTTTGAAAGGTGCAAAGAAAATAAGCGTTATTACAGATGCGATGCGAGCAAAAGGATTAAAGGATGGCGCATATGAGCTTGGTGGGCAAACGGTCTTTGTGAAAGAAGGAAAAGCCACACTAGCCGATGGGACGCTAGCAGGAAGTGTTCTCAAAATGGATGAAGCATTTCGAAATATTATAGCCTTTACGGGTTGTACGATTGAAGAAGCAGTGCTTATGACGTCAGTTAACCAAGCGGAAAAGTTTCAGCTTCATCGCAAAGGAGCACTATTGCCAGGGAAAGATGCGGACTTTGTAGTGTTAAATGAGGAACTATTTATTGAAGATACAGTAAGATGTGGTATTCATTTAAATTATAGTAATGGGAGGACGTGTGATGAAGATACTTATCGTAAATTCAAATGAAGAGTTGGCAAAAGCGGGTTATAATTGGATAGTAGAAATACTACGTACACAATCTACCCCAGTTTTAGGAATGGCTACAGGTAGTTCGCCTATGGGGATATATAAGTTAATGAGAGAAAATCATCTTGATGTAAGCCATACAGTCACGGTAAACTTAGATGAGTATATAAATGTGCCTGCCAATCACGAAAATAGCTACCATTGTTTTATGAAGAAACAATTATTTGATCATATCTCGTTCAAAAAAAATTTTCTACCAAATGGAATGGCAGAAAACTTACAGGAAGAATGCTTGCGATATGAACAGGTATTAGATGAATATCCAGTAGATTTACAAATACTAGGTATTGGAGAAAATGGACATATTGGTTTCAATGAACCGGGTACGTCGTTTTCTTCGCGAACACATGTTATTCAATTGACAGAATCGACAAGACATGCAAATCGTCGTTTTTTTAATCATGAACATGATGTGCCAACGCATGCTATTACTATGGGAATTGCATCAATTATGAAAGCGAAGCGAATTATGTTGTTAGCTATGGGTACTGCTAAAGCATCGGCTGTCCGACAACTACTAGAAGGTCCTATAACAGAGAAGTGTCCTGCAACTATACTTCGCGAACATCCCGATGTACTTATCATCACTGATCAGCAGGCGTTATCTTTATGTAGTGAGGAGAGTTTGTATGAGCATCAACAAGTATTCTCCATTTCCAATTTATTATCAAATTCAAGAATGGGTTAAAAACCAAATTGAGTCCGGAGAGTGGAAACCGGGAGATAAAATTCCGTCTGAACATGAGTTGTGTGAAAAATTTAGTGTGAGTCGAATGACCATTCGACAAGCTGTCAACAATTTAGTGGAGCAGGGGTATCTATTACGAAAACGAGGAATTGGAACATTTGTACAATTACCAAAAGTGGAACAACGCTTGCAAAGCATGACAGGCTTTACTGAAGACATGAAAATGAGGGGGATGCATCCAAGTAGCACATTGCTTAGCTTTGGCATCGTTGATGCATCTGCTAAAATAGCAGGAAAGTTAAAGGTAGCTGAAGGAACTTCCGTATACGAAATTCGTCGTATTCGTTTAGCCAATCAGGAGGCGATTGCTTATGAGACAACGTACCTTTCAGCAGATGTTGTCAAAGATATGAATGAAAGGATTCTTCAGCATTCTTTGTATGAACATTTAGAAGAAAGACTGGGGTATAAGTTACTTCGTGCTACGCAGACAATTGAAGCCTCTGTTGCTGGAGAGGAGGAGGCTACGCATCTGCAGATTGCGCATCGGGCACCGGTTCTCGTTGTGGAACAAACGTCTTATGATGAAAAAGATTTACCAATTGAATATGTAAAATGCATATATCGCGGCGATCGTTATAAATTTATTACAACCATCTCTCGGCAGAAATAGGAAAAACTTCACGCTTGTGGTGTGAAGTTTTCTTTGTTATATTTACGAACGTACTCAACAGCTTCTTTAACAGATGTGACAACATGCGCAGCATGTTGTTTAACCTCAGCATCTGCTATCTCCATAGCAAAGCTGTATGGTGTCAGTTTAAACATTGAAATGTCATTATACGAATCCCCAACACAAGCCATTTCATGGGGAGCAAGACTATGTTGTGCCAGTAACAATGAGATAGAAGACCCCTTATCAACATTGGCTGGAACAATATCTAAACAATTTTTGGCTGAAATAAAAGTGTTAACGTATTTTGGGAATCGCTGTTCGATTTGTTTTTGTAAATCAAGTAAATCTTCTTCTTCACCACCGACTGAAATTTTATTAGGATGCAACGACACTCCAATTTCATCTATGAGACTAGGCATTTCAATTGATGTCATTGTTGCTTTTTCCTCTAATTCCAACACAAATGGGGTTTTCTCTTCTATATAATAATTATGTTCATCACTTACATACCGTATAAACTTGCTTCCTTGTGTGATTTGTACCAAATCCTTTAAAATGGACGGTTCAAAAGCCGCCGAAAATAAAAGTTCGTTAGTTGGTGTATAAATAAATACACCGTTGACGCTAATCCGATGAAAGTCTGTCGCAATATCTTTCATTAAGGATGCAATTTCATTGTCCAGTCGACCAGAAGCAAAACACAGTACAACACCTTCTGATGCCAATTGTCTTAGTGCTAACAAATCCTGCTCGTCAATGACTCCTCCGTGACCCATTATTGTACCATCAATATCGCTTACAAACATTTTAATCACATGAAGCACCTCTTTCATACAGTATACGTTGTATTATTATAGAGGGACGACAAGACTTTGTCTAAGAAACTTGCTTTCTAAAAGTGGCAATGTTTTGCATTGACGAAAAAGAAGCATATTTTGTAACATGGAAATAAACTGCGTTTTTACGTAAGGGGGGTGGATTTTATGAAAGAATGTCTCAAAATCAAGAAAGTTTTAAATAATAATGTTATTATTGCTTCCCATAATCAGCACAATGAAGTAGTGGTAATTGGTAAGGGGATTGGATTTGGTAGAAAAACAGATGATATACTCGATGGAGAGCGTGCTGAGAAAATTTTTGTTTTAAAAAATGAACGAGAACAAGAGCAATATAAAATGCTTGTACCTCATGTAAGCGAACGATTAATTGAAATTATGAACGACGTATTGCTTTACATTCAGCAACGAGTAGAGGCACCCTTAAATGAGCATATTCACGTAGCACTTACTGATCATATTGCGTTTGCAATTCGCCGTTTAAAACAAGGATTTGCAATGGATAATCCCTTCTTAATGGAAACAAAGGCTCTATATCCACAAGAGTATAAAATAGCAACAGATGTGGTTTCTCTCATCAATGAACGATTACAGATAGAACTACCGGAAGGTGAAATTGGTTTTGTTGCGCTACACATTTATAGTGCTATAACAAATTCAGAAGTATCATCCGTAAACCAAAACTCTCGTCTCATTGCTCATCTTATCACATTGACTGAGGAGCAATTAGATTTGTTAATAGACAGAGAAAGCATTCATTATCTCCGTTTAGTAAGACATCTTCATTATGCGATTGAGCGCGTAAAAAATGGTGAAAAAGTAGAAGAACCTAAGCGATTTGCGGAAATTTTAAAAGATGAGTACCCAGTTTGTTATAATTTAGCGTGGAAACTTGTAAAAGTGATGCAAAACCAATTGCAACAGCCTGTGTATGAAGCGGAAATCGTTTATCTCACAATGCACCTACAACGATTAGTACAAAGCAAAATAAATGTAAAGTAGTATAGAATCAGACAAAGTACTGTAATGTAAATAAAGAAAATGTCGAATTTTGTAAGTTGAATACTGTTAAAAAAAAGTGTTGAATCGCTTACATGAGTTATGTATAATAGCATTACGACAAAAAGTCTATTTTTCGACAAATATTGCAATTGTTATTAAAGCAGTTGTGGATTAGTCATGATAGTTGAATATTGCATTTATTTTTATACTAATTCGACACGTGTTACTGATTCGATCAGGCATGAGTGAAGAAGGGAAGGAATGTTAGCGCATCAAAGGGGTATAATACCTTTGAAAAGCTATATCCTGCCTTTTTTCCTCATGCCTTTTTATGTTTGTCGGAAAAATATTAATAAGAAAAGGGAGGAAGATTCCAAATGTTTAAAAAACTGTTTGGTGTTCTTCAAAAAGTCGGTAAAGCCCTTATGCTCCCGGTTGCTATTCTACCGGCAGCGGGTATTTTACTTGGTTTTGGTAATGCGTTCCAAAACGAGACATTAACAAGCCGTATTCCTGCATTAAAAGCAGAATGGTTTGTAATGGTTGCAAAAGTTATGGAGCAATCTGGTGACATTATTTTCGCAAACCTTGCATTATTATTTGCAGTTGGTGTTGCGGTAGGTCTAGCGGGTGGAGAAGGCGTAGCAGGTTTAGCTGCTATTGTCGGATTCCTCATCATGAACAAAACAATGAGTGTGGCGCTGGATGTTGCAAGTAAGGTATCAGTAATTAATGCAGATACACCAGTTAAAGTTGGGTTTACTGATCCTTCTTATGGTTACGTTCTAGGTATTCCGACATTGCAGACTGGTGTGTTCGGCGGTATTATTGTCGGTATTCTTGCTGCTTATTGCTATAACAAATACTTTAATATTGAGTTGCCATCATACTTAGGCTTCTTTGCTGGCAAACGTTTCGTTCCAATTGCGACAGCAACATTTGCTTTAATTTTGGGTTTAATTATGATTGTGATTTGGCCACCAATTCAAAGTGGTTTAAACGCATTTTCTCACAGCATGATTGATACAAATAAAACATTAGCAGCGTTCGTATTTGGTCTAATTGAACGTTCTCTTATTCCATTTGGGTTGCACCATATTTTCTATGCGCCGTTTTGGTTTGAGTTTGGTTCTTACAAAGATGCTGCAGGTGAAATTATCCGCGGTGATCAAAAGATTTTCTTTGCACAGCTTAAAGATGGTGCTGAATTAACTGCAGGTACATTCATGACAGGTAAATTCCCATTCATGATGTTCGGTTTACCAGCAGCAGCTTTAGCAATGTATCATGAAGCACGTCCTGAAAACAAAAAGCTGGCTGCCGGTATTTTAGGATCTGCAGCATTAACTTCTTTCTTAACAGGTATTACAGAGCCAATCGAGTTTTCATTCTTGTTCGTTGCTCCTGTATTATTTGCAATTCACGCAGTGTTCGCGGGTCTTTCATTTATGATAATGCACATTTTAGGTGTTAAAATTGGTATGACATTCTCTGGTGGTCTTATCGACTTCTTATTGTTCGGTGTACTTCAAAACCGTACAGCATGGTGGTGGGTACCGGTAGTTGGTCTTGTATTCGCTGTAATCTATTACTTCGGATTCCGTTTTGTAATTCGCAAATGGAACTTAAAAACACCTGGCCGTGAAATCGTTGCTGACAATGACGATGAAGTGGCAGTTGAAGCGGGAGAGCTTCCTCGTGAAGTTCTTATAGCGCTTGGTGGCAAAGAAAACATTGCTTCTTTAGATGCGTGTATCACACGCCTACGTGTACAAGTAAAAGACCAAAAAGAAGTGAATAAAGATCGTCTTAAAGAGTTAGGTGCAGCTGGGGTACTAGAGGTTGGTAACAATATTCAAGCGATTTTTGGTCCGAAATCCGACACACTAAAATCCCAAATTCATGACATTATGAAAGGTCGTACACCGCAAGTTACAGTGGCGTCCGAGGTAAAATCGGCTCCTGCTGTTACAGAAGCAGTTGAAGAAATTGCGGTTCCAATCGATGGTAAAATCCTACCAATTACATCGGTTCCTGATCAAGTATTCTCAGGGAAAATGATGGGTGATGGGTTTGCGATTGAACCAAGTGAGGGTACAGTTGTTTCACCTGTAAACGGTGAGATTGTAAATGTATTCCCTACAAAGCATGCTATTGGTATTCAATCTGAAGGTGGAAAAGAGATTCTAATTCACTTTGGTATTGATACTGTAAAACTGGGTGGAGAAGGTTTTGAAAGCCTAGTTGCACAAGGTGATAAAGTAACACAAGGTCAGCCGCTTCTGAAGGTGGATTTAGACTTTGTAAAAAACAACGCGCCATCTATTATTACACCAATTGTCTTTACAAATTTAAAAGATGGACAAGAAGTTGTAATTACAGAAGGTACTGCCGCAAAAGGTCAAAAAGGCGTTATTACTATTAAGTAATTTGACGAAAAAAGTTCATACTTTATAATAGGTGATATGGTTGACCCTGTATCACCTATTATATAAAATGTAAATAAGGCATATTGTCTATACAACTGAAACACAAAGGAGATTATCAATTATGGAAAAAATCTTTAAAGTAACTAGTGAGTCAGGTATTCACGCGCGTCCTGCTACACTTCTTGTTAACACTGCAAGCAAATTTAACTCAGATATCAACTTAGAGTATGTTGGAAAAACCGTAAACCTAAAGTCTATCATGGGTGTAATGTCTCTTGGTATTCAGCAAGGTGCTGAAATTAAAATTACTGCAAACGGTGACGATGCGGCTCAAGCACTAGCAGCGATTGAAGAAACAATGAAAAACGAAGGTTTGGGAGCGTAATGTCTCTTAACATCAAGGGGATTGCCGCATCAAGTGGGATCGCAATTGCGAAAGCGTTCCGCCTCGAAAATCCTGAACTAATCATTGAAAAGAAAACTGTTGAGGATACAGCTGCAGAAGTGGTTCGTTTAGATGAGGCGCTTGCTGTATCTAAAAACGAATTGGCTGCGATTAAAGATCTTGCCTTTGCTGAACTAGGGGCAGACAAAGCGGCTATTTTTGAAGCTCATTTGTTAGTATTAAACGATCCAGAACTTGTAAATCCTGTAAAAGATAAAATTAAGGGTGAGCAAGTAAACGCTGAATATGCTATGAATGAAGTTGCTACAATGTTTGTGAACTTGTTTGAAAACATGGATAGCGAATATATGAAAGAGCGTGCAGCTGATATTCGTGATGTAACGAAACGTGTTCTAGCTCATCTGTTAGGAGTAAGCTTTTCTAACCCAAGCACAATTACAGAAGAAGTTGTTATCATTGCTGAAGACTTAACGCCTTCTGATACTGCACAGTTAAATCGTAAATACGCAAAAGGATTTACAACGGATATCGGTGGTCGTACGTCTCACTCTGCAATTATGGCACGTTCTATGGAGATTCCAGCCGTTGTAGGTACAAAAGTTGTGATGGAACAAATTAAAAACGGTGACATTGTCATTGTCGATGGTTTAGACGGCGATGTTATTGTAAACCCTTCTGCTGATGTTCTTCGTGCTTATGAAGAAAAGAAAGCCAAATTTGAAGAGCAAAAAGCGGAATGGGCAAAATTAAAAAATGAACCAACAGTAACGAGTGATGGTACGCATGTTGAGTTAGTTGCCAATATTGGTACACCTAAAGATGTAAAAGGTGTTATTGATAACGGCGGAGAAGGTGTTGGCTTGTACCGTACGGAGTTTTTGTATATGGGAAGAGACAACCTGCCAACAGAAGAAGAACAGTTTGAGGCTTATAAAACTGTTCTTGAAAGCATGGGCGGTAAGCCGGTTGTTGTGCGTACGCTTGATATTGGTGGAGATAAAGAACTTCCATACTTACATTTACCAAAAGAGATGAACCCATTCCTAGGTTATCGAGCAATTCGTTTATGTCTTGAGGAACAAGAAATTTTCCGTACGCAACTTCGTGCATTACTTCGTGCAAGTGTATATGGAAATTTAAAAATTATGTTCCCGATGATTGCAACGCTGGACGAATTCCGTCAAGCAAAGGCTATCCTGATTGATGAGAAAGACAAGCTTATTTCAGGTGGCATAAGTGTATCTGATAGCATTGAAGTAGGTATGATGGTAGAAATTCCATCTTCTGCAGTGCTTGCAGATCAATTTGCGAAGGAAGTTGATTTCTTCTCTATTGGCACAAATGACTTAATTCAATACACAATGGCAGCAGATCGTATGAACGAGCGCGTGTCTTATCTGTATCAACCATATAATCCGGCAATTCTACGCCTTGTTAAAATGGTAATTGATGCAGCACATAAAGAAGGAAAATGGGCTGGAATGTGCGGCGAAATGGCGGGCGATGCATTAGCTATTCCACTTCTAATCGGCTTAGGATTAGATGAATTCAGTATGAGCGCAACGTCTATTTTACCTGCAAGAACACAAATTCGTAAGCTGTCTAAAACAGAAATGCAAGAGCTTGCAAACAAAGCTTTAAATATGTCTACTGCAGAAGAAGTAGTAGAGCTGGTTAAATCCATCTAACACAAAAAAGAGCCGCTATGCCGGCTCTTTTTTATTAGAAAATTGCTTCTTCAGTTTCTACAGTTGACATAGCTTACAAATTCTTATATGATTCGTTCATCAGTTTAAACGAATGAGAGGATGGTTGCTATGGGACAAAAAGCTATTGATATGTTTCGAGCCTGTATACCATTGTTCCAAGCACTTAGTGACCCAGCCAGACAAGACATTATTTTGTTGTTGGCTGAGAATGAGGCGCTCACGGTTAATGAGATTACAGAGTTCTCTTCTTTATCAAGACCTGCGATTTCACATCATTTAAAAATATTGCGGACAAATAAGTTGGTAACAATTGAGCAAAAAGGAACACAACGATACTATTCACTTTCAATTGAAACGTCCGTTGCCATGTTAAAAGAACTTATTCAAACGGTAGAAGAAACGTGCATGTAGGTTATATGACGATGGCAATAATATCATTTGGATGAACGCGTAGTATACCGGAGGCTGGGATATTGCCTCCGGAGAACAAGGCAATGTGATTTGTGTATCCTTCAAATACAATGTTTTTGTAAACAGCATGTGTATTTCGAATCAGTAATTGTGCAATATATGTTCCTGATGCCACGTTTTGTAGTAGTGCACTTTGCATGTTGTTTCTCATTTCTTCTCGATATGACCAAAACACTGGAATTCCCTCCTTTGCAATAGCATATGGAGGAATGAATGTAAGTTGAAGATTTTAAATATAAAAAATAACGAGGTCTTATAGACCTCGTTATTTTTTATATTTGTTTTGTTTTATGACGAACGAGTATATATACTGGAAGTGCTAACAGAAACGGAAACGAAGACTGAGAGATATATTCAAGCCATCCTTTTTGCGGATTGAACTCTTTGGCAAATTGTAGAACGGTAATGTTAAAAGCATCGCCGAAAAGAAAGAACAACAAAACGGTTACAAGATAACTAAGGACCGCCATGAAGCTTCCATGAATCTTCAAAGTAATTCCCCCACAAATGATGTTTGCTATCATTGTAGCACATTTGTAATGAAAAATACATCAATATGTATCAGTAGTAACATAGATTACATAACAACCTCGGTCTTCATCAATCTCTGCACTATCCCGCTTACGTAGCCCAATGGTTGGGATAAATACATAGTCTTTTAGTAAATAGCGCAAAGCCTCCCAATGCGTACGCCCGTAAGGATGTAATTCCAATGTGTATAAAAGAGGCATATGATTTTCGGTGACATATTCACGAAACTCAATGTGTACGCCTTTGTTAGTATAAGAGTGTTCATCAGGAAAGGATGCGACCGGTCCGAGCTTTTCAACAATAAGCATATCCTTGTCTAGTTCCATCTCGTTTGAGAGAAGGCGATACTGTTCACCATTTAATACTAAGTACTCACACAATTGTCTTGCGTATATTTCATTTGGATCAATATTTCCCTCTAGATACGTATAGAAAGCTTGATATCTTTCATTTTCAGCAATATAGTAAGTAAGCTCCATTTTTAAAATTCTCCTTTCTTCTTTTTTTCTTTCATCATATCATAGAGAATAGAAGAGATGTAAAAAAGAGGTGCTTTAATGAAAAAAACAAACAAAGTATTACTTAGTGTAATGACCATTGCTGGGGCAACGGGTTGTAGTAATGAGACAACACTTCCTCCTAAGCCTAATGACTCGCAATGCCGTGACTATGAGTTTGATTATGATGAGGGAGTGTGGGAGTGCGATGATAGTAGTTCTGCTTATTATAGACATTATTATTATGGTGGCAATCGTTATGCAACTCGTTCAGAGCTAAGAAAGGATGCTAATTACAAAAAATATGTGCAAAGTGATGCCTTTAAAAAAGGATTTGGCAGTGGATCCAAGGTGAGTGGTTCATGAAAAAGAAGCGCACAGAGTTTTATAAACGAATAGATGAATTTTGGCCAGATTTATATGGAGAGGCATATGCGTTATTTGATGTTTTATTAATGAGTAATAAAGAGAAGCAAAAGATCGCTGAGGCATCTTGGCGAGTAGGAAAACTCTTTTTTAAAACGGCAACTTTACTGCGAAATTTAGATGATGCCACACTTATTACTATGTCATATCCAAAGGAAGCCTTAGCTTTTATTAAAATGGTAGCTCCTTTACCAGAATCTGTTATTGCTCGTATTGATTTTGTAGAGCATGCAGGTACATATAAGGTAATGGAATTAAATGCAGACACGCCCACCTTCATTAAGGAATTATTTCATGTTAACAGACTTGTATGCACGTATTTTAATTATGAAGATGTAAATCATGGAGAAGAAGTTCGTTTAAAAGAAGCTGTACATACGGCGATTACGACCTGCATACAAACTGCAGGAACCGCTGATCCTTACGTAGTATTTACAGCACACCAAGAAAATATTGAAGATCGATTTACCGCTTTATATCTGCAAAAATTATATGAAGGAAAATCTTCTTTTGTGCCGCTAGAGGAGTTGCAAATTATTGAGGGAGAAGGTCTGTTTGATGAGTCCGGTAAAAAAATTGATATCTTATACAGACAAACCTTTCCAATAGAAAGCCTTTTGCTAGATCGAGATACAGAAGGAAATCCCATTGGGCAGATGCTTTTACAATTGGTATTAACTAAAAAATTGCAACTGATTAATCCCCCATCAGCTTTTTTATTGCAAAATAAAGCTGTACAAGCTGTAATTTGGGGACTATACGAGGAAAGGCACCCATTCTTTACTGAGGAGGAGCATAGGTGGATTGGTGAGTATATGCTACCTACCTATCTAGAAGCAGACGCCTTTTTAGAGAAAGGCATCCCTTATGTTAAAAAGCCGACGTTTGGTCGGGAAGGTGATACAGTTGAAGTGTATGACAAAAAGGGAAGAATAGAGTTGGCAGATGCACAGCAATCTTACGCCGACTATGGTTTCATATATCAGCAATATATAGAATTACCGAAAGTAGAGGTAGATGTAAACGGCGAAAAAAAATGGCTTCATAAAATGTTTGGAAGCTTTTTGTTGCAAGGGACAGCAAGTGCGATTGGGTGTCGCGTTGGAGGAAAGATTACAAATAATTTATCTTATTATCTGCCAGTTGGAATTCCAAAATAAAAACGTGCGATTTCGCACGTTTTTTATTCTTTATACGCCTCAAAAACCTCAGTCATATGAAGCTAAGCAATCTAATTTTATTTTTCTTACATCCATTCTGCAATTTGATCGAGCTTCATACGAGCAGACGGATGACCTGGTACACTTGCTTCACCAATTGTAATAAGCATAACAGGTATGTAACGAGAAGGGATTTGGAAGGTTTCAATAAATTGCGCCGCATTATAACCACCAATTGGACAAGTGTCCCAGCCTTTGGCTTTGGCAGCTAGCATAAATTGCATAGCTGCTAGAGAAGCGTTACAAACAGCAGCTTCGCGAGCATATTGAGAATTGCTGTAGGCTCCCGCTACATTAGCTGCCAACTTATCTTTTGCTTCTTTGGTCATAAATCCTTGTACAACTAATGGCCCAAATACTTCATCTACGTTTTTTTGAGCTTCTAAGTCTCCTAAGACTGCTATAACAGCAGATGCATCGCGGATTTGCTGTTGATTGTATGCAATTGGATACAATTTCTCTTGAATGTCTTTGTCTTGAAATACGAGAAATTTCCAATGCTGCAAATTCCATGCAGATGGCGCTTTACCTGCAGCCAGCAGTAATTCGCTTAGTTCTTCTTTTGATATTGCTTTTTCAGGATTGTACGCGCGAGTTGATGTGCGCTCATTCATTACGGTAAAAAAATCTTTTGTTGTCATTCTTTTTTGCCTCCGTAAGCTTCTATTACTAATACTTACATTTAGTAAGTAAGGATTATAAGATACAACATTATTCTGTATAGTGTCAAGCTTTTTGCTCTTGCTAGTTAGTATGTCCGAAATATCATGAAAGTAGGAGAGGTGAGCCCTTTTTGCAAAATGAGGGATATTTGCACAAACTTATCTGTATGAAGGCTCATACAATACATAGGTAAAACAATAGGAGGTTCCGAACGCGTAAAGTGAGGGACAGACGCAAAATGAAAATTCTACATTTTTTATTAAACAATACAATTTTTCAAAATCTACTACATGATCTTAAAGTAAATGTTCTATTTGTTGGGCAGGATACAGACGCATTACTATTGACAAAGAATTTGCAACCCAATTGTTTATTCATTGTTGATAATATACATGATGGCCATATGTTATGTGAGGCAGTACAGCCGGAACTTATTATTTTGGATATTTCAACTAATCAAGTACACGAATTTATCGAGAAAATAAGTAGTCCTTCAAATGTTATTGTTATTCTGCAAGAGCGTACAGCAGCTACCTTTTCTTTGTTTGACAGTGGTGTTCGCTATTTCATTACACCTCCTGTTACACCTGAAAATTTATTAGCAGCAATCCAAAAAAACTTGTATGAACTAACACTACAAAGAGAATTAGATGCACAAAAAGATGTAGTGCGTGGCTTACTAGAATTTCAACAAGATATGTTACTTTTTGTAGAAGATGATGAACTAATGGATTGTAACCAAAATTTTCTACAATTTTTCGGTTATGACAATATTAGTGACTTTCGAGACAGCAATGAGGTTGTTGCCGATCATTTTTTAGATGCAAGAGGGTATTATTTCCCTGTTAATAAATGGGATTGGATAGAAGATTGTCTACAAGAACCTAGAAAAGTAAAAATGAAAAGTGCCTGGGGAGCAGAGTATATTTTTCTTCTTCGTGCTTCTGGTCTACCAGAGGATGGTACGCGGTTCATTCTTATCTTTAATGATATCACTGTCATTGAAAAACAAGAGATTGAAGCTCAGAAAATGGTAACGATGGATGTGTTGACTACAGCTTGTAACGCTTATAAATTTCAGGTTTTATTTGCGGAAGAATGGGAAAAAGGCTTTTTAAATGGCACTGTGTTTTCTCTTGTGTTGTTTGATTTAGATGAATTAAGGGATATTAATAATAAATACGGTAAAGACAGTGGAGATCTTGTGCTCGCACAATTGGGTGAACTGATTACTGCACATTTACATTCAAAAGATATCTTCGCAAGATTAGAGGAAGATACCTTTGCGTTACTTTTTCCTGCAACGACAGAGCGTGAAGCTTTTCAAAGAGCAGAGCAGCTACGGTTTTTTATTGAGACCAAAAAGTTTACAGGTGTACCTCGTTTAACAGCGAGTTTTGGTGTTGCAATGTATAAAAGTGGAGTAACGCGAGAAATATTAATGGGGCGTGCAAAAGCAGCTTTGAAGGAAGCAAAATACAAAGGTAAGAATCAGGTATGTTTATATAAAAACAGAAGAGATTAAATATTTCGCAACTTATGTTGCGTTTTTTTTGTTTATTTGGATAATAGAAGAGGGCGTGTGTTGGATTAAACCAACCAGGACGGCCAAATGAAAAAAAGATAGTACGCATTTCGTGTATTTTAAATGAATGAAGAACAGTACTTCATCCAGAATAGAAAGGAAGTAGAAGTAATGGAAACAATCGGGTTTATTGGAACAGGTGTAATGGGAGCTAGTATGGTTCAACATCTATTGCGGGGGGGATATGACGTAATAGTATATAATCGCACGAAAGAAAAGGCAATGGCATTGGTGGAGAAGGGAGCTGTTTGGGCTAATACTCCGCAAGAATTAGCAGAACAAGCAAGTGTTATCATGACAATGGTTGGTTATCCTCATGATGTGGAACAGTTATATATAGGGGACAATGGAATATTAACACATGCTCAACCGGGCAGTATTTGTATTGACTTTACAACATCTACCCCAACTCTAGCTGAAAACTTATATAAGCAAGCGAAAGAAAAAAATATACACATGTTAGATGCGCCTGTTTCTGGGGGCGATATTGGTGCAAGAGAAGCAAAGCTCGCTATTATGGTGGGAGGAGATGCTGAAGTATTTGAGAGGATTTTACCATTGCTACAGCTGTTAGGAACAAACATTGTGTTACAAGGTGAAGCGGGAAGTGGGCAGCATACAAAAATGTGTAATCAAATTGCCATTGCTTCTAATATGATTGGTGTATGCGAGGCAATTGCATATGCAAAGCAAGCAGGTTTGTCTCCTGAACAGGTGCTAAAAAGTATTTCTACAGGAGCTGCGGGAAGTTGGTCATTAAGTAATCTCGCACCGCGTATGATGAAAGGAGATTTTGCGCCAGGCTTTTATATTAAGCACTTTATTAAAGATATGAAGATTGCATTAGAAGAAGCAGAGCGTATGAATTTATCCTTACCGGGTTTAGCGATGGCAAAAGCAATGTATGAGGAATTAGCTGCTCGTGGAAAAGAAAATGATGGTACGCAAGCGCTTTATACAACGTATATACAGAGATAACGCATTATATTTCCAAGAATTGTTTAGTGTTTTAGACGAACATAAGTAAAAAGAAACGGGTCAAAGCCCGTTTCTTTTTATATTGACTTTGTTAGAAGTATTGCATTACAGATGCAAATTGTCTCCTAAGATCTCACTAAACTTCACCGTAATTTTTATATTATGAGCGTTCGGATTCAGGTTGAACCGGAAGAGAAACCAATTCTCCGATGATACGTTTGTTGGTAGCTGTGGTTCTCTTAACGAGATACAACAAAAACAAAAAAGAAATGGGGATGGATATATATATACCGAACAGAAGAGCGCTTACAATACAGGAAACGAAACCATATATGCCAATTTCAAATTGCTCACGAAGTAATCCGAAAATGGCTGGGAATATACCGCATATCATACCAATTATGAGGGATATAATCATATTCATCTTAAATCCTCCTCTTTAAATAACAGCTCTTATATCTAGTATAGTCGTGAAGTTCAAAAAATTTACACAAAACGTTCACAAAATAGACAAAAGTAGTGGATGAGAGGAGGTGATATGCATAAAAAAACCTGCGCTAGATGCGCAAGCTTTTATGCATAAATGGGAACCCAGCCTTCAGTCGTAACGAAAATCCGTACCGCAACAACTTGACGATCTTCCATTAATGTAAAGTAGTGACGAACATTTTCAGGCACAGAAATTAAGTCTCCTGGTTGTAGTTCTACATCAAAGAATCGGCCGTCTGTACCTTGGATGACGAAGATGCCGTGTCCGCTAACGATGAAGCGAACTTCATCATCTGTATGATGATGTTCACGTTGGAAGTTTTGTAAAAGCTGCTCTAAGTTTGGTGTGCTCTGTGATAAGGAAATTACATCGCTTGCTTGATAGCCGCGTCGAGCAGATATATCGGCAATTTCAGTAGCAAAAGTATCCAAAATTTCTTGTTTGTTCTCATCTGTTAAAGCAAAGTTTTCTTGCAAATGCGTTGGCAATTTGTCGATATCCCATTTTTCATAGATAACGCCTTGTGATTCCAAGAATGAAACAACCTCAGCATCTGTTTCGATACGTGTATTTATTTCATGAATGCGAATTTGTGCCATGATAAGCTCCTCCTTGTAATGAACATAATTTTAAGTGAAAACGAAATAAAAACTCGTATGCTTCTAAACGTCTCTTGGCATCAAAACCATTTTTCCCCCATACTGTAATGCCATGGTTTCGAATGAGCACAGCACCTGTATCTCCTGTGATATGAGGAAGAAAAGTTTCACCAAGAAGAGGAATGTCAGCATAGTTTTCAATAATAGGAATTGTAATTTTTGCTCCTTCTTCCCATATATCAAGTGCTTTAATAATCTCTTGATTGCCAATTGTTACTTCATGCTCGTATAGAGAAGAGATAACATTGTTTTCTATCGTATGAACATGTAGGACACAGCCAGCTTTAGTTTGATTATAGATATGAACATGTAAAAGCGTTTCTGCTGAGGGACGCAAATGGGTCTCTTCTATCGCACGACCGGTCTTATCTACTAAAAGAAAATCTTCCGGAGTTATTTTGGTTTTATCTTTCCCACTAGCTGTAATGAGAAATTGAAGCGGCTCATCACTTACTTTTATAGAAATATTGCCGCTTGTTGCGGGGAACCAGTCTTTAGCGGCTAAATCTTTTTTTATTTCACTCAACTCGTTCCAATATTGTTTCATGTTGCACCCCTAATCTCTGAAGCAAGTAATCTTGAATATCGTAAAACGTTTCGAATGGTATGCAAGGTATCTCAAGTTCATTACATTTTGTTAGTAAAAAGTCACGTGCGAAGACGAGGTCGGCCTGTTTAGCGGCCTGTAAATCTGTAATGGAGTCACCGATGATAATTTTAAGCGCATTCTTTTTACCAAGTCTTCTAAGAAGAGAAGGCTTGCAAAGACCGCAATCGTTTTCGCAAGCTTTGTCACAAGCATGAACCCAATCTATACGTATGTGAGAACCTGAGAAATCAGTTGCGTTACAATAAATTTGTTCCTGTGAAACTGACGTTTCCAATAGTGGGTGTACAAAAAAGTCCATACCTCCTGAAATAACATAAAATTCCAGTTCGTACCTTTGAGTAAAAGCTATAAACTCTTTAAAGCCTGCTCTAATTCGCGCTTTTTGCTGCAGGAAATGAATAATATCATGTTTTAACTCTGTTGAAAGAAGCTGAAACATTTGACTTACACCATCTCGGATAGAAAGATCTTGGGATAATACTTTATTTTTGATGTCTTCTGTTTGAGGTGGCCCAAATTCCTTCATAATCGCGACGATATTGTCTGTTTCAGTAATTGTTCCATCAAAGTCGCAAAAGATTTGAATCGTCATATTTTCACCTCTTCGGAAGGGTTTCCCCATAAATACAAGGCTTTTTGCAGAGCATCATCTTTGTACTGACTTAGTGGTATGCCTTGAAGAGTTGCGTCGATTGCTGCTCGGAAGGAGCGCCCACCCGCCGCTGCGCCGTCTGGGTGACCATGTACCCCGCCGCCTGCGTTGATAATGGAGTCTAGGCCAAAATCGCTAATTAGAAGCGGAACGAGTCCCGGATGAATACCTGCAGATGGCACAGGAAATGTTTGTTTATAAGTGGCAGGTTCTTTCAGAAATTGGGCGATTTGCAGAGCGTCTTTTCTATTTAGGGCGACACTGCCATATGGCGACGGAAACAAGGAGAAATCTGCACCGCATAGGCGAAGCAATTTTCCAAGTAAAAGCGGTGTTGAAATACCATAAAACTCCGACGAGGTTAGGGCACCGCTAACAGCAGGATGGGCCATAATTGGAATAGTGATATCCTTGTCTTCTGCCAGTGACTGCAAAACGTCAAGACCGTAAGCAAAGACATTAAATAAAAGTACATCAGCACCGGCTTCTACCGCGCGCTTTGCTTTCTCTCTTAAATCGAATGTGCGCCCTGATAAGTTAACAGCATACAGCGTCTTTGTTCCTTGCGTTTCATATATCTCTTGTAAAACTTCTTTGCCTGCTGTAATGCGTTTCGTAAAAGGAGTTAAGGGATTATCAAATAAGATTTCATCATCTTTGACTAAATCGACACCTCCTAAGGCTTGCTCTTTTAGCTGTTCTTTTAAAAATGACAAGTCGCGTCCGAGTACGCCTTTAAAAATGCTCATAAGAAGTGGTCGATCATGTACATTCACAAGCGTCCGAATTCCGTCTATTCCAAACTTAGGTCCAGGAAAAGCAGCTAAGATGTCGTCAGAAAATGTGACGTCGACAAGTTTGATTTCGCCATCCATTGAAAGTTTTCCAAATACTGTTGTTAAAATTGCCGGTAGGTCAGGAGAAAAGTTTAGGCTTGGATAATGAATTTTAACTAGTCCGCGTGTGACCGGCTTACCGAGATAAGCATCAGCTTGTTCATCCGGCTCCAATTCTTCGATACTGATAATAGTTCCTTTATATTTTTTTAGTTGTTGTTGCTCTAATAAGGGTAAATCGGTCCAAGATCCTACTGTGAGACCAAGTGCGATTCCCTCCGCTTTCTTTATTAAATTATGTTGCTTGTCGTGTATGAAGTATGTAGCAGTTACGCCCATTATGATTCCTCCTCAATAAAAAAACCTCTCGACAAGGAGAGGTTTTTTTCTGCATCCTTATCTTTCAGCATTATGCTGCGAGAATTAGCACCGTGCTTACTAGGTAAGTCGGTTGCCGGGCTTCATCGGGCTCGTCCCTCCGCCTGCTCTTGATAAAATGGCTTTATATTTTTTGAATAATTGGATTTTCGCAAAAAAAAGTCAGGATGTCAATGCTTTTTTGAAAATTCCTAATTGCGAGATTCGATTAACTGCCTCTCGTAGGCGTTCTTCTGTATGCAAAAGACCTACCCGTACATAACCTTCACCGTGTGAACCGAAACCAGAGCCGGGTGCTACCGCGACATGAGCTTGCTCAAGCAGAATGTCTGCAAATTGTTGCGAGGTATAACCCTCAGGTACTTTAAGCCATGCAAAGAATGACCCTTCTGGTGCAGTTACTTCCCAACCAATTTGATGACAAGCCGAAATGAGAGCATTTCTACGAGATTCGTAACAAGCAACTAATTCCGTTACACAATCTTGCGGTTGTAATAAAGCTTGACGAGCCGCTTCTTGAACAGCACCAAAGATACTGACATACATATGATCTTGCAATACATTCATTCCTTCAATCACGCTTGCATTTCCAACTGCAAAGGCGATACGCCAGCCTGCCATATTATACGTTTTGGAGAATGTATAAATTTCAATTCCGACATCCTTTGCACCTGGTGTTTGTAAGAAGCTAAGAGGTTTTTTACCTTCAAATCCAATCGCACCATACGCAAAATCATGGCAAATTAAAATGTCATGTTGTTTTGCAAATGCAACAGTTTCATCAAAGAATGCTGGTGTTGCAATTGCGCCTGTAGGATTATTAGGGTAGTTTAAAAACATCATTTTAGCTCGTTTTGCTACATCCCGGTTAATAGATCTGTAGTCCGGAAGAAATTGGTTTTCCGCCAATAGAGGCATCATTTCCATGTTTACACGTGCTAAAGCTGCGCCGGACCAGTAATCTGGATAACCTGGATCTGGAACCAGAATACTATCACCAGGTTCTGTAAAGCAAATAGGTAGCTCTACAAGACCGGCTTTACCCCCGAATAATATAGCAACTTCGGTTTCTGGGTTTACTGTTACCCCGTACTCTTTGGCATAAAAGTCAGCAACAGCTTGTTTCAAGGAAGGGTGACCACGAAAAGGTGGATATTTATGATGAACAGGTTCGGCTACTGCCTGTTGTAATGCTTGAATAATATGATTCGGCGTGGGCTTATCAGGGTTTCCTTGTCCCAAATTAATTACATCATGACCCTGTGCTATCACTGCATTTACCTTCTGTACCAGTCCTGCAAAGAATTGCTTAGGTAGCGAAGTTAATGTCGTGGAGGGTTTGAAATGTTTCATGTATTTCACCTCTTCGAAAAATTGTTGCAATTCTAGTGAACAATCATATATTCTTGTTGGGAGTTTGTAAAGAAAAATATAAACAGTGCTTTCTAGATGGAGACTAAGAAGTGTGCACGAAGGAAGAGGAGTTTTATCAGTGTGGCAAGAAGCGTAGATATGTGCGGAAGATGATGAAATAGGGGGGCTTGTGATGAAAGTAGCTTGTTTGCAAACCGATGTAATATTTGGTGATGTTGAAAAAAATATAGAACTTGTAGAAGTGATGCTGAAGGAAGCAATGCTAGGTAAGCCAGATATAGTAGTGCTTCCAGAGTTGTGGTCGACGGGGTATGACTTACAGAGATTAAATGTATTAGCCGATGAGAATGGAAAAGCCATGCAAGCCGTATTTAGTAAATGGGCAAAACAATTTGCTGTCACAATTGTGGGCGGATCGATTGCAAAGCGCATTGGAACCGATGTTACTAACACCATGTATGTCTATAATAAGCAAGGTGAATGCTTGATGGAATACAGTAAAGCACACTTGTTTCAACTGATGGATGAACATAAATATTTAACAGCAGGTAGTACAACAGGAATATTTTCTATTGAGGACACGTTGTGTGCAGGTTTTATTTGTTATGATATTCGCTTTCCTGAATGGATGAGAACGCACACAGTGGCAGGTGCAGAAATTTTATTTGTTGTGGCTGAGTGGCCCCTACCTCGTTTAGCGCATTGGGAGACATTATTGCGTGCCCGTGCTATTGAAAATCAGTGTTATGTGGTTGCTTGTAATCGGGCTGGTGCAGATCCAAATAATGTATTTGCTGGTAACAGTCTCGTTATTGATCCGTGGGGAGAAATTGTTGCACGCTTGGGACAGGAAGCGGGAATTTTATATGGAGAACTTCATAGAGAACGCGTGAAAGAAGTACGCAAAGGCATCCCTGTCTTTGCTGATCGGCGCAAAAATATTTATCAATAAACTATTGACAAAATACTTTTATTCTTGTTATGCTCGTTTTCGTAATCTTGAAAATTTCTGAAAAATAAAACTCTTATCTAGAGCAGGTGGAGGGACTTGGCCCGATGACACCCAGCAACCGACCGTAATACCATTGTGAAATGGGGCGATGTATTCGCCTGTAAGGCACGGTGCTAATTCCAGCAGAAAGAAAACTTTCTGACAGATAAGAGGGGAGAAGTTGCCTTCAAACCTCTTTCGTCGCGAAAGGGGTTTTTTTAAACCCCGCTATCATACATTTTGGGGGAATTTATATGACATATCAACCTTTGAACGAAGTAAAAGCGGTTTTATTGGCAAGAAAGTTAGGATATTTTACAGATACAGAGACTATAACTTGCCGTGAGATTGGAGACGGAAACTTAAATTTGGTATTTCATATTACAGGAACAGATAAAAGTATTATTATTAAACAGGCGTTACCATATGCAAAGGTGGTTGGGGAAAGTTGGCCACTTTCTTTAAAGAGAGCAACTATCGAGAGTCAAGCCTTGCAAATTCAGGCAAAATATGTACCTCATCTTGTTCCGCAGGTGTATTATCACGATGAACAGCTAGCTGTTACAGTAATGGAAGATTTATCGCATCTAACGATTGCAAGAACGGGTTTCATTGAAGGGGAAACATATCCACTTTTATCTGAACACATTGGTGAATTTTTAGCAAAGACTTTATTTTATACATCTGATTTTGGAATGGATACGCAGAGAAAAAGAGTGCTGGATGGTAACTTCATCAACCCGGATTTATGTAAAATTACCGAAGATCTCGTTTTTACAGATCCATTTGCCGATATTAATACAAATGCATTCGAAGTCGCTTTACGACCGCAAGTGGAAGAGTTATGGGGAAATGAAGAATTGCGTTTACAAGTCGCACAGACTAAATATAAGTTTTTAACTTGTAAAGAGGCTTTACTTCATGGCGATTTACATACCGGTAGCATTTTTGCTTCAAAGACGGAGACAAAAGTAATTGATCCGGAGTTTGCTACGTATGGACCAATGGGGTTTGATATGGGCCAATTTTTTGCAAATTTATTACTAAATGCGATTTCTCGCCCATATCACGAGCGAACTATTTTATTTGAACATATAGAAAAAACTTGGTTCGTTTTTGTTAGAATTTTTACAGACTTGTGGAAAAAAGAAGGAAAAGAAGCCTATACAACGAGTGAAAAGTGGCTAGAAAATATTCTTCAAAGTATTTTAAATGATACGGTTTTGTTTGCAGGATGCGAAGTTATTCGTCGTACGATTGGATTGGCACATGTTGCAGACTTAGATGGTATAGAAGATGAAGTTAGCAAAATTCGTGCCAAGCAACATGCACTTCGTTGTGGAAGTGCTCTATTACTGAGCAAATTTCCTGTACATATCTCTGTATTTAAAAATGTATTGATACAAACAACTGATGAGGTGACAGCATGACCGTAGGATTAAATGTACCGCGCTCTGTTCAATGGACCGGCCAATCTATTATTTTGTTAGACCAAACCAAGCTACCGCTCGAGGTGTACTATAAAGAATTAAAAACAGTGACTGAGGTGTGGAATAGCATTGTTGCTTTAGAGGTTCGGGGAGCGCCGGCTATTGGTATTACAGCTGCATTCGGTCTGGTACTTGCTGCTCAAGCAGCAAAAGCGGAGGAGATAGAAGAATTTTTCCAAAGCTTTAACACGGCAAAATCGTATTTAGCTAGCTCAAGACCTACAGCAGTCAATTTATTTTGGGCACTGAATCGTGTAACTGCCGCAATGCAAGGGGCTTTATCAGTGGGTGAAGCAATTGCTTTGGCAGAAGCTGAAGCAATTGCAATTCAGCAAGAAGATGAAGAAGTGTGCCGTGCGATCGGTGAGCATGCTTTAACGCTTTTTAATGATGGAGATGCTGTATTGACAATTTGTAACGCAGGAAGTATTGCTACAGCTCGTTATGGAACAGCATTGGCTCCTTTTTATGTGGCGAAGGAGAAAGGGTTAAATATAAAAGTATATGCAAGCGAAACGCGTCCAGTGCTGCAAGGTGCACGTTTAACTGCTTGGGAGTTGCAACAAGCAGAAGTAGATGTAACTTTAATTACGGATAATATGGCTGCAAGCACAATTGCTAGTAAGAGTATCACAGCAATTATTGTGGGTGCAGACCGAATTGTTGCTAATGGTGATACTGCAAATAAAGTTGGTACTTTTGGCTTAGCTATATTAGCCAAGCATTTTGAGATTCCATTTTATGTAGCGGCTCCTTTGTCTACATTTGATGTATCTTTACAAACTGGTGCTGATATTGTAATTGAAGAGCGCTCAGCTGAAGAGGTTACACATATGCAAGGTGTTCGAACAGCACCTGAAGGAATTGCAGTATACAACCCGGCTTTTGATGTAACGCCTCATCATTTAATAACAGGTATTATTACAGAAAAGGGCATTATAAGGGGAGATTTTGAAGTTGAAATAAAACATTTATTTTTATAAGGAATTACTTTTCCCTTTTTCTCTAGTAAAGAGTTATTTATATAGAGAAAGGAGGGAAAACTTATGGAGGAATGGGTTCATTTAGTCGGTAATGTGGGCTTTCCAATTGTCGTTACTTTATATCTGCTTCATCGTGTTGAAACAAAGCTTGATGCAGTGGTAGTTGCCATTGAGAAGCTTCCTCAGCATATGCAAACTATGAACAAAAGTTGAAATATAAGACAAAAAGGGCCATCATTGGTCCTTTTGTCTTGTAGTATTATTTACGCAACAGCGGGCTATTGAGAGCGACTTGAAGTTGGTTAGAGGTGAGTAGTGGGAACTTGGAGCGTGTATGGTAGGGGCCCGGAACAATCCCATGCATTAAATTAAAAGGATCTGGATGGTGAGGAGATCCTAGTGGGCAATCAGGATCGGCATTTGTTAGACGTGTGTTTTCGTTACGTGTTAATAAAATATGTCCGATTTCATGAGGAAATGTATACATATTTGCATATGATGCAGCGGCATTTGTTAAAATAATAAATCCTTTCCATGTATCATAATAACGCTGAGAATATGCGCAACCAATGACGTGCGGCTCTATGAAATAATTTCCGCCGACGTAGCAAACATAAATCTCTGAATTCGGTGCGACCTCTAGACAACTTTGGAGCATAGTGTGAACTTTGGGTTGTTGAGCGAACGGCAATGTATAGCTAATTTCACGATCATAAAAAATAAAGGGAAGTTGCTTCATCTCATCTAATTGGAATGTAATTGGACGCCAAATGGAATTTGTTAACATTACATCTCTCGCAAGTCGATTGTTTCTTGTGTGGGCATGCTGAGTTGTGAAAATACTTATATTAATATAAGTCATATAACACCTCAAATAAGTGATGTAACAATATATGTAGAAAAGGTGGATATGCCTGTATATTTGTCCTATTTTTGTATAAATCGGAGTCAATAAAAAAATATGAAAATGGCGGGGGGAAGCCGACATTTTACTATTTTAAATAAATTTTTTTAAAGTTTTTATATCGTTCATATGAGTTTTTTGCGTATGGTTAGATAACAGAGGTGGAAGGGACATATTTTCTTTTCCAAGTAATGCATTTAAATTGTTAAGCATATGCAGAAATTGTTCATCTGTAACCATTTTACTGGCATGTAAATAGCAAGCCATAGAATAGGCGATTGGACTTGTGTCTATAGTGACATTCATATTTACGTTAGAGTTTCCGCTGTTAGATACACTGGCGCGACTGCGCATGTCATCATCCTCCTTTAATAAGAAGCAGACCACAACGAGTAGTCTGCTTTTTATACTCCCATTATAATGATTCGTTTTCTCTTACTAGTCTGTTTAGCAAAGGTAATAGGTTTGATAGCAATTCTTCGTTTGAAATACTATTTGTTGTTGGAGAAACAGCTGTTTGGCCGCCTTCCAAGTCCCCGCGATTTTGAAGAGTAGACCCTAAATTTAAATTAACATTGGAGTTACCACTCTCTTGTACATGGGCGTGTACGTGTGCTGCTTTTTGATTTTCAGCAGATCTTGTTGTACCTAATACATCCTCTACCTCATCCGTTACACCTGCAACAAAATTTTGCCCTAAAATATTTGCCAAATTATTTCTGCTTCGTCTAGCCAAACTAACCTCTCCTTTATCTGTCGTTTCAATATGGTTACACCATACAATATGCAAATAGGGACAAATGGACATGGACAAATGAACTAGTACAAACGTTGGTTTTTGTACTGGCATTTTGTATGTAGTGGAAAAGGTGTAACTATATAAGTCTACGTCGTTTTTTGACATCCAAACAGCAAGAAAATCACAGCACCAGAACGCCTCGCTACGTATGTATGTTCTTACTTGACACTCGTACCTTTTAGGTCCTAACCGCAACTATATATTGCCGGTTCTTCTTTCCCACCAAAAAAATATTGGTTTTTCTAGTTGCGCTTATATATACATATTTTGGTGTTAGTGTATGGTCATGAAATAGTAGATAATAAACAAAAGGAGGCATTGGATGTTTCTTGTTATTTGTATTACAGCTTGCTGTCTGTCTCTTCTATTAACAAGTTTGTTTCACAACACAATCATTCCATACATACCTTCCTTGCTATATGCGCTAGGAAGTATATATTTTTTATGGTTGCACTTTTATATAAGCGATACAGTAGGAAAAATGTTATGCGGTTGGGCGGTTTTATTTGGAATTACTGCGTTACTTACCTTTTGTGTATCTGCATGGATGGAAGAAAAGAGAACGTGTTGATTTAGTTTACAACTGCAGAGTGACATGTTACGATGAGATTTGTAAATGATGGGGAAAGGTGAATAGAAATGAAGCTTAAAATACACAAATCAGCATTAACAATGACTCGCATCGGAGCAGCTGCAATAGATATGTTTTTAATTTCTTTTGTGTATGGAGTAATTGTAGCTGTTGCAACAGGAAATTATAGTGCGGTAGCTAATCGTTTTTATGTTAGTTTTGGAAATTATAAGTACGATCTAATATTCGTTTTAGTGTTGATGATAGTATATTTTGTATTTTTACCACTGGTATGGAATGGATTTACGGTGGGGAAAAAACTTACACGTACACGTATTGTGATGGAAGACGGTGCTCAAGCAGGATTAAGTACACTGCTTCTGCGCTTCATTGCAATTGTTCTGCCAAATATTATTTTGCTTGGAATGCCTGCTATTGTGAATATATACATTATGCTATTTCGCAAAGATAACAAAGGTTATCATGATATTGTAACAAAAACAAAAATTGTATCTGTTTTGTAATAATTGATTTGTAAAAATAATTTAAATCTTGTGCAAAATTTTACAAAATTCGATATGGTTAACAGGTATAATAGTTTTTATATAGGACTGGCATCTCCTATATAAGTACCCTCCATTGAGAGGCGCGCATCGATGAGCGTGCCCTTTTTTTATGGGACAAATCGTTCGAAGGTTACCTTGGTCACACAAATGTTAACGCTTTCATATTATGATTAGTGTTACAACAAGATGTGATGGAGGTGACATGAATGGAGAATATGACAAAATTCTTCCTTGCAGCGTTTGTAGGATGGCTATGGACGATGACTGCAGGAACAATTGATAGCTCTCTTACTTCTTTTTTCCACTTTTTCAATATCACTGCGTTAGATGGGTTTATCGATTTTCTGAAATATATGGTGATTTTTATTGGTTGGTTTGCGGTTGCGTTCTTTGGGTGGCGTGTGCTTTCAGACGCATGGAAACAAGACTGACCAATGTAAAAGAGAAGGAGTTATTTCCTTCTCTTTTCTTGTTCTAAGAACACTTGTAATCGATCGCAACCTTCTTTTAACATTTCCATGCTGTAAGCGTAGGAAAGACGAATGTAGCCTTCGCCATATTCTGAGAAAGCACTACCCGGTACAACTGCCAAACCAGCTTCTTTTACAAGGCGCATTGCAAAGGAAAAGGAGGTTTCCCCAAATTGTCCGATGTAAGGGAACAAATAAAAGGCACCGCCAGGATGTTGTACATCAAGTCCCATTGCTGTTAAACGATGGTATACATAGTCGCGTCGTTTCTTATATTGATGCCGCATCATACGAGGAGCCTCTTTTGCTCCTGTCAAGGCTTCGATTGCAGCGTATTGTGAAATAGAAGTAGCGCATGTTACGTTGTATTGATGAACCTTTAACATATGTTTGGTAATATAAGCAGGAGCAAACAAGAAGCCGATGCGCCAGCCTGTCATAGAGTGAGACTTTGACAGACCATTAATTACAATTGTTTTATTACGCATTGCCGGAATTTGCGCAATAGAGTGATGCGATCCCTCATATACCAGTTCGCTGTAAATTTCATCTGAGAGGACAAATATATCTTTGTCTTGTAAAACAGTTGCAATATCTTGTAATTCTTCCTGTGTTAACGTAATGCCGGTTGGATTAGAAGGATAAGGAAGCACTACACAACGTGTTTTCTCAGTGATAGCAGATGCTAGTGCTTTAGCAGTTAAACGAAAACCTGTATTTCTTACATCTACAAAAACAGGCACGGCTCCGCATAAACGAATAATGGGTTCATAGCCCGGATAAATAGGTGCTGGCAAAATAACCTCACACCCTTCCTCTAAAATGGTGCGAAATGCAGCATCAATCGCTTCACTTGCCCCGGCAGTCACAATAACTTCATCTATTGGTTCATAGGTGAGAGAATATCTTTCCTTGAGAAAGTTGGATGCTGCTATGCGCAACTCAAGCATGCCGGCATTATGTGTATAACTGGTCACATTATCAGATATGGCACGTTTGCCTGCTTCCTTGACAAATGATGGTGTCGGAAAGTCGGGTTGTCCAATTGTTAAGGAGATAAGGTTATCATATTCTTGAATCATATTAAAAAAGCGCCGAATACCAGAAATCTCGATGTTTTGTACACGTGTATTTAATAAATGTTCCATGTTAAGCAATAGCCTCCGTCATTAAGGTGTTTTTATTGTAACACATTTTTTAGTTCAGTTAGGTCTGAAATATTATGTGTGTTATCCATAACATCGGATTTTGCAAATGATATTATGAAAAAACTAACAATTATTTCAACAATTTTTATGCCATTAACATTTATAGTAGGTGTCTATGGAATGAACTTTAAATTTATGCCTGAACTTGGGCGGAAGCCTTCTTATTTTATTTTACGTTTGTTGTAATGGCACTTTAGTATGGTGGATGTACATGTGGTTTAAGAAAAAAGGTTGATTTGATAAATAAATACAACAGATATAGTATCTTTTCCCAAACGTTTTTCAAAAAAGTGAATATAATACCAAACCTATCATATGTATGTTGATAATCTTACGAAAACGGGTGGTGAAAGAATGCGGCAAACGTTTAAACAAGCATTCATATATGAGCCTTTGTATCGTTATGAAGTGACTGCACTTCCGCATGAACTCGAACTATTTCAAAGTAAAACGTTGAGAAGACTTAAGTTTTTAACACATTATGGAACGGCTTCTCTTTTTTCATCTATCATGCATTCGCGCTTGGATCATACAGTAGGTGTATGGTCTATTATTGCCCGTTTTTTTCCACAAGAGCAAGAGTTGCGGTTGGCAGCACTTCTTCATGATATTGGGCATTTGCCGTTTTCTCATGCAGTGGAGAAAACCTTGGGGTTTAATCATCATCAAAATACAGAAAAATTAATAGAGGAAGGAGAAATTGCAGGGACTTTAAGAAAATATGGGTTCAAACCAACAAGCATCACCACGCTTTTAAACCAGAATACACCATTGACTAATACGACGTCATATTTAGGAGCGGATCATTTTGATAGTTTTTTGCGAGATGCATATTTTGAAGGTGGGACTGTGCATAACCCATATGAACTCGTAAATAAAATTCATTTTAATGGAAATGTAATTGAAACAGATGTAGAAACAGGATTGCATATTATGGATGCAATGGTTGTTGATCATACTTCATTTTTAAGTCCGTATGCGTTAGCAATAGATGGATTATTAGCAAAAGCAATTGAAGCTTACAGTGAGTTTCATAGTGTAAATATTTCATTTATTGAACCGTTGACTAATTATGAGCTGATATATCATTTGCAAACGAGTGAATCTCCGCTTGTTAAAGAGTTAATAAAAATTATATTATGGGAACCTTATCGCATTTCTGTTTCAGAGGAAATTAAAAAGGAAGCGCTGCAGGTCGAAGTGAAGAAAATTTACGACAAAGAAGTGCTGGTAGACGGAAAACCAATTACGTTAGTTTCTCAAGTAGCACGTGAAAAATTGCAGCAAATTCGTGATCTGCAGAAAACATATTATGTTACGTATGAAAAATAAAAGGTATATGTAGGAAGTAAGAAGAGTTTACAGGGAAAGAATATAAGGGTAGGTATAATTCCCTTGGGTTTTCTATTGCTGTATGCTCTAGATACGTATAAGATACAAAAACACCCCGTAGTCGGGGTGTTTTTAATAACCGTAATCCCAATCAATTTCATTTTCACACCAGACCATTGTAGTAGCGGATGGTAGGTAAGAGGTTTCAAAAGTGTACTTGTCTACATCCTCTAGAATTGTAATACAATCATCTTGTAAAAAAACAGCTGTTCCTTTCATAAACCAACGTCCCCCTTTAATAGTACTACTATTATAAATAGTATGCGAATGTATGAGTAGTAGCTATAGGCAGGACAAGTGTGTCAAAAAGCTGTAACAACTTTTGTTTCAAAATGTTCACTTTTTATTACGTCTTATGGGCGAGAAGGTGCTTTATCAGACTTAAAGCGTGTCAAAATATTACGAATGGATTTAAATACCGTTTGTTCTTTTGATGCGGCAATCATTCGTTTTGTTTCCTGCATTTCTCGAATGAGCTGCATAAGCTGCTCATCTCGTGTGGTTTCCTTTTTTTGCATGTGATTGAATAGCTTTCCCATCTTTTCCTCTTGCTTGGCTTCTTTCTTATATAGGTGATTGAGTAAGTTGTTCAATTTTGCTTCTTGTTTATCTTCATTCTTGTGTACATGATGTACCAAATCGTGAATCAATTCCTCTTGTTTAGACTCCTTTACATACACTTGTTGCATCAATTCATCTAACTTATCATCCTTTTGCCGATTTTGCGAAATTAACGTGGAGTTTTGATGAATGATGGCTTCATTTAGTTGCGCTAATGTATCCAGCTTTCCCATGAACTCATCGAATTTTTTGTTTTGTTGTTGAATGGTAATGCTCACATCTTCTACAGAAGTGATGGGCTTTACAGGAACAGGTATCGACGTATCTTGATGTTTATCTTGTAGTAATGAAACAACAGCACTATGTATATCTTCGTTGAGCCCTTCAACCTTCTCGTGTAAGGACTTGATCAAGCGTAAATCTTCATTTGTATATAAGCGTGTGTTGGAAACCGTATGAAACTCGAAGCCATATTGCTCCAAGATTTGACTGTATTTCCGTATCATATTACCAGGAATGCCAATCTTATTAGAGGCATCCTTTGTTTTAAAAGTCCCGCTCATAAGCCAATTCCCCCTAAAAAATAGTTCGTACTTACAAATTCCACCTCTTTATTTATTCCTCCTTTGAAAAAGAATGTCGGATGACTGTAAGTTTTCTACAAGACTCGCTTAAAAGAGTGAAAAGGTGCCAAAAAAATAGAGAAAAATGTTGTAATTTGGCATGATGTTAAAGCAGTATTGATAAATGAAGAAACGCGAGAGTGTAATATGACATATTTTAAATGTTTGCGAAGTTTTTACATATACATATTAAGTGAGGAAAATTCAAATTAATGTGGGTGGTGTAAACATCGTGTTAGAAGTAGTTATTTTTGTACGCGGTGAAGAAGTGGGAGCAGCTTGGGAAAACACAATAACGGTTAGGTCAGGTCAACGAGTACATGTTAAAATAGAAGTGTGTAATAATGGTAGAGATAAAGTTAACCATTTTTCATTAAGTCATATGCTTCGTGACAATATGATATTAATGCCAGTCACGTTAGACGCACAAGAGGGTGAAGCGACGGTACTTTTCCGCTTGATAAGATGGATTATTCCATCCTTGCAACCTGGACAATGTGCCATATTATATTTTGGTGTAGTGGTAGGAGATAACAAATCCCCCATTTTAACTGCGAGCTATACGTATCGGGCGTTAAAGCAGCTAAAAGGCCCATATTTGGCGAAAAAAGCCGTGTTTCAGACAGATGGCATGTAATTTTCCTGTGAAATTCTTTTTAGGCCCATCTTAAATTGAGATTATTTTAAAATAATGTTACAACGTTCTTTAAAAAATACCAAAATACGCATATAATGGATATTGTGCAGGATGGATATTATGTAGAATGGATGGTAAATTTAAATAGTTAGGGAATTACTGCGATAAAACAACATTCACCATGTACTTAATGTATTCCTTTTTATTTAGACTAAATAGGCGATACTGTAGCTATCAAATAAGTAACTATTATGACTATAAAAGGGTTTTGTAGGTATTTGGGGTTAGCTTGGTTTTTATACTATTTTATATTGAGATAGGGTCCTAGTAAGCTAGTTTACAGGGAACGGGAAAGGATCGGGTAACATGCTAACTGCGCTACATAAACATAGAGGGTTATTTATAGCGGGATGTATCGCTGTATTCATAATCATACTTTTGTCTGTAAAGTCTTTTTCAACTTTAGTAAATGCAGAAGAGCGCTATACCATACAGCTCGTAAGCGAACAGCCGACAGGGGATTTAAAAAGGATAGAGCCTGAAAAATATAATGGAAAAATCCGTAAAATTGCTTATTTGACATTTGATGATGGCCCAAGTTTATATCAAAAGTCCATTTTAGATGTATTGGCTCAGCATGATATTAAAGCAACATTCTTTTTGGTGGGACCTAATGTTGCAAATCATAAAGAGAGTATGAAGCGCCTTGTGAAAGAAGGACATTATCCTGGTTTGCATAGTATGACACATAATTATAAGAGGTTATATCAAGAAGGCCAAATTGCAGTTGAAATGAAACAGGTTCAAGCTATTGTACAAGAGGTAACGGGCGTAAAAGCGAACTTGACGCGTTGTCCTTATGGAAGTATGCCCGGATTAACTAAGCCATTACGTGATCAACTGGTCGCAGATGGCTTTAAGGAATGGGATTGGACCATTGATTCATTAGATTGGAAATTCCCAGGAAACCCAAACGCAGTCACACATGCAGTTCTTTCTAAAGTGTCAAAGAATGTGGAGGTAATTCTTCTACACGAAAAAGAGCAATCTCTTCAAGCGTTACCAGCTATTATTGAAGGCTTGCAAAATAAGGGATATGACTTTGAAGTATATAACGAGAATGCGCATTTTTCATTAAACTTTTGGCACGATAATCGGATGTGAGGAACGGTGAACAGATTGGATAGGTTAATCATCATAGTGACCATTATCGCATTGTTAACTGGATGTGGGACAAAGCCTGAAGACGAGCTGTATAGAGTATTTGAGAGTGCAGCTAAGAAAGAAAAAAATATGTTTGAAACAACGCAAAAATTACAGACACTTGAAGTAAAAAGCAAGCAATTGTATGAAGAAATTTTAATTGCAGGTCAAGAAAATAGTGAAAATGCAAAGGAGTATCTTACAAGAGCAATAAAAAACACAAAAGAACGTGAGAAGGTATTACAGGAAGAAAATAAAATGCTTGATACAGCTTATCAGCGTATGCAAGATACCCATAAAAGTATTGAATATTTGGAAGAAGCCCAATTAAAAAAGCAGGCCAAAGTTGTTTCAAAAGCCTATGCAGATCGTTATCAGGCATTTCGTGCTATGCAAAGTAGCTACAAGAAAGTGTTAGAAGCCGAACTTGTTTTATATGAAAAACTTCAAAATACGAACGAGACGCTAAAACAGATTAGTATACAAGTCAAGCGCGTGAATGAACTATATGTGGATGTTGGAGCAAAAAAGGAAGCCTTTAATATGTATACAAAACAGTATAATGAAGCAAAAGCAGCCTTTTATCGTATGGCTAAGTTTGAAATAGAGTCCAATGTATGAGCATCGGACTCTATTTTTTTGTATATGCTCGCTTATACCATGGTTCGGGTTGTACAAGCTTTTGTTCTTGTTCATATGCTTCAAGACCAATGTATTGTTGTAATATTTTTTTGGCGGTAGATAAACTCATTTGCGTTTTAGGATTACGATATGTTTGATTGAGTGCACCAAGATGGGGAAGCGTACGGAAGTCTTCTTTAGAAGGTGGGATATGGAAATAATAGTCACCTGCATGTACCAACACATCAGATTGCTGTTGACTTAAGCGAGGATTACGTGAAAAATGCAATCCTTTTTTTACTGCCTTTCCTTCATGAATCAATTTCTCGAGTGCACGTTTTTTAAGCCAATATAAGTATTTGGGATTTGTGGCGGCTTTAGCGTGGCGATTTATAACGAATACAGCCTGAGGAAGATGTGCAAATGATGCAGATGAGGTTTCGTTCATGCTTTTGCCTCCTAAGTAATTACATAAATTTTTGTTTTGTCCATTCGTAAAATGAAATATCATAAGAAAAACGATATAGTATTTTTATGTATGCATACTACAGTTCACGAGATGTATATACATTATCATGGATTCCTATCGGTTTGCAATATCTGTTCTTTTTACTTTGTAATTGTTGGCTTTGCAAGCAATGCTCTTGTACAATAATGAAAAACTATGATATAAGTACAATGATATCTCTCTGTACTTATATTGTTATTATAAGAAGGGTGATACTAATTGATTGCTAAATACGGCATTATCGATATTGGATCAAATACAATCCGTTTAGTGATTTATGAAAAACAAAGTGAAGGAGTATATCGTGAAGTTGAGAATATAAAGGTAACAGCACGACTCCGGAAATACTTAGAAAGTGGTAAATTAAGCACAGAAGGCATTGCGCTACTGCTACATATCTTAAGACAATTTCAAGAAAGTACCCGCTTTCATCAGCTACAACATGTAATTTGTACGGCAACAGCCACAGTTCGACAAGCGAGTAATCAAGATTACATACAAGTATTGGTAGAACAGCAAACAGATTTTACTTTAAAAGTCTTATCAGAATATGAAGAAGCATACTATGGATATTTGGCAGTTGTAAATACAACCTCGTATAAAGAGGGTATTACAATTGATATTGGAGGAGGTAGCACCGAAGTTACCTATTTCCGAAACCGTGAGCTGCTACACTATCATAGTTTTCCGTTCGGTGCGTTATCTTTAAAACAGCAATTTATTGCAGCAGATGTTCCAACACCAGCTGAATATATGCAATTGCAGCGCTTTTTGGCAGAACAATTCCAAACCTTATCTTGGCTAAAAAAAGATGTGCCTGTTATTGCAATTGGCGGAAGTGCACGAAACATGGTGAAGGTGTATCAAAATATAATTTCTTACCCTTTATATGGTCTTCATCAATTTGAAATGAACCTAAAAGATGTAGAAACTGTCTTGGATTATATGAAGGGCTTGTCAATGCATGAATTGCAAAAGCTCGAGGGGCTGGCAAGAGACAGAGTAGATACCATTCTTCCGGCTATCACTGTATTTCAAAGTCTCTTAAGGTATACAGGAGCACCTTCATTCATATTAAGTAGAAATGGATTACGTGAAGGGCTGTTCTTTCAAGAACTTACCGCACCTCTTGGCGTACCATATTATCCAAACGTTTTAGAAGAAAGCTTTTATTTATTGGCGCGTGAATACGAAGTTGATATGGACCGAGTCTTAGAACTTATGAAGCATGCAATCATGCTATGCGAAGAGTTACAAGCTTGTCGTGCTGCTACGTTTTCTCAACAAGATTTGCAATATATGAGGATGGCGGTCAAGGTATATAATATTGGGAAATATATTGATGAAGAAGCAAGCAGTCAACATACATTTTATTTACTTGCCAACAAAAGTATTAACGGTATGACGCATAAAGATCGTGTACGACTTGCTCTTACTGCATCTTATAAATCAAAGCTATCCTTTAAAACCTATATCCGTCCGTTTGAGACGTGGTTTACGAAAGATGAGCAAAGAGCGATTCGACTTGCGGGGGCTATCTTGCAACTTGCTGCTACGTTGCATGCGACGAAACGTCCGGTAGTACAGAGTCTAAAGATTGAAGACCGCGGAGATTTATGTATCCACATTCAATGTAGTCAAACAGTGTTTGCAGAAAAGATTCAGGCTGAAAAGCAAAAAAAACAGTTGGAAAAAGTATTAAAACGTAATATTGAACTGCACTTTTATATATAGACTATGCGAGTAACTTGTGTTGTCATATAAGTATAGTTTACAAAAATTTTACATTAGGTACTACAAGGGTTTGCTATGATAACTATAGTAAAAAAGCTTAAAGGAAGTGCGTTTTCTATGGAAACTCTACATAATGATGCTATTAATCTTAATGATACTGCGTATTTTAATAATCGTGAACTGAGCTGGCTTGCATTTAATGAACGGGTATTAGAAGAAGCATTAGACGAACGAAATCCCTTATTGGAACGCTTAAAATTTACAAGTATTTTCAGTTCCAATCTAGATGAATTTTTTATGGTTCGAGTCGCAGGCTTAAAAGATCAAGTGAAAGCGGGCTTTAACCAACCAGAAAACAAAGCAGGGCTAACCCCAAAGCAACAGTTAAATGAAATTTCAAAGAAAACGCACTCTTTAGTAGAATTGCAATATGAGACCTATCAACATACTCTCTTGCCGGCACTAAAGCAAGAAGGAATTGAACCATTGTCATTTCAGCATTTAACAAAGGAACAACGCTTATTTATCGAAGAACTTTTTGATGAACAAATTTTTCCTGTCTTAACACCTGTTGCTGTTGATGCATACAGACCATTCCCTATGTTACTTAACAAAAGTTTGAATTTAGCTGTTATGTTATACGATGAAAAGCAAGCTATTGAAGAAAACAGAACAAAACTGGGAATCGTCCAAGTGCCCTCTGTATTGGAGCGTTTTATTTTTGTCCCTTGTAAGGAAGGGAAACGAAAGTTTATTTTCCTAGAAGATGTAATCAGTAATTTTACTCATAAATTATTTACAGGCTACCGTGTGTTATCTGTAACGCATTTTCGGATTACAAGAAATGCAGATTTAACGATTCATGAAGAAGGCGCTCGTGACTTACTAAAGGTAATTGAAAAAGAGTTGAAAAAGCGTAAATGGGGTGCGGCAGTTCGACTTGAGATTGGGAAGCAAGGGATGGATGAGCGGGTCCTGTCGTTGATGCATGGTGTACTGGAGGTACATGATAAAGATTTATATATCATTGATGGTCCTCTTGATTTGACCTGTATGTTCTCTCTGTATCGAACACTTGCGCATACGCATGAACATCTGATATACGAAGCGATGATACCGCAGGCGCCGCAAGATTTGGCGTCTCATGAGGATATATTTGAAAAAGCTTTAGAGCAGGACATCTTATTGCATCACCCATTTGAATCCTTTCAGCCTGTAATTGATTTTGTACAAGAAGCTGCAGAAGATCCAGATGTACTGGCAATTAAACAAACACTATACCGTGTAAGTGGTGATTCAAAGGTAATTCAAGCCTTGAAAACAGCTGCGGAAAAAGGTAAGCAAGTAACCGTTCTAGTAGAGCTGAAAGCAAGGTTTGATGAAGAAAATAATGTGCATTGGGCAAAAGAGTTAGAACAAGCAGGATGCCACGTTATTTACGGTGTAAGCCATTTAAAAACGCATAGTAAAATTACATTAGTTGTCAGAAGAAAACATGGAAAAATTGAAAGGTTTGTTCACTTAGGGACAGGAAATTATAATGACGTTACAGCCAAATTTTACACTGATATTGGATTTATTACTTCTCGGAAGGAATTTGGCATTGATGCTACCAATTTCTTTAACTACTTAAGTGGCTATACCATGAAACCGCAATTTCACAAAATTTCAGTTGCTCCTCTTGATATCCGAGATACATTTATTGAGCATATTGAGGAGGAAATTCGTCTTCATCGACAATATGGGGATGGTTATATTATTGCAAAAATGAATTCCTTGACCGACAAAATGCTCATTCAAAAGCTATATGAAGCATCACGAGCAGGAGTGAAGGTAGATTTAATTGTTCGAGGTACATGTTGCTTGCGTCCTGGTATCCCGAGGGTAAGTGAGAATATTCGTGTCATCAGTATTGTGGGACGCTATTTAGAGCATAGTCGTATATATTATTTTCGTCATAATGGCCAAGAGCAAGTGTACTTATCATCTGCTGATTGGATGACAAGAAATATGGAAAAGCGTGTGGAAATTGCATTTCCAATCCTAGAAAGCAATATGAAGCGTCGGGTTATTGAGTTGTTGCTTCTACTGCTTTCAGATAATGTAAAAGCTCGTGAACAAAACGTAGAAGGCGAATATCAGTATGTAAAACGAACAGATGAACAAGAAGTTGATAGTCAGCTCATTTTGTTTGAGATGGCTTATGATGAGACGGATGAAGAGTAAAAGACCACAATATTGTGGTCTTTTATAGTTTTTTGGTTTAATAAGGTCCGTATGGTACTGGAGGCGGACATGGATAAGGTCCGCATGGATAAGGTGCATAAGGATAAGGTGGATAGAAAGGTCTAGGTCCGGCCAACAAAGCCCCGCCTAGTAGTCCACCTGCAATCCCAGCTAGAAACGGGAACCCGAAAAATGGAACGAACCGTGCATCGCCCGGTGGAACGGGAGCAGAACGATAGGCAACAGGTTGATAATGATATGGATACATCGTAATACCTCCTTCTTTAAGCTCTATGTATTGTATGGGAAATTGTCCTTTTCGGAGCAAGTACAATCTATAAATAGGCAATTTATATCTTTGTATTCATATAAATGAAAGTAAGAAATTTCAGAAGAAAGAAAAGCGGAGGATGTTGACGAATAGTAAAATAGACTTCATCTAGTGTAACAAAGAGATTTATTCGCTAACCTTTTAATTGCCTATCTGTTAAAATTTTAATGAATTTAATTTTTAGAAATTTTAAATAAAATCAACTATTTATCTATAAGAGATGATAAAATGAATATGTATTCAGTTAAGGGGGGATAGGAGATGAAAGGAAAAGTAGCAATTATTACAGGTGGGTCAAATGGAATGGGAAAAGCAATCGCAGCTCGTTTAGCAAGGGAAGGGGCGTTTGTTGTCATTACTGGTCGTACACTTGAAAAGCTAACCGAAGCTAAGCAAGAAATAGAGCAATTCGAAAACCAAGTATTTCCTGTACAAATGGATGTTCGTCAGCCAGAGCACGTGGATCATATGGTGGCAGAGACGCATAAAGCCTTTGGGCGCATTGATTACTTAGTAAATAATGCTGCTGGTAACTTTGTTTGTGCAGCGGAGGATCTGTCTGTGAATGGGTGGAACTCTGTAATCAATATTGTGTTAAACGGGACGTTTTACTGCAGTCGTGCAGTAGGTAAATATTGGATTGAGCATGGTATTAAAGGCAACATTATCAATATGATTGCGACATATGCTTGGGATGCGGGGCCAGGTGTCATTCACTCTGCTTCTGCTAAAGCCGGTGTGTTGGCAATGACGCGTACGCTGGCGGTAGAATGGGGACGTAAATACGGAATTCGTGTTAATGCTATTGCGCCGGGACCGATTGAACGTACAGGAGGAGCAGAAAGGTTATGGATTTCGGAAGAAGCTGCCAAGCGTACGTTGGCGAGTGTGCCGCTCGGCCGTTTAGGAACGCCAGAAGAAATTGCAGGTTTAGCTTATTATTTACTTAGTGATGAATCCGCTTACATAAATGGGGCATGTATGACAATGGATGGTGGACAGCATCTTCATCAGTACCCATTCTAAAAGGGTGACTTAACGGTCACCCTTTTCTTATTTTGTTTTTGGTACAATAATTTCGCCATTTATAATCTTTTGTTTATAAGCTTCAATTTGCATGAGTACCTCTTGGTTTAGATTATCAGTGCGTTCGGACAACTGAATGCCACCTTCTTTTAATCCATATACAAGGTTTTGTCCATCGCTGTACGTTCCTTCTTTAGCTCGTTTAGCTACATCGTACACTGCAACATCTACTTTTTTGATCATAGATGTTAAGGTAACGTTTTCTGGCATACCTTCTTCATACTGGTCACGATCTACGCCAATTACCCAAACGGACTTACCTTTCTTTTTAGCGTTTTTTGCTTCTGTAAATACGCCGCTGCCAGTACCGCCAGCTGCTGTATAGATAATGTCAACATTTTGTCCGTACATACTAGATGCTAATTGTGCTCCTTTTTCAGGGTTTTTAAAAGAACCTGCATAACCTGTTATAATTTCAATATTGGGATTAACTGCTTTTACACCCGCTTTAAACCCATATTCAAATTTTTGAATTAAATCAATATTCATTCCACCAATAAAACCTACTTTATTTGTTTTTGTGCTAAGGGCGGCTGCTACACCTGCAAGAAATGAACCTTCTTCTTCTTTAAAGGTAACGCTTGTAACATTTTTTTGATTTACAACATTGTCGACAATGACGAAATGTTGATTAGGATACTGCTGTGCTGCACTGTTAACGGCTTTATCTAAAAAGGAACCAATTCCAAAGATAAGTGGATAATTTGCATCTGCAAACTTTGTTAGATTTGGAATATAATCGCTATCAGAAGAAGATTGAATATACCGGTATCCATCATCTTTCACCAAATTTGCTTCTTTACCAAATTTAGATAAGCCTTCCCAAGCAGATTGATTGAATGCTTTATCATCGATCCCGTTTAAGTCAGTAACCATACCTACTTTAAAGGAAGTATCGGTTGAATCTGTACTGCCACATGCTGATAAGATTCCTGCAGAGAGGAGTACTAAGGATAAAATAAAGATTAATTTTCTCATGTTGTTCTCTCCTTTATGTGATTGGAACCCCATAAAAAAAGTCATTGCTCCAGTTTCTTGAGAGAAGGAGAAATGACAAAAACAATCCCGTTCCCTCATAGTCCGACTGTTTACGGTAGTCGGGTAGAAACTTTTGGACCATATTACCAAATTTATATGAGGATCATATGAAGTTGCTATCATCGTATCAGCAATTTCAATTTCGGTCAACAATAAGTATGATGTCTGACGACAAACCCTTTTGTATTTTTGACAAATTTGTGACTTTTCATCTCTGTGAGTTTACAAGAGTGGAAAAATACGTTACATTAAAAACCTCTTTTTTTCTTCATAGTAGAAAATGCTAATTCCCCTTAGCATTTCCCCTTCTTTCTCTACACATGGTGTAGGGATTTTTTTTTTTGATACAAAAAGAATATCGATTTTTCTAGTTGTACTTATATAGCATGTAGCCTTTTATTATGTACTGCTTAAAAAGAGAGTTTGTTTTTTATTCGCATCTATTTATATGTGTTGCTCTTTTTATTCTCATGATATAATCGTTGAAAACGAGGAGGTGCTTGCGTGGATGCATTAGATATTATGACAAACTTAGATAGCGTCTTGCCGCACTTTCAAGCGATTTTTAGTGCGGATGGACATACTGTTATTGGTTATGAAGTGATAGGAAGGGTTGAAACGCAGAAGAACATTGAGAGTTTGAGTTCGTTTTTTGGAGATGATTCTGTCCCTGATGAGTATAAAAGAGAAGTGGATGATATTATTACGGCGAAAGCGTTGGATATGGTAACAAGCACAGGTGAAGAATATTTGCTGTTTTTACATCGAGATGCCACGTTGCTATTACACGATGCTGATAATCAGTTTTTGTCTAGCTTGTTGCATTACGAAGAACAAGGTTTAAAACTGAGCAATATCGTATTAGAAATCACTGAGCATGATTTTCAAGGTGATCTCGATCAATTAAATCATTTGTTACGCTATTATCGTACATATGGTATTAAGTTGGCTCTTAACAAGGTGGGTGCCGGTAGGAGTAACTTAGAACGAATTAGCTTATTGAATCCAGATATTTTAAAAATTAGTCTTAAGCAACTTGGGCAAAATTCACAATTTCAAGCTCATCAAGACATTTTATACTCTTTATCTCTACTTGCAAGGCGTATTGGCGCCACTCTTTTATATGAAGATATTGATGCGTTTTATCAACTGCAATATGCGTGGCGGAATGGTGGACGTTATTATCAAGGTAATTACTTAAAGGAATCTCTTTCTCATTTTTTGGCTGTTGATGTATTAAAAGACAGATTGCGGGGAGAATGCCATGACTTCATTTTACATGAGAAACGTCACCTACAGCGTGTATATGATGTGACGAATCACTTGCAAGCTTATATAGAGCAGATATTACTTAAGCACCCCCAAGGGAAAGATTTAAATAAATGGCTGCTTCAGTGTGCTAATGAAATTGGTAATTATGGTTTTCGTCTTTACATCTGCGATGAAGATGGATTTCAGCAATGCGGTAATGTTATGAGAAAATCCGGAAATTGGGCGATTTATCCAGAATATCACCAAAAAAATTGGAGCTGGCGACCATATTTTCTGGAAAATATCATGAAATTACGAACGGATAAAAAGGGAAGATTATCAGATGCTTATGCAGATATCGAAACAGGAGAAACGATTCGTACATTCAGTTTTCCAATTGAAGATAATCGGTATTTGTTCATTGATCTTACATATGAATTTTTATTTGAACAAGATATTATGAGATAAGGCGCGAACTATGGTTCGCGCTTTTTTAATAAAAATGTAAAATAAAGATGAGCTAACTGTTCAGTGGATGGATAGGTTGTTATGAGGTGTCTGCTTACAAAGTATGGTATGGTTACCATGTGTACACACCTGGTTACTTTTAAATTTTTCAGTGTAAACTCCAATAAATTGGAAATATTGATAGATATCAACAACAAATGCTGTCTATTGCTGTAGTGATTTTACGAATGAAAACAACGCAATCGATAAGAAGATATTGCTACAATAGAGATATGTACAAAGATCGTGTGTTGTAAAGGACAAGCTAAGGAGGTTAAAAAATGAGAAAATATGGTGCCTGGGTTGGTTTTTGTTTACTATTAGCGTTTATTATTGGACAAAGTGTAGCATCAGCAATTGGGGAAAATGAGCAGATTGACAAACAGGAAATTTATGGAACAATTGAAGCGGGTTATGCAGCACAGTACAAAATTCGTGGTAAACAGTGGGCACCAGAAAAAATGTACGATATATTAACACCATATTTCACAAATAATTTCTTGCAAGTGTTCACTGACGAAAATAGTGGTGATACAAAGGCAAGTGGTGGATACTTACTGAAGGAAAAAGCTCCTTTCTCTTTTGGGAGCGCTACAAAGGTTACATATGATGATGAACACAATCTGGTATATGTGTACGAAAAAATAGAAAAGAAGAAAGTATATGAAGTTGTAACGCTGGTAAAAGAACAAGGGAAGTGGAAAATAGGGGGGTATAATGCATACGAAACTCTACCTAAGGAAATTGTCAAATAAGACGAGCCGCTTGTATAACGCAAGCGGCTTTTGGTGTGAGGATTTGTATGCTGTCGTTCATTTGTTTATAAAGTTATGAGCTCTAGAATTAGCAAGCAATTGTATGAGAGACAAATGATGCTTCTATGTAAGCTCCTAATGGTTTTTTGATTATAATTGTAGTAGCTCTTCTAGACGCTCTATATTAAATCCAATAACAGCTTCTCCGTTAATAATAACGGTGGGTGTAGAATAAGCGTGATACTGTTCTGTAAGGCGTCTTGCAGCATCAGTATCTACTTTAATATTATATTCTGTATAAGTTAAATGATGGTGTTGAAAAAATAACTTTATAATCTCACAAGGGGGACATTCTGGCTGTGTATATAATTCAATCTGTTTCATAGCATCTCCTATTTGTATAAGTTTGCTTCTCATTATAAAATAGTTTGGGGAAGAACGACAAGGATGAAAGTAGTTTTCACCAAAGTAAAAAAGAGGTGAAAAGGTGAGACATTATTGGCATGTATTCTTAATCGCTTTTCGACTAGGGTGTACATCGTTTGGAGGTCCTGCTGCACATATTGGTTACTTTCGTGAAGAGTACGTGGTAAAGCGAAAATGGTTAGATGAGCAAACATATGCAAGTTTAGTGGCTTTGGCGAACTTTTTACCAGGACCGGCCAGCAGTCAGGTGGGCATTGCCATTGGTACATTACGAGCAGGAATAGTAGGCGGTTTTTTTGCGTGGCTTGGATTTACACTTCCTTCTGTTTTAGTGTTAACCGTGTTTGCTTTTCTTATGAATCGGTATGGATTTGAGCGAGCACCTTGGATTCAGAGTTTGAAATTAGTAGCAGTTGCGGTCGTGGCACAGGCTGTCTTTGATATGGGAAAAAAGCTAGCGCCTGATCGATTGCGACAATCTATTGTACTAGGAGCTGCTGCATTTGTTCTTGTATTGGAGGAACCATTCATCCAAATAATTACGTTAATAATCAGCGGTATAATTGGTTATTTTGCTTATCAAAAGGAGCAGGATAATTCTGTGGCAGTAACATTTTCTCTTTCTAAAAGAATAGGCGTGATCGCGTTTGGCTTATTTTTTATATTGTTATTAATTTTACCGATTCTTAATGCAAACACTTCATCACAATTATTACATTTGTTTGATTCAATGTATCGAACAGGTTCATTGGTATTTGGAGGTGGACATGTTGTTTTACCTCTGCTCGAGCAAGAAGTAGCAGTGAATAAAGATACTTTTTTGGCAGGCTATGCACTTACGCAGGCGATGCCAGGACCTTTATTTACATTTGCAAGCTATGTTGGGACCGTGTTGTATGGAATTGGAGGTACCATCATTGCTACCGTTGGGATATTTTTACCCGGCTTTTTACTCATGATCGGCGGATTATCATTTTGGAATACTTTGCAGCATAAACATGCCGTTCGCACAGCCTTGCTTGGTGTAAATGCAGGTGTTGTGGGGATATTACTTGCAGCATTATATGATCCTATTTTTACAGATACAATAAAAAGCGATGTAGATATCGTTTTGGTACTGTTTTACTTTGTGTTATTTCATGTCTGGAAGGTAGCATCGTGGAAGATTGTGTCATTGGCTTTATTAATAGGATTGTTTATTTTATAATTTTTTTCGACAAATTTATTGAGTTTCCTTGGGCAAACCGTTATTCTAGACATTGGGGCAATTTTTCTGTTACATACGGATAGAATCAATGCTAATGTAAAAGCTATTTACAGGAAGAATATAGAAAGGAGAGATGGTTATGTCTCTACTCCAAGGAATTTTAACTCGCTTAATTAGCTTAAAAGAACAAGCTGCAAACGGTGAAGTGGCGCAGCGTTATTTTGAGGTTAACGGTGAACGTAAGTGCAGCGTGAAATATTTTGATAAAAGTGATACATATGAATTAGAAGTGTATCAACCAGGCGAAAAGCCACAAACATATCAATTTGATAACATTGATATGGTTGCTATTGAAATTTACGATATGATTTCATAAAAAAGCAGTGTCCAATTATGAATTGGACACTGCTTTTTTTGAAAGGTGTGTAAAAATTTGTTGTTAATAATAGTTACTTGTTGATTAGAGTGGAGGAGATTCTCCCACTAAGGGCATGTTTATAACGGATATTCACAAGGGCTGTAATAGCTCTATATGAAAAATAAATAGTGAGTTTTTCTATTAGTATCTATATTCGCTCGAAACATGCAGGATTGTAGTCTTTCTTTGTATAATGGTAAGCATGCCTGCATATATTGGAAAAAAGTCTGCCTCTAAAAAGGACGTGACATATATGGAAGGATATCGTTTTTATAATTTATCAGAACAAAGCATGGATTTTAATACGGTATTTTTACGTATATATGAATTCATGCGTGAAGACCCTCTTCATGCTTATCGCTTATCAATCGGAACAGACTCACAAACCCATCATGACAGTACAAGATTTATCACTGCAATTCATCTCCATCGAATAGGAAAAGGGGCATGGGGGTGCTTGCGCAATCAAACGGTACATAGAAAAATGGAAAGTCTACGAGAGAAAATTCATTTAGAAACGTATTTTAGTCAAGAGATAGCTTATCTATTTACTCCAGAGCATCTAGGGCTGTTAATGGAGTTATTACAACCCTATAAAGAAGCAAAATTTTCTATGGAAATTCATTTAGATATCGGAAACTATGGGTTGACTAAAGAGTTTATTTTAGACATGACGAATCGTGTTAAGGCGATGGGATTAGTCGCAAAAATTAAACCAGATGCTTACGCTGCATTTAGTTATGCAAATCGATATACGAAATAAAGCAAACTGTAGGACTACCAATATCGGTGGTCATTTTTTCTCTTGTTATGGTACAATGAAAGATGGAATTATGTAATATCCTTTTTAGATGAAAGGGAAGAATGATTGAGGTTACACCCAAGGGGAAAAGGCCTAAGAAATCTACGTGCTGAGTATACGGATGGAACGTGTCGTTCTTGCCCTTTTGTTTTCTTGTAGCAAAGCTACTGGTACTGATATGAACAAGAGTATACAGTGTAGAATTAAAACGAAAAGAAATTAAAAAATGGGGGAACACAGCAATGAAAAGTCTTCCTGCTGAAGGATTCAAAAACATATTTGTCAAGGATTTACTAATTTCCTCAGAGAAGGTGGCGCATGTACAGATTGGGAATAGTTTGGAACATGCCCTTCTTTTATTGGTGAAATCCGGATATTCCGCAATTCCTGTATTAGACCCCACCTATAAGTTAAAAGGCTTAATTAGTACAGCGATGATGCTCGACGGTATTATGGGGCTTGAGCGCATCGAATTTGAGAGATTAGAACATATGAAAGTAGAAGATGTTATGAATAGCGAAATTGTGAAACTGCAGCTGGATGATACATTTACAGAAGCACTGCAAGCAGTTATTAATCATCCGTTTGTATGTGTGGAAAATGAAGCAGGTTATTTTGAAGGGATTTTAACAAGACGAACCATTTTAAAACTTTTGAATAAGCAAGTGGGTAAACAGAGTAAGTAAAAGGCGTGCAGCTTCTATAAGGGGCTGCTCGTTTTCATGGAGAGGAGCTGTAAATTTGCAATTAGATGATTTTCGTATGATGGTTATATTAGCTGAAGAGCTGAATATGAGAAAAGCCGCTGAGCGGTTGTTTGTATCACAGCCTGCGTTAAGTCAAAGGTTGCAGTCCATGGAAAAACAGTGGAATATGAAATTTTTTATTCGTTCGCAAAAAGGCTTAACAATTACGCCGGCTGGCGAAAAGGTAGCTACCTATGCAAAGGACATGCTTATGCAAGAGGAGAATATAAAAAATGAACTGTCTTCCTTACAAGAAAAAACGCATGGGACGCTAAAAATTGCTGTGGCATCTATTATTGGTCAATATTGGCTACCACGTGTATTGAAGAAGTTTGTAGAAGCGTACCCACATGTACAAATCTCTTTATTTACGGGATGGAGTAGTGAGGTACAGAAGTATTTTTACGAGGGAGATGTACATCTTGCGATACTAAGAGGCTCTCAAGAGTTTCCGGGAAGAAAATGGCATTTACTCACGGATGAATTGTATTTAGTTGATACAGAGATTGCGAATCCAAGAATGCTTCGTGAGACAAATAAACCCTTTATTCAATTTAAAAGTGATTCCACTTATTATTCGCAAATACAAGGATGGTGGTATGGTTTGTTCTCGCACCCGCCAAGACGGACCATTGTTGTAGATCAGATTGAAACATGTAAGCAAATGGTGCTGCATGGTATTGGATACGCTATTTTACCCTCTAGTGTCTTGCAGGAAATGCCAAATCATGTGTATAAAATACCTCTATCAGTGGATAATAAACGACTTACGCGAGAAACATGGCTATTGGTCAATGATACGGCATTAGAACTGAAACAAGTAGAGGTATTTGTGGAGATGCTTATGCAATTTGTTTCAAAAAAGTAAATCTTTCAACTTGCTGTTATCCTCATGCTTTGATAGAGTAACAAGTATGAAACGTTTAGGAGGAATTCCGCTATGAAAATGATGGATGCAAATGAAATTATCACATTTATTCAAAAGAGTGAAAAGAAAACACCGGTTAAGGTGTATATAAAAGGTCAGTTGAAAGACATTGAATTTCCGGAAAGTCTGCAGGCGTTTGTTTCTAAAAAGACAGGTGTCCTTTTTGGAGAATGGTCTGAAATCAAAGCAGTGCTGGCGAAATATGAAAATGAAATCGTTGATTATGTAGTAGAAAGTGATCGTCGTAACTCAGCCATCCCGCTTTTAGATTTAAAAGGCATTAAGGCACGTATCGAGCCGGGTGCAATTATTCGTGACCAAGTAGAGATTGGTGACAATGCTGTTATCATGATGGGAGCGGTTATTAACATCGGTGCTTCTATTGGTGAGGGTACAATGATTGATATGAACGCTGTACTTGGCGGTCGTGCTACAGTAGGAAAAAATGCACACATCGGTGCAGGGGCTGTACTGGCGGGTGTTATTGAGCCACCTTCAGCTAAACCTGTAATCGTAGAGGATGATGTGGTAGTAGGTGCTAATGCAGTTATTTTAGAAGGTGTTACAGTTGGCAAAGGTGCGGTTGTAGCAGCGGGAGCGATTGTTACAGAAGATGTCCCTCCTTACACAGTAGTAGCGGGTGTGCCGGCACGCGTTATCAAAGAAATCGACGAGAAAACAAAGTCTAAAACAGAAATTAAACAAGAGCTTCGTCAATTAAATCCGGAAAACTAAACAAATGTCAAAAGCGTAAGTACGTGGAGTGCTTGCGCTTTTTTGTAAATGGTGGTGACATATATGGAGAATGTATTCATTCAGATACGAAGAGACCTGCATCAAATTCCTGAGCTTGGTTTTCAGGAAACGAGAACACAACAATATATATTAAACTATATTTATTCTTTACCTAAAGAACGCTACGAGATACAAACGTGGAGAACGGGGGTTCTTGTAAAAGTATTAGGGCGAAATCCCATAAAAACGATTGGGTATCGCGCTGATATAGATGGTCTGCCAATTGAGGAAGAGACGGGATATTCTTTTGCTTCTTCACATCAAGGCATGATGCATGCTTGCGGACATGATTTACATATGAGCATTGCGCTCGGTGTTTTAACTGAAATTGTAAATTGTCCTATTGATGATGATGTAGTGTTTATTTTTCAACCGGCAGAGGAAGGGCCAGGTGGTGCGCAGCCGATGATTGAAAGTGAAGAATTCAAACGCTGGAAACCGGATTTGATTTTTGCATTGCATATTGCACCTGAGTATCCCGTTGGAACGATAGCTACAAAAAAGGGCTTGCTATTTGCAAACACATCTGAATTGTTTATTGATTTAAAAGGAAAAGGGGGACACGCGGCATATCCACACCAAACCAATGATATGGTTGTTGCTGCTAGTTATTTGGTCACACAGCTACAATCTATTGTAAGCAGAAATGTGAACCCTTTGGATGCGGCTGTTATTACAGTTGGGAAAATTACCGGCGGTACTGTACAAAATATTATTGCGGAAACAGCGCGGCTAGAAGGAACCATTCGTACGCTTTCGGCCGAGTCTATGGAGAAAGTAAAGGAAAGAATTGAAGCGGTTGTACAGGGGATTCAGGCTTCTTTTCAATGCAAAGCAAGTATTGATTACGGCTCTATGTATTATCAAGTTTTTAATCACGAAGAGCTGACTGCGGAATTTATGGATTTTATAAGAGAAGATACGGATGTACAGGTAATAGAATGCAAAGAAGCCATGACGGGAGAAGATTTCGGTTATATGCTCCGCGAAACACCTGGGTTTATGTTCTGGTTAGGAGTAGAGTCGGAATATGGATTGCATCATGCTAAGCTACAACCAAATGAAGCGGCTATTCCTGCAGCAATTTCGCTACTTACTAGGTATATCTCTTTTAAAGGAACGCGTTAAAAGGATTGTATATAGGTGAATTTGACTCACATGATATAAAATATGTTAAAATGGTCGATAGTAAAATGGAATTCATAATTTGGAGGAGTTTTGTGTGGGTGTGAAGAAAAAAGAATTTGCTGTTATTGGACTTGGACGTTTTGGTGGTAGCATTTGTCGTGAACTCGTACAATTAGGTATGGAAGTAATGGCAATTGATATGGATGAAGATCGTGTAAATGAATACTCTAGCATAGCTTCTCATGCTGTAATTGCAGATACAACTGATGAAATGGTTTTGAAAAGTTTAGGTATTCGTAACTTTGATCATGTTGTGGTAGCGATAGGTGATAATATTCAGGCGAGCATTCTTACAACATTAATTTTAAAAGAGCTTGGTGTAGAAAATATAACGGTAAAAGCACAAAATGACTACCACGAAAAGGTTCTTCGTAAAATTGGTGCTGATCAAATTGTTCACCCAGAACGTGATATGGGAGCACGTATTGCTAATAATATTGCCTCTAGCAGTGTATTGGACTATTTGCAATTATCGGATGAGCATAGCATTGTTGAAATTATTGCAAATGAAAGATTAAATGGTCAAAATCTGCAAGATTTAGATATTCGTGCAAAATTCGGTTTAAATATTGTGGCAATTAAACGAGAAAATCAAGTTATTGTTTCGCCTCGGGCAACAGAAACACTTCGCACCGGAGATGTATTAGTCGTCATAGGAAGTGACAATGATGTAGATCGCTTTGAGGATTTTTTAACACCTTAATACACAAATGCCCCGCCATATTGGCGGGGCATTTTTTTGAACGTTATAAGTGGTTAAAAAACTATCTGAGCTTCTCGTCAAACTCTGTGCTAAAAATTGTTCTTGTATAGAATGAAACAGGCGCCGATGTTTTCCTTGTTACACTTCCATAATAATTGGTAAAATCATTGGCTTACGCTTGGTTTTTTCATATAAAAACGGTGCCAAGGTGTCTGTAATTTCGTTTTTAATTTCAGACCATTGTGTTGTTTTACGCTCCATGACTCTATTTAGGTGTGTTGCAATCAATGTTTGTGCATCATTAATCAGATCGCTACTTTCTCGCATGTATACGAAACCGCGTGAAATGATGTCTGGGCCAGCGGCGATTTTAAATTCCTTCATATCAATACTTACTACAACAATAACGAGACCTTCTTCAGAAAGGATGCGTCGATCGCGTAGCACAATGTTACCAATATCTCCTATACCGTTTCCATCAATATATACAGAGCCGGATGGGACTTTACCAGCAACTGTTGCTTCGTCAGCGCGAAGTGCCAACACGTCGCCGTTATCTAAAATAAAGCAGTTCTCTTCAGGTACACCGCAATCAATCGCAAGCTGTGCATGCATTCGTTGCATACGATATTCACCATGAATAGGCATAAAGTATTTTGGCTTAATGAGACGCAACATTAATTTTTGTTCTTGCTGACCACCGTGACCGCTTGTGTGAATATCTGCTAAAGGTCCGTGAATCACCTCTGCACCCGCACGATACAACAGGTTAATCGTACGACTTACACTAATCGTATTTCCTGGGATAGGTGATGAGGAGAATACAACTGTATCGCCAGGAATGATTTGAATTTGACGGTGTGTACCATTGGCAATACGAGAAAGAGCCGCCATTGGTTCTCCTTGACTTCCTGTACATAAAATGACAACTTGGTTAGCAGGAAGTCGATTGATTTGACCGGCATCCACAAATGTTTCTTTTGGACAACGAATGTATCCTAATTGTTGTCCAATATCAAGAGCTGCTTCCATACTACGTCCAAATACAGCTATCTTACGATTGTTGACAACCGCAGCTTCAACAACTTGCTGAAGACGGTGAATGTTAGAGGCAAATGTAGCAAAGATAATACGTCCGTCCACTTTACGGAACATATCATTAATGCTGTCTCCCACTCGTCTTTCGGACATTGTAAAGTTTGGAACTTCGCTGTTTGTGCTATCTGAAAGTAGACATAGCACACCCTCTTTTCCGATTTCAGCCATTTTTGTTAAGTTAGCCGGCTCCCCAACTGGTGTGAAGTCAAATTTGAAATCTCCCGTATGGACAACTTGTCCTTGTGGCGTTTTTACCACAATACCGTAAGAGTCTGGGATGCTGTGTGTAGTACGGAAAAATGTCACAGCGGTATGCTCGAATGAAATAATATCATCTTCCTTAATCTCAATCAGTTTTGCTTTGCGAAGCAAGCCATGCTCTTCAAGCTTATTTTTAATAAGACCAAGCGCTAGTTTGCCCCCGTAAATCGGAATGTTCACTTGACGAAGTAAATATGGAATTCCACCAATGTGATCTTCATGTCCGTGCGTGATGAAAAGACCTTTAATTTTTTCTTCATTTCTTACAAAGTACGTGTAATCAGGTATTACATAATCAATTCCCAAAAGTTCATCTTCCGGGAATTTAATGCCGGCATCGATAATAATAATTTCATCTTGATATTGAACCGCATATGTATTTTTACCGATTTCGCCCAGTCCGCCCAAGGCAAATACAGCGGTTTGATCTGCTTTTAAAAATTTCATGCGTATTCCGTCACTTTAAAGTTTTCACTTTGTTTCTCGTATTCAAGATGAGCACCGGCAAGCTCTTGAATGAATTCGATATTATAATGAAAAGGTGATAATTTTGTACGAATGTCACGTTCAGACTCTCCTTCTACGTAAAGCACCTTTGTTTTTTCACGAACAGGCGCCTCCATAGCAGAATCTTGATAAAATACTTTGAAAATCATTGTAAAACCTCTCCTTGTCTCTATTTTTGCGCTACCTTTAACCTATTATAAAGGAAAAGTACTATATTTTCATGTTTTTTCGATAGAAAGAAGAGAAAAGCCTATTAGGCAAGGTTTCTCTTACGTATAAGACCGTTCCAGTAGCACTTTAGTTTTTCTTTTAGTTTTCTTTTCATTATTGACCTTCCTTTCAGGTTTTCAAACATAGATATTGTTTATAGTATGAGAAGAGGATTCAAAATTCATGTATGAAACAGTAACTTGACAATTCGTATATAATATATAGGTGCAGATAAAATTTTTTACATAAGAGAAAAGGGCTGGTTATGTAAGGGAAACATTAGTACTTATAAAAGCCTACTCTAAGCAAGTAAGATGCTGTAACACTTTCGTTTTGTTCCTGCCACGCTACAAGTAGTGATTGTGTTTATTATTTAATGAAGTGAAGGAAAGAGAGGGACAAATTTGGGGAAGCTATACGGCGCATTATTGACGCTAAGTGTGATTTGGGGTGCTTCATTTCTATTTATTAAAATATTGGTAGCTGATTTAGGACCTTGGGGTGTGGTGTTTTGGCGCTGTTTGTTTGGCGCAATTACACTTCTTTGTGTGTTAGTGGCAAAACGAGAAGTTATTAATTGGAGAGAATTACCTGTAAAGATGGTTGTATTGGTAGGATTTGTGAATAATGTATTGCCCTTTGGATTTATTGCAATTGGTGAAACAAAGGTTTCAAGCGGTATGGCCTCTATTATTAACGCAATGACACCTATTTCAACTGTTATTGTCGGGTATGTATGCTTTAAGCTACACGTGAGGAGAGCGCAGTGGATGGGTATTCTTCTTGGTTTCTTTGGTATTTTACTAGTGATGCGCTTTAATGTTAAGCAGTTGATTAACGGTGACGTGAACGGTGTATTACTAGTGCTACTCGCGACTTTATGCTATGCAATTGGTACACAGCTCTCTAAACGTTTTTTACAGCATCTTTCCGTTTTAGTACTGTCGGCAACCACGCTTCTATCTGCCTGTGTAATCAGCTTTTTTATTATGATATTGGTAAGTGATGAGGGTTTTCGCATGGTATCCTCCTCACAGACGTTGGTTTCATTAGTTGGGCTAGGGACCCTTGGGTCTGGCTTTGCGTATTTGCTATTTTATTATATGGTGAAAGAAGGAAGTGCAGAATTTGCTTCTTTTGTTACTTACATTGTGCCTTTATCTGCTTTGCTCTGGGGAAGTCTTTTATTGGAAGAAGACATTACATATCACATGCTGATTGGTTTAACATTTATTTTTGGAGGTATATATCTCTCAACATTTCAAAAGAAGCAGTCAACAACCAGAAAGGACTATAAATATGAACAATAAAATTGTATTTTTTGATATTGACGGAACACTTCTTGACCATGATAAACGTATTCCTGCGTCTACAAAGAAAGCTGTTAAACAGCTGCAGGAAAATGGTGTTCATGTAGCAATTGCTACAGGTAGAGCACCATTTATGTTTGAAGATATCCGAAAAGAATTAAATATTCATAATTACGTTAGCTTTAATGGACAATATGTTGTATTTGAAGATGAAGTTATTTATAAAAATCCGCTTCCTGGAGATAAGTTGCATGAGTTTACGCAATTTGCTAACGAAATAAACATGCCGCTTGTGTACTTGAATGAAAAAGAAATGAAGGCGAATGTTCCTGATCATCCATTTGTGAGCGAAAGTATGGGAAGCTTGTTTTTTGACTATCCACTATACGAACCTAATTTTTATCAAAATCAAGAAATTTATCAGACTTTATTATTCTGCGAAGCCGGGAAAGAACAGCAATTTATACATGACTATCCTCAATTTCATTTTATTCGTTGGCATGCGTATTCTATGGATATTATTCCTAACGGCGGCTCAAAGGCAAAAGGCATTGAGCGTTTTATCGAGAGACTTGGATTTAAACATGATCAGGTTTACGCATTCGGTGATGGCTTGAATGACATTGAAATGATTAGTGAGGTTGGAACAGGTATCGTAATGGGAAATGGACATGAGAAATTAAAACAAGTAGGTAAATATGTAACCAAAGATGTAGGGCAAGACGGTATTCTACACGGTCTCCAGTGGGCAGGATTGTTATAAAATATGATTGGTTAAAGTTCTAGTGAGCAGTGATTCTTGTTAGCGCCATGTCGTTGACTTATTTTCTTCTCGCTCATTACCTCTTCCAATTATTAGTTTAGAACTTAAATATAGCTATTAGAACGATAAAAAGCAGGCATTGCCTGCTTTTTATCGTTCTAAAGGAGTTGCATTTTCCGGATGAGCAAATGGATTTTCATCATTAATGTGATCATAAAACATAACGCCGTTTAAATGATCAATTTCGTGTTGAAAGACAATAGCTGGCAATCCTTTTAGTCGCAATTGTACTTCTTGTCCATTTAAATCCACACCTTTAACGGTAATGCGTGCATAGCGAGGAACAAAGCCAGGTACAGCTCGATCTACAGATAAACAACCCTCTCCGCCGCTTAAGTAAATACGGTCTACAGAATGACTAATGATTTTAGGGTTAAATAAAGCATAGCTATACAAAGTACCATCTGTATCTGTGACATGAACAGCGATATATCGTTTACTTACACCAATTTGTGGTGCTGCAATTCCAATGCCTGGACGAAGCTCGTACTTTGCAGCAAGCTCTGGATTTTGGCTGTTTTTTACAAACTCGAGCATACTTGTCAGGATATGTATATCCTCTTGCGTAGGAGGCAGTGTTACTTCAGAAGCTCTTTGTCTCAGTACTGGGGCACCTTCACGTACTACATCTTTCATAGTAAGCATATGATTCTCTCCTTTCCGTATCTGTAGTGTAACAAAGTCGGTGAATAAAGTCATTGCTTAAACGTATACAGTACAAATTATAACAAGGTGTTAAGCAAAATGATAAAAAAAGAAAGAGCCACAGCTCTTCCTTTTTCATGTTTTTTTCTTTTACATTAATGGATGCAAGCAGCACCGACGATGATCAAAAGAATGAACAATACAACAATTAAAGCGAATCCGCGTCCGGCACCATAGCCACAGCCGCCATAGCCGTAAGCCGGCGCAGTGTAAGTTGGGTAACAATATGTGTATCCTTGCATGAAATTTACCTCCTTTTTCGTTTCCGCTTATATTGCGGTTAGTATAACGTATGAAAAAATGAAAAATGTGTGTAGATAAATGCCCAGTGACTAAGAAAATAAACAATTTTTATCATGATTAAACAACATCTTTTAGAGAAATAAATAGGAAAGTTTTCTCTGGGTTAAGTGGTGGCTAAGTAAAGAGTAATTATGTAAATGAATATGTGTGAGCAAAAAACGCCAGAAGTTAAAACGTTTACATATTATACTATGATAAGACATAAGGAGAAATGGGAATAATATAACAGAAGGCTGTTGTTGATTAATACAGGTATTAATAAAAGGTGTTTCAAGGAAATTGTAAGCTCTTTTATTTTTCGAGAAAAATTCAAAATCAAAGTAATTGACAGGCTTCGTGCAGAGTTGTAAACTAAAAAACGTGATTATTATTGTATTAATTATTTGTTAGAAAAGATTAGTACAGATGGTGGCATTTCCAAATACCTTTACACAGTCAGCATATAGGCTGTGAAGGGAGCACGGCTCCTGCCGATAGTATGTTCATAAAACAGGAAGAGGTGAACGGAATGGGTACTGAAACAAAAAAGGCCCTGATAAATGTAGATGAGCAATTCAAAGCAATTGAATCCACATTTCAAACAATCCAAATTTTGAATGAAGAAGGCGAAGTAGTAAATAAAGACGCAATGCCTGATTTAACTGATGAGCAGCTTAGAGAACTAATGAGCCGTATGGTTTATACGCGTGTATTAGATCAACGCTCTATCTCGTTAAACCGTCAAGGTCGCTTAGGTTTTTACGCGCCAACTGCAGGACAAGAAGCTTCTCAACTAGCAAGTCATTATGCACTTGAAAAAGAAGATTTCATATTACCTGGTTATCGTGACGTACCGCAAATGATTTGGCACGGTCTGCCACTTTACCAAGCATTCTTATTCTCTCGTGGTCATTTCATGGGTAACCAAATCCCTGAAGGTGTAAACACAATTTCACCGCAAATTATCATCGGTGCGCAAATCATCCAAACTGCCGGTGTGGCACTAGGTATGAAATTCCGTGGTAAAAAATCTGTTGCAGTAACGTACACAGGTGATGGCGGTGCATCCCAAGGTGACTTCTACGAAGGTATGAACTTTGCAGCAGCTTATAAAGCGCCTGCAATCTTTATTGTTCAAAACAACCGTTTTGCAATTTCAACACCTGTTGAAAAGCAATCTGCTGCGAAAACAATCGCACAAAAAGCAGTAGCGGTAGGTATTCCTGGTATTCAAGTAGATGGCATGGATCCACTTGCAGTATATGCGGCTACTCGTTTTGCTCGTGAGCGTGCTGTAAACGGTGAAGGTCCAACTTTAATTGAAACACTAACATTCCGTTACGGTCCACATACAATGGCTGGTGATGACCCTACTCGTTACCGTACAAAAGATTTAGAAAACGAATGGGAAAAGAAAGATCCAATCGTACGTTTCCGCAAATTCTTAGAGAAAAAAGGCATTTGGTCTCAAGAAGATGAAGAAAAAGTAATGGAGCAAGCAAAAGAGGATATTAAAGAAGCAATCGCTAAAGCTGACCAAGCTCCTAAACAAAAAGTAACTGATTTGATGAAAATCATGTACGAAAAAATGCCATATAACCTACAAGAGCAATTTGAAATTTACACAGAGAAGGAGTCGAAGTAAGCCATGGCGCAAATGACAATGATTCAAGCAATCACAGATGCGTTACGCGTCGAAATGAAAAACGACCCTAACGTATTGGTGTTCGGGGAAGACGTGGGCGTAAACGGCGGCGTATTCCGTGCAACGGAAGGACTGCAAGCCGAATTCGGTGAAGAGCGCGTATTTGATACGCCACTTGCAGAGTCCGGTATCGGAGGTCTTGCAATCGGTCTTGCTTTAGAAGGCTATCGTCCGGTTCCTGAAATTCAATTCTTTGGTTTCGTATATGAAGTAATGGATTCTATTTCAGGCCAAATGGCGCGTATGCGTTACCGTTCCGGTGGTCGTTACACGTCTCCAATTACTGTTCGTTCACCATTTGGTGGTGGTGTTCATACACCAGAACTACATGCGGACAGCTTAGAAGGTCTTGTTGCGCAACAACCTGGTCTAAAAGTTGTTATTCCTTCAACACCTTATGATGCAAAAGGTCTTTTGATCTCTGCAATTCGTGACAACGATCCTGTTATTTACTTAGAGCATATGAAGTTATATCGCTCTTTCCGTCAAGAAGTACCTGAAGGTGAATATACAATTGAAATTGGTAAAGCTGACGTAAAACGTGAAGGTACAGATGTATCTGTTATTGCTTACGGTGCAATGGTTCATACTGCACTTAAAGCGGCTGAAGAGCTTGAAAAAGAAGGCGTTTCTGTAGAAGTAGTTGACCTTCGTACAGTACAGCCTTTAGATATTGAGACAATTATGGCTTCTGTTGAAAAAACAGGTCGTGTTGTAGTGGTACAAGAAGCACAAAAACAAGCAGGTATCGCAGCAAATGTTGTAGCTGAAATCAATGACCGTGCTATTCTTAGCCTAGAGGCGCCAGTTGTTCGTGTAACAGCTGCTGATACAATCTTCCCGTTCTCTCAAGCTGAGAGCGTATGGCTTCCAAACCATAAAGATGTTGTAGAAGCAATTCAAAAAGTAATGAACTTTTAATCTTAGCTGTAAAAGAAATCAGAACATCTGATTTCTTTTACTTGTATAAAATCGTGCGTTTCAAGCGACGATAAACACGACAAACAGTACAGGGAGATGAAATCCGTGGCATTTGAATTTAGATTACCAGATATCGGTGAAGGCATCCATGAGGGTGAAATTGTCAAGTGGTTTGTAAAACCTGGTGACGAAGTAAACGAAGATGATGTGCTTTTAGAAGTACAAAATGACAAAGCAGTTGTAGAAATTCCTTCTCCTGTTAAAGGAAAGGTATTAGAAATCCTTGTTGGTGAAGGTACAGTGGCAGTAGTAGGAGACGTGTTGATTAAGTTAGATGCTCCTGGCTATGAAAACCTAAAGTTTAAAGGGCATGACGAAGAGGAAGCACCTAAAGCGGAAGAAGTAAAAGCAGAGGCACCTCAAGTTGCAGCTCCGTCGGCTGAAGCTGACGAGAATGTACGCGTAATTGCAATGCCTTCTGTGCGCAAGTATGCACGCGAAAAAGGTGTAGATATCCGTCTTGTACAAGGTTCAGGTAAAAACGGCCGTGTAGTAAAAGCTGATATTGATGCATTTGTAAATGGTGGACAAGTAGCTGTGGCTGCAGTAGAAGCACCAAAAGCAGCAGATCAACCGGTAGCAGAAGCAGCACCAGTTGCAGAAGTACCAAAAGCACAACCAATTCCAGCTGGCGAGTACCCTGAGACTCGTGAAAAAATGAGTGGTATCCGTAAAGCAATTGCGAAGGCAATGGTAAACTCTAAACAAACAGCACCGCACGTAACGCTAATGGACGAAGTAGACGTAACAGAGCTTGTTGCACATCGCAAAAAGTTTAAAGATGTTGCAGCTGAAAAAGGCATCAAATTAACGTACTTGCCTTATGTGGTAAAAGCATTAACATCTGCACTTCGTGAATATCCAATGCTAAACACATCTTTAGATGATGCTACGCAAGAAGTTGTTCACAAGCACTACTTTAACATCGGTATTGCAGCAGACACTGACAAAGGTCTTCTTGTACCGGTTGTAAAAGATGCAGATCGTAAATCCATTTTTGCTATCTCTGCTGAAATTAACGAGCTGGCAACAAAGGCGCGTGAAGGCCGCTTAGCTCCAAACGAAATGAAAGGTGCATCTTGCACAATTACAAACATTGGTTCTGCAGGCGGACAGTGGTTTACTCCAGTTATCAACCATCCTGAGGTTGCAATTCTTGGTATTGGCCGTATTGCTGAAAAACCTGTTGTGAAAAACGGTGAAATCGTAGCAGCTCCTGTATTGGCGTTGTCTTTAAGCTTTGACCACCGTCTAATTGACGGCGCAACTGCGCAAAAAGCATTGAACCAAATTAAGCGTCTATTGAATGATCCACAATTACTTGTAATGGAGGCGTAATGTGACATGGTAGTAGGAGATTTCCCGATCGAACTAGATACAGTCGTTGTTGGTGCAGGCCCTGGTGGATACGTAGCTGCAATTCGTGCTGCGCAACTTGGTCAAAAAGTAGCAATTATTGAAAAAGGTAACCTTGGAGGCGTGTGCTTGAACGTAGGATGTATTCCTTCTAAAGCATTAATTTCTGCAGGTCACCGCTATGAGCATGCTAAGCATTCTGCTGACATGGGTATCATGGCTGAAAACGTAACAGTAGACTTTTCTAAAGTACAAGCTTGGAAAGATAGTGTTGTTAAGAAGTTAACAGGTGGCGTAGCAGGGCTTTTAAAAGGTAACAAAGTAGAGATTATTAGCGGTGAAGCGTATTTTGTAGATGCAAACACATTGCGTGTAATGACTGAGTCTGCTGCGCAAACATACACATTCAAAAACGCAATTATTGCTACAGGTTCTACACCAATTGAAATTCCAGGCTTCAAGTTTTCCAAGCGTGTTATTGACTCTACAGGCGCACTAAGCTTACCTGAAATCCCTAAAAAAATGGTTGTAGTAGGCGGCGGTTACATTGGTATGGAGCTTGGTACTGCTTATGCAAACTTCGGTACAGAAATTACCATTTTAGAAGCTGGCGAAGAAATTCTAGCTGGTTTCGAAAAATCCATGAGCTCTATTGTTAAGCGTGGCTTAAAGAAAAAAGGCAACGTGGAAATTCATACAAAAGCGTTTGCTAAATCTGTACAAGAGACAGAAACAGGCGTAACTGTAAGCTTTGAAGTAAACGGCGAAATGAAGTCTGTTGATGCAGATTACGTTCTTGTTACAGTTGGTCGTCGTCCAAACACACAAGAAATTGGCCTTGAGCAAGTAGGCGTAAAAATGACTGATCGCGGCGTTATTGAAATTGACAAACAATGCCGTACAAGTGTATCTAACATCTATGCAATCGGTGACATCGTTCCTGGACCACCACTTGCACATAAAGCTTCTTATGAAGGTAAAATTGCTGCAGAAGCAATTAGCGGACATCCGGCAGAAATTGATTATATTGGAATTCCTGCTGTATGTTTCACTGATCCAGAATTGGCGTCTGTTGGTTATACAAAGAAGCAAGCAGATGAAGAAGGCATGGAAGTAGTTGTTTCTAAATTCCCGTTCGGTGCAAACGGTCGTGCACTATCTCTAAACAGCACGGATGGTTTCGTACAACTTGTAACTCGTAAGCAAGATGGCTTAATCGTAGGTGCTCAAGTAGTGGGTGCAGGCGCTTCTGACATTATCTCTGAGCTTGGTTTGGCAATTGAAGCTGGTATGACAGCTGAAGATATTGCTCAAACAATCCATGCTCACCCAACTTTAGGTGAAATCACAATGGAAGCTGCAGAAGTAGCACTTGGCATGCCAATCCATATTATAAAATAAACAAAAAAAGAAGCATCTAAAGATGCTTCTTTTTTTGTTCTCTCAATGCAAAAAACTCATATAGTAATAACAAATGCGGATGTACAAGGAGTCGGTTTCGTGCGGAAAAACGGACTAGTTATGCTGTATCATCTTTTGATATGGATTGGATATTCAGTCGTTATCATGCTGTCCCCAAGAGATAGAATACAATTCAAAATTATGCTATTTGTTATTTTTTTTTATTTTGCATATGTGGTAGCATGTTCAATTTTACCAAAAAAGGGTATGGCATTTCGGATCTCAATTAGTAATTGTATGTTTTCATTTTTAGTAAGTCGCGCTGCTCAAATTTTTTTCTAACGTTTATAAAAATACATTATTCTTCCGTTGAATAGATGCAATTCTCCGGACCATTTCTTTGCAATAAATCGGCAAAATTCATTAGCTTTTCCTTTGTCACCGAATGTAGCGTTTGTGGGTAATGAAATTTGGATAACAGATTGTTCCGCTCCTATAAAAATAGAATGATAGCGTTCATGTTTTGATATTAAATGTAACGTAGATGCTGATGTTTCTACAACTTCATAAGGAAAAGCAGCTTGTTCATAAGACCAGTTCAATTGTTGTCCCGTTTGTGAGGTAACCTCTTGGTAGGTATATAATAAATCCTTTACATCTTGAATGGAAACTGTTTGCTTTGCTGAATTTGAAACCAGCTTTACAAAAGCATGTTGCATAAAACTTCCCCCTTGTAACGTCAATAGCTGTATTTTATCATTTTTTAAAAATTTAGAAAATAAATAAAACATAAGTAAATCTTATTTTGCAAGTATTTTATACAAATTCATTTACACAAGCTTTAAAATGTAGCATATTATAAACTATAAAATTTATTATTATGTCACAATAAAGGGTATTGACCTAAAGAGTATAACATATTAAAATAACAGTAAGGAAAATAAAAGCGGTTACAAAAACTCTTCGAACCTAGGGGGAATGGAACATGGGAACAATTGTATGCCAAATTTGTGAAAACACGATTGCTCATTTTGAAGATGAAAAAGTAACGGTATTATACGGAAAGTGCTGCTCCGGTTGCAACAGCTCGGAAAAACAAGCTGAATAAGAAAAAAGAGTCTGCACGCAGACTCTTTTTAGTTTTATACTACACTCGTAGTGTGTCCAATTGTAGCAATGATGGCGTCTTCACGAATTGGAACAACTTTTATTGTTGTTTGTAACTTTGTCGCATACTGGCTCATCTCAACACTATTAATACGTGTCGTAAGATCCGAAAGATAAGCCGACAAAAATGCTCCTGGAAAGCGTCTTGTATTAAGGGTAACAATAATATTTTCTTTAGTTTTTACACCAACACCATGGCCGTAAAACAAATTGTCATTTAGATATATAGTATTTTCTCCTTGCCATTCAATTGTCGCAGGGTTAACTTGTGGATTTTTGAAGTAGACAAGATCTCCAGGAAGAAGCTCTCCACCATTTTTAGTCACTAACTTCAAGTCTTTATCGTAATCCCATGTATAAAGCAACAAATCAGCAAACAGTTTATTAAAGGTTTTTTCTGTATATAAATCTAATAATGCTTTGTAAATAACAATAATCATTGCTGTTGCACATTCTGTTCCGTATTTAGTACCATTTTTAAAAATATCACGTATTGCAAAAGCAGGTAATTTACCCTGCTTTAGACGAAAGCCGCCTAGAGGTGTTGTTTCCCAAAATGTATTGTTGCAGTATGCATATTTAAAAGTTCTAAACTGTATTCCGCTATTAAATAGGTCAATACAAGCTAAAATAATGCTCACACGGAATTGTACATCAAAGGCAAGCTGGTTAATAGTTTGATAAGCATATACTTCTTGATTGCTGGTCATTTCATCTAATATCTTTTGTTTTTCATCAAAAAAAGGCTCTGCGGAATCTTCTAGTAAAGGAAGCACAACAGAGCGACCAATGACAATCATAATCCACCTCACTTTACGTTTTCTGCAAGATTTTAAGGTATATGAACAAATAGAATGCTAAGATAAAAACAACAAAAAAACGTAAGACTGCTTTACTCAATTATGAGTATGATTTGGCGAGAACTTTTTGGGCCCTGACAACACCTACGTGCCTCTGGTTCTTTTATCTAGGATGTGATAAAACTCGTTATTGATTTGCAGGACTCCTTTTGAACTGCTTTCTCTATAGGAGCTCTCACCTCCTCTATACCAATCAATAAGTACCTCTTATCGATATCAGGCTTTAACACAGTCTTTATCAAAAGAATGTTGTTTTTCCATCTGTTCATATACTTTTTTGTTATCCTATGAGGTATGGGCAAAATGGGTGAAAAAATAAGCCCATCAAGTGATGGGCTTATATTCCTTAATAACGCGTAATGTTTTTAGTTCCATGTCTTCAGGTCCTTGAACAGGAAGACCTGCTTCCATATTTTTTTGAATATAATCAAGGTTATCCTGTGTAATGATTTCTCCTGGTGTAAAGATTGGGATGCCTGGTGGATATACCATTACAAATTCGGCAATAATTCGTCCTGCAGCTTCTTCAAACGGTACAATTTCTGTCTCTGAATAGAAGGCATCTCGTGGTGATAAAGCCAATACTGGAATATCAGGAACTTGTGCTGCAATTTCTACTTTGCCATCTGTTTTTGCTTGGAATGTAGAAGATAAATCACGAAGAGCAGCAATTAAAAGAGCTGCCTCTTCCTCTGTATCCCCTAAAGTGATGATACAAAGAATATTATATAAATCTGACATTTCCACTTCTATATTGTGTTTTTCGCGCAGCCAGCGCTCTGCATCGTGTCCTGTAATGCCAAGATCTTTTACTGATATGATGAGTTTAGTTGGATCAAAATCAAACGTAGCATCTGTACCTAGTCGCTCTTCTCCTGGACAATACAACATATCAATATTATTAACAGCACGTCGAATGTCTTGTGCCAATGCAATCGTCTGAGTAAGTAAAGCTTTTCCTTCTGTTGCTAATCGTTTACGTGCTACATCAAGAGAAGCTAATAAAATATAAGAAGTAGATGTAGTTGTAAGCATGCTAATGATAGATTGAACATGCTTTACATTTATAAGTCCTTCCTTGACATTTAAAATTGAGCTTTGAGTAAGTGAGCCTCCTAATTTATGAACACTTGTTGCTGCCATATCCGCACCTGCTTGCATTGCAGATAGAGGAAGGTCTTCATGAAAGTGGATATGAACACCATGTGCTTCATCAACAAGAACTGGTACGTTGTAAGAATGTGCGATATCAACTATTTGTTTTAAATCGGCGGCAAATCCAAAGTAGGTCGGATTAATTACTAATAATCCTTTAGCATCCGGATGAGCTTCTAGTGCATGCTTAACTGAAGCAATTGTCATGCCATGTGAAATACCTAACACGGGATCAATTTCCGGATGAATAAAAATAGGCTTGGCGCCTGAGAAGATAATCGCAGACATAACGGACTTATGCACATTTCTCGGTACTAGAATTTTATCGCCGGGTCCACATACGCTCATAACCATTGTCATAATCGCACCGCTTGTACCTTGCACGGAGAAGAAAGTATGATCTGCTCCAAAAGCTTTAGCAGCCAATGCTTGCGCTTTTTTTATCATACCTTTTGGATGATGCAAATCATCTAAAGGTGCAATGTTAATCAAATCAATGGATAAAGCATTATGCCCAATAAATTCCCTAAATTCAGGATCCATTCCTTGGCCTTTTTTATGGCCTGGAATATGGAATTGAACGGGATTTTTTTTGCTGTGTTCAACTAAGGATGTGAACAACGGTGTTTCAAATTGGGACAATCTATACACCCCTTTACCTGTAATAAATTTATCTGAACAGTAGCTGTCATTCGATACAAAACAAATGAATTATATCACTAATAAAACTGAATGTATAGGAAAACTATAGATTTTTCATTTAGTCAATTGGATTGCTTAAAAGTGACTTGTAAATTTAGACTGTGCAGTAAGGAAGTACAAGGTGACCCCCTATCAAAATGTGTTTTCTTTCCTCTTGCAGTGAATAAGAGTGTCAACCAATATTGTAGCGAATATGCATAGTGTTTAGAGTTTATTTAAACATCGATGATAATTGAAAGCAAAAGATTATCGCTAGTGCGAGAAAATATTTTCGTTCTCCAAGAGCGTGAAGAAGTACGCTTGATATACTAGCGTAACCTTGAAGCAACTAGCGCAATAGTAGGTAATCATACTAGAGGATCTTATTTTAACCTGTAAATGCGGGTATGCCTAATGATGTCTAGGAAGGAAGAAGGAGTGCTAAGGGCTAGTGAAGAAGTAGTGTAATAAAAAGGAGAGTGGTATAATGGATTGGAACACACGCCTAACAAAGTTACTGAACATTGAATATCCAATTATTCAAGGGGGCTTAGCATATTTGGCATATGCGGATTTGGCAGCGGCTGTTAGCAATGCTGGTGGGCTTGGACAGATTACGGCGATGAGCTTGCCTTCTCCCGAGGCGCTTCGAGAGGAGATACGTAAGGTACGATGCATGACGGATAAACCGTTTGGTGTAAACTATGCAATTGGACAACATGGTAGACCATTTGAGCATATGCTAGAGGTTGCTGTTGAAGAGAATGTTCCTGTTGTGACAATGACAGGTGGTAACCCAGCTCCTATTATAAAGCAATTAGCAGGAACGGCTATTAAAAAACTCGTGTTAGTTGCAACGAGACGACAGGCTGTAAAAGCAGAAGAACTTGGTGCTGATGCTGTTATGGTGGTTGGACAAGAAGGTGGCGGACATCTTGGTCGTGAAGATGTAGGAACAATCGTATTAGTACCGCAGGTTGTTGATGCTGTATCTATTCCTGTTGTAGCTTCTGGTGGGATTGGTGACGGTAGGGGCTTAATGGCAGCGCTTAGCCTTGGTGCGGAAGGTATTGAGATGGGGACACGTTTTATTGCTACGCAGGAGTGTGTGCATGCTCATCCGGCTTATAAAGACGCTTTGGTACAGGGGACAGAAAGTGACACAGCAGTTATCAAAAGAACACTAGGAGCACCTGCCCGCGTAATTCGCAATGCTTGGACAGATCAAATTTTACAGCTAGAACAGCAAGGGAAAGGTTATGAAGAACTTCAAGATTATATTAGTGGAAAAGCAAATAGGGCGTACATATATGAAGGTAACGAAGAGCAAGGATTCGCATGGGCGGGACAAGTAATGGGAAGAATTAAAGATATCCCTACTGTTCAAGAACTATTTATCCGCATGTTAGATGAAGCTACCATAATTCGAACAAAATGGAAGTCATGAGGTGAAGGTATGGAATATCAATATCCTATGGATTATACTTGGTCCACGGACGAAATCATTGATGTAATTCATTTTTATGAGGGCGTTGAGAAAGCATATGAAACCGGGCTACAAAAGGATGTGTTTATGCGCTTATATCGCCGGTTCAAGGAAATTGTTCCAAGTAAAGCAGAAGAAAAAAAACTATGTAATGAATTTGAAGAAATGAGTGGTTATTCCGCTTACCGTGTTGTACAAGCGGCAAAATTGCTAGGAGACAGCGACAAAATTAAGATGTAAACAGTTGAATGTCTTTGAAGTAAAAATCGTCCAAATCCTTTAGATTTGGACGATTTTTATCATTTGGATCAAAATGAATTGAGTAGCATAGTTTAGTGAATAAGCCGCAACTCAATAAAATGATAAGTGCTATAACGGGAAAAGTAAATTAATATCTATTGTCTCATAGCTTGTATCATTCAAAAAATGGTGCTCAAAAAAATTTTTTAGGTAAAAATACAAATTTGTTGCATAGAGGATTTATCCCACATAATATAGTATAAAACAAAATAACTGAAAATTAAGTAAATTAAGCTTAGGGGCAAACTACATGAAGGTGGGAGGCAAACAAATGAGACAGGTGATTAACGCACTGAAAAGAACAGATGCAGAAAAACGGATTCCGGTATTGCGATTAGAGCTCGATTACGAATTGGCGGTATTATATGATGCGATGGTTGAAAATGACGAAACGAAAAAAGAAGAGTGCAAAAGAAAGTTAGAGACGCTCAGACTTGAAATGATTCGCCTAGAAGCGTAATAATAAGGTATGTATAAAACCAAAATTGGTGCGAACCTTATGCATAGGTTCGTTTTTTCTGTGAAAATGAGGTGTTGCAATGGATTGGAATGAGGTAGCGTTACATGCAAAACAGTGGATGCTTGAAGCGGGGGGACTGCTGAGGGATTCTTTAGAGACATCTCTCACAATTGAAACGAAATCAAATGCCTCTGATCTTGTAACTAATATGGATCGACATATTGAACAGTTTTTAATTGAAAAAATCTTAGAGCGATATCCGCTTCATCGCATTCTTGGAGAAGAAGGATACGGAAATGAAGAAGGATCTTTACAAGGAACGTTATGGCTCATTGATCCAATAGATGGTACGATGAACTTTGTGCATCAAAAACGCAATTTTGTGATTTCTATCGGTATTTATCATAATGGACAAGGAAAGATTGGTTTAGTATATGATCCTGTCCATGACGAAATGTACAGTGCTGTTCAAGGGCAAGGTGCTTATTGTAATGATACTGAGATTCCGAAATTAAAGGCAGGTATAGTGGAAGAAAGTGTAATTGGTATTAATGCGACATGGCTGACAAGGAATCGTATGCTAGATTATGAACGTATGGGTGAATTGGTCCGACGTTCTAGAGGATCGCGTTCTTATGGGTGTGCGGCGTTAGAGATGGTGTATGTAGCAACGGGAAGACTAGATGGGTATATTACGCCAAGATTATCTCCCTGGGACTTCGGCGGAGGAGCAGTTATTTTATCAGAAGTCGGAGGCATTGTTACAAACTTTAATGGGGTAGCCTTGAGTCCTATTGAAAAAGGGCCTATATTAGCAGCGAGACCCGGTGTTTATGAAGAACTTTTAACATATGTAAAGTAAAAACAGACAATGCGATGTCTAAAAGAGTACGTCGCATTGTCTGTTTTTAAGCATGCTTACAATTGAAAGTGGCAATACTGAGATGCATAAATGACTATGTATTAGGAGTGTTTACGTAATTTTCGCTTTGTGACAAATCCGTAGCCGATAGAAACAATCGTTCCAATCACACATACAATGGCACCTGCAGAACTTTTTTCTGCAATCATAATACCAATGCCAATCATAAAAATAACGGCAACAAGAGCAATCATTAACAACCGATATTGAATATGTTCCATGTTTTCACCTTCCGCAATAATCTCAATTCATGTGGTCTAAAGATAAAAGAAAAAATCTTCAAACAGTTTATGCAGTATTTTTATTGTACTGTATGAAATGGTAAGAAAACAACTATATCAATAAAGAAAAACGATATTCTTTTAGCTGAATGGGAGAAGTGAAAACGTTCCAAAATCAGTTTAAATCTGTAATATATGTAGAACAGACGCAACGCGGTAAATTAGATATATGAGTCAGATGAACATTATGAAAGCGGTTTAGTAAGTAATGCGCTACATTATAGATTGCAACCGTTAGGTTTCGCTCTTATAATAGAAAAGGATGAAAAAGAGACACTAGGAGTTGGATATATTGAAAAAACGAGAAGATTTACGTAATATCGCGATTATCGCACACGTTGACCATGGTAAAACAACGTTGGTTGACCAGTTGCTTCGTCAAGCGGGAACATTCCGCAGCAATGAGCAAGTAGATGAGCGCGCGATGGATTCTAATGACTTAGAGAGAGAACGTGGTATTACAATTTTGGCTAAAAACACAGCCATTAATTATAATAATACGCGCATTAATATTTTGGATACACCGGGCCATGCTGACTTTGGTGGAGAAGTAGAGCGCATTATGAAAATGGTAGATGGTGTACTACTTGTTGTGGATGCTTATGAAGGATGTATGCCACAAACACGCTTTGTATTAAAGAAAGCGTTGGAGCAAAAGCTGACACCGATTGTTGTTGTTAATAAAATTGACCGTGACTTTGCTCGTCCAGAAGAAGTAGTTGATGAGGTTTTAGATTTATTTATTGAGCTTGGTGCTGATGAAGAACAGTTAGAGTTTCCTGTTGTATTCGCTTCTGGTATTAACGGTACAGCAAGTTTAAGCCCAAATCCGGCTGACCAAGAAGAAAATATGAAATCCCTGTTTGATACAATTATTGAGCATATTCCGGCACCAATTGATAATCACGAGGAGCCGCTTCAATTCCAAGTTGCATTGCTTGACTATAATGATTATGTAGGTCGTATTGGAATTGGGCGCGTCTTCCGCGGTACGATGAAGGTAGGACAACAAGTTGCTTTAATGAAGCTTGATGGTACTGTAAAGTCTTTCCGTGTAACAAAAATCTTTGGTTTCTTTGGTTTGAAGCGTGAAGAAATCCAAGAAGCAAAAGCGGGTGATTTAGTAGCAGTATCTGGTATGGAAGACATTAATGTCGGTGAAACAGTTTGTCCTGTTGAGCATCAAGAAGCGCTTCCTGTACTTCGTATTGATGAGCCGACATTGCAAATGACGTTCCTTGTAAACAACAGTCCGTTTGCAGGACGTGAAGGTAAATTCGTTACAGCTCGTAAGATCGAAGAGCGTTTGCGTGCGCAGCTACAAACGGATGTAAGTTTGCGTGTTGAAAATACGGATTCTCCGGATGCTTGGATTGTATCTGGACGTGGAGAGCTTCACTTATCTATTCTAATTGAAAATATGCGCCGTGAAGGATATGAATTACAAGTATCCAAGCCAGAAGTAATCATTAAAAATATTGATGGTGTACGCTGCGAGCCGGTTGAACGTGTACAAGTAGATGTGCCAGAAGAGTATACAGGTTCTATTATCGAATCTATGGGTGCTCGTAAGGGTGAAATGCTTGATATGATTAACAACGGAAACGGTCAAGTGCGTCTTGTATTCATGGTACCAGCACGTGGGTTGATTGGTTATACAACAGAATTCTTAACGCTAACACGTGGATACGGCATTATCAACCACTCATTTGACAGCTATCAGCCGATGCAGCCAGGACAAGTTGGTGGACGTCGTCAAGGTGTACTCGTTTCTATGGAATCTGGAAAAGCGTCTACGTACGGCATTATGCAGGTAGAAGACCGTGGTATCATTTTCCTTGAGCCTGGTACAGAGGTGTACGAAGGCATGATTGTTGGTGAACATACGCGTGAGAACGACTTAACAGTTAACATCGTGAAAGTAAAACAAGCGACAAATATTCGCTCTGCAAATAAAGATCAAACAACAACAATGAAAAAACCGCGCATTATGACACTTGAGGAATCTTTAGAATACTTGAACGAAGATGAGTATTGCGAAGTAACACCTGAATCCATACGTTTGCGGAAAAAGATTTTGGATAAAAATGAACGCGAACGTATTGCTAAAAAGAAAAAGTACGCGGAAATGGAGCAATAAAAAAAATCCCGACGAAATTGTCGGGATTTTTTGTAGACAGTTCAAATAAAGAGCTTTACTCTTATAGTAGTATAAGCAAAAGGGGAGAAATAAAAGTGGATGTATTGGAGAGAATGTCGTTTTTTGCAAGGCTTTACAATGTAGCTGAAAATCCAGAAATTGGTATGTGGTGGCTGTACGGTACGATCATTGTACTTAGTATATTGGTATATAATTTGGGTTTTGCTAGAAAGCTACCGGTATTGCAGAATGTCATTATATATATACTACTTATTTTAGGTTGCTCCATTTTAACGTTCTTTGCAATCTTTTTACCTGTAGCGGAAGGATTAGTAGTAGCGGCTATCGTATTGGGGATTTATAAAATGCGTTTGCATCAAGCAAAGCAGGCTTAGGAGGGACCGATGCGTTCAATACAGGATGCTCTTTACAATTGGTTAACTATTAAAACTGTAGCCGAAGCTAGACCGGATGACGAAGCGGCAAAGGAAACATATGCCTTGTTTGCCGATATGCTTTTTCATGAACATGGCGTAACAGAAACAAAACTTGAAAAACATGAGGAAATGTATATGGTATATTACACTGCCCATGGGTTGGAGAAAACGGCGCGCTTTCCATCTGAATTAATCGATTGCTATGTGGAGCAAATGGAGCGAGAGCCAAAAAAGTTTCAAAACTATAAGTAAAAGGTGACTCGCTTGAGTCACCTTTTACTGTATGTGTAGGCAAGTGATATGGCATATAACATATGACCAATTATCCATAAACTAAAGGCAAACCAATCATTCGGCGCCGGGACATCTTTTATGGCCAGTACGCTGAGGGGAAAGTATAACAAAATAGTTGGTAACGTGAGAAGGCAGGCGGCTTGCCAGGGGTGATAGCCTCGTTTTGCGAGTATATGCAATACCATGCCAATTAGCAAAGAAATGATTAAGTGAAAAGAAAACTCAGTCACTTCAGGCCATTGTTGATTCATATAGGGAATAAAATCGACGTTGAGGAGCAGGGTATATACCTTACTTCCTGTTAGAGCTTGCATGAATTTTAGAGATAAACCTAATACAATCCCCGCAATTGTACCTGCTAAAAGCCCTTTTTGCACCTTACCACTCCTCTTCAGTGTTTTTATCGCGATAGAGATGGAACTTTCCTGTTGCTAACCGTGCTTTTGTTCGCGCGGTAATTCTATCCTGACAGCTTTCGCACATATATGTATGAATAGGACGATTGCGCAACCGTTTTGCAATAGGGTTTTCATCATCCAGCTTTTCAATGGTTTCACATAACACACATTTAACTCTCATCTTTTCACCTCTATTCAAAATCCGTTATTCTCAGTATAGCACGTTTCAAACAGTAGAAAAAAATATTTTAATTATTCAGAATTAGGTGTATCATGAAGGAAAGGGAGGTGTGACAATGGCAAATGCAGTAGAATCTACATTAAATGACGAATTGCTTTATGCTTTACGTGAGGAACGAATTATAACTGTCGCCACAATTGATTTTGAAAAAGCGTCTCCAAATGTTAGTGCAATTTCGTGGGTATATGCTATGGATATGGCAACCGTTCGTTTTGCAGTAGATCAACGCTCTCGCATTGTAGAAAATATCCGCCATAACCCGAGCATTGTATTAAATATAATGGCAAATGAGTCGGTCTATTCTGTAGCAGGAAGTACTCGTATTATAACAGATCGTATGGAAGGGGTGCCTCTGAAATTGGCGTTACTTGAGGTGCATATTGACGAGGTACGCGATGTCATGTTTTATGGGTCCAAATTATCTACAGAACCAAAATATGAAAAAACATACGACTTACGTGCAGCTACTAAGCTGGATAATCAGGTGCTAACCGCAATTAAACAAATATAAATATGCTTCTATACGATGTTACATGGGATTTACACAGATGTTTTTCTTGTAACACATTCTATCTCTGCTTGGTGTGACATATATTGATAGCAAACGGTTCGTCCTATCGGATAGAATCTTGTTCAGTGGAGTCGGGGGGTAGCAGATTGAGCAAAATATATGTGCTTGACACGAATGTGCTTTTACAGGATCCATTGTCAATCTTTTCTTTTGCGGACAACGAGGTAGTAATCCCTGCAGTTGTTTTAGAGGAAGTGGATTCTAAAAAACGTTACATGGATGAAGTTGGGCGAAACGCCCGTCATGTATCTAAACTCATTGATAAATTTCGTGAAATCGGCAAGTTGCATGAAAGCATTCCGCTTGAAAATGGCGGCACATTTCGTATCGAATTAAACCACCGTTCGTTTGTGCAATTGCAAGAAATTTTTGTGGAAAAAACCAACGATAATCGTATTTTAGCAGTCGCGAAAAATCTGTATTTAGAAGAACAGAGTAAGCCGGACGGAAGACCTGTCATTCTTGTGAGTAAAGATGTTTTGGTACGAGTCAAAGCTGATGCACTGGGATTGCAAGCAGAAGATTATTTGAGTGACCGTGTAATTGAAATGGATAATATATATACAGGCTTCTTAGAGTGTTACATACAAAAAGAGATTTTAAATAAATTTTATGAAAAAGGGGAACTACCGGTCACGGATTTGGCTAATCATCCATTTTATCCTAATCAATTCGTTTTAATGAAAGATGTAGTTGGAGGGTCTGGATCAGCTGTTGGGATTGTGGATCAGACCGGTAAAAAGATTAAGAAGCTGGTGTTTCAAAATGAGCAAGTTTGGGGTGTGCGTCCGCGAAATGTACAACAGATTATGGGAATGGAAATGCTGCTACGGGATGATATTCCGCTCGTAACGCTAATCGGGAAAGCTGGCACAGGTAAAACATTGTTGGCGCTTGCTACCGGATTGATGCAAACGGAAGATTTAGGATTATACAAGAAGCTGCTTGTGGCACGTCCAATTGTCCCAGTTGGAAAAGATATCGGTTACTTACCCGGAGAAAAAGAAGAAAAACTTCGGCCGTGGATGCAACCAATTTACGATAATTTGGAGTACTTATTCAATACAAAAAAACCAGGCGAGCTGGATGCGATTTTGGCAGGTATGGGTTCCATCGAAGTGGAGGCCCTCACCTACATTCGCGGACGAAGTATTCCAGAGCAATTCATTATTATTGATGAAGCACAAAACTTAACAAAGCATGAAGTCAAAACGATTTTAACGCGTGTAGGAGAGCGGAGTAAAATTGTGTTGATGGGAGATCCACAACAAATTGATCATCCGTATTTAGATGAATACAATAATGGTTTAACATATGTGGTAGAGAGATTCAAGGAGCAAAAAATTAGCGGTCATGTCAAGTTTGTCAAAGGTGAGCGTTCGAACTTGGCACAACTGGCTGCTGATTTATTGTAAAAAAGGGCGCTTTTTTGTAGCGCCCTTTTTATGTAAAACAAAAATGCAACCATTAAAAACAGTCGTTAGTTTTTAAACTTTATATAACAGTAAGCTGTCTAATGTGTGTAATTGGAGCAGTTTTGTTGCGTCCATCTCCAAAATAAAAATGTGCTGGCCCATCTTGTAGGGGTTTACCCTCTTTTGAAAAACCAAGAATAGCGTCCATGGCTTCTTCCATAGTAAGGGTATATGTATTGATTTCTGTTTTGAGTAAAACCTTTTGCGCATCAGTACCAGGCATGGCGTGCTCTAAAAATGGCCGTAAGGGTATACCGAATGTGCCTTTAATAATTTTTTCTTTTTCAAATCTAGAGATACTTTTATTAACCGGCGGGAATAGCGCCCCTTCACGAATCTCTCTATCCCAATGAGCAGAAACCGCTTTTTTGTAAGCTTCTAATTCATCAGAATTGGAACGTTCTTCTTCAAAATAGGTAAGCAAATCTACTTTTCGATCATCAAAAATCCATACTCCGGGATCTAGTGTGATGGAGTACGATACATTGCCGTTAATGAATATAATATCACTCATTGTGATTTTCCCCCTCTGCATATATGATTCCCATAACACCTAACAATGTTTACACGTACTAAATACAGTAATAGATGTACTTTGAAATAAGCCATTCTTTTCCTATGACTATGTTAAAGCGCTTATCTAAGTATAATCTGATTATGAAGTGTTGTCATCTGTAATGGAGTAGAGAAATATTTCTATTGCATTTTCCTGTAACTATCTTTAATATTAAAAGATAGTTAGGAGAGTTGGACGGAAACGGAGGGAATGAATTTGGCGTCTGAGACAGTAACAAATCATCAGGAAAAGGCACTAGCCCTTCTAAAAGCTGATGCAGAAAAGATTTTAAAACTCATTCAAGTACAGATGGACCATCTGACTATGCCCCAATGTCCGTTGTATGAAGAGGTGCTGGATACGCAAATGTTTGGATTGTCCAGAGAAGTTGATTTTGCCGTTCGGCTCGGGCTCATTGAAGAAGTGCAAGGAAAAGAAATTCTTGGGGAATTGGAACGAGAATTGTCCGCTTTGCATGATGCTTTTACAAAGAGACAATAGCGGGTTCAAATAGAGAGCTCAAACTCATGTTTGAGCTTTTTTATCATTCATGCCATATACGGCAGGATGAATGCGCAGATACATAGAATAAAGGAATTATTACGCAAGAAAGAGGAATGAATATGAAAAAGTCATGGAAGTCATTGGATTACTCTTTAATACTTCCACTTATTTTGTTGTGTGCGTTCGGTCTGATTATGGTATATAGTGCAAGTTCAATTGTGCCTCTAGTAAAGGGGAGTCTGAAAGGTTTGAAAAGCGATTATTTTTTTCTTTCACAGTTGAAAGTCATGATACCAGGTTTTTTATTGGTGTTACTTATCTATCGGTTGCGTTTAGCTATATTTAAAACGCGGTTAGTTATATTAATAATTTATACAGTGGTGCCTATAGTATTACTGTTGACAGTTATCAAAGGTGATGTAGTAAATGGTGCAAAAGGTTGGATTTTCGGTGTGCAACCTGCGGAATTTACTAAGCTTGCAGTTATCATTGCACTTTCTCGTTTCTTGGCAAAAAAGCATGAACAGCCGATTTCATATATGCAAGGTATTGGCAGTATAACGCTTTTTCTAATAATGGTACTTGGATTAATTTTAATGCAAAAAGATTTAGGAACAGATTTATTAATTGCTGCTGTTATTGGTGCCATGTTCTTATGCTCAGGTGTTTCTATAAAATTACTTTTAAAGCGTTTTACAGTTACCGGGATTGTATGGGGGCCGATGCTTTATATTGCCTACAACCATGTTTTGAATGCCGAGCAAAAGTCCCGTTTCACAGCTGCTATAAATCCGTTTGCAGATGCGGAGGGAGACGGCTTTCATCTCATTAACTCCCTTATTGCTATTTCAGAAGGTGGGGTAAGAGGGGCTGGACTGGGAAACAGTATTCAAAAGCTTGGGTTCTTACCAGAACCTCATACAGATTTCATTATGGCAATCATTGCAGAAGAGTTAGGGATTATGGGTGTTCTTATCGTTCTGGTAAGTTTGCTCACTATTATACTTCGTTCATTTCAATTAGCACGTCAAAGCAAAGACCCGTTTGCAAGCTTTCTAGCAATTGGTATAGGGAGTATGTTAGCTATACAGACTTTTGTAAATATAGGCGGTGTAACAGGTTTGTTGCCTCTTACAGGTGTACCTGTTCCATTTATTAGTTCTGGAGGTAGTTCCCTACTTGTCAATCTCATGTCGGTAGGACTGCTCTTAAATATATCAGCGCAGGTTCGAGCGCAAGAAACAAAACCAGATTTACCAGCAAAGCCTCATCTTGTGGTGATAAAGTAAGGTTAGGTAAAGAGGATAGCTGTTTTATTTTCATATAGTATCGTAGAACAATAAAAAGCTGTCGATTTCATTCGGTAGCTTTTTACAATATGTATGAATTTGATAACAGTGAGAAGAAGAATAGCTATATATTGTAGTAGTAAGCAAAGAAAATGTCGATAAAATGGCTTAAGATGACCAATTGTTAATAAAAACATAAAAAACAAATAAATTAGTATGTTATATTTTCTTTATGTGACATACTTTTTCGTGATGAATGTTTTTTTGTATGGTATAATAAATTTGTGTAACAGATCATGCAGAATACTTATCATTTTCTTCAAAATAAGGTATGATGATTAAAATAGTTTTCATACCTGCCGTCGCAGCAAAGTAGAGGGGGATTTATATGGAAAAGTTGCAGAATATTCGAAAAGTCCTGGTTGCTAACCGTGGTGAAATTGCTATTCGTGTGTTTCGTGCGTGTACAGAGCTAGGACTGCGTACAGTAGCCATTTATTCGAAGGAAGATACTGGTTCCTACCACCGTTATAAGGCGGATGAAGCCTACTTAGTAGGAGCCGGAAAAAAGCCGATTGATGCGTATTTAGATATTGAAGGCATTATTGAAATTGCAAAAAGCAATCAAGTCGATGCCATTCATCCCGGCTATGGATTTCTATCAGAAAATATTCATTTTGCAAAGCGTTGTGAAGAAGAAGGAATCATTTTCATAGGCCCTAAAAGCGAACATTTAGATATGTTTGGCGATAAGGTAAAAGCGAGAGCACAAGCACAAGCAGCCAATATTCCGGTAATCCCAGGCAGTGATGGCCCTGTAGAAAGCCTGCAAGAAGTCGTTGCGTTTGGCGAAGAGCATGGGTATCCAATCATTATTAAAGCCTCGTTAGGTGGCGGTGGACGAGGAATGCGTATCGTTCGCAATGCTTCCGGTGTTGAAGAAGCATATCATCGTGCGAAATCAGAAGCAAAGGCTGCATTTGGTAGCGATGAAGTGTATGTAGAAAAATTTGTAGAAAATCCAAAACATATTGAGGTACAAATCCTAGCAGATCAAGGCGGTAATATAGTTCACTTATACGAGCGCGATTGTTCTGTACAACGCCGCCATCAAAAGGTAGTTGAAGTAGCGCCGAGTGTTTCTTTGCCAGAAGGTCTGCGGATGGCAATTTGTGAAGCAGCTGTACAGCTTTGTAAAAATGTACACTATTTAAATGCCGGTACGGTAGAATTTCTTGTAAAGGAAGATAAATTTTACTTTATTGAAGTAAATCCTCGTATACAAGTAGAGCATACTATCACTGAAATGATAACAGGTGTGGATATTGTTCAAACACAAATTTTAATTGCAGATGGGTTTCTGCTTCACAGCAACAGAGTTGGCATTCCGGCGCAGGAGGAAATCCGAACAAATGGTTATGCCATTCAATCACGTGTGACAACGGAAGATCCGTTAAACAACTTTATGCCAGACACAGGTAAAATTATGGCATATCGCTCTGGCGGCGGGTTTGGCGTTCGTTTAGATACTGGTAACAGTTTTCAAGGAGCTGTTATTACGCCGTACTATGATTCCTTACTCGTTAAGGTAACCACGTGGGCGCTCACATTTGAGCAAGCTGCGGCAAAAATGGAGAGAAACTTAAAAGAATTTCGAATTCGCGGCATTAAAACAAATATTCCATTTTTAGAAAATGTGGTCAAACATCCAAACTTTATGTCGGGTGAATATGATACCTCTTTCATTGATTCATCACCTGAATTATTTGTGTTTCCAAAGAGAAAAGACCGCGGAACGAAAATGCTTTCTTACATAGGTTCTGTTACAGTTAACGGTTTTCCGGGTATTGGTAAGCAAGAAAAGCCAATTTTTGCTGAGCCGCGTATGCCAAAAGTCAAATATTCTGAACCAATCTCGTCCGGTACAAAACAAATTTTAGAAGAGCGCGGCGCAGACGGACTTGTCAAGTGGGTGCAGGAGCAAAAGCGTGTACTTTTAACTGACACAACGTTCCGTGACGGTCATCAATCACTTCTTGCAACGCGTGTTCGTACGCAAGATTTAAAGCGAATTGCTGAGCCAACAGCACGGTTATTGCCAAATCTATTCTCTGCAGAAATGTGGGGCGGTGCCACATTTGATGTTGCCTATCGTTTCTTAAAAGAAGATCCGTGGGAACGTTTGTTGCATCTGCGCGAGCGTATGCCAAATGTATTATTTCAAATGCTGCTCCGTGCTTCTAATGCAGTAGGTTACAAAAATTATCCAGATAACGTTATTCGTAAGTTTGTCGAGTCTTCCGCACAAGGCGGGATTGATGTGTTTCGTATATTTGACAGCTTAAACTGGGCGGAAGGCATGAAAGTAGCTATTGATGCAGTTCGGCAAAATGGTAAGCTAGCGGAAGCGGCAATTTGCTATACAGGTGATATCCATGATTCGTCACGCAGCAAATATGATTTGAAATACTATATCAATTTGGCAAAAGAGTTGGAGAATGCAGGAGCGCATATATTGGGAATCAAAGATATGGCTGGTTTATTGAAGCCTGCAGCTGCGTATGACCTGGTATCTAGTCTAAAAGAAACAGTTTCTATTCCGATTCATTTGCATACGCATGATACGAGTGGAAACGGCATTTTCACTTATGTAAAGGCAATTGAAGCTGGGGTAGATATTGTTGATGTTGCAGTGAGCTCTATGGCTGGCTTAACGTCACAGCCAAGCGCGAGTACGTTATATTATGCACTTGAAGGAGACGAAAGATGTCCGGATATAAATATTAAAGCCCTAGAGGAGCTTTCGCATTATTGGGAAGATGTTCGTAAATATTATGTAAGCTTTGAAAGTGGCATGAATGCGCCGCATACGGAAGTGTATATGCACGAAATGCCAGGTGGACAGTACAGCAATCTACAGCAACAAGCAAAAGCGGTTGGTTTGGCAGATCGTTTTGATGAAGTAAAGACCATGTATCGTCGTGTCAATGATATGTTTGGTGATATTGTCAAAGTTACACCGTCTTCTAAAGTTGTGGGTGACATGGCGTTGTTTATGGTGCAAAACAACTTAACAGAAGATGCGGTATATGAGCGTGGTGAAACGCTGGATTTTCCTGACTCTGTCGTTGAGTTATTTGAAGGATATTTAGGACAGCCACACGGTGGGTTCCCGAAAGAGTTGCAGCGCATTATTTTAAAAGGAAAAGAGCCTATTACCGTACGCCCGGGTGAATTGCTGGAGCCTGTAGATTTTCAGGATTTACAGGAAACATTATTCCATAAGTTGAAGCGTCAAGTAACAATGTTTGATTTATTGTCGTTTGCCTTATATCCAAAGGTGTTCATGGAATATCAAACGATATTTGATAAGTTCGGCAATGTTTCCGTTTTGGACACACCGACATTTTTCTATGGGATGCGTTTAGGAGAAGAAGTAGAGATGGAAATTGAAAGAGGAAAAACACTAAATGTTAAACTTGTTTCCATCAGTGAGCCGCAAGCCGATGGCACGCGTGTTGTATACTTTGAATTGAACGGTCAACCTCGTGAAGTAATTATTAAGGATGAAAGCATTAAATCAGCGATTGCACAGCGTATTAAAGGGGACAAAGACAACCCGCAGCATATTAGCGCGACAATGCCAGGTACGGTTATTAAAGTACTCGTAAAGCCAGGTGACACGATTAAAAAAGGAGAATCCTTGGCAATTACAGAAGCTATGAAAATGGAAACGACTGTACAAGCACCGTTTGCTGGTGTGATTAAAGAGCTGTTTGTAAAAGATGGCGATGCTATCCAAACAGGTGATTTGCTAATCGAACTTGTAAAATAAAAAAATCCTATCCCCAATGGGGATAGGATTTTTAACGTGTTTTACTTCTTCTTGCAAGCATGCACAGATAGCACAGTACAGCAAACAAGCAAGAAATAAACAATGCATGTAACAATGCAACGTATAGATTTAGTTCTGTATACACAACAAGCATACCGGAAACAGCTTGCAAGGATACCAAAATGAGTGCGATGAGCCAGCCCCAATAGATAACGCGCTCATGCTTGTATTGACGAACAGCTAAAACAGCCGCATATAAAATCCAGAAGAAGATAAGTATTGCAGCAAAGCGATGACCCATCTGTACCCACTCGTGAAACTGTGTCGGAAGAGCGCTGCTTTTGCTGCAAAGCGGGAAGCTAGGGCATGCTAAGCTAGCTCGCTCATGGCGTACAAGAGCCCCTGTGTATACAACGATGTAGCTATACAATGTAATACCGTAAATGTGAAATTTCATTTTTTTATCAACAATAAGGGCTTGCGCATTAAACTTCTTGTCCACTTCAAAGATTAGCAGTGTCAGCAAAATAACAGATGCGAACGAAATTAAAGAAATACCGAAGTGAAGTGCCAATACAGCAGCTGATTGTCCCCAAACAACAGCGGCAGCTCCAAGAAGGGCCTGTGCAATTAGAAATAAGAAAGAAACGACAGCAAGTGGTCTTGCTTCACGTGCTTTTAGGAAAAACCAAGATAGTACACATAATAAAAGCACTAGAATCCCCGCAGAACCTGAAACAATTCGATGACTCAATTCGATGACCGTTTCTAAAGTCAAAGGATCGGGTATGATTTTTCCGTGGCAAAGCGGCCAAGATTTACCGCAGCCTTGTCCGGAGCCTGTTTTTGTAACAAGAGCTCCCCCAAGTAAAACCAATAATAAAACAAAGCTTGTTATAACGCCTAGAATTTTTAACAAACGTTGCAAACGGTTCACTCTCTTTCTCTATGAAGTTATAGTGGTACATATAAATACAAGTAGAAAACAATGCAACACCGGATAGGGCATCAGGGTTAACGCATAACTGTAACATATAAATTTAGGTTATGGTTTCCTGAATAACTTTTTCATTGTGTTTACCGTATTACCATAATATCCGCGGTAAAAGCAAGAAAACAAATTTCAAAATGAAAACGCTATTCCTACAGACTGCTATTATACACGATAGCTCATAGGACAGAGCAAGTGATATATGACAAAAAAAGTACAATTTTAGAAAGTATAGCGAGATACATTTATGAGTATAAACAATTGTGTGAGAAATTTGACAAAATGGTTTATCATAATAAGGTATTTCATGTTATGATTATAGTAGAAAGCGCAATGTTGTGAAAAGACACAAAAATTTTAAGTTTCTTTCACAAATTCTTCATAAAATATGTTTTAATATAGTCGAGTAAGTTTATAGACTAAGTGATAGGGCTGCCGTTCTTAGATGCGGGCAGGATAAGTACGGTTTCTAGTTCTCTATAAAACAATATTTCTACTGTAATAATATTGTTATATAGGTCTGCAATGAAAATGTACATGGTTTTAAAGGGACGGTATTTGTGATCTTGAAAATGATTTGTTATTCATGTATAGGATCACAGCCATGTAACGTACATCAGAATTTGTACGCGCTTTCTCTCTCAACGAGACAAATGAATAATGGGGTTACATAGGTAATGCCTAGTCGTTGCCATTTTGATATGTATGCATAAAAAATCGACTTGTTATACGGTAAGGGAATAGGTGGGCGCAGGGCTTTGTGTCACTCGCGGTTTTTTATGTACTTCTTCATGAAACACGCTTAGGTAGCTTTTTTAAGAAGAAGGGGGAATTTTTACATGGGGTTTACTTTAATTTTTATAAAGTACAATCTAATCAACAAAGAAAGTGGGGTTTATGAATGATGAAACAGTGGCGACTGGTTTCGCTCGTTTCCTTGCTGGCTTTACTGTTAGGGGGATGCGGTAAAGACTTTCAATCTACCTTGATTCCGCAAGGTGAAGTGGCGAAGATGCAATATGATTTATTGCTATTATCAACTGCAATCATGGTACTTGTTGTATTGGTGGTTACAGCAATCTTTATTTATGTAGTCGTGAAGTTCCGTCAAAAGAAAGGGCAGGAGAACTATATTCCAAAACAGGTGGAGGGCAATCACAAGCTTGAAATCATTTGGACTGTAATTCCGATTCTTCTCTTGTTGGTGTTGGCTGTTCCAACTGTTACGTACACCTTCAAGCTGGCAGATGTAAAGCCTGCGCAAAAGCAAAAGCTTGATAAAGATACGATTGTTATTGATGTAAGTGCACGCTTGTACTGGTGGGAATTTGCTTATAAAAATGAGAAGATTGTGACTTCTCAAGATATGGTGATTCCGACAGGGAAGAAAGTGTATTTAAATTTGAAGGGAGCAGATATTAAGCACGCATTCTGGGTACCTTCATTAGCAGGAAAAATCGATACGAACCCGGACAACGTGAACATGATGTGGTTGAAAGCTGATAATCCTGGTACTTATAACGGATTTTGTACAGAACTTTGCGGCCCGTCCCATGCTTTAATGCAGTTTAAGGTAAAAGCGGTTAGTCCGGAAGAATATGAGGCTTGGACAGCATCCATGAACAAGCTTGATGGTAAACAGGAAACAGCATCTGCACAAGCAGAAGAAGGGAAAGAAATTTTCCAAAAGAGCTGTATCGGTTGCCATGCGGTAGATGCAAATGATGCACGACCAGCCGCTGCACGTATCGCGCCAAACTTGGCTAACTTTGGTGATCGTGAGTTAGTAGCTGGTATCGTGGAAAACAATGAAGAAAATGTGAAACAATGGTTAAAAGATCCAGAAGGCATGAAGCCGGGGAACTTAATGACTGGTAAATACGGCAATTTAACCGATGAGCAAGTAGATGCATTAACTGCCTATCTACTAGGTTTAAAAGCTGAGAAGTAAGGGGAAGAGGGGGTAAAGACGTGAGTTCTGTAGCAAAGAAAAAAAGTGTTCTTTGGGACTACTTAACAACGGTTGACCATAAGAAGATTGCCATTCTCTACTTGATGGCAGGTGGCATATTCTTTTTAGCCGGCGGCTTGGAAGCGTTGTTTATTCGTTATCAGTTGGCGATTCCCAACAATGATTTTCTTGTAGGGGATGCATACAACCAGGTGCTGACGATGCACGGCACAACGATGATTTTCTTGGCAGCAATGCCGCTTGTGTTTGCATTTTTGAACGCGGTTATACCGCTTCAAATCGGGGCGCGAGACGTAGCGTTTCCGTATATTAACGCACTAGGCTTTTGGTTATTCTTTTTTGGTGGCGTTTTCTTAAATGCAAGTTGGTTTTTAGGGGGCGCACCTGATGCAGGATGGACATCTTACGCATCACTAACAATGGCTGCAAAAACACATGGTGTGGATTTTTACATACTGGGGCTTCAAATTTCCGGTATCGGAACATTAATTGGTGGTATTAACTTCTTGGTAACAATTATTAATATGCGTGCGCCAGGTATGACATATATGCGTATGCCTTTGTTTACTTGGACTGGGTTTGTAGTATCTGCTTTAATTTTGTTTGCGTTTCCTCCGTTAACGGTAGGTTTAGCTCTATTAGGACTGGATCGTTTATTCGGAACACAGTTTTTTAATCCGGCGCTTGGTGGTAACACAGTAATTTGGGAGCATTTGTTCTGGATTTTTGGTCACCCGGAAGTATACATCTTGATTTTGCCGGCATTTGGTATTTTCTCCGAGATTCTTGCAACGTTTTCTAAAAAGCGTTTGTTCGGATATTCTTCCATGGTATTTGCAACGGTATTGATTGGATTTTTAGGATTCATGGTATGGGCGCATCATATGTTTACAACGGGTCTTGGTCCAATCGCAAACTCCATTTTTGCAGTAGCAACAATGGCGATTGCGGTACCGACTGGTATTAAAATTTTTAACTGGCTCTTTACGATTTGGGGCGGAAATATTCGTTTTACAGTAGCGATGCTGTACGCAGTTTCTTTTATTCCAACGTTCGTAATGGGCGGTGTTACAGGTATTCAGCTAGCATCAGCTCCAGCTGACTATCAGTTCCACGACTCTTATTTCGTAGTAGCGCACTTTCACTATGTTATCGTGGGCGGGGTTGTATTAGGTCTATTAGCAGGTGTGCATTATTGGTGGCCACTTATGTTTGGGAAGATTTTGGATGAAGGTCTTGGTAAGGTATCGTTTTGGTTGTTCTTTAGTGGCTTCCACTTAACGTTCTTCATTCAGCATTTCTTAGGCTTAATGGGAATGCCGCGTCGCTACTTTACTTTTTTACCAAATCAGGGTCTAGAAACAGGGAACTTAATCAGCTCTATCGGCGCAATCTTTATGGCATTGGGCGTAATTGTACTATTGTACAATATCGTGAAAACAACAGTTTCTGGTAAACCTGCCGGCCGTGATCCTTGGGGAGACGGACGTACACTTGAGTGGGCATTGCCAAGTCCGACACCAGAATACAACTTTAAGCAATTACCGTTTGTACGCGGTTTAGATGCATTCTGGATTGAGAAAATGGAAGGTAAAAAAGAAATGACGCCGGCTGAGCCTGTTGGTGATATTCACATGCCAAACTCATCTTTCTTACCGTTCGTGACGTCTTTCGGATTGTTTGTTGCAGCGTTTGGAGCCATGTATATGGAAGGTGGAAAAGACAAGCTGTGGCTTGCAGTAGCGTTAATTGGTTTACTGATTACACTCGGTGCGATGTTCCTTCGCTCTGTAATTGATGATCACGGCTATCATATCCATAAAGAAGACTTAGAGGATGACAAGGGGGGGAAGGCATAATGCATGTAGAAGAGAAATTCACAGCTGAAACATTCCCTGCTGATGCAGAAAGAGCGACCCTTGAAGGGAAAAATAAGTTTTTAGGATTTTGGTTGTTCCTTGGGGGAGAGACGGTACTGTTTGCCTCTCTCTTCGCCACATACCTATCTTTGAAAAATTCAACAAACGGTGGGCCGTCAACACAAGAAATGTTTGATATGACACTTGTGTTTGTTGCGACAATGCTCCTGTTAACAAGTAGTTTAACAAGCGTGTATGCTATGTATCACATGAAAAACTTTAACTTCAAGCAAATGCAATTTTGGTTAATTATTACTGTATTGCTTGGTGCAGGGTTCTTGGGTCTTGAAATTTATGAGTTCAATCACTATATACATGAGTATAAGTTGACGATGAAAAGCAGTGCGTTTGGCTCAGCATTCTATACGCTAGTCGGTACGCACGGTGCGCACGTATTCTTTGGTTTGCTATGGATAACAACGTTGGTAGTTAGAAATGCGAAGCGCGGACTAAATTTATATAATGCACCGAAGTATTATGTTGCTTCGTTGTATTGGCACTTTATTGACGTAGTTTGGGTGTTTATTTTCACTGTAGTATATTTAATGGGGATGGTGGGATAAACAATGGCGACAAAACAAACTGGAAATCCAAATGTAGATCTTGCCTATCGTAGGAAGAAAAATGCAGAGGAAATGAGACATCAGGTCATTACTTTTGCATTAATGATTTTCTTGACGGTTGTAGCATTCGTTGCAGTTGCATATCCAAAAACGTTCACGCCACTTTTTGCGGTACCGTTTATTTTGGTGTTGGCTGTTGTGCAAGTTATTTTTCAATTGTATTATTTCATGCACATGAGTCACAAAGGACATGAGGCTCCTTCATTGTTCTTATACTCAGGTATTTTAGTTGCGTTTTTAACTGTACTGGCATTTGTAACAATTGTTTGGTTGTAAGATGACAAGAAGGGATTGATGTAAATCAATCCCTTCTTTAGCAATAATCTAAAGAGGAGCGTTGTAATATGAGTAATTTATGGGTTTTCGGCTTTGAAGCGTTATGGAGTCCTGTATTTTTTATCTTTATAGCTGCAATTACAGTTGTTTATTTTCTAATTATTGGGAGATATAATTCTTGGTTTCCTAATGCTGAGAAAGTAAGCAAACGGCAGCAAATATACTTTGTAAGTGGAATGATATTATTGTATACCGTTAAGGGTGGACCACTTGATTTACTGGGTCATATTAGTTTTAGTGCCCATATGACGGAAATGGCCATCTTGTTTATTGCGGTGCCCCCATTGCTTATTTTAGGAATCCCCCAATGGCTTCTTGCATATGCGCTTAACTACCAGCCTGTGCGGGCTACAGTAAATATATTCGCAAAGCCACTTATTGCTTTGTTTGTATTTAATGGGTTATTCTCCTTGTATCATTTGCCGTTTGTTTTTGATGTGGTAAAGCAAAGTCAACTGTTGCACCCCATCACATTAGCGATTTTATTTTTTATGGCAATTATGATGTGGTGGCCTGTATTAAATCCATTACCGCAAATGCAAACATTAAGTGAAATTCAAAAGATAGGTTATATCTTTGCCAATGGCATGCTGTTAACACCTGCTTGTGCACTGATTATTTTTGCAAGCAAACCTTTATTTTTAACATATACTGACCCACAAGCGTGGCTAAAGGCCATGGAGTTGTGTGTTCCTGCAGGTACACTTTCATCTTTACAATTAAGTGGTCCTGAATTTTTAAATTGGCTGCCTCCTTTAGAAGATCAACGTACGGGTGGAATTGTGATGAAAATTGTACAAGAACTTGTATATGGTACTTTAATTGGTTATGTGTTTTTTAGATGGGTGAGACAAGAAAAGGAGAAGGAAAAAAGTGGCGTTTATGATATGCCACCATATGTGGGCTCTGAATAATTCCATTTGCCGTCCGAACCGCATTTACTTCGTGTGCATACAATGAAAGAAAAAAGCAAAGCGGAGGCCGATGATGGGGCTTGAACTGATTAATCCACTGGAGACTTGGCATAAAGCAGACCGCACGTTGAAGGAGCTCATACATCTACTTGTATGCGAAGTGAATGGTGTGCTTTACACTGTTTCAAACATAAGAGAAACTTTGTTTGGAATCGCTTGTAGTAAGCGTGTAGAAAAAGGGATTACCTTGTCATATGAAGAAACAGGGATTGTAGTTAGAATAAAAGTCGCTTTGTCTTTGTGTTTCCCTATACTGGAAACCTGTTGCTTTGTACAGGAACATGTTAAAAAAGAAGTAGAAACGATGATCGGAATGCCTGTTCAGGCGGTTCACGTGCATGTCGTAAGAGTAGTGAAGAAATAAAAAAAGCAGCAAACATGCTGCTTTTTTAATCTGTAGGCAATGCTTTTAATGCTGTGCTTATATTATGTAAAAGCTGTTTGCTTTTTTGTAATACGTTGTTTGGAAACTGTTCTCCTTCGCCATACTCTACACCGTGCGGATAATAATGCTTGCCAAGTAACGGTGTCAAAAGTTTGACACGAGCGTGACGTCCCCCTAAGTCACCCTCAATTGCGTAAGCTTGTACTCGTAAATAATATACATCTTTTAATAATTCGAATTTATAGTCATATGTTGCACGTTCATAGTCCCATTGACCAGCTAAAACGAATCCATAGTCATTCATAATTTCAGTTAGGCGAGAGAAATCAACAATTTGCTCATCTAACTCTGTCCCATTCAACTTCATGGTATGTCCCCCTTTGTATGAAAATGCTGTCTAGATTTATAATAGTACGAATAGTAAGAAAGCGCAATTAATTATAGAAATAAACTCGTTATGAAATCTTTATGAATATGTCCTGTATCATAAAATATGATATATTGAGAATACATAACATGTATGTTTATATATGCAAGTAAAACAGCTAATACTTTTGAGATGGGAGAGAAGAAGAGAACGTAAGTAGCAGCCAGTATTTAAGAAGGTTGCAAGCTCGCTAAATAATATACATCTGACAAACAGTTTTTCTACTTTGGTATGCTATTACGTTAAAACAGATACTTGTACATATGTTAGTACGAGTTTGAGGTAGTTGAAATACAGGAGGCATCTTGCTTGAAAACACTTCTTAGAATTATTGCTGTAACAATTGTTCTATTAGTAGGAAATCTATACGGCAAACTGCTGATAAACGAATATGTAACGAAAAAACCAAAACAACAATTTAAGCCGCATATATCTGAAAATCTTACTCAACATGCAGAACCATCGGTTGCCCAATTGTTGGGCAGAGAGTTAGAAAGTTTATTGGCAGAATATGGGGAGCCAGAGCGTGTCGAACCATCTGCTTACGGATATGAATGGTGGATTTACAATCAAAACTTGCAAAGCTATGTGCAATTTGGAATTCAAAATCATAAGGTGGTAACTATTTATGCTGCAGGTGTAAGTGCAAACGTACTTCCCTTTCGCATTCAGCAAACACATGCTGAAATTTATGAGCAGTTTCCATTTTCATATGAAATTGCATTGAAGCATGAAAACAGTAGCTATCAGTTTGAGCTATCGGAAGAAGAATTTAATGAGCAACCTCTTGTTGCGTTACCAAATGGATGGGCGCAGTTATATTTTGATAAGTTTACACGTGAGCTGGTAGGTGTTCGCTTCATGGATGAAGAGGTGCTTTTAAAGCAACGACCATATCAGCTGGTATATAGTGGGGAACTCTTGGAGCCACCAAATTTATCTTATAGCAATCTTGTGCAAGTAGAACAAGGCAATGCCAGACAAGTTTTAGATTTGACCAATGTGATTCGATTACAACATGAATTGCCGCTTTTGAAATGGGATGAATCTGCAGCGCAAGTGGCATACTTGCACAGTAAGGATATGAAGGAAGAGAATTATTTTGCACATGAATCTCCTAAATACGGTACACTCGGTGACCGTTTAAATAAAGGAGCGGTGCAATTCAAAGCGGCTGGGGAAAATATTGCTGCGCATTATTTGGATGCTATTGCAGCTGTGCAAGGGTGGTTGAACAGTGAAGGGCATAGAAAGAATGTACTGAATGAACAATTTACAAATTTAGGTGTAGGAGTACACCAAACATTTTATACAGAGAATTTTTTGCAGAAATAAGGCATATGGTACGCCTAAAAAATAGGCGCACCATATGCCTTGTTTGTTCTTACAATAGTAAAAAGGAGAGGTGATTACGATGACAACGGCAAACAAACGATCGCACCCATCCGTTCAGAAGTTCAAAGAATTTGTAAGAAATCATCCAAAAATGATTTATGAGGTGCGAAACGGATCAAAAACATGGCAGCAATTTTATGAAGAATGGTATTTACTCGGAGAGAATGATCCAATTTGGCAGGTGTATAAGCAAGATGGCGAGCAAGAATCTGTTGCGGCAGCACAAGAAAGCGTTGTTGCAGCAGGTGTCATGGGGCAAGTGATGTCATTTATTAAAAATATTAATATGGATCAGGTGCAATATCATTTAAACAATGTAACAAGTACGATAGGTAGTGTACAGCAGGTTATTCAGCAATTTAAAGGAAGCGCTAGTGACCAAAATAGTACACCCCAACAAAACAATCCGTTTTTCTTTCAAAAGGATTAGGAGGAAAATCTGTGCGCAAAGAAATTATGGATTATGTACAGTCCCAAGAGGATTTGCAAAAATTTATCCGAGAACAGCCATATTGGTATCGTAAACTATCGCGCAGTCCTGATGAGCGAGACAATTTTGAATTAGCTGCATTGCAATATTATCAAAAGACAATTCCAGATCGAGTTGCTAAATTTCAAAACCAATTGGCAATGGCATCCATTATGGTTGATATGTTCCAATATATGAAGCAACAAAACGGCTTGTAAAACTATCCGTCATGTAAAAGTTCTGATACAATGGAAAGTGAGTATAAAAAAGGAGCTGTTTGCATGACGGAAATTTGTTTGGTCCGACATGGACAAACTGACTGGAATTTTAAACAAATTATTCAAGGGAGAGAAGATATCCCGTTAAATACAGTTGGAAAAAAGCAAGCTGAGCAGAGCGCATCTTTTTTAAGCCAAGAAAAATGGGATGTAATCATAAGCAGCCCGTTACTTCGTGCGAAAGAAACAGCGAGTCTCATTCAAAACGCAGCTGGAATTCCAGAGTTACATCTGGACGAACGTTTTATTGAGCGAGATTTTGGTAGTGCTTCCGGGCGTCCAGTTGCTGAAGTTCGGGAACAAATTGCAAAGGGAGAAGTTGCAGATATGGAAACTGATGAGCAACTTGTTGAGCGATGTTTTTCTGCTCTATGCGATGTCGCCAAGAAACACAAGGGAAAAAGAATTATTATTGTTGCCCACTCCCATGCCATTAAAGCCATTCTTCATGCCATTCATCCACAAGAGATTCATTTTAAAACGCCTCTTCAAAATGCGTGTGCAAATTACGTGGCTTTGCAGGACAAGGCATGGCATGTTCGGCGGTATAATGTGGCTGAGCATATTGTGTAAGGTGTTAGGACTTCTCTGAAACATATGCTATCATAAAAAATCGGAGGTGTCTGATATGATTATTGCTACGCTAGAAAGCGTATTAATACTAGAAGAAGCCGAGCAGCTTGCTCGGATGATTATAGATTCTGAGGAAGCTTCAGTGTATCGTGCTGCTTATCATGATTTACAACAAGATGAGGAAGCACAGCATTTAATCCGGGAGTTTGTCAAAAAGAAAGAGCTGTATGAAGAAGTGCAGCGCTTTGGCAAGTATCATCCAGATTATAAAAAGGTTATGCAAGAGATTCGAGATATTAAGCGGGAAGTTGATTTACACGAACGTATTGCTGCGTTCAAAAAGGCTGAGACTGCAATGCAAAAACTATTGGATGAAGTTAGTGTTTGTATCGGTACTGAAATTTCACCGTATATCAAAGTTCCTACCGGAAATCCATTTTTTGATTCTGCAGGAGGTTGTAGCGGTGGCGGTTGCGGTACGGGAGGTAGTTGTGGCTGTCGCAAGACGGGTTGACCTGAAAAGGTCCCCGTTATGTTTGAAATAGAATGAGTTAAAGAAGAGATAAATTATTCTATACAGACTATGCTTCGGGCCACGCGATGTTAATATGTATATAAATTTAGACGAACAAAGGAGATTAATATGTTCGGACAACGACAGAGTATTATTGTATATTTACATTCGTTAAAGCATGCTAAACTGCTTCGTAAATATGGAAACATTCACTATATATCAAGGCGATTAAAGTACGTTGTACTGTACTGCGATATGAATCAATCGGATGCTTTACAAGAGAAGTTAAATGCTTTTCCGTTTGTGAAACGTGTAGAACCATCCTATCGTCCGTTCTTAAAAACGGAATTTGAGAACTCTAAACCGGATCGCGCGAAAGAATATGATTATAAAATTGATTAATATAAAGAAGAGCTCTGTGCAATCGCACAGAGCTCTTCTTTATAGGAATACAAGTGTTCTGTGCCTAAACAGTCGGCTCCGCTTTTCTTAATGTCTAGCTACGCCTCCTAGGCACTCTCACCTAAGAACCTCGGCCACAAAAAGGCAAAAAGCGCCTTTTCGAGCCGAGAACCT
>NZ_RIAV01000011.1 GCF_003852715.1 Ectobacillus antri
CTAGTGATGATGGCAAAGAGGTCACACCCGTTCCCATACCGAACACGGAAGTTAAGCTCTTTTGCGCCGATGGTAGTTGGGACCTTGTCCCTGTGAGAGTAGGACGTCGCTAGGCATACAGCAAACCGGTCAACATGACCGGTTTTTTTGCATGCAAATAATCATCAATAATTGTATAATTTCTGATCTCTCCTGCTGAAAAGAAGCAAGAAAAATTGAAGGAAGAAGTAACTTGGATTATGGAAACCTTGCGTAAACATCACATAACAGGTGTGGATCGTCTGCAACTTTTAGTAGAACTAGATATTTGCTTAGAGCGCGAAGGAGCATTAGAGGAGTTTATACAAATAGGAAAAGATGCTTCTTGCGGAAAGTAAGGAACATAGTGAATGAGAAAGCTCATGTTTTGGGGGCGTTTTACTAATGACATATACTAGGGAAAATAGGGTATGCTAAAAATATTGCTATAAAATACAATCATTATAAAGCAGATGTCTATGCGTCTGCTTGGTATACGTTTTCCGTAAAAGTTAGCCATCATCTTAAAAAACATAGCTGCTTCTATTTGTATGTATATATACATAACAGTGCTATAATAATACATGTATTATACATAGGGAAGGATGATAACCCATGACATTACAACAACAAATTATGAAAGAGCTTAATGTCTCCCCAACTATTGAGCCAGAACAAGAAATACGTAAGCGTATAGATTTCCTAAAAAGCTATTTACTGAAATCAGGAGCTAAGGGCTTTGTTTTAGGAATTAGCGGTGGACAAGACTCCACACTTGCGGGTAGATTGGCACAATTAGCTGTAGAAGAGCTACGAGCAGAAGGAAAAGAAGCTAAGTTTGTAGCTGTACGTCTGCCTTATGGTGTGCAGCAAGACGAGGCAGATGCACAAGCTTCCTTAGCATTTATTCAAGCGGACGAGCAGATTACTTTCAATATTAAAACAACAGTTGATGCATTTGCGATGCAATATGAGCAAGATGCAAGCGAAGCGCTGACAGATTTTAATAAAGGAAATGTAAAGGCTCGTGTACGTATGATTACACAATATGCAATTGGCGGGCAAAATGGTTTGCTTGTCATTGGGACAGATCATGCAGCTGAGGCTGTTACAGGTTTCTTTACAAAATACGGTGATGGCGGCGCGGATTTATTGCCACTTTCAGGTCTAACCAAACGACAAGGTCGCGAGTTGTTAAAAGCATTGGATGCAGATGAGAGATTGTATCTAAAAACACCTACTGCCGATTTGCTAGACAATAAACCGCAGCAAGCGGATGAAACAGAGCTAGGCATTACATATGATGAGTTGGATGATTATTTAGAAGGTAAAGAAGTGTCTGCGGCGGTCGCAGAAGCTATTGAAAAGCGATATAAAATGACAGAACATAAACGCCAGCTACCTGCAACTTTGTTTGATGCTTGGTGGAAGTAAGCAAAAAGCGCAAGATGAACAATCTGTTCATCTTGCGCTTTTTTAGTGTACCGCCGTATTGATACAATCATTGTCTTGTATGCTCATATATTTTTCTTCAATCATTTCAATAAATGGCTCTACATAGCGTCCATCAAACTGTTTATCTGCACAAGCGCGAAGCTCTACAATTGCTTCTGCGAAGGTTTTCGTAGCTTGATACGGTCTTTCTGTCGTCATCGCATCAAAGGAATCAATAATACATAAAATACGTGCCAGCTTTGGTATTGCATCTCCCTGAAGACCGTACGGATAGCCCTTGCCATCAAAGCGTTCGTGATGAAGCTCTACTAATGGAATAAGATCAATCAGCTTTTTGTTGGTTGAAATAATTTCTTTACCCCAAGTTACATGTTTTTTCATGATTTCCCATTCATGAGAGTCGAGTTTGCTTGTTTTATTAATGATATCGCGCGGAATTTCCAGCTTACCAATATCATGAATCAAAGCCCCTAAGATAAGTGTTTTTCGTTCAGTTTCATTTAGTTGTAACTTGTTGCTGAAGTCTACCGCATATTTAAAGACACGTTTACTATGTCGATATGTATACACATCTTTTGAGAGAAAGATATTAAGCTGTTGTTCAATTTCATATAATTCTTTTTCAAGGGTAACGGATTGCGATGCAAAGTAAGAGGACTGTTCATCAAAGACATGAATTAAATTTCGGCCCTGTGCTTTTGCATAATACATCGCTTGATCAGCCTTGCTTAATAATTCTTGTGAGTCATATGTATCAATTGTATATTCAGCAATTCCTGCTGAGAAAGATAAGCATTTATAAGGAAGGTATTCAACACCATCAAAATAAGTATCGTTTACTTTTTTACGAAGGCGCTCCATGTATAAATAAGCGTCTTCTTTTAAGGTGTTAGGCATTAAAATAGAAAACTCTTCTCCTCCATAGCGAGCGACAAAATAATTTTGTTTGGCGCACTCACTTTGTAATAGTGAGCCAAAGAACTTTAAAAGTTCATCACCTTTCATATGGCCGTATAAGTCATTATATTTTTTGAAGTTATCAAGATCGACCAATGCAAGACTCAACGAACGTTTGTGCTGAGAAGCTTCTCGTATATAATCTTCAAGACTGTCCTTGAAAGAACCATGATTATTTAAACCAGTTAAATAATCAGTGTTCGCTTTATGATTTGCTTGTAGGTAAACTGCGAAATGTTGTTTAAAGGCAATTGATAATAGAATAGCTGTTGCTAAGAAAAGTAGTAAGCCAAATAAATTTTGATACGTAACTAAAATGATTAAAACCATTGATAATAATAGAGTAGCTATATATCCGGCAGTTCCCTCTTTCAACATAATTTGGAATATAGAATATCCTGATTGATTAGTATTTATAATAAAATATAGAACAATTATGATGACATTCACTACAAAGTAGAATATTAAGGAGCCTATATAAGGTAATAAATTAGATGCAATTAATTCATTAGGACTACCACCTAAAAATATGAACATGTAATGGAAGGAAATAATCATGATACTATATAATGATATATTAAAAACCTGCTTTGATATCCCAATTTTTCTTCCGTAGTGTTTCATAAATGTTAAACGCCCAATTAGAATCATGTTTAATGTGAAGCCTAGTCCATACATAAAATCTATAGCTAAATACAATGATGAATCTATAGAAAATGAATTTCCTCGAGGTGGTAAGGGAATAGTCATATAACCGAGTGTAGAAATACAAAGAATTAAAAACACTTTAAATGCTAAGTCTTCTAAATTAAGTAAAGAAGTAAATGAAAAATATAAATTAAGAGATACTCCAGTGATACAGATGAATCCTATATATAGATTTAATAGAGACTTATTTAGTGTCATAGCCTATCACTCTCTCTAAAAAGTAGGTAATATCAATAAATTACTTTATATATTAAGTTATAATTTAAGATACGTAGAGAAGCGTCATAAAATTATGACGCTCTTTCTCAACCACCCAATTGAAAACCGGATGTTAAAGCTATAATGATAGAACCCAAGATTACAGCGTTCACAAGAATACGAGTCGCTTTCATGCTGTCTCACCTCCTTTAAAAGAAGGTGTACGTCTGCTCGTAACCATGAGCCATTGGATGAAAATAAAGATACCGACATTCATAATGACATCACCAATGCTGATTACCTGGGATTTCGGATAAGGATCGGTGATAGGAATAATGTCTCCTAAAAATCCTAGGTTTGTATCAGATGTAAGCGCTTGATGCTTGGCATATAGATCGCCATTCTTTAACATATCAACAAATACGGGATCCAGTACGGTAGCAGCTTCTATTGAGACAGGCATGCGACCACCGTTTGCGGCGATGACAATAAAATTTAAAAGAACACCAATTAAAATGATTGTGAATCCTCGATGATGACGGTTTATGTATAAGAAAAATAATCCGACAATATAAACGAGAATATAGATGTAGTTACTGAGCGTTTTAACGAACAAAATCTTATCCTGCATTATAAAAACGAACACTTCAATCAGTAATAACACAGGGAAGATCCAGCCATGCTTTACATGGAAGTCAGCTAATCCTTTGAGACTGCCCTTTCGCAAAAAGCCAATGATGATAGATAGTAAAATTCCGTCAAAAACCATGGTATAATCACCTTTTGCGTATGTATATGGGGTTTCTAAATAATATATAAAGAAATTCGAGTGTATAAATTTTCTAATATACCTGTTAAGTGAATCATATATTTAAATATATACAAAGTCAATATAAACATTATTATAATATACAAAAAAAATAATAAAAGCGTTTTTTTTACGAATTGTATATTTCATTTTATAAAAACATAGAATCTGAAAAATAATGTAATAGATAGAATAAAATGATTGGAAAATGTATGACGGAATGATCTGCCCATTGATTATAAAAGGTTGCCTTCACATGAGAGTTTGTTCTTATATAAGAACAAACTCTCATTACAAATATCTAGAAAAAGGAAACAAAAAGCTATTTTTTGTGCTATGTATTTATATTAGTAAATATAAATACGAATGTTATTGATTGATTTCTATTTAATGTTCGATTTTTGTTGACCATTTCTATAAAAATTGTTAAGATAACGATGGAGATTGAAATATAAAGCCTCATATAATAGCAGGAATAGGGCCTGCGAGTTTCTACCCGGCTACCGTAAATGGCCGGACTATGGGGGAGAGTAGCTCGGTATATTTTATGTACGGAACCATTATGCCTGAGCAGAGTACTTTCCTTCATAGGAGAACTCTGCCCCAGGCTTTTTTATTTGAAGGGGGAGCATATATGCCGACAGTTGGAGTTATTATGGGAAGCACTTCTGATTGGGAGACGATGAAGCATGCTTGCGACATACTAGAAGAACTTAATATTTCTTACGAAAAACAAGTTGTTTCGGCTCATCGTACACCGGATTATATGTTTCAATATGCGGAAACTGCGCGTGAGCGAGGATTAAAGGTGATCATTGCAGGTGCAGGCGGAGCTGCTCATTTGCCGGGAATGGTGGCGGCAAAGACAACGTTACCTGTCATTGGTGTACCCGTGCAATCAAAGGCTTTAAATGGTCTAGACTCGCTCTTGTCCATTGTACAAATGCCGGGCGGTGTACCTGTCGCGACGGTGGCGATAGGCAAAGCCGGTGCCACCAATGCGGGATTGCTTGCGGCGCAGATATTGGGAGCATTTGATGAAAGAATCTATGTGGCTTTAGAAGAAAGACGAAAAGAGACAGAGAAAACGGTATTACAAGGTGAACTAGTATGAAAATGATTTTACCAGGTCAAACAATTGGTATTATTGGCGGCGGTCAATTGGGAAGAATGATGGCAATTGCCGCAAAAGAGATGGGATATAAGATTGCGGTGCTCGATCCGATGCCAAATTCCCCATGTGCGCAGGTTGCCGATACAGAGATTGTCGCACCTTACAATGATATACATGCGATTCAGAAACTTGCATCAATCAGCGATGTCATCACATACGAATTTGAAAACATTGATTATGAAGCATTGCGTTGGTTAGAGAAGGAAGCGTATTTACCACAAGGGAGTGAAGTGCTGCGCCTAACACAAAACCGCTATACAGAGAAAAATGCGGTTATGCGCTCTCACATTCCAGTCGCTGCTTTTCGTTTAATCTGTACAGAGCAAGACTTGCTTCATGGTGTTGCCGATTTTTCTTACCCTTGTGTATTAAAAACAACAACAGGTGGATATGACGGAAAAGGTCAAGTGGTGCTACAAAGCGAAGCGGATTTACCACAGGCAAAAGCATTGCTTATGAACAATGAATGTATTTTAGAAGACTGGATTCCGTTTGAAAAAGAAATTTCAGTAATCGTCGTTCGTAGTGTGAGTGGTGAAACGAAGGTATTTCCAGTAGCTGAAAATATTCATATTAATAATATTCTGCATAAAACAATTGTGCCTGCACGTATCCCGACAGAGCTACAGGAACAAGCAATTTGTTATGCAGAGACACTGGCTAACGATTTGAACCTAGTTGGAACGTTGGCAGTAGAAATGTTTGTAACCAAAGATCAATTATATGTGAACGAACTGGCACCAAGACCACATAACTCTGGTCATTATACAATGGATGCCTGCGAGACAAGTCAGTTTCAGCAGCATGTTCGTGCCGTATGCGGTTGGCCTCTTGGAGAAACCACTTTAACGAAAAATGTTGTCATGGTCAATATTTTAGGAGAACATATAGAAGGGGTTCTAAGCAATGTAAATCAATTTGCGCATTGCAAGCTGCACTTGTACGGTAAAGCGGAGGCGAAGCACAAGAGAAAAATGGGTCATCTCAATATTTTGTGCGACATTGACACAGCCTTGCAGAAGGTACAAACGCTCGGGATATGGAACCGCGAAGAATTGGAGGTTACGCAATGATTAATCGTTATACACGCCCAGAAATGGGTGCAATTTGGACGGAAGAAAATAAGTTTCAAGCATGGCTCGAGGTAGAAATCCTTGCATGTGAAGCATGGGCTGAGCTTGGCGATATTCCTAAGGAAGATGTAGAAAAGCTTCGTGCGCATGCTTCGTTTGACATCAACCGTATTTATGAAATCGAAGAAGAAACACGTCATGACGTAGTAGCATTTACAAGAGCGGTTTCTGAAACGCTAGGTGAAGAGCGTAAGTGGGTACATTACGGTTTAACATCAACAGATGTGGTAGACACGGCGTTGTCTTATTTGTTGAAGCAAGCAAACGATATCTTATATAAAGATTTGAACAACTTCATTGAAATCTTGAAAAATAAAGCGCAAGAGCATAAATACACAGTAATGATGGGACGTACGCACGGTGTACATGCGGAGCCGACTACTTTTGGTTTAAAGCTGGGTCTTTGGTACGAAGAAATGAAGCGTAATCTGGAGCGCTTTAAACATGCGGCTGACAGTGTACGTGTTGGCAAGATTTCTGGTGCAGTTGGTACATATGCCAATATTAATCCATTTGTTGAACAATATGTATGTGAAAAGCTAGGGCTTGAAGCTGCAAAAATTTCCACACAAACATTGCAGCGTGATCGTCATGCTCACTACATGTCTACCCTTGCGCTAATCGCAACTTCTATTGAAAAGATGGCTGTAGAAATTCGCGGTCTACAAAAGAGCGAAACACGTGAAGTTGAGGAGTTCTTCGCAAAAGGTCAAAAAGGTTCTTCTGCGATGCCGCATAAACGCAACCCGATTGGTTCTGAAAATATGACAGGTCTAGCACGCGTCATTCGCGGTTACATGATGACGGCTTATGAAAATGTCCCGCTATGGCATGAGCGCGATATCTCCCACTCTTCTGCGGAGCGCATCATCTTGCCTGATGCAACAATTGCTTTGAACTACATGTTAAATCGCTTCGGTAATATCGTGAAAAATCTAACGGTGTTCCCTGAAAACATGAAGCGCAATATGGAGAGAACATACGGTTTAATTTACTCACAGCGCGTTATGCTTTCGCTAATTGATAAAGGCATGGTTCGCGAAGAAGCTTACGATATTGTACAGCCAAAGGCAATGGAGGCTTGGGAAACGCAAGTTCCTTTCAAAACATTGGTGGAAGCAGATGAGCGTATTACTAATAAGCTCACACAAGCAGAAATTGATGAGTGTTTTGACTATTCGTATCACTTGCAGCATGTGGACACAATCTTTACACGACTTGGCTTGGATTGATAAATGCATAGGCACAGGATCATATTCTGTGCCTCTTTTTATAATCAGATGATTTTTACTATTAAAAAATATTAAAATTTACCGTTGACTACAAATGGCTTTGCAAGAGCCGTTACAAAAGGGGAGTGCCGGGGATGGAGAAACTGGATTTGCTGTATGAAGGAAAAGCAAAAAGAATCTATCGCACAGAACAAGAGGATATCGTATGGGTGGCATATAAAGACAGTGCCACTGCTTTTAATGGTGAAAAAAAGGCTATAATTACAGGCAAAGGTCGATTAAATAATGAGATTACAAGTCTATTATTTATGAAGCTGAGGGAAGCGGGTATTAACAGTCACTTTGTACAAAAAATCTCTGATACAGAGCAGCTTGTACGCAAAGTGAACATCATTCCGCTTGAAGTGGTTGTTCGCAACATTGCGGCTGGTAGCTTATCCAAGCGTTTAGGCATAGAAGAAGGCACGCTGCTTCCGGAGCCAATTGTAGAGTTTTATTACAAGAATGATGATTTAGGAGATCCGCTTATAACAGAAGATCATATCCGAATCCTGCAAGTTGCGACACCTATGCAGCTGCAGGAGCTTCGAGAACGTGCTCTGCAAATCAACAACGTTTTGAAAGCACATTTCGAGGGCTGTGGTGTAAGATTGGTAGACTTTAAGCTTGAATTTGGGGTTACTGAAGAAGGAGAAATTCTGCTTGCTGATGAGATTTCACCAGATACTTGTCGCCTTTGGGATGCAAGCAGCAATGAGAAATTTGATAAAGACGTATTTCGTCGTGATCTTGGCAATTTAACGGATGCTTATGAAGAAATATTAAAACGATTAGGGGGAATTTCACATGTTTAAAGTAAAAGTATTTGTCACATTAAGAGAGAGCGTTTTAGATCCACAAGGAGTAGCTGTTAAGGGCGCACTTCACAGCCTTTCTTTTGTAGAGGTGCAAGATGTTCGTATCGGCAAATACATGGAGCTTACCATTGACCGTACTGTATCTGATCTTGATGCAATGGTAAAAGAAATGTGTGAGAAGTTACTTGCGAATGTAGTAATCGAAGACTATCGCTACGAGGTTGAGGAGGTAGTTGCGCAGTGAAATTCGCCGTAATCGTTTTTCCGGGTTCAAACTGTGATGTTGATATGTATCATGCGATTAAAGATGAATTAGGTGCGGAAGTAGAATATGTTTGGCATGATACCAAAAGTTTAGATGCATATGATGGCGTGTTATTGCCAGGTGGATTTTCATATGGTGACTATTTACGCTGCGGAGCCATTTCCCGATTTTCCAATGTTATGAATGCTGTAAAAGAAGCTGCTGAAGCAGGAAAGCCAGTTTTGGGTGTATGTAATGGCTTTCAGATTTTGCTAGAGGCAGGGCTGCTGCCAGGGGCATTGATGCGCAATAAAAATTTGAAGTTTATGTGCCGGACGGTCGGCCTTTCTGTTGAAAACAACAAAACTATGTTTACTTCGCATTATGCGCAAGGTGAAATCATCAATATCCCGATTGCCCATGGTGAGGGTAATTACTACTGTGATGAAGAAACATTAAAAATGCTAGAAGAAAATAATCAAATCGTGTTCAGATATACAGACAATCCAAATGGAAGTGTTTCTGATATCGCGGGTATTACAAATGCACGTGGCAATGTACTTGGTATGATGCCGCATCCGGAGCGTGCTGTGGATGAGCTACTGGGAGGAGCCGATGGCTTGAAGCTCTTTCTATCAATCTTAAAACACTGGAGGGAACACCATGCCGTTACTGCTTGAGCCAAATCCAACACAAATCGAAGAGCAAAAAATTTATGCTGAAATGGGTCTTTCTGACGAAGAATTCCAAATGATTAAAGATATTTTAGGCAGAACGCCAAATTATACAGAAACAGGATTATTTTCTGTCATGTGGTCAGAGCATTGTAGTTATAAAAACTCCAAGCCTGTTCTTCGTAAGTTCCCGACTACAGGTGAACGCGTCCTACAAGGACCAGGCGAAGGTGCAGGTATTGTTGATATCGGCGACAACCAAGCGGTGGTGTTTAAGATTGAAAGTCACAACCATCCATCCGCAATTGAGCCTTATCAAGGGGCAGCTACAGGCGTAGGCGGTATTATTCGTGATGTATTCTCCATGGGCGCGCGTCCTGTTGCACTATTAAACTCTTTGCGTTTCGGTGAGCTACAAACACCGCGCGTAAAGTACTTATTTGAAGAGGTTGTTGCAGGAATCGCAGGCTACGGCAACTGCATTGGCATTCCAACAGTAGGCGGCGAAGTGCAGTTTGACCCTTGCTATGAAGGAAATCCGCTTGTGAATGCGATGTGCGTTGGGTTAATTAACCATGAAGACATCAAAAAAGGGCAAGCGCACGGAGCGGGCAATACAGTGATGTATGTTGGCGCTTCTACAGGACGTGATGGCATTCATGGCGCGACGTTCGCTTCGGAAGAATTATCTGAGGATTCCGAGTCTAAACGTCCTGCAGTACAGGTGGGAGATCCGTTTATGGAGAAGCTCCTTCTAGAAGCATGCCTTGAATTAGTAAAATCAGATGCTTTGGTCGGTATTCAAGATATGGGTGCAGCTGGCCTAACTTCTTCTTCAGCAGAAATGGCAAGTAAAGCTGGTATGGGAATTGAAATGCATCTAGATGATGTACCACAGCGTGAAGCTGGTATGACAGCGTATGAAATGATGCTTTCAGAATCTCAGGAGCGCATGCTGATTGTCGTGAAAAAAGGCCGTGAGCAAGAAATTAAGGACTTGTTCCAAAAATATGGTCTTGCGGCGGTTTCAATAGGTACAGTAACAGAAGATAAAATGCTTCGTTTATTCCATAAAGGAGAGATGGTGGCGGAAGTACCGGTCGATGCTTTGGCTGAAGAGGCACCTGTTTATCATAAACCTTCTCAAGAGCCTGCTTATTTTGCGGAATTCCAAGCGATGGAAAATGATGTTCCGCAGGTTGACAATTATAATGAAACATTACTTGCTTTGCTAAAGCAGCCAACGATTGCAAGCAAGGAATGGGTATACGATCAATATGATCACCAAGTACGTACAAGCACAATCGTAACACCGGGATCAGATGCAGCAGTTGTACGTGTGCGTGGTACACAAAAGGCGCTTGCGATGACAACAGATTGTAACTCGCGCTATATCTATTTAGATCCAGAAACAGGTGGTAAAATCGCCGTAGCAGAAGCGGCTCGCAACATCGTATGTTCTGGCGCTGAACCGCTTGCGATTACAGATTGCTTAAACTACGGAAATCCAGAGAAGCCGGAAATCTTCTGGCAAATTGAAAAATCTGTAGATGGTATGAGCGAGGCATGCCGTACATTATCCACACCGGTTATTGGTGGAAACGTATCTCTTTACAATGAGCGTAGCGGCGATGCAGTGTATCCGACACCGACGGTAGGTATGGTTGGCCTTGTACATGATTTAACTCATGTTACGACACAAGATTTTAAAGAAAATGGTGACTTGATATATGTAATTGGTGAAACACAGCCGGAGTTTGGTGGCAGTGAGCTACAAAAGATGATGTACGGAAAAATCTTCGGTAAAGCACCTGCGATTGATTTAAAAGTAGAAGCGAAACGCCAAAAACAATTACTTGCAGCCATTCAAGCAGGTCTTGTGCAATCTGCGCATGATATCGCTGAAGGTGGTTTTGCGGTAGCGATTGCCGAGTCATTGATGGGAACAGCATTTGGTGCGGATGTAACGATAGAAGGAGAAGCTACAACTGCCTTGTTTGCAGAAACACAATCTCGTTTTATCGTATCCGTAAAGCCAGAAAATCGTGCAGCCTTTGAGCAGGCTGTGGAAGCAACGTATATCGGTACAGTAACAGAAACAGGTAAACTCATCATTCGCGGTGCAGAAGAACTAATTCATGCTGATGTACAGGAGCTGAAAACCGCTTGGAAAGGGGCAATTCCATGCTTGCTGAACTCAAAGGCTTAAATGAAGAGTGCGGTGTTTTTGGGATTTGGGGGCATGAAAATGCAGCGCAAATTACGTACTACGGCTTGCACAGCCTTCAGCACAGAGGCCAGGAAGGTGCAGGAATCGTTGTAAACGATGGCACTAGCTTAACCGGACATAAAGGGCTTGGCCTAATTACAGAAGTTTTCTCACATGGTGAGCTTGATAAATTAAAAGGAAAAGCGGCAATTGGGCATGTAAGATATGCAACTGCGGGCGGGGGCGGCTATGAGAATGTGCAGCCGCTTCTCTTCCATTCGCAAACAGGTAGTCTAGCACTTGCGCACAATGGCAACCTGGTGAATGCAAATCGCTTAAAATATGAACTTGAGATGCAGGGTAGTATTTTTCAAACAACGTCTGATACAGAAGTATTAGCGCATCTGCTTCGTCGTCACAATGAATTTCCTCTTATCGATCGAGTGAAAGTCGCATTAAACAAAATTCAAGGGGCATTTGCCTTTTTAATGATGACAGAAACACAGCTTTTGGTTGCGCTTGATCCAAACGGCTTCCGTCCTTTAGCAATCGGTATGCTTGACGGGGCATATGTAGTCGCTTCTGAAACATGTGCGTTTGATATTGTGGGGGCGACGTATATTCGTGATGTGGAGCCGGGCGAGCTTCTCATTATTTCTGACGAGGGTATAGAATCAAGAGTGTTCACAACAGAAACAAAGCATGCAATCTGCAGTATGGAGTACGTGTATTTTTCTAGACCAGACAGCAATATTGACGGTATCAATGTTCATGCGGCTCGTAAAAATATGGGTAAACTGCTTGCAAAAGAAGCGCCAGTCGAAGCGGACGTCGTAACAGGGGTACCGGATTCCAGTATTTCAGCAGCAATCGGATTTGCAGAGGCATCAGGTATTCCGTATGAGCTTGGTTTAATTAAAAACCGCTATGTAGGGCGTACGTTTATTCAACCATCGCAAGAATTACGTGAACGTGGTGTAAAGATGAAGCTCTCTCCTGTTCGCGGTATTGTAGAAGGTAAGCGCGTAGTTATGATTGATGATTCCATTGTGCGCGGCACAACGAGTAGAAGGATCGTACAAATGTTGCGTGATGCCGGCGCGACAGAGGTGCATGTGCGCATTGCAGCACCGCCGATTGTCAATCCATGCTACTACGGTATTGACACATCCACAAGAGAAGAATTGATTGCATCCAAGCATAGCATAGAAGAAATGAGAGTACTCATTGGCGCGGATTCTTTATCATTTTTAAGTGAAGAAGGTCTTGTTGATGCAGTAGGACGCAAGCGCGGCGAATGCGGCGGACAATGTATGGCTTGCTTTAACGGACAATATCCAACACCGATTTACGGTGAAGAGCTGATACATCAGCGTAATTAATCATGCAATTATTAGAAGTGGTTTCAAAAGGAGGCGTACACGGTGGCACATTCTTATAAAGAAGCAGGAGTCGATATTGAAGCGGGATATGAAGCGGTGACGCGCATGAAAAAACATGTTCAAAAAACGACTCGTCCTGAGGTTTTGGGCGGCTTAGGCGGATTTGGCGGCATGTTTGATATCTCGAAATTCGGTATGCAGGAGCCTGTTTTAATTTCCGGTACAGATGGTGTAGGGACAAAGCTGATGTTGGCGTTTATGATGGATAAGCATGATACAATCGGAATCGATGCGGTAGCCATGTGTGTAAACGATATTGTGGTCCAGGGAGCAGAACCACTGTTTTTCCTAGATTATATCGCTTGTGGTAAAGCAGATCCTGCTCGGATTGAAAGTATTGTAAAAGGAGTGGCAGAAGGCTGTTTACAAGCCGGCTGCTCCTTAATTGGCGGTGAAACTGCAGAAATGCCAGGGATGTATGCCGAAAATGAATATGACCTAGCTGGATTTACAGTTGGAATTGCGGATAAGCAAAAGCTCATCACAGGGCAAGGCATCGAAGCTGGAGATGTATTAATTGGTCTGTCTTCAAGCGGTATTCACAGCAATGGCTACTCGCTTGTGCGAAAAGTGCTACTAGAACAAGGACAATTGTCTCTACATGAAACATACGGAAATTTGGAGATGACGCTTGGAGAAGAATTGCTTCGTCCGACGCGTATTTATGTGAAACCAATCCTAGCGGCATTGAAGCATTTTCCTATTAAAGGAATGGCACATATTACAGGCGGCGGCTTTATTGAAAACATTCCTCGTATGCTGCCAGAAGGAATCGGTGCAGAGATTGACTACGGCTCTTGGCCTATTCCGCCAATTTTTGATTTGCTACAAGAAACGGGCGGTCTGAATCGAAATGAAATGTTTAATATTTTTAATATGGGAATTGGTATGGTGCTTGCGGTGTCGGAATCAGAGTTTGTAGGTGTAATTAAATTGCTAGAGGCACAAGGAGAAAAGGCATATATTATCGGTAGAGCGGTTGCAGGAGAAGGTGTAACGTTTGGCGGAGGAGCAGTCGTATGAAAATAGCGGTATTCGCGTCGGGGAACGGCTCCAATTTTCAAGCGATGATAGATGCGATGGAGAACGGTGCGCTATCAGTGGAAATTGGTCTGCTCGTTTGTGATAAACCAGGAGCGATGGCCATTGAGCGAGCAAAAGCGCATAGTATTCCGACTTTTGTATTTGCAGCTAAAAGCTATGCTTCTAAAGAGGCTTTTGAAACAGATATTTTGGAGCAGTTGCGTGCTCATCAGATAGAATGGATTTTCCTCGCTGGTTATATGCGTTTGATTGGTACAGTTTTGCTGGAGGCGTATAAAGGTCGTATTGTAAACATTCATCCGTCGCTATTACCTGCTTTTCCAGGCAAAGATGCGGTAGGTCAGGCTTTGGAGGCTGGGGTAAAAGAGACTGGCGTGACAATCCACTTTGTTGATGAAGGTATGGACACTGGGCCTGTAATTGCACAAGCACCAGTGCCAATTGAACCGAGTGATACGCATAAAAGTCTGCATCAAAAAATTCAAGCTCTGGAACATACCTTGTACATCCAGACCATTCAAACTTTAGTAACAGGAGTGAAATTGTCATGAAAAAGCGCGCGTTAGTAAGTGTATCTGATAAAACGGGCATTGTTGAATTCGTTAAAGGGTTAATAGAAGCAGGTGTTGAGGTTATTTCTACAGGAGGTACGAAAAAGCTCCTGCAAGAAAATGGCTTGAACGTAATCGGTATTTCTGAAGTAACGGGATTTCCTGAAATTATGGATGGACGCGTTAAAACGCTTCATCCGAACATTCATGGCGGCTTGCTTGCAGTTCGTGACAACGAAACGCATGTGGCGCAAATGAATGAGCTTGGTATTCAGCCAATCGACTTTGTGGTAGTTAACTTATATCCCTTTAAACAAACAATTGCAAAGCAAGATGTAACATTTGAGGATGCAATTGAAAACATTGATATCGGTGGCCCAACAATGATTCGTTCCGCTGCGAAAAATCATGAATATGTTGCTGTCATCGTAGACCCTACCGATTATTCAGCAGTTCTTACAGAATTAAAGGAAAACGGCGATGTATCTAAGGAAGCAAAGCGTAAGTTAGCGGCAAAAGTGTTCCGTCATACGGCTGCATACGATGCTTTAATCTCTGAATACTTAACAAAGCAAACAGGGGAAGAAAGTCCTGAGACGATTACAGTTACTTTTGAGAAAAAGCAAGATTTGCGTTACGGTGAAAATCCGCATCAAAAAGCGACTTTCTATAAAAGTCCATTCGTAGCTGCTTCCTCGATTGCGTATGCAAAGCAGCTGCATGGTAAAGAATTGTCGTACAATAATATTAATGATGCCGATGCTGCGCTTAGCATTGTAAAGGAATTCGAACAGCCAGCTGTTGTGGCAATTAAACATATGAACCCATGCGGCGTTGGAATCGGTGCTGATATCCATGAGGCGTACCAACGTGCGTACGAAGCTGATCCGGTTTCTATTTTTGGAGGTATTGTGGCGGCGAATCGTGAGATTGATAAAGTGACAGCGGAAAAATTGCATGAGATTTTCTTAGAAATTATCATTGCGCCTTCCTTCTCACAAGAAGCTCTGGATATCTTACAAAGCAAGAAAAATCTTCGTCTATTAACGGTAGATATTGCGAAAGAGCAGGCAGCTAATAAAATGACGTCTGTACAAGGCGGCTTACTTGTCCAAGAAGAGGATACTTTGTCATTGGAGGATGCAAATATCACAATTCCGACAAAGCGTCAGCCTACGGAACAAGAATGGGAAGATCTAAAGCTTGGCTGGAAAGTTGTAAAGCATGTGAAATCAAATGCCATCGTGCTTACGAAGGACCATATGACGATTGGCGTTGGGGCAGGTCAGATGAACCGTGTTGGTGCGGCTAATATTGCAATCGCACAAGCAGGGGAAAAAGCAATGGGGGCATCTCTTGCATCTGATGCGTTCTTCCCAATGGATGATACAGTAGAAGCGGCGGCGAAGGCTGGCGTAACGGCAATCATTCAGCCTGGTGGCTCTATTCGCGATGAGGATTCTATTAAAAAGGCGGATGAATACGGAATCGCAATGGTATTTACAGGTGTTCGTCACTTTAAACACTAAGGGGGAGAAAGCATGAACATTCTGGTTATCGGACGAGGCGGTCGTGAGCACGCATTGGCATGGAAGCTCGCGCAATCAGGCCATCATGTTTATGTAGCACCAGGTAATCCTGGTATGCGCGATGTTGCACAATTGGTGACACTTGATGAAAACGACATTCCAGCACTGATTGCATTCGCAAAGGAAAAAGAAGTGGCTTTGACAATCGTTGGCCCTGAGGTTCCTTTAATGAATGGAATTGTAAATGCGTTTGAAGAAGCGGGTCTTCGTATTTTCGGTCCGCGTAAGGAAGCAGCAGTCATTGAGGGAAGTAAGGCCTTCACGAAGGATTTAATGAAGAAATACGATATTCCTACAGCTGCATATGAAACCTTTACTGAATACGACAAAGCTGTAGCTTATATTGAGCAAATAGGTGCACCCATTGTAATTAAAGCTGACGGATTGGCTGCCGGAAAAGGCGTTACTGTAGCCATGACGAAGAAAGAGGCGCTAGAAGCACTACAAGAGATGATGCTAAATGAGAAGTTTGGTGCTGCAAGTAAAAAGGTCGTAATTGAAGAATTCTTGGAAGGACAAGAGTTTTCTTTAATGGCATTTGTGGCGGGTACGAAGGTATATCCAATGGTAATTGCACAAGATCATAAACGCGCTTTTGATGGAGACCAAGGCCCTAATACAGGGGGAATGGGTGCGTATTCACCGGTCCCGCAAATTCCTGCGAGTGCCGTAGAGAAGGCTGTTGAAACAGTACTTCTGCCCGTTTCAGCGGCAATGGTGCAAGAAGGTCGCTCTTTCACAGGCATTTTGTATGCTGGTTTAATTTTAACAGCCCAAGGTCCTAAAGTTATTGAGTTCAATGCACGTTTTGGCGATCCAGAAACAGAGGTTGTATTGCCGCGCTTGGAGAATGATTTAGCAGATGTTATGCTGCGTCTGCTCGATGGAAAAGAAGTTGAGTTGCAGTGGTCAGCAGATGCAGTTGTCGGTGTCGTGCTTGCGGCGGTCGGCTATCCGGAAGCATATGAAAAGGGTCATGTCATTCGAGGTCTTGATCAAGTAGGCGAAGGCACCCTCATCTTCCATGCTGGTACGTCCATGCAAGACGGTGAATTCGTTACAAATGGTGGTCGTGTATTATTTGTAGCATGTAGAGGAAAAGAATTATCAGAAGCACAAAAGCGCGTATATGAAGAAATCCGTCATATTGAAAGCGCAGGCTTGTTTTTCCGCTCTGATATCGGTAAAAAAGCAATCGACTATATAATGGTATAAGAAAACAGCCGGTGCTATTGTAGCACCGGCTGTTGGTGTGTGGTAGAAAGGAAATTCAGTCGTTGCAGTGTTGACAAGAAAATGCGTTTTCTCTTCCGAATTCAGAATGATTTCGTACCCAAAATCGCTTCGGCTATATCAGCCTCAATTTCCTTGTCTGAAGCACTATAAGCTTCTTTATCATGATGTGAAGGCTCATCATGATGCGCTTTATGTGCCTCTTGTTTATTAGAATGTCCCTTTTTCATAAAGCTCATCATAGGTAAATTCATGTATTTGTTAAGTTTAAATGCTTCTGTAATCGGACAGAAACGAACTATACCCTCGGCAACCTTCATCGCCCCTAATACAACAGAAAGCTTTGCGGAAAAGCACCAAGGTTTACGCGTTAACTTAATAGCGGCAAAGGTAACCATTGTCAATCCCGCTGTAATGCGGATTAACGCATTTAACGTGCCGATGTTTGGTTTGAACACGAGAAACAGCTCCTTTTCCTTACGGTTGAAGTAAATCATCTACCTCGTATCTTATTGTGTGTCACCTCCAGAGCACTATACAATCCAACATTTAGGACAAACTATATAAGGTCAGATTAGCGGTTCGTTAATTCATGAAACTTTGTTATAATGAAATGATGCATAAAGCAGGAAAGAGGTGTTCTTATGTACGACATAAAACAATGGAAGCATGTATTTAAGTTAGACCCGAATAAAGAGATAAGTGAAGAAGATCTTGAAAAAATTTGCGAATCGGGAACAGATGCAATCCTTGTAGGTGGTAGTGACGGTGTAACCTTGGATAATGTATTATTCATGCTATCAAGCATTCGCAGATATACAGTACCTTGCGTACTCGAGGTATCATCTTTAGAGGCAGTAACACCCGGTTTTGACTACTATTATATTCCTTCCGTTTTAAACAGTCGTAATCCGCAGTGGATTACTGGTTTACAATACGAAGCATTAAAGGAATTCGGCGATATTATGAACTGGGACGAGATTTTTATGGAGGGATATTGTGTTCTAAATCCAGATTCCAAAGTCGCGGCGTTAACAGAAGCGAATTGTGCGTTAAATCATGATGAAGTGATTGCTTATGCACGCCTAGCGGACAAGTTGTTGCGCTTACCAATTTTCTATTTGGAGTACAGTGGTACATATGGAGATCCGGAGCTTGTAAAAAAAGTAAAACGCGAGCTAGAATCCGCTCATTTATACTACGGCGGAGGCATCTCGACAAAGGAACAGGCTGCAGAGATGGCCCAGTATGCAGATACGGTTGTAGTCGGCAATCTAATTTATACAGATGTAAAAGAGGCTTTGCGTACAGTGCAAGCGGTGAAAGGGGAGTGACAACATGAGCGGATTGCAATTATTAACGGGCTTAAATCCCGAGCAGCAAGCTGCGGTCAGAACAACAAGCGGTCCCCTGCTAATTATGGCAGGTGCGGGCAGTGGTAAAACAAGAGTATTGACGCACCGTATTGCTTATTTGCTACAGGAAAAAGGTATAGCACCATGGAACATACTCGCCATCACCTTTACAAACAAGGCAGCGCGCGAGATGAGAGAGCGTATTGATAAATTGGTTGGTCCGGAAGCAAATGATATTTGGATTTCAACCTTCCACTCCATGTGTGTTCGGATTTTGCGCCGCGACATCGATCGCATTGGCATTAGCAGGAATTTCACCATTTTAGATGATAGCGATCAAATGTCAGTTGTCAAAAACATTTTAAAGGATCGCAACGTTGATCCGAAAAAGTTTGAACCACGCGCTTTATTAGGTGCAATCAGTAGTGCTAAAAACGAACTGATTACCCCGGAGCAATATACAAAAGAAGCATCTCCCGACCCGTACGAAAAAATGGTTAGTGATGTGTATACGGAATATCAAAAGCGTCTTCGCAAAAACAATGCTTTGGACTTTGATGATTTAATCATGACAACCATCCACTTGTTTGAGCGCGTACCGGAAGTGTTGGAATTTTATCAGCGGAAGTTTCAGTACATACACGTCGATGAGTACCAAGACACAAACCGTGCGCAATATTTACTCGTGAAAATGATAGCTGCACGTTTTCAAAATTTGTGTGTTGTGGGTGATTCGGATCAGTCTATTTATCGTTGGCGCGGTGCGGATATTACAAATATTTTGTCGTTTGAGAAAGACTATCCGAACGCAACCGTAATTATGCTAGAGCAGAATTATCGTTCTACCAAAAATATTCTACAGGCTGCTAATACAGTAATTAATAATAATGTAAATCGCAAGCCCAAGAATTTATGGACGGATAATGAACAAGGATCTCCAATTTCCTACTATCGTGCGGTAACGGAGCAGGATGAGGCGTACTTTGTTGCGAAAAAAATTCGCGACGATATCCAAAATGGCAAACGCAGCTATAAGGATTTTGCGGTGTTATATCGCACTAATGCTCAGTCTCGTGTGGTGGAGGAGGTTTTCTTAAAATCTAATATTCCGTATAAAATCGTCGGTGGTATTAAGTTCTATGACCGCAAAGAAATTAAAGACATCCTAGCCTACTTACGCTTAATTGCAAACCCACAGGACGAGATTAGCTTCTCTCGTATCATTAATGTACCGAAGCGCGGTATTGGCGCATCCTCCATCGATAAAATCATCAACTACGGAACGGTGAATGACCTGCCTTTAAGCGATGTACTAGAGCAAATTGATTTTGTCGGACTGAGTTCCAAAATTACGAAGGCTGTCGGAGAATTTCATCGTCATATGAAGAGCTGGGTACAGCAGCAGGAATATTTGTCTGTAACGGAATTGGTGGAAGAAGTGCTAGAGAAAACAGGGTACCGTGATATGCTCAAAAACGAGCGTTCTTTAGAAGCACAGGCGCGTCTTGAAAACTTAGAAGAGTTTTTATCGGTTACACAAAACTTTGAAGCACAAAGCGAAGACAAAAGCTTAGTCGCGTTTTTAACGGATTTGGCGCTCGTAGCGGATATTGACCGCGTTGATGAAGAGCCAGGCAGTCAAGAAGAAGTAATTTTAATGACCATGCACTCAGCAAAAGGGCTGGAGTTTCCAGTTGTGTTTATTGTTGGTATGGAGGAGGGAATCTTCCCTCACTTGCGTTCCTTAATGGACGAAAATGAAATGGAAGAAGAGCGTCGCTTGGCTTATGTGGGCGTGACGCGAGCCGAACAAGAGCTGTATATCACAAATGCCCAAATGAGGACGCTTTATGGTAGAACGAGTATGAATCCAGAATCCCGTTTTATAGGCGAGATTCCACAAGAACTCATACAGCCACTTCATAATGTGCCGCAAAAAAGAAAGACAACGCCGACCGCAGCGCCTCGGATGCACCCTGTACAGCAACCGACATTGCAGTCAACAGGCGGAGAGCAGCATGGCTGGCGTGTAGGTGACAAAGCGGCACATAATAAATGGGGAACAGGTACAGTTGTGAGTGTAAAGGGCGCTGGAGATAATATGGAGCTTGATATTGCCTTCCCAAGTCCAACAGGTATTAAACGATTGCTGGCCAAGTTTGCCCCAATTACAAAGGTGTAGGAGGTTACTATGTTAACTGAAATTGCACAGCGCATAGAAGAATTGCGCGATATGTTAAATAAACTTAATTATGAGTATCATGTTTTGGATAAGCCTTCCGTTTCAGATGCTGAATATGACAAGTATATGCAAGAGTTGATGCGGTTAGAGGAAGAGCATCCGGAATTTTTGACAGACGATTCCCCTTCCTTGCGTGTCGGCGGGCAAGTCCTTGATGTATTTACAAAAGTGACACACACATCCCCTATGCTTAGCCTTGGCAATGCATTTAATGAGGCGGATTTACATGATTTCGATCGAAAAGTCCGACAAGGTAGTGGACGTGAGCACATTCGCTATGTATGCGAATTGAAAATAGACGGTTTAGCAGTGTCACTTCGTTACGAGAACGGCTTGTTTGTGCAAGGTGCTACGCGCGGCGATGGGGTGACAGGTGAAGATATTACCCAAAACTTAAAAACAATTAAGGCAATTCCGTTGCGTTTAAAGGAATCTGCTACAATGGAAGTGCGCGGAGAGGCATATATGCCGAAACGTTCTTTTGTAAAGCTCAATGAAGAAAAAGAAGAAAAGGGCGAAGTTTTGTTTGCGAACCCAAGAAATGCTGCAGCTGGTTCTCTACGTCAATTGGATCCAAAAATCGCAGCACAGCGCAATTTATCGTTCTTTGTGTACGGTTTAACGAATTTAGAAGGACAGACCATCTCCTCTCATAGCGAGGCGTTGGATTATCTTGATGCACTTGGCTTTAAAACGAACACGCATCGTCGTGTTTGCGGCAGTATAGAGGAAGTGATTGCCTATGTGGAGGAGTGGCAAATCAAGCGTCCAGAGCTTGATTATGAAATAGACGGTATCGTTATTAAAGTAGATGATGTGACGATACAACAGCAACTAGGGTTAACAGCGAAAAGTCCAAGATGGGCTATAGCTTATAAATTTCCCGCTGAAGAGGTTGTGACAAAGCTACTTGATATTGAGCTAAACGTAGGTCGTACAGGCGTTGTTACACCAACCGCAAATCTCGAACCTGTTCGTGTTGCTGGTTCCATTGTGCGCCGCGCTTCGCTTCATAATGAAGATCTAATTCGTGAAAAAGACATTCGTATCGGTGATTATGTAATCATCAAAAAGGCCGGAGATATTATTCCCGAGGTCGTAAGTGCATTGGTCGAGCGTCGCACAGGAAAAGAGCAAGAGTTCCGTATGCCAGAGACTTGTCCAGAATGTGAGAGTGAATTAGTAAGATTGGAAGGAGAAGTCGCACTTCGGTGTTTAAATCCATCTTGTCCAGCACAAATCCGCGAAGGGTTAATTCACTTTGTATCTCGTGATGCCATGAATATTGATGGGTTGGGAGAACGCGTGATTACACAGCTGTTCAATGAAAAGTTAATTCATACGGTTGCTGATATATATAAACTGGAAAAAGAACAACTACTGGCGCTTGAGCGCTTTGGTGAAAAGTCCGCTTCTAACTTAATTGCAGCTATCCAAGCTTCTAAGAATAACTCTCTAGAGAAGTTATTGTTTGGATTGGGGATTCGTCATGTTGGATCAAAGGCTGCTCGCACATTAGCCCAGCATTTTGACAGCATGGAAAATCTGCGCAAGGCAAGCGTAGCAGAATTAACAGCTATTAATGAAATTGGTGATAAAATGGCAGAGTCTATTGTCGCTTATTTTGATAATGAAGAAGTAGAAGAATTGCTTCAAAAGCTTGCCGAGTATGGGGTAAATATGACATATAAAGGTGCAAAACCTTCAGAAGCGGTAAACAGCGATTCGTATTTTGCGGGCAAAACAGTAGTGTTAACTGGTAAACTGGAACTCATGGGACGCAGTGAGGCAAAGAAGAAAATTGAAGAGCTTGGCGGAAAAGTGACTGGAAGTGTGAGTAAAAGTACAGATTTACTAATTGCAGGAGAAGCGGCCGGTTCCAAACTAGCACAGGCTAAAAAACATAACGTAGAAGTATGGAATGAAGAGAGGTTTGTGGCGGAGTTAAATAAGTAAGAGGTGTGAATATGAAGAAGCTTGCATTATGTATAAGTCTGGGGCTCATTCTGACAGGATGCGCCCCAAGCTTTCAAAAGGACGAAAAGATTGTCCAAAAAGTGGGGAAATCTAAAGAGAATTCAATTATTCCGAGCTACTCTATTTCAGATGAATATTATAAATCCATCATTCCGTTTCAAGAAGGTGCTGCCCGCGGCTTGGTAGTACAAGGGCTTAACAGCCGTTTAGATATCGATGAGTTTGAAACAGGTCTGATGCGCATTGCGCAAGAGTCTTTCAGTACAAAAGAGTACTTGTTTCAAGAAGGACAATTTCTAAGTAGAGAAACCATACAACAACTTGTACAGAGAAAACGGACAGATGCGCAGCAAGCAGAAGCGGAAAAGCGTCAAAACAATTTAAATAAAAAGGTTAAAGTGCCAAATATGGGGTTGAACCCACCATATGATAAAAATGCTCCTGGTTCTGTTGAAGATAAAAATGCTAAAAGTCCAATTTATTTATCTAATATTTTAGAGCATAACTATATGATTAAAAACGGTAACGGTGAAGTGCAGGTTGGCGGTGTTGTAATTGGTTTGGCAATGAATTCTGTTCATTATTATAATCTTCCGCCGGAGCAAGGTGGGTATCCGCGTGAAACACCTATTCCGGAAGGTGAGATGCTAGAACAGGGCAAAAGAATGGCCCAAGCTATCTTAGATATTTTAGTCAAACAAGAAAAATGGAGAGATGTTCCTGTTACTTTTGCAATTTATCGACAAGAAGCCAAGTCTTCTCTTGTGCCAGGGCATTTTGTAACCTATACAAAATTGGACAAGGGTGAAACCAAAATTGGTGATTGGGACAGTATTGATGAACGATACTACTTATTCCCTTCTGAAGCCGGAAAAGCGGATTATCGAGAAGATAATACAAAGATAGAAAACTTTAAGTCAGATATTGCCGAGTATTTCCCAAATAATTTCACGGCAGTAGTCGGTCGAGGATTTTATAAAGATAAGCAAATTCAAGAGTTAAAGCTAGATATACCTGTCCAGTTTAATGGAAAAGCGGAAATCATCGGCTTCACACAATTTGTGACAGGGTTGATTATGGAGCACTTTCCAAACTACGTTAAGGTCGAGGTGAATATTCATTCCGTCGGCAGGCAAGAGGCTGTAATTTTACGGGATTCAGAGCAAGAACAACCAATTGTTCATATATTTGACTGAGTAGGGTCATTCTTATAAAAGCTTTGGATAGACAAAAATATGATAGAGAGTGTATAAAAGGGAAGCTATTTCCTTGTTATACACTCTCTTCTTTTAAAATTTTATTTCTTAATATAAGACTGATACTTTTCCATATCTGTACTAATTACTTTTGCAGGTACTCCTGCAATAACGCAATTACTTGGTACTTCTTTTGTTACAACAGAGTTTGCGCCAATTACAACGTTATCTCCAATTCGTCCTCCCAGACACTTTGTACCTGGTCCTATAAATACGTAATCACCTATTGTTGGTAGCGTCTCTCTAGAGCCGATGGTTACATTTTGTGATATAACACAGTTCGCCCCAATTTTTGCTTTCGCATGAATGACAACCCCAATCCCTCCATAACCTAGTCGTGTTCCTTTTCCGATTTCGGCAGTATAAGGAATGATTGAGTTGAATCGGAAATGAATAAAGCTTTTAAGGAAGTTAGCTCCTTGTATCAAACCATTAAGGTAGCAATCACGAGCGATTCGATATAAGTCTAAAGCTGTCATATTATACATGGTCTCCAACACTTTATTACTAGGAAAGAAATTGTAAGAGAATATCTCATAGTGCAAGTGCATTTGTCTAAATAATTGTTCGGTGTCTTCTAGGAATTCATCAGCTACAATGATTTGGTGTGCTGATAAGTCTGTAATATCTTCTAAGCTTACGATAGTAGCTCCAAAGAAATTCGCTCCCTGTTTAGAAGTATCTGGTGACACAAAATAAGAAATTTCATACTTTGTTTGTAGGATAAAGCTAGCAGCAGCGGCCCATTTAGAAACCCCATAGATGATAATAGGTTGTTTTTTCAGGGATATACCAGGAGATTGAAAGCCTCTAAAAGTAATTTTTTCAGTATTTTGTATAGCCTTATTTCCTAATTTATCCTTTACAAAGACACGAATAAAATAATGACCTGGTTCATTCAATATGAAATAAACTTCCGAATCAGATGAATAAGAGGTTTTCTCTATAACCTCTTTATCTTTATATAAATAATATGCGTAGCTTACTTTATCACTAGAAGCTGTTACCTTTACATATAAATGAAAAAAATTTTTGATTTCTGTACAAATCTCGCGAATAGCTAACATAATTGTCCACCTGCTAAAAATTTATTTATAAAATGATTTCTTCATAATTATATATTAGTGTGTTATTGATTTACAATTCTACATACAGGCACGAATATCTTGAAAGAATCTTGCATCGTTAGGGTACTTGTAAATGGATGAATGATTTCTAGGGTATAAAGATAGTGATGAGAGCCTTAAAAATATTTTAAGAAAATGTTGCATGTATAAAAATATGTATAAAATTAAGTGTTTATCCGTTTCTTTACATTAAGTATGTAAGGGGATGTATTTTTATAAAAGTTAGAGAGCAATGAGGATAAAGGTATTTTATAGAATGTATACAAGCTTTTTCAAGTGAAGCCCATCAGAAGTTTTTTAGTGCTTTTATGAAAACGTGCACATATCATTTCGTTGTAAAATTATACACTTTATACAAAAAATAATGTTTCAAGAAAGTTTGAACTAATCATAATAATCATGTAGAATAGAGAGTGTGATGTAAACGCTTTTCATATAAAAAGGGAGGCATTGATTATGGTAGTAGCTTACAAGCATGAGCCTTTTACAGACTTTACGGTAGAGGCCAATAAACTTGCATTTGAAGAAGGTTTAAAGAAGGTAGAATCTTATCTTGGACAAGATTATCCACTAATCATCGGGGGAGAACGTATTACAACAGAAGATAAAATTGTATCCGTGAACCCTGCAAATAAAGAAGAAGTTATCGGTCGCGTATCAAAAGCAAACCGTGAGCTTGCAGAAAAGGCGATGCAAATTGCTGATACAACGTTCCAAACTTGGAGAAAAACAAAGCCAGAAATGCGCGCTGACATCTTGTTCCGCGCAGCTGCAATTATCCGTCGTAGAAAGCATGAGTTCTCCGCAATTCTAACGAAAGAAGCAGGAAAGCCTTGGAGAGAAGCGGATGCAGATACTGCAGAGGCAATCGACTTCTTAGAGTACTATGGTCGTCAAATGCTAAAATTAAAAGACGGTATTCCAGTTGAAAGCCGTCCAATTGAATATAACCGTTTCTCATATATTCCACTAGGAGTAGGCGTTATCATTTCTCCTTGGAACTTCCCGTTCGCAATCATGGCAGGTATGACAACTGCCGCAGTGGTATCCGGTAACACGGTTCTATTAAAACCTGCGAGCACAACGCCTGTTGTTGCTGCGAAATTCATTGAAGTATTAGAAGAAGCAGGTCTTCCTGCAGGTGTTGTAAACTTTGTACCGGGCAGTGGTTCTGAAGTGGGAGATTATTTGGTTGATCACCCTCGCACACGCTTTATCAGCTTCACAGGTTCAAAAGAAGTTGGTATTCGTATTTATGAGCGTGCGGCTAAAGTAAATCCGGGTCAAATTTGGTTAAAGCGTGTTATCGCAGAAATGGGCGGTAAAGACACAATTGTAGTAGATAAAGAAGCAGACCTTGAATTAGCAGCGCAATCTATCGTTGCATCCGCATTCGGCTTTTCTGGTCAAAAATGCTCTGCTTGCTCTCGTGCGGTTATCGTAGAAGATGTATATGATACAGTACTTGAAAGAGCAGTAGAATTGACAAAAGAATTGACACTTGGCAACCCGGCTGAACAAGGCACATACATGGGTCCTGTAAATGACCAAGGTGCGTTCGATAAAATCATGAGCTACATCCAAATTGGTAAAGAAGAAGGTAAGCTCATGACAGGCGGCGAGGGGGATGATTCCAAAGGTTGGTTCATTCAACCTACAATCTTCGCTGATGTAGCTGAAGATGCTCGTTTGATGAAAGAAGAAATCTTTGGACCGGTTGTAGCGTTCTGCAAGGCAAAAGATTTCGATCATGCAATCGACATCGCCAATAACACAGAGTTTGGTTTAACAGGAGCGGTAATCTCCAACAACCGTGCAAATATTGAAAAAGCTCGTGAAGACTTCCACGTAGGTAACCTATATTTCAACCGTGGTTGCACAGGCGCGATCGTTGGATACCAACCATTCGGTGGCTTCAACATGTCCGGTACTGACTCTAAAGCAGGCGGTCCTGACTATTTGCTTCTTCACATGCAAGCAAAAACAACATCTGAAACACTTTAATAAAAAAGGTCGATAGAGTACTACAATTGAAGTAAAAAGGAAGGGCGATATATAGCTCTTCCTTTTTTGTTTAGATGTAGGGGAAGAAAATAGAGAAAACAACAAAATTGTACAACATTAAGGGTGCACAATTTGAAATAAATATGCTAAAATACTAAATTGTGCAGAAGTTTTGACAATATTGTAAGGAGGAGCATCTGTGAATCAATTCTTCCATAAGAAATCGATACAAGAGATTATGGGAAATCGCGATAAAGGTCTAGAAAAAACGTTAGGAGCATTCGATCTCGTTCTCCTTGGAATTGGCGCGATTGTTGGAATAGGGATTTTAGTATTAACAGGCATGATTGCGGCAAACTACGCCGGACCGTCTGTTATTTTTTCTTTTGTACTAGCTGCGATTATATGTACATTTGTAGCGTTTTGCTATGCCGAGCTTGCATCTGCTTTACCGACTTCAGGTGGGGTATATATTTATTCATATCTTACTGTCGGAGAGCTTGTAGCGTTCTTAATCGGCTGGGCACAAATGCTTATGTATATATTGGCTGTAGCCGCAGTAGCTAATGGGTGGTCTGCTTATTTTGTATCACTATTGAGTGGTTTTGGGTTAGAAATCCCTAAAGTATGGCATACGGATCCGATGCAGGGCGGATTTGTCAATATACCCGCCGTTGTAATTGTCTTGTTATTAACATGGGTGTTAACACAAGGAGCAAAGGAAAGCAAACGAATTACCAATATGATGGTTATGATTAAAATCATCATCATTGCTTTGTTTATTGTGGTGGGCATATTTTATGTGAAACCGGATAACTGGACACCATTTATGCCATTTGGTGTGGAAGGGGTTATTGGCGGTGCTGCAGCTGTATTTTTCGCATTTTTAGGCTTTGACGCGGTAGCTGCGGCAGCAGAAGAAGTGAAAAATCCGAAGCGCGACTTGCCAATTGGGATTATTGGTTCTTTGGTCGTTTGTACGATTTTATATGTTGTCGTTTCTCTTATTTTAACTGGCATGGTGCCATTTGAGCAGTTGGATGTATCAGATGCGATGGCATTTGCGTTGCATGCCGTTGGACAAGATATGGTAGCAGGTATTTTGTCGGTTGGAGCATTAGCCGGTATTACAACCGTTATCCTTGCGTATTTGTACGCGGGTGTGCGCATGTTGTTTGCGATGAGTCGTGACAAACTATTGCCACAAACGTTTGCTCGCATGGATGCTAAAACAAATACACCTGTGTTTTCAACATGGTTGCTTGGTTTACTTGCAGCTGTGTTAGGTGGCTTTGTAGATTTAAAGGCATTATCAGATCTGGTAAACATGATTGCCTTATTAACATTTATTATGGTAGCAATTGCAGTCATCATGCTGCGTCGAACACATACAACCTTGCAGCGCGGTTTTACAGCTCCGTTTGTTCCGTATTTACCTGTGCTTGTGGTAATTTGTAGCGTCTTTTTAATGTTAAAGCTAAACCAGCTTACATGGCTCTACCTGGCATTTTGGCTGCTTCTAGGTGCAATTTCGTATTATATGTACGGACAATCACGGATTAAATCAAATAGTTTGAATAAAAAAGCTGGATAAAAGGAGCCCTTTAGCATGTGCTAAAGGGCTCCTTTTTAATAGGTATTAATCTTTGTTAAATTGCTTTCATGAATAAATAAACTGTTGTACGTAGTAGAATCGGAGAATACCTCATAGTATAGACCTTGTGAGGTTTGAACTGTTCCTTTAATAGCTACCGTAATCTCTTTACTTGTTACACTTGCTCTTTTACCAGCTAAATTTTCAAGCATGGTAACGCCAGCAGAAACTTTACCGAGCTGATATGTTTTATAATTACGGTTGCTATACATTTTATCCAAGCGATGCATAACGGATGAAATATTTCGGGACCAGTTGCTGTCGCTTGCATATAATACATTCATGCCTCGAGCTTTATCTCCAAGAAACGCACCATTATAGAATTTTGCATCGGGTGTTAAATAGTTTCTATGAATATATCCCGCACAATAGTCGATGCCCTCTTGTAGCGTTGCAAATGATGCGGCGCCTTCATAAGGATTGGAGTCTACCGCTTTAAATCCGAATAAATTATTCTTTTCTCTCGCAATCCGGCTTGTTCCCCATGCAGACTCTACAATGGCATGTGAAAGCAGATAAGCTGCATTCATATTATATTTGTTAGCAGCTTCAATAAAATAGATACCTGTCCCAATTAATGGGCTATCAGGTCGACTGGCACGAATAAACGCATCTAGTTCAGCTGCTGTATAGGATGATGGTACGCGCAAAGGCAAATATGCAAAGTATTGATAGCTATCCTTTCCGCCAATTAAAGTCCGATCAAAAGCTGTATACTGTACGCCATCTTTTAAATGTGTAGGTGCATAGCCTTCATTTAAGACATAGTAGCTGTCGGTAGCGGCCTGGTAGGAATTATAAAAAATGTTGCCGGCCTTTACTGTATAAAAAGATGTTTTCATTTTTAGCAAATTAGGATGTAGTTCTACATCTTGTGCAAATACGTATCCGTGTTTACCATCAAAAGACACATGAATACGGGAGCCATCTACTTTAATAAACTTTAAATCTGTATTGGGCGCAACATATGTTACTTGTTTGTGAGTTTCTAAGTCATATATATTAGCAACTTTATTGGTACGTACAAACCCTTGTTTCATATCAATAACTTTTCCGTTTCGTGTAACATAGCCGTCTACTTTCAAAGAAGCAAAGGTTTTTATAGCTTCTTGTTGATTTGCTTGCAGCATGCTGTAAGAGCCGGTAACGATAGAATATGAAGCTGTGCTTTTTTCTGTTTTAACATACCCTAAAGAAATATAAGCATATGTACCATTAAACGCAATCTTTCCCCAGCCATTTTCTTTGCTTACGATTGTAACGGATTGACCTTGATTTATTTTTCCTACAATGGCACCGTTTGTAGAAGGTGTAGATCTAACATTTAAAGTAGCTGTTGTAACAGATGTTTCTTCTTCTTGTAAAGGCTGTACTGAAAGAGCAGGGATAAACGCTTCTTTTCCGTTAAATAGAATGGTTAACCAATCCTTATCCTCTGAAACAACTTGTACTTCGCTGTTCTGTTTTACAACACCGAGCGACTTTCCTGTATAAGTAGCCTGATCGTATACTGTGGTTTGTGGGACTGTAATTTGTTTTTTTACAGTCCCTGTTGCAGGTGTATCTTTGAACTGTAAATACTTCGTGAATACGAATGCTTCGCGTCCGTTCAACCAGATTTTTGTCCAGGTTTTCTCCTGACTAATAACAGCAACTGTGCTTCCTTTTTTGATTTTATCTAAAATCTCCGCTTGAGAAGAAGCTGTAGCATACACGTCTAATAGAGTAGCTATAACAGTTGCTGGTTCTGTCTTAGGTGATGGGGCATCACTAGTCGCAAAACGTAAAAACTCAGTAGAAACGAAAGCGTCTGTGCCGTTAAAAGAAATTTTTGCCCAAGCGCCTTGTTTGGAAATAACAGAAACAGTTTGCCCCTTATTCAACTTGCCGAGCACCTTGGCAGAAGTAGAAGCGGAAGCTCTAACATTAAGCTTGTCAGCAGTAACAGTAGCAGACTCAGGCGCACTTGGAGCAGGAGTTGGAGTCGGAGCTGGTTTAGTCGCAAAACGTAAAAACTCAGTAGAAACGAAAGCGTCTGTGCCGTTAAAAGAAATTTTTGCCCAAGCGCCTTGTTTGGAAATAACAGAAACAGTTTGCCCCTTATTCAACTTGCCGAGCACCTTGGCAGAAGCAGAAGCGGAAGCTCTAACATTAAGCTTGTCAGCAGTAACGGTAGCAGACTCAGGCGCACTTGGAGCAGGAGTTGGAGTCGGGGCTGGTTTAGTCGCAAAACGTAAAAACTCAGTAGAAACGAAAGCGTCTGTGCCGTTAAAAGAAATTTTTGCCCAAGCGCCTTGTTTGGAAATAACAGAAACAGTTTGCCCCTTATTCAACTTGCCGAGCACCTTGGCAGAAGTAGAAGCGGAAGCTCTGACATTAAGCTTGTCAGTAGTAACAGTAGCTGTTTCACGAGACGCTGTTGATGGATGTTCCTTTGGTGCAATCAGTTTAATATATTCCATTGATATGTAAGCTTCTTTACCATTAAATAAGATGGTTCCCCAGCCATTTTGTTGTTTTGTTATGACAACGGCTTGTCCTTTTTTTAGACTTCCGAGTATCTTTCCTTTTGTAGAAGGCTCAGAGCGTATATATAAGTTGCTTGCCTCTACTGTTCCATTTGGTGAGGATTGTTCTTGTTCAGCAAATGCGTTGGGAGCAAATAGTGACAAGTTAAGTACGGCGATTGTTCCTAAAACGGTGGCTTTGTGTAAATAGTTCATATCTAATCTCCCTTTTATATGAATTATATAAACTGTCATACGTATGTAATTTAAGTAAGTGAATTTAGGATAAAAATAACAATTGGTTCGTGATTCTTATCTATAAAACCATTTTTATTAATATTTATATAATACATTATAATAAAATATAAAGATTAATTGTGTATTTTTATAAAAAATGTATATAAAATTAAAAAAACTTGTAAAATCTTCTTTTACATTAGGCTGTGTCACAGCTTAATATTGTTAATGGGTGCTGGTTAATGGGAGTAAGACGCATAGCGCATGTTCTCTGAATGCCCGCGGAAAGTAACAACAAACTTTAAGAGAGTCTTATAAATTAAGACAAAACGAGCTTCTTTTTTAGATGAGGGGCCCGTATGGAGTGTAGCAATATACAGTCAGTGAGTCGTTCTAGCGCTTTTATTTCAACATGTCAGCTAAGAGACTATATTTTATAGAAGAAAGTAGTATTTTGAAGAAGACACCGGTTGCTTGTCGCTTTAAAAATTTGGTATTATCAGTATCATATGAAGACAAAGATAGTTTGCAAGCTATACACTTTAAATGGAGGTGTCTGAATGACGTCAAGAATTTCGGTCGAAAACGTAAAGCATGTAGCACATTTGGCTCGATTGGCTATTACGGAAGAGGAAGCGAAAAAGTTTTCAGTGCAATTGGATGCAATCATTACATTTGCTGAGCAATTAAACGAGTTGGATACAACAAACGTAAAGCCAACATCGCATGTGTTAGAAATGAAAAATGTGATGCGTGAAGACATTGCAAAACCAGGTTTACCTGTTGAAGATGTACTGAAAAATGCTCCGGACCATAAAGAGAATCAAATACGAGTCCCGGCAATTTTAGAATAGGGGGAAACATAGATGGCTTTGTTTGAGCATTCTGTATCGCAATTACATAAGAAGTTGCAAGATAGAGAAATCTCTGTTACAGATTTAGTAGAAGAATCGTATAAAAGAATCGCAGCAGTTGAGCAGAAGGTCCGAGCATTCCTTACGCTTGATGAAGAAGGCGCGCGCAAAAAAGCAAACGAGCTCGATCAGAAACTAAATAGTGGAGAAGAAACAGGCCTCCTGTTTGGTTTACCAATCGGTCTAAAGGACAATATTGTTACGAAGGGGCTTCGTACAACCTGCGCTAGCAAGATACTAGCAAATTTTGATCCAATTTATGATGCGACAGTTGTGCAAAAGCTGCATAGGGCGGAAACTGTAATAATTGGAAAGTTGAATATGGACGAGTTTGCAATGGGCTCATCAAATGAAAACTCTGGTTTTCATCCGACGAAAAATCCTTGGAACATTGAATACGTACCAGGTGGCTCCAGTGGTGGCTCTGCTGCCGCAGTAGCTGCGGGTGAAGTGTTATTTTCTCTTGGTTCTGATACAGGTGGATCGATTCGCCAGCCTGCCGCTTATTGTGGTGTTGTCGGCTTAAAACCAACGTATGGTCGTATTTCCCGCTTCGGTCTTGTAGCGTTTGCTTCTTCATTAGACCAAATTGGCCCTATCACAAAAAGCGTAGAAGATAACGCATATTTGTTACAAGCTATTTCCGGTCACGATGAGATGGATGCTACATCCGCAAATGTAGCAACAGCAGACTATGTGGCTGCTTTAACAGGAGATGTAAAGGGATTGCGCATTGCTGTTCCGAAGGAGTACTTAGGCGAAGGTGTTAGTGAGGAAGTACGTCAATCTGTTTTACAAGCATTGCAAGTGTTAGAAGGACTTGGCGCTACTTGGGAGGAAGTATCACTTCCGCATTCGAAGTATGCACTGGCAACGTATTATTTGCTATCTTCTTCAGAGGCATCTGCAAACTTAGCACGCTTTGACGGGGTTCGTTATGGCATGCGCTCTGATAATGCCTCTAGCCTGATTGAATTGTATAAGCAAACGCGTAGCGAAGGATTTGGAGATGAAGTAAAGCGCCGTATTATGCTAGGCACTTTCGCCTTAAGCTCAGGATATTACGACGCATATTATAAAAAAGCACAACAAGTACGTACGTTAATTAAGCAAGACTTTGAGAATGTATTTGCAAACTATGATGTTATTATCGGACCGACAACACCAACACCTGCTTTTAAGATAGGGGAAAAGGTAAATGATCCATTAACCATGTATGCAAATGATATTTTAACTATCCCGGTAAACCTTGCTGGTGTTCCTGCTATTTCTGTACCTTGTGGGTTCGGTGCGAATGGTATGCCACTTGGCTTACAAATTATCGGTAAGCATTTTGATGAGGCAACAGTATATCGTACGGCCCATGCGTTCGAACAAGCAACAGAACATCATAAAAAAAGGCCACAATTGTAAGGAGGGAAAAGATAATGAACTTTGAAACAATCATTGGTTTAGAAGTACACGTGGAATTAAAAACAAAATCAAAAATCTTTTCCGCCAGCCCGAATGCATTTGGAGCACCACCAAACACGCAAACAAGTGTAATTGAGTTGGGTTATCCGGGTGTGCTGCCTGTTTTAAATAAAGAAGCTGTTGAATTTGCGATGAAAGCGGCTATTGCTCTAAATTGTGAGGTTGCAACAGAGACAAAGTTTGACCGTAAAAACTATTTCTATCCAGATAACCCAAAGGCGTATCAAATTTCTCAATACGATAAGCCAATTGGCGAAAACGGCTGGATTGATATCGAAGTCGATGGTGTCAAAAAGCGAATCGGTATTACACGTATTCATCTAGAAGAGGATGCGGGCAAGCTTACACATACGGGTGACGGCTATTCACTTGTTGATTTCAATAGACAAGGAACACCTCTTGTAGAGATTGTTTCTGAACCGGATATTCGCACCCCGCAAGAAGCGTATGCATACTTAGAAAAGTTAAAATCCATCATTCAATATACAGGGGTTTCTGACTGTAAGATGGAAGAGGGCTCGCTGCGCTGTGATGCTAACATCTCATTGCGCCCAGTTGGACAAGAGAAATTTGGTACAAAAACAGAATTGAAAAACCTAAACTCCTTCGCCTTTGTACAAAAAGGATTAGAATATGAAGAAAAACGCCAGGAGCAAATTTTACGTGCCGGCGGTGTTATCGAGCAGGAGACACGTCGTTACGATGAAGCAACCAAAACAACTATTTTAATGCGTGTGAAGGAAGGTTCCGATGATTATCGTTACTTCCCAGAGCCGGATTTGGTTGAATTATATATCGACGATGCATGGAAAGAACGTGTTCGAGCTGAGATTCCTGAACTTCCAGATGCGCGTCAAAAGCGTTATGTGGAAGAATGGGGATTGCCAAGTTATGATGCTGGCGTGCTAACAGCGACAAAAGAAATGGCGGATTTTTTTGAAGCGACAGTTGCAGGTGGAGCGGATGCAAAGCTTGCTTCCAACTGGCTGATGGGAGAGGTGTCAGCTTACCTGAATAAGCAGCAAAAAGAGCTCAAATATATCGCGCTGACTCCAGCAAGCTTAGCCGATTTAATCACTTTAATTGAAAAAGGCACAATCTCCTCAAAGATCGCCAAGCAAGTATTTGCGGAGCTAGTTGAAAAAGGTGGAGAGCCAGAAGCAATTATTAAAGCAAAAGGACTTGTTCAAATTTCGGATGAAGGTACACTGCGAGCAATGATTACAGAAGTGCTGGATAAAAATCCGCAATCCATTGAGGACTACAAGAATGGAAAAGAAAAAGCGATTGGCTTTTTGGTAGGTCAAATTATGAAGCTTACAAAGGGACAAGCAAACCCGCCTCTTGTGAACAAGCTTTTATTAGAAGAGATAATTAAGCGATAAGGTAATTTGTAAATAGGAATAAAGCCTTCTTTTTTATCAGAGCTTATGTTCTCAGAGAAGTGCCCAATCAGCTTTACAGAAAATAATATATCGTTGTAAAAGAGGTGTCCTTATCGCTTGGGGGCGCCTCTTTTCTGTTTAGCTCCGTGTTAATAGTTAGAAAAAATGAATTGTAACAGCGTTTTTCATAGAGGTAGGTGTTTAAACAAACGTTTGTTTACTTATACTATACAGATGAGCATAAGCGTTCACCAAATTGTGCGATAGCATTCTTATGCTTGTGTTGGCTGTTTGTTCATAAAAATGGTAAAATATATGATGGTGTACATAGAATACAAAGAAATTTTATCTACTGTTGAGGATGGATAGGATATGAAACGAGCAAGAATTATATATAACCCAACTTCTGGACGCGAGATCTTTAAAAAGAATTTACCAGAAGTACTTGAGAAATTAGAAAAATCTGGATATGAAACATCTTGTCATGCGACAACCTGTGAAGGAGATGCTACAAGGGCTGCAGCGATAGCGGCGCAGCGCGGTTTTGATGTAGTCATTGCAGCAGGTGGAGATGGTACATTAAATGAAGTAGTGAATGGGTTAGTAGGACAAGAGCATCGTCCGAAATTTGGTATTATTCCGGTCGGTACAACCAATGATTTTGCCCGTGCAATCGGTGTACCGCGTACCATTGAAGAGGCTGTTGATATTATTTGTGAGGGACATTCCGTACCGCTTGATATCGGTAGAGCGGGGGATAAATACTTCATTAATATTGCAGGTGGCGGTCGTATTACTGAGCTGACATTTGAGGTGCCAAGTAAGCTGAAAACTGTTCTAGGGCAACTTGCCTATTACTTGAAAGGCATTGAGATGTTGCCGTCCCTGCATCCTACCTATGTCGAAATTGAGTACGACGGCAAGCTTCTGCAGGAAGAGATTACGCTTTTTTTGATTACGAATACAACATCCGTAGGTGGATTTGAAAAGGTAGCACCATATGCGTCTATTAATGATGGCTTATTTGATTTGCTTGTATTAAAAAAGGGTTCTGTGGCGGACTTAATTAAAGCTGCATCACAAGCGTTGCGAGGAGAACATATCAACAATCCACGTATCTTATATACACAGGCGAACCGCATCAAGGTTACAACACCTGAGAAGCTGATGATTAATCTTGATGGTGAGTACGGCGGAGATGCACCTATGGAATTTGAAAATATGTATCATTATTTGGAGCTGTTTGTTCCAAAAACAAGAGTAGAGTAATGTGTAAACGAAGGCATAGACCTTCGTTTATTTTTTATTGTCAGGCTTTGTTAAATCAGAGTGGAACAGTGCACCAGCAATCATGAATGGATAAAGGAAGGAGAAATATGATACAATGATACGCAGGCAATTCAAAAAAAGAGGTCGAGAGATGAGCGTAAAAATGACACCCCCTGTTGGGAAGAATGAATATATAGATGTAATTTTTGAGGATTTAACACATGATGGTGCTGGTGTGGCAAAGGTGAATGGCTATCCGATTTTTGTAGCACAGGCGCTGCCAGAAGAGCATGCAACAATCAAGATTATTAAGGTAAAAAAGAATTTTGCGTTTGGCCGCTTGATTGAGCTGCATAAGAAAAGCCCCTATCGTCAAGAAGCGCCTTGTGCTGTGTATAAGCAGTGCGGTGGCTGTCAACTTCAGCATTTGAGCTACGAAGGTCAGCTAAAAGCAAAAGAAAAGCAAGTACGTGATGTGATGCGTCGTATTGGCGGCTTGGAAGACGTACTGATCCATCCAGTGTTAGGCATGGAAAAGCCATGGGAATATCGGAATAAGGCGCAGGTACCGATTGGTGATAGAGAAGGCGGGTTGGTCGCTGGTTTTTATCGTCAAGGAACACATGAGATTATTAACATGGAAAAATGCTTAATTCAAATTGAAGCAAACGATGTGTTAATTCAAGCAGTAAAAGCCATTTGCGAGAAATACGGCGTACAGGCATATCGAGAGGAGCAACATAAGGGAACATTGCGACATGTGATGGCACGCTATGGACAAGTGACCGGTGAAATTATGCTGGTGTTTGTGACGCGTACGGAAGATTTGCCGCAGCAACAGCAAATCATCGATGAGATTGTCGCACAATTTCCAAATGTGAAATCCATCGTGCAGAACGTAAATACAAAGCGTACGAATGTTATTTTTGGCGATGTAACAAAAATATTGTACGGCTCAGAATATATTTATGATTGTATCGGTGATATTAAATTTGCAATTTCAGCCCGCTCCTTTTATCAAGTCAATCCAATACAAACAAAGGTATTATACGATAAGGCACTGGAGTATGCTGCACTTAGTGGGCAAGAAGAGGTAATCGATGCGTATTGTGGAATTGGAACTATTTCCCTTTTCTTAGCGCAAAAAGCCAAAAAGGTGTACGGTGTTGAAATTGTTCCGGAAGCAATTGAAGATGCAAAACGTAACGCTGCACTGAATGGCATGACAAATGTAGAATTTGCGGTAGGAGAAGCAGAAACAGTAATTCCTAATTGGTATAAGCAGGGTATCCGCGCCGATGTAATGGTCGTTGACCCGCCGCGTAAAGGCTGTGACGACTCGCTGTTGGCGACCATTATTGATATGAAGCCAAAACGCGTTGTATACGTGTCTTGTAATCCTGCCACACTTGCTCGTGATTTACGTATCTTAGAGGATGGCGGCTTTAAGACGCGAGAGATTCAACCTGTTGATATGTTCCCGCAAACGATGCATTGTGAAGCGGTAGCAGTTTTAGAAAGTGTATAAGGAAAAGAGGCTGTAACAAAAGGTTTTCAGCCAAAGAAAAATCCGAACTATTACCCAGAATTCTCTACCCAGAATTCGATTTAGTTCGGATTTTTCCTTTATAGTGTTTGGCATTAGAGTTATATGATTCAGTTATGTCCTGGCCTCTTTTTTGTATAAACATAAATTATTTTATTTTTAAAATTATTATATACAAAAATACGGTTTTTATAATAGAATCTTCTTATGTAAATTTATCATATTTGCAATGTGAACGTGTAAAGAAGGAGTAAGAAAATGACTGGGTTATACATGTTAGGTGTTTATTTGCTTTCTATTACAAGTTGTTTTGTCATTATTACGTTACGAATGAATTATGAAAGCAAACGAGAAAAATATAAAGCGATATGGGGGCCTGTGTTATTAACCCTCCTTTTTTGGTGCATTCATATATTAACCGTATTATCGTTCGGATTGCCTCTTTCTGTAAATCCTATCACGTATTTTGTCAGTAGCTTAGTCATGGGCGGGTTGATGGTATGGGTCGTTTTACATTTGGCCTACAGTATATTTTTAACTCATGTTCGATTTCTTATGGCTGTTCTTGCTGTATCCACATATATGTTTGTAAGTCATTATATTACCTCTTTATTTGTATATGAAACGTTTGTAGATGTTAAGCTATTGCAATTGATGATGGCATTCACACTAACATTAGCCTATATTTATGCCGGACTTCGCTATTTAATTGAATTAGGGCGCTCTGAATCGTTAAAAAAAATATATATTTGGAAAGTGCTAGGTTCACTATTAGGTGGTATTGTCATGGCTGGTATTCCGTATGTGACATTTTTAGCAATTATAGAAACTGAAGATTCATTTCTAGGTTTGCGGGAAACAAGCTTTATACCTTATTACATACAGATTGTGTTTGTATTTTTATTGAATCTTGTTCCTGACTTAATGAGAGAAGAAACTGTGAGGGAGCAAGAGACACGGATTACAGATAATCAAAATAATCAGCAATTGTTGTTTGATAACCATCCAGAGCCTGTATTTGTATTAAGTAGAGATGGTATATTTGAACAAGTGAACGAAGCTTTTGAACAATTTACGAGGCGACCTAAACAGCAGATTATAGGTAATCACTTTGGGGATTTTATGTTCGGAGAAGTAAAGCGGCAATTTGAACAGCTGTTTAAGAGTACAATAGAAGGTGGTGCTCATCATAAAGAACTTCAGATTGAAAGGCAGAATACATACAAATTAGATGTAATGGTTACGACAATTCCTATAGTGGTAGAAGGTAAAACGACAGGGGTATATGGCATTATAAAAGACGTAACGGAAGCCAAAAAGGTAGAGGCGACCTTTCAACGATATGCTTATCAGGACGAACTAACACTGCTTCCTAATCGCCGTTCTTTTCTCAATAAGCTACGAAACTTAGAGGAAAGTACAGCGCCATATGCCATCATGTTTATTGACATGGATAGCTTTAAAAAATTGAACGATTTGTTCGGACACTCATTTGGCGATCAAATTATTCAAGCTTTTGCCGGACGTATAGCTAAGCTTTTACAAGGTAAGCATGTATTTTCACGTATTGCCGGAGATGAATTTACAGTATTGATACAAGAAGGGCTAGAAGAAGAATTATTATGTCAGTTAGCACAAGACATTATTGATTCCATGAAAGAGCCATTTTATGTAGCGGGTAAAGAGTGCTATGTAACGGCCAGTATCGGCATAGCGATGTATCCAAAGCATGCGGGTGCGGCATCTATAGTGATGAAGTATGCCGATGCAGCTATGTACCATGCGAAAAAGAAAGGTCGTAATACCTTCCAAATTTATAATGCAACCATCCGTGAAAATACAGAAATGCAGTTAACGTTGGAAAATGATTTGCGAAGAGCAATCAGCCTTGGAGAACTCACATTGCATTATCAGCCTAAACTACATGCATTATCAAATGAAGTGATTGGTTTAGAAGCATTGGTACGCTGGAAGCATCCTAGTCTCGGTATGGTGCCGCCCGGAAAGTTTATTTCGATAGCTGAAGAAACAGGTCTTATTGTAGCGCTGGAACGGTGGGTAATGAAGGAAGTTTGTCGTCAAATTATCCGATTTGAACAAGAGGGTGTTGTGCCGCCACGTATTGCCTTTAATTTATCCACTCGTCATATTTGCCAAGAAGATATTGTATTATTTATCCAAGAGTTATTAGAACAAACATGGGTTAATCCTAACTTATTAGAAATCGAAATCACAGAAAGCTTGTTTATGGAAAATACAAACCAAGCAATTGAAAAGTTACAAGTATTGAAAGACATGGGCATTCGTATTAGCATGGATGACTTTGGTACTGGGTTCAGTTCATTAAGTTATTTGAAGTCTTTACCTCTAAACTGCATGAAAATTGATCAATCATTTGTTCGTGATGTAACAAGTGATGAGAACAGCAAAGCAATTGTTGCTATGATTATTTCTATGGCGAACTTATTGCAATTTGATGTAGTAGCAGAAGGGGTTGAAACGCAGGAGCAATTGGAATGCTTAATCAATCTGCAATGTCACCAAGTGCAAGGATATTATTTTAGTAAACCATTACCTATAGACGAAATACAGCTCTTTTTACAAAAAGCATCGTAATAAAAGCACGGAGGTCCGTGCTTTTGTTATTTGTTTTTGTTAAAGTCTCTTATTGGTTTTTACTACTATATAAGTCTACATGTTTTTTTCGACAGATAAATAGCAAGAAAATCACAGCTCTAGAACGCCGTGCTATGTGTGTATGTTCTTACTTGAAACGCGTAGCTCTTAGGCACTGACTGGACCCTACCTTGCCCGTTCTCCTTTCCTACCCAAAAAGCATGTCGAGTTGTACTTATATAAATTTACTTTCTGCGTACTTGTTTAGTATTCCTTTCGTTACTTCAAGAGTAACTCACTGTGCAACGACTACTTGATTGCGTCCTTGTGCTTTGGCTTGGTATAAAGCTTGATCAGCTTGATGAATGAAGTGTGCAGCAGAGCTACGAGCATATTTTGCGACACCTGCACTGATTGTAATAGGGATATGTTTACCTCTATGTGTAAAATGGGCATTAGAAACTGCTGTTCGAATTCGTTCTGCAATCTGTAGGCATTCCTTTGTTGTAGTTTCCGGAACTAACACAACAAACTCTTCTCCTCCTATACGAACCAAGCCATCCGAAGCTCTAATATTATCTTGTATGATGCCTGCGACCTGCTTTAAAATATTGTCTCCGGCTGAATGGCCATATGTATCATTCACTGCTTTAAAATAATCGATATCGAGGAGAATGATGTGAAGTGGGATGCCGGTTTTATTACTGAGCGTAATGGTTTTTTCCATATAAAAATCAAAATATCTGCGATTGTATACACCCGTTAACTGGTCTACCAATGTTAGTTCTCTTGTTTCACGTAACGCCCGGTTGTATTGAATTTTACAATAAGCAACGGTGAATAGAACGGAGTGGTTCGTAATCGTTCCAACCATAAATTCAATGAGCATATCTCGAGACATATCCTGCGATATAAAAGCAAATGAATATTTTACAGCGCTGAGGAAAAAGGCAACTAACACCGCTACCCTCCAACTCGGAAAAGCAGCAATAAGTAAAATACCGGGTAAAATCATAAGAGACCAAATTGCATTATAGGGAAATAACGAATATAAAAACAGAGGCGAGAGAACAGTAATAGGGATTAAGAATAATAGTATTTTCTTATTCATTGCAACTTCCTTTCGACAACCAAGCTATCATAGCGTTTCCGCCTTAGACCATAGGTTTTGCGTCCCTATCTTTCAACAGGTTTGCCCTTTTCGTAGGATGATTTTGTAACTTAATATTACTAAATCGAGATATTCATTTCAATGAAAATGAAAAATATAAAAAAAAACTTGCGCAATTGCGCAAGTTTTTTTATAGGATAAAGCTGACAATTACAGCAGACAAAACGCTTACAAGTGTTGCTCCGTATAGAAGACGTAAGCCGAATCGTGCAACTGTATTTCCTTGCTTTTCGCTCAATCCTTTAACCGCACCAGCGATGATGCCGATGGAAGAGAAGTTTGCGAAGGATACAAGGAAGACAGAGATAATTCCAAGCGTACGAGCACTCAAATCATTTGCTACCTTACCAAGATCAATCATAGCCACAAACTCGTTTGTTACAAGTTTAGTTGCCATAATACCACCTGCTGTTACTACTTCAGAAGCAGGAACACCCATGATGAAAGCAAATGGTGCAAAGATATAGCCAAGAATTTGTTGGAATGAGATACCGAATATCATATCAAATACGTTATTGATGGCAGCCATTAAAGCAACGAAACCAAGTAGCATTGCACCTACGATAATCGCAACTTTAAAGCCGTCCATGATATATTCGCCAATCATTTCAAAGAAGGTTTGTTTTTCTTCCTCTTCTTGAATTTCAAGAATATCTTCTTCTTCTGTAACTGTGTAAGGATTAATAATTGATGCGATAATAAAACCGCCGAATAGGTTAATAACAATAGCTGTTACAACATACTTTGGCTCAATCATCGTCATGTATGCACCTACAATGGACATAGAAACTGTTGACATTGCGGATGCACATAATGTGTACAAGCGGTGAGAAGGAAGCATATCTAATTGTTTTTTTACAGTAATAAATACTTCAGATTGTCCCACCATAGCAGATGCTACTGCATTGTATGATTCTAATTTTCCCATTCCATTGATTTTGCTTAGAAGTAAACCAATCAACTTCATAATGAATGGAAGAATTTTAAAGTATTGAAAAATACCGATTAGAACAGAGATAAATACGATTGGTAAAAGAACACCTAAGAAGAAAGACATCTGACCTTCGTTTACAAGACCACCGAATACGAAATTAATACCTTCATTCGCATATTCAAGCAACTTTTCAAATACGCCGGCAATACCTTTAATTAAAACAAGACCAAACTTTGTGTTTAGTAATACATAAGAAAGAACCAATTGAACAACAATCATAATAGCAATAGGTTTAAATTTAATGTTCTTTCTGTCGGAGCTTACTAACCAAGCTAAACCCAAAACAACAACTAATCCTAAAAGGGCGATTAAATATTTCATTGCTGCCTCCATGAAAATAATAATAATAAATTACGAGTTACATAGATTACAAGTCTTTAGAAGAAAAGCCACCTGGTAACAACTCTTGTACAGATGTTACTTTGTAGTCGCCTTTTAAATTGGCAAGGATAACAGGAGTATGATCTTCGCCAAACTCTGCAATAACTTGACGGCACGCACCGCATGGTGAGATAGGCCCCTCTGTATCGCCGACAACCGCAATTGCCGAAATCTCAGTTTCGCCTTCAGAAACCGCTTTAAATAAAGCTGTTCGTTCAGCACAATTTGTTAAGCCATATGAAGCATTTTCCACGTTACAGCCGAGAAAGATCGTATTATTTTTTGTTAATACGGCTGCACCTACTTTAAATTTAGAGTACGGAACATAAGCATGATTACGTGCTTCAATTGCTTTGGCAATAAGCTTTTGAACATCCATTTGCTAGCCTCCCAATCTTCTAAAGATAGTTGTCAGATTGTAGAATAATCTTATAAGTGAAATGTAATGATTTGTATGATGTATGACTTCTGACAATATTGAATATATCCGAAAATTCGACACAAGTCAACAAAAAACTGATAACGTTTTCATTGGTTTTATATTGTCTGAATAAAATACAATTTCAGTGAAGGGGTGTGTTATAGAGAAATAGAAGTAATACATGTTTAGTTTTCTGACAAAATGTAAGAAGATATAGGACTTAAGTCGTATTTGTGTCTGCAGCAGTAGTATATATGAACAAGTTGGTCTAGAATGAATATAGAGGGAGTGATGACTTTGGAAAATATACAAAAAGAATTATTGTCTCCGTCACCACAGGAGCATGTGGAGCCTATTGCAGATATTATTATTAAAGAAGAGGAGCTAATGCGCCTTAACAAAGAAGCAGATTCATATGTTGAGCAATTAAATACAGAGAGAAATGCTGATATATCAAATGTTCTCACACAGCTTGCCGCTCTTGGCGATAAAGAACAGCGTGAAGCGGGTGACACGCTAACGGCCTTAAAACAACCGGTAGCTGCCATGATGAATGGAAAAAATGATGAAATTCCTGCGACTCTCCTTGAACTACGCAAGGTTGTGTCACAACTAGATCCGAACACAGTACAAGCTTCTGGTCTCAAACGGATGGTTCATAAAATGATGCGTAAAAATCCGATGGAAGCATATATGCATAAATATCAGTCCATTGATAAGCAAATTGAAGTCATTATTAAATCACTTCTTGTTGGTCGTGACAATCTACAAGAAGACAGCGTTGGCCTGCAGATGCTTAAAGAGCAGTCGCTGAATAAAATTCACAATCTAGATAAACAGGTATATTTAGGACGCAAATTGGCGGAGATGCTAGAAGTAGAGAGACAAAAGCCAGATCGTCAAAAAGATGTCCCCCTTATTAATGATGCGCTTGAAAAAATCTTGGTGCGAACCCGCAACATGCAACAAGCGAAAAGTGTCTTACTGCAATCTATTGCTTCCGTGGATATCATTAAGAAAAATAATGAAAAGCTTATTGAAGCGATACGAAATGCAATTACGATGACACAAAATGTTGTAACTGTTTCAGCTTCTATTCAATTAGCGCTCAACAATCAGCGTAAAAGTATTGATGCGGTAAACGCAACAAATGAAGCGATTGAAACCATGATATTAAGTAATTCACGTGCACTTAAGCAAAATACAGAAGAAACAACTCGATTACTTGAGAATCCGGCAATTGGTATGGATAAACTACGCGAATCGTTTCAGAACGTGTTCGCCGCAATTAAAGCTTCAGAAGAGTCTACAGAACGTATTATTCAATCAAGCAAAACATTTGTTAAAGAATTAGATACCTTTAATGATGAGATGAAGAAGAAGCTGATTGAATATAAGCGGAAGTAGAATTTAGGTAGGAAAGAAGAGCAGGCGTGCGGTATGTTCGTGCAGAGGAAAACCATATGTACAGCGTGTATGTGTGAAAGAAAAAGTGAGGTGTAAGATGGACACGATTATATCTATCATTTTAACGATTCTTGGCATTGGGGCAGTGCTGCTGTTAGGTACAGGGGCAGTCGTTGTAATAGCGGGAAGGCGTTTGTATGTTTCTTGGAAACAGCCTTATAAACGTGCGGTAGATTCTATGGAAAAGCTTTCGCATAAATCTATTCCGTTTTTACAGGATTTCACGCATCATGCTTCCTTTAGACGCTGGCTGCGCGAAGAGGGCAGAAGTGATATAGAGGCCCTGAGTGTACTGTTTTGTGCGACAGATCATAGTACAAAAGGATTTATTTTAGATGCTTTACCAAGACACGAGCAAAAGCGTCTGCATATAAAAATTAAACAAAAAAAGAACTTTGCAAAAGAAGACATTGATTTTACGGCAGTGAAAATTCGCGAATACATGGAGCAGGCATATCAACAAGCTGACCAAACATTAGACATGTCTTTTTACACATTGTATTTTCATGAAGAATACGGGGAAACGCTCAAATATATTCAAAATGCAAGCCGCACTGTTCATGCAGAGCTCCGTGAAACCATTCAAGTGGTGGTAACAGCTGTTTTACGAAATATACCATATTATCGAACACGCCGTCTTTACGAACAGCAACACAAATACGAATCTTTTATAATGAAGGATTTGCCTGAGATGTTGGAGATTATTACACAGCTTCCTCCATCACAGCGTCCGCCTAAAGAAGAAGAACTAACCTCTTATTTACAAAAGTTCTATGATGAGTTTCTTACAGAGGAAAGCATGATGTATAAAAACTTGGACAGTGCTTTGCAGGTGAAGATGCAGGCGACAAAAGAAAAGTTTTTTAAAAACTAACTTGTTTTAGATGACCAAAAGAACGGATGATATATGGTTGCAGTCTTGTCTGTGCTGAGTAAGGTTTTAGTGAGGTGCTCTCTCATTTTCATATGAAACCAGTTGTACTTATTTAGGGGCGGATTCAACAGCCCCTAAATGCATGTAGGATAAAAAGCGAGCGTTTGTCATATGAAGATGGAAATACGAGTTACATGTAATCATGGTATTGACATTTTTTTCTTTTAATATTATCATTATCGATAATGATAATATTTTTGATACAGACACATATACATGATGGTGTAGAAAGCAAGGTGATTGGTTTGGATGAAAAAGCAAAATTAATTATACATCCGGTTCGCATGAGAATCGTACAGACCTTTATCGGAGGACAAAAGTTAACCGTGCAGGAGATACAAGAAAAGCTAAAGGACGTTCCGCAGGCTACACTGTATCGTAATTTAAATAAGCTTGTAAAAGGCGGTGTGCTAGAAGTCGCCGCAACAAATCAGGTGCGAGGAACTATTGAAAAAGTGTATGAATTGGTAGGCGGAGAGGTGGGCCTTTCAGCGGAAGAATTTCAAAATAGTTCGCGTGAAGAACAAATGGGCGTATTTATGAGATTTGTCGGCAATCTAATTGATCAGTTTGGCCGGTACTTGGATCAAGATGAAATTGACTTAGTCAAGGACGGTGTCACAATGCGCCAAGTGGAGCTGTATTTAGATGACAAAGAATATTTGGAGCTAATGAAAAGTGTCGCCAAGCTATATCAGGAGGCTATGAAACACAAACCAGAGGGTGAGAGGAGAAGAAGGTTTGTTACAACGATTGTTGTTCCAGAGGTATTGATAGGAAAGGAGAAAAGTCATGATTAGAGAAGAGAACATAAAGATTTTAAGCGCTTATGAATTAGGAGCAACTTTAACCTTCCCAGCAACGGAAGACGTACAATCTCCCGCTATTTTGTTAATTCCGGGTACGGGTGGCAGCGACCGCGATGGAAACAAAGGCGGATTAGATATGAATTTATATAAAGATTTGGCTCACTTTTTTACCAAGCAAGGCTTTGTTACACTGCGCTATGATAAAAGAGGGATGCATGAGAGCGGAGGAGATGCCTATGCGTGCGGTATGTGGGATATGGTTGATGATGCAGCAGCTTGCTTGCGCTTTTTAAAAACGCATCCGCAAGTTGATCCTAACCGTATTATTATTTTTGGTCATAGTGAAGGTTGTATTCTTGGAACGGCTTTACAGATAAAGGAGCCTGTGAGTGGACTCATCATGGTAGGTGGCGGTGCGATGTCATTAAAAGAAGCTATTGATCAGCAACGCGAGAGCGCATTCGTAGCTATGCAGGCACAAAAAGGATTTAAAGGCTGGTTGTTTCGAACATTAAAAGCAGTGGAAAAAGCGAAAAAGCAAAATGCAGCGTTTGATGAAAAAGTGCTGAATTCTACAGAAGATACAATTAAAATGATGGGAAAAAAGCTGCCTGCGAAATGGCTACGTGAGCATTATTCCTATGATATATGTGCAGATTTAGCAAGTGTCACATGTCCAACGCTTGTTATAAGCGGCTCTAAAGATTTACAGGCTCCTATTGAAGGGGTGTTGAAGGTAGAGAAGCTTGTACAAGGAGCAGTAGAGACACATATCATTCCAAATATGACGCATATCTTAAAAACATGGGATGGAGAAATAGATGGTTTGAATTTGATGAAAGTGTATAAAGAGCAAGTAAATCAGCCAATCGATGGGACGTTTCTAAAGGTACTAGAAAATTGGCTGTTGCGCTATAAGGAGGCGAAGAGCGAATGGTTAGTCAATCAGCAATAGCAGGTCTCGTTGTACAATGTATGATATCAATCCTTATTCCCATCTTTGTGTACGTGTTTATGAAAAAGAAATATAAAATCTCATTTCGTCCGGTGTTGGTGGGGGCAGCTATTTTTATAGGGTTTGTATTAATTCTTGAAGGCGCATTGAATGCTTATGTGCTGCATGTTAATGAAACCACAGCAAAAATTACGGAACATCCTTATTGGTTTACCTTGTATGGATCGCTGATGGCAGGTGTGTTTGAAGAAGTTGGAAGGTTTATCGCATTTACCTATCTGTTAAAAGTGTATCGAGACCGAAAAGATGGTCTTGCCTTTGGTCTGGGACATGGAGGAATTGAAGCTATTATCATTGGCGGCATAACAGCAATTCAAAGTATTGTATATGCGCAGCTGCTCAATACAGGGAAATTAGAAACCGCGTTTGGCCAGCTTCCACCAGAAGCTTTACAAGGAATAAAAGATTCTTTGCTAGATTTAACCTTTGTTTCAGGGATTATGGGTGGTGCGGAGCGTATCGCAGCACTTGTCCTTCAGATTGCTCTTTCCATCTTAGTTTTATATGCAGTGAAAGAGAAGAAATTCAGTTATGTTATGTTAGCCATATTTCTGCATACCCTTGTTGATTATGTCGTGTTCTTGCATCGAACAATCGGTTTATCTCTCATGGTTGTAGAAGTATTTTTATGGATAGTAGCGATATGTTCTTATATTTTCATAAAAAGAAGTAAATCTTTATTTAATATATAAGTACAACTAGAAAAACCGACATTCTTTTTTGGGTGGGAAAGAAGAACGGGCAATGTATGGTTGCGGTCAGTGCCTAAGAGATACGCGTGTCAAGTAAGCATATACACATGTAGCGAGGCGTCCTGGAGCCGTGATTTTCTTGTTGTTTATATTTCGAAAAAAACATGTCGACTTATATAGTATTGTGAGGCTGGGACATAACTAGCTTTTACAAATAAAAAAGTGAAATCGCTCCGCCGATTTCACTTTTTTCAATTTATTGTTGAATTTTGTCCTAGCCACATTTTGATAATAGGCATTTGCCGACCGTATTCCTGTAACGGAAATGAACAACGAATTTGAACAGGGCCTGTTATTAAGCAGCCTTGGAGACCGGCGGCGTATGAGTTGGTTTCGTTTGATCCCAAATTAAGCCCATACAAGCGCCGCATACGGCTGGAACAACCCAGCTAAGTCCTAGAGAAGAGAATGGTAATGCATCGAATACGGGTTGTAATCCTGATAAGGAAACACCGAATGCTTTTAAGCCGTCACATAACGCAACGAGCCCTGTCAATAGCATCGCGCCTGCATACACTTTACGCTTCTTGGTCATAAATGACAAAACAACTAATACGATGGTGAGAGGATACGCTGTTACCAAGAATGGAACAGATACAGAAATGATTTGGTTCAATCCCATATTCGCAACCAATAAGCTTACAAGTGTGACCGCTGTGACAATAAATTTATAAGTCAGCTTTGGCGAAAGTTGTTCAAAATAATGACCACATGCAGTAGTCAAGCCTACACAAGTTGTAAAGCATGCTAATGTGAAGATAATCCCAAGCAATACTGTCCCGCTAGATCCTAAGAACATGCTTGCTGTATCTGCCAAAATAGCAGTGCCGTTTTCAAATGAACCTTCTGAACCCATTTTTGCACCAGTGAATCCAATTGCTACATATACAAAAGCAAGTGCTGCACCTGCTACGAGTCCAGATGCTAACGTATATTTCATCACAGCCCTTTTTTCTGTTACACCTTGACTGTGAATAGCAGATAAGATGACAATACCAAATGCCAATGCAGCCAGGGCATCCATCGTGGCATAGCCTTCAATAAACCCTTTAAAGAAAGCACCTGTTTCATACTTCTCGGTTGGTGCGGAAAGCGCCCCATCTAAATGACTTAATGCAACAACACATAGAACGCCGATTGCTACAAGCAAAGTTGGTGTGATAAAGCGCCCCATGTAATTTACCATTTTTGATGGATTTAAGCTAACTGCATACACAAGTGAGAAAAATACAAGAGTGAATATAAACAATGTTACGGTAGAAGAAGTCCCTGTAAAAGGCTTTACACTCATCTCAAATGCTACGTTCGCATTTCGAGGAATTGCCAGAAATGGACCGATAGATAAGTAGATAATCGCAATGAAAATTGTACCGAATAATGGGTGGACACGTCCTGCTAACTCTTGCGCGCCGCCTTTTACTAACAAAACAGCGGCTAATACGAGAAAGGGTAAACCAACGCCAGTTACGATAAATCCTAGCATAGCAGGTACAAAGGAAGTTCCCGCTTCCATTCCTAAAAAGGGCGGGAAAATTAAATTGCCGGCGCCAAAGAACATCGAAAATAGCGTAAGACCGATAAAGAAAATTTCTTTTGTTTTCATCATGAACACTCCTTAAGATAAAATAAAAAAGCTCGCCCCTATAATAGGGACGAGCTTAACTCGCGATACCACCCTAGTTCCGTAAAATGAATACGGCCCTCAACAACGTACAAACATACGCGATCCCGGTAACGGAGGACATCCGGCAAATCCTACTTACACCTTCAGCTTTGCGCCTCAAAGATGATTTTCACACAAGTTTTGTACATCAGCTTTCACCATTTGCTGACTCTCTGGAGAACAAAATTCTTGGCTACTCGTTCTTATCATTGGCTGTTGAACTTGAATATGTTGATAAGGTTAACACACTAATATCTGATAGTCAATATATTTTTTAAATTCTGAAAATTAATCCGTGAATGCAACCGTTTTTATGGCAGATGCTGCATTGCGCTCGTAACGCTTTTCAATTTTAAGCTCAATTTTTTCCAAAGCTTCTCGATCTCGCAATAGGTTTGCTTTGTTTTCTTGGACAAGCTGTTGAAATGATTTGCGCTGTGCTTTTATTCGTTTTAACATGATGCATTACTCCTTTTAGTCAGTCCGGTTGTATAATTCAGAAAATATTGCATATTTGAATAATACATCATTTTGTTATATTTGAATAGTATTTTTATAGCGTTTTCATAAAAAGTTCACATGTTAAAATAACAGAATCAGTATGGTAATTTGGCAAGCATCCATACATCATGAGATGTTCCGTTTTGCATGAGGTAGTTTCGTAAAATACCCTCTTTTTCAAATCCGTTTTTTTCTAATACACGTACGGAAGCCGGATTTTCTGGAAATACAGTGGCGCCGAGTCGAACAAGTTGCAGTTCAGAAAAACTATATGTCGTTATGGCTTGGATCGCTTCTGTTACATACCCCTTACTCCAATAGTCTGGATGAAGCTCGTATCCTACTTCAGCACGTCTATGTGTTGTATTCCAGTTATTTAACCCAATTGTCCCTAGCAATGTAGGTTCGCCTTTTAAAGAAATACCCCAGCGCATACTCCGCTTTGCCTCAAAGCCTTCTGCAAAACTTTTCACCATGTGTTCTGCCTGTTCAATGGATGTGAACGGCTCCATCCCATAGTAGCGTGTTACATCGCTACGAGAAAAAGTAGAAAATAAAGCAGTTGCATCTTCAACTGTAATTTGCCGTAAATATAAGCGTTCGGTTTCTAATATAGGAAAGTCCATATATTTCCTCCTTTTCTGTGATACTATCAATATAGAATGAAAATTTTGTAAAAACAAGTTATATATTCTATATGAAGATGGTGTTACAGCCTGATATTGCTATATGCGGAAGAGAAAATGTTATCACAAGTAGAGAGGTGTAAAGATGATGAAGAACTGGGATTGGTTTCGTAAACAGAATGAAAATAGAGGTATTTTGCTGGTGCGCTGCGCAGATCGTGCGGGAATTGTCGCAGCTGTTTCACAGTTTTTATTTAGCTACGGTGCAAACATTATTGAGTCTCACCAATACTCTACAAACCCAAAAGGCGGTACATTTTTTATACGAATTGAATTTGAATGTCCTGGACTGCGAGAAAAGGAAGCGGGTATGAAGCTCGGTTTTCAAGAAGTAGCGAGGGTATTTCTGATGGAGTGGAAATTAATTGCGGTGCGTGAAGTAAAGCGTATGGCAATCTTTGTATCCAAGGAATCACATTGTTTACTTGAACTTCTTTGGGAATGGCAAAGTGGTGATTTGATTACCGAACTGGTGCTTGTTATTAGTAATCATGAGGATACAAAAGATATGGTAGAGGCGCTGGGGGTCCCATTTTATTATATACCTGCGACTAAGGAAAATAGGCAAGAGGCAGAGAGGCAGCATTTGACACTTTTGCAAGAACATCAGGTTGATTTCATTGTATTGGCGCGCTATATGCAAATTTTAACACCATCTTTTGTAGCGAATTATCAAAATAAAATTATTAACATCCATCATTCATTTTTACCAGCCTTTGTCGGTGCAAAGCCGTACGAACGTGCGTATGAACGCGGTGTGAAGCTGATTGGTGCAACTTCACATTATGTGACAAACGATTTGGATGAAGGTCCCATCATTGAGCAGGACATTCAGCGAGTAAATCACCGAGATGACGCTGAGGCGCTTAAGCGGATTGGACGATCTGTTGAAAGAAGTGTCCTGATTCGTGCTGTGAAATGGCATTTAGAGGACCGAATTATTGTTGATGGAAATAAAACAATTGTTTTCCAATAACTCATACGAAAGTATGAGATAAAAATCATCCGACTTGGCGATGTTTCATTGTTCCTCTTTTTCTACAATGTAAGTAGAAGAAATCGAAAGGGGATTATAAAATGAATCAACAAGTTGTGATGATAACGGGAGCATCAAAAGGGTTAGGTAAGGCTTTAGCCTTAGCTTTTGCAAAAGAAGGGGCACGTTTGGCAATCAGTGCCCGCGGGGAAGCTGCGCTTTTAGCAGTTGCGCAAGAGTTACAAGAGTTGGGAGCAGAGGTGCTCGCACTTGCAGGAGATATGGCTGATGCAAATGATGTAGATCGCTTTGTTTCTATAACAGAAGCAACTTTTGGCAGAGTGGATGTATTAATCAATAATGCTTCAGTATTTGGACCTGGTCCTTCTCTCTTGCTGGATTATACAGATAAAGCTTTTGCAGACGTTTTGCGGATTAATGTGATGAATCCATTTTTGGTAACAAAGCGTGTGTTGCCTGGTATGCTTACGCAAGGTAGTGGCAGCATTATCAATGTAACGTCAGAAGCTGGTAAAACAGGATTCGGTGAATGGGGGGCCTATGGCATTTCTAAATTTGCGGTAGAAGGTTTGACACAAACATGGGCTGACGAATTAGCGGGGACGGGTGTGCGCATGAATATGGTGGACCCGGGTGAGATGGATACGGAAATGCATGCGATTGCTGTTCCGGATTGTGATTATGAGCTAGGAAATCCAGAAGAAAGTACAGCGGTGTTTTTATATTTAGCTTCTGAAAAAGCAGCAGCTGTAAACGGCCAACGATTTCAAGCCCGTCAGTTTGGGGGTGTCGAATAATGCAGGTAGCAAGATTTCATATACCTTCATATCTAAATGCGAGCATTCCAGCAGAGTATAGAGGCATGAAACGAGATGAAGTACGTATGATGAGTCTTGATACAAAAGGGCGTATCTCGCACTTACGCTTTCATCATTTGGTTGATTGCTTACGCCCTGGTGATCTTCTTGTTTTGAACAACAGCCGTACGATTCCGGCGGTGTTATATGGAAAGAAAGGCAAGCAAACCGTAGAAATTCGTCTATCTCAGCGATTATCCGCGCAGGAGTGGGAGGCGGTTGTCATCGGGATGGTGGCGGTGGGGGATCAGATCATGTTGCCAGGTGATGTGCAGGCAACGATTGTGGCGGGGGGTTCGGAAAAACCACTGGTCATTCTACGTTTTTCAGAAAGCAGCTTGGAGTTCATTTATAAATACGGCAGACCTATTCGTTATGAGTATATTGACACACCTTGGCCGCTTGATGCGTATCAAACGGTATACGCATCTGTGCCTGGATCTGTGGAAATGCCCTCGGCTGGACGCGCGTTTACATGGGGCTTGCTCAATCAGCTGCAAGACAAAGGAATAGGTATTGCTTTTTTACAGCTGCACACAGGTCTTGGCTATTACGGAAATGATCAGTGGGCTAATCCGAAGTTTCATCATGAAGCGTATGCTATCCCGCAGAAGACAGCAACATTAATCAATGAGACCCAAAAACGAGGCGGTCGCATTATTGCAGTTGGTACAACTGTCGTGCGTGCCCTTGAAACGGCAGCGAATGATAATGGAGAAGTAACTGCTAAAGCAGGTACCACAAATTTATATATCAGAAAAGATTATAAGCTTCGTGTTGCAGATGGATTAATTACAGGATTTCACGAGCCGGAAGCAAGTCATTTGGATTTATTGACAGCTTTTATTCAAGAGGATGTTCTATTAAAAGCTTATCAAGAGGCATTGCAACAGGGGTATTTATGGCATGAGTTTGGCGACATGAACTTAATTTTACCGGCAGACTTACAATGAAATGGCATCATGTGGGGATGTATGTACAAAGTATAGAGACGTCTCGTGCGTTTTATGAAGAGATGTTTGATTTTAAAGCAGCGGACTCATTTCAGTTTTTAGGAGAGCAAATTGTCTTTTTAAAGCGAGGCGAAGCGTTGCTCGAGTTGATAGAAGGAAAACAAAATCTGAGCGGCATGCATATGTGCTTCGAAGTAGAGGATATAGAAGAATGGATAGAGCGACTTCGCCAGCGGGGCTTATCACCTGTTGAAGGTCCGTTTCGACTGGACTGCGGCTGGAAGGTTGTCTTTTATGAAGGGCCGGATGGGGAAGTCATTGAGCTTTTGGCAAAGTGACCGGAATATCTCACAAAGTAGCTGAAATATCTCTAAAGTGACCGGAATATCTCACAAAGTGACCGGAATATCTCACAAAGTAGCCGAAAAAAGGTGTCCAGCTTCCGCAGGACACCTTTTTTATGACTTACCGAGCACCCATTTGCATTATGAAACCTTACTCTAAAGAGCATGTGAAATTCAAACATCATATGACTTTACAGTTCCTTTGAAGCCGCTGCTAGATTGCAGGTGCGCACGAGCCGTCATGCTGGTATTGTTATAGTAGAGGTTGTAAATAGCACGCTTCCCTTGCCGAAAGAACAGGCGGATGGGTTATTTCAGTATTTTGGTGTAAGCTCTAAAGAAGGGCACGAGGGTGTGGGTACATATATAATTGCTAATACGGTTTCTAGATACGGAGGCAATATCTCTTATAAATATGAACAAGCAAAGCCTGCGATTAAAGTGAAGTTACCCATTATAAAATGATAAAGTTAGGTGATGAAATGGAAACGTTTGAGATTTCAGTTCGCACTCTTGTTGAGTATGTGTTTAGAAGTGGTAGTATTGACGCAAGATTTCAAACGTCTCAAACGATGCTAGAAGGAACCCGCATTCACCAAAGTATTCAAAAGACCTACAGTGAACTTGACAAAAAAGAGGTTCCGGTGCGTTTAGAGCTTGTACATCAAGATGTTCATTTTACGTTAGACGGCCGATGTGATGGGTTATTGTGGGAAGATGGTCCGCTCGTTGTAGATGAAATTAAGTCAACGATGCGTGACTTAGCTGAAATTACCGAGAACTCTTATCCGGTGCACTGGGCGCAGGCAAAGTTTTATGCCTATATGTACGCAAAAGAGCAGGATTTAAACGAAATGACAGTGCAACTTACATATGTCCAGGTAGAAAGTGGTGAGCAAAAGCGTTTTCGTGAAACTATGGATTTAAAAGATTTAGAGGCGTTCGTATTTGGGGTGTTAAATCAATATGTACCGTATGCAGCGCTGCGAGCGAAGCAACGAAAAGAGCGGAATGAAAGTATGAAAAGGCTTGCGTTTCCGTTTCCAGCTTACCGCGAAGGACAACGTCAGCTGGCTGGTGCCGTCTATAAAACGATTGCGGAAAAACGAAACCTTTTCGCCAATGCGCCTACAGGTATTGGAAAAACCATTTCAACAACCTTTCCGGCCGTAAAAGCGATTGGAGAAGGGCTGGCTGAGAGATTGTTTTACTTAACGGCAAAAACGATTACGCGCACAACGGCAGAAGAGGCGTTTGCGCGGATGGAGAAACAGGGTCTCTGCATGCGTAGTGTGACTATTACGGCGAAGGACAAGGTTTGCTTTAAAGAAGAAACTCGCTGTCAAAAGGAGTACTGTGAATTTGCGGATGGTTACTATGATCGAGTTAACGGAGCGGTGCTTGATATATTAGAACACGAAACGCTGCTTACTCGCGGTACCATTGAAACCTACGCGCGTAAGCATACAGTATGTCCATTTGAGTTTTCTATTGAGTTGGCGTACGCTGCTGACGCGGTGATATGTGATTACAACTATATTTTTGACCCGCGTATTTCATTCAAACGTTTGTTTGAAGAGCAGAAGAAGCAAACAGTACTGCTAATTGATGAAGCACATAACCTAGTAGATCGTGCCAGAGAGATGTATTCTGCGGAGATACAAAAATCACAATACTTGCAGCTACAAAGGAGTTTTAAAGGAGTAAGTGTGCCCATTTTTGAAAGAGCGCGTGCCATCAATCAGCACTTGCTGGAAGTGAGAAAAAGGGCAGATGGAGAATTGGTGGAAAAGCGGATAGATGAAGAACTAGTGGGCTTAGTAGAAGGTTTTGTACAAGCTGCTGAGAAGGAGTTGATGGTGCAGGCGAATGAAGAGTTATTAGATGCATATTTTAAGGCGCAGGCATTTTTGCGTATTGCCGCGCTTTATGATGAGCGTTTTGTGATGTATGCGGAGACTACAGGGAGCGAAGTTCGCTTAAAGCTATTTTGCTTAGACCCGTCACATTTATTGAGACAGATGGGGAAAAACTATCGTTCTAAAGTCTATTTCTCTGCTACACTGACACCACCTTCGTATTATCGTGATATGCTCGGAGCGCAGGAGGAAGACTTCTCAATCGGCATTCCGTCACCGTTTCGGCGTGAACAGCTACAGGTGTTAGTACAGCCTGTTTCTACTAAATATCATGAACGGGAAAAAACAAAGCCGCATATTGTCGCCGCGCTTGGGCGCATGACGGAAGTGCGAGGAAATTATTTAGTGTTTTTTCCATCCTATCAGTATATGAGAGATGTGTATGAACTTTATAAAAGTGAATCGCCACATATCCAAACCATCATGCAGGATACAGGAATGCGTGAAGATGAGCGTGAGTATTTTTTACAACTGTTTCAAGCTGACAATCCTGAAACGCTAGTTGGTTTTGCTGTGCTAGGAGGGATTTTTTCAGAGGGAATAGACTTAAAGGGAGATCGCTTAAATGGTGTTGCGATTATTGGTGTTGGTCTTCCGCAGCTGGGACTTGAGCGTAACATTATTAAAGATTATTTCAATGAAAACGGCAAAAATGGATATGACTATGCGTACGTGTTTCCGGGCATGAATAAAGTGTTGCAGGCAGGTGGGAGATTAATTCGCTCGGAAGAAGATACAGGGACAATTTTGCTGATGGATGATCGCTTTTTACAAATGAAATATCGCAAGCTGTTGCCAGAGGAGTGGCAGCATTTTCAGATTCTGCAGTAGCTTGAGCAAAATATTTGGCGCATGTGCGGAAGGTGTTATAATACAAGATAATTCAAGCAAAGAGGTGAAAAGGATGAGCGAACAAAAAGAACTTGCGACGTTTGCGGGTGGTTGTTTTTGGTGCATGGTAAAACCATTTGATGAAATAGACGGTGTATATGGAATTGTGTCAGGTTATACAGGAGGTCATACAGAAAATCCGACTTATAAAGAGGTTTGCTCGGAGACAACAGGACATTACGAAGCGGTGCAAATCACATTCGATCCGTCTCGCTTATCGTACGAGGAACTTTTAGAAATGTACTGGCGTCAAATTGATCCGACAGATGCAGGCGGTCAGTTTCATGACCGCGGGCAGTCGTATCAAACAGCTATCTTTTATCATACAGAAGAACAGCGCAAAAAGGCAGAAGCATCAAAACGAGCACTTGCAGAAAGCGGTGTTTTTAAAAAGCCAATTGTGACAGAAATTCTGCCTGCTAAGCCGTTTTATCCAGCGGAGGAGTACCATCAGGATTATTATAAGAAAAACAGCTTCCGTTACGAAATGTATCGCAAAGGATCGGGTCGCGATGCGTTTTTAAAGAAGCATTGGCCAAAAAACAATGAGCATCTTAAGGAAAAGTTAACAGATATGCAGTTTTACGTTACGCAAGAAAATGGTACAGAACCTCCGTTTCAAAATGAGTTTTGGGATCACCAGGAAGAAGGTCTTTATGTAGACATTGTTTCAGGGGAACCATTGTTTAGTTCTCGCGATAAATTTGACAGCGGCTGCGGCTGGCCGAGCTTTACAAAGCCGGTTATGTCGGCAAGTGTAAAAGAACATGTTGATCTCAGTCACCGCATGGTGCGTACAGAAGTGCGAAGCCGTGAAGCCGATTCTCACCTTGGGCACGTATTTGACGATGGACCGCGTGATAAAGGTGGATTGCGCTACTGCATTAACTCAGCAGCACTTCGCTTCATTCCCAAGGAAGATCTAGAGCGCGAAGGCTACGGTGATTTTAAAATTTTATTTGATAAGAAATAAGACTGCTACAATTGATACGAAATTCAGCAATGAAAAGGAGGAGCAGATATGGCTCTTCCTTTTTAAATGAAAGCTAATGTTGCTCATTTGCATTTGTTGATTGAAGCGCCTAATCGGGTTCTGGTGCAAAGATTACATCCATTTGAAAGAGGTATATAGATTCCTAATGGAATCTGTTCTTATGCAGCCATTCCAAATAGTTGATGAATGAACTTCACTTGGTTTTGGACAGACTTGTCCTGTAAAGTAAGTTGTCCTTTTTTAATGATATGCATCGCTTCTATTCCAGAAAGAATAGATTTTGCTTTTCCATACTAATCATGTCCTTTTTTAGAGTGGTAGTATTAGTATGTCCAAGATTTATAGATTAATTTCAAGTTAGCTGAAATTTTTGCACCAGAACCTGGAAAAGCGTTCAGACACAAAAACAGGCTGTGGAGAAAGTCTTCTTCACAGCCTGAAAGCTCCTTCAATAAAAACTGGATGGGCTTACTTTAAGAGTTTGTTAAAATACTAGGATTATCTTTTTTTAGATGCGGTAACAAATTTTCCGCCACTTTCCATCCAGCTATGCATCCAATTACATTTAGAATGATATCATCTATATCAAATACTTTGTTGGGGTAATGTGTTATAAAATCTATAATTAGTTGGATACATTCAATACTAAGGGTTAATAACAAAGAAACTACAAGTACTTTTTTTAGACTTTGAACTCTTTTACTTAATATCTTCAAATAAACGCCCACAGGGAATAGCAAGGCCATATTCCCTATAACCTGTATCCAATTATGGTACTTTAGGGAAGGAATTATGCTTTTAAAAGGAATTACCTGAAAAAACATTGAAATTTTGATGTCTGAAGTGTCTTTAAAGGTGTAGATTGGAAAGAAGACAACCTTTATCAAACACAAAATATAAACTATTACCGAGTATATTAGAAGCGTACTGAGTATATCTCTACGGTTCTTTTTAATCAAAAAATCCACTAAAAAGAACAAAAGAAAAGCTCCTAATATTAATATTCCGAGAATCGATTCTTTAAAATCATATCTATGACCTACAATATCTCCTAGAATCACTTAATCACCCACTTTTTAGTATGATACTACAATGCTACCAGACATAACTTGTCCAGTGAAGTTTCTTAAATACAATCTATGATTTCCAGAAGTTGTAGGATCTAAAGTACAGCTATCATTTACGTAAGAATAATTCCAAGAAGAATCTTCTACATTACCATTTGCATTCTCTAGATAAATGGTCATTGTTTGACCATTTACACCTTGTGTAGGATATGTTTTTACAGTTACAGTTGCGCTACTACTAACAGAGAAATATCTAGTGAATAATCCACCAGTCATCCAATATGTAGAAGAGAATGAACCTGCAAAAGCTACTACGGAAGGTAAGAGTATTGCTGCTGCTAGGCCTAACATTGCTAATTTTTTCTTCATTTTTAAAAATACTCCTATAATTGTAAAATTTTGTTGCGATAACTATTTTCTTATTATACTATCTATTTGTCAATTGTTTTTTTGAATGTAAAAATAAAGCGATTACAAGGAATGTTAAGATGGTTATTTTGTTCAAAGAACTTTTTTGATTTTCACTTAATTTGAAGAATAAAAAATGAATACTCCATACATAGCTAGTTAACATAAGTCGGCATTATGGGTAGTTCCATGCTCAAGGGAATCCACGCCATTACTGGGTTTCTCTCATTCTTGGACATTATGAAATATGCAGAATTTTATACATCCCCTACGCATCAGCGTTTGATGGAAATGATAGTTCCAAAATCCTGTATGAAATCCTGCATATCCTTAGCGTATAATATCCGCGTTTTACCGTCAGGACTCCATGCCCATCAAGCTAAGAAGTTTGGAACTACCCCAAAACGAATATTTTAAACAAATAAAAGGGTGGTATTCCGCTATGAGGAATACCACCTTTCTTTGTCCGAAGCATAGTTAAAAATTTTGAAAACAACTATAAGCCTATAAGCCTATAAGCATTAAGCGTGGTTCAGTGAGAATACTTTTTCTACCTTTTTTCTATTTACAAGCAAACAACCTATTGCAGTAATAAATATAATAACTTTAAATGCAAGTACATCCTCGTTTTGGAAGTTAAACGCAAGAATGTCAGCCGATATTACACAAACTAGTTCAATTAAGCGCTCTTTTAATGCCAACTGACGGAGAAAAAAATATTGAATTACTAATAATGCAGACCCAATGAATAACAAGGTAGCTAGCGTATATAAACCGTAGGAGTCACTTTGTTCATTACCAATACGTGAAAAAAATGAACCAAAAATAAATAGATATCCTAAAGTACCTAGGCTATAAAGCATGTTACGATTCTTTAATAGAGCCAAATGAAAAAGAAGGTGTTCGTATTGAGGATACAAAAATATGTCAGCGAAGCAGGGATATATCCGAGACGAGAAATTGAGCGGATGATCCGAGATGGCCGGATAACGATTAACGGCACGCCTGCTCATAAAAATAGCATGTTAGCAGAGGAAGATATGGTGCTTGTTGATGGTAAGCCGCTCGTAAAAGCAGAGATTCAGCCAGTGTACATTGCCCTGTATAAGCCGGTGGGCATTACGTGCACAGCACAAAGCAGTGTGAAGGAAAATATCATTGACTTTATGAATTATCCGGAGCGTATTTTTCCGGTGGGGCGTTTAGATAAGGATTCAGAGGGGCTTATTATCATGACAAATGATGGTAGCATTGTAAATCGGATGATGCATAGCTCACATGAACATGAAAAAGAATATATCGTCACCGTAGATAAGCCGTTTGATGAGGCTTTTCTGCAAGGAATGGCGGCGGGCGTACCGATTTTAAACACGGTCACGAAGCCTTGCATAGTATCGCGGGTCGATGAAAACGTGTTTCGCATTATCCTCACACAAGGCTTAAACAGGCAAATCCGTCGTATGTGCAAAGTGTTTGGCTATAGAGTAACGAGGTTAAAGCGAATTCGGATTATGAATATTCATCTCGGTGAACTGCAGAGCGGAAAGTGGCGCTACGTGACAGAAAGCGAGCTTTCTGAGTTGATGTACCAACTAGAAGAGGACCTCAAATGAGATCCTCTTCTTTTGCTTTATTTACAGCCTGTAGGCGGTTTTTCACATCGAGTTTATGATATAAACTTGAGATATAGTTTTTCACAGTACCTTCTGATAAAAAGAGGCGCTCTGCAGTGTCTTTGTTGCTTAAACCGTGCGCTAAGCATTCCAGTACCTGCACTTCACGTTCTGTGAGATCGTACGGAGCAGGCGCTTGAACTGCCTGAGTGACAGACGGTTGAATTTGTTGTACCAGTATCTTTGCCAAATCATTCGGCAGCAGTGTGCCTCCTGTATGAACAAGTTTGATGCCGGCAATAAGGTCTTTTGGATGCATCGCCTTGAGTAGATATCCTTCCGCACCGATAGAAAGTGCATCAATTACATGCTGAATTTCCTGAAACGTTGTCAAAATCATAATGCGTATTTCAGGATGAGTAGCCTTAATGAACTTAGTAGCAGTAATACCGTCCATAATGGGCATCTGAATGTCCATTAAAATAATATCAGGCTTCTTTTCCTTACTGAGCTCAACGGCTTCTTGTCCATTTTTAGCTAGGGCCACTACTTCCAGCTCAGGGTCCGTGTTTAATACAAACGCTAAGCTCTCCCGAATCAGTTCTTGGTCATCTACTAGCATAATCTTAATCATATTGTATACCTCCTTTTAATGGGATTGTACATGTCACTACCACATGTTTTTCTATATTTTGTATGTGTAAATGTCCCTGTAGCTCTTCTAAGCGATTGCGCATACCAGTAAGTCCAAAGCCGTGCTGGATATCCTGTAATGCTTCCCCGTCATTTGTAATTTGTAACACCAGCTGTTGTGAGGTTATGGACAGTTTTACCTCTATCTTCGTCGCATGGCCATGTCGTTTCGCATTCGTTAAAGCTTCTTGCAGACACCTAACCAGTGTGAGTTTAATCTGGGGTGACAGAGCGGTTTCTTCCCCCTGCAAAGTAAAGGTGACTGTTGTTTCCGCATGCTGTTGAAAATCAGAAGCAACACGCTGCAGTTGCTTCCAAAGTAGTTCATCATTGTCTGTTGGTGCGATTTGATGGATGTTTTTGCGAATGGCATCTAAACCGGTGCGAGACACTTGTGCTAGCGACTCCGCTTTTTGCTTGGCTAACGCGGGATTGCTGTCAATCATATACGATAACGCATCAAGCCCTACAATTACTGATGTAAAATGATGGCCAATAGAGTCATGAAGTTCTCTGGCTAAGCGATTTCTTTCCTCAAGAAGAGTTACACCTTCAATTTGCGCTGCGTATTGCTCGAGCACTTTGTTTTGCTGTTGAATAAGGTGGTATTGTTTCATGTTTTCTTGTAATAAACGCTTTGCTTTCATATGGGAACTAATAATAACATTTAGACTGATACCAAACCCGAAAAATATAATGATATCAACATACTGCATGAAAAATTCGAACGAAAATCCCAACGCTTTGTAGCGTGTAGCTGGCAGAAGAACAACAAACACAGGAATGGCCCAGCGCCCGGTTTGCTTGGTTGCAAGATATCCAGCGGTAAGAGCGCTCATGAGAACAATCGCAGCCCCGAGCTCAGCCTCTAGAATAAGTTGTGTGTACAGAATAAAGCTACCTACCAATAAAAAATCTACTAAAAAAAAGAGCGCTACGTTTTTATACTTAGGATTCCAGAAGAAATGCGGTACAAAATACGCCAAGGTGATGAAAACTACAAAATACGTATATGGAAAGCCTGAGAGTTTGTGAGGCTCTAAGTAGAAGAATAATAAACCTGAGGCAAACCAAATAAATCGAAGAGAACTGATAAACCAATCGATCCAAAGCCATTCACGTTGCATCTCCATGTCATATCTCCTTTATATAAGTACAGTCATAACCGTACAGTATCACTTCTTCCTAATTTTACTATATTGCTGCTGAGAAAAAAATCACAATATATTATGACTCTCTTCACTTGGTCATGTGACCATTCCTGTTTATGATAAACGTATCATGATTAAAGGAAGCTGATGATATGAGCAGAGAAGATCTAAGAAAAGAGATGGAAGCAAGATTTAAAGGGTTGCCTCCTGAGGAATATCAAAAAATGCTGTCATTATATGAAGAACTATATGAAACTGCCCAGCGAAACGGTAAAACAGAGAATGAAATTATGTCTGCTTTAGGTTTAGAAACGAAGCCGATTAAGCCTGAAGTATCCGGAATCAGATTTACACTCTCAGTTTTGGGATTGTTGTTTTTTAATATCGTTGTTGTGCTAGGGCCAGCTTTAACGATATTTGCAGTTTATCTTTCTCTATGGGCTGTAAGTTTTTCGCTGATTATCAGTGCCGTGGCGGCGATTGGTGCAATCCTGTTTTTGGGGGAAAGCAACGCCCTGCAGCTCGTATTTCTGGCGATGGCGCTCGGCGGAAGCGGCACGTTGCTTGGAACCGCTTTGATACCGCTTGGAAAGCTGCTGTATAAGGTCACAATTTGGTATGCAGCTTTGAATATCAAAATTGCGAGAGGAGAATAAAGGATGCTGAAAAAAATAGCATTGGCAGCAGGGATTTTCACTACGGTAGGAATCGTCGGTTTAACAACCACTGCTTTTACACAGGACGGAATTTCATGGGAGAATGTGATGGGCAAGCAGTACGCATTTGATGAAAATAAATCGGCTGAAGCAGAGAAGGTTCAAAAGATACAAGTAGAGGTTGGGTCTGCAGATATTACAGTTAAACAAGGTGCGGGCGATCAAATTAAAGTCCGTTTACACGGGGAAGGAAATAAAAAAGGCATTCAAAAGATGAAGCTGGAACTGGTAGAGGACAATGATGCGTTAAAAATTCGTACAAAAAGCAATCACTTTGGCTGGTTTACGTATATCAACGCGAAGCTCGATGTAATTGTTCCTGAAAAGCTGTATGACCAAATTGCAGTGGAAACCGGTAGCGGTGATATAACAGTTGAAAATGTAAAAAGTAAGCAAATAGAAGTTGAAGCTTCTTCAGGTGATCTGCATATGTCTGGGCTTACTGCTGAGAAAATTAATCTACACGTGTCATCTGGGGATATCTATGGCGAGCGTTTGACAGGGGAAGTGAAAACAGAATCAAGTTCAGGTGATACGTTCTTGAAGTTAACGGAAGTTGCACATAATATAAATCTCGACTCATCGAGCGGTGATATTGAAGTAACAATAGAAAAGGAACCAACAAACATGGCGCTGGATTTTAAAAGCTCCTCAGGAGATGGGAGAGTATCCATCCCGATGAATTATGAAGAAAAAACAAGCGATGAGATTCGCGGAAAAGTTGGTGCTGGTACACATCAGATGCAAGTAAGAATCAGTTCAGGTGATTTTACCTTGCATACGAATTAATATAGGGCCTCCTCATATAGGAGGCTTTTATAAAGGCTGTTTTCGCAAACTTTGTTGCTATGTAACAAATAGTGGGGAGTGGTTGATTTCCGCTCGGGGTTGCTTGCTTTCCGCGAGGTGTGCGGTGAGCCTCCTTGGCTTACAGCCTGTGGGGTCTCACCTGACCCGCTGCTCCCGCAGGAGTCTAGCACCTTCCGCTCCAACCAACCTTAAACAAAGAAACCCATCTTAAAACAACAATCTCTTAGAAAAGAGCTTTTATAAAACACGCATCAAAAAATATGTATGTTTTACTTTTTCCTACTTCTTGTCCTTGGTATGATAAAAAGGAGAGGAGAGGAATTATGAAGGATAAAAAGGGAATATGGGCGACATTAGGCGGTATTGGCCTGTTTGCGCTCACAAAAGCAAAGTTTTTAGCAGTAGTATTAAAGCTATTAAAATTTAAAACGCTGATTTCCATGCTGGTATCTGTATGGGCCTATGCGCTTTTATATGGATGGAAGTTTGGGATTGTTCTTGTGTACTTGTTGTTTGTACATGAAATGGGTCACGTGTATGGTGCGAAAAAGAAGGGTATACCGACATCTCCAGCATTGTTCATCCCGTTTTTAGGAGCGGTTGTTGGTATGAAGGAATTACCGAAACGCTTAAAGGACGACGTGTTCATCTCTATCATGGGACCATTTGCTGGCTTGCTTTCTATCATTCCATTTATCGTATTGTATTACGTAACGGGAGTGGATTTTTGGCTGCATATGTTTAAGGTTGGCGCACTGCTAAACTTATTTAACTTACTGCCGATGATGCCGCTAGACGGTGGACGTATCGCGCGTGCGCTGAGCACAAAATTAATTGCAATTGCCTTTACAATCATGCTTGCCTTTACGTTCGTAAATCCGGATCCAATTCTTGTGCTTATCATTGTGTTTGGCGGTTTATATTTTGTATCCGCAGCATCTGAACGCTACGGCTGGCGCGAGAAGGCTGCGTATCGAGATGAATATCAGACTGCACTGCAAAAGTGGGAAAGTTTGCGAGCGGAGTGGCACGAAATTGCACCTGAAGATCGCTTATCTTGGTTAAATGGTAAGTTATATGAAGAAGGTCGCGTATTGGCGCAATACGAGCAGGAGTTTTATGCTTGGAACGGCAAACAAAGTAAGTGGCGCTGGACGCCAGAGACTGAAGCATTTAAGCGTGCCGAAGGAAAATTACAAGGTCAGTATCTCATTACGAAGGAAATGCAAACTTGGTATGACAATGAACCAGGTGAGTTACACAGTATTCATGAGGAGCTAAAAGCGTTGTCTGAGGAACTGGCGAAACAAGAGCTGTATGAAAAGTTAAGCAAAAAAGAGCGTGTTATCATTTTACTGCAATATGTATCTCTTGTTCTTGTATTGTCTGGTTGCATCGGTTTTGCGATGACTATGGAATGAAAAAAGGTTGCCGTTTGGCAACCTTTTTATATTCCAATCTCTTTTACCCGTCCCACTTGCCCATCGGTTAGCCGCACTTTAATGCCATGGGGATGAGATGGGGCATTTGTTAAAATATCTTTTACAATGCCAGAGGTCAGCTTACCTGTTCGTTGATCCTGCTTTAGAACAATTTTTACAGCGGAGCCGGGCTGGATATCACGACGATGATGGCCATTCATTATACACCCATGCGTCTACGTTGGTTGTTTGGCTTCTTTGTTTGCTGACTCTTCATGCCTTTTGTAGCTGTCGAGCCTTTCAGACTCCCTTTCCCCTGCGCCTGCGCTTGTTTTTTTGCCGCCAATTGCTGCATCATTACTTCTTTTAAGCTTAGCTTTTTTCCGTTTTGTTCGGTTGCCATGTATGTGGTCTCCTTTTGTATGAAGTTGGTATTCTCATTATAATACACCGCAACTCAGAAAGCCATGTGGCAAAAAGTTCAGCCGAGCGCCATGTTTTCCAGTATACTGAGAAAGGCATACTAAAGAAGAGGTGATGATGTGAAGGACTTTGCAAGTCTTACCATACATGAAGATTTACAGAAAAGATTACAGCGTAATGGATTAAGCAGCCCTACACCGGTACAGGAAAAGGCAATTCCGTTATTGCTCGCAGGAAAAGATGTAGTTGCACAGGCGCAAACAGGAACGGGAAAAACATTGGCATTTGTACTGCCAATTCTACAACATATAAACCCTGACTTACCGCACATTCAAGCACTTATTGTTGCACCAACGCGAGAACTGGCTGTCCAAATTACAGGCGAAATTGAAAAGCTTCGCACACCGGATATTCATGTGCTTGCTGTTTATGGGGGACAAGATGTAGAGCGACAAATCAAGAAATTAGCAGGTGCAACACATATCGTTGTTGGGACACCCGGTCGCCTTCTTGACCATATGCGCCGCAAAACAATTGATGTGTCGGATATTTCGACGCTCGTACTAGATGAGGCAGACCAGATGCTGCACATTGGATTTTTATCGGAAGTAGAAACGATTATTGAAAAAACATCTCCGGACCGACAAACAGCTTTATTCTCGGCAACCATGCCAGGAGAAATTCGAGCGCTAGCGAAGCGTTATATGAAGAAGCCTGAAAATGTCCAGATCAAAGCTTCGCAAATTACTGTAAAGTATATTCGCCAAATTGCCGTAGAAACAACAGACCGTACGAAGCAAGCTTCTTTGCGCGATATGCTTGAGCGCGAGCAGCCATTTCTTGCAATGATTTTTTGCCGCACAAAGCGCCGCGCAAGCACACTAAATGCTGCACTGCAAGAGCACGGCTATAACTGTGACGAATTGCACGGTGATTTATCGCAAGCAAAGCGTGAAAAGGTTATGGAACGCTTTCGCCAGGCAAAGCTACAATTCCTAGTAGCGACGGATGTTGCGGCACGTGGCCTTGATGTAGAAGGGGTGACTCACGTTTTCAACTACGATATTCCACATGATGTGGAGAGCTATATCCACCGCATTGGACGAACAGGTCGTGCGGGAGAAAGTGGATTGGCTGTCACATTCTTCGCGCCAAAAGATAAACAGCATTTAGAAATGATTGAAAAAGGAATCAAAATGAAAATAGAGCGCATTGAGCGCCCGAAAACAGAAGAGGTACAAGCAGACAGACCGAATCGGGAGCCGCGAGGCAAAAAGCCGGCATTTAAACAAGGCGGTCGAAAGCCAGCACGTGCGCAGGCAAAAAGCAGTCAAGGGCGCCGAAAGAGGTAAGATATGATTAATCATATGTGCGAAACCGCATATGGAATTTGATTTGTAAAGGCAGCTTTGAATTACAAGCTGTCTTTTTACGTATAAATATCGGAAAATTTACAAAATTAATGAAAAAAGGATGTGGAAATGTTGTATGATAACGGAGTGTGTATTTCAAATAAAAAGGAGAATGAGGACATGAAAATGCAGTATGCAAAACGTTTTTTTGCACTTTTAGTTATCATGACATGTATCATGACAACCGTATCCATGAAGTCAGTATTTGCTGGGGACGGATCGGCCGCTTCACCGTACACGGTAGCGCAAGCAATCGCCACGCAAAACAATACACTGAAAACCGTGCAAGGGTACGTTGTGGGACAACCGACAGCAACCAACACAGTCGTTACAAGTAATTATCCAAATGATTATGCACTTGCGTTAGCGGACAGTCCAACCGAAACGAACACAGCTAACATGATTTACGTACAAATTCCCACTTCATATCGTACAACTTTTGGTTTGCAAAGCAATCCAAGCTTAAAGGGTACTGCAGTAAAGGTGACAGGCTACTTAACAGCGTATTTTACACATGCAGGTATTAAAAATGTAACGAGTATGGAAAAGAGCGCCAGCACGGGCGGCGGTACAACAACTCCTTATGATAGTACATACTACAGTAGCGCCATCGGTAAAACAGGTAGCGCATTAAAACAAGAGTTGCATAACATCATTGATGATCATACAAAGCTTTCTTATGATGCGGTATGGGATGCACTGCGTTATACAGATGAAGATCCGAACAATACTAACAATGTAATTCTACTATACACCGGTCGTTCGCAAGGGAAGTTCACAAACGGATCTGGCGTGGACGACTGGAACCGTGAGCATGTGTGGGCAAAATCGCATGGTGATTTCGGAACTACGGCAGGAGCGGGCACGGATCTACATCATTTGCGTCCGACAGACGTATCCGTAAACAGTGCACGCGGCAATTTAGACTTTGATAACGGCGGTGTATATCACTCCGAGGCGACGCAATGTCGTTATGACAGCGATTCTTGGGAACCAAGAGACAGTGTAAAAGGCGATGTAGCACGCATGCTGTTTTATATGGCGGTGCGCTATGAAGGGGACAACGGTGAACTAAACTTAGAGATAAACAACTATGTAAATAACGGCACAGCTCCTTACCATGGAAAACTTTCTGTGCTGCTACAATGGCACGCGCAAGACCCTGTTGATAACTTTGAAAGAAAGCGCAACGATATTATCTACACAAAATATCAACATAACCGCAATCCATTCATTGACCATCCGGAGTGGGTAAATGCCATCTGGCAATAATGCCTAGACCTGTGCGATTGCACAGGTCTTTTTTAGAATAGCTTATAAAGATAACGAAGAGGAATCGGCCGATAGAAGTAGGAAACCGGCCGATAGAAGTAGGAAACCGGCCGATAGAAGTAGGAAACCGGCTGATAGAAGTAGGAAACCGGCCGATAGAAGTAGGAATCGGCCGATAGAAGTAGGAATCGGCCGATAACAATAGCAACTCGGTTGATATTGCTACAAATAAATGAAAAATAATTTGTGTAAGCTACTCTCCATTTAGAGTAATTTATATTTTCAGAAAACATTGACAGATAGAAAGGTTATTCTTTACCATGAATATGAAAGATGTTTTGTAAAAGACTTCTTAGTATATAACCGTATTGTTTCTGCAAAGGAGGTATCTGTTTACAGTTGCACCGGATCTCACATCTCATTAGGGTGATTACCCATACGTAGGGAGCAGACGCGACAGGTTGCATTTGTAGACAGTATTTGTCTATATTCAAACAAAAATGTAATCGCTTCCATAATAGCTGGTTAAAATTTAATACTCCAGCTGACATTTATGCAGTACAAAGCCAGCTCCGCTCAAACGGCTATGATTCAAATGAACGTCTGGCTAAAGGGAAAGACCACGATGATCACAGGATAAAGGAGGATAATATTATTACGAATTTGTATTGCTAAATTATTTCGTAAGGAGACTGTTATGATTATTGATATTTCTAGACCGCTTCATACGAAAACACCGACTTGGCCAGGTGATACACCTTTTTCATATGAGGTCAGCTGGTCAAAGGAGCAGAGCGGATCAGTAAATGTAGGAAAGCTAACGATGAGTATTCATACCGGTACGCATGTAGATGCGCCATTTCATTTTGATAACGAGGGCAAACAAACGTGCGAACTGCCGCTAGAAAGATATATCGGTAAGGCTCGCGTTGTGGATATGATAGGAAAGCAAAGCATTGGTAGTAGTGACTTTCAAGATTTGGATATAAAAGGAGTCGAACGTTTATTGCTTCGCACGTCTTCTTGGAGTAATTCAGAGATGTTTCCAGATTCTATTACGTACCTAGAGGCTGATCTTGCACCATATTTGGCAGCGCAAGGCGTGCAACTCATTGGGGTGGATGTTCCCTCGGTCGACCCGCTTGATAGTAAGAAATTACTGGCTCATCATGCACTTCACCGCCACGGCATTCATATTTTAGAAGGTTTGGATTTAGAAGGAGTCAACCCAGGTGACTATGAGCTTGTTGCGTTGCCGCTAGCGCTCATAGAAGGAGATGGTAGTCCTGTGCGTGCGATACTTCGTTCATGGAAAGGGGACTAAAACAATGAAAAAGCTAACAGATTACGAGAAATATATTCGAACAGAAGAGCTGTTGGAGTTGCAGAAAACAGAGGGAGAATTATGCTGTGATGATGAATTGACGTTTCAAACCATTCACCAAATTGCTGAGCTGCATTTTAAACTGATTCTGCAGCATATTAAGCTAGCTAATCAATATATGAGAGGAAGCGAGCTGACAAAAGCAATTGCGCAGCTTCGTCGGATAAATGTGCATCTCGAGCACTTACCGCATGTATTTGATATGGTGAAAGCGATTAGCCCGCGTGATTATCACACAATCCGCTTGGCTTTAGGAAGAGGAAGTGGTCAGGACTCTCCAGGATTTAATGCGATTTTACAACAAGGCCCTACACTGTGGGCACCGTTTGAAACATTACTTTTGCAAAATGGATTATCGCCTCTTACATTACATCAAGATGCACACAAGTATTTTTCGCTCTTTACCTTAATGCAGGAGTTGCATACATTTGATGAAAAGTTTCAAAGCTTCCGTTATTCACATATTCAGCTTGTACGCCGCATGATTGGTCTTGAAACAAAAAGTTTAAAAGGGGTACCTGCACAGGCGTTAGAACGCGGAGCTCGAACGATGTTTTACCCGCAGCTTTGGCGTGCAATTAGTGATCTAACGGATGTAACAGGATCTAGCTATAACCCACAGCCACTGGATTGAACAAACTAAACAAACGTTTGATTAAAAGGTGTGTATCCGCAAAATACATACCTTTTTTTGCATATACGTTCCGTTATTCCGGAAAATTCCGTTTTAGCGGAAATGCAAGTGTTTAAATTCCGATTTTTCGGAAAATAAACAAAATATAGTGGGTATTGAAGTTTCTTTTTAGAAGCAGGTACAAAAGCTTCTCGTTGATACGATTAAGTTTCTAAAAATTGTACGTAATAATTATATGAGTTGGCACAGTATTTGCTTTATTAAGAAGAGAAAAGGAACAAATATTAAGGAAAGGAGAAGCTACTAAACTTTTATTATAACAAAAATGAAAACGGTTACTTTTTTATTGCAATTATTTATTTTTATACAAACCGTATAAAGGGAAAAGGGGGATGTTTGTGGAATTTGTTGTTATTCTGTTGGCGCTGGGGCTTTTGATGTTTGTTGCTTACCGCGGATTCTCTGTCATCTTATTTGCACCAATCTGCGCTTTGTTCGCAGTTCTTTTGACAGACCCGGAATTCGTCTTGCCGTTCTTCTCCAATATTTTTATGGAGAAAATGGTGGCCTTCATTAAGATGTACTTCCCTGTATTCTTACTCGGTGCCATTTTTGGTAAGGTTGTTGAAATGTCAGGATTGGCTGAATCTATTGCTAAAACAATTGTTCAACTTGTCGGTGCAAAACGCGCTGTACTAGCAATTGTATTGATGGGAGCGATTCTTACATACAGCGGTGTGAGTTTGTTCGTTGTGGTATTTGCTGTGTATCCGTTCGCTGCGAACTTGTTCCGGGAAGCAAATATTCCAAAGCGCTTAATTCCAGGAACAATCGCACTTGGTGCATTCACGTTTACAATGGATGCGTTGCCGGGAACGCCGCAAATTCAAAATGTCATCCCAACGACATTCTTTAAAACTGATATTTACGCTGCTCCAACGCTTGGAATTATCGGTGCCATCTTTGTATTAATCCTAGGTATCTGGTATTTAGAAACTCGTCGTAAAAAAGCAGAAGCAGCGGGAGAAGGTTACTATGGTTTTGATGGTGCAGAGCTTGCGGCTGCGCAAGAGGCACCTGTAACAGAACAACAAACGCCACTTCGTACGAATACGAGCATGGGGCGTCAGTTGCTTGCGTTTGTCCCGCTCATTCTAGTTGGTGTGATGAACAAAGTTTTCACAATTTACATTCCGCAGTGGTATCCAAACGGCTTTGATTTTGCGGCAATTGGCTTAAAAGCATTTGGAAAAATTGAAACTGCATCAGTTGTAGCAGTTTGGTCGGTACAGATGGCGCTTTTAGTGGGTATTATTACGACAATCTTATACGACTGGAACCGCGTAAAAACAAACTTCCAGGCTGGTCTTAATGCAAGTATTGGCGGTGCTTTGCTGGCAGCGATGAATACGGGTGCAGAGTACGGCTTTGGGGGCGTTATCTCTTCTCTGCCAGGGTTCGGTGTTATTAGTAAAGGGATTGGAGAAACGTTTACGAACCCACTTGTGAACGGCGCTGTTACAACAACGACACTTGCGGGTATCACAGGATCTGCATCCGGCGGTATGGGAATTGCGCTAAGCGCCATGTCTGAAAAGTACTTGGAAGCAATTGAAAAGTACAATATTCCGCCAGAGGTAATGCACCGCGTTATTTCCATGGCATCCGGCGGTATGGACACACTGCCACACAACGGAGCGGTTATCACATTACTTGCGGTTACTGGGCTTACGCACCGTCAATCGTACCGTGATATTTTTGCGATTACAATCATTAAAACAATTGCAGTATTCTTCATTATTGGTGTCTACAGCTTAACAGGTCTGGTGTAAATGGTAGATTCAGTCGCCGGAATCCGGCGACTGGAATGTTCTACATGATAAATTTTAAGGGGGAACGGTCATGAAAAAAGGTAAGGTAGTTAGCTCATTTCAAGAGGCAGTAGCAGATATTCACGATGGCGCGACCTTGATTGTCGGAGGATTCGGTCTTTGCGGTATACCTGAAAAAGCGATATTAGCGCTGCGTGACCAAGGTACAAAGGATTTGACGGTAGTAAGCAACAACTGCGGTGTAGATGATTGGGGATTGGGATTGTTGCTTGCAAACCGTCAAATTAAAAAAATGGTCTCTTCCTATGTGGGTGAGAATAAAATCTTTGAGCGTCAGTTCTTAAGTGGAGAGCTTGAAGTTGAACTTGTGCCACAAGGTACATTAGCTGAACGTATTCGCGCAGGCGGTGCTGGTATTCCAGGCTTTTATACAGCTACAGGGGTCGGAACGCCAGTTGCAGAGGGTAAGGAGCATAAGGAGTTTAATGGCCGTATGTATATTTTAGAGCAAGGTATCGTTGGTGATTTTGCATTGGTAAAGGCATGGAAGGCAGATACACTTGGCAATCTCGTGTTCCGTAAAACAGCTCGTAATTTCAATCCAGTAGCGGCGATGGCGGGTAAAATTACAATTGTTGAGGCAGAGGAGATTGTTGAAGCAGGTGCGTTAGATCCGGATGAAATTCACACACCAGGTATCTATGTCCAACGTGTGCTACTTGGAGAAAACTATGAAAAACGAATTGAGCGCCGCACGGTTGTGCAGGCATAAGGAGGGGCAAATATGAATGCAAGAATGAAAATTGTAAAGCGTGCCGTGAAAGAAATTCAAGATGGTATGAACGTAAACTTAGGAATTGGTATCCCGACGCTTGTAGCCAATGAAATTCCAGCAGATTATAATGTCCTATTGCAATCAGAAAATGGTCTTTTGGGCATCGGACCGTATCCAATCGAAGGAACGGAAGATGCGGATTTAATTAACGCAGGTAAAGAAACAGTGACAGCGGTTACTGGAGCCGCTTATTTTGACAGCGCTGAGTCTTTTGCGATGATTCGCGGCGGTCATATTGATCTCGCAATTTTGGGAGGTATGGAAGTATCAGAAAATGGCGACCTGGCAAACTGGATGATTCCAGGTAAGATGGTAAAAGGTATGGGTGGTGCGATGGATCTTGTAAACGGCGCGAAACGTATCATCGTTATCATGGAGCATGTTAATAAGCATGGTGAATCTAAGGTGAAGGAAGTATGTACATTACCTTTAACAGGCCGACGTGTTGTGCATCGTCTTATTACTGATTTAGCTGTGTTTGATTTTACAGATGCAGGTATGGTGTTGGTTGAGACGCAAGAAGGAGTAACTGTGGAAGAGGTACAGGAGAAAACAGAAGCTTCTTTCTCGGTAAGCCCGAATGTGCGCATTGGCGTAAGCTTGTAAGGGGGGATCATGATGACGGCACTTACACAAAAAGTAGCGTTAGTAACAGGAGCAGCAAGCGGAATTGGTTTGGAGATTGTAAGAACCTTTGCCGCTGAAGGCGCAAAAGTCGTGATTTCTGACTTGAACGGAGAAGCGGCGGAAACGGCAGCTCATCATTTACGCGAACAGGGCTTTGAAGCAATCGCCGTAGCGTGCGATGTTACCAAGGAGGAACAAGTACGCGATAGCTTTGAACGGGTTATGCAGGAGTTTGGAAGATTAGATGTTCTAGTAAACAATGCAGGTTTACAGTATGTGTCTTCCATTGAAGACTTTCCAATTGAAAAGTTTGAATTGCTTGTAAAGGTAATGTTGACAGCGCCTTTCATCGGCATTAAATATGCGTTTCCTATTATGAAGAAGCAAGGATTCGGAAGAGTTATTAATATGGCATCTATTAATGGCTTGGTAGGGTTTGCGGGTAAGGCCGCTTATAACAGCGCAAAGCATGGTGTAATCGGCTTAACCAAGGTAGCAGCTCTAGAAGGAGCGGCACATGGTATTACGGTTAATGCACTATGTCCTGGGTATGTAGATACACCGCTTGTGCGTAATCAATTGGGTGATTTGGCAAAAACGCGTAATGTACCACTAGAGAGTGTGCTCGAGCAGGTAATTTACCCGCTGGTACCACAAAAACGCTTGTTGTCTGTAAGTGAGATTGCAGACTATGCAACGTTTTTAGCGAGCGATAAAGCAAAAGGAATTACAGGGCAAGCGGCCGTACTTGATGGTGGGTATACCGTGCAGTAAAAAAAGAAGAGGGAAACCTCTTCTTTTTTTTGTTGATTGGTAAGTATTTCTCTAAACAGGCTTATAAGATGCTGAAAATTCAGTCTGTTTTTGGTATGATAGACATACAGGGGAATGCGGAGGAGATATGGATGATGACGCAAAGTAAACTACCGTACGAGTGGCTGGAGGAAATCTTAAACCTAGCTGCAGAGTGGATTGTAGTTGTAGATCGTGAAGGAATCATTCGTTATATAAACGGGGCGTATTGTGATTTTTTAGATACAGATACAGTGAACGCAGTTGGTAAGCATGTGCAGGATGTAATTGAGAATACAAGAATGCATTTGATTGTGAAAACAGGTCAGGCAGAAGTAGCTTCTATTCAATCTATTAAAGGGAGTGAAATGATCGCCAATCGCTATCCTTTGTATGTGGGCGGGGAATTAGTTGGTGCGGTCGGAACGGTCATGTTTCGGAACTCACAGGATTGGCTGGACTATTCTCGTAAGGTACAGCCTGTTTTAGAAGAGTTAAAGTATTATAAAAAGCGATTTGATAAGGAGCTTCGTAGTAAATACGGATTTGGAGATTTAATTGGTATACATCCGAAATTTCAAGAGGCAAAGCGTTTGGCAGAGCGAGTGGCTGGGAGTCAATCTGCTGTACTTCTCTCAGGGGAATCTGGTACAGGCAAAGAGTTGTTTGCTCATGCGATTCATCAAACAAGCCCTCGGGGACATTTTCCATTCGTTCGTGTGAATTGTGCTTCTATACCAGAACATTTGCTTGAATCAGAGTTGTTTGGCTATGAAGAAGGTGCTTTCACGGGCGCTAAAAAAGGTGGGAAAAAAGGGAAATTTGAGCTCGCGCATCGCGGTACATTGTTTCTTGATGAAATTGGGGACATGCCGCTTCATATGCAAAGTAAATTGCTTCGTGTATTACAAGAAAAAGAGATAGAAAGAGTTGGAGGGCAGCTTCCAATCTCTGTTGATGTACGTATTATTGCCGCGACCCATCGCGATTTGGAACAGATGGTGCGCGAAGGGAAGTTCCGTCAAGATTTATACTATCGTTTACATGTGATGAAAATTGAGATTCCACCGTTGCGTATTCGTAAAGATGACCTAGTGGCAATCGCCAAGTCGCTCCTTCGAAAATTGGAGCGTAAGTTTAATCGGCAAGGTCTATCATTATCATATGAAGTTATTACACGCCTTCAGCAGCATAGTTGGCCTGGGAACGTACGCGAGCTAGAAAATGTTCTTGAACGCGCAGTCAATGTTCTAGATGGTACCGTGATTCAAATCGTACATTTACCATTATACTTACAGGAACATGTACCTCATACAGCGCAGCAAAGCGTTTTGGGTACACAGCATACACCAATTATCCCAATGAGGGACGTTTTGATGCAAGCTGAAAAGCAGGCCATACAAAATGCGTTACGTCATACATCAGGCAATAAGCAGCTTGCGGCGAAGCTGTTAGGTATGGGGAAAACGAGTTTTTATGATAAGTGTAGGTTGTATGGGCTGTGAGGTAGAGATGAACGATTTTCTCTTAGATGATAGAGAGGTCGGGTGTGGTGTTGAAGCGGACAGTGCTGAAGAGGAGCGCGTGCGGTGTGAGAATGAACTTAGTAAATTTGTGTCCCTAAAAGCGTTCTAAATATCAGATTATGGTGGGGAAGCTATCTTACCGGGCGAAGTGATATGAGGTCTATGAAAAGGAACAGGCAATTGTTCCTGTGTAGGGGGGGTGTTCGCTATAACGTATTGCACCGGAATGTATTGAATAAACAAAGTGTAATAATTGATGATGAATACGGAAAACCAGGGTATCATGATGTATGAGCCATTGTTAACGCATAATCTGTAATAAAAATAAAAGAAGTACATCTCTATATTTTTTAAAATAATTAAAATAAAAATAAAAAGTGTGTATTTTTTTATTTTCCATATCCTTATATCAAAAAACCTTGTAATATAAATATATAAACTATTATGTAATATACGGGGAGGATATGATGGTGAAAAAGCCGCGCTTTTTCTTTGGGTTAAAGTTTAAATTGATGTTGTTCACAACGGTATTAGCAATGATTACGTATTCTGTAAGCGCATTTTTTATCTTTGTAATTTACGATTATGTGAAAGAGCAAATGAGCGAAGGTTTGTTTGTAACGCTTGTTATGTTGCTTGGGGTAGTGTGGTCAGGGATTTTGGCATACAGTGCTGGTGGATTTATTGTAAAGCCACTTCGTCAATTAGAAGAAGCGGTTCGCAGAGCTGCGCAAGGTGATATACAAGAAGATGTACCGCTACCGAAGATGGAGGATGAGGTACGCTCTTTGAGTTCTGCATTTAATATGATGCTAGCAAGCTTGCGAGCAATGGTTCGCAATATTGATACAAACTTTACGGAAACAAATGAAAAGGTTGAGCAGATTTGCTTGCGTACCAGTGAAGTTGCGCAGCAAGCAAAAGGAGTGTCTGCGACGTTGCAGGAAATTGCAGGTGGTGCTGACCAATCGGCAGCTTCTATTCAAGAAATTTCCGGTACAGTTTCTAAAACAGTTGATCTTGCGGGTCGTGCAGAAGAACAAGCAAGACATTCTGATCAGTTAGCTTCGCAAATGGTACAGGCTCTTGGTCAAAGTACAAAGGTATTTACATCATTAATTCAAGGTATTCACAGCTTAGCAGAAGAAAATGAACAGTCTATGCAAAGTGTGCGCAGGCTAGAGGAGCATACAAAGCAGGTTGGAAATATTGTGGAACTTGTAAGTGCAATTGCAAGTCAAACGAACTTATTGGCGCTAAATGCCTCTATTGAAGCGGCTAGAGCAGGTGAGCATGGCAGAGGCTTTGCGGTTGTAGCGGAAGAGGTACGTAAACTTGCTGATGAAAGTGCACACTCTGCGCAAAGTATTTCTAGTTTGTTAAGCAGTATGCAAACAGAGGTTCAGATTGTTGTAGAACGAATGAGTGCACAAGTAAAGACAGCAAACGATGAAGCAAAGCGCGGGGAAGCGACGGAGTTACTTTTGAAAGAAATGTCCGTATCTGTTACTGACGTAGCGCAAGGTGTAGCAAAGATCAGTGAGTATATGAAGCAACAAATTCAGCATATTCATGCGGCGGGTGCACAGGTGTCGGCAATTTCTGCTATTGCTGAGGAATCAGCAGCAGGCGCCCAGCACGTGGCATCAGCAACGGTGCAACAAACAGAGCATATTGAACTAGTAGAAGAATTAACACGAGAGCTGCAACAGAAAGCGGCTGATTTAAAGAAAACAATTGAGCAATTTAACGTATAAGCTCTCGCCATTGGCGGGAGTTTTTTTGTTGTATCATTATGATAAAAGTTAGAAAGATTAGCACTTTTTGATATGATATGCCTATGGAGTAGAAAAAACATGAGAATCATATTGTATGTGCACAAATATAAAAAGGTAATATTACATGTTAAGGTAGAGAGGAAAAGTTATGAAAATTCAGCGAATCATAGTAACGGGTAGACTGCGTGAGGTTATACGGCAATACGTGGATGAAGATTTATATGAATATAAGTTTATGGCAGAGGAAGAAGTGAACGAAGCCGACTTGTCTTGGGCAGATGCCTACGTTGGCTTTGCGCCTCCTGCACAAGCAAGTCTTACATCTGTAAAATGGGTGCATAGCTTAGGTGCGGGTGTGGATGCTTTTCTTTTTCAAAGACCTTGGAACAAAGCAGTGTTGCTTACCCGTACTATTTGCTCTTTTGGTGAACGAATCGCTCAGTATTGCTTAAGTTATATACTTCGTGATTTGCAAAAGCACGATGAGTTTCAAGCGCAGCAACAGCAATACCGGTGGGTACCAGCTACACCGCATTTACTACATACGCAAACAGTTGTTGTGTTCGGCACAGGGGAGATTGGACGTGAATTAGCTAAGGTATTGTCGTCTTTTGGTGTTACAGTAATCGGGCTCTCTAGAAGCGGAGCGGCGCAGATATATTTTGATCAAGTCTACGAAATGGGACGTGCCGAGGAAGTGATAGGGAAAGCGGACTGGATTATCTCGACGCTTCCGTTAACGCGTGAGACAGAATGTATATTCAATCGCAACTTTTTTTGTCAGCTGCGCCATGCCGGCTTTATAAACGTGGGGCGAGGTAGAACGATACAGGATGAAGCACTTGTAGAAGCTTTAGCGACTGGCAACGTTAGAAAAGCGGTACTTGATGTATTTGCACAGGAACCGCTTTCGAAGGATTCTCTCTTGTGGAATCACCCGAATGTAATCATCACACCCCACATTTCTGCGGTTACTACGCCCGAAGAAGCGGTGCAATGTTTTTTAGAGACACTGCGAGAAGTTGAAACAGGGAATGTCCCTAGTAATATAGTAGATTTGCAGAAAGGATATTAAGCTTACTTTTTAGATAGGAGAGAAGAACGAGCCTTGCGTGATTGCGGTGAGGGGTTCTGATCGTCTTCAAAAAGCGGTACTCCGTATAGGTAGGGTCCACCTAGCAAGTGTAAAGAAGCAAACGACAAGCCATCATGCTTGTCGTTTTGTTATGTAATCTGAATGAGTAAAGGAATGAATTCTCTTTTGTTCGGAGTTCAGGCAATGAAGTAAGCGTTTTCAAAAAATATAAGCAACAATGCTGGAAAAAAGACGAAAATTCCCAAAAAAATATGCAAAAAAATATTGAATTATTTGATAGACATAGAATATAATGAGTTCATGTTAGAAAATATGACACGTAAATGAGAGGAGAAATAACATGACTCAAACAACTGCTTCTAAAGTTACAGAAGGTACACTTACATTGGAAACGATTCAAGAGATTATTACTCAAAAAAGCGTAGAATTGCTGCATTTGCAGTTCGTTGATATTGAAGGTATTTTAAAGCACGTAACGGTAACGGCAGAGCAGTTGGAAGATGTGGTAGAAGGAAAAATGATGTTTGATGGTTCTTCTATCAAAGGCTTCTCTCCAATTAATAAATCAGACTTATATTTACAACCGGACTTAAACACGTTCGCGGTTCTTCCTTGGACAGTAGAAGAAGGCTATGCAGAAGCTCGCTTCTTGTGTAGTGTTGCAAATCCAGATGGAACACTTTTTGAAGGTGACACACGTAACGTGTTGAAAAACGTTATAGATAAAGTGGCGGATAAAGGTTATACAATTTCTGTAGGTCCTGAGCTAGAATTCTTCTTATTCGAAGCTGACGAAAAAGGCACACCTACTGCAGTCCTTCATGATAATGCAGGTTATTTTGAGCCATCTCCTAAAGACTTAGGTGAGCGCGTTCGTCTAGAAATCTACCGTGCGCTAAAAGCGATGGGCTTTACCATTGAAGCTTCTCACCACGAAGTAGCAGAAGGTCAGCACGAAATTAACTTTAAATATGCTAGCGCTCTTGAAGCAGCGGATAAATCTACGACTTACAAGTGGGTCGTAAAAACAATTGCAAAGAAATTTGGCTTGCATGCGACATTTATGCCAAAGCCTGTATTTGGTATCAATGGTTCTGGTATGCACGTAAACATGTCTTTCTTTAAAGATGGCGAAAACGCATTTTATGATGCAAATGATAAAGCACAATTGTCTCAAACAGCATATCAGTTCATTGCTGGTTTAATGGAAAATATTAAAAGTTTCACAGCAATTACAAATCCACTTGTAAACTCTTACAAGCGTCTTGTTCCTGGTTATGAGGCACCTTGCTATATCGCTTGGTCTGCATCCAACCGTTCTGCATTGATTCGTATCCCTGCAAAACGCGGCGTTGCAACGCGTGTTGAGCTTCGTTGCCCAGATCCATCTGCTAACCCTTACTTAGCATTTGCGGTAATCGCGGCAGCTGGTTTAAAAGGTATCGAGCAAGGTCTAGAAGCACCAGCTCCTGTTGATGCAGATATCTTCCACATGTCTGAAGCAGAGCGCAAAGCTTACGGCATTGAAAACCTACCAGGTAGCCTAGAGGCATCTGTAGAAGCACTACAAGAAGGCACAATTGGCCGCGAAACACTTGGCGAGCACGTATACGGCGAGTACGTAGCGCTGAAAAAAGCAGAGTGGGACAGCTACAGAACAGCAGTTCACACTTGGGAGCTTGTAAACTATCAAGCAAAATTCTAATACAATGTAAAGAGGTACTGACTCCAAATGTCCGTTACAAGCGAACTTTTGGGTCAGTACCTCTTTTTTACTTGTTATTTCTTCTTTTTGGGAGTAGAATGTGTTTGAAAACAAAATAAACGTACCGGGAGCCTGAGAAGAGGGCTGAGAGTACGGCTACTTTGCCGTAGACCGTTTGAACCTGTTGGATAATGCCAGCGTAGGGAGAATGTTGCTTGAGAAATTCAAGGCACTTTGCATACGCGAAGTGTCTTTTTTATTTTGCTAAAGGAGTGAAGAACCATGAAGGAAAGAGTAGCAAGTTTACTAGAGAAGGTACGTAATGAAAATCCGCTGATACATAATATTACAAATGTCGTAGTGACAAACTTTACAGCCAACGGTTTGTTGGCGTTAGGTGCGTCTCCTGTGATGGCATATGCACACGAGGAGGTGGCGGACATGGCGCGCATTGCGGGTGCGCTTGTTTTAAACATGGGAACGCTAAACGCGGTAGAGGTAGAGGCGATGTTACTTGCAGGAAAAGCGGCTAACGAGCGCGGCGTTCCTGTTATTTTTGATCCGGTTGGTGCAGGTGCGACGCCGTATCGAACAGAAATAGCTCGTGCCATTGCTGGGACAGTGAAGCTGTCAGCCATTCGCGGGAATGCGGCTGAAATTGCCAATGTGATTGGAGAAGCGTGGGCAATTAAAGGAGTGGACAGCACCGGGGAAGGTAGCGTTGTAGAACTAGCGCAAAAGGCTGCCAAGCGACTGCAAACGGTTGTCGTTGTAACGGGGAAGGAAGATGTAGTTGCTGATGAGCAAGGTGTATACATCATTGCAAACGGCCACCCCCTTTTAACAAAGGTAACTGGAACAGGCTGCTTGTTAACATCGGTTATTGGTGCATTTGCCGCAGTAGAAACAGACGTTGCATTTGCTGCGGCTGCAGCACTTGCTTGCTATGGTGTGGCGGCAGAGCTAGCGTATGAACAAGCGGGAGATAACCCGGGGAGTTTTCAAATTGCTTTGCTAGATGCGCTTGCTATTGTTTCGCGTGTTCATGTTGAGGAAAGAGCTCTTATAGAAGGGATGAACAGTCATGTATAAAGTATTAACGATTGCAGGATCAGACAGTGGCGGTGGTGCCGGCATTCAAGCGGATTTGAAAACGTTTCAGGAGCTTGATGTATTCGGTATGTCTGCTATTACCGCTGTAACAGCGCAAAATACACTTGGTGTGCAAGGTGTGTATCCCATGTCAGTCGAAGCCGTAACACAACAAATTCAATCAATCGGTACTGATATGGGAGCAGATGCCATCAAGACGGGTATGTTATTTAGCGCAGAAATCATTCGCGCTGTTGCGGCAGGTATTGAACAATTTGGCTGGAAACATGTTGTCGTGGACCCGGTTATGATTGCTAAGGGCGGTGCATCTTTGCTGCAGCAGGAGGCCGTGGAGGCATTAAAAGAAGAGCTACTACCACTGGCTACTGTAGTAACGCCGAACATACCGGAGGCAGAGGTTTTGACCAAAATGAAAATTGAAACGATGGCAGACCGTCAGCGTGCGGCAAAGCGACTGCACAGTATGGGTGTAACGTATGTTGTCATTAAAGGTGGTCATGATGTACTTGACGAAGCAACGGATCTTTTATATGACGGTACTTCCTTTTTCTACTATACAAGCCCAAAGATTGCGACGAAAAATACACATGGCACGGGATGTACGTTTGCGGCGGCGATTGCAGCGCAATTAGCAAAAGGACAATCTGTACAAGAAGCAGTGCAAGTAGCCAAAGCGTTTATTCAAGCGGCTATTACAGATGAGCTGCAGATTGGGGCAGGCCATGGCCCTACGAATCATTGGGCTTATCAAAAATCGCTCAAGCAGGTGTTACGATGAGTAGAATTACAGCGAAGAAGATGAGAGAGCTGCTGCCGGTGTACTTTATCGCCGGCAGCAATAACTGCAAAGAAAATCTAGAAACAGTTGTGGAGCAAGCCATTCAAGGTGGCATTACATTATTTCAGTTTCGGGAAAAAGGAAACGATGCGCTGCACGGCGAACAAAGATATGCATTAGCACAAAGAGTGCAGCGGATTTGTCAGGAGAACGGGGTGCCATTCATCGTAAATGATGATATTGAGCTGGCCCTTTCCTTAGATGCGGATGGTGTTCATATCGGACAGGAGGATGAAGCAGCTTCTCTTGTGAGGGAAAGAATCGGCAATCGTATCTTAGGTGTATCGGTGCATAGTGTAGAGGAGGCAAAGCAAGCGATTCGAGATGGTGCCGATTACCTCGGCATCGGTCCTATTTTTCCAACAAACTCAAAAGCAGATGCCAAGCGTGTACAAGGAACGGTGGTTATTGAAGAAATAAGAAAGCAACACATTGCTATTCCGATTGTGGGAATTGGCGGTATTCATGTAGAAAACGCAAATCAAGTCATACGAGGCGGCGCTGACGGCATTTCTGTTATCTCTGCGATTAGTGAGGCACCGGCCGTTGCTGCGCGTGTAAGAGAGTTACGTAGAGCGGTAAGTCATGCCCAATAAGTGTTGTGTAGCTTGTTCCATATCTGTGCGCCCATCCTACTTTTGCTTTTATGATAAAATTTGATATATATCAATAGCTCACACACGTTAGAACTATATTACACATCGACATATAAAAGTAAGAATATAGCATCTCACTACATGTGTATGGTCTTACTCCGCACGCGTATCTGTTAAGCACTAACCGTAGCAAAACATGGTCCGTCCTTCTCTCCCACAAAAAGAACGTTGGTTTTTCTATTTGTACCTAATGTAGTACCTGTTTACATCTCTCAGTTTCAAACTAAATAGTTTCTATCTGTTAGATTTTTCTGTATACTTTAATGAGAGATACTGCTGTATGAGGACTGACCTAGTGTGTAGTCTTCGTGCGCCTTACGCTTGTAAGGAGACGTAAACAGCATGATACATATAGGAGGTTTGTAGAATGACACAATTCCAAGAAAAAGTAGAGAAGTATGCCGAGCTTGCTGTTCGCGTTGGTGTGAATTTGCAGGAAGGGCAAACGCTTATTATCAATGCGCAGATTGAAACAGCGCCATTTGTGCGTTTGGTTGCGAAAAAGGCATATGAGGCAGGCGCAAAAAATGTTCATGTGGAGTGGAATGATGATGAACTAACAAGAACGAAATACGAAAGCGCGCCTGATGAAGCGTTTACAGAATATCCGCTTTGGAAAGCGAAGGGCTTAGAAGAAATGGCAGAGAGCGGCGCGTGTGTGCTTTCTATCTATGCACCAAATCCAGATCTACTAAAAGGCATCGACTCGCAGCGTATTTCTAATGCAAATAAAGCAGCGGGCTTAGCTTTGAAAAAATACCGTAGCTACATGATGACGGACAAAATGCGTTGGTCTATTATCACAGTTCCAACAACAGCGTCCGTTGCAAAAATCTTCCCGGATGTTTCTTTAGAGGAAGGAACAGAAAAGTTATGGGAAGCGATTTTCCATATTAACCGTATTAACGCAGAAGATCCAATTGCTGCATGGCATACACATAATGAAACATTAAAGCAAAAAGTAGCTTATTTAAATGAGAAGCAATATGCAAAAATCGTATATGAAGCACCGGGTACAAACTTAACAGTAGAACTACCTGAAAATCATTTATGGCAGGGCGGTGGTTCTGTGAGTGCGGATGGTGTGGTATTCAATCCAAATATGCCAACAGAAGAAGTATACACAATGCCGCACCGTAACGGTGTGAACGGCGTTGTGCAAAGCACGAAGCCGCTTAACTACGCAGGCAACCTAATCGACAACTTTACACTAACATTTGAAAACGGAAAGGTTGTTGATTACACAGCTGAAGTAGGATATGACACATTAAAACTGTTGCTTGAAACAGACGAAGGCGCACGTCATCTAGGTGAAATTGCATTGGTTCCTCATAAATCGCCAATCTCTGACTCTGGTTTAATTTTCTACAATACACTGTACGATGAGAATGCCTCCAATCATTTAGCGCTTGGAGAGGCGTATCCAGTAAATTTAGAAAACGGTACATCAATGACAGAAGAAGAACTACAAGAGCGCGGCGCAAACAAAAGTCTTGTACATGAAGACTTTATGATTGGTTCTGCAGAAATGAATATTGACGGTATTACCAAGGATGGTAAACGCGAACCAATTTTCAGAAACGGAAACTGGGCGTTTTAACGAAAAGAGGCTGGGATAGAACTGAATTTTCCCTTGCAAAAGCTGAATAAATCCATTTAAAAGGCTGTTTTCGCAAACTTTGTTGCTATGTAACAAGTAGTGGGGAATGGTTGATTTCCGCTCGGGGTTGCTCGCTTTCCGCGGGGCGTGCGGTGAGCCTCCTCGGCTTATAGCCTATGGGGTCTCACCTGAGCCGTTGCTTCTGCAGGAGTCTGAAACAAAGAAACCTATCTAAAAACAACAGTTTTTTTAGAATAGAGCCATTTAAAATAGCAATACAAAGAAAAGGACCGAACTATTACAAAATTCTAAATTAGAATTTTGCATGATAGTTCGGTTTTTTCTTCACTTAAAATATGTTTGTCCCAGCCTCTTTTTAATCTTCACGCAATTTGACATGCAGAAAAACATTAACCATAAAAATAATGATAGCTAATGTCAGCGCTGTGCCACCGATTGCGACAAAGGGACCGGCAGCTTCTTTGCCTTTTACGACAAAAGAAAGTGCAAGCATCATAATAGGGAGTGCGATGTTATGTAGCCAGAAGTGGATCTTACCAAGCCTTGAAGCTGCTGCATCTGGGAAGAGATGATAAAGGATACCTGCAACTGCCATAGCGGCCCAACCTAGTAAGTTAATGTGTACATGCACAGGTGTCAGTATGTAAGAGTGTGTAATAGACATATACATTCCCAAAACAACCCCAACGACTAAATAGATTGTTGAAATCTTAATAAAGCGAACGCCCATTTAACTACCTCCTCTTTCTAAAAAAGTGTTATTGAAATACGTTTCCATATATATGAAACCAACATTTTTTATATTCTTTTCACCCTAAAAATCTTTCTTTCAGGAATTCATGTATAATAGTAATTATTAAAAATTTTTTAATAATTTTAACAACTTATTAAAAACGTAAAGAAGGTATGATTTCATGGAGAAGGAACTTTGGAAATGGATTTTTCAAGAAATGGATGAAGAGAAATTGTATCAAATTATGAAAAAAACAGACATCACTATCAATGGTTTTCGAAAAGTAGATCGTGAAATGCTTCGAAGATTGCGAACGAAAGTAATTGCTGATTTATTAAAGCCGCGATTATTGGCTCGTGTACAAAGTGTGTTAGGAGATATGAACTTACAGCATGCTTGGCCTAAGACAAAACAAGAACTATTACATGAGATGAAGGATTTTAAAAGGGGTGCTGAGGTTTTAGCAGGATTATTGCTTTCAGAAGAAGAAGAGCAACTACAAATGGCAGAACAATTATATAAAAGCTTGCAAGCACCTGTGGCTTCGCAAGAAATAGAAAATCCTATCCAGTCGTTACAAAACATTATTCGAAATTTAGAAGAAAAGGTTAAAAAGCAGGATGGGAAAGTAAAAGAGCTGTCCAAAGATTTGTTGCAAGTGGAACAAGCATTAAAGAACAAAGAAACCGAGATAAAGAAAGCAGAAGGTGAAATACAAGAATTAAAGAAACGAATACAAGAAGAGAAAGAGAGAAATCTTGTATATGAATATGAGCAAAAGTTACATGAACAGGAAACGTTAAAGCTACGTGAGGAGCTGCATAGGGTCATGAAAGAAAGCCATAAACAGCAAATAGAGATTGAAACCTTACGTGCTCCGCAAGCCTTTTTAATATCACCGGAGCCGCAAAAAACGATTGCTGTGCTTGGAGATCTAGCAGAACTTGCTACAGATAAAGCAGAAGTATTTCTTTCAAATGAGGCAATTCAACAGGCAATTGGAACGGAAGTATTATCTTCTTTTGAATATGTTTGTTTGCTACGATTTACAATGACACCTTCATTGCTGAGAAAAGTTAAAAAATCTGTACGCACGGAGCAGATAAAAGAGTTCTATAATATGCATGAATTTGTGCGATGGGAGGCCTCAATATGATGAAACAATGGGATATTTCTATGCTAGGTACAGTGGCTTCAAATTATGATGTTGAAACAAATTTAGGTAAATCGAGAAGTGTATTTGTGAATAGTCAAAATACGGTTCAGTTTTGGATTAAGCGTATATCAAAAGCACCTAAGTCATTTCCAAATCAATATTATTTCACAGGGTATGCAACGGAACTAGAGAAGTTTGGTTTTCACGATGATTTAAGGAAACCGGATTATATTCGTGAAGAAGATGTGCGTAACTTTTTAGAGAATTACCTTGTTGTATTTACACCTATACGTAAGCAAACTGCAAGCGGAGAAGTATTTTTAGCTCGTGATATTGAATTACTGCGCAAGGCCGATACATTCCAAAATCGTGACATTTTTGTTCCTGTCCCTGTGTACAGCCAGGAAAAGCACGGTTATTCCATGGAAGAGTTTTGCCAGCGAACTAAAGCCAAGAAGCACGTTGGGAAAATACCTAAAATTTCTACCGAAAGTAACGATACACCGGAGTTCGTTTTCTGGAAAGAAAGTGAAGAGGTGGTATATGTTATCGGTTCTTTTAGCGGCCATTCCCATGCACATGGTGGATTTTGTTTTCATTGTCAACAGAAGCTGAAGGTTCAGGTGCTTCCAGAAATGTGGCTTGATGATATGTATGAAGCTTCGGCAACGCTATCTTTTATGAGTATTCATATGTATGACAGCCTGAAGGCTTTGCTTAGTGACACAGAACCTTTTGAGGTCGCAATAGATGAGGTAGCCGCAACAGCTTCTCAAATCGACCGTATAGAAGAGAAGGCAGAGGAGGAAGCATTTCTGCAGCATTTTATACGTGTCACAAAAGCGGAAGGACTATTATATGCTGAAAAAGATTTAGTAAACTTTCATACAGCGATGAAGGTTTCAAATCTAGTCATTCTTCAAGGAATGAGCGGAATTGGAAAGTCTAGACTTGTCCATGCATATGCAAAGGCTCTTGGTATCCATAATGAGCGTCAAATGTTATTTATTCCGGTTAGACCGGCATGGACAGATGATACACATGTAATGGGCTATACGGATTTGTTAAATAATGTGTATCGGGCCAGTGATTCCGGTTTGGTTGACTTATTAATAGATGCTTCTAAACATCAGGACAAGCTATATGTGGTTGCATTTGATGAAATGAACTTAGCGCGTGTTGAACATTATTTTTCTCAGTTTTTATCGGTTTTGGAAATGGGACGAGAGAATAAGGAAATTCGTTTATATCATGAAAAATTAAAAACAACTCTTCATAATGCAGAGCAATATCCACCGACAGTTCCCATTGGGGACAATGTAATGTTTGTCGGTACTGTAAATGTAGACGAATCTACGTATCATTTTTCGGATAAGGTGCTCGACCGAGCGAATGTTATCACCCTCAATATTATGAAATATGCTCTTCTTCAGGAAGATAGCCTTATTGAAACAACGCCCATTTCGTACGAGAGGTATACATCATTCCGCCAACCCACTGGATTTGCACTGAGTGGAGCTGAAATCGATTTACTATGGGATATACATGAAGCTATGCATAAGGCAGATGCGCGTACAGGGATAGGTCCTCGTGTAGTGAGACAAATTAATGCGTACCTGCAGCTATTGCCGCACACGGGAAGTATGACGCGAGAAGAAGCTTTAGATTTACAGATTGTGCAGCGTGTTTTAACAAAAATACGCGGAGCGGAAGAAGTTTGGAGACCTTTGGTTGGTACGTATGAAAAGGAAAAAGGTGACATTGTGGCAGGTGAATTATTAGTGCTTTTGGAAAAGTATAAGCATTTGTCCACTTTTGCACACACAATTGCCCTTTTGAAACAAAAAGCAAAAGAGTTGAAACTACATGGCTACACATACTGAATTCCAGGTATATTTTGAACAGCAAGGGCAGGCTAGAGAGCAGTTGATGTTTGTTGAAGAGGAACATGAGCTCAACGGATGCAGCATAATCCGCGAAAATATTGATGTGACTGTCTTGTTTCAAAGTTCGTATGAAGATTGTCGTTTATATATTGAAGGGCTGGATGATTGTGTAATTCAAACATCGAGTGACGGAGAGGGAGAATCATACTTATTACCATCTTCGCAAAAAAAGCTGTTGTTTTCACATGAAAACTTTCCTCTCATACCAGGTGATTATTTAGTTAGGGTGTATTGCGGGCGTTGGTATTATGCGATGCTTCGCATTCAACCTAAGCAGGTGACAGAAAGCCAGTTACAGGTGATGAAGGATGAGGTGCAGGAGTTCTTGGAGGGCCTTGCTTATGATGTAGTGAGCCAAGGTTCAGTGTATAGGATGGTACCGCATGAATTTGCACATAAAGCAAGAGTACTTCAATATCACTATAAAACGGTATTGCCTGCACTCGTTGAGCTTGTATCGCATGCAAACTATGAAATGGCAACAACGTATGAATCTAAGATCAATTATCAACCTATCGTGATGGATGCAGAGACATTCGCCCAGCGCCTTCGCTACCCTGATCGAGCGCATGAATGGCGGGTTCCAGTGCGTCGTTTGAATTATGACATACATGAAAATCGGTGGATTAAATCTGTTGTACAGATGATGAAGCCCTCACTTATTGAAATGCGCAATGAAAGTGTTGTTCATCAAAGTATGCTGAAAAGACAATTGCAACGAGAAGGAAATAGTCAGAAACGGTCGCAACTGCAAAAAGCGCTAGGATGGCTGGAAAATGTGTATAAAGAGGTCAGTCAGCTTATTATGAAACTCAATATCTTGCAATCTGCTTCTTGGTGGCATGAAGTTGGGATATGGGATGGTAATATTTTACCACGAGCCGCTCAGTTAAATGCTAAATATCGTGCCTTTCTTCATATATACAGAGACTGGTGCGGTAATCGGTCTATGAATTTAGATGCATCGTATCATCTGCGCTGGAAACGAACGGATAAGCTGTATGAGACTTGGGGGTTTATTCAATTCCTTAAGCTTTTAATAGAAGAACTACATTTTTCTCCGCAGGAGGGTTGGATTTTCTCTAATTCTCATTCAGAACAGATTCAAATACCTACATTGGATAGAAATACAAGTATAACATTAAAAAGAGGAAACCTTAAGGTGCTCTTTGTATATGAAGGAGAAATTCCAAGTGAACCTGCACATACGTCCCTTCAGGTGCCTCTGTATACAGATAGTACAAATAATTGCCCTGATATGCGCATGGATGTATTTGAGGAAGATGTTTACATGGGAAGTCTCGTATTCGATTTTAAATATAGGCCGCTTCATCACATATGGGATGCTACTAGAGTAAGACAAAAAACAGCTACGATGAAAAAGCTCACAAACTATGCCGGAGCTTGCAGGTCTTTATTTTTATTTGGATTGGATTACGCGAAATATATAAGACCTGTCCATGAAGTATGGGCAATCCATCCGAATGTACATGTCGATTATCCTGTATCCAAAGTGCTAGAGCACCATGCTCTTCGTATTGTACAGCTAAGCCCTAAGCATGATATGTCTCATATTGCAGAGGATTTAAATAAATCTCTTACTGAGATGATAGAAAAACGACGATTGCTTCGGTGAAATCTGTTATTCTATCGAAAAATGAGAGAGTTTTCATTATAATTGAAAAAGAGATAGCTACAGCGAGAGGGGACATATTATGCGAAAACTAGCGTCATTCATGTGCATGCTCTTTCTATTGACAGCTTGCAGTTCAGCATATGAAAACCATATCAAAGCGGGGGTAAAAGCAGTAAAAGAGGAGCGTTATGAAGAGGCTGTTGCTTCCTTTAAACAAGCTGCGCAGGAAAAAAATGATAAAAATGTTCAATCCTATGTAAAGACATTGCAGGCCATGAAAAGCAGTATAGATGCACTTGATGAGGGAGATACAAAGAAAGCAATTTTATATGCACAGCAGATTGTTAATGAAACAGAAACAAACAAAGTTACAGAGATTATAAAACCGCGAGCGCGTGAAGTGATAGTAAATGCCCAGAAATTAGAGGTGCAAGTTCAGGAGCTTAGCGGTAAGCTTGAGAAGGCGCGTGCATATGCGGATGCTGAGCAATATGCAGAGGCAGAACAAATTCTACAAGAGTTGTCTTCCGTTACGGTCTTAAGTCAAGAAGCTCAGGATATTGTGCGTGAGTCTATGGAGCTGTGGCAGCATGTTGAACGAGAAAGAAGAAAACAGGAATCTGGTGGCGCATAAGAAAGAAGACACTGTCCCAACGACAGTGTCTTTTTACATTAAACAAACGTTTGATTAAAAGGCGAGAAGCGTTGAAGGAATAGGTAATTCTAACTAAACAAACGTTTGATTAGACAGCTAAGGTAAGCGCGGAGGTGGTGCTGCGGTCTACCTAGCTTGGGATGAAAGCAGATGTACCGCGAGAAGGTCTAGCGGAGCACGTAAGGTGGGAAAAGCGAGGTTAGGTGTACCGCGAGAAGGTCTAGCGGAGCACGTAAGGTGGGAAAAGCGAGGTTAGGTGTACCGCAAGAGGGTCTAGCGGAGCACGTAAGATGAGGAAAGCGAGGTTAGGTGTACCGCAAGAGGGTCTAGCGGAGCACGTAAGGTGGGAAAAGCGAGGTTAG
>NZ_RIAV01000012.1 GCF_003852715.1 Ectobacillus antri
GATTCCATTCGACTAAGGAAATATTGTAATTTTCACCTAATCGTACAAACATATCTTTCGCGTAGTCAGATATGGCATCGTCAATCACTTTTCTGCGATATTTTACGACCAGAACGAGACGATAATACAACAAGAACACTGAATGATTATTATTGTCTAATTCCATTGATATAACAGCCTTTCTTTTATATAAGACTGATTATATCATAGTACAAAAAAAGAGACAACTTTAGGCTACGCCTAACCGAAATTCATCTCCCACTTTCACTGGTGCTGGCGCACCTTCACGTTTAGAAGTAGGAGACTTCTTTCGGAGGGAAGTTAAAATTGGCGGGTTTTTCAAAAACATGCGTGCAATTGCCAAGCGCTGTTTTTGACCGCCAGAGAGCTTTAATCCCCTCTCACCGATTTGCGTGTCATAGCCGTTTGGCAGTGAAGCAATCAAGTCCGTCAAATGCGCTTTTCGCGCTGCCGCTTCAATATTTGCTTTATTTCTTGTTGTAGTGGCTTTACTAGCGTCACGTCGTGCTTATCATGATAACGAGCTGTGTTATAGGCTATAAGCAGCAGGTGTTTATTTCCTATAAGTTCTTCTTTTTCTAAGCGCGTTAGCCAGCTTTCTAAGGTTTCGCCGCGCTTGCGCCCGAACGGTTCTCGAAGTTCTTTTTCAAGCGTAAAGATTTGTTTCCGAATAGGCGATGCAGGTGCTTTGATAGGAACACGCTTATTAGGCATATGTACAAAGGAGTCAGCGGCCATTGCCGTTTCTAGCTGCACGCTATGCCATTGCTTTTTTCTCATCAGGCGAATACAGATATAACTAATTACTGATAACATCACTACCACTGCTAAAATATAAATCCAGTCGGTGACAGAAGTGTTTGTCTGCGTAACACCTTCTGCCCATTTTGGCGTTCCTGCTTTCATCTTTTCAGCAGCTTCTTCTACCTCACTGCCCGCGTTTAATTGTAACCACTCAAACAAAGGCTTTAATATCTCCCCCGCCCCATATGCCAGTAAACCCATAATATGTGCAAGTACAAACCGAATATAGGGAAGGAGCAAGAGTAAGCCGAAAGAGATTACAGAAACTCCCACTATAATGAGCAGTCGAGCCATACTTTGCTTATGATTATGACTCGTCCATACAAGGGTTAAAATCCCTTGTAAAAGGAGTAACAGCCACGACTCTATAGATGCAATCTCCATATGCAAAAAGGTAGCGATTACAGGAATGCCTGCCGTATACAAGAGCATTTCTTTTGGTGTTTTATCCTGTTTTAGAACGAGAACTAAATAAGCACATACAAGCAAAGCTCCGTCTATAATAGGGAAAACATATACAGCCGTTGCGAATTGCATCATACATACAACGACAAATAAACGTTTAAACCTTGCGACTAGTATGTACAAAACACTGCTTAGTGTTAGAAACAGTAATACCTCTGCAATAGGTAGACGTAGCTGTAGACTAAGCAGGATAAGTAAAATAGCATTAGCCGCGTAGCGCAGATAGGTTGGTAACATGCTCCACCACTCCTTTATCGGAAACAATATACATTGGTGCATGAGTAGCAGGTATGTGTTCCTTGTTTACTCCTACAAAAATAAGAGTCGCAGACGGTTCGCGTTTGCTCATATAGTAGTGAACAAAGCGATTTCCTTGAATCAAGACATGCTCTTGCGAAAGGCGAGCTAAGTCTTCTAAAGCCAGTACTACATTTGGAATCCCTTCCTTCATAGAGATATGAACCGGCCCTTTTTCTGTCATCACACTTATGAATAGTTCAAAGGGAATTTTCTTCTCAGCTGCGTATTTGCATATATAAGCTGTATAAGAAATCAACTCTTCCATGTTTGCTTTCCAGCCTACCGCACGGCTTGAAGCTAAGCATAAACAAATGCTCCAAGACAAATTGCGTACAGGCTGATATACTTTTGCCTGTAGTTGTTGCGTTTTTGCAGAGGCCTTCCAGTGAATAGAGCGAAACGACTCTCGTTCATACGGCTTTATGCCTAGCAATTCTGCTTCGTCACGATAATAGGACAACGTTGTCTTATAAGTACCGGATGTTTCTTGATGAAGCTGCTGCAAACCATTTACTGTTTGCAATGCTGGGTACACAAGAATTTCTGTTTTCAGTTTATGTATGGTTGGCAGGTGGATGTGCGTCAGGTGAAATGGATCACTGACGATGCACTCTAAACGTTTTATGTGATAGGCTCCTCGTTTTACTGCTGTAAACGTAAAATCCCATTGCTGACGTGCATGTGCATCTAGCACGAAAGGAAAGGAAATCATGTTTTCGGATACATGATGGGCACTTGTTTCAGATTGTAGTTTGGCATCCGTTCGAAACATGCACGAACCGTTCACAAGCGGCAGCTTAGCACGGTTTTCTATGACAACGCTAATTACACCTGATTCATTTGGAAATAGACGCATGGTTCGCGCACTGTCATGAACAATTATATGATGCTCCATATGTCTAACATAGTGGTGCACAAATGCTGCTAATAAGTAGTACGCAATCAATAAAAAAGACAGCGGCGTGTATCCAAAAAAGAACACACAAACAAACGCAATTGGAATAGTCAGTTTAATAATATGATCCTGAAGCAGCAAAGGAACAATCTCCAAGCGCTGTCCTCTCATCGCCCTTCTATCTCCACAGGAACGTCTACACTTGTTACGATATTGTTTAATGCTTCTTGTTTTGTAACCCGAAGCGTTCCTTCCATTGATAATACTAAGCGATGACTCCATACATAAGGCAACATTGTCTGCATGTCTTGCGGCGTACAATATGTACGACCTTGTAAAAAAGCAAATGCCTGGGCCGCTCGCATCAGCGCCAGGGTTCCGCGCGGACTAATTCCTACTTCGATGTATTCATGCTGACGTGTTGCTTGCGCTAAGCGAATTAAATACTCCTCGACTACGGGGGTCATATGTACGGTCTTTACCTGTTCTTGTAGTGTGCAAATAACAGATGTGTCTATAACTGCTTCTAATGCTTCAAATGGCTGGTGCTGGCGGAAGCGGCGAATGATTTCTAGCTCCTCTTGCGCATTTGGATAGCCGATTGGAACTGTCATTAAAAAGCGATCCAATTGCGCATCGGGAAGCGGAAATGTTCCTTGTGATTCGATTGGATTTTGGGTTGCGATTACAAAAAACGGTCGCGGCAGCGGCGTTGTTCGTCCTTCAATCGTCACTTGACGCTCTTCCATTGCTTCTAATAAACTCGATTGCGTCCGCGGCATCGCACGGTTAATTTCATCAGCAAGCAGGACATTCGCAACAACAGGACCAAGACGCATCGTAAAGTCACCAAGCTTTGGATTAAAATACTCCATACCTGTCACATCGCCAGGCAGAACATCTGGTGTAAACTGAATTCTTGAAAATTGTCCCCCAATACTTTTCGCCAACGTTTTCGCTAACAACGTTTTTCCTGTACCTGGTACGTCTTCAAGTAAAACATGTCCATCAGCAAGCAACGATACGAGCAATAAATCTACCACATGTTCTTTACCAATAAAAACGGAAGAAATATTCCTCTTTAACTCTTGTAGCATATATACCCACCCTCATCAAAATGTAATTTAAAACCAGTTCATATTATTATAATATAAATAACCGCGATTTTTAATTAAATATTCAGAAATTAGATAAGTAGAATTTGTGATATTTAGTGAGATTAGGACTTAAGAGGAGCAACTATCTCGTAAAATCATACATACGCGATGAACGTTATTCTACATAGAAAAAGCACAGCTTTTCGCTGTGCCTCTTCCTTACATTCCTTCTGCTGTAGCCTCATTTCTTCTCTTCTTCATAAGCGGTACAAGCGTCAAAATTCCAAGCGCTAGAAGGACCGCGGCTACTTCATAAATATATACGATGGACATATGTGTTTTTAGCCAGCCAGATGCAGACATGCTAATCACCATCGTTCCCATGAAAAGAGGATTGAGTATGCCGTTTACACGTCTTATAAATTTTTGAAACAGTTGTCCAAAGCTAGCTTTTGTACCTTCCATTGTTTCAGACATAACAAAGCCTCCTGTTTTTTCTAGACAGGAGGCTTTCTCAGGGCAAAACGAGATAAAACACGTCTACAGAAATGTTTTATATACATTTTGTTCTCAAAAGGCTGCACTAATCCTATCCAGAAAAGTATTTCGTATTTCCTTTACGACTTTTTCTACATAGAAATTAGTTCATCATCACCCTTTGCTAACCCTTCCGTAAGTTGTTACTTCTATACTATGGCATTTATTATAAAAAAATTAACAAAAAACAGAACAAATATTCCCTTTAGAGAAGAACTGACATTGTACAGTTGCGATCAGTTCTTAAAAAATGGACGGACTACATAAGGTCTTCTTTTTGTTCCATTCTTCGCTTTACAATTTCTTTTTCCATCATTACATACATATCCTGCACACCGCTTTCACATGCTCGGAACTCAAATGCATTTTCCGCATGAATGCCAATACTTTTTGCTTCTTGAGCCGCATCTATATTTGCGCCTAAAAATAAAAACTCCCAGCTGTATATTTCCTGTTGGTGCGTAATCATTTCTTTTATCTTTTTATACGTGAATTCCTGGCTGGCATTTTCCTCTCCATCTGTTGTAATGGCAAAAATCACTTTACCAGGGCGCTGCGCCTCGTTTGTTTGTGATAAGCGGCGACCTACCTCAATAATACTTTTGCCGATTGCATCTAATAATGCTGTACAGCCTCTTACTTGATATTCTTTTTCCGTTAGTGTTAGCCCCTTGGCATCCACACCGTCCCATACCACTTCATATTCATCGTCAAAAAGCACAACAGTAACTTTTGTTTCACCTTCCATTTGATTTTGCTTACGAATAAGCGCATTAAAACCGCCAATCGTGTCACTTTCTAGCCCCGACATAGAACCACTCCGGTCTAGCAAAAACACAATTTCTGTTAAATTCCTGTTCATCTCTATTATCCTCCTCAGCTAGCAATCATGATATGATAATAGCAACTACTACATATCTTATGGTCGCTTCTAAAGCGACATTTGTAAGGAGGAGCTATGCTGGATCCTAAGACACTTCTAGAACTGCAACTCTATATTGATCTTCACCTACAAACATCAAGCTTGCTTTGCAGTACAGAACCCCTTTATTCTCTGGAGCTTATGGAGCTAGATTTGGAGAGCTTTGTTAAAACACGCCGCAAGCCAACCTTTGCACAGCTGTTGTTTGCACATATTGATAAACGGGAGCTGCGAGATGCACAGGTGTATAAAAAGGCCGGTCTCGACCGCAAGCTCTTTTCCAAAATAAGATCTAATCCAAATTATCGCCCGCGTAAGCATACCGCTATTGCACTAGCACTAGCGCTTGAACTGAATCGGAATGAAGTTGATACATTACTGGAGGCGGCCGGACATGCTTTATCAAAAAGCGAGACTGCGGATTTAATTCTATTATTCTGCTTAGAACGCGGGATTTACAGTATCGATGATGTGAATGCGGCACTTCATCGGTTTGGGTGTAAGACACTAAATTAAGGATTCTCGCCAAATTATATTAAAAAGTTGCCAGATTATCTGTACAAGTCGCCAAATAAACTCTCAAACCCGCCAGTTTTTTCATAAAACTGGCTAAATTCCTTTTTTGGCGATACAAAATAGGCGCTCCCGGGCTAGGAGCGCCTGTTTCTTATGCTTTTAATCTCTTTAACACTGCTTGATAACGTGCTTCTAATTCTTCTTTATTATCTTTTTTGGTTGGCATGGACAGTCTGCCGATAATTTCATTCAGCTCACGCTCTAGTATAAGCTTAGTTTCTTCATCAGGTTGGTGTGTTGCTTCCTTGCTCGCTAGATATGCATTGTAGTTTCCTTCTACAAATGCTACTGTACCACCTTTTTCAATCGCCAGCGTATGCGTGGAGACTCTATTCATCAAGCTGCGGTCGTGTGTCGCAAACAAGATTGTACCTGGGTAGTTTCGCAGAACTTCTTCTAAGTTTTCCCGTGTTTGTATATCTAAATAGTTCGTCGGTTCATCGAGAAGCAATACATTATAATCGCCAAGCAGCACCTTCGTTAGTGCGACTTTGCCCCGTTCTCCTCCGCTTAAGACCGATACTGTCTTATATACGTCTTCTCGTTTGAACAAAAGCCTTGCTAATATCGTTCGGGCAAAGGTTTCCGTATACTTCGTATCTTCCATAATATTTTCTAAAATACTCTTATCAGGATTTAAAATCTCAAGCATTTGGTGAAAGTAACCCATCTTCACACTACCAGATACCGAAATGCCTGCTTCCCCATTTACAATCATATTGAGTAGTGTTGATTTTCCTGTACCATTTCCTCCAACGAGCGCGACCTTCGCTCCCGGCGGAATAATACCTGAAAAAGATTGATATAATATCCGGCCTGGAATAGATTTTGTCACACGGGTAAAGGAAATGGCATACTTACCTGTCATAGGTGTGTGATTTTGGATATCAAACTTCACGTGATCTAGTTCACGCGGCTTTTCTTTCTTTTCTAATTGATTGAGACGTGATTCTAGCGCTTTCACTGTCTTCTCCATTTTTGCTTGTCGACTGCCAGCTGCTACTTTTCCTAATTTTGACTCGCTGTGACTTAATCTCTTAGGCTTAGAGGCACTTCCTTTTGCTCGTTCCTTCTTCGCAGTGATAGCACGCTCCAAATGAGTTCTTTCTCGCTCATAGTTCTCAAACTCCTGCTGCGCCTGCTTAGCAAGAAGCTGTTTTTGTGCCAGATAGGCAGAATAGTTGCCTTTGAACAAGGTTAATACCCCATGCTCTAGCTCTAAAATCTTTGTACAAACTGCATCCAAGAGAGAACGGTCATGAGATATCAGTAATACGCTTCCTGGAAAGCTTTTTAATTGTTTTTCAACCTCTTCAATTCCTGCAAGGTCTAAATGGCTGCTCGGTTCATCTGCTAATAAAACATCTGCATGCTTTTCCAAAGCAGCCGCAATTTTGAGACGCGTTTGCTCGCCGCCGCTCATTTGTGCACTGCCAGTCGGGACACCCCAGCGCTTTTGCATTTCTGGGCTGATGTCTTGCAGAGTTTCATGCAATTGCTGAATAACAGCTAGTGAGCCTCTTCGTTCCACTGTTCCTTTATCCGGCTGTTCTTCTCCAGCCAGCACCCTCATGAGTGTTGATTTCCCGGCTCCGTTCGCACCGACAATTCCAATACGATCGCCCTTTTCTACGGTAATGGTATCAGCAAGCTTGAATAATAAGCGCGTTTCTATATATTTTTCTAATCCTGTCATTTTCATGTTGCACATAAAAAAACCTCCTTCTAATCCTAGAGAGGAGGTCTGCTTTATATTTTAGAATACCACAAATAAGCCTATAGCAAGGCTAATAAAGCTCCGTTAAAGGAAGGGTATTCGAAAAATGGGCAGACTAATCCTATCTCTGGCGTACATGTCATTCGTTATAAAACTGTAACGTATGCGTAGCTGAAATAAAATTAGTTATCCATGTCTCGAGAGCACCTTTTCCTTTCTTGAAATTACTACCATTATAGTATATACGAATGTATGTTAGCAAGATACATTATAAGTGTATAAGTATAACTTCTCTTTTTTACTACAAATTAAATATGATAGCAACTACATACAAGGAGAATGTGTAATGAAAAACATATTAATCATCAACGGGCATGAATATTATGAGTTCGCACCAGGGAAATTGAATAAAACCATTTTTGATGAGATTGTAGCAACATTAAAAGGAACTTATGAGATACAAACAACCGTTGTTCAAAATGGTTATGATATTGAGGAAGAACACAAAAAATTCACTTGGGCAGATGTAGTTATTTATCAAACACCCATTTACTGGTTCAGTGTACCAGGTCTACTCAAGACATACATAGACCGCGTTTATTCGTATGGTGTCTTTTTTGCAGGTTCAGATGTTTATGGAAAAGGCGGTTTAATGCAAGGTAAAAAAGTAATGTTTTCAACAACATGGAATGCACCTGAACATGTATTTGAAAACGTAAACGAGTTTATGGAAGGTAAGTCGTTAGAGGAAAGCTTGTTGTCTTTACATAAAGCACACGAATTCGTAGGGATGGAATCTCTTAAAACCTTTTCTTGTCACGATGTTGTTGCTAATCCAGATATTGATAAGTATATGAGAGACTTACATAAACATTTGCAAGATGTATTCGTTGTATAAAAATAGGACTGCAGCGCGCAGTCCCTATCTTCACATATTTACAGACACAATATATCCTTTTCCTCTAATATTCTCAATCATTAACACACCACTCGTTTTTTTGCGGATGCGGTACATCAATGCATTCAACTCTTCTGGACTTACATCTGAGCTTCCTTCTATATGAATCCGCTCTGACCATACCCATTTCTTTAGTTCTTCCTTAGACACAAATTGGTCTTTCTTTTGCAGTAAAAGTTCTAAGCATTTGTACTCTTTCTCCGAAAAAGAATATGTTTCATTTTGCACAGTAATCTCTTGTTTGATTGCGTTGAATCTTAAATCTTGAGAGCCGTTTTCTTCATGTATTTTAATAGGTGCCAGCTCGAGTGTCTCATCTATGTTTTGCGACATGAAGGAAAGAATAATCTGACCACTTGCCAGTGAAATTCTGTCATTGTGCTTTAGCATAATTCCTTTGTTAGGAAGCAGCTGTGTGTCATTTAAAAAGGTTCCGTGCTTGCTTTCTAAATCTTTGATAAAGTAGCTTCCATTCTTATAATAAATTGCGGCATGTCGTCTTGAAATAAACACATTTTGAAAGGAAATATCAGGCTCCCATCCGCTTCCTCTTCTGCCTAGTATCAGTAACGACTGCTTTAACGAAAACATGTTTCCTTCTGCAAAAGGAACTCCGCGTTCTACCATTAAAAAAGAGGATGTATCCATTTTGCACGCTCCTAACCTGTCATTTCTCACTATATAAGTTCGTATAATTTTCCGGTATATAGATAGCAACGAAGCAAAAGAGTCAGAACACCTCGCAAGATGTCTACTCTTGCGCATAGACCGCAACCATACGTCGTCGTTTTTTCTATCCATACTTATATAATTAAGAAACTTATTATGTATTTATCACTTTTTCGTCATTGTGTCATTTTGAAAAAACGATATGATAAAACAAAAACACTCTTAATCTTACAATGATAACGGAGGTTATAAAAGTGAAACTTAAAAAAGCAGGACTTGTTTTTTCTTTGTTAGTTATCTTTATGCTTATTAATAATAGTTCTATATTCAGTAGAAACCAAAGTGGGGAACCTCTTTTACTTGCACATCGTGGACTTGGACAAACCTTTAGTATGGAGGGCATTACAGGAGACACTTGTACAGCAGAAAGGATATTCCAACCAGAGCACCCTTATCTAGAAAATACCATACCATCAATGGAAGCGGCTTTTCGTGCAGGGGCTGACGTCGTAGAACTTGATATTAGACCAACAAAAGACGGACAATTTGCAGTGTTTCACGATTGGACATTAGATTGCCGGACAAACGCTACAGGCTTGCCGGCAGATTATACAATGGATGAGTTAAAGGAATTAGATATCGGCTACGGTTACACGGCTGACAACGGAAAAACGCATCCGTTTCGCGGAAAAGGCGTGGGACTCATGCCTTCTTTGGACGAAGTGTTGACTAAGTTTCCTAACCGTGAGTTTTTGATTCACATCAAAAGTGATGATCCGGCCGAGGGGATACAATTGGCTCAATATTTATTTGCTTTACCGGAAAAACGCTTAAATACATTGACCGTTTACGGTGGGGATAAGCCTATTGAAGTATTACAGGAGCAGCTACCAGAACTGCGTGTCATGTCAAAAGCGACCTTAAAGCGCTGCCTGTTATCATACGAGGCCATAGGCTGGACTGGGAAGATTCCTTCTTCATGTAAAAACACCCAACTACATATTCCGGAAAAATACACCTCTTATCTATGGGGATGGCCGAATAAGTTTCTACAACGTATGGAGGAAGCAAACACCCGCGTCATTGTTGTGGCGGGAGACGGAAATTGGTCAGAGGGATTTGACACAAAAGCAGATTTACAGCGTTTGCCTGATGGCTATACAGGGGGAATATGGACAAACCGAATTGATAGAATCGGCAGTCGACATGAAAGCAAAAGAGAATAAAAAAGACGTTTGCTATCTTGACACAATTCTCTCAAATAACTAGAATGTTAACTAATCAATTTACGAACAATATAGAATCCACTCGTATAATATTGGAGATATGGTCCAAAAGTTTCTACCAAACCGCCGTAAATGGTTTGACTACGAGGAGGATTGGGTTTCCCTACCCTTTTTCGTAGGTGAAGCACCTCTTTTCTCCTTCTCTATGTCAAACCTTAGGTACCTAAGGTTTTTTATTTTGCATGAAGGAGACGAGAAAAATGACAACAAGAAAAGAGCAATTAAAAAAACACATTATGGCGGCGGGTAAGCAAACACCTGCAGATGTTGTAATTAAAAATGGACGCATTATTGATGTATTTAACCTAGAGATTATGGAAGGCGACGTAGCAATTTCAGATGGTATATTCGTTGGCATTGGAGAATTTGAAGGCAAGCAAATTATCGACGCAAAAGGTCGCTATGTTTGCCCGGCTTTCATTGATGGTCACGTTCATATTGAATCTTCTATGATCAGTCCCGCAGAGTTCGCAAAGGTCGTTCTTCCGCACGGGGTGACCACTGTAATTACAGACCCACATGAAATCGCAAATGTATCTGGCGCCGCAGGAATTCAATACATGCTTGAAAACGCAGAGGACATTCCACTGGATGTACGTGTTATGCTTCCTTCTTGTGTACCTGCGACTCCTTTTGAAAATGCAGGCGCAGAGCTACATGCCGCTGATTTAGAACCGTTCTTCCAGCACAAGCGCGTTCATGGTTTAGCTGAAGTGATGGATTATCCGTCTGTCTTGCACGCAGAGGACAGTATGCTTGATAAAATTACAACTACATTAACACATAGAAACCAAATTGATGGTCATCTGGCCGGACTTGACACAAACGCTATAAATGTCTATAAATCCGTAGGCATTACCACCGATCATGAATGTACAACAGCTTCTGAGACGTTAGATCGAATCAGACGAGGTATGTACGTATTGATTCGTGAAGGCTCTGTCGCCAAGGATTTACATTCTCTTATACAAGCTGTGACGATTCATAATGCACGTCGCTTTCTGTTTTGCACAGATGATAAACATTTGGATGACTTAATCAAAGAAGGTAGTATTGATCACAATGTACGTTTAGCCATTCAATATGGCATCTCTCCGCTGCTTGCGATTCAAATGGCTTCCTTGAATGCGGCAGAGTGCTATAGCTTGCATACAAAAGGAGCCATCGCACCGGGATTTGAAGCGGATTTCCTGTTACTTGATGACCTGGAGTCAGTTACAATTTCAGAGGTGTTTAAGGGCGGAACACTTGTTGGAAAAAACGGTGTGTACGTCGGCGAAGAATTGTCCAAGGATAAACCACTGCCGCAGCTGACAGAAACCGTTCATATTCCCGAACTTACAGAAAAAGACTTGCAAATTCCAATTGGAGAGTCCAAGCAAGCTCATATAATCGGTATCATTCCAAACCAGTTAAGAACACACAAGCTCATTGAAAACGTACAGGTGAATGAGGGATACTTTTGTCCTTCTGTGGAAGATGATCAACTCAAAATAATAGTCATAGAACGACATAAACATACAGGTAACATAGGGAAGGGCATTGTAAAGGGATTTGGCCTAAAAGAAGGAGCAATTGCCACAACGATTGCGCACGATTCTCACAACATTGTTGCGGCAGGCACTAACGACTGCGACATTTTGACTGCAATTAAGGCGCTTAAGAAGTTCAACGGAGGGCTTGTGATTGTAAAAAACGGAGAAATCCTGCAGTCTCTACCATTGCCGATTGCCGGATTAATGTCTGAAAAAGATTTTCATACAGTAAATGCAGAGCTGAGCATGTTGAAAAAAACATTACCTCAGATTGGTTTTACAGGTAACTTTAATCCATTTCTAACACTTTCATTCCTAACACTGCCTGTAATCCCTGCCTTAAAGCTGACAGACACAGGTTTATTTGATGTTGAACAATTTATGCATATTGAAGTTGCAGTTCAAGTACCTCCCCTGCGTCAAAACATCATAGATTCCTATATACACATATATAAGAACAAAAATTCAATGACATAAACGACTGCATATTGCACACAAAAAGGTAGGCTTTACAAAAAAAGCCTGCCTTTTCATATAGATGTATTCACTGAAAATACTTGTATTCCTCTCCTTTATTATCTTATTTAGTAGTATAGTACAAGCAATCTTTACAAAGTATTCATAAACTATCTTAAACACTTGATAAAGGAGAGCTGTAATGAACGCCTCATACGCGATTACTATTCTCGGAAGTGGTGGAGGGGTCGCTAAGTCCGTATTATCTATACTGAATCGATCCATCATAGATAAGCAAGATCCCTTACACCATATCCTTTCACACACTATATTCTATTTAATTGATATAAATCAAAAACCGATAGATTATTATGCTCAATTATTCCCAAACTTGAAAGACAATCTTATCCTTCTAGAATTTGATTTACAAGATAACAATAAGTTTCATAAACATTTAGAAACGACACATACAAAAGTTGTAATAGATGTGTCATGGGCAGATACCATTGAGATGCTTGCATGCTGTAATGCATTAGGAGTTTATTACATCAATACAGCCTTAGAAAATACTATGGTTGATGAAGACAGCAGTTTATACGGTTTTCCACTCACAGAACGCTATCGCCGGTTTGAAAATAGAAAAAAGGACTTTACAAACACGAAAGCAATTATAAGTTCCGGTATGAATCCAGGAGTCGTGCAGTGGATGGCACTTAAATTAATACAAGATAATCCTGAAGAGAAACCCTTAGCCTGCTATATTGTAGAACATGACACATCCTTTTTTGCCGACAAGAAAATGATTAAATCCGAAACCATATATACATCATGGTCGGTAGAATGTTTTCTTGATGAAGCTATTTTAAGTTATCCTATGTTCGTTAAAAATCATCTCCCCCTTTACTTGTATGAAGAAGTATACGAATCAGAGTATAAAGTAAAGCTAGGAAAGAGAGAGTTTTATGGCTGTCTGATGCCTCATGAGGAAGTTCTAACTCTAGGAAAATCATATGATATGGAAATAGGATTCATATACCGTGTAAACGAGCACACTACTGAATTAATTCGAAATAATCTTAGTGATACGGATAAACTCTGGGACTGGAATCAACAGGTGATTGACCCTTCTGAAGGGGAGGTAGAAGGTGACGATCTTGTGGGCGTGCTGCTTGTATATGAAAATCACGAAAGATACATGTATAATTCAATGAAGAGCAGTGAAATTTTTCAGACATACAAAACCAATGCAACTTATTTTCAAGTCGCTTGTGGCATATATGCAGGATTGAGTAGCTTACTTTTGGATGCAATTCCTACTGGTGTGTACTATGTCGACGAACTGATATCTCATACAAAAAGCCAATACGGAAAATATGCAACCTACTATATGAGCGAGTTCGTAATTGGCCAAAATAATCATTCTGATGGTTTTTTACATCAGAGAATGAGAAGGCTATAGCACAATGAGTAGGCAAGAAATTGAGATATTTGTAGGTGTTCGTGGGGGATTCTACACTTTTAGGGAGAGTTCAAATGCTCACACCTTTAAAATGAAGACGGAAATGCATGGTTTGCATTTCCGTCTCTTTAACGATATTTATCCTTCCATACGCAACCAAATCTCCATCTCTTCCTCTAACTCCTGACTCAATGCATCCTTTTGTTCGTATAACTCACTTAGTTTCTCGTATCCTACATCTGGATTTGTCATAGCTACATCTAACGCTTTCATTTTCCCTTCTAGCTCTTCAATTCTTTTCAGCACTTTTGCCTTTGCCATTTCGTCTTTTTTATTATCAGCAACAATACTTGGCTTGGCTGTCTTCACACTCTTTTTTTCTGGTTCTTCAACTTGCTTCGCTTTAACACTTTTATAATAATCGTAATTACCCATATAGTTTGTAAACGCATACTCCTCAATTGCTACGATACGCTCACCAATTTTATTCATAAAATAGCGGTCATGCGAGATAAAGAAGATTGTACCGTCAAAATCCTCAAGCGCTTCTTCTAGGGTTTCAATAGATTGAATATCAAGATGATTTGTCGGTTCATCAAGAATAAGCAGATTCACATCCTGATACAATAACATACCTAGTTTCAAGCGAATTCGCTCGCCGCCCGACAAATACTTCAACTTTTTAAACACGCTCTTTTTATAAAACATAAACTTCGCTAAATACTCGCGCGCTTTTCCCTCTGGCAGCGAGATATTTTCTCTAAAGCATTCTAATACGGTCATTTCTTCATCGTGAAATGTAATGTGCTGCGGTAAATACGCTGCCATCACATTCGCACCTAACTGCACCATGCCGCCATCCGGTGTTTCCTCACCAAACAGCATTTTTAAAAATGTTGTTTTTCCGCTGCCGTTTGCGCCAATAAGGCCCACTCTTTCTCCGTAGCGCACCATGAGATGCGCATTTTTAAAAAGCCGACGCTCGCCATAGCTTTTAGATAAACCCTCTGCCTTAATCGTTTCATTGCCAGAGCGCTGCGCCGCCTTTACATCCAGCCTCATGTTTCGTCTTGCCAAAATCGGTTTATCAATGCGCTCCATTTTGGCCAGCTTCTTTTGGACGCTCGCTGCTCTTTTGAAGAACTTATTATTGTCAGCCCGCATCGCCCAGTCGCGCAGTTCCGTTACCGTCTTTTCCATAGCGTTGATTTTCTTTTGCTGTTCGCGGAAATGCTCATATTGGATACGCATGTTTTCTTCCTTCTGTGCTACAAAAGCAGAGTAGTTGCCCTTATAAGAAATAGACTTCATATCTTCAATCTCTACAATCTTGGTCACGACATGATCAAGAAAATAGCGATCGTGAGACACAATAATGATTATGCCTTTATAGCTTTTTAAGTAGCTCTCAAGCCACTCCACAGCTTCCATATCAAGATGATTTGTTGGCTCATCAAGCAGTAAAATATCTGGGTTGTGAATGAGCAACTTTGCTAGCGCTACTGTTGTTTTTTCGCCTCCGCTCAACAAGTCAAAATCTTTGTTTAAAAACGCTTCGCTAAACTTCAGCCCTGTACACACTTTACCTAGCTTTTCTTCTATTTCATAACCGCCCTTTGCCTCATACTGCTGAACGAGATTGCTGTACTTGTGTAACACCTTCTCTAAAGCCTCCGCTTCAAGTGTTTGCATCTGCGCCTCAAGTGCACGCATCTCCTTTTCAATCGTATAAAGTTCTTCAAAGGCTAAATGTAATACGTCCACTACTTTTAATCCCTTTGCATAAGATGGTGATTGCTCCAAATACGCAATCGTTGCTCCCCTTGGTCTGTGGATAAGACCTTCATCATAACCTGGGCTTGACGTTTGGGGATAACCTGGATAATAATGCATCGGTTCAATCCCGGCAATCAATTTTAAGATGGTACTCTTACCACTGCCGTTTGCACCTACAATTCCAACCTTGTCACCCTCATATACCTCAAAGCTCACATCTTTAATAACCAGTGTGGCGTCCATATACTTTTTAATACCTTGCACTAACAATTCAAACATACAATTCCCTTCTTTCCTCCGTAATAAAAAGTTACACTTTTTATGGACAGGACAAAGAAGAACCTCGTTACTATTTGGTTTTTAACATAAAAAGACCGTAAGAGAAGATAGTCCTCCTACGGTCTAAAATGGTCAATGAATATAATTTATTTGTACATAGTCAAATAAGCACGCATCTATGCACACTGTTCATAAATTATCATTCCGATTTTAGTAAGTAAGTTACCTTCTAATTTGCCGTCATTCCATAAAGAGCATAACAAATAAACCTAACCAAAGTAGGTATTTTGCGACTCGTTACAAAACTCGTATTAATTTTTAAAATTAATACTGGCAATTAGTTGGTTCCATACACTTACTTCCTCCCTTCGGAATTTTCTTTATTATCTCATTTTTCTTTCTTTTTGTAAAGATATTACCTTTCATTTATTAGGTTATTCATATTACATTGCTATATGCAACTGATTACCTCCATTTTTTTAGATAGATACAGTGCTTTGTCAGCTGCCTTTTTTAAAAGATCTACAGTATGTCCGTGCAGGGGATAATATGCCGCGCCACCGCTTGAACAATTTTTCTGGCTCGTATAACATCGGACGTGTAATTTTCTCCAAACTCAGTTACGTCTTCTGGATACAGCTTTTCATTGTCAATTAACAAGGGAAAACGAATAAACGTATCTCCTTCATTGTATAAAGCAATATAAAAAGTCTGTTGGCATAACTTGCGATACCATTGTATACGCTTTTTGCATTAACTCATCTTCATTTAAAGTTTTTGTGCAAGTTTGTGCGAACTCATGCAAGATGCGATAATGGTCCACGAGCCAACGCATATTTTCCATTTGCTCCTCTACTTGCTGTAGCTGAGATGATATAATAGCCAACATTTCTCTGGCTTCTTGATTTTGAACTTCATAGGTCAACATCTTATCTCTGTTTTCAGAGTGGCTTAACTTTTTAATCCAGGAACTGACGATTTTTAATGCTCTCAATTCCACTTCTATTTCTTCCATAGTTACCACCTATAATTAGCCAATTTTAACCTAATAATAGTCCAAAAATTTAAATAATTCAATTGATACTTCTATTTTTTTCCTGTATTTTAAATTGTAACCTAAAAAAAAACGTTTTTTATATCCATACAAATAAAAAATTAATATTCCATTGAACTTGCTGATGTAAAAAAGATAGAAAAATTAACACATACATTGTAAAATTAAATAAATCGATAATTCTTATTATTGATTCAATTAGTGGAGGCTGATGAAGATTGGCAACAGAGAAAAAAGAATCTACTATTTTTAGTCACACTGGTAATACAATTCAAACAGCAGATCGAGACGTTCACATTATTGCCAAATTAGAAGAGCCGCTCGTTGTTGTGTTAGGAAATGTATTAAGCGATGAAGAATGTGATGAGCTTATTCAACTGTCAAAAGACAGGATGGAGCGCTCTAAAATTGGATCTGCACGTGAAGTTAACAGCTTACGAACGAGTAGTAGTACATTTTTACCTGAAGATGAAAGCGATATCATTAATAGAATTGAAAAAAGAATCTCGCAAATTATGGGCGTTCCCGTTGAGCATGGAGAAGGCATCCAAGTTCTAAATTATAAAGTAGGACAAGAGTACAAAGCACATTTTGATTTCTTTGAATCAGCGAAAAACCCCAGAATTAGTACGCTTGTTATGTATTTAAATGACGTGGAGAGCGGCGGCGAAACATACTTCCCGCACCTAAAGCTTTCAGTGTCTCCGCGAAAAGGAATGGCAGTTTATTTTGAATACTTCTATGAAGATCATGCTTTAAATGAATTAACGCTACACGGCGGCGCACCGGTCATCATTGGTGATAAATGGGCAGCTACACAGTGGATGCACAGACAACAATTTCGCTAATAGCAGCATATAGACACTACAAACGAATACAATTGAACTTAATTTAATACAGCTCTCTTTGCGTAAAAACTTACAATTAGCAACAAGCAAAAACTAATAACAGAGGCTGGGAAAAAAGGTTTTCAGCCAAAGAAAAATCCGAACTATTAGTCGGAATTCTCTACACAGAATTCGATTGAGTTCGGATTTTTCCTTTATGAGTGTTATTTATTCTCTATCCTTTCGGCTTTAGAGTTACATGATGCAGTGATGTCCCGACCTCTTTCTTCACATACGCTTATAATAAAGCTTCAATGTCTTTTTCAATATCTATAATATCGGTCGTCGCTTCAAAACGATGTAGCACATTACCGTTTCGATCTAAAAGAAATTTAGTAAAATTCCATTTGATTGAATTGCCATACATATAATGCGGAAACTTTTCATTAATAATCGAGACTACGAGTTTTGAAACAGGGTGAGACATGTTAAAACCTTTAAATGGTTTAACTGCGGTTAAATAGTTGAATAATGGATGCGCTTCTTTATCTCTTACATGCAGCTTAGAGAACATAGGAAAGGTCACACCATAATTTACCTTACAAAATGTTTTAATTGTTTCATTATTCCCTGGTTCTTGATCGTCAAAATGATTAGATGGGAAACCTAAAACAACAAATCCTTTATCCTTATATCTCGTGTATAGTTTTTGTAAATCTTCATATTGATATGTAAATCCGCACTTGCTTGCCGTATTTACAATTAGCACAACTTGTCCTTTAAATTCCTCTAACGAACGCATATTTTGATTAATGTCTAGTGCATGAAAATTAAAATCATATATACTCACAATAATTCCCCTCTTCTTTCTATAGATGCGAAGTATGCTACTTTCATCTTTATGATTATATATGTATCTATTTTAAAAGTGAAATATAAATGAATGTTACGTCTAACAGAGAACTACACCGTCATCTTCCAGCTTGATAATGCCAGCCACTTTTCCATCTCTTTATATTCTGGCATAATACTTCCAACAAGACGCCAAAAAGAGCGGTCATGATTAAGATGAACCATATGACACATCTCATGTACCACTACATAGTCAATGACCCGGGGCGGTGCCATCGCCAGCCGCCAATTAAATGTGAGCTGTAATCTAGCATCACATGTCCCCCAGGTGGTTTTATCATCAGAAATCCTGATAGAGCGCGGTTTCGTTTTAAAGTGTCTTTGATAGTTCTGAACACTTTTTGTCACTAACGCTTTACACTGCTGATAATAAAATCGTTTTAACGCCTGCTTGATCCGCTCATCGACAGCCTGCTTTACATAAATATGTAGCACTTGATTTTTAAATACTACATGGTCTTGTTCAATACTGCTGTCATGAGAAATCTGAATCGGATACGCTTGACCTAAATAGAGAAACTTTTCTCCGTACCCGTACGTCTTCTCCTGTGGTCCCTCCAGCCGGTTTTTCATCTCCTGTGAGGTTTGTTTGATCCACTCCCATTTTTCTTCGATGACATGTAAAATTGCTTCCTGTCGTACTCCTTTTGGCGCACGTACCTCAATATGACCGAACACATCAACATATACACCGATTGACTTGCGTTTTTTGTATTGTACGGTAAAATCAATGGTCTCTCCTTGATAAGTATGTATCATAATTCACCCCACAAAATAAGAGCAGGAATACCCGCTCTCATCATACACCTCTATATCTAACTGCTAATCCCTTTAAGAAATTGCGCGCGAATTTATCGCCGCACTCTTTATAGTTTTTATGCCCTTTCTTGCGTAGCAATGCGCCCAATTCTCCCTTTGAGACCCTGATGCCAACACTGTCCCATATATCGAGCATATCCTCTGTTGTAAGAGAAAGTGCTATTTTCACCTTTTTCAGCAACATATTGTTCACACTTTCCTTTTCAGGCCGCAGTACAGGTTGAAAAGGTTTCGGCTCTTGCTTACCTCTTTTAAATGTAATGAAACCATTTAAAAAGGATTCCAACATTTTATCATTACATCTAATTACATCCTCATTCTCATCGACTTCATCATAATAATCATCTTTTACTTTTGTAAGAATTTTTGATAATTCTTCTCTTGTTACCGATACACCACCAAGTTTGAATATTTCTATCATATCCTTATCCTTGATGTCCAAGGCATATCGTAAACGAATTAATATATCGTTGTTAGTCATGCTCATTGCTGAAACCTCCTGAAATATAAAACTTGCTCTAAATTAATACTGTATCATATTTTGCTCGAAAACAGAGGAAACTTTCATCGCAAGTTACGATTTCGGCTAGTTTTAGAACTATTTCAGCTACTTTTCACATATTCCGGTCACTTTCACCTACAATTCGGTCAATCCAAACAAATATTTCGTTTGAGACTGATACACCTTGCCTGCTTCTAAAATGGTAGACGGCAAATGTGGGTGATGTATATTATCTGGAAAACCTTGTGTTTCCAAGCAAACACCCAGATATTTTCGGCATTGTACGCCGCGAATCGTATAATCAGATGACAGCTGTGAACCTGAATATAATACAACGCTCGGCTGATCTGTTTCAATAGTTAACATACGGCCGCTCTCTTTGTCTCTTAGTTCAATTTCCCGATTGTTGTGTTCGTTTAACACAAACGGATGATCGTAGCCGCCTGCCAATTTATTTTGTGGATGTTGGAACTGTATGCCGTCTTGCAGCTTGCGTCCTTGCCTAAAATCAAACGTTGTTCCTTGAACTGATAGTAGTTCTCCTGTTGGAATCAAGTCCTCTCCTAGCTCTAAAAAAAAGTCACTCTTGATTGTCAGTTCATGCTCAAGCGTGTCTCTTTTTAAATTACCTGATAAGTTAAAATATGAATGATTCGTCACATTTAAAAGAGTGTTCTTGTCAGAAACTGCTTCGTAAGAAATTGTTAATTCATCACGATCTGACAACGTATAAATCACTTTTATATGAAGATTACCAGGATAGCCTTCCTCACCATCCGGACTCAAATAGGAATATACTACCTTAGCTTCTTGCTCTCCCATCACAACTTCAATGTCCCAAATTGCCTTATCAAAGCCCTTTACCCCGCCGTGCAAATGATTTTGACCGTTATTTCTCGGTAGGTGGTACGATACACCGTCTAGTGTAAAGCTACTGCCTTGAATTCTGCCGGCAAAGCGTCCTACCACCGCCCCAAAATACGGAGAGTGCTTTTTATATTCCTCCAACGAATCAAAGCCGAGCACGATATTTTCTTTAATGCCATATTGATCTGGTGTCAGGATACTTGTAATAATGCATCCATAGTTGATGCTTGTCACTTCCATCCCACGACGATTAATCAACGTTGTAGCGGTAATAATCTTTCCTTCCATTTCACCAAATCGCTCTTGTACAATCCTCATAAGTTCTTCCTCCTTAAACAGGCATTCGCCATAGACGAATGCCTGTTTATCATAATGAATATACAAATTTACGGAAGGCTTCTTGCCCCTTTGGGTCACGCTTAAAAACACCCGCATCTTCGAGAACACGTAAAAATTTCAGCCCTACCTCCTTTTTTACAATATCATGAACAGCTTCACTAGCAAGATCCTGTCCGTAACGAGCATGTATATCCTGTGCCCAAGGAAGGTGATAATCCGGCATGTCATGTTCTTTTCCAAGTAAATAGTTCTCGACTTCTTCTAGCTCGCTTTTTAACCGTGCCGGCAGAACAGCCAAGCCCATCACTTCAATTAAGCCAATGTTTTCCTTTTTGATATGATGCACATCGTCATGTGGATGAAAAATACCTAGCGGATGCTCTTCACTTGTACGATTGTTTCGTAATACAAGATCCAGCTCGTATTTCCCATTTCTGTAGCGAGCAATCGGTGTGATTGTATTATGTCTCGTATCACCACTATAAGCTTTAACTCCAACTTGAGAATCGCTGTATGAAATCCATTTGTCTAAAATATACGCCCCCGCTTCTGCGAGCTCCGCTGTCTGTGTGCTTTTCAAGCGAATAACAGACATTGGCCATTTAATTATCGCCGCTTCAACAGCTGAAAAGTCCTTCATCGTAAATGATAGCTCTTCCCCTGCTTTTGCCATCGCAAATTCGTAGTTTCCGCCCTGATAATGATCATGACTTAAGATAGAACCGCCGACAATTGGCAAATCCGCATTGGACCCAGCAAAATAATGTGGAAATTGTTTGATAAAAGCAAGCAATCGCAAAAATGTGTCTTTGTTAATTTTCATATCGCGATGCGCACCGGAAAGTAAGATACAATGCTCATTGTAATACACATAAGGAGAGTATTGGAGAAACCAAGCTTCTTCCTCTAGCTGCAAACGAATCAATCTATGATTTGCACGCGCTGGGTGACCAATTCGCCCTTCATAGCCCTCGTTTTCAACACATAACAAGCATTTTGGATAATTTGTTGCTTGTAATGACTTCATTTCCTTTTCTAAGGCGATCTCCTTTGGGTCTTTTTCCGGCTTTGATAAATTGATAGTAATATCAAGTTCACCATACGCTGTGTCTACTGTATAACTGATATTTTGCGCAATGCGCTTTGTTTGAATATAGTTGCTATTTTGACTCATATCGTAAAAAAATGTAGTCGCCTGTTGCGGGTCGCTTTTATATCTATCCCAAAACATACGGTTTAGGTCGGAAGGGCGCGGCATAAACACATTCATGATTTTACTTGCAAACATTTCTTTCTCATCCAACAAGTTCTTGATCAAGCCTTTTTTCACCGCGAAGTCCTCTAGCATTTCAAGCAAATCAGGAATAGTTGCCTCCACCGCATACACTGGACTTTCAAAGCTGTTTACGTTCAAAATATCCAGAATTCGATTGCGCGCATACACCTCATCCTCAGCTGCAATCAATCCTACCTGTTTTACTTGATCAAGAAGTCCTTGTATGACAGCATATATTTCCATGCGAGTCCCTCCTACTGATAACCATGAGGGTGTGCTTGATGCCATTTCCAAGCATCCTCAATGATTTGTTTTATATCATTGCGCTTTGGTTCCCAGCCAAGCACTCGTTTTGCTTTAGCGGAAGCTGCAATTAATTGTGCCGGATCGCCCGCGCGGCGCGGCGCTATTTTTACCGGGATACTATGTCCTGTTACTTCTCTGACCGCTTCAATCATTTCCTGAACAGAGTAGCCGTTGCTACTGCCAAGGTTAAACACATCACTTTTTCCACCGTTTTCTAGGTAACGAAGCGCCAACATATGCGCTGCGATTAAATCCTCTACATGAATATAATCACGTATACATGTGCCGTCCGCTGTTTCGTAATCATCACCGAATACTGAAATGTATTCACGTTGGCCGAGTGCTACCTGCAAAATAAGGGGAAGCAAATGTGTTTCAGGTGTATGATCTTCCCCAATTTCGCCAGTAGATCTAGCCCCCGCAACATTGAAGTAACGAAGCGATACATAGCGAATATCATGTGCGACACTGCACCATTTCATTAGTTGTTCCATTATTAGCTTTGTCTCGCCGTATGCATTTGTTGGATTTGTCGACATTTCTTCTGTAATGGGCATGACTTGTTGCTCGCCATACGTTGCAGCTGTTGAGGAAAACACAATATGCTTCACATCAAATTCGACCATTACGTCCAGTAAAACCTGTGTACCGTACACATTGTTATCAAAATACTTAATCGGCTGTTCCATTGATTCCCCCACAAGCGAGCTTGCGGCAAAGTGCAAAACACTAGAGATAGCTTCCTTGGAAAATACCTCTCTTAAAAACTCTTTATCTCGAATATCGCCTTGATAGAATGTAGCTTGGGGATGAACTGCTTGTTTGTGCCCTGTTTGCAGATTATCAATTACAATAACATCATAGCCGTTATCAATTAATTGATATACGGCATGCGAGCCGATATAACCGGCACCGCCAAGAACGAGAATACTCATTGTATCATCTCCATTTGTATTTCTTTTGCACCGTCCCCTATACTTGCAACATAAAAGGCTGCTTCATATCCAATTGTGTCCTTATACATTTTGCCTACATTTTTGATAAAACTTTCTACTTTATCTTCCTCAACAAGTGCAATTGCACATCCACCAAAACCCGCTCCTGTCATTCTAGCACCGAGCACACCTTCCTGCTTCCAGGCTGCTTCTGTAAGTGTATCAAGCTCCAAACCTGTCACCTCATAATCTTGTTGTAAGCTTTTATGAGATTCGTTCATTAGGCTACCAAATACTTGTAGTTTACCATTTTGCAGTGCTGTCAAAGCTTTGAGCGTGCGCTGGTTTTCATATACTGCATGACGTGCTCGCTTTACTAGTGTTTCGTCACGAATCACAGATTGATTCGCTTCAAACTCCTCTTCTGTTAGTTCACCAAGCGCACCAATCGGAAGAACGGTTTGCAGACATTCTAAAGCTGCCTCACATTCACTACGACGCTCATTGTATTTAGAATCCGCCAACTCTCTACGCTTATTTGTGTTCATAATGACAATTTTGTAGCCATCCATGGAAAGCGGAGCATATGCAAATTGTAGCGTATTGCAATCCAACAAGATGCCGCAATCCGCTTTCCCCATACCAACTGCAAATTGATCCATAATTCCGCTGTTTACACCGATGAACTCGTTTTCGACTCGCTTACCGATTTTCACAAGTGTCAAACGATCCATATTTAAATCAAAGATGGCGTCAACCGCCACACCAATTAACATTTCGAGCGAAGCCGATGAAGATAACCCAGCACCGTTTGGAATATTACCGCTAACCAATATATCAAGTCCTGCTGGTAAGTTACCTACAGCTTCTTGCATGTAACGAATCATTCCCTTTGGATAATTGGCCCATGCATGTGCTTTATTGTGCTCTAATTCATCTAGTGAAAATTCAATCATACCTTCTTCTTCAAAATTTAAGGAATACAGACGTATGATACGGTCAGTTCGTTTTCTCACCACACCATATGTTCCATATGTGATAGCACTCGGGAATACATGTCCACCGTTATAGTCCGTATGCTCACCGATTAAGTTGATTCGCCCTGGAGAAAAAAATACCCTGATATCGTGTTGTTCGTTTTTGTTAAAAAGCGCATGAAATCGTGTAATGAGTGCTTGTAATTCCATAGTACCCGTCCTTTCATTCTAGAAGTATGCAGAGGAGAAGCATCTCCTCTACTGCTCATATATCGCATGATTTTATAAACTCTTTATAAAGAAGAACTTCTATCTAATACAAAAACTTATTGTTATACAACAAGAAAATCACGGCTCCAAAACGCCTCGCTACATGTGTATGTTCTTACTTGACACGCGTATCTGTTAGGAACTGACCGCAACCATACATTGCCCGCTCTTCTTTCCGACCCAAAAAAGAATGTCGGTTTTTCTAGTTGTACTTATATAGTTGTAGCTATATACTGGTATTCTCTACCCATTTCACATAAAACACTTCAGATTGATAGTCACCGCCGCGCTTTGCTGTAGCACCGTTCACACCATTGAATTCCGTCGGAAGCGGCAGACCAATTGTCATAAGTTCATCACCGTAAAACTGTTTGCCACACACTTCGTATACGCGATTCTCATCCAGACCTGCTAATCGCAATGTTTTATGCTTAGGAGGGTTGGCCGATGTTAACACTTGATACCATCCAACAAACGCCTCGGCTTGGTCCTCACTTACTACCATCCAAGCTGTTTCATTACCGTTAAACGGACTTAACAATCGGTAAAACTGTCCATCACGAATTAACGCACGATGCTGCTTGTATACAGCGATTTGCTTCTTAATTTCTTCCTTCTCTTCCTCATTCATTGTCAGCGGATTTAACTCGTAGCCGAACGTCCCAAAATACGCAACATTTGCCCGCATTTGAAGCGGTGTTGTACGAAGCGTTTGATGATTAGGTGTTGCCGATACGTGCGAGCCAATGCTGTACAGCGGGTAAGCAAGTGAAGTACCGTATTGAATTTTCAAGCGCTCCACCGCGTCTGTATCATCGCTTGCCCAGGCCTGCGGGGCATAATACATCATACCCGGATCGAAGCGCCCGCCCCCGCCCGCGCACGATTCAAACAGAACATGTGGGAATTCCTTTGTTAAGCGTTCATATAGGTTATATACACCCAGAATATAACGGTGAAAAAACTCACCTTGCCGATGCACTGGCAGCGCGTTTGAAAACGCCTCCGTCATATTACGGTTCATATCCCATTTAACATATGATAGATTTGTCTCACGAATAATAGCGGACATTCTGTTATACATATAGTCCACAATGTCAGGTCTTGAAAAATCGATTACAAGCTGATTGCGCCCCAACGTATATGACTGTCCTGGTACGCCTACTGCCCAGTCAGGATGCTGACGAAACAAATCGCTATTTGGACTAATCATCTCCGGTTCAAACCACAAACCAAATTTCATTCCCGTCGCATTGATTTTATTGGCTAAGCTACCCAATCCGTTCGGTAGCTTTCGCTTATCAACATACCAATCCCCAAGAGACGATGTATCATTATCACGCTTACCAAACCAACCATCATCTAGCACGAACAATTCAATTCCAAGCTCGCTGGCGGATGTCGCGATTTCAACCAACTTTTCTTCATTAAAGTCAAAATAAGTCGCTTCCCAGTTGTTGATTAAAATTGGGCGCACTTCTTTCTTCCACTGCGCCGGAATTAAATGATTACGATACAGCCCATGAAACGCCTGGCTCATACCGTTTAAACCCTCGTTTGAATAGACCATCACGACTTCAGGCGTTTGGAAACTTTCCTTAGGGTTTAGTTCCCATTGAAAACCGTAGTGATGAATGCCAGCTGTTAGTCTCGTCACGTCATAATGATCCACTTCGACCTGCATGAGGAAGTTACTGCTGTAAACAAGCTGAAACCCGTATACTTCGCCATGCTGCTCAGTTGCATCTAGTCTTTTTAAAGCTAAAAACGGATTATGATGATGCGAGCTAGCGCCGCGAATACTGCTAATAGACTGGATACCTGCTTCAAGCTTTCTTTCCTTAATGTGCCGCTCTCGTGACCATGTACCAACTAAGTGAAGCATTAAAAAATCTTTATCCGGTAAATCGATGGAAGCACCCATCAACCGATTGATGATAATAGCATTCTCTCCCAAATTCCGCAGCAAAACACTACGCGTAATAACTGGCTTATCACGAAAAATCGTATAGTTTAAGACAAGCTCAGCCTGTAAAAATGCATCTTGCAGTACAACTTGAAGCGTCTCGGCTTCTTCAGCAGTGGCATAGGTTGCCGGCAAACCTTCTAGATTAGGTTTCCCTGACAATATGCGGTATGAATGGTATTTAAAATCCGGTACATGATTTTCATTTGGGTTGCGCACGCTAATCGCTGGCTCGCGAAAATCAGAGTTGCCGTAGGCTGGATATTCTTGCCTTATCGTTTCTAGACTAAAGGCTGGATCATCGGCATATATATGACAACTTGCCGCAGTTGGCACATCGTATGTTTGCAAATGCGAAAAATCCAGTCTATGACGAAGTGCTTTTCCGTAATACAAATGACCAAGCTGCCCATTTTTCATCACATGAAAGATATAGCTCACCTGACCGTTTGTTAAATGAAATTGCTGTCTATCTAGGTCTACTTGAATTAACATACAAGCGCCTCTCCTTCTATATGATATAGCTCTGTTAAAGTTTATTGGTGATTGCTCTCCACGGGCGGTCAGGGAGCCTCCTCAGCGCTATGCGCCTGCGGGGTCTCTCTTTGACTCGCTTTTCCCGCAAAATTCTCATCCCTTCACTCCCATCACCAAATGCAAATGATCAACATTATGCTTTAACATAGCCATTTATATAAATATGAAAAATCTATTTACACCCTCTCAATCTTAAACTCAAATTCCAAATCCTGATCCGCCGGAATTAAATATTCGTCATGCACAGGTGCACCCCAGCTGTCATCGCCGCCAACACCCATTTGCTTCCCTGCTACTGTAATAACGCTATAATGACGGTTTGGCAATTCGTACATATGGTAGGCATTCTCAAGCTCCAAAGCTGTATAAGGTGATGCGTTGCACTCTAGGGGTTCACTCGTTGCAATAATTTTGATACCCTGTCCTTGTTTATTTCTTATACACAAGCGTCTTACACCAGTACGGTTTCCGGATTCCTGCGGTTTAATATAGTGCGCAACATTGTCAGTAACAGTATTTGTAAAGATTCCTAGTTTTGCTCCCTTTGAACGGTCAGAATAATTTTCACAAGGTCCAAGCGCATACCATTCCAATTGGTCATAATCAGCTATTGTTTTAAAACTTAGTGCGAACGTCGGCATTTGCGGTAGGTTTGGGGCACCGCGATAGGAAGACTTCACATGAATACTACCATCTCCAGCTACCGTATACTGCACCTTTACCTCGGCAGCTTCGCTAATAGACAGTTTATATGTGAAGGCAACTGTTGCCGTTTCATTTTCTTCCGTTACTTCCACATGCACGCATTTACGCGCAAGGCTAGCTGCGTACCAAATACCAGATTGATAGGCTTGCCCGAAGCCTTTATCGTTATCCGTTGTTGCACGCCAAAATAGCGGCGCTGGCGGAATCGCAATCATCTCTTTGCCATCATATTTGAGAGAAACAAGACTACCGACTTGCTTGGAGAAAATCGCTGAGAAATCGCGGCCATGAACACCGATATTTACATCACCTTGCACAACGCGCACCTCGCCTTGTATGTTAGGCTGCTCTCCCTGAACGGAGAAGATATACTGCCCGAAGGCCATTTCGTGTCCTGCTTCTGCCCATAGCTGCTTTTCCTTCAGCTGACAAATGACTTGGATACAATATTCACCTGATGCCGTAAGATATTCTTTTGGAATATGAACTGCTATTCGTTTCTCACTTTGCGGTTTTACGTTTACTTCTAGCTGCACACGGTACACCTCTTGTCCTTCTAAAAGCACTACATAAAAAAACGCATAATTTGAAGTATCCGTAAACAAATTTTCATTTTGGATAAGTACACCAGATGTATCTGGATATAATTTAATAGTTTGATATAAATATTTAACCTCTTGCATTTTCGGTGTAATCGTTCGGTCTGCATATACCAATCCGTTCCCGCAGAACCAATAATCCGTTGGACGGTCATCAAAATCACCGCCGTATGCTAAAAACTCTTTGCCATAACGATCCTTTTTCGCTAATGCCTGGTCAATGAAATCCCAAATAAAGCCGCCTTGATACATAGGATACTTTTGCTCAAGATCTGTGTATTTGTACATACCGCCAAGCGAATTGCCCATCGCATGCATATATTCACAGCTAATATACGGTTTATCGGGATTTTCCGTTAGATACTTTTCAATATCAGCCGGCTTGGCATACATACGCGTTTCCATATCGCTAGTTTCACGATATTCTGGCGTGTAAAACACGCCTTCGTAATGAACAAGACGGTCTGGATCAACACTTTTAAAATAACGAGACACGTTTAAGATTACTTCTCCCCCGTACGATTCGTTACCACATGACCAAATTAAGATGGAAGGATGATTTTTATCACGTTCATACATAGAAATAGCACGATCCATCACAATTTCCTGCCACTCTGGCTTATTACCAGGGATGTTCCAAGACGGTTCAACAACGCCCATCTTCTGCCAAGAGCCGTGTGTCTCTAAGTTCATTTCATCAATCACATACAAACCATATTCATCACATAGCTCATACCACTCTGTTTGATTTGGATAATGAGAGGTACGCACTGCGTTGATATTATTTTGCTTCATGGTCTGGATGTCCCACAGCATATCTTCTTTCGTAATCGTTCTTCCCGTATAGCAATTAAACTCATGTCGATTTACACCTTTAAAAACAATGCGCTTACCATTTAAATGCATCATTTTATTCTTGATTTCAAATCGTCTAAAACCAACTCGATGCGGGATTGCCTCCACTAGCTGACCCGCTTCGTTATACACCGCTATCAATAGCTTATATAAATACGGACTTTCCGCACTCCATAGCTCTGGTTGGTCCAGTTCTATTGTAAATGCAGCACTCTCCGCTTCCTGCGTTGCTACTACATTTCCTTGTGCGTCTAATAGCTCTGCGGTAATTTTGCTTGGCACGCTACTTCCTACAAGCTTGAGTGCTGCACTAAGTGTTCCTTTGGTATAGGTATCATCGAGTGTTGCACGTACATCTAAATCCGCCACATGAATTTCTGGAACTGTATACAAATATACATCGCGAAAAATACCGGAAAAGCGCCAAAAGTCTTGGTCTTCAAGCCAGCTTCCCGTACTGCGCTGATATACCTCAACTGCCAGCTTATTTTCACCCTCGATGATAAAAGAAGAAAGATCGAATTCCGCTGGTGTAAAGGAATCCTCACTATAGCCAACAAATTGACCATTCAACCATACATAAAACGCCGATTCTACGCCTTGAAACGAAATGTATACCGGCTTATGCTCCATGTTTGCTGGAAGCATAAACGTTTTAACGTAGCTTCCAACAGCGTTGCGGTCCATCGGAATTTCTGGCGGACGAACTTCAGAGATTCCGTCCCAGGGATACATTGTGTTTACATACTGCGGTGTGCCGTATCCCTGTAGCTGTATATGTCCGGGTACCGTAATATCATCCCAGTTTGCACAGTTAAAGTTTGGCTCAAAAAATGTTGCGGGGCGGCTGTCTGGGTTAACTGCATAATGAAACTTCCAGCTTCCGTTCAAGCTATATCTTAGCTTCATCGGCGCATTGCGCTTTGCTTCCTCCATCGTCTCAAAATACACATGATCGGAATGAGCAGGCACACGATTTACGGCGAACACATCCAAATCAGACAGCCACTCTATGTTAGAAATCGATTTCATTTTGTAAAACTCCCTTCTCCTTCTTACTTCACAGAGCCCATCATGCCGGCAACAAAGTGTTTTTGCATCACAAAAAAGATAATTGCTACTGGCAGAGTGGCAATTACGATTGCTGTCATAATTACACCGAAATCAGGCGCATAGCTCGATCCTAGATTTGAAATCAACAATGGAATCGTCATCTTTTCTGGTGACTGCAAGATAACGAGCGGCCACAGATAGCTGTTCCAGCTCGCCATAAAGGTAATAATGGCTGCCGCAGCGTACGTTGTTTTCATGGTTGGAATGTAAATTTTAAAAAATAAACCTAGCTCTGATAATCCGTCGATTCGTCCCGCCTCTAAAATCTCCTTTGGAAACATTTTTGTACTTTGACGGAAGAAGAAAATTAAAAATGCCGTTGTCACTGTTGGCAATACAACAGCGGTTAAAGAATCGATTCCAATCATCGGAAATGTTTGAGAAAGATCGCCGAACATTCTAAATAAAGGAACCATCAAGGCCGCAAACGGAATCATCATAGAAAGCAATAACACATTAAAAAGGATATCCTTTGCTTTGCTTCGATAAATCTCAAATCCATAACCGGCCAAAGATGCAATTAACATTGCCAAAACGGTTGTAGAAATCGAGATTTTCGCAGAGTTTACAAGTGCCGGTACTAAGTCCACTGTATTTAATAGATTCGAAAAGTTTTCAAAAAAGTTTGTCCCCGGTAGTAGACGTCCCTTCGTTACGTCTACAGATTTATTTGTCGCGCTGACGACCATCCATAAAAACGGAAAGATTGAAACAAACGCTGCCATTGTAAGAATTGTATAAGCCGCTATTGTCTTTAGTTTAGTCATTTTTCTCACCTGCCACTTTAAATTGAATAATTGCCAGGAATACAATCATGATTACGATGGCATAAGAAACCGTTGCCGCATACCCAAAATCCGGTGAATACTTAAACGATAAATTGTAAATGTACTGCGAAATGGTCATCGTACTGTTTCCCGGTCCGCCTTTTGTAATATTCATAACCTCGTCAAACAACTGCAGTGTACCGATTGTAGACGTAATAGAAGTGAATAGGATAATTGGCTTTAGCATCGGCACAGTAATTTTGAAAAACGTTTGTATAGAGGAGGCACCATCCATTTTCGCTGCCTCATAAATTGACTGATCAATATTTTGAAGTGCGGATAAAAAGAAAATCATATTGTAACCGGTCCAACGCCATGTGATTGCGATAATAATGGTTACCTTTGCCCAGAATGGATCTGTCAAAAAGGGAATAGGCGCATTAATAATAGATAACTTCATGAGCATAATGTTGATAATACCGTCTTGCCCAAACAAGTATTTAAAAATAACGGAGTATGCAACGAGAGACGTCACAGCTGGCAAGAAAATAGCTGTTCGGTAAAACCCCTTCCATTTCAATGCTTGATTGTTTAATAGAACAGAAAAGAAGATTGCCAAAATAATCATTAAGGGTACTTGGATAATCAAATAAAGTAAGGTGTTCTTTACTGTTGTAAGAAAAATAGGGTCTTTCAGCAATCTTGCGTAGTTCTCAACACCGACAAAGGAAAGATTAGCTCCTTTTCCAGATTGAAAGCTTAAAATAAGTGCTTGAATCATTGGATAAAAATAAAACATAAAAATCATTGCTGCAGCGACAAGAACGAATGACCAGCCAATTAATGTGCTTTTTAAGCGCAGGTTACGGCTGCTTGTCTTCACTTGCGGATGCGTATTTGCTTTTGCAGGTATCATTTTAATCAGCTCCTTGCCTCTCTTAATAAGAAAACCTCGGAAAGAACTCGCCTGGTACATCAGTGACTTCTGTACACTCTGTCAGAAGAAGCCGGCGAATTTCCGAGGCTTTTTATTATGCGGTTATTTTTATTTCAATTGTGCTTCGGCTTGACTTTGTGCATCCTTCAGCATTTTATCAAGGTCCTTACCCTTCATATAGTTTTGCGCTTCTACGACAAGAATGTCTTCAATTGCATATGTGTGAATACCGTAGTTAACTTGTGGAATCTGCTCAATCCATTTAGAGAAATCCGCTACAATTTTTTGACCGCCAAAGAATTCGTCAGCGCGTTGGTACACATCATCATTAGCAGCAGGCTTGTATGTGCCGATTGCACCCATTTCCTTATTTAATGTTTGGTAAAACTCTTTATTAGAACCAAACGTTTTCGCTAAGAAGTCTGCTGCTTTTTCTTTACCAGGTACGTTCAATACATACCAAGAGCTTCCGCCAAGGTTAGATGCGCTTACTGACTTCTCTACACCAGGAAGTTTAGGGAACGGTACAACTGCCCATTTACCAGACTGAGAAGCTTCAGCTTTAATAGAAGGTGTAATCCAGTTTCCTGTAGGAACAGTTGCTACATCTCCGCTGTTAAATGCTGCTACGAATTGACTCCAATCCGAAACAGGTTTCACTAAGCCTGAATTCATAATTTCTTTGTACATTTCAAATGCTGCTTTTAATTCTTTATTACCTGCTAAATAAGGCGTTTTACCGTCTTCTTTTGTATACCAAGAACCTGCCGTTTGTGCCATCATACGAACTAAAGACAGTTCGTTCGGATCTTGTGTCATCATTTGTTTGCCTGTCGCTTCTTTTACCTTTTTACCAATTTCTAAATACTGTTTCCAATCAATGTTTTGCAAGTCTTCGACTTTATAACCTGCTTTTTCTAAGTAATCTGTTCTTACATATAAACCTGCCACACCTGTGTCAAACGGAACGCCGTAATTTTTACCATTTACACTTGTCGGCGCTACCTTATAAGCAGCAAAATCGTCCGCTTTAAATGTGCCTGTCATATCATGAAACATATCTGGATAAGCCTGCAGGAAGCTTTGTGCACGGTAGTCTTCAATCAATACGATGTTTGGAAGACCCTTTGTTGTGCCAGAACTTAAGCTTGTGTTTAGCTTTTGAATAATGTCAGCCTGCGCATTTTCAACAATTTTAATATTTACGTCTTTATTGTTGTATGTTTCTTTTGCAATGTTTAGTGCTTTAATGTTAAAGTTTGGATCCCATGCCCAAATTGTAATCGTATTTGTATCTTTGCCCTCGCTTGATGCTTTATTCGTCTTTGAACCGGACGAACATGCTGTCAACATGAGAATACTGACTAAGAAAAATGCCAATACTTTCTTCATTGAGCTTCCCCCTACATTTTTAGTTTTGTAAGCGCAACCATCCTTACATGCAATTATCATACTATAAATAAAAACGCTTTCATTAGCATGATATTTTCTATCTTTTGTACTATTTTTACAAGATAAACAAGTTCCAAGTTTGGGATTGAGATTATTTTTAGAAGTTTGGATTATTTTTAGGAACATACTCTCCTATATAAGTATAACTAGAAAAACCGACATTCTGTTTTTGGATGGGAAAGAAGAGCAGGCAATATATGGTTGCGGTCAGGACTTAAGAGCTACGCGTGTCAAGTAAGAACATACACACGGAGCGAGGCGTTCTGGATATATGGCAAAAAAACATCTCGACTTATATAGATGGGAGAGAAGAACAGGTGATGCCTGGCTACGGTTGGGACTTATGAGATGATTGTGCTGGGTTAAGTTATTTATTTTGGTACTTTGATTTCTTTTCTGTTTATCACCCAAAAGAGTGGTAATGCTCCTATCTAAGGTAACATGGAAAAATAGACCACCAGTGAAAACCAAGCAAAATCAAGAGTTTCAGAGGTGGTCTATTTCACATACTTCGGTTAAATTTTATCAACAAGGGGCTTTTGGATTAGCCCCTTTTCTTAGTCTTTGTTAATTGGCATGGTGATATGTACCTTTGTCCCCTCTCCTAGTTCGCTAGAGATGGTGACGCCGTATTCTTCTCCGTACATAAGTTGAATGCGTTCATGTACATTTTTTACACCAATGCCTGAGAATAATTGCTGCTTACGCTTTTGCTTTGGTAGTTTTGTTTCAGCAGAAATCTCCATACCGTCACCATTGTCTACGGTTTCGCAAATCAAAGTGCCGCCATCCTTCCAAATGAGAACATTAATAGAACCTTCATGCTTTTGATTAAAGCCGTGGAAAAAGGCATTTTCCATAAACGGCTGTAGCACTAACTTTGGCACTTTGTAAGATAGGCAGTCCGGCGAAATAAAGTAATTTACTTTAATACGCTCACCATATCGTTTTTGATTAATCAATACATAATGCTTTAAATTTTCAACCTCTTGTGCCACAGTAATGGTTTCACTCACATTACCTACTGTATTTTGCAGAAGTGAAATGAGCGCATGAATAGTTGCTTCTGTTTCTGCCTTCTCACCTTGCTGCACCATAAATTTAATGGATGTAAGCGTATTATAGAGAAAATGTGGATTGATTTGCTGCTGGAGGGCAGCAAGCTCTGCATTGCGCCGGAGCTGCTGCGAAAGGACTAGCTCATCCATATACTCTTGAATTTCATCAAGCATTAAATTAAAGGCTTGACCAATCTCCTTAGTCTCATACGTGCCTGATACAGGCACATATTCATCGAAATCATTTTTAGATGCATTAATAATTTTGCGAACCAATAGAGACAATGAATTTGTAACGCGGCGCGTGACTAAAAATACGATTATCACTGCAAGGAGCACAATGCCAAGCACGATAAAAATCATATTCTTTTTATCAATTAAATCACCGAACGCTGTTTCTTTATCAATGACATTAAACATGTACATATCAAAGAAAGGAAGATATTCTTTTAGAATTAAATACTCTTTGCCTTTTATTTTGCCAACAAGATAATGGCTGTTATCAGCTTCCATTCTTTCTGCATACGTAAGAAGCTTTGTTTCGCTTGTGCCAATTCGCTCCTCTTGACTGCTAGAAATAATCGTTCCTTGGCGGTCTAAGATGTAGAAATCATTTCCCGGGCTTGTATAGTTATCATACGTACGATGTTTAAACTCGCTCTCCTTGACTGCGAAGTACATCGCACCGTAAATGTTTCCCGTACTGCGCTGCATCAGTGCTTTCGATGCAATCATAAACCGTTCTTCACCCGTTCCTGCATTTTTGCGCGGCTGATAATGATAGTGATACATCAGCTTGCGTGGCTGCTTCATAGTTTGCTCAGTAATTGAGCTATCCTTCAATTCCATGTCCGATATGGGCCAGTAACTGCGGTCTGTCGTATAGACAAGTCCATTTTTCCCCATAACAAGTACGCTAATATCCTTGCCTGCCATATACGGCTGCAGACGCTTCATCTGCTGTCCTAGCGTATAGTACGCTTCCATTGTTTCTTGATCCCCCGCATCCTCGGACAGTACACTTTGTACCGTTCCATTTTGAAGCAGATTATTAGATGCAAGCACAATGGAGTAATTGTAATACTCCATACTGTCCTTTACCTGGCTCATTACCTTGGCGTTCATAATACTGAATTTTTCGTAGAAAAAATTCTCGGACATTCGAATGGTTGCCCAGGTGATGGCAACTGACACAATTGTGATAATAAAAATAGTAATGAAGAACATAATCGTAAATAAACCATTATATCTAAAGCGCTTTGATATCCATTTCATGGGCAGCATCTCTTATTTAAAAATTTGTTGTCTTCTAAATTGACTTGGTGAAGATCCTTGTATCTTTTTAAATACTTTACAGAAATAACTATGGTCAGAATAGCCTACCATGCTGCTAATCTCAGAAATTGGTGCCGTATTAGCAAGTAGTAGCTTTGTAGCCTCTTCAATTCTGACTCGATTTACATATTCAATAAACCCTTCATCATTATGAGATGAAAAATAGTTAGAGAGATACGATGGGTTAAAGTGAAAGTGCTTCGCTACTTCCTTAAGTGTCAACGGCTCTGCATAATGCTCGCGAATATATTGCATAATTTCCTTCAAATTTAAATCCTCCTGATAAGCAGGCACCGCTTCAATGCAAGCTCTTACTTCCTCTATAAATTGCTGCAGTAGTTGAAGGGTTTCCTGTGCAGAGCTTGCTTTATCAATTGCTTGAAAATACGAATATCTTGCCTTTTCAAGCTCCTTTACATCATAGTTCATTTGACTTAATAGCACCGTTGTATGAAAAATGATGTTCCCTAAAAGCGACTTAAATTCAAAAACATCTTTTGTATAGCAACCGGATAAATTTGACATTTCCTTATCCAAATAATCAAATGCTACGTCGAAATCTCTGCGCTTAAAATCTTCCGTAAAGCGCTCCATCTGGAAATCATCTGCTTGTGAAGCAGGTGGTAAGGTTTGTTTCATCAACAGCGCTTTTTCCGGAAAATAAAAACGGTATTGAAGCAGCTTCAAAAGCTCTTCCTTTACAACCTTACCAACCTCTAGGAAATCTACAAAGGGCTCTGACAACGCATAACAAAGCTCCGTACTTTCCGCTGTCATTCTCTCTATAAATGAAAGTAAATTGGCATCATTTTCGTGCTCATAATTTAATAAAATGATAGCTGTATTTTGATCGTATGAGACTGGATGTGCCGAAAATACAAATTCACCTCCTTGTAACCGTGCTTCCCATTTTTTCTTCAAGCGCTGCAAAAAATCGGCACTTCCCTTCTCAGAATGCAGCTTTACATCCACACCTAGCACACGAAGGCGTGAATGCGGCAGTAGGTGTCGTTGCGCCTGCTCCAGCTCCACCTCATAGCCTGAAAGTAACTTGCCAATGATTTGCGAGAGAGACTGTTCCTTTTCTTGCATTAGCTGAAAGCCTGGAATTCTCATCATTGCCTTTTGCAAGGCACTCAGCAGCCCTTTGGCATCTAGCTTCGGCTTTAATATATAATCAACCACACCGCTTTGGAAGGTGGAACGTACATAGTCAAAATCACCAAAGTTGCTTAAAATAATAATTTCAATGTGCGGATAGTGGCTTTTAATCGTTTTTGTCAGTTCTTCTCCATCCATAATCGGCATCACCATATCTGTCAGCACAATATGCGGATTTGTTTGTTCAATGAGTGCAAGAGCCTCCTGGCCGTTAGACGCTTCTCCCACAACCGCAAATCCTTCCTGCTCCCAGTTGATATAATGCTTAATTCCCTGTCTAATTAACAGCTCATCGTCTACAATTAATACTCTACAAAGCTCCCCCATACAAACACTCCCCTCAGAGCTCAATGTAAACCTTTTCATATATTGTACTACAACTGTCGTATTGCGAAAAGAATCGGCTTCTGAGTAAAGCAGCTGTTTTTCCGGTCAGTTTTCGTAAGATTTCGGTCACTTTTTATGAGATTCCGGTCAGTTTGTTGTATATATCAGCTACTTTTTCCGTATTCTGGTCACCACCAAACAAAAGTAGCCCTCTCATTTGAGAGGACTAGCTTATCTCTTCTTTATAAACGCTTCAATCTCCGTCACTGTTGGCAACGCACTAATTCCGCCTTTTTGCGTTGTTGTCAATGCCCCACTCGCATTCGCAAAAGCAAGCAATTCGTCGGCATACTGCTCCACAAACTGTGTCAGATTTGTTGTCTCTACATTCTGCTCCAGCAGCTTAAACAAAAAGCCACCGATAAAAGCATCACCCGCGCCGGTCGTGTCGGCCACCTGCACCTGATAGCCCGAACCAAAGCGCTCAAACTGTTTGGTTATAACTGTCGCTCCGGCGCCTCCTTGTGTGTAGACAACAACTTCCACATCACCTCGAAACAGAGAACGCAGCGCTTCTGCCTCTTCTTCAATGCCTGTAATAAACGTAAGCTCTTCATCTGATATCTTTACAATGTGTGCAAGCGGCAAAAATTCTAAAATCGCCGCGCGGCAAGCTTCTTCACTTTCCCAAAGCGGCAGGCGCACGTTCGGGTCAAAACTGATGATGCCTTGCTTTGCTTTTACGAGCTCAATTGCTCGTTTATGAGCAGCTTTCATTGGCGATTCCACCAAATCAACTGAGCAAAAATGCAAATAATCTCCTGTTCCAAAGCTTTCTTCATCAAGCTCGTCCGCCTCTAAAAGCAGGTCGGCGGAAGGATTGCGGTAGAAGGTGAACTGTCTTTCGCCCTCACTACTTAATGCGACAAAAGCAAGTCCTGTGTTCGCCTTATCTGTGCGCAAAATATGTGAGGTATCTACGCCAAGGTTTGCTACTGTTTCAATGAGAAAATCACCAAACGCATCTTTTCCGAGCTTTGTGATAAGCCTAGAGGGTGCACCGTATTTAGCAACAGCAGCTGCTACATTTGCCGGCGCGCCGCCCGGTGCTTTTTCGAAAGAGATAACATCCTTTAATGCTGTACCTTTTTCTTGTGGGATAAAATCGATTAACATTTCTCCAATTGCATGCAGTTTCTTCATCATATCACCCTCATATTGAAATGCCATCTTTCATCGTATATTTTGTAAATGTGTATGCGACTGTACCGTTGCTAAATACATTGATGCCTTTTGAATCTTCCTTAGGAAACACGCGTGTCGTGAAAACAACTTCTCCATTATTAATGAAGATTTCGGCAATGCTGCGGTCGACAAAGATGTGTACCTTTACATCGCCGGAAAGGTTGATTGCTTCACTTCTTACAAAGCCGTATTCACCGCCAAAGGCATTTTCAAATTGCTCACGGTTTACGGTGACAACCTGGGCGTCTTTCTCGAACGTCAAAACAAGGCGCTCTTCCTCTGAGGCAAACAGCTCAACGCCAAACTTTGTGGCATCAGCAGGCTTGAAATGAAGCTCAAGTTCATAAGATGTATCTTCATTCGCAACTGCTTCATAACCCTGCACCTCACCTTGACCGGAAATAAGTTGTCCGCGCAGCAACGCCATTTGCTTTGCTGGTTTCTGCAGAAACTTGCCGTTTTCAATGCTTAACTCACGCGGTATGCTTAAGCAATGCGCCCAGCCTTCCTGATCTGTCGGGTACGCCACCTCTCCGCTGCCTGCCCAGGCAAACAACATACGTTTGCCGTTCTCATCTTCAAACGTTTGCGGTGCATAAAAATCAAAGCCTTTGTCCAATTCTTGATAAAACTCCACTTCAAATTGCAGCTGTTTTACATTAAGTGAGCCCACCGCTACTACAACATTGTATACATTATGATACGAATGACCAGAAGGGGCAATGCCCTGCGGTGAGAAAATAAATACATCTTTACCATCGAGCTCAAAATAATCCGGACACTCCCACATATAGCCCTGCAGATCGATAGCCACATCCAGCTCACCTTTAAACGTCCAGTTCAGTGCATCAGATGATTCATACACCACAATTGCACCTGTTAAGTCCTCTCGCTGCGCACCTAAAAGCATATAATATGTGTCGTCCTTACGAAATACCTTCGGATCGCGAACATGACCGGTATAGCCCTTTGGTGTACCAGCTACAACCGGATTGTGTTCGTATTTTGTAATATGGCCGCTTTCTTCCATAATGGCTAAGCACTGATTAGCAGACCGTTCGACCGGTCCGTATTTAAGGTTGCCTGTATAATATAAATACAGCTTGCCGTCCACTTCAATAGAAGCACCGGAGTATGCACCATGTGATTCATAATCCTCAATAGGCACAAGTGCAACTGGCATGCGCTCCCAGTTCACAAGATCCTTCGATTTCACATGCGCCCAGTGCTTCATACCGTGCATCGCATCGAACGGATACCACTGATAAAATACATGATACTCTCCTTTATAAAACGCCAAGCCATTCGGATCGTTCATCAACCCAAATTGCGGATGGATATGAAAGCGCGGCTTCCATATAGAGTGAAGTGACTTTTCTCTAAGTGCCTCCAGCTCTCCTTTACCAGCTTCTAAAATCGTTCTGTACTTTGGCTCTCTATATCGATTCATATGCACGTCCCTTTCTACTGTTGTAACGTAAGAAGAGAGGAATTTCTTCCTCTCAATCTATTATTCAAAGTTTATTTTTTTCATTTTGGAATACAGCAATGTCAAAATAAAGCCTACTGCTAACGCAAGTACGTTTGCGATCACATACTGCAAGTGTCCGCCACCATTTGTGGAGACAATTGCAAAGCCGGGAATTGCCGTTGCGCCAAAACCAATCGCTTTTACTTTTGTAAAGTACACATATGCACCGCCAATCGCACCCGCGATACATCCCATAATAAGTGGGAATTTATACTTAATATTCACACCGAACAGTGCCGGCTCTGAAATACCAAAGAAGGTAGACCCGAATGCGGATAAACCGATTTGACGCACTTTTTCTTGCTTCCAATGTGCAAGCGTAAAGCCGAATACAGCGCCCGCCTGTCCCATCAATGCAACCGACATAAGCGGCATTAAAAAGTTTTGACCTGTGTTGGCGATTAACTGCGCTTCTACTGCCCCAAGTACATGATGCAGACCAGTAATTACTAGAACCTGCTGTAATCCAGCGAATAGCATGAAGCCAACTGCACCAAAGTTTGTTACAGACCACATTAAGCCGGATGTAATGGTGTCAGCTAAGAAACGTCCGAACGGACCAACGATAGTAAATAACAATAGTCCAGAAATAACAACTGTCGCAAGCGGCGCAACGAATAATTTGATTATATCAGGTACTTTACGGTTAAAAAATTGGTCAAGCTTTGCAACAACAGCTCCCATCATTAAAGCAATAATAATGCCACCTTGAAAACCAACAAGTTCCACTTTTAAACCAAACAAATTGATTATTTCAGGCTTCACCTTTCCGCTTCCCACATCAAATGCATTACCAAGGTCGGGATGCAGCATAATGGCACCCATCACAAGGCCGAGAACCGGGTTACCACCAAAGCGCTTCGTTGCCGAATATACAACAAGCAGCGGTAAGATAGTGAAAATCCCTGTCGACATAATTTGAATAAAACGGTTCAATCCAGCAATCGCAGGATACATTTCTACAACGGATTGCTCACCGAAAATTCCTTTTTGTCCAAGCAATCCCGTGATACCCATCAATAAAGCTGCGGCCAGTAGACCTGGAATAATTTGTACAAACACGTCTGATAGCGCTTTAATACCACGTTGAAAAGCATTCTGTTTTTGTGCTGATTGCGCTTTCACATCACTTAGTGACATATCCTGAATACCAGCTTCTACACGGAACGCTGCATATACATCGTTTACAGTTCCTGCACCAAAGATTACCTGGAGCTGATCACCAGCAAGAAAAGCACCTTTTGCGTAGTCTAGCTTTTCTATTTCCTTTAGATTCATCAAATCATTGTCATGCAGTACAATTCTCAAGCGCGTCGCACAATGTGCGGCACCTTGGATGTTTTCTTTACCGCCGATTAGTTCAATCAGATTTTTTGCTACTGCTTGATACGTAGCCTGTTTATTTGCAGCCATCTTAGATCCTCCTTACGTTTGCTTCCCAAAAAGGAAACGGTTCCATGAATATATACACTAACTTACCATCTTTTTATTTTGAACCTGTGCCTCTTTCGGCAGTCGTATAGGCGCCATATAGAAATCAACCGAACGGAACCGGTTCCAAAAACGGATAAAAAATTTCCTCTGAAACCGGTTTACTGTTTCTATACTAGTGGAACCGGTTTCAAGAAGATTATATGAGATATCCTATTTTGTTGTCAACACTTTCTCTCTGGATAAATGTATGCGGCGAAATGGTTACGAACGGTACCTGCTCCCCGTGAATGAGCTTAACAATATTTTGCGCCGCTAATCTGCCGGCATCTTTATAGTAAAATTTCACTGTCGACAAGCTTGGATGAATCACCTCGGTTATATCATAGCCGCCAAAACCTGTGATAGATAAGTCGGTAGGGATACGCAGACCATTGACATACGCTGCCTTCATAACACCAAGGGCAATATTGTCGGTCGCACAGACGATAATAGATGGCCGAAACTCTTGCATAATCCGCATCGCTTCCACCTGAGCATCCTCCATTTTAAAGCTTGTCTCATAATAGCGTACTTCACAATCCTCTCGCTCACCAATGGCACGACGAAAGCCTTCCTTCCTTTTTACACCTACAGCAATATCCGTTTCTGTAACACCTAAAAACGCAATTTTTCGGTGCCCCATTTCTAGCACATGCTTGCCGAGCTCATACGCTGCTTCTTCGTCATTATGAATCACACTGTAGACACCTTCATATTGCTGTCCGACAAGAAAAACAGGCAGTTGTACCTCTTGAAACGCTTCTAAATGTGCCGGGGTAACCTGCGCTGCCAGTAAAATAATGCCGGCTACCTTCTGTCTTTTTAAGCTGTATATATTTTCAATCTCGCGCGTTACATCCTGACTCGTATTTGCAATCAACATCTGAAAGTTTAGCTCTTTCAGATGTTCATCAATCCCAATTAATGTTTGCGAAGTTGCAAATGAATCAAGTCGTGGAATAATTGTACCAATTATATTTGGCTTTTTCGCCTTCAAGCTTTGCGCAAAGGTGTTGGGAATATAACCTGTCTCGTTAATCACCTGTTCAATCTTTCGCTTCGTCGCCTCACTCACCGACCCACCATTTAAATAACGTGACACCGTGCTTTTTGCTACACCCGCCATTTTGGCGATATCTAAAATAGTATTGCTCATTGTATCATCTCCATTGCCTACGCCTTTACCTCTAGTTTTCCTGATTATAACATACGACAACCCGTCTTTTTCCATAAAAAATACGGGTTGTTGGTTTAGAAACTTTATTTTCCTGTCGTTTTATCTGATTTTGTAACCCAAAGTATGCTTTTTCTCCATCTCAGCCAATGATGTCTTTCCATCACACACCGCACTTTTTTGAATATTTTATGAACATTACACTCTATAAGTACCCAGAAAATTTACTACACAAAAATTAAATATGAGTGTACACATATGTAGATCTACAACAAAAAACCCCTCCATATAGGAAGGGGAACAAGCTTGTTTTAGCGGAATTTACCTTTAATATCCAAAATGTATTTAATCATGATAGCAATTCCACTAATAAAATATGATTAGAATCCAACCCGTAGGATCGATTGCAATTAAATTTCCTAACAAATAAAATAAGCTTTTTGGGCCTTATTCAGCCGCCATAGCATCGGCCTTTGTCACATGCACAGTACCATATGGATGCTGCGGAGGTGCGTAGATTGAGTACAGCTTCATTGGAATATTGCCTGTATTAATGACATTGTGCCAAGTTCCAGCCGGTATCATCATTGCATAATCATCCGACACCATAGCTTGCAAATCTACTTTTTCCTTCGTTTTGCCCATTTGGACAACACCCTGTCCTTGCTCAACGCGCAAAAATTGATCGAGCTTCGGATGAATCTCTAACCCAATATCTTCGCCAACATTAAGGCTCATTAGCGTTACCTGCAGATTCTTCCCCGTCCATAAAGCAGTACGATACGTATTGTTTTGCTTTGTTGCTGCGTTGATATCAACAACAAACGGCTGCGGACCGTAATCCTTTAATTCAATCGCGCGCATATTAAAATACGGACCAGCAGCATGTCTTGCGTAATACGCTGGATATACATAAGGCGCATAATACATGGATACCACCCTTTCATGTAGTTATCACATTATGCTATGCATGGTGGTTTTAAATTGTGCCTAGCGTTTCAGACAACCATCAAACAGACTAAATATTTTTAATAGTTTTATTTTATTAAACACTATTGAATAAATATACAAAAACACCTATTATTATGTTCTGTTAGATTATATTTCTATTAAGTTTAATTTCATGTTTTGTTAGCAGAAAACATGACACAGCTCAATCGCATTTGGAGCTAACGCTTAAGACTGTAAAGTCCTCATATCTATATAACATAAAGGAGAATATACATCATGACAGCTATAGATAAAAAGAAGCTCGGTGTGTTAGGTCTATGCTTAATTAGTGTAAACACCATTATGGGCTTAAAAAACATTCCGTTTGCGGCTACGATTGGACCGTCAGCTATGGTATTTTGGGTTATTGCTGCGCTATTGTACTTTATTCCAATTAGCTTAATCGTCGCAGAACTGTCGACAACCTATCCTGATCAAGGCGGCGTTACCGCATGGGTAAACCGGGCATTTGGTGAAAAAGCAAGCTTTTTATGCGGCTGGTTTTACTGGGTTGCCAATTTTACTTATTATCCGTCTCTTATGCTTGGTATCATTATTAACATCGCTTATGCGACCAACTATCAGGAACTTACCGATAACACTTGGCTAACTACCCTGATTGCGATTATCATTTTCTGGACTATCACGCTACTTACATTACGCGGTACACAAATGAGTGGAAGGCTTGCCGCAATCGGAGCGCCGCTTGGCGTAGCGATACCGGCCATTCTTATTTTCGGCTTTGGCTTAGCAAGTATGTTTACTGGACATGAATCCGCGACCAAGTTCACAGCACAGTCCATTATGCCAAATACAATTTCACTCGATACCGTTATGTTTGTGTCGACATTGATGTTTGCCTTTTCTGGAATGGAAATGCTGGGTACAATCGCAAGGGACGTAAAGAACCCGCAAAAAACATTTCCAAAAGCAATCTGGATTTCCTCCGCCATCATCGGCGGCGCTTATATAATTGGCACAGTTGCCTTTCAATTTGTCATCAACGTCAAACCAAATCAAACGGCAACCGCTCTGTACGACTTTGCGGACAAAATGACTGCGCAGTTCCATCTGCCGTTCAACCTGTCGCAGCTGCTTGGCATCTGTTTTGTAATTGCCACTTTAGGTGCTTTATCATTTTTAATTCTAAATCCAAGCGTTGTTTTCTATGAGAGCGGCAGACATATTTTGCCGCAAACACTCACCAAAACAAACAAAGCCAACATGCCTGCCAACATGATTCTTTGGCAAGCTGTAGGCGTATCTTTTATCTTATTGTGTTCTGGTTTTGTGCCAACTCTATCAGAAGCACTGAACATGCTTATTTTCATGGCAACACTAGCTTTCTTTATTCCGTATGTCTTTTTAATTTGTGCGTATGTGAAGCTAAGAAAAACTGACAAGCAAGCTGTAAGACCGTTCAAAGTGAAACACAACAAGCTTGCTTACCTTGTTGCGAGTATCGGACTGTTTTCTGTAATTGGGACCATCGTACTAACATTGATTCCTTCACCAGGGACAACTATCGCAGAATATGCGCCGCTCGTAATCGGACCTGTCGTATTCGCTGCACTTGGCTTTTGGTTTTACCGATTGGGATCAAAGGAAAAAGAAACACCTATGAAGAATGTGAGTTAATTTTTTAGACAGAAAGAGGCTGAGACAAAAGGTTTTCAGCCAAAGAAAAATCCGAACTATTAGTCGGAATTCTCTACACAGAATTCGATTTAGTTCGGATTTTTCCTTTATGAGTGTTACTTTATTCTGTATTCTTTCAGCTTAGAGTTATATGATTCAGTTATGTCCTGGCCTCTTATTTCTATATAAGTCTACATGGTCTTTTTCGACATAGAAACAGCAAGAAAATCACAGCTCCAGACCCCCTCGCTACGTGTGTCTGTTCTTACTTGACATGTGTATCTCTTGGTCCCTGACCGCAACCACATATTGTCCGTTCTTATTTCTCATTCAAAAAAAGAATGTTACTTTTTCTAGTTGTACTTATATAGATAAATTTGCGCAACTGTTGCCGTAGACCAAATAAACAGATATGTATTTGCAAAAAGTATGCATCCACAAGGGGTAACATACTTTTTTTGGGGGATACTAAGAGATAACATTAATGCCCTTAGTAAATACGGAGTTGATTGCAATAAGAAAGAATTTATTCAACAAAATATTCTACTTGATCGCTGCAAATATCGTGATTTCACTTTTATTTTTATCTGTATATAAATTATTTATATATCATTTTAATATTGATACATTGATTCATAATGAGTATAGCAATCTAAGCAAGTTTGGATTTAATATCATTATTTTACTCCTCATTTTTGGATTGTCTGTGAAGTGGCAATTAAGAACATTTCAATATCTTAAAACGAAACCGTGGGTGTTATTCTTTTTTAAGGTGACTTTTATGTTACTGGTTTCCTTAGCTGCGTCACTTATTGTGAATTATTACTTTCAGTACTTTCAACACCTAATGGATCCCATTTCGACAAACACATGGATTATTGAAAACACAAGAATTTATTTTGCTGGTGCTTTATATTTATTTTTTTTATTTTTATTCATGTATGCGTTAATAGGAAGTGTTTTCGTCAGTTCTTTTCTCACAAGTTTCTTTTTAATAATGATTGGATTTGTTCATTACAATAAATTGCTTATTCGTGTAGAACCGTTATATCCATTTGACTATAAGCAGATTTCACAATTAAAAGATGTTATACCGATGATTTCAGCGTATGTATCACTACCAAAAATGATACTAGCTATTATCTCGTTTTTGCTTATCATGGCTTTGATGATTTTCTTGCCCAATATAACAATAAGCCTTGGGTTAAGAGGAGGAATACTCGTTGTATCCTTAACTATGTTGTATGCATACTCCTTTTTTCCAAAAACTTTTATGAACTCTTTTATGAAAAAGAATCATGTAACGATTGTAAAGTGGAATCAAATTGAGAATTATCAAGTAAATGGATTCCTCTTCGGCTTTATTTCAAATTTGCAAGATGAGGGTTTTCAAAAACCAAAAGGATACTCAAAGAAAAAAGTTCGAGAGACGGCGAAAAAATATATCAGTAATTCAGATAAGAATTCTATCCACACAAATCAATTACCAAATATTATTTATCTTATGAGTGAGTCGTTTTGGGATCCAACAAAGATTAATGTTGCGTTTAGCAGTGATCCCATACCACATCTTCGCCAATTCATGAATAAATATTCTTCTGGATATGTTCTTTCTCCTGTATTTGGCGGTGCGACGGCAAATGTTGAATTTGAGGCACTAACAGGTTTTACGACTTCCTTTCTTAATGCAGGTGTAATACCCTATCAGGATATAATGGATAAAAAAACATTTGTTCCATCTGTTGTTAGTGATTTAGAAAGAAAGGGCTACAGTTCACTTGCTATTCATCCTTTTAATAAAGTGTTTTATAAACGCAACGTCGTCTATGATACGCTAGGTTTTGACAAGTTTTTAGATCAAGAAACGATGAAGAACAATGATAAAACAAAAGGTGGAGTCATTACAGATCAATCTTTAATGTTTGAGATTCTAGACAACATAAAAAAACAAGCTAAACCACTTTTTATTCATGCTGTATCCATGCAAAATCATATGCCTTACAATCCTGGCGCTTATGAGGAAAATCAAATTAAAGTGCATGGACTTACACCTGAATCCACGTCAATTCTAGAAGTATATACTGAAGGAATTAGGAAATCGGATGAAGCGTTACAATTATTATTGGAGGAAATACAACAATTACACGAGCCGACGATTGTTTTGTTTTGGGGCGATCACCTTCCGATTCTTGGTGCAAATATGAGCGTCTACAAAGAAGCAGGATACGATGATGGAAATCCAGATATAAATGAATATAGATACTTTGAAACACCACTCTTAATTTATTCTAATTTTGAAACTGAACAAAAGACATATGAGTGTATTAGTCCGTTTTACTTAGCACAGATTCTTTACGAAACATGCGGGCTGCAAAAGCCATCATTTTATAACTTATTGGCTGAGCTAAGGGAACAAATGGGAATTCAAGCCATTAAAGGTTCTATGATAATGGGCAGTAATCGAGAGTCGATTAAAAATCCCACAAAGAAACAGAAACAGTTATTAGAAGATTATAGATTGCTTCAATATGATTTGTTGATAGGGAGACAGTATAGTTTAGATTTACTGTATCGTTAAAAAGCTGAAGATTCATTGAGAATACTTCAGCTTTAACTCTGTTTCCTATCAAACGCTTACTTGTTTAAAGATTTTAAACGAGGGCTTATCGCTACTCTATTCCTATTTTTGCATTTTTTTACAAAAGTATATGAACTAAGAAGGGCCATCTAAACTTGTACAAACACATAAGGAGTTTTTACAAGTCGTATTGAGGTCACCAGTCTGTTAAAGCGCACCAAAAATAAAACGATTACAAATAACCCAAATATTGTTACAAACCTTCATTCCCCTACTTTCACTATTTCTACACATCGTTTATGTTATGATAAAGATAACTAATCGGATGTGGGAGGATTATATGAAAAAATCAATTAAAGTCGTCGCAGCGATTATTGAAAATGAGAACCATGAAATCTTATGCGCTCTGCGCTCACCGCAAATGGCGATTCCAAACATGTGGGAGTTTCCGGGCGGCAAGGTGGAACAAAACGAAGAATTATTTTCCGCACTAGAACGAGAAATTGCAGAAGAGCTAGGCTGTAAGGTAGAAGCTTATGAATTATTCAACGATCATACGCATGAATACGAAGCGTTTATCATTAATCTTATCTCTATTAAATGCAAAATCATAGAAGGCACGCCAATTCCAGCGGAGCACTCTAAATTAATCTGGCTGAAGAGAGAAAACCTTGCTTCTTTGAAATGGGCACCAGCTGATATTCCGGCTGTCGAACAGCTCATAAACGAAAGATAGTCCTCTCGATTTGAGAGGACTATTTTGCTGCTTGAATATACTGATATAGTTTGTACACAACGGGCTGTTCCATTATTAAATGCATATGTACAACCGGAATTTCTTTTCCTTTTTTATCGTGCATGACAGTCTGTACAATATGATCTCTATCAGGAAGTGCTTTTCCTAAATAATAGAAATCTATCCCTTCATCATCATCCTTCTTCACAAACACATGAAGATCAATCCCACGTTCCTTTGCCTGTATAATGGTTTTAACCTCTTCTGATTGTAGAGTACGATTGCTTCTTGTCGACCACTTTAAAACATCGGGACTGATGAATTCTTCCGCATAGTTTGTACTCGATTCAATGTCCTCTTTTTTATGATACGTAACAAAAATTGGACAAGTTTGATACTTTGTTTTATAGCCGTACATCGTGGAGCTTTCATCATGCTCCCAATTCAATAGCTTACAGGCGTCCTTCCTTGTATACTTCTCATACAACGTTAACGGACGTTCGCTGCTGTATAAATTACTTTTCTCCCTCGCGCATCGGATAATATCAACAACCAAATCGTGAAAATATGGATTAGCTTGAAGCGCATTTGCAAGCGTTTCATTAAAGGAAATACGGTTGTCATGATGAAATTGTACAATTGGCAGTTCGCCATACTTCATCCTATTAGCCTGTGTAAAGAATGATAAATCCAATATACGCCGAACAGACATCATCGTTCGATCATCCGTGCGACAATTCAATGCTCGAAGTGCTTCAAGAAACGCACCGTAGCTTACTTCTTTTTGATGCAGCAGCATATCCAACAGCACAACTTCATGCCTGCGCTTTCCGTTTAATACTTCAAGTGAAAGCATGGTCAGCACCTTGTTTTCATAATCACTTATTCCCGGAATCTCTTCCTTGATTTTTAATAAAAACTGCACATAGTTGCCATATTCATTCGCAATAACGACTGGGTCAATAGAATGGTTTGTTAAAAAATCATATAATAACGGAACCCTCCCAATTCTGTTTTTCAATTCCTTATATGCCTCTCTTAAGAGCTTTAACGCAGTCAGATTGCTTGTGTTGATCGATTTAAAGATTTGCTTTTTCGCCACTTCTTCAAAGTTAATTGTCGATATCCCTTTGATGTAGCTCGTATCCTTCATACGTCTACGAATATTATCCTTATTCTGCGATTTATCCCCAGACAACGCCATAGGAATTAAGTAATTGTTTTTATAGTTGCCGATAAAGTCAATAATCGTCACGTATTCCTTTGATTCGTGCTTGCGCAGACCGCGGCCGAGCTGCTGGATAAAAATAATGCTCGACTGCGTTTGCCGCAACATTACCACTTGATTGATGCAAGGAATATCAATTCCTTCATTAAAAATTTCCACCGTTAAAATATAATCCAGCAAACCGTTTTCTAGCTCGTTTACACGGCGCTCTCGTTCCTCCTGCGAATCATCTCCAGTTAACGCAACAGTTCGATAGCCTCTTTCATTTAATTGCACGGAAAGCGCCTTTGCTTCTTCTTTTCGACTGCAAAACATCAATCCTTTCACCTTCTCGCCAGAAAAACCGTAGTACGTGATTTTATCAATAATATGCTTCACGCGCTCTTCTGCCACAAGGTGCTGCGTTAGGGTAGCATCCTCAATGAGTTGCCCATTGTATTCTATATCCGTTACGCCAAAATAATGAAACGGACAGAGCATATCCTCTTCTAGCGCCTCCTGCAGGCGAATTTCATAGGCGATGTTGTAATCAAACAATGCATATATATTGAAATCATCGGTCCGCTCCGGCGTCGCAGTCATTCCCATGAAAAATTGCGGCTTGAAATAATCAATTACTTTTTGATATGTTTGTGCACCTGCCCTATGTACCTCATCTATCAAGATATAATCAAACTCGTTACGAACAAATGTGTGTAAATAATTATCTCTTGTAATGGTTTGAATCGTCGCAAATACATACTTTGCATTCGTTTGCTTATTGGAGCCGGATAAAATCCCAAAATCCTCTTCACGACCACCAAAAATCTTCTGAAAATCTGCTTTTGCTTTCTTGAGAATTTGCTCTCGGTGCACAATAAAAAGCATCCTCTTTGGGGCATATCTCCTTACATCAAATGCCGCTAAATATGTCTTTCCTGTACCAGTTGCGGATATAATCAAACCTTTATCCTTACCAGCAGCCCGCAACGCTTCAATCTGTGAAAGCGCAGCCTGCTGCATGTTATTAGGCTTAATCTTTAATGCTTCCTCAATCGGGTTTTCCGGGTACTTTGGAAACGACTCTATCACTCCGCTAAAATCTCTTTGTGGATTACTTCGGGCGTATATTTTTTCATACTCCTCAATCCAAGCTTCCGATAAAACATCGGCTTCTTCCCACACCTCTTCAAACTGATTTTTAAAATGATGTACAATTTCCCCGTTTTCATGCGATGTCAGCTTGACGTTCCATTCATAGTTCACCTTCAAAGCATGCGCAGTAAGATTTGAGCTCCCTACAATTAAAGAATAGTAAGTGTCATGATGAAAGATATAGCCTTTGGAATGAAATCCTTTTATATCCGTCAAACGCACTTCTACATTTTCAATCTTCAACAACTCTTTAAAGACCTTTGGCTTGTTAAAGCTTAAAAATGTAGAGGTTAAAATGCGACCTTTCACGCCCTTTGCTTTCAAATCAAGAAAATGAGACTTCAGCGTAGCCAATCCGCTTTCGGTGATAAATGCAACTGAAAAAAGAAAAGACTTACAACTCTCCAATTCCTCCAGCATCGTGTTCAACACATGCTCGTTTGTTTTCGTGTCATTTACAAGTAGCTGTGGTTTATATTTCCCTTGTTTCCCAAGCTGTTTATCAATGAAACCCGTATGTAATGATACTTCTAAATTTCTAACTAGATTCTCCATTCGATCACCATTTATATCCAAGTTTAGTGATTTAATTGTAATATTGTAGGAAGGTGATTGCAATTTATATTGGTAATCTAGTCAGTTTCATTACAAGCGCGGAAAATACTGTTAGGTGCGCCTCCCACCACAAACAATTACAAGATAACAAATGAGATTTTTCCATCCAAACTATTCTATGAAAATCCCTGTTGTATCCAAATAAAAGTATGCACAACTACTAACACTACCTTATAGTGATAAATACAATCTGGCATTCATAGGTATATATGAGACAATCCTGACTACAACTAGAGAAATCATACAAGAATACAACGCTCTACGTGAGGCATCAAAACATACATATTAAAAACATGTTCCAATGTCTTGATGGAAAGAGGACAAACAGGTGCGCCTAGAGAACAAATGAAGAAAGCATGCCATTCACTCATCTTAAATTTTATAATCATATTTAGATAATAATAATTGTAATTTAAAATTTATTTTAGTATGATTATAAAATAAGAATGATTCTCAATTTTTAGTTTGTATGAAGCTTCATTTCATAAAAGGGGGAGAACATATGCGCACAAAAGATACTGGTAATGCAGGAAAATGCCCGTTTCACCACGGCGGCGCTACGAGTCCAACCTTCAGTGGTACGACAAACCGCGACTGGTGGCCCAATCAATTGAACTTGAATATTCTCCATCAGCATGACAGAAAGTCCAATCCAATGGGAGAAGACTTTGATTATGCTGAGGAATTTAAACAGCTAGATTACTACGCTTTAAAACAGGATCTTCATAATCTGATGACAGCTAGCCAGGATTGGTGGCCTGCCGACTACGGACATTACGGCCCGTTCTTCATTCGGATGGCTTGGCACGCGGCTGGTACATATCGTACCGGCGATGGCCGCGGCGGCGGCGGCACTGGGAACCAGCGCTTCGCTCCACTAAATAGCTGGGCTGACAACAGCAATCTTGATAAAGCGCGCAGACTGCTGTGGCCGATTAAGCAAAAGTATGGCAACAAAATCTCTTGGGCTGACTTGCTGCTTCTAACCGGCAATGTTGCGATTGAGTCGATGGGCGGTAAGACATTCGGCTTTGGAGGCGGACGCGCCGACATTTGGCAGCCAGAGGAAGATATCTACTGGGGTGCGGAAACAGAAATGCTAGGTGATAACCGGTACACAGGCGACCGGGAATTGGAAAACCCGCTCGCGGCGGTGCAAATGGGACTTATTTACGTAAACCCAGAAGGTCCAAACGGCAATCCAGACCCGCTCGCAAGCGCTCATGACATTCGCGAAACATTTGCTCGTATGGGTATGAACGATGAAGAAACCGTTGGGCTTATTGCTGGCGGACATACCTTTGGTAAGGCGCACGGTGCGGGCGATGCCGCTCAAGTGGGCCCGGAGCCAGAAGCCGCTCCAATTGAAGCGCAAGGCTTAGGTTGGCTGAGCACACATGGCAAAGGAAAAGGCCGCGATACCATCACAAGTGGTATCGAAGGTGCTTGGACGGCAAATCCAATACAATGGGATAATGGCTATTTTGACGCGCTCTTTGGATATGAATGGGAGCTTACAAAAAGTCCTGCCGGCGCGCATCAGTGGGTTCCAATTAACCCTGCCAAGGAGCATCTAGCACCTGATGCAGAAGATCCGTCCATTCGTGTTACAACAATCATGACCACTGCGGATATGGCGATGCGCATGGACCCTGCATATGAGAAAATTTCGCGCCGCTTCCATGAAAATCCGGAAGAATTCGCAGATGCATTTGCTCGTGCTTGGTTCAAGCTGCTGCACCGTGACATGGGTCCTCGTTCCCGCTATTTAGGCCCAGAAGTGCCAGAGGAGGAGCTCATTTGGCAAGACCCTGTGCCAGCTGTTGACTACACCTTAACAGAAGATGAAATTGAAAAAATCAAAGTGTTAATTCTAGACTCCGGACTTACCATCAGCGAGCTTGTCACAACCGCTTGGGCCTGTGCTAGCACCTTCCGCGGCTCGGATATGCGCGGCGGTGCAAACGGCGCCCGCATCCGTCTCGCACCACAGAAGAATTGGGAGGTTAATCAGCCGGAGCAGCTTGAAAAGGTACTTGGTGTACTGGAAGAAATCCAAAGCCACCTCGATAAAAAAGTTAGCCTCGCTGATTTGATTGTACTGGGTGGCAGCGCGGCAATTGAAAAGGCGGCATGTGATGCAGGCTTTGATGTGAAGGTTCCGTTCACACCTGGGCGCGGCGATGCATCGCAAGAACAAACAGATGTGGAAAGCTTTGCAGTACTGGAGCCTATTGCTGACGGCTTCCGCAACTACCAGAAGCAACAATACAGCGTAAGCGCAGAAGAGCTTCTTGTCGATAAAGCGCAGCTACTAAACCTTACCGCACCAGAAATGACCGTCCTAATCGGCGGCATGCGTGTCCTTGGCACCAACTATGGCGGCACGAAGCATGGTGTATTTACAAACCGTGTAGGCACGCTTACGAATAACTTCTTTGTAAACCTCCTTGACATGAATGTAGCATGGAGACCAATAGAAGGCGGCGTATACGAAGGTCGCGATCGTAAAACGGGCGAAGTAGTACGAACAGCAACGAGAGTTGACCTCATATTCGGTTCAAACTCTGTTCTACGTGCAATCGCCGAGGTATATGCACAGGACGATAACAAAGAAAAATTTGTACGTGACTTTATCGCTGCATGGGTAAAGGTCATGGATGCTGACCGTTTTGATATCAAATAAAAAGAAACAGCACGCAAGCGCCGTTTTTACGGAAGCTTGCGTGCTGTTTTATTTAAACTTTTACGAATAAGCCCCCCGTCCTCTCATATAATGGCTTTGAACAAGGTAACAAACACCCAAGCATCCTGTTACACACTACGAGAGGGGGAGAAACATGGATATCTTTCTGACTGTTTTGAATATCGCACTGTTTCTTGGACTTATTGCTATTTTATATCGAATGCAACAAAAGCAGGTTTCCTTTTCTAAGCGCGTTTTTGCCGCTTTAGGGTTAGGTCTTATTTTCGGTCTTATTCTGAATCAAGTTTATGGCATAACATCTGAGGTGACAAGCGAATCCATCAATTGGTTTAACATCGTCGGCAGCGGTTATGTAAAGCTCCTGCAGATGATTGTGATGCCGCTCATTTTCGTATCCATTGTAGTTGCTTTCACAAAACTGAAGCTTACCAAAAACATTGGCAAAATCAGTGTCCTTGTTATCGGTATTTTACTTGGCACAACCGCTATTTCATCAGCCATTGGAATTGGTGTTGCTTTAGGCTTTGGCCTTGACGGCATTGAATTAGACCAAGGTGCTGCCGAAACAGCGCGAAATGAATTATTAAAGCCAAGAGCTGCGGCAGTGCAAGAGATGACACTTCCGCAACAAATTGTTGAGTTTCTGCCAAGCAACCCGTTTCAAGATTTAACTGGCGCACGTCCAACATCTACTATCGCGGTTTTAATATTTGCAGCTATTATTGGTCTTGCCTATCTCGGTGTGAATCGCAGAGACCCTGAGCAAGGCGCATTTTTCGCAAAAATCATTGATACACTTTACGCGATTACCATGAGAGTCGTCACCCTCATTCTGCGTTTAACGCCATACGGCATTCTTGCCATTATCACCAAGGTTGCCGCAACAAGCGACTATGATGCCATCGCCAAATTAGGGAAGTTCGTCATTGCTTCATACGTTGCACTGATTCTAATGTTCATCGTGCATCTGCTTTTATTGATGCTCGCAAAACTAAATCCTTCTCAATATGTCAAAAAAGCATTTCCGACTTTAACATTCGCCTTTACGTCACGCACAAGCGCTGGTACGTTACCATTAAACATTAAAACCCAAACAAAGGATCTAGGTGTGTCCGAGGGCATCGCCAACTTCGCCGCCTCCTTTGGACTTTCTATCGGCCAAAATGGCTGCGCCGGCATTTACCCAGCCATGCTAGCAGTCATGGTCGCACCAGCGGCAGGCGTTGATCCAACCAGCTTCTCTTTCATTCTTACACTGATTCTAGTTGTCGCAATTAGCTCATTCGGTGTTGCGGGTGTCGGGGGCGGTGCCACCTTCGCGGCTCTCATCGTCCTATCCGTCATGAATCTTCCGGTAGCCATTGTCGGTCTCCTGATTTCAGTGGAGCCCTTAATCGACATGGGACGTACCGCCTTAAATGTTAGCGGCAGCATGACCGCAGGGGTACTGACAAGTAAGGCGACAGGTGAATTGGATACTGCTGTTTATGCGCAAAAAGAGCTTGCAGAGGCATAAACTTCTAAACAAACGTTTGTTTAAACAGCAAAAGAGGTGGGCTATATGCCCGCCTCTTTATTATGCTAGTCTACTCCTATTGCCCTTGCCCTAATGAATAGCCTCTCTCGCCATTAAACTTGTATAAGTTTTCGATTTTGATAAAGTCTAAATCGATTTGATAAATTCGGTTTAACAGCTCCACAATTTCTTTGTTGCTATTTCCTAGCACCTCGTTACATTCAAATCGGCAACGCCAGTGATCTGTTGTAAATGTTTCTGGAAAGCCTTGCGGATATACCTTTACGCCCCGATTTGTAATCAACGCCAAATTGAAATGCGGACCAGCTACTTCCTCTAGCTTTTTCCCAATCTCGTTAGGAGTAAGCTCATTGTTAAACAGAAACACATCTACTCCAACTAACTCACGAACCACATCTGGTTTCGGACGATTCTTTACCGCTGGATCACTTTGAAATTGTGTAGCTTCCTTAGATGCTACAGCCTTATACTTGATTGGTGTATACGTAATAGGCTGTTGACCCAATCTTTGAATGACCGCTTCTGCAAACTCCATTGTCCCAACGGAACGGCCGCCCTTCGCGATATCTACCGTATGAATACCATCTTCTAATGTTTTTAACCATGCGTTATGAATACGAGCAGCCACCTCAGGCTGACCAATATGAACGAGCATCATAATCGCGCCGTGAATAAGACCTGATGGATTGGCGATACCCTTACCTGCGATATCTGGCGCACTGCCATGAATCGCTTCAAACATCGCAATCTGGTCGCCGATGTTAGCAGAACCGGCAAGCCCTACACTGCCTGTTAGCTGCGCGGCTACATCAGATGCGATATCTCCATACAGGTTAGGCATAACAATCACATCAAAGTCTTGTGGCGCATCCGCAATTTTCGCCATGCCAATATCAATAATCCAATGTTCTGTCGCAATTTCCGGGTACTCCTTAGCAACCTCTTTAAATACTTTATGAAACAGACCATCCGTTAATTTCATAATGTTGTCTTTCGTAAAGCACGTTACTTTTTTTCGATTATTTTTTCTTGCATACTCAAACGCATACCTTACGATTTTTTCCGTTCCCGGACGGGTAATCAATTTAAGACATTGCACAACTTCCGGTGTTTGTTGGTGTTCAATTCCCGCATACAAATCTTCTTCATTTTCACGGATAATCACAAGATTCATATTTGGATGCTTTGTTTCCACAAACGGTGCATAGGAAACATTCGGCCGCACATTAGCATACAATCCTAATGTTTTTCGAATGGTTACATTTAAGCTTTTATACCCTCCGCCTTGCGGTGTTGTAATAGGTCCTTTTAAAAACACCTTTGTCCGTCTAAGTGATTCCCAAGCCTCTTCCGGTATGCCCGAGGTATTACCTGACAAATATACACTTTCCCCAATATCAATAAACTCCGGCTGAATCATAGCTCCCGCGCATTCTAAAATTCGCAGTGTTGCATCCATGATTTCAGGTCCAATTCCATCCCCTCTGGCAATTGTAACAGGTTGTTTATATGTCATGACTATTCTCCCCCCATAGATTAGTTGTTTCTACTGTCTGACTTAATACTCTCTTATGACACGCCCCTCATACACCTCTTCAATATCAAAATCTCTATCACTCCCTGCCGCAAATCCCGCGATTTTAGATAAAAGGTTTTCCTCCGCCATAGAGTATATATAGATAAATGGTACGAGCCCCTGTACGGTCTCTTCCATTCGCTCATAAGACTTAAACTTATAAAAATCAATGGCTTTTGCTACTACTTGTCTGATGCACTTTAGATGTTCCTTATCATAATTGTCTATTTCAGCAATCGTCTGTTTTACAAAATTCTCTAAGTTTGTACTCATTACATACTCCTTTATCATCAGTTTCTCATTGCTTGTAGCTAAGGGTTACAAAAAAAGCATTGAGACGGATCGGCAAATTGCTTACCGCTTGGATATAGTCTTTCCTCAATCTCTCCGCACTTCTTACACCTATAAATCTCTGCTTGTATTAGCTTTGTTTTGAGCCCACAGCACCTACATAAAAGCCCCTCTCTTCTTTCCACTACCTCAAACCCAGGATAAGAACATCTTGAGCAAAGGCTGTATATCTTCCGTATCAAATCCTCAGTGGCTGCCTGTATATGCTTCATTCTAGTTGGATTGTATAATGCACGCATGTCGGTCTCAATAATAACTTCTTCATTGCTATACTTGTTTTGCATATACGTCATAACTTCATCCAACTGTTCTTTTTCTATAATGCCCTTTATGATTTCGTGATTGGCTCTTACAACGACCGCATGCTCTGGAAATCCAACTGCTTCACAGAATGCATACGCCTCCTCACGACTTTTCATCGGAAGATACTGATAATTTGTATCTGTTGTAATTGCTTCCCCAAATAGTTCAAACTTATTCTCTTGATCCAGTAAGAACACCATTTCGCGATTATATGGAAGCCAGGGCATGACAGGGTGGGGGCCAAATACACCTTCACTTGCTATAGCTAGCGTCTCACCTGACAACTCTATCGCATACCTCGCTTTCAGCTTGGCGGTCTCTGCCTGATCTCCTACCCTCTCAATATCGCGGGTAAATGTGCCAAACTGATCTGTGTCTAGATTTATTGGTACTTTTATCTTAATCCCAAGCTGTTCTTCTAACAGGGGTGACATCACTTTTTCCTTATGATGCATCGTAGCTAAAACACCAATTCTGCGATTAAAAAAGGTGTGAATGATTTCTTTTTTGTTCATCACAGCTCCCCCTCCGATTTGAAATCTTGAAATAAAAAAACCGACAATTTAGGAACAGTGATGGAACACCACTGCTTTCCTGAATTGTCGGTTTATCTTTAACGAACCTGACGTCTTTTAAAGATCTCCCTAAAATACCGTACGCGTATAAACGCTTACATCGGTATAAAGACTGCTTGCTTTTTCATGCTGTCAAATCCTATTTAACAACATGCTAAAGCATCAAGATATATAACGTAATATCTCTCAAATCTTTTTTCAAAATTATATCTTCTATTCCCAATAGTGTCAATAAACTATACAATAAAGGGTATTTTACTATATTATTTATTCGTATTTCAGCGGGATGTGCACATATGAAAAGGGAAACAAAAGAAGATAATTTTCTCACATATTTTCAAAAAGAGTACCATCAATTTGTACATGATATCCCTTGCTTTTTAAATCGTTATGTAACCGCTCGATATGCTCCTGGTCCTTTGTTTCAACAGAAATTTCAAGCTGAGAAAATCCAGGATAAATATGCTTGCCGATATGCTCAAGGTTGATATCCTGCACATTCGCATGTAAACCAGTAATCGAATTCAACACCTTTTCAAGCTCGCCCGGCTTATCTTTTAATGGTATTGAAAAATGCACATACCGTCCCGATTCCACCAAGCCACGTTCGATGATTCTTGCGATAAAGTTAACATCCACATTTCCACCGCTTAAAACAGCCGTTACTTTTTTACCTGCTACAGGTAATTTGCCGTAAATAAGCGCAGCTAGCGAACTCGCACCTGAGCCTTCGACTAACAGCTTATTTCGCTCCAATACCAAAAGCATCGTTCGCGCAATTTCCATTTCATCGACACACACGATGTCATCCACATAGTCTTTGATCACCTCAAACGTTTTGTTTCCGGGCTTTTTTACAGCTATCCCATCTGCCATCGTCGGAGTTGCTTCCACCATGACTGGTTTTTTCGCTAACAAGGAGGTTTTCATGCTAGGACAAGCGAGAGTTTGCACACCGTACACAGCCACATGCGGGTTCATTTGCTTCGCAGCCATAGCCACGCCCGCAATCAGACCGCCGCCGCCGACAGGACAAATAATCGCATCCACATCCGGCAGCTGCTCCATAATTTCAACGCCAACCGTCCCTTGCCCCACAATGACTTCCTCATCATCAAACGCATGAATAAACGTGCCTCCAATTTGATCGCAGTAGGCCAAGGCATAGGCAAGAGCCTCATCAAAAACCTCTCCTTCCAATATAACCTTAGCACCATACTCCCTCGTCGCAAGCACCTTACTCAGCGGCGCCCCCTTAGGCATCACAATCGTACAAGGTATGCCGAGCATTTGACTCGAATACGCAACACCCTGCGCATGATTCCCAGCAGAAGCTGCCACTACTCCTTTTTCCAGCTCTTCTCTAGCTAGGGAGACCAACTTATTATAAGAGCCTCTCACTTTAAAAGAACCTGTTTTTTGCAGATTCTCCAGTTTTAAATACACTTCATTCTGTGAAAGATTACTAAACGTCCTTGAATAATCCATCGGCGTCATATGGACAACACTTTTTAATTTATCTCTTGCGGCTAAGATATCTTCTAATTTCAAACAGGAATCCCCCTATCCTAACAAGCTACTTTTAGCGTACTTTCCATTTGTTATGAATTACAGTTAAATTCCCCTATTTTGCTGGGATAATACGTGGTATGGGACGCAATCAAAAAAGCTGCTAAGGTAAGCAGCTTTTTAAACTATTGAGTCTTATCGTTGACGAATATCAATCCACCAACGGTCTGCAGCATTCATATCTTCGGTATGACTACTACCACTGTAATGGAAAGCCTTTAGGAATTACCCTTTAAAGAACAAAAAGGGGACACTGCGCCTTCTCTACACATTTCTTTTTGCAAATTCCTCATTTAATAAATCCCTTGCTACATACATAGCTCGCAAAATGTTTTGAAACCGCGTATAAGTCGATGTTCCCTCAGCATATTTCCGCTGCCCTTTGTCGCTTTTACTAATAATAGAGGAAATGGGAGTGATGGCTTTCATAATCTCTTCCCGGGCATATTCTTGCAGCGTCTCATCTCTTGTAATCACCGCTTGGGAGATTTGTAATGCTTTCATTCTGCTTTGCAATAAGGAGTGCTGAGAAGCTCCCTCCTCAAATTTTAATTGCATCTTTTCACAGTTGCGAATCGATGAAGATATCACATGTAACGCATGTTGAAGTTCTTCGCTTGTATAGTGAGACATACTGATAGCCTCCGTTTTCTTTCATATAGTTCTGTTGAGTTTACTAATTTCAAACAATTATTTCTCTCGATTCACTGGATATTTTAGCGCGTTCTTCTCCATTTTCTTAAACGCTTCCTCAATCAAATCTACATCCATTTTGTCTGCTAGCTGTAGTAGATATATAAATACATCGGCCATCTCTTCTTTAATATTCTCTGACGACGCATCAAGCGCCTCTTCACTACTAATCCATTGAAAATTTTCTAAAAGCTCGTTTGCTTCTAACGATATGGAAATTGCCAAGTCCTTCTCGTTATGATAAGGTCCCCAGCCGCGCTCATCTCTAAACTTACGAATTTCTTTTATAAGCTCTTTCATCTATAACTCCCCCATCCTATTTATGTAAATATATTCTATTTTATCACCAGTCTCCTTATATATAAAAGGAGTAAGGCAAATACCTGCCTTACTCCCGCCAATCCATTGTATTCACGTTACCACTCTGCTTATTTCTCCACAAAAAACATAGATATCGCACCTAAGCCAACATGAGTTCCCACAGACACACCCATCTGCATAATATAGATCTCTCCTGAGAAATCTGTATCCTTTTGCAGAATTGCTTTTAAATTTTCAGCAATTGTCCTATCGGATGTATAACCGATAATAATAAAATCTGTGACAGTTGCATCATTTCGTTTTATAAACTCTTGGACGTAGTGTTTGAGAACTCTTTTCAATCCTCTTTCTTTCCCGACTATCGCTCCTCTTCCATCCTTCATGCTCATAATCGGTTTAATCATTAAAATCTTTCCTATAATTGCACTAGAATTGCTGAGTCTGCCGCTTTTAATCAAATGATTGAGGTCATCCACAGACAAGAAATGCTTTACCTTTTTCTTAAAACTTTCGTTAAAACTTACGAGCTCCTCAAATGAGGCTCCCTTTTCTCTCATCATGGCGCTTTTCAGAACCAGCCAGCCACTTCCATGGCTCATACATTTTGAATCTACGACATGTATTTTCACATGCGAGTCTGGCTGCTCCTCAAAGAAGTAATCCTTAGCCAACACAGCTGACTGATACGCACCGCTTGTACCGCTCGACATGCATATACATAACACTTCTTTATAGCCGCTCTCGACGGCCTCCTTCATAATCTTCAAATACTCCGCAGGACTTGGCATCCCTGTAGTCGGAAATTCAGGTAACGCTTCCAACATTCCATAAAACGCATCCGGCTGAATATCTATTCTGTCTCTATATATTTTTCCGCCTATATCAATTGTAAGTGGTGCTAAGCTGATATCGTACTTCTCCAGTACTTCATCAGATAAATCACATGTTGAATCAGCCATAATTTTTATCATTCGTATCCCCCAGGACGTATATTCGCATTTCCTACAGTACAAGCCACCGTTAAAAGAAAAAGCATGATTCCATCGTACATGGAATCATGCCTTTTGACCATCTAATAAAATGTGACAGTTTTTTGTTTTGGGTTATCAATGAGGTGTTTCTACGTTTTAGTGTATCCTCAACTAGCAAATCAAAATCTCCATGCATGTTTTCAGCAAGCTCCCTGCTTGGAAACTGTTACGTTTATTCTCCTGAAAGCATCAAACTTTGAACAAATATGCGTTTTAGGGTATAACGCTAGGCTCGCAGACCACGAGAGCGCGTTCATCTTAGGTTTGGTGTACCGCAAGAACGCCTCCTGGGACACCTGTGAACAGAAAACTAGGGCTTGGTGCTCCGCAAGAGCGCCTCCTGGGACACCTGCATGCGCAAAACTTGCCTTTGCTGCTCCGCAACACCTTCTCCCGGGACACCGGCGCGCGGATAACTTGCGTTTGGTGCTCCCTCCGCAAGCAAGATCTATCAAACGTCCTTTATATTTGCCTCTAAAACCATATTAATTAGGGTACAGATGTAAAAATAAGACCACTGCTGAAATCCCTTCAAATTGAGGGTTTCAGTAGTGGTCGTTGTGACATAGTTTGTTTATATGTTGATACTACTCAGACAAGTGTTTTCGTGTACTTCCTATGTTTTGTCCGGACAAACTCAATTTCGTCTTCCTGCACCAATTCTAGCTGATAATATGTGTTAAAGCGCTGGCTGACGCTTGTTTTAATGAGCTCAGGTGGACTTACGACAATCCATTGGAAGTTAAATAAAGAAGGAACTGCAAAAATTGGGTCAAGAGTGTGTTCTCTTTGTTTTTTTTGCATCCAGCGATTGGCCACGATATTAGGATTTGCACGTATCTCTTGAATGAGCGCGGTGTTAATGGCCGCCTGAGTGAAGGAACTTTCTACGTGCGTTTGAATAAGACGTTGCGCATCTTCTAGATCTCTTAATTGTGCATGAAGCAGGTCTACAAGCTTCTTGTTCTCGTCTTGTTCCTTCATACATAGTTGCAGTTGTTCCTTTTTTTCTTGCTTAAACGCTGCAAGATCTTTGATTTGAATCACGATAGCTTCTCTTTCATGATTTTCTTTTATACGCTTTGCGCATCGCTCTTGCTCTTTGATGGTTTGCGACTTTTCTACTTGAAGACCATGTAGAACTGTACCAAGCTGCTGTACGGCATCTCTTATGTGCGAACCTTCGCGTTTATATTCTTCCTCTATTCGTTTCAACTGCTGTATACTTTGCTCTGGTATTGGATGAGCGCGCCAATCCGTTACAATCTTATCTAGCTGCTCTATGAAAGTATGAACAGATTTGGACTGATTTTTCTGCCGCTCGTGTAAAACTGCTACTTCTGCATTCCTATTAACTTGCGCATGTTTCAATCGTTCCCATATTTTAAACTGATACGTTAGTTGCCTTGTTGGTGTTTGCTCCGAATCAAATATTCCTTCCTTCGGCTGTATATGTTGCGGATTAGGAAGGTTAATTGTATTGTCAAATTCACGAAAGGTAGCAATTACACATCATTTGTATAGAAATGAGTTTCAAGACAAAATAAATTAATATTTGTAAAAAGAAAATATAAAAATGTCAAATATTTAAGAAAAGTGTAGATAATTCTAATTTCTTGTTGTATTATGTATTTGCCTATGGAAATTGTAATATTAATCAAAAGGAGGAATTATTTGTGAAAAAAATAAAAAGATTGGTAATTCCAGTTTTAACTGCTGCATTTGGTGTAGGTTTGTTTTCAGCAACAAGTGTATATGCGCTTCGAGATATTGACCCAATCGATTTCTATGTAAGCTATTCATATGATAAGGATGTTCCAGGTGATGCTTATAAAGTACATGATGGACAGACTGATGCTGGGAAATATGTAGTAAATCTGACAGAAAGCCCTGGTTCTGCAAATGTAACTACTACCCTACATAACGTAGATCATGCTTATAGAGGATCTGGCATTGTTCAGAGAGGAACAAGAGCATCATTCTACAATGTAGGGTATGCTGGTTATACATACCATTTAAATCTTAAAAGAACTTATAGTGGTGGAGATATCTATGTTAAGGGTTCATGGTCTCCTGACTCACAAGATTAAGTAATATAATAAAGACATAGGCAGGAAAGAAGTCAAAATTGCTGGTTCTATAAATGCTTTCAATGTAGTTTATGATTGTCTAACGATAGGATTGACATGGTTCAACCTGTATCTTTAACTCATAAAACTACCTTTAGATCGCTTTTTATAAAACTAATTATTTTGACTATTTTCTTTATATAACACATTATTAATTTTCTCCAGGGAGGCAGTTATGCAAAGTATTTTTCGAAAGAGATTAATTAATAGATACAGTATTAGTTCATTCACATTTTTCACTTTTACTCTTTTTATATCCTTTTTTTTATCAAGCAGTATTATAGAATCTATATTTCTCTATGACTACAGTAGTGGTGATTTGGCAGGAAAAGGAAGACTCTTTTTAGCTAAAAATTATTTCTCTAACGCAACTTGGGAACTAATGGTTTTTGACAGCATGTACTATTCCTTGTTTATCTTTACCTTACCTGCTACATTACCAGTCATACAATTTTATAATGAGGGCAGAGGGTACCTGTTATATACATACGGAAGAGTGAAGAATTACAAAAGGATGTTATATAAAACTATTCTGTTGTACTCATTTATATCGGGACTTTGTTTTGCTTGTCCTCAGCTGATATTTTATATATTTACAGCTTGGTTCAATCCTAATTATGTCAATGAAAATCTAGGAATATTTAAGAGTGTTAGCGCTTTCCTACCTGCTAATGATGCAATTTCATATTTTATATATGTTTGTTTCATAGTAAATTTTCTTTTTGGCTTTATTTACGGTTTCTTCGCATGTGCAGTCGCTCTATGGACAGAAAAAGCTTATTTTGTGGTTCTAATTCCATTCGTCTATTATCTTGTCCTATCAAATCTAGCTGCATCTTTTCATCTTGAGTTAGTTTCACCATTGTTGGGAATCCTATATAACTCTTACAGTGATGTTTCAATATCTCAAATTTCAGTTCCATTGCTGATTCCTTTGTTAATGGGGATTTTACTTATTATGTTACATCTCAGAAAAGGTGATAAATTTGGCATATAAACATAGTTTCTTAAAGGCGCTTTTATTATCCTATCTCTACTACTGTATAGTTTTTACATTTCCATACAGTATGAAAATTTCACCTAATTTATTTATAGGGGATAATTTAAATTCATTTACATCATTTTTTTTATTGTATCTTATTTTCATAAATAACTTTCAAGCCTTCTTTTCAAATAGTATGTTTTTAGCAAGGAATAAAAGCTTCTATTCTACTGTACTTAGAATACTCAAGAGTTTATTGCCAATGAACATTTTATATACATTGGTTTTTATAATCGTTATAAACATTGTGAACTTTCAACATTTTGGTAGGATAGACTTGCTCTATACCATCAAATTCTTTGTTTTAATTAACCTGTGTTTTATATTGTTAAATTTTATAAGTGTTATATTTAGAATATTATGGGGAGGAACCGCCTCTTTAATTGGGGGATTGTCCCTTGTCGTATTAAACATCTTCTCCATTCTTTACAAAAAAGAGGGACAAGACTTCTTGTATATGCCACTGTCTTTGCACGAAGCTCCAACTAGTACATTACAGGATTTACTGAAACTAGTGATGATATTATTCCTATATGCTAGTTTAGCGTTCCTGTTCATCTTTCTTATCAAGAAAATATACTATGGAAGGAAAAAACATGTTCTTTAGAATATTAATGTTTCTGCTAATAATTATAACATCGTTCAGTGTGCTGCTTAATATTAATATAGATGATCTGCTAAAGTACCCTATTGATAACAGTATTTCTAGGCAATTAGGTCTTTTCATTAAAGTCTGGGGAAATACTCAAATTAAAGATTTAGATGTTTACTACCATTTTGGTATTCTAGGTGCTATACGCCCCTTTACTATATTGTTCCTAGGTGTTACCTTTGCGACCTTCTCTTTTATGAGAGTGCCAGAAAATCATTTCTTTTTCACCTTACATAGAAGGAATAAACTATGTAGCTACTGCTTGTACCAGTCACGTATTATTTTTCAGGAGACTGTAAGATATATGGCTATATGGACTAGTTGTACATTGTTATATATCTCTTATCATTATTTTATCGAGCATGCACCTCTTTATTTCACACCAAAATACGCAAAATTATTCGGGATGCATACGGTATTAGAATTTATGTACATTCTCAATACTAGTTTTATATGCCTGTTATTAACTCTCTTATTTTCAAGAATAGTCGCCCTAACATTTACTATAATTGGGACATTACTTGTAATTTATTTAGATTTAAATCTTATGAATGTAAATATCATTCTTTTTGATTATACTAATCAATTTTTAGATAGCTTTAGCATTCAATTTATTGTTTTAGTCCTCTGCCTCTTTCTTTATAAGTATGTAAATAAACTATATCTACTGAGAAGGTGAATTATTTGAACTATGCTATAACTTTGTCGGGTGTGTCAAAGAAAGTGAAAAAACAGTTAATTTTAGACAACATCACGCTAAATTTAGAGAAAAACAAATCATACGGTTTTGTTGGTTATAATGGCTCTGGCAAAAGTATGTTATTCAAGGTGATATGCGGATTCACCTCCTACTCTTCAGGAAGTGTTACCGTAAATGGTAAAGTGATAGGAAAAGATGTTGACTTTATAGAAGATGCAGGAGTAATAATTGAAACTCCAGAATTTTTACCTAAGTTAACAGGTTATGAAAACCTACTCTTATTGTCTGAGATAAGGAGACAAATTTCCAAGGAACAAATTCTTCATTCTCTGAAAATAGTTGGATTAGAGCAACAAGCAAACAAACTTGTAGGTAAATATTCTCTTGGAATGAAGCAGAGACTTAGAATTGCTCAAGCAATTATGGAGAATCAATCCATCCTTATATTAGATGAACCTTTCAATGGATTGGATAAAAAAGGACTTGCGGAGATGCAGAATCTATTGTTAGAGTTAAAGAAAAATAAAACAATCCTCTTAACTAGTCATAGTGAAGGTGACATAAGTTTGCTTTGTGATACAGTGTTTGAAATCGAGTCTGGGAAAATTATTGGTGAGGAAAGGATAACTAATTAATGAGAAAATTAATGTTATTATCAGTAGTAATAGCTGTAATTCTTACAGCTTGTGCCAAAAGAGATATAACAGGATTAAAAAATACTCCCGAAGATAAAGCTGCAGCAAAAGCAGAAGAAACTGCTATGTCTACAAGGAACACTTTTTCAGTTTCATCTAAGGAATTAGCTAGAAGCTTAGAGGAGAAAAAAAGTGTAAATAAGATTTATGAAGATGATGGTGTATATAGAGCTTCCTCAGAGAAAAACTTGGTTCGAATCCTTTTCCCCTCAACTTCAAAGCAAGTTTCAAGTGTAGAAGTTATAGTTTCCACACGTGATTTTAATAAAAGTGATAAGGATAAAAGTATAACACTAAATATTTTGAATGACTTGATGAGTTCGTTAGGTATTAATTATAACGAGGAAGACTTATTGAACGTACTCACAGAGAAATATAATAATTCACCTAGTATTAAAAACACGGATTATAAATACTTTAAATATGATGATGAAGTGTGGTTGACTGCAGTAGGAATCTATGAAGGAGTTCAAAGTGGTAAGGTACCAACAGGAGTCAATATCAACATTAGTAAGAATAAACCAGAGAATGATTGAATGTTGAGGGTGTCCCAAAAGGTAGCGCATAGCGTTATCTTCTGGGACACCCCGTTTTTTAGACGTAAGCGTCAAACTGTACCACATAGTTATAGAGCCGGAATCATGCGATAATCTCCTCAGTATAAAAATGAGGAGGTTTTTTCATGTCGATCGCAAAACGGAAAGAGCTATGGAGCCAAAGGATTCAAGACTTTCGGAACAGCGGCCAGACACAGGCAGCTTGGCATCGCCATAGGCTCTGGCTTATATCTTGCATCAGAAGTATGTAGAAGGGCTGCCACTCTACCGGCAGGAGCAGGAACTTGCCCGTCTTGGCATTCCGTTATCCCGTCAGACACTGGCAAACTGGGTCATCCATAGTGCCCAAACTTGGTTGAGCACCCTATATAACCGGATGCATGTTCACTTGAAGAAGGAAAGTGTGCTGCATCTTACATTTCGAACCCTAGCTGAGTGAAAATGCCATCTTTTTTGCCTTTTTTCAAACAGGCAGGCGGTTTTAACACCTGTAGCCGTGACGCGATTCCTTTTTTCGCCACGGCTGTTTCTCATGGTTCATCTATACGTAAATGCTCTCCGTAAATCCAAGGGACTCTAACACACGGCGCTGTTCATACGTGAGCGGCTGGGCAAATTGACGATGCCTGGACCCATCCGGCAGGGTAAACTCGACCACCTGCACGTACCGAAATAATTGAAAGATCGCTTGCCCGGTCGGCCGCTGGGCGGTAATGTGCTGGCGCAGCCGGCGCTGAAATACTCGGTATACGGCGAGGGCCAAAAGAAACAGATAGCCCATTACCCGGATCCTTTCCGCCTTTTTCAAATAGATTTCATCCGTATAAAAGGGATCTTTCAGGAAAGAGAAATTCATTTCCGCGTTGATTTGCCCTTTGTACTGCTCCAGGATCGTCCGGCTGTCCATGATTTCGCCATGAAGTTCGACCGGAACCGTGGTCACCAGTACGAAGCGTGAGGCTTTTCGTTTTGCACGCTGGAACGCTTCCTCATCGGGAGTGATGGTGAGCTGCACGCCCGCCTTTGGCCGCCCTCGTTTCCGATTAAGCCGAATTGAATTTGTTTGGCATCGCGTCGGTCGCGGCTGTATCCTTCCGTGATGTTCAGCACCTTACTTGGGGAATCGTAAGCACCATACAGCGACTTACTGGTTGTATCGCCATGAAACACACGCATGGGGATGTTTTCATGTTTATAGGTATTCAGAAGAAACGTGGACACGATTTCATGAATGCCTGCATCGTGAAGCCTATCCAAATGGCGGGCAATGGCATCATCATTGAAATGAGAAGCCTGAACGCCTTCGCGCAACAACTTCGGTAGATCGATACGGCCGGCCCATTCTTCAAGATGAACAAGAGCCTGCCTGCCGCTGAGAATATCGAGTAGGAGAAGCTGGACGATATCGACCGGGACGAGCTAATCGATGAGTTCGCCGATTTTTAGTTCTTTCATGATCGCGCTTATCATATTCAAGTAAGAAGCTTGATAGATGGCATTCATTTGAATATTCATGGTGTTCGCTCCTTTGAAGGTGGTTTCTCCAAAGAATTCGACACCGTTTAAAAAATCCCTATTTTTTTGTTTTTAAGGTTGCGAAATGTGAGTTACACGTTTGTAAATCCATTTCAAGACATGTAAAAAGGCAACGAACCAGTTGGTCAGTTGCCTTTCTTTAAAATGAGTTGCGAGATACACTCCACATGCGCCGTATGCGGAAACATATCCACCGGCTGCACGTAACTCACTTCATACTTCCTCGACAGCTTCTCTATATCCCGAGCGAGCGTCGACGGATTACACGACACATACACCAGCCGCTTCGGCTGCACCTGCAATACCGTCTCCAGTAGCTTGTCATCACAGCCCGTTCTTGGCGGGTCGACCACCACTACATCTGGACGCCAGCCTTCCTTGACCCATTTGGGGAGCCAGTGTTCGGCTTTGCCGGTTACGTATTTGGTGTTGGTGAAGCCGTGGTGTTTGGCGTTTTTTTGTGCATCTTCAATGGATTCCTTGATGACGTCCATGCCGCGGATTTCAGCGGCTCCGTCTGCAAGCCAGAGGCCGATGGTGCCTACGCCGCAGTAGGCGTCGACGATTTTTTCTTTGCCGGTGAGGCCAGCCGCTTTTTTGGCTTCGTCGTACAGCTTGACGGTTTGGACCGGGTTGAGCTGGAAGAAGGCGCGGGCGGATAGCTCGAAGCTGAGATCGCCGAGTGTTTCTTGGATGACTTCCTTGCCAGCGAGGCGGAAGGTTTCGTCACCGAAGATGAGCGAGGTTTTTTCGCCGTTTACGTTCTGCATGATGGATTTGACCTGCGGCAGGGCGGTTTGGACCTGCTTGATGAACTGCTCTTTGCGGGGCAGTTCTTTTTTGCTTGTGATTAAGACGAGCTGTATTTCTCCTGTTTGCACACCGATGCGCGTGACGATGGTGCGGATAAGTCCGGTGCGCTTCCGTTCGTTATATACCGAGATGTCTAGTCTCTCTAGGATGCGCTTCACCTTTTGTGTGACTTCATTTGTTGCCTTGTGCTGAATGAGGCAGTCTGAGATGTCGACAAGTTGATGCGAGCCTAGCGCGTACAGTCCGGCGATGATGCCGTTTTTGGCTTTGCCGACCTGAAGCTGACTTTTGTTTCGGTAGTGCCAAGGGTCTTCCATCCCGATGGTGTTACGGATGAGGCTTGTCGGCACTTTTGTGTATTTTTCAAAGGCTTGGACAACGATGTCACGCTTTTGTTCGAGTTGTCCGTCGTAGGATAGGTGCTGCAGCTGACAGCCGCCGCATTGGTCGTATACAGGACATGGCGGTGCGACGCGCTGCGGTGATGCTTTGCGAATTTTTTTCAGCTTTGCCTCAGCAAATCCTCTTTTGATGTTGGTTACTTCGGCAACGACTTCCTCCCCTGGCAGGGCGCCTTGGATGAAGACGACCTGTCGTTTGAAGTAGCCGACCCCTTCGCCGTTGATGCCAAGTCGTTTAATTGTAACGGGAAAGGTTTGTCCCATTTGAAGCTTGCTTTCGTATGGTGTTTGTTTTTGTGTCAAGGTATTACACTCCTACTCTATACTACGCCATAGGTACAGGGATGCGTAGCTCCCATATGGCTCCCATTGTTGTTTCAATTCCTCTAGCATGTGATCGTCTGGCTTTTGTGAAAGTCCAAGCAGCTGCTGGACGGCGCGCTGAAGACCGATGTCTGCTTTTGGAAACATGTTTGGTCGTCCGAGCGCGAACATTAAAAAGTTTTGGACGGTCCATGGTCCAATGCCGCGCAGTGGTAACAAGGTTTTCATGACTTCTTCGTCACTCATTGCCCCGAGATCGTCTAAGTGTAGGTGGCCGCTGACGATGTGCTGCGCGAGGTGAATCATATATTCTGCTTTTCGTTGGCTAAACTGCATGGCGCGCAGTTCTTCTACGGTTATCTTTGCGACAACTGCAGGTGTTGGGTAAAACCAAACACCGTCGATTTGCTTGCCGTAGGTGTGAACGAAGCGTTCTGTCAGGGTAAAGGCGAATTTTAGGTTAAGCTGCTGGTGGATGATGCAGCGCACTAGGCAGTCAAAGTAGTTAAATTCGAGCACAATTGGTGTGTACGCAAAGGTTTTAAAGATAGGACGCAGGTTTGTTTGTAAGAAATGGCTGTGAATGCGTTCCATGTCTTGTTGCCACCCAAAGATGGTGCTAATACGCTGGATAATATCTTCTTCCGGTCCCTCGCTTGTTATGACAAACGCAGGTGCTGCAAGGGTGCCGGTGCTTTGAACGGAGACAACTATTTCTGTTTCGTTCACGATAAGTGGCACTTTGATTTCACTTTTTTCTATATCTACTGCGTGCAGCGGATCCATTGCTAGCCGCTGCAGGACTTGTTCCCAGTTATACGGGTTTTGTAGTTCGACTGTCTTTCTCCACATAGTGTTCACCCTTTTTGACCCATTATAACATACGACATGCAAGAAAGCTGTGAGCAAGGCGCTCACAGCTTGTTAGTAGTTGATTTTTGGTCCGAATTTATCATTTGTTAGGTCATCTAGGCTTTTGAATGTATAGCCGCGCTTGCGAAGGTCGTCGATGATTTTCCCGAGCGCCTCAGCGTTGTCGCTCGATACGGAGTGAAGCAGGATGATGGCGCCGGGATGAATTTGATTCATAACGCTGTCATGTGCGTACTTCCAGCCGCGCTGTTGGTCAACCTTCCAGTCAATAAAAGCAAGTGACCAAAATACGTTGTAATAGCCCATTTCTTTTGATAAAGCAAGAGTGCGTTCGCTAAAGATGCCACGCGGTGGGCGAAGGTATTTCAGTTCTTTTTGACCGGTTAAGCTTTTTACTTCGTCCTCAAGTAGCTGCAGTTCTTTTCGAAAGCGGGTGTCGCTAACGGATGTAAGATCAGGATGGTGCCAGGAATGGTTGCCAATAATGTGGCCATCCTTGACCATGCGCTTGACGATTTTAGGCTGTTCTTTAATATATTGACCTGTGATAAAGAAGGTTGCCGGCACTTTTTTCTTTTTTAATACGTTTAAAATCTTTTCGGTATAGCCGTTTTCATATCCGTTATCGAATGTGAGGTAAATGTCTTTTTTGCTTGTATCACCTAGGTAAAAGCTATCGTATTTCTCAATCAGGCTAGTGAATTCTTTACCCGCATCTGGCGGCTGTTCTTGGTTGTTTCGCGGTGTCCCCCAATGATTGGCAGCATTCGCATAGGCGAATACCGCTGATGGGATGCACATCAGCATCATTACGAGTACAGCGAAGGCAATCCGTTTTTTGTTCATGGTTGTAAGCTCCTTTCCGCAGTGCTTCGTACTCGTATTTTCTGTTTTGTGCTTTGTTTTCATGCCGGGTATTGTTTTCCAAGTGGTTTGACCGGAATGTCTTTTAAACTGACCGGAATATTTGTAATTTGGCTGAATTATCTTCGAAACTGGCCGAAATCACACCAAAAAAAGACGAAGCATCTGCTTCGCCTTATTTGAATACCGGTTCTTTAAATTGTGATAGCTTTTCTAGTGAGGATTTGTCTACATCAGCATGCAGGCTGTTGCCGTGAGAGTCCATTGTGACAACGGCTTTGAAGCCTTCTACGCGCAGGTGCCACATCGCTTCTGGGATACCAAACTGCATGAAGTCGACGCCTTCTACGTCTTTGATGCATTCTGCGTAGTACTGTGCTGCGCCGCCGATTGCGTTTAGATACACGCCACCGTGCTCTTTTAATGCTGCAAGCGTTTTAGCACCCATGCCGCCCTTACCGATAACCGCACGCAGACCAAATTTCTTCATGATATCGCCTTGATACGGCTCCTCACGAATACTCGTTGTAGGACCTGCGGCTTTAATCGTCCACTTTTCGCCGTCCTTCATGACAACTGGACCGCAGTGATAGATAATTTGACCGTTGAGATCCACCGGACAGTCGTTGTCCATTAGGTGCTTATGAAGCGCATCGCGGCCTGTGTACATCATGCCGTTAATTGTCACAACATCACCAACGCGAAGCTCGCGGATTTGGTCTTCTGTAATTGGTGCTTGCAGGACGATTTCACGCTGCGCTGTTTCTGTTTCTTGCGGCGCTTCGTGCTGCAGCGTGTCGTCGCCTTCTTGGTACAGCCATTCTGTAATTTCGCCTGTTTCCGGGTTCATTTTAATACCTAAACGGCGGTATGCCCAGCAGTTGTACGCTACGGAGACAAAGAAGCTTGCCGGCAAGCGGTGATATACGCCAATTTTACAGCCTAGTAGCGTTGTTTCGCCACCAAAGCCCATTGTACCAATGCCAAGCTTGTTCGCGTTTTCCATCACGTATTCTTCAAGCTGACGTAATTCTGGAATGCTGTTTTCGTCGTCTAAGGAACGGAATAGCTGCTCCTTTGCGAGCTCGTAGCCTGATGTGCGGTCGCCGCCGATACCGACGCCGATTACACCAGCACTGCAGCCTTGTCCTTGCGCTTGATATACAGCGTGCATCAAGCACTTGCGAATGCCATCTAGGTCGCGTCCTGCGCGTCCTAAGCCTTCTAACTCACATGGTAAGCTATATTGAATGTTTTTATTTTCACAGCCGCCGCCCTTTAAGATAAGGCGCGCGTCAATGTAATCGTTTTCCCATTGTTCAAACTTAATGACTGGCGTCCCCGCACCAAGATTGTTGCCGCTGTTGTTGCCAAATAGCGAGTCAACAGAGTTGGGACGCAGCTTGCCGTCAGCTGTCGCTTGTTCAACTGCTTTATAGATAGCTTCTTTAATACGAAGCTGGTTGACACCCACTGGCGTTTTCACCTTAAATGTAGGCATTCCCGTGTCCTGACAAATTGGTGAAATGTTGTCGTCAGCCATTTTAATGTTGTTTGTGATTGTATCCAGAGCCATAGCGGAGCGAGTGCCGGCGCTTTCGCGTTCCTTCGCGCGCTGGATGGCGCGGCGCACGTCCTTTGGCAAGTTTGTTGAAGTTTCAACAATAAGCTGATACATGCTTTCTTGAAGCTTTTCCATTTTGTTTCCCCCCTGTGAACGCTGTTAACTTTATGAAAAGTTGCACAACTCGATTATACTCCTTTTCAGGGGAGAAGCATAAGAATTTTTCTTGCATAGAAAAAAGCGAGTTGTTTACTCGCCTTTTTTGAATTGCTCACACTTATGTTCAAGCTCGTCTAGTATACTAAGCAAGCGGTCGATATCCTCTAGTTCTACTTCCTCCGGCTCAATTGTGTCGATGACTTGGACAAACATATTTAAACGTTCCTTTAAATATACTAGTTGTGAATCTTTGTTGTTTGTAGCGTTGCCCATGGGTACTCGCTCCTTTTTCTATGGTTGGTTCTTATTATACAGGAAATTTTTTTTAAGCAAAACGGTTTATTAAGCTGGCGGTTTCTTCTATGATTAAGGATGGACGATTTCTTATTGAATAAAGGAGTTATATATATGAAGGTACTACAAAAAATTACACCTTCCTATGATCCGTGGGAAGCTTATATGGATGTGCAAGAGTACGGTAAAATGACATTGACCAATGTTGAGTTTACAACAACCACTCTTTGTAACATGAGATGCGAGCACTGTGCGGTTGGTTATACCCTGCAACCCAAGGACCCAAATGCCCTGCCTCTTGATTTAATTTTAAAGCGACTAGACGAAATTCCGCATTTGCGTTCTCTCAGCATTACCGGCGGTGAGCCGATGCTTTCCAAAAAGTCAGTAGAAAGCTATGTGGTACCGATTTTGCGTTATGCACATGAGCGCGGTGTCCGCACGCAAATCAACTCTAATTTAACTATAGAGTTGGCGCGTTATGAGCAAATTATACCGTACTTAGATGTATTACATATTTCTCATAACTGGGGAACAATTGAGGATTTTGTAGAGGGTGGCTTTGCGATGATGGAGCGCAAGCCAAGCTTCGAGCAGCGTGCAAAGCTGTTCCAACGCATGATTGACAACAGCAAAGCGCTCACGCAAGCTGGCGTACTTGTATCGGCGGAAACGATGCTCAATAAACGTACATTGCCGCATATTGCGCATATTCACCGCCAGATCGTGGAAGAGATGGGCTGCCAAAGGCATGAAGTGCATCCAATGTATCCAAGTGATTTCGCGAGTACACTTGAGATTTTAACAAAAGAAGAAATTCGCGCAGCGATTTCACATTTGCTAGACATTCGCAATGAAGATGTGTGGATGCTATTTGGCACCCTGCCGTTTTATGCATGCAGCGACGATGAAGAAGATTTGAAGGTTTTGCAAAAGCTGCGCGATAGTAAAAATGTAACAGTACGAAATGATCCGGATGGGCGGTCTCGTTTAAACGTTAATATTTTTGACGGCAACATCATTGTGACGGACTTCGGCGACACGCCGGCGCTTGGTAACATTCAAACACATACCCTACAGGAAGCTTACGAGACGTGGACAGCTTCTAAGACGGCAAAAGAACTGAGCTGTCATTGTCCGGCAGTGCAATGCCTTGGCCCGAACATTTTGGTAAAAAACAGCTATTATCCTGAGACAAATTTCTTAACAAGAAAAGCTAATATCATGTAAAAAGGTGCTCCTCGTGAGGGAGCACCTTTTTCTGGCCACTTTTGCGGTTAATTTGGCGACTTTCCCTTAGCGCGGCGTTGGCGACGTAACAAATCCAAAGGATACGTGATCTTGCACCGGAATCCAAGCGCCGATGCCTTGTGAGGTTACGTTTTTAATAAGCAGGTGACGTTGGTTGCCCTTTAGCACCAAATATACCTCGCCGAAGGTTACTTTCCCTTTTTCGTTAACAGCAGGTGCATAGGCTGTTAAATACCCAAGATTGCTTGGTGCAATATTGTAGACACGGCTGTGCTTAGTACCGTAACCAACTACCGTTTGGAAAGCAAGCGGCAAGTTCGTTTTGGACATTGCCTTTAGAAGCATCATTTTTTTGACATCTTCCGCATTTTTAATTGGCGCGGTTAAACCGCCCTGTATGATTTTTTGTGTGTCCTGATGATAGGACAATGCGTGAAACGTTTTGCCACCGCGATTATCGTGAAAGTTGCGGTTGATTTGTTGATACTCCCAATTTACCGTTGTTTCCGTGGACTCATAGTTGAGCGGCCACTGACCGAGATAAATTTTAGCACGGTATCCAACAGCAAGCGGTGCATTGGAAATCGACGTTTCGTTAAACATTCGAATAAGATCTGGATTTTCAATCGGTATTTTGGACGTATCCAATAGGTTTTTAGCCAGTTCGCTCGGCTGCAACCGCGGCAAATCCTGCGTCGGATTGGGATACGTGTTTTCCTTTGATATGTCGAGAGCGGAAGGCGGAGCTTTAATCGCCGCTTTTTCAGCAAATACATGACAAGGCGCAAGCAATAATAAAAGCGAACACACACTGGTAATGACCTGTTTCATGATATAGCCCCTTTCAATAAAGTACATCACTGTTATTGTTTTCTGGGGCCTCGCTTGTTATGCTCATTTTTTTACGCTCATGCCACACTTTTGCATAAAAGCTCCAACAGGATCATATAAGACTTGAATCAGAGGACCGATGACGATGGCAATCAAAAGCGTTCCCCAGCCAACAGGGCCGTGCAGAAAAATAGCAAGTACAAGCGCACCGACCTCTCCAATGGTTTTAGAGGCCATTAAATTCGTACCAAAGCGCTTTTGCAGAGAAAGCATTAAATTATCAATAGGATTGACTGGATAGCGTGATTGCAGGTACATGGATACGCCAAGGGCAAGTAAAAGGATCCCTGCTGTTAATGTAGCAGCTCTATCAGCATCTCCTTCCGGCTGCCATCCCTTCATTTGCAGCAGCCAAATATCGAGCATGAAGCCAATACCAAAAAAGGTTAACATCGCCGAAAACTGCGGTTTTCCCCTTACTAAAAAAGCATTTACAAACAATAGTAGAGCGCCGTTAATAATTACCCACGTACCGACTGTCAATCCCAGTGTTGCGGCTTGTCCTGCCGTTAGTGCATCCCAAGGGCCAGCACCAAGGTTTGATTTTAAAGTAAGAGCAACACCTAATGTCAGTAACACAATGCCTGCCACAAAAAAACAAAATCGTATCATACCTAGTCTCCTTCATCTGCATTTAGTACAAACATATTAAGGAGATATGAAAAAAATCCCGGCAACATGACGGAATTTTTTATAGAAGGTAAAAACCAATACCCATGATAAAATAAGCAGCCAATAAGGTTCCGCCCTCAAACCAGTTCGTGTCTCCATCATTGGAAACAGCGATTGTTAGAAATACCGCTGTAATCATAGCGATAAGTTCTGGAAGGGTGAACACAAGAGGCATTTGTGTTTCAAAGAAAAATGAAATTAATACAAGTACAGGTGCAACAAACATCGCTACCTGTAATGTGGAACCAACTGCAATTTCGACTGCGATATTTACTTTATTTTTGTACGCCATCAAAATAGCCGAAGCATGTTCAGCAGCGTTTCCGACAATTGCGACGATAATGATACCGATAAACAGTTCAGACCAACCGAATTTATCTCCAACCGCTTCAAATGTATGTACAAGTGCTTCAGATACATAGGCAACCGCAAGTGTTGCCACTGCTAAAATGGCAAGTGCTTTTCCTTTGCCCCACTCCGGTTCTTCGTGCTCTTCTACTTCATCGCTTTGATGCTGATACACCCCTCGGTGCGTCACCAGTTTAAAAAACAGTGCTGCTAAGTATAACACAATGAGTATAATGGATGTTCCTACACTAAGCGTCAATGTCTTCTCTTTATTGAGATTCATTGAAAATACTTCCGGAATTACAAACGCAACCACAACAGCAAATATAAGGAGTGATGAGTTATGACGTGCATCATACACATTAAACTCCTGGCGTTTATATTTCAGTCCTCCTACTAAAAAGGAAAGACCGCCGACGAGCAACAGGTTTCCTAATACTGAACCCGTTAGAGATGCGAGTACGACACCTGTTAATCCCGCTTTTAAAGCAAAAATAGAAATGATAAGTTCCACTGCATTGCCGAATGTTGCATTTAACAAACCGCCGATTCGCGGTCCTGATACAATAGCCAAACTCTCTGTTGCGCGCCCCATAAAGCCCGCCAACGCGATAATAGTTAGGCAGTAGACACCAAACATAATGGTTTGCGGAAAATGAAGCAGATTTCCGATTACAGAAAGCGGAACGCCAATTAATACTAACAGAAAAAAGAGTCTGTTCATCCTTACACCGTCCTTTCTTTATAAAACAAGATAATTTTACCATTATTCTTAACATGATTTAGTATTTTTTATCTTAATTTTTGTTTAAAATTACGCATTCTAGAAAAAAGTAAGAAAGGCAAATCAAAAAGGAGTGTTATGACAATGGATGTTAAAAGTAAAGTCACAAAGATTATGAGCGGTCAACCGACAGGAATTTTAGCTACGATTCGCAATCAAAAGCCGCATAGCTGTTATATGATGTTTTTTCATGAAGATGTTACGCTTTATGCAGCGACAGATCGCCAATCCAAAAAGCTTTCTGATATTGAAGCAAACAATGCTGTTCATGTCTTGCTTGGCCGAAACGGTACGAGCTGGGAAGAAGAGTTTATTGAAGTAGAAGGCACTGCTTCTGTAGAGAACAACGCGGAGCTCAAGAAACAGTTCTGGAATGAAAATTTGGGGCGCTGGCTAAACGGTCCCGATGATCCAAACTACGTATTGCTGAAGATTACACCAAAGCACATTTACTACGTAGAAAAAGCAGGCGTTGTGCAGCCTGAAGTACTTACCTTTTAAGAGCCCTATTATAGGGCTCTTAAAAATGTACAAATTTCATTCAAAAAGTTGTAGCACATTCTAAACTTTCTGTTATATAATAGTATTAACTTAAATAAACTGTACTAAAACAAAGGGAAGGGGCATGAAACATGAAAAGAGAAGAACGCCGTAACATGATTGAGTTTATTGAAAAAAAGAAGGGGCTACAACGCGATGAGTTGATGTACATGACAGACGAAGAAGTAGAATACATTTATGACGTAACGTACTTTATGTACGAAGAAATTGCTGAATAAAAATAAGCAGCCCGCAGCTGCTTATTTTTTTTGTGTATATTCCGCTCGGTATTCGTTCGGCGTAATCCCCGTCGCTTTTTTAAATACTTTTCGGAAATATTTATCATCCTGATAGCCGACCATTGCGGCTACTTCATAAATTTTAAACGATTCATTTTGTAGCAGGAGCTTTGCCTTTTCCATACGGATATTCGTTACATAATCAGATAGCGTCTCCCCATATTCCTGCTTAAAGCGGCGCGAAATATGTTCTTTACTTAAATAAAACATCTCGGCTATTTCTTGTAAACGTAACTCTTTTTGATAATTTTGTTTGATGTACTGCTCAATTTCAACCATTGTATTTTGCTGCTTGCCTTTTCGCTGTTTGATTTCCTGCAAAAAGGTCTGTACGTTGGACTGTTTTCTTTCCAAAAACGCCGCTAGTGAAAAATTGCTTTGTACATCCCAATAGCTTTCCCAAACACTTTCTTCCCTTATCTCATAGCCATACCGATTTAACCAGCGATCGCGAATGACAAGGTATTCGCGTTCCCACTGCTGAATTTGTTCTAGGGGCAAAATGCCTGTTGTACGAAATGGTTGTAACACATTCTCTACTAAATTATCATATACCTCTAAGCTACCTGTGTTCACTAGCTCTTCTACCTCAGCAGTAAAATCTAATAAACTGACTCGTTCGATAGGCGAAGATTCTTCCAAATATACGCCTTGATTTTTTCGTAGCACATTCATGTTTTGCCGTACCTGCTCTGCACTCTCAACTGTCTGTAATAGTGAAATCACGCCTTCCACACGCCTTCCAATACAAATCCAAGGCTTTATCTCAAGATATTGCTGAATCCATCCCAGCAAACGCCGCATTTTATGTTCAATATCTTCTCCCCAATATAACAGCGCAATCTCGTTTTCTTCATAATATTGAAAAGCGTGCCCCTTCGACCGACAAAACTCATTCACTACATTTGCTAATGAAAATAAGCAAAGCTCCTGCTCTCCGGCAAATACAGCGTCTATTGCCGCCTGCGATACACCGATTCGCACAAATGAAAATACAGCATTTTCAGGAATGCCAAGCTCTGTTTCATATTCTGGATTATATAATGCTGGATTTTTCAGGAGCGTCTTTAGCTTTTGATCCCGATACATCGGTTTAATTTGATTCATAAAGCTTGTTTCTTGCATTTGCAGCTTTCGTTGTTTTTCTGCTTCCTGCCACTCTACAATCGCTCGTTCGATGGTCTGATTCAATACGTCTGGATCAATTGGCTTTAAAATATAATCAAAGCTACCAAACTGAATAGCATTTCTCATATAGTTATAATCGTTGTAGCCTGTAACTACAATCGTCTTACAGTTAAGTCCATTTTCCTTAATCCACTGTAGAAGCGCTGTACCATCCATCTTTGGCATTTTCATATCAGTAAATACAAGCTGCGGACGATGTGTGAGCAGTAAAGCTTTTGCCTGTTCCCCATTCTCTGCTTCATAGATATCTGTAATATTAAAGCGTGCCCATTCGCCAAGTAAACGAATGCCTTGTCGTACATGAAGCTCGTCATCAATAATAATTGCCTTCATACTATCCCTCTCCTTCCAAGGAAATCGGAATTTCTAATGTTACTTGAAAACCGCCACCTTCTCGATTTGCAATGCACATAACAGCACGTGAACCATAGTACATTGCCAAGCGATCATATATATTTTTCATACCAATACTATCTGCACGATCTTCATGTAACTTCATACCTTGTGTTAGTTTGAGATTAATACGAGTTAGCTCGTCCTCCGTAACGCCTTTACCGTTATCTGCAATAACGATACGCTTTGTATCTAGGTTCATCCTGTTTACTTTCACTGTGATAACACCTATATGCTCTAAATCTTCAAAGCTATGCTTAAAGAAATTTTCTACGATTGGCTGCAGGCTCATCTTTGGCATTTGCGATGAAAGCAAGTCTGGTTCTGCCTCAATTTCATAGGATAAACGATCACCAAATCGCTGTTTCTGCAGCTTTAAGTAGGATTCAATATGAGAAAGCTCCGCTGACACAGGAACAACATCGTCTTCCATATTCATGCTGTAGCGCATGATAGAAGATAAAGAAGTCAATAATCTGTACACTTCTGGCGCGTTACTTTGCAAAGAAAGCGTACCGATTGACTGTAGCGCATTGTATAAAAAATGCGGATTAATTTGCGACTGCAGAACACGAAGCTGATTCGACTTATTTTCAATCTCCAATCGATACTCTCGCACAACCAAATCGTTAATCGTATCAATCATAGATGTAAAATGTCTGCCCATCAGCCCCAGCTCATCATTACCCAGATTCGGTAAATCCACCTTCCAATCGCCTTGTTCTACTTTTTTCATACTTGCAATTAATACTTTAATAGGAGCTGTTAAGCGGAAGGAAATGAAAACTGTCATGGTAACCACAACAATTAATGAGATACCGCCAATCATAATGTTAATAAGAGCAATTTCTTGCGGATAGCGATAGAGGCCGCTGTAAGGGATACGCTTTACAAGCTGCCAGCCTTCAAAATCCCCCTTCATCTCTGTATGAACAACAACCCCTTTAAATGACTTGTCTTCCCATTCAAAGCTATGACCTCTATGTGTTAGTAATTTTTTGTACCAGGCGGTTTCATTTGGATGACCAATCTCACTGCTTTCTGATGCATATACCATCGCACCTTTTGGATCCAGTAGATAAATTTCTTCTGTTTGCTTGTTGTAAAGACGCTCCATGATGGATTGCAGTCTTTGTAAATCGATATCTATGGAAACAATTCCTAAAAATCGGTCCGTCATCACATCAGAAAGCTTATGATGAAAGCTAATAACCGGCACCTTTTGTGTAGCGGAAATTTCAGATAGGTTATTATAGCTACGAATTACATGCGTCGGTTCCACCAAAAAATATCGATCGGATACCATCAATTTCCGAAAATAATCATTCTCTAAAACCGCTTGCATTTTACCGCGGCTCGAAACCTTTAAATTATACACAGCGTAGTCATCGCGATCTTGATGAATGTATAAATGCACCTGCTTAATCTCACTGCGCGCGCTGTATATATTCAATAAGCTTCTAGCAATCTCAGGTTGATTTTCATCAATAAAAGAGGTTGCGCCATTCTCTAAAATTTGTATAAATTGCCGGTTTTGATAGATTGTGAGAGGGATATTCGTAATATCAGTAAAGTACGTTTCCACATCTTTTTTGCCTTTTGAAAGTAAATCATAGGCATTGGAAATCGTACGGTCAGTAATGGATTGCTTTGTGTATATGTACGTAATGACAATGGAAGCACCTAATGGTAGAATCGTTGCCAGTAATAAAAATATAATAAGCTTATAGCGAATGCTTCTAAACATGGCCGCCTCCATTTGATAGGATAGTTATATTAAGTACGACATTCTTTTTTGTGGGAGAGAAGAACGGGCAATGTACAGCTATGGTCAGTGCTTAAAAGATACGCATGCGGAATAAGACTATGAGATGCTTCTGCGCTATTGTGTTCTTGCTGTTTATATGTCGGGACTTATATAGATTATAGCATGTATCTACATGTTGATAAGATGGTAAACACGTGCTGCCATATTAGCACTTTTCCTTACAACCAAAAAGGCCGGCTCACGCCGACCTTCTGTTGTTATTTCTTCAGCTTATCCCACGTTTTTTGTAGGTCTTCAAGCATTTGGTTTTTGTCCTTTTGCTTTCCTACATATGCTTGCATAGTTGCGCCAAATTCGTTTGTTGCTCCATCTGGATATTTAAACCAGTTCCAAGACAACGTTTTGTTTTCTTTCATGTATTTCGTAATATCATCAGCCAATGGTCCTAAGTTTTTACCTTCAATGTTTTTAAATGCAGGGATAAACTTAAATTTCTCAACCATGTACGTTTGACCTGTTTTAGAAGTAGCCATCCAATTCAAGAACTTTTTCGCTTCTTCTTTGTTTTTAGAATTTTTGTTTACAACCCAGTTGTTCGGTACGCCTACGAATAACTTATCCATCTTGTCTTTGTCGTTAGAAATCGGCATTGGTAAGAATCCAAGCTTCATGTTTGGCGTAATTTTATCGATCATAGGCTGTGCCCAGTTACCTTGTTGCATCATTGCAGTTTTACCAGAAGCAAATTGCGTTACTTGTGTATTGTAGTCTGTTGTTAACGGATTTTTGTTACCGTATTTAATTGTTAAATCAAATAGATCAAAGAATTGATTGAATTTTTCGTTACCAGCAAATTTCGCTTTACCAGCGCTCAAATCTTTAATGAATTGATCTGGATTGTCCTGCTGTGCAAACGGAACGTTCAATGCATGGATACCTAGAATCCACCACTCACCATAACCTACTGAGAATGGTGTTGTACCACTTTTCTCAAGTTTTTCCGCAGTCGCTTTCAATTCATCCAAAGTTTTTGGAGTTTCTGTGATACCCGCTTTTTCAAATAGTTCTTTATTGTAGATAAAGCCGTAGCCTTCTAGGTTCATAGGCATACCGTATAGCTTGCCATCAACTGTCATAGGTACTTTGGCTTCATCGTATACATCTTTTGCCCAAGGCTGATCAGAAAGGTCCTCTAATTTATCTTTCCAAGTAATTGCTTCGTTGAAGCCACCATTATTAAAGATATCAGGTTCGTTGCCGGAAGCAAACTGTGATTTTAAGGCTGCACCATAATCAGCACCGCCACCCACTGTTTTAATGTTCACTTTTACGCCTGTTTCTTTTTCATATTCCTTCGCCATTTTTTCCAGCTCATCAGCGATCTCCACTTTAAACTGGAATACATTTAATGTTGTTTTTGCATCCGCCTTTTTGTCAGCGCTTTCATTAGATGTTTTAGAAGAACACGCTGAAAACGCGAGCATTGCAGATGTAGCCATTGCTAATACGGCTGTCTTTTTAAATTTCATCTTTGTTTCCCCCTCTATATTTTTAAAGCGCTTTCTTCCCTACAAATCTAGTGTACTCGCTTCTTTTTAAAAGAAGCAGAGCCTATATTGACGTGTAAGGTGGAAAATATTGATTAGTTTTCATGTATAAGAAGTACGCAGGGAGGAGGAGGGTACGCCTTCTCCCCGCAGTACAACCTGCCTTATTTGATAGATCCGCTTGTAACACCTTTGATAATATGCTTTTGCATCGCAAAGAAGAAGATTAATAGCGGGATAATGCCTAGCATCAAACCTGCAAGCGCCATATCCCATTGCTTCGTATATTGACCGAAGAAGAAGAAGGTCGCCAGCGGAATCGTCCGCAATGCTTCGTCCTGCAACACAAGAGATGGAAGCAAGAAATCATTCCAAATCCACAAGCTGTTCAAAATCATAATGGTTACTGTAATTGGCTTTAATAGCGGGAATACGATACGCCAAAACACCATGAATGGTGAGCAGCCGTCAATAATTGCCGCCTCTTCAAGCTCCACTGGAATGGACTTCATAAAGCCATGGTATAAAAAGATGGATAATCCTGACCCAAACCCTAAATACATAATGACCAAGCCCCAAATGCTATTAAGCAAACCGATGGAGGATGTTACCTTCACCAGCGGAATCATAATGGATTGAAACGGGATAACCATCGCTGCAACGAAGATAAAGAAAATCGCTGAGCTCAGCCTACTTTTTGTACGTACAAGTTTGTATGCTGCCATTGAGCAAAACAATACAATGACAAGATTACTTCCTACTGTAACAAGCAAGGAGTTAAAAAATACCTTGCCGTAATTCATGTTTTCCCAAGCCATCACATAGTTATTCCAGTTGAATACTTTCGGCCATGCAGATGTGTTTGTTAAGATATCTGCATATGTTTTTAGTGAGTTCGAAATCACATAGTAAAACGGAACTAGGAATACAATGGCGAGTGAAATCGCCAGAATTTCTAGTAAGAAGGTCGGTAAGCCGTATTTACGCATTACGCTTCTACCTCCCTTTTCTTAGTAATATAAACTTGCAATGTAGTAACGGCAGCTACGACGATGAAGAAGATCAATGCCTTCGCTTCACCTAAACCGTAACGATTATTTACGAATGCTTCTGTATAAATGTTAAGTGCCAGCATTTCCGTTGCTTTAAACGGACCGCCATTTGTTAAGGAAAGGTTTGTATCAAATACTTTAAACGACCATGAAATCGTTAAGAATAAACATACTGTTACAGCAGGTGCAATCAGCGGAATTGTGATATTCTTTAAGATTTGCAAACGATTCGCACCGTCAATTTTTGCCGCTTCGATCAGATCTTGCGGTACGTTTTGCAGCGCTGCGATATAAATGACCATAATATAACCGGCACCTTGCCATACGCTCACGATCACAATGCCCCAAAAGGCTGTATTTGCATCACCAAGCCAAGGTAATGTAAAGAATTTAATATTTGTTAAAGTACCAATAGAAGCAAAGCCTTTTACGAAAATGAATTGCCAGATGAAACCGAGCAACAAACCACCGATTAAGTTTGGCATAAAGAAAATCGTTCGAAGTATATTGCTTGTTTTTAGCATTTGTGTCACTAGCATCGCCAGTGCAAACCCGACAACGTTTGTAAGAATTACCGCAACAACTGTGTACTTGACTGTAAGTATGAACGATGTTTTAAATTGCTTATCTTCTGTAAGCAAATACTTAAAATTATCTAAGCCCACCCATTTTACATTTCCGGTAACCCCGTTCCAGTCAGTAAACGCATAATACATACCATAAAAAAATGGAATAAGGACAATAACGCAGAACGTTAAGAATGCAGGTCCGACGAACAACCAAAAGGATACCGCTTTCTTGAGATTCTTCTTTTTATTTACATGTGCTGGCGTATGTACCGCCACCGAATTGAGCTCACTTTGAGGAGTGCTCATTTTCCCCACCTCCTGCTACTATCATATAAATGTTTACGCTTTCAGAAAACGCATTCAATTGACCAGTAGGGTGGAAAATATTGATATCAAATTTCGTACTTTATAACTTGACGTAAGAAAGTTACTTCTTCTATCGGCCGAATTCCTTACTCTATCGGCCAAACTTCTCACTCTATCGGCCGAATTCCTCTTCTATCGGCCAAACTTCTTACTCTATCGGCCGAATTCCTCTTCTATCGGCCGAATTCCTTACTCTATCGGCCGAACTCCTCTTCTATCGGCCGAACTCCTCTTCTATCGGCCGAACTCCTCTTCTATCGGCCAAATTCCTCTTCTATCGGCCGAACTCCTCTTCTATCGGCCAAACTTCTCACTCTATCGGCCGAACTCCTCTTCTATCGGCCAAACTTCTTACTCTATCGGCCGAATTCCTCTTCTATCGGCCGAATTCCTTACTCTATCGGCCGAACTCCTCTTCTATCGGCCGAACTCCTCTTCTATCGGCCAAATTCCTCTTCTATCGGCCGAACTCCTCTTCTATCGGCCAAACTTCTCACTCTATCGGCTGAACTCCTCTTCTATCGGCTGAACTCTTCCTAGGATGAAGACCTTTTAAAGGTAAAAAATAAAAAGTCCGCCTAAGCGGACTTTAAATTTGGTTTTGTTTTGTTTTTCTAATAAATTGAATGTATATCCACCATGTTATTCCTAAGAAAAGTACTGTTAGGGTAAGCATGGCACCATAATGATGAATGCAATAGCTCACGAAGTGCCAGTTTTCGCCGAGGCGAAGACCGATAGTGACAAATAATGATACCCAGATGAAAGCGCCGAAATACGCATAGAAGCTGAATTTGCGGAAGCTTAAAGTGGATATGCCTGCGAAATAGGCGGTTAAGTGCCGGACACCAGGTAAAAAGTAGCCGATCATAAGTAAGAATGGACCATATTTTTCAAATAATGTATGCGTTCGATTGATTTTCTCTTCTGTAATGCCGACTTTACGTCCATACTTTTGTAAAATAGGTAAACCTAGCTTTAAGCCGAGCACATAGCTGATTGTAATGCCAAGCATTGCTCCAGTAAAGCCGCAAAGCAACGCAACCGTGTAAGACATATATCCTTGGGCAACGCGATAACCAACAAAAGTTAATAGCAATTCATCCGGTACAGGTATGCCTACAATACCGGCAGCTAATGCTACAATTAAACCAACATAACCGTACTGCAACACAAGGTCGTTCAAAAACTGTTCCATCGCTCCGGCGTCACACATCCTATCCGCTTGGATTACATTGCAAGAAAATCTAAACTCCGTACTCAAACACTCTACTTTCATTTTTACTGAAAAAATCAGAAAGAAGCAAGTCTTTTCCGTATATTTTATCTTTCTTTATCAAATGTATGTGGAGTCGTCCTATTTGTTACTTGCTTTTCCATGTTTTATGAAACTTTCTTGGCCACTCCGCTTTTTTCTTTAGGTGCTCTGTTAACAATGACGATACCAGCTGCCACACAAGCCAAACCGAATAAAACAAGAGAATGAATCTCTTCTCCTAATATCAACCCTGATAGTAATACGCCAAATACAGGAATTAAGAACATGTACATAGATACTTTCCCCACTTTGTTGTATTTCATGACCGTATTCCAAACCAAAAAGCCTGCGGCGGACAAAAATGACAAATAAAGAAGCATAGCAATTGTTTGGCCATCAAAAGAAAACGGCATAATACCAGTTTGGACAATTCCGATTATAAGCAAACCAAACGATCCAAAAATCATTTGATACGCTGTTAAATAACCAACATCAATTGTACGACTTCCTTCTTTGGCCATAATGTTTCCATAAGAATAAATCAGCGCTGCCATCAACAGTAATAACTCGCCCACACCAAAATCCAGCTCCAGCTGCCCTCGAGTAATGTTGACCGCAATCACACCGATAAAGCCGATCGATAAGCCAATTGCTTTTCTGACACTGAAGGAATCGTCCTTATAATAGAAGTGTGCAATGACAATTTGAAAAAAGGAGGACGATCCGGAAATGATAGCTCCTTGTATACCTGTACTGTAGCTTAATCCAATGTAAAAGCAAACATATTGTAGAAATGTTTGAAATAAGCCAATTTTAATAACAGTACCTGCGGATGACTTTTGAAAGGTCATGCGTTTGCCAAGTAATGAAAAGAATAAAACAATCATTAATCCAGCGAGTAAAAATCGGTATCCAGCAAACAGCATTTGCTCTCCAATTTCATGCGCCTCTATTTCAAGTGCAGCATAGCTTAATTTAATGAAAGGAAACGCGCTGCCCCAAAGAAAGGTTGCAAACACCGCAGATGCCAATATACCTAATGGATGTGTAAAAAATCGTTTTACGTTCATATATTCTACTCCTTCCGTTCCATTGAACATTAATCCGTTATAACACTTCTTTGTTGTAAACTCAACAAAATTGATTTTGCATACAGGCAATTTTATTTCCTCCGGTGTAGACATATGGTATACTAGTGCATATAATAACTTGAAAATAAACCCTATTCACCTGTCTGCTGCTGTCCTATTGGACGGCAGCTTTCGTCATTTTATAAGGGTAACGAGTTTGATTATTTTTCTCAATAAAGGGGGAACCGATTATGAGCTCACAAGCAAATTCTATCGCTAAGCAGCACGAACCATCCAATTCTGCGACTATGTTTGATATGTTCCGTCAGCATTACGAACTCATCTTTGCAGCTTTATCAGGTATTTTTATTTTGTGCGGCTGGCTGCTAGAAGACGGTCCAGTTTCTATTACTTGTTACGTGCTTGCATTTCTGATTGGCGGCTATGCAAAGGCGAAAGAAGGGATTCTTGATACGATTGAAGAGCGGGAATTAAACGTAGAAATGCTGATGATTTTTGCAGCAATCGGCTCTGCTATCATCGGTTACTGGGCAGAAGGGGCTATTCTGATTTTCATTTTTGCTTTAAGCGGTGCATTAGAATCATACACGATGAACAAAAGTCAAAAAGAAATATCAGCACTGCTTGCCTTGCAACCGGAAGAAGCATTGCTTATCTCAAACGGGTATGAAAAACGTGTTTCCATTGAACAGCTACAAGTAGATGACATTATTTTAGTCAAACCAGGAGAACGTATCCCAGCAGATGGTATCATTTCGAAAGGTGAAACAAATGTAGATGAGTCCGCTATTACCGGCGAACCTATCCCAAATGAGAAAAGTATTGGGCATGAAGTATTCGCAGGGACTGTTAACATGCGCGGTGCCATTGAAGTAAGAATTACAAAGCCCACTGACCAAACACTATTTCAAAAGATTATTCGTCTCGTTCAAAATGCGCAGAGCGAAAAATCACCTTCGCAATTATTTATTGAAAGGTTTGAAGGAACATACGTAAAATCCGTTTTAATTGTTGTAGGACTCATGCTGTTCGTTCCCCATTTTGCCCTTGACTGGAGCTGGACGGAAACCTTTTATCGGGCTATGATTTTACTTGTTGTCGCTTCGCCTTGTGCACTGGTTGCTTCTATCACACCGGCAACTTTATCAGCAATATCAAACGGAGCCAGACACGGTATTTTATTTAAAGGCGGCGTTCACCTTGAGCGTCTATCTTCTTTACGCGCGGTGGCATTTGATAAAACGGGGACATTAACACAAGGTAAGCCTGAAGTAACAGATGTGAAGGTACGTGAAGGGGCTAAAGTGGAAGATGTACTTCACATTGTTGCTTCTATTGAAAATCAATCCACACATCCATTAGCGGAAGCAATTGTGAAATACAGTAAGCAAACCTACGGATTCACTTTGACAAAGCCAGAGAAGCTTGAAAATATAACGGGTTTTGGTGTTATTGGTATAGTAAATGGCATTGAATATAAAATTGGAAAAGCTGACTTCGTAGAAAACGATACGAACGATTTTGCTGCTCTTGCTTCTGATTTAGCGAAGGAAGGAAAAACAATTGTATATGTAGGAGATAATCAAGGTGTCTTGGGTCTGATTGCACTAAAAGATATTTTGCGCACAGAGTCTGTTGCAGCTATTCGCGCACTGAACCATCTTGGTATTAAAACGGTTCTAATTACCGGTGATAACGAGCAAACAGCACAAGCAGTTGCTACAGAGAGCGGCATCTCAGAATATTATGCTTCCTGCCTACCAGAGATGAAAGTTGACGTGATGAAGGAACTCAAGAAAAAATACGATGTAGTTGGTATGGTGGGAGATGGTATTAATGATGCGCCTGCCTTGGCGACCGCCAGCGTCGGTATTGCGATGGGGGAAGGAACAGATGTTGCCTTAGAAACGGCAGACGTGGTTTTAATGAAAAATGATCTTTCTCGTTTAGCACAGGCGATAGGGCTTTCTAAACGAATGAATGTGATTGTAAAGCAAAACATTGTCTTTTCCTTATTGGTTATCGCACTGCTCATTTGCTCTAACTTTTTGCAATTTTTAGCACTACCATTTGGCGTTATTGGGCACGAAGGAAGTACGATATTGGTCATTTTAAACGGATTGCGTTTGTTAAAAGCCAACGAATAAAAGCACGGGGAGTGAACTGGCCCCCAAAAGTTAGACACGGGTGTGTCAGGCAGCCTCTTGGGCATGAGCCCGGTATTGAACCGGGCTCATGCCCTTTAATTTTGCCTTGATCCGTTTATGGTTGTAGTAGT
>NZ_RIAV01000013.1 GCF_003852715.1 Ectobacillus antri
TTAGGCACGCCGCCAGCGTTCATCCTGAGCCAGGATCAAACTCTCCATAAAAGTGTTTGTCTAGCTAAAATAAATGTTGACGTTTTGTACTTCGTTCAGTTTTCAAAGAACTAACTTATTACTCTGAAGCGACTTTTGTATAATATCATTTCTCAATTTGTCTTGTCAATATCTTTTTCAAAAGCTTTTTAGAGACAAGCTTTATTGAGCAACGAAGATAAATGTATCAGTTACCATAAAAAAAGTCAACCCCATTCATTAATATTTTTTAATTACAGAATGGAGTCTTGGTAAAGCATTATGTTAGGAAAAATGAAAATACTATTACTAGCCTTTTACAACATTGCAACTATCCTTCTATTTCAATAAACATATGCTACACTAGCTGCAAAGAAACCAAATCAGGAGTGAGCGAATTATGATTAGAACCATTAAAGAAACTGATGCAAAAGCATTTTTAGAACTTTGTCAAACTATTGATAAAGAAACCCCAAACATGCTCTATGAAGAAGGAGAACGTGTTTTAACTCTAGAAGAACAAAAGGAAATCATTAAACACTATTTACAGCAACCAAATTCAACAATATTAGTGGCAGAAAAAGAAAGAAAGTTACTTGGCTATATTACTGCTACAGGCGAAACAGCGAATCGCACAAAACATACTGCATCGATTTCAGTCGGTGTTTTACAAACTTCAGCAGGCATGGGCTTAGGAACACGACTATTTGAAAAACTTGAAAAATGGGCAAAGCAAGCCGGCATTATCCGACTTGAACTTTCTGTGTTGTCCAGTAATACTCCAGCGATACGATTATATAGAAAGATGGGATTTAGAATTGAAGGTGCAAAAAAAGGGGCATGTATGATGGACGGTATTTTGTATGATGACTTTTTTATGTCTAAACTACTAAAGTCTACACGATATGTAAAAAGACATAAACAACGACAAATTTCTATTTATTAATACACTTAGATATCTCACACTCTTGTCGCAAATAAAGGCGCTACACCTAGATGTATAGCGCCTTTATTTATTATGCTGTTTTTGTTTTACGTTTACGTACTTTTGTTCCTGATAGATATTTGTGTAGTACACTAGCCCCAAAGCGAGCTATTACGTTAAACACAAGAACCATAATGATAAGGATTGCTGCTGATTTTGTGGCAATTATTTTGGCATCCGGTACAATTCCTTCTGAATTCAACTTCCAAATATGAACCGCTAAAGTTTCCGCAGGTCGGAATGGGTTTAGTGGATGCATAGGACTGGATAAATCAGCTGCAGCATTTAAAAATGGAGTTGTAAGACCCGCCGTATAAATTAATGCCGCTGCTTCACCGAAAATTCTTCCGGCAGCCAAAATGATACCTGTAATAATTTGCGGCAAAGCAGAAGGAAGACTTACTCTTACTAATGTTTGCCACTTTGTAGCCCCAAGACCAAGACTGGCTTCTTTTACATTTGCTGGAACTTCTGTAATTGCATTCTCACATACACGTGTTAATCCCGGCAAATTTAGAATTGTTAAGGCTAATGCTCCTCCAATGAGCGTATAACCCCATCCTGTCAGAGTAACAAACACTAATAAACCGAATAAACCAACAACAATAGAAGGAAGAGAAGCCATCGTTTCAATACATAAACGAACAAAATTTAAAAATCTTCCTTTTTTTGCATACTCCGCTAAATAGATACCTGCCCCTAAACCTAGCGGCACTGAAATAATTAATGTTAAGAACAACATATAAAAAGAGTTATACAATTGAGGACCAATTCCGCCTCCCGGTCTTGTATTACTCGGGCGACCAGTTAGGAATTCCATATCCCAAAAGCCCCAACCTTTTGCTATGATTTCATATACTAAGAAAAGCAGCAACGCTACAATAAGTCCAGCAATCGCATAAAAAATTCCGGTCCATATACTATTTACTGTTCTTGCATTCATAATTAACGGTCACCTCTTTGCCCAATTGCTCTAATTACAATAATGAATAAGAAGGAGATTATTAGCAGGATCATAGCTAATGTCCACAATGCATTGTTCCAAGCAGTACCGTTTAGCGTATTGGACATATCCATTGTTAAAATACCTGTTAAAGTAGATGTAGGACTATACAGCCCTTCCGGTAATTTAACTGTGTTACCAATAACCATTTGCACCGCTAGGGCTTCACCGAACGCTCGGGCTAGACCTAAAACAATACCTGTCATGATACCAGTTTTAGCTGCCGGTACAATAACACGACTAATCGCTTGCCATTTTGTTGAACCTAGTCCGTAAGAAGCCTCTAAGTATTCAAACGGCACAGCGCGAATAGAATCAGATGCAATACTTGCGATAGTTGGCAAAATCATAATACTTAAGACCACAATACCTGCAATTAAACTAAACCCTACTCCTCCATAAGCATTGCGTAGCAGAGGGACCAAAATTGTAACACCTAACAAACCATATACAACAGAAGGAATACCTACTAAAAGTTCAAGGACCGGTTTTAATACTCTATTGCCAAATTTAGGTGAAATTAAATTCATAAAAACCGCAAGAGCGATAGCAATAGGAGCACTAATTAAAACAGCTCCCAAAGACACTAAAGTAGAACCTACAATAAAAATAAGAGCACCAAATGCCGGTGTGTCGCTGTTAGGAGACCATTTGGTCGATGTAAGCATTTCTACGACAGAAATACCAGTTTGTGTAAAAGATTGAATTCCCTTTCCGCAAATGAATGCGATGATAGCCAAGGTTGTAAGTACAATTAAGAATCCGCAAGCTGTTACAAGCGTTCTTCCTATATACTCACTTTTTACGTAGTTTATTTGTTTCTTCCCCTTCATCACTGAATCACCTTACCTAATAGAATGAAATGAACAAGACTGGCTTGGCAGCCAGCCTGTTCCAAACTTACATTATTTGTTTAATTTCGTCATTGGGATGTATCCCATTTCCTCTACAGTCTTCTCGAAATCTTTACCTTTAATGTAGTCAATGTAAGCTTTAACAGCATCTTTCGCTTCGCCTTTTGTTACCATGTATTGGTATGCCCAGAACGGATACTTACCAGCAGCGATATCAGCAGTTGTTGGACTTGCATTTTCAATTTTAACTGTTTTTAAAGCACCCTTTTTATCGCCTACCATATAAGACATTGCAAGGTAGCTTACAGAACCAGGAGTAGAGTTGATTGCTTGTTCAACAGCACCGTTGGAATCTTGCGTTGTACCAATTGCATCGTTAGCTTTCGTACCTTTTAAGATTGTTTTCTCGAAAGTTGCACGTGTACCAGAAGAAGCTGGGCGGTTAATTACGTTAATTTTTTCATCTTTACCACCAACTTCTTTCCAGTTTGTTATTTTACCGGAGAAAATATCTTGAATTTGTTGCAAAGTTAAGTTTGTTACTGTCACATCTTTGTTTACTACTATACCAAATGCGATACCAGCAACTTTATTATCAACAAGCTCTTTTGCTTTTTCAGCGTCTAATTTTTCAGCAGCAGGAATATCAGAGTTACCGATTTGAACAGCACCTGAAGCTACTTGGTTAATACCTGTTCCACTTCCGCCACCTTGTACTGTGATAGAAACGTTAGGATTTTCACCCATGAATGCAGATGCAGCCTCTTCAGCAAGTGGTTGTAACGCTGTAGATCCAGCAGCAGCGATTGTACCGGAAAGTTCTTGCTTAGGTTCTTTGTTTGTGTCAGTTGCTGTGTCTTCTGACTTACCACAAGCAGCAAGCGCTCCTGTAATCATGAATGCAGCAAGAGTGAACTTAAAACCTTTTTTAATCATTTTTGTACCCCCATATAATTTTAGGTTTTCTATCAACGTTTTGCTGTGCCTGTCCTAGGCACAAATACATTGTACGGCACTAATATTGTGTTAGTGTTAAGCGTTTTTTAATTTTAAGTAAAGGAGGAATTCTTATTTATCTTTTTCATTCATGTCTAGTTTTATTCTCTCTAAAGGTTGATTTTATAACACTTTTTTAGAATCCTTCTTTTAATTACTCTGTTAAAAATGAATTAGATAAAATTGAATTCTCCACTTTGTAAATTTAATGTAAATGAGCGTGTCGCAAAACTCATCTTCATGCAGAAAATGTGCATAAAAAAGTCCGCTTCCTAACACTCTATGATAGACACCAATCCAACATAGAAAAGAAGACGGACTATCATTATGGTGACCCAAAATGTTTATACACATACGCATGTTTTACAAACTTTCTTTCATTACATTGACAGCCTTACTCTCACAGAAACCGTTCGGAACACAGGACGGCCTTCTCTGTGCCGAAAAACATTCTTGAAAAGCTTCTTTCTCAAAACATACTTCCGATTGGATTCGTTGCGAAAACTGGTCCGCTATCTGCGAGAATTTCCTTATTTCCAACATCTCTGCGGCTTTCCCACTCTTCCTCATCTTGCCACGTTTGCCCGAGTAGCAACCTAGTTTCGGGAGGAAGGATACGAGGAGATTCATACGGAAACGCTGCATCGCTTAGGACTTCAGCACGGCATGCTAGCCGTCATTGACAGTACAGCTCTGAGAAGCAGTCTCCATGATTCACAAGCTACCTATGGAAAGTCTACCCGTCTTCACATGTTCAAAGGCTACAAGCTTCATTTGTATACATCTATCGAAGGGGTTGCACTCACGTATGCTTTTGTTCCGGCAAACCTTCATGACAGTGCCATTATCCCAGCGTTGCTTCGTACTTCTGAAAATCTTGGTCTAGAAGTTGCCTGTGTACTTGGCGATGCTGCCTATGACAGTCGCGAAATTCGAGAAACAGCTGACTCATTAGGGATTCAGATGCTAACAGCGATTAACAAACGAAATGGTGTGAGAAAAGATGGATACGGCCGCGTGATGTCAGATTTCTTACAAACAGCGATGGGTGTAGCCATTTTCAACCTACGAAATCAGATTGAACGCTTGTTTCATACTTTAAAAGATAAAGGGCTAGAAGGTCCCCGTATGTTTGGGTATAATCGGTATCATTTTCATGTTCAGTTTATCTTGCTTATGCATAATATTGGATATTCATCGTAGTTTTGCGACACGCTCTAAATAAATCAATCTTTTAAAACTGATGCAAACTCACATTATTTAAATTTCACATACATTCTTAATGAGATGTTGCATATTTAGAATTGACACATCCAACACTTCTTCATAAGATATAAATAGATTTTTACCTAAACCAACTTTTTTGATAAAAACCTAAAAAAAGAGAGAGGGGAAATTTTCGTGAAACACATCAAACCACTCTCCGATTTTCAAATAGGAGAGATAGTATTAATAGAAGCAATTGAATTAGAAGGAACCATGAAGCGTCGCTTGCTAGATCTTGGCTTTATTCCAGGAGGAGTAGTCAAAGTATTACAAAAAAGTCCATTAGGAGATCCTGTTGCCTATCAAGTAAGTAATACCACCATTGCTCTTCGCAAGCAAGAAAGTACCCGCATCATGGCTAGTTTAACGGAAGGTGATCACGATGAATAACTATCGAATTGCATTAGCGGGAAATCCTAATACAGGGAAAAGTACATTGTTCAATACCCTAACAGGAATGCGTCAGCATACAGGAAATTGGACTGGTAAAACCGTGGCAAAAGCTGAAGGAGAATATGAATTTAATCACAAAACCTATACCATTATTGATTTACCAGGCACGTATTCTCTCTATTCTAATTCTACAGACGAAGAAGTAGCACGAGATTACATCATTTTTGATAAACCTGATGTCACAGTAGTCGTAATAGATGCTACTTCAATGGAAAGAAACCTGAACCTGGCATTGCAGGTTATGGAAATGACAGAAAAAGTTGTTGTTTGCATCAACTTGATTGATGAGGCAAAGAAAAAAGGAATTACTATAGATGAGAACAAACTAGCAAGAAAACTGGGTGTTCCGGTGGTTAAAATTTCTGCTCGCAACAAATTAGGCATTTCCAAACTTCAGGCTGCCATTGAAGCTGTCGCTGCAGGAGAAATTACAACTGCTCCTTACCAAGTGCGATATAATGCTGAAATTGAGTCGATGGTAAGTGTGCTGCAACCGGAAGTTGAACAATTATTAGGAACACAATATCCATCAAGATGGATTGCTTTACGGTTATTGGATGGCGATACAGGTTTTCTAAAAGCACTACAGGCAAGAGGATATAACAAGAGAGAGGAGGTACGTATACCATGCAAAGAAACCACATCGGTTCATTCGACTCTATAGTAGAAAAAGCAAAAGCTTTAAACAAGGAAGACATCCGTGACAATCTTGTAGTTGGCATCTATCAATCCTCCAGGGAGTTATGCCTTGATGCTGTAACGTATACAAACAAAAGCAAATTGGAGCGCTCTGAAAAGTTAGATAAGCTGTTTACATCTCCTATCTGGGGCTTTCCAATTATGCTTGGTATTTTATCTATCATTTTTTATATTACTATTGCCGGCGCTAATATTCCGTCCTCAATGATTGCTGACGGATTCAGTTGGGCTGAGGGACATATAACATATATGTTTAAAGCTCTTCATGCCCCGGATTGGTTACACGGTATTCTAGTTCTCGGTTTATTCAGGGGAACAGGGTGGGTCATCAGCGTTATGCTCCCTCCTATGGCGATTTTCTTTCCGGTATTCGCGTTATTAGAGAACTACGGCTATTTACCACGCGTTGCTTTTAATATGGATCGCTTATTTAAAAAGGCAGGTGCACATGGTAAACAATCTTTAACGATGGCGATGGGGTTTGGGTGTAATGCCGCCGCTATAATGTCTACCAGAATTATAGAATCACCGCGCGAACGTATGCTTGCAATTTTAACAAATAACTTTGTACCTTGTAACGGAAGATGGCCAACACTTATTTTATTAGCTTCTTTATTTATGGCTGCTGACTTCACAGGAGGAATTCGCACTTTTGTAACGGCGGCTGTTGTAGTCGGAATGGTAGTCATCGGTATTGCAGTAACATTACTCGTATCATTTATACTTTCAAAAACGGCGCTCAAAGGAGTACCTACCCACTACACATTGGAGCTTCCTCCATATCGAAAACCAAGGATTTGGGAAACCGTTGTACGGGCGACATTGGATAAATCGCTGTTTGTGTTGAAACGAGCGGTATTAGTTGCTGCACCAGCTGCTGTACTTACATGGATTTTAGCTAATGTGTATGTCACAGATAAAAGTATTCTCATGCATTTTGTCCAATTTCTTGATCCATTCGCTAAACTCCTTGGTCTCGATGGCTATATTTTAGCTGCATTTATTATCGGACTGCCCGCAAATGAAATTGTAGTTCCTGTATTACTGATGGCTTATTTGTCCACCGGTTCTTTAACTGAGTTGGAAAGCATGACCGAGTTGAAAAAACTCTTCCTAGCAAACGGTTGGACTTGGTTGACTGCTTTAAATATGATGCTGTTCTCGTTGCTCCATTTCCCATGTGGCACAACACTCTTCAATATTTATAAAGAAACCAAAAGTAAAAAGTGGACATTTTTATCCTTTGCAATCCCAACAGCAATTGCAATTGGTGTAACTTTTATGGTTACCCAGCTTGTTTACTTTTTTGATCTCCTGTAAGAAGCCTAGAAATAGGCTTCTTTTTTTCTTCAAAAAGAAGGAAAGCGTTTTCAAATTTAGAATGTATATACGTGGTTATCACTAAAAAGGGGGCTGTTTCTATGCAAAAACAGGCTTTAAACGAAATACCAAAACACCTGAGACCATACATAAGTACACAGCATTATGATCAATATACACCCATTGATCACGCTGTTTGGCGCTACATTATGCGTCAAAACCATCATGCTTTAAAAGATGTTGCACACCCCGCCTATACAGAAGGTCTTCGTTCATCTGGTATCAGTATGGACTATATTCCTAGAGTAGAAGAAATGAATGCTTGTCTTGGAAAAGCAGGCTGGGGCGCTGTCACTATTGATGGTCTTATCCCAAGTGCTGCGTTCTTCGGGTTCCAGGGATATGGTATGCTCCCAATTGCCACCGAAATACGTAAAGTGGAAAATATTGAGTATACACCAGCACCCGACATTGTACATGAAGCAGCTGGTCATGCACCTATTTTATTGGATGAAACATATGCGAAATACGTAAAGCTATTTGGCGAAATTGGCTCTAAGGGATTTGCTACAAAAGAAGAACATGAGCTCTTTGACGCTATTCGCACCTTAACAATTGTTATGGAAAGTCGCACTTCTACTCCTAAAGAAGTGGAGGCAGCTAAATTAGCTGTAGCGGAAAAGCAAGCAGCAATTACGCATGTTTCAGAAATCCTGGAGATTTCACGCTTGTTTTGGTGGACTGTAGAATACGGTTTAATTGGCGATTTGGAAAATCCGAAAATATACGGCGCTGGTTTACTCTCCTCAGTAGGTGAAAGCAAGCACTGTTTGACTGATGCTGTGCAAAAAGTTCCCTATTCCGTAGAAGCTTGTATCCAAACAGATTACGATGTTACTGTTATGCAACCACAACTGTTTGTATGCTCATCCTTTGAACAGCTAATTGAAGGACTTGAAACGTATGCCAACACAATGGCACTGCGCCGCGGAGGTACAGAAGGATTAAATAAAGCACTTCGTTCGGGAACCACCGCTACAACCGTATTAAACTCCGGAATACAAATTACCGGTACAATAGCTCAAGTTATAACAAACAGTGACGGAGAAGCTATTTATATAAAAACCACTGGACCAACAGCTTTAAGTGTAGGTAACAAACAATTACCAAACCATAGTAAAGATATTCATGCAGATGGATTTGGTACACCAATTGGGTTACTACAAAATGATATATGCCTGTCTCAATGCAGTTCAGCTGATTTACATAATCTAGGAATTGTGCCTGGTCATGTTGCATCACTAACTTTTAAAAGTGGCATCCAGCTTTCTGGTCACGTAGAAGCCATTCATAAGAATGATGAGCATATAATACTCATCTCCTTTACAAACTGCGCTATTTCTTATGGTGAGCAAATACTATTTAATCCATCTTGGGGCTCCTTTGATTTAGCTGTAGGCTCTTCTGTTGTATCTGTTTTTGCTGGCGCTGCCGATTGTGATGCTTTTTATGAGAATGTGGAATATACAACGACTATGCCAACTGTACGTAAATGGACTGAACTAGAGCAAATGTACGCGCATGTACGGGATGTACGCGAACAAGTTCATTGGACAAAGCAAACTGAACGGCTACTTCAATCACTACTACAAAAACTTCGGGATGCATATCCTGGAGAGTGGTTATTGCGACTTGAAATATTAGAAATACTCCAAAAGCATAGCTCAGCATCTTACACTGCCTTAAAAGAAGAGTTGTTAACACTTAGCCAAAAAGAAGAGCTATCAAAATTAATTTTAAACGGACTGACATTGCTTGAAGAGGAGGTTAAAAAATGAGTTCTTTAACAACCGAACAGATTCAACAAGCACTACCTACCTTGCAAAAATGGTCTTTAAAAGACGACAAGAGAATCGAACGAAAGTATGTTTTTAAAGAGTTCTTACAAGCAATTTCATTTGTAAATGAGATTGCTCAATTATCAGAAGAAATGAACCATCATCCATTTATTACAATTCAATATAAGATCGTACTTGTATCTTTAACATCTTGGAGCGCAAAAGGCTTAACACAAACCGATTTTGAAATGGCTGCCGAATTTGAAAAAATCTTTTCACGTATGACAAGTCATTTTTAAATATGATATAATAAGAAGTTAGGACAAAAGGTTTTCAACCAAAGAAAAATCCGAACTATTAATCGGAATTCTCTACACAGAATTCGATTTAGTTCGGATTTTTCCTTTATGAGTGTTCGTTATTCTCTATTCTGTTGGCTTTAGAGTTACATAATTCAGTTATGTCCTGGCTTCTTTTCATCAAGGACTTAACGAAATGGCTTGCTTCCCCATTTGTCTCCATGCTTTTTCAAAATTAGATCGAGAAATGGCTGTTTGAGGCTCTTTCGCCAGTGGATCATTCACGTATACATATTCTTGGTCATAACCAACAATGACTACACTATGTTCGTGATAAGTAATTTTCACTTCACCTGCAGACGTTTGCCATGTTTGAAATTCACTTTCCGGGAGTGGAACAAACTCAGCATTTGTGATTACCCAGACCGGCGTACCCATACTAATAGCCTTATATATATCCTCTACGTCACGACCTGTTAAATTAAACAAACCATTTGGCAAATACTTCTGTCCTAACGCAAAAATTGGTTGATGATATACACCATATCCTGGGTTTCTTTTCGTATAAATATCTCCTACAAACCCCTCATGTGGATTTCCACGCATACCATTCTCTTGAAATGGAACCTTTTTAATCTGTCGAGCTAGCTCCATTTTATCCACATTTACTCCTCCGTATTGCAAAAGCATGGCTAAACTTGTTACTTCACAACCTCGCTCAAGTTCGGGCATTTGTCGAATGAACGGAACACCTTCAATCATTGCACTTTCCTTCATCTCCAAACTAACGTCCATCCTCAATTCCTGAAATGTTTGTGAAAACTGTATCTGTCCCTTTTCCACAATATCCATTACATCAGTGCATCCACTCAGCAGAACCATTGCTAAAGCTGGTACAACCAACTGATTTACCTTCCTCATGCCTGATTTCTCCTACTAAATATATTTTTCTATTTAAAACTTCGTTAAATCCTCATAATATTTTAACTTCATACTTGATTGCAAGGCAACTTTGATTTATGAATTAACTTTTGCAACCATGCACTTCTTTACTAACAACAACTTTCAAACAATTTTACAATAAGATTTCTTTTCATTCATCTTACAGATGCAGCACTTATCATTGGATATTATTAGGTATTTTGGTATAACTTTATTAGACAGAAAATTCTAAAATAAGACATATGCGTTCAAATTTAGTTTACAATATTACTACCTTGATAACGTTAGTCAAGGTAGCAAACGTCCATTTGTGTCTATTTTTCAACAATATCTGTCAAACTATTGTCAATACTAGTTTTATAGGGTTATATTATTTTATTGACATAGTGATACCTAAAAAAGAAAGGAGATTTGCACCGTGCAACTCAAGAAAGCGTTATGGAAAGTTCTCCCGCTCTCACTGATCACGGCGTTTCTTGGCGGATGTCAAAACCTTGTTCTTTTGAATCCACAAGGACCTGTTGCGAAGAGTCAATCTGACTTAATTATTTGGTCTTTTGCATTATTGTTAACCGTTATTGCGGTTGTATTCATCTTGTTCACAATTGTTATTATTCGTTATCGTGAAAGACCGGATAATATGGACTACGAGCCACCGGAAGATGAAGGAAACGTTTGGTTAGAAATTGTTTGGACTCTCGTTCCGGTTTTAATCGTTATTGCATTGTCAGTTCAGACTGTAAAAACGACATTTGCTTTAGAAAAACCACCTGAAAAATCCAAAGATATTAAACCGATTGAGATTTATGTTACATCAGCAAACTGGAAATGGTTGTTCAGCTATCCGGAGGAAAATATTGAAACCGTTAACTACGTCAATATTCCTGCGGGTGTTCCTGTGAAATTCAAGCTAACTTCTGTTGGTCCAATGAACTCATTCTGGGTACCAGAGCTTGGCGGTCAGAAGTATACGATGGACGGCATGATTATGGATTTATACTTACAAGCTGACAAACCAGGTGAGTATACAGGCCGAAGCGCTAACTTCTCAGGAGAAGGTTTTACACACATGGAATTCCAAGTTGTCTCTCAAACAGCTGAAGAGTTTAAAAAATGGAAAGAAGAAGTTAAATCCACAGCTCCTAAATTGTCTGAAGACAAGTATAACGACATTATCAAACCAGGTGTTGTGGGGCGCATGACGTTCTCTAATCATCACCTTGATTATGTAGATCCTGAATCTCTTGAGTACTGCGACTACAACTATTACAAAAATAAAAAATAATGCCTACTACAGATTGGAGTGAAAACAGTGAAGCTTGATGAATTTTTTGTCACAGGCGATCCCATTATTTATGGTGCCGACGCTTCTATTGTTTTAGTAACATTAGGTATCATTTTTGTACTGACAAAGTACAAAAAATGGCGTTGGCTTTGGGATGAATGGTTAACATCTGTTGATCATAAAAAAATTGGTATTATGTATATCATCTCTGCGGTATTGATGTTATTCCGCGGTGGTGTGGACGGCTTAATGATTCGTGCGCAGCTAAGCTTCCCTGGTACACCTTACTTGGATGCCGAGCACTACAACGGCATTTTTACGACGCACGGTACAGTTATGATTCTGTTCATGGCGATGCCATTTGTTATCGGCTTAATGAACATCGCAATTCCACTGCAAATTGGTGCACGTGACGTTGCATATCCTTATTTAAATGCACTTAGCTTTTGGTTATTCTTTATTGGTGCGATGCTTTTCAACATTGCCTTCGTTATCGGTGGATCACCTGATGCAGGCTGGACAATGTACTTCCCATTAGCAGGTACAGAATTTAGCCCGGGTGTTGGTAACAACTATTACGCAATTGCCTTGCAAATCTCTGGTCTTGGTACACTAATGACCGGTATTAACTTCTTAGTTACAATTTTAAAAATGAGAACACCTGGTATGAAGCTTATGCAAATGCCAATGTTCACATGGTCTATCTTGATCACTTGTGTAATCATCATTTTCGCATTCCCAGTGCTTACAGTAGCACTTGCGATGATGACGTTTGACCGCGTATTCGGAACAGCGTTCTTTACAATGGCAAACGAAGGTATGCCAATGCTTTGGGCGAACTTGTTCTGGGTTTGGGGTCACCCTGAAGTATACATTGTTATCTTGCCGGCTTTCGGTATTTTCTCCGAAATAGTCAGCACATTCTCTCGTAAACGTTTGTTCGGTTACAATGCGATGGTTTACTCTATGGTCGCAATTGCAATTTTGAGTGGTCTTGTATGGTTGCACCACTTCTTCACAATGGGTGCAAGCGCTGCGGTTAACTCCTTCTTCTCCATCTCAACGATGGCGATTTCAATTCCTACAGGGGTTAAAATCTTTAACTGGCTCTTTACCATGTACAAAGGGCGCATACGCTTTAGCGTGCCAATGCTGTGGACGCTTGGATTTATTCCGAACTTCGTAATCGGTGGTGTAACAGGAGTTATGCTTGCAATGGCAGCGGCTGACTATCAGTACCACAACAGCTACTTCCTAGTTGCTCACTTCCATAACGTATTGATTACAGGTACAGTATTTGGTATGTTTGCTGGTTTATACTACTGGTATCCAAAAATGTTCGGTCATAGATTGAACGAACGTCTTGGTAAAATTGAGTTTTGGCTATGGGTTATTGGTTACAATATCTGTTTCATGCCTCAATACTTCTTAGGTCTTGACGGTATGACACGTCGTATGTACACGTACTCAGATGATCTTGGTTGGACTTGGTTGAACCAACTATCTTCTGTTGGTGCAGTTCTGATGGGTATCGGTTTCCTTGTTCTTTGCTACAACATCTATTGGAGCGCACGTTATGCAGAACGCGATGTAACTGGCGATCCTTGGGATGGCAGAACGCTTGAATGGGCAACACAGTCTCCTGTTCAGCACTATAATTTTGCTGCTCTTCCTGAGATTAAGTCTATTGATGCTTGGTGGTACATGAAGAAAAATGGTGAGTCTCACATTGACTGGAAAAATGTAAAGCCAATTCATATGCCTAGCAATACAAACCTAGCATTCCCATTATCCATCATGTTCTTTATCGCCGGCTTTGGTTTGGTATTTACTTGGATTCCAATGGCAATCATCGGTGGTATCGGTATTTTAATCGGATTGTTTATGCGTTCCTTTGATTACGATGACGGTTATTATATCAGCGTTGAAGAAATTAAAAAGACAGAAAATGTTGCATGAGAGGTGAAGCATAATGGCAGCAGTCAGTGAAGAATACAAAAATGCCCCTCTTGAGTATCAAGACGCGCAAAGTCGCTTGAATATTCTTGGGTTCTGGATCTTCCTTGGAGCGGAAATCGTGCTATTTGCTACACTTTTCGCTTCCTACCTTGTGTTGGCCGGCCGTACAGCGGACGGTCCGACACAGCTAGAAATGTTTGAAATCACGCCGATTATGATGGAAACGATTATACTTTTAACAAGTAGTTTCACATGCGGTATTGCCATTCATGAAATGCGTAAAGGCAACATGAAAGGCTTATTGACTTGGTTTATTATTACTCTTATCTTAGGACTTGGCTTCCTTGGCATGGAGATTTATGAGTTTGTTCACTATGTACATCTTGGTGCAACAATTCAAACAAGCGGATTCCTTTCTGCGTTCTTCACGCTTCTAGGAACGCACGGTGCCCACGTTACAGGCGGTATCCTTTGGGGTATTGCAGTAATTATTCAGCTTTTGAAACGTGGATTAACACCTGTCACAGCACGTAAGGTGTTCATCATAAGCTTGTACTGGCACTTCCTTGATGTTGTGTGGATCTTCATTTACACATTAGTTTACTTGAATGGGTTGGTGGCATAATTATGGCACAACAAAAAACACAAAATCATAAAGGCTTTCCATGGTCTCACGTTTTTGGATTTGTTTTATCACTTGTTTTAACATTTGCAGCTTTGTTCATCGCATACTCGCCGCTTTCATTGGCAACAATTTTAACTCTTATTATTGCTCTTGCCATTGTTCAAGCGATTTTGCAGCTTGTGATGTTTATGCATATGTCTGAAGGAGAAGGTGTTACTCAAACCATCTCGATTGCATTCAGCTTCTTTATTGCAGTTGTAACAGTCGGCGGTACTGTTTGGATTTTCTTCTCCATGTAAGTAAAAAAGAACGTCCCGATATCGGGACGTTCTTTTTTATGCGCTATTTTTGCAGCATTCATTGGTTGCAAAGGTACACTTTCTACAAATTATATAATGACTATCATAAAAAGCACACAGGATTCTAATCTGCGTGCTTTTATATTACTATCCTAAAAATAAATGACAGCCAAACAATACAGCAAATACATATAATAAAAATGGAACTTCTTTCGCCTTTCCACTAGCAATTTTCAAAAGTGGATATAATAAAAATCCAATGGCAATACCATTAGCAATACTTGACGTGAGGGGAATACTAATGACAGTTAGAAATGCCGGCAGTGCTTCCTCAAATTCATCCCACCCAATATCACGAATACTTTTTGCCATTAAGCTCCCTACAATGATTAGTGAAGGCGCTGTAATGGCAGCAACACTTGATAATGAAGCAATAACCGGACTGAAAAATGCTGTGATAATTGTTAAAACAATGACAATAATACCTGTTAAGCCAGTTCTTCCACCTGCAGCAATTCCTGCTGAAGATTCAATTGTAGCAGCTGTCGGGCTCGTTCCAAACATAGCACCAGTTGTACCGCCAATAGCATCTGCCACAAAAGCCTTACCAAATCGATCTTCTGATGCATTCAATCCTGCTTGTTTAACAAGACCTAGCAAGGCGCCAGTTGTGTCAAATAACAAAACTAACAAAAATGAAAATACAACACCATACAATCCGTACTCAATTATATCTGAAACAGCTGTAATTGGATTAAACGTAATTACCCCTTCTGGCAAGTGTGGCACTTCTATCAACTCATTACCAAATTTTAGTTGACCTGTAAAAAACGCAATTACAGCTGTAACGAGCATGCTTACGAATAAAGCACCTCGCACATTCAATGTCATCAGTATAGCGGCAATCACGATGCCTACTAAAGTGAGGCGAACAGTCGGGGAATGAAAGTCTCCAATTGTCACCAGATTATTGGGATGATCCACAATAATACCGGATAAACGTAGACCAATAAATGCAATAAACAAACCAATTCCCGCAGCGATAGCATGTTTTAAGCTATCGGGAATTGCTTCAATTAACTTCTTACGAAACGATGTGAGAGACAAAATAAGAAAAATGAGACCCGTAACAAATACGGCAGCAAACGCCACTTTGTACGTAACATCACCCTGTACAACCGCATAAGCGAAATATGCATTCATACCCATGGCCGGAGCAATAATGATGGGATAGTTGGCCAATAAGGCCATCGCAGCTGTTCCAGCAATGGTTGCAATAATCGTAGCCATAAAGGCTTGATCAAATGAAATACCTGCATCCGATAAGATCTTTGGATTGATGACAAGTATATAAGCAAAAGTAAAAAATGTTGTAATACCTGCAAGTACTTCTTGCTTAACATTGGTACCATGTTTGGACAAATTCAACATACATAAATTCCTTTCTATTTCTTATAAGTCAGTATAAAAATGAACAATTAATCATACCAATCCGTAAAAATGAAAGTCAAGGTATGTTATTATAGTCAAACTAGCAAGATAAAGCGGAATATTTATTTAAATAAGATAATGCATGAACTTATGCAGATCAATTATATGCATTCTTCGCTCTTTTGCTTCTATGCTGAATTAGTATACATGTACGATAACAAGAGGCTGTCTCATGTCAGACAGCCTCCCATTATTCTACATTATTTTTGAAAAGAATAAAAAGTTAATACACCATCAACCTCATCCGCGCTCACAAACATGTTTTGGTTTTGAATTTTATGAATCCCTTCAGGTCCCTGACCATTGGATGGAACAAGTCCTAAATATACGGGGAACATCGGGAATGTGACATCAAAGAATAAAACTGCATTAGAGCGTTCCGTCGCTACCGCAAGAATAGGACTACCTTCTATTAAGGTGTTGTTAAGTTTTCAACCTCACTGCCTCTGTTTTCACTGCGACTATCCGGGTATAAACCAGCCTCAGTACTCCGATCCATAATTGTCTTAATTCCATCGCTCCCTTGTTTACTTTCAATTCATCATATCGAAACAATATGGAATATTATTAAAAAAATGTAAAAAAGAGCAGGGTAAACCCTACTCCTTAGTTACGAAGAATAATCTTTATGGCTTTTTTCCGTCCCCATTTCATAGCTTCTGCTTCTGTGGGAAATAATACATCAATAATATTACCTTTAATTTTTCCACCGGTATCTCCAGCAACTGCCTCACCGTAGTCTTCTACCCATACCCGTGTTCCAAGTGGGATAACACGAGGATCCACTGCAATAAGCTTTATGTTTGGATTGGCTTTCAAATTATATCCAGCTGCCGTAATTCCTTCGCCAAGCTGTAAGCTTTTCTCAACGCTATAAGCAGTAGATTCCATGTAAAGTACTTCTCCTGCCGGCGCCGGACCAGGCGGCTTCATTTGCTGAATTTGCTCCGCGTTTCTTTTTGCTTCTTCTTGCTGACGTGCCATCGCTTCTTGAATGCTGCGGATATTCGCTTCGAGTACTTGTTTATCTTGTTCAGCCATTGCGATTTCATTGCCAATTTCAGCATACTTCGCTTGAACTGTCTGTAACATAGATTGTTTTACTTGTATATTCGCTTCTAGCTCGGCTTGATTTTTAGCAAGCTTTTCATGCTCTTTTATTAACATCTGTTCCTTTTGATCAATAATGCGCTTGTCCGCTTCAATTTGTGCTTTATCTTCTTGTTGCATACGCATAATATCTTTATCTGCATCAAGAATGGTTGCTACAGCCTTCATTTTTTCCAATAAGGTGGCTAAATTTTCAGAGTTAATGAGAATTTCTATAAGTAAACTAGAATTATCGTTGTTTTGCATGGAAACAATACGTTTTTTCATGACTTCTTGACGCGCTAGCACCTTATTTTCAAGAACAATAATAGCCTCTCTCTTTTCTTGAATTAACTGTTGCGTCGCATCGATGTTAGCTTGATTGACTTCCATTTGCTTTTTTGTTTGATTTATAGATGCATTTACCTCTTCCAAGGATGCTTGTAATGCTTGAATTTCTTCGTTTAGCTTTGCTCTTTCCTGTTCTTTCTGCTGAATTAGCGCATCATTTTGACGCAATTGTTGTTCAACTTGATTCAGGGCACCATTTGCTTGTGCATGCAGACCTGGACTAATCATTACTAGAATAAGAGCGCATATGGAGCCGGTAATCTGTTTGATTAGTTTCATAAATCTATCCCTCTCTCCTTCTATATAAGTACAACTAGAAAAACCGACATTCTTTTTTGGGTGGGAAAGAAGAACGGGCAATGTATGGTTGCGGTCAGTGCCTAAGAGATACGCGTGTCAAGTCAGAACATATACACGTAGCGAGGCGTTCTAGCACTGTGATTTTCTTTCTGTTTCTATGTCGAAAAAACTATGTAGACTTATATAGTTATAACATATTTAGAGAGAAAGTTATTTTACAAGTTCTTTAAATAGAATACAGACGTTTTAATATGAGGATATAACAACAATTAATATATACAAAAAGAACAGCAAAGTGTTTACCATAAATCCTACACTTCTCTGTCCTTTGGATGTGATTTACATATTATGTTGTAGATCTCTCAATTAAATGAAACATGAGCTGTTGCTTTTTAGGTTCATACTTATGACTGTAAATATGCTCGTATGTCAGTAAAAATGCTGCTTCCCCTAACTTTTCACCGGGATGCTCAATCGTTGTAATATCAAGAACCTGTGAAATAGCATGATTATCAAAGCCAATAACCGCTAAATCCTCTGGTACTCGTATATCATGCTTTTTAGCCTCAGCAATAATGCCGGCCGCAACTTGGTCGCTTGAAACAAGTAAAGCGGTAGGTTGGTTCTTCATCTTCATTAGTTGCTTTACCACACGTGCCCCATCGGCAATTGTTAAACATTGTTCAAACATCCATTCTTTCTGTAACGGTGCTCCAATTTGCATCAACATATCTTGATAGGCCTGCTTACGTAAATAACTGTTATAGCTATTGCCTCTTGCAATGCAGTATCCGATGCTTGTATGCCCTCTAGAAATCAAGTGCTTCATGCCAAGCAAGAAGCCTTCGTAGTGATCAATGTAGACAGAAGAAACGAAATGCTGCCCTGCATCTTCACAGGCAACAATAGGTCCAAACTTCGTGTAAGGCTCTATTTCTTCCCACTTACTGATTTTGGAGCAAATGATAATACCATCTACTTGTCTTGTCCGCAACAGCTGCAATGCCTGCTTTTCCTCATCTGCATTATAATTTGTCTGACAGATCATGAATTGATAATGTTTCTCTAATGCTTTCGCTGCAATTCCTTTTAAAATGGTAGAAAAGTAAGGGTGGTCTACAAAAGGCAAAACAACTGCAATAATGTTTGTTTTACCTTTTGATAAATGTACTGCATTCACATTCGGTGTGTAATTGAGCTTCTTTACAACCGCCATGACCTGCTGACGCTTTTCCTCACTGACGTAAGGATAGTTGTTTAAAACGCGGGATACGGTTGTAACAGATACCCCTGCCATCTTAGCAATTTCTCTAATGTTAGTCACTTTCTTCACCTCTTACTCTACAGGACCAAATAACTGAATGCCGCATGGTACGAAAAGCTTCCATACGTCATGTTCCGGTCCATCAATGGTGGTAAGACGTAGTCCGTTCAAAAAACTTAAATACGAAATTGCTACAGCCTCAACATGTAATATGCGCAGCTGCCCAAGCTCTTGACCTCTCTTTATTAAAATTCCCATCTTGTTTTGAAATAACTGAAAAAACTGATTTAAGATTTCAAACTCTCTTTTAAAACGTTCAGGCTGACCAAGCACTTGTTGAAACAGTCTTAAATAAACAGGCTGCTGAGAAATCAGCAGAACATGCTTTTGTACCAACGCTTCAATTTCTTTCATCGGATTTACTGCATTACTGTCAAAAGACAGCAGTTCCTCTCCTAACTTTTCAAGTGGTTCTTTTATAGTCGCATAGAAAAGCTCCTCTTTACTTGCGAAATACGTAAATACACTGCCAAATGAAATCCCGGCAGCGTTGGCAACCTTGGCAATTGTTGTATCATTGTAGCCATGGACTGCAAATAACATAGTTGCTTCTTGCAAAATCTTTTCACGCTTTTTGTGCATCGCTTTCATTTGATCTTCTGATAATGCCATTTTACTTTTCCTGCTACTAAAAACATAGACAAACGTCTATTCTTAGAGTATTCCTGCTTCTACAAACTCGACCTCGCCAATTACTCGCTACTATCGTTTGTATAGTTCTCCACAGGCGTAAATTCCGATGTAGCCCACCGTACATATATACAATTTATTTAAGTTAGTATTGTATATTCTTTTGCTTGTAAAAGGTTGATAGATGCATTTAAATCTCTATTCATGATGTTTCCGCAATCGCATTCATATATTCGGTCAGATAGCTTTAAATCAACTTTCTTTTGACCGCAACATGAGCACAATTTAGAAAATGGATAGAATCTGTCTACTTGGCGTAATTCAATACCATATTCTTTGCATTTTGCTATTAGCCATGCTTTAAACATATAAAAACATTGTTCTGCGACTGATCTAGATAAATGCTTATTTTTCATCATCACTTTTACGTTTAAATCCTCAATTGTGATATACATTGGCTTGGCTTTCACCAATTCATTCACAACCCATTTTACATACTCTGTTCGTATGTTTGATAGTCGAACATGTAGCTTTTGTACTCTAAGAATGTTTTTGTTTATATTTGCTCTTTTAGCAACAGTTTTTTCACCTCTCTTTTTTAGATTTTCGTATTTGCGTGACAAAGAGCGCTGTTCACGTTTTAATTTCTTCTCTAATTTCTTCAACTTTGCTGTTTTATTAATGTTTTTGTGGACTTTACCATCACTACGAACAGCAAAATCTTTTATGCCTAAGTCGATGCCTAGACCACCTTCATTTAATTTGTTTACATGTTTTCTTGTATTCACTTCACAAAGGACAGATACAAAATACCTTCCTGCCTGTTGAGAAACAGTTCCACTTTTTACAATCGCATCTTTCGGGATATAACCATACTCTTTTAATTTTATCCAACCAATCGTTGGGATTTTTATTCTGTGCCTTTCTACAGTCCAATCAGTTTTATTGTTCTTAGAGAAATCACATTTGACATTTTGATTTTTCTTTTTCTTGTAGCTAGGAAATTTAGACAACCCTTTGAAAAATCTATTAAAAGCCTTATCACCATTCATGATGGCTTGCTTAACAGCTTTGCTAGATACTTCTTTGATCCATTTATCGTATTCTTTTCTCAATCCATATATTCTGCAACTGAAAACATGAATGATAGATATTAAGTCTTGAACAAGTTCTTCTTGAGGTGACAACTTATCATTGTTAACAACAATGATTTCTACTGCCATCTTGCGAAGAAATCGCTCAAACCAATCATAACCAAACCGAACAAACCTATCTTTGTGTGCGATAATAATTCGTGAAACTTCACCTTCCGCACATCTATCAATCAACTTGTTCCATTGTTTTCTATTGTAATTTAAGCCACTACCAATATCCGTAACAATTTCATCAACTATCATTCCTCTTGCATTGGCAAATGTTTTCAAAAACTCAATTTGATTTTCCAAATCATCTTTCTGTCCTTGATTAGACACTCTGGCGTAAATAAGAGTCTTACCTATACCCCCACTTCAACGATTGACTTCGGTTTCTTTTTTCCCAGTTCCCGTAAAGGTTTTAATGTAGCTGTCAATACGAGAGCCAATATCATCAAAGCAAGACTAGTAACTGCCAAAACTGTTTGCGGTCCTGCAATGTCAGCAAAAAATGTTCCAACTCCCACTGCAATTGTTCCAAATACACTGTGTAACATCCCTAAAAAACCAAATACTCTACCTTGAATAGCAGGTGCGGTTTGCACACGCAAAGCAATGTTAACAAGCAGAGTTGAGACAGCAAACATAAAGCCAAGTAAAATAATAAACGGGTATACGTAAGAGATATATTCGATTTCCGAAATGCAATAGTAAATGGGCCCAATTAATAAAAAACCGCCAAAGATCCAATATCCTTTTCGCTGGATTCGTGTATCTAATTTCATAATAACGAGTGACCCCAGAATATAACCGAATGGAATACAAGCTTCTATCAAGCCAAACTCCCATCCCTTCGCCTTCCATGTTTGAACAGCTGTTACTTGAATCATCATTAACGCCATTGTAAATGATGATCCTAAAATCGGAAAAAGAATAAGTACGGAACGAATGAAAGGTTCTTTTACAAGCAATTGTAAACCTTCCTTAAAATCCTTAAAAAAAGACTTTTTCTCTTGAAGCTTGCCATCATGTTCTACTGCAAGATGAGATTGTGGAATGACCCCTGCCATCAAAACGAATCCTGCCGATAATATATAGGTACATGTATTTACTAAAAAGGCAGTAAAACTTCCAAACAATCCAATAAATAACCCGCCAAGAGCCAATCCACTAATACGAGAAATATTATCCATAATTGTAATAGCACCTGTCGCTTTTGACATATTCTCTTTTTCTACTATGTTGCTTAATGAGGCTTGAAATGCAGGACCATGGAATAGTCCGATAAAGACTTGCAGTCCAAATAAAACGATGAGAAATGGAATGGATGTAAAGGATGTATACATACAAGCTGCTACAACGAAAATGATAGCTGCATTCAGTAAATCACACACCCACATGATGGTACGGCGGTCATAGCGATCAGCAAAGGTTCCTGCCACTCCCCCGAATAATACATTAATAGCTAAAACAACCATGAAAAATACAAACATGATTCTAGCGCTTCCTGTCGTTTCTAGCACCCAAAAGTTAATAGCGATGGTCGAAAAACTGCTTCCAAGTAACGAAACACCATAGCTTAGGAATAAATAACGAAATATTTTATTTTGAAACAGCATGCTGTTCCTCCTTATGTTTTATTTATGATTGATTAATCAATCATAAATAAAACATAACATATATTGGAAATGAAGTACACATCGATCATAAAATATTTTATATTAGTTGTATTTTTCTAAAAATACTGAGATAATATGAACAATTGCATAATTTACTCATTCTTATCATGAGAGGCGGAGGGACTGGCCCGACGATGCCTCAGCAACCCCTGAAATTTAGGAAGGTGCTAATTCCTGCAGAGCAAAAGCTCTGAGAGATAAGAGGTCAAACTCAATACAACAGACCTCTTATGATAAGAGGTCTTTTTTATGTCCTCTGTCACATTTTATTCTAAGGAGGATTTGTATGAAAACAATTGGCATGATTGGTGGATTAAGTTGGGAGTCGACATCACTGTACAGTACGTATCTAAACGAATTTGCTCAAAAAGCATGCTCTCATTGCGCTCCCCTAGTAATTCAAGGGATGGATTTTACTGAAGTGACTCATTGGTTAGAACGGGGTGATGATGAGTCGCTCACAACTGCACTCATTGAAACAGCACAGCAAGTGGAAGAGATGGGAGCTGACTGTTTGCTGCTTTGTTCAAATACCGTCCATATTTTTGCAAACGAAGTCGCTGAAGCTATATCAATTCCACTTCTTCATATTAGTGATGCTAGCGCCGAAGCGATCCGTATGCAATCTATAAACAAAATTGGCGTACTCGGAACAAAGCACACACTCAAAAAAGGTTTTTATCTTGAAAAATTAGAATCTCATGGTTTACAAGCGCTTTGTCCAAGTTCAGAAGAGTGCACCTGGATGCACAACATTATCATGAATGAACTCAGTCAAGGAATTTTATCTCCTAAAACAAAAGCCGACTTTCAAAATATCATTCAAAACTTAATTGTACAAGGTGCGGAGGGCATTTTATTGGCCTGCACTGAAATTCCTCTTCTAATTACGCAAGAAGACGTGTCAGTACCATTGTTTGATACAGCGTACTTGCATGCCCAGCAAGCCATTTCATTTGCGCTGCAAAAAGAAGAGGCCGTGACATAACTGAATTATGTAACTCTAAAGCCGACAGAATAAAGAATAACTAACACTCATAAAGGAAAAATCCGAGCTAAATCGAATTCTGTGTGGAGAATTCCGACTAATAGTTCGGATTTTTCATTGGCTGAAAACCTTTTGTCCCAGCCTCTTCTCTAAAAATTTGTATACCTTTCTTTTACATGTGAGGTTAATATAAAAATAACCATTATATAATGGAGGCGGATATATGCGTTTTATCTTTCATTACTTAGCTTGGCTAAACGCGGCAGACGGTATCGTCTCTTTTGTTGGCCTACAGTTGCGTCTCATTGAAGAAGGGAATCTCGTGATGCGCATCCTATATGAGTACAACCCCTACTTGTTTTTAGCTTGCAAACTTACTTTATCAGCTATTTTATTACCATTCGTTCTTTATAAAGGATATTTCTCGAGTAAATTTTTGAAAATAACAGCTTGCTCTGCCTCGTTTGTTTATACGATTATCTTTGTTCTTCACGGCATTTGGATTATCTTAGCTTTGCCAATCTAGTAAGGAATGGTCAATGCTATTTAACAATACGTCCTCTTCTTGCTGTGCAAATACAGTTAATTGATGCAAAGGTCTTGTCATCGCTACATACATCAACTTGACGTCTAATTCATCTTTTGTAAAACGTTCTTTATAAGAAACGATCCCTACACAATCAAATTCCAATCCTTTTGCAACGTGTACAGGGAGAATGGAGAGCATATTATGGCGTAGTTCTTGCTGCTCTGTCATTAATGCACACGGTAGCTTTTCCTGTAACAAAAGGTACAGTTCGTTGCATTCTTCTTTTGTTCTTCCAAGCAAGGCAAACGATTTAAATCCATGTTGCTTGCCTTCTTTTACAAAACATTCCACAGCCTCCTGCAAAGCGGCTGCCCCTTCGTATTTTTGAAAAACAGGACGATTTCCATGTCGTACTACCGGAATTGCAATCGGGACACGTACATCACTGTGACCGGTCAAAACCGCATTTGCGACGTTCATAATTTCGATTGTTGTCCGGTAACTGCTTTGCAATGTTAAATAATTAGCTTTAGGGAAGATACGCTTGATTAGCAAATCCCAATCTTTAATTCCTCGGTATCCATGAATGCCTTGCGATAAATCGCCCAGTATCGTAAACAACTCTGTACCACACACTTTTTTAAGCACAAACATTTCAAATAAGGTGTAATCCTGTGCCTCATCAATAATAATGCTTTTTATTTTTATATTCTTTTTCACACCGTACAGATGGTGTTGTAAATATAATAGCGCAGCTGCATCACCTACTTCATAATGAAACTTGCGCTTTCGCAAAGAAGCTGTCATATTGGCTATAATTGTTTCGCTTAATCCTTCGGGCCCATACTTTCGCATGTTCTCTGCACTTTGAAGGAGCTCCTTATAATAAGAAAACACATCTTTTTTCGGAAACTTTTTTATATAGCTTGCCACCGCTGTACGACATTCCTTCTGAAACTCTTTCAGCAGCGCTTCCTTTTTGTCCATCAGACGAATGACCGTTTCCTTACGCCTTGTCGCGTCTCTTATAAGAAGTGCTCTTTCAATTTTACTATCATAATGTTCAATAATACGCGCTTCCATTTCCTTTTTCTTGGCCTTCACATGATTTTGCAAGACACGCTTCAGTTTGTCGATTCGTTTATATACCGGTAAATATTTATATTCATATAAAAACAGCCTTCTAAGTCTTTCATATTTGTAAACCGTCAGCGTACCAATACAAAAATCCTCCTGCGGCAAAAGGCTTCTTTCAATATCTTGCATATATCTGCTTATCATTTTGGCAAACGGTAACGAACCTTTAAAAGACAACAAGCGTTCTTTTTCCCGCTTTGCTTGCATGTCTTCCTCCTGTAATAAATCAACTAGAGCCTCATCCATACGCGTAAATACGAGCTTTACATTTATACACTCTGTTACAAAATCTAAGAAAGTAGTTTGTTGCACTTGATCTACCCCAAGCTCAGGTAATACATCTGAAATATAGGTTAAAAATAATTTACTGGGTGCTAAAATCATCATAGATTCGGGTGCAAAATATTGCGCGTGCTTGTAAATATAGTAAGCAATACGATGCAGTGCAATCGTTGTTTTTCCGCTCCCCGCCACACCTTGTACGATAAGAGGATGATATAAATCAGCACGAATAATTCGATTTTGCTCCTCTTGAATGGTTGATACAATTTCCGTCAATCTGCTTTCAGCATTGCCGCCGAGAGATTGCTGCAGAAGTTCGTCCTTTGTTGTAATATCAATATCACGTATTTCCTGCAGTGCCCCGTCCTCAATGATATATTGTCTCTTTAAGGATAAATCTCCCTCTATCATTCCGTCTTCTACCTCATAAGAGACTCGACCTAGTCTGCCATCATAGTACACATTAGCAATCGGCGATCGCCAATCTACAATGATATCTTCTTGCGATTCACGGTCAAACAAAGATATTTTACCGATATATAGTGTTTCTGGTGCACTTTGTGACGTATTTTGAAAATCAATTCTAGCAAAGTAAGGCCTATGCTGAACACGCTCTAGATGACGATGTTCACGCTCTGTCATCTCTAAAAACTTGGCATTAGTTAAAAGACTAATATAGCCTAAAGAGCTATCGCCAGAATTTAAGTTCATAATTGCTTGCCGAATGTGTTCCCGATATTCCGTTTCATTGTTTCGCGCTGCCTCTAGTAAAAGCTGAATATACGACTTTGTAAACACAAATCGATCTTGTTCTGCTATATAATCCGGATGCTTTTTTGCGTGCATGATCATCCTCCTCTCCATTTGCACATTGGGTTTATTTCCCATGCAGTATTACTAATAGTATGATAAAACGGAGGAGATTGCAAAGCGAAGTTCGTAAAAAATACGAGAATAGTCAGCTTATCTCTATAGGGTTATATAAGTCTACATAGTTTTTTCGACATATAAACAGCAAGAAAATAATAGCTCCAAAACACCTCGCTACGTGTGTATGTTCTTACTTGACACGGGTATCTCTTAGGTCCTGACCGCAACCACACCTTGCCCGTTCTTCTTTCCTACCAAAAAAGAATGTCGTTTTTTCTAGTTGTACTTACCACAATTCTCCGATTAGAGCTAATACATGAAAAAAGAGACGAATTACTCCGTCCCTTTTTTACTCAAGCGATTTGACATAGGATGCAATCATTTCAATTTCCTGCTGTGTCAAATCAGTCCGTTCTTGATATTGATGTCGCTCAATTGCTTCTTCAATGCTTTTAGCACTGCCGTCATGTAAATATGGCGCGGTTGCCCAAACGCCTCTTAATGTAGGTGGATCAAATTGAGAACGACTTCTCGGGTTGGTGAAAGCAGCACGCGCATCTCCCTTTGAATCTTGATCTGTACTATTCGCCGTACCAATATCATATAGAAACCGCATATTCGCTGTTGTCAGTTTGCCTGTCTCATCTACTGCGTTCACGCTGGCAGTAAAATATTCGCCGCCATGACAGCTCAAACAGTTCCCTTTCCCATTGAACAACGCTTCACCACGTTCCGCTGTTTTTGTCAGCTTGCCATTCTCTCGATACGGGCTTTTCGGCACCGGAAATGAGGAGGGATCATCCAAATATGCAAGCAATGCATCATACATATGCTGCACATCGGCTGGCATTGGCTGGCCTGGGTCAACGTTCATCATCCCTCCCATTTCTCCCTGTACCGTATGAATGTAATCCGTAAAATCATCGCGCGAGCCGTCCCACATGAACAATCCTGTTTTTGTGGTCAACACGTTACTAGGCACATTTCTCGGTCCTTTTGCTGTGCTGAGCGTAAGAGAGTTAATATCTCCGTCGCTATGACAAGAAGCGCAGCTCATCCAATTGTTTCCTGTAATTGGAGCTGCATACTCATCCGTGTTGGCACTGTAAAAAATTCGCTTCCCTTCTCGTACAAGCCCGGAAAGGGGATCATTGGCAATTAAATTCATTTTAATGTCTGTCAGCTTCACCTTTGCGTAAGAGCCCTCCTGCGGTGCTTGCAACACGACCACATTATGGCTCATCGCATTATGGACGAATAATTCCTTTTTCTTGTTTGAAAGAACAATCCCTCTTGGATTATCTCCGGGAATACGGCGCACTACTTGCGAAGCGTTTCCTCCGCGCGTCAAATCGAAAACGACGAGATCTTCACTGCCCGACATGACAGCAAAAGCCTTCGTTCCCTTTGCATCAAACACGACATCGTACGGATTTGACACGATGATGGTAGCGTTTTTGCTGTCCTTCACATTCATTTCCTCAAACAATTCTTTCCGCTCGGCAACGATTTCTTCATCCTTCTCTAAATCAATTATAGAAATGGCCGGAAAAATTGTTTCCTCAAAATGGATGGGGGTATCTGTATTCGTCAGCAAATGGGGCACCCATGCTGTTTTCCCGTCAGGCGCGATGACGAATTGCTCCAATGTATTTGGGATTCCTTGGCTTTTTTTCCGGTCTTCTTTATCTGGTGAAGGGGCAAGCTTAATTTCCTTTTGGACTTGATTTCGCTTCGTGTCCACCACACTAATTGTTCCGTCTAAATAGTGCGGCACATATAGCTTTTCTCCGTCTGCAGTCATCGCTAGTGTCCTTGGCCGATCGCCAATTTTAATACTTTTACGTTCCTTTTCTTTTTCTATATCAATCACAGACAACGTGCCAGAACGAAAATTTGCAACATACAAAAGCCTCCCGTCTTGGCTGGTTAAAAGGCCAAAAGGCTCAATACCTGTTTTTAATTTTTTGACGACCTTCCGTTTATGCAGGTCTATAACATCAACTCGGTCGCTTTGCATGCAAGATACATAGAGATACGCTTCATCCGGACTTAGAGTGAGCTGTCGCGGCTCTTTTCCCACCTTAATTTCCTTTTCTGTTTTTTTGGTTTTGGTATTCACAATCGTGACCGTATTCGTATCCATATTGGCTGTGTATATATAATTTTCATCCTTGCTCAGTATAATGTTGTCACTATTGATAGCGGTATTACGTACATTCTGCTCTTTAGATGTTTGTATGCTACAACCTGCAAACGCCCCTGCAAGCAGGAGCGTCAACCAGAGAAGAGAAAACTGTTTCATATTCAACCCTTCTTTAATTTTTATTTTTCACTTCAATATCCACCAAAATCGGCGCGATTCCATATTTGCCATGTCCAGCTTGCACTTGTGGCACGTTGTCCTTATCTGTATTTCCCGTTTTATCTCCTTTTTTATAGGAGTCTCCCGTATCCCAGAATTCACTTACCTGCATACCTTCCTTCAAAGAAGGACCGTCTATGATTCTATCATAAAAATCCATATAGCGAGAGACAACGGTTTCTTTTTCTAAAGATGAATATTGCTGTTTATCACTTTCCATGTTTCCTAGATTCAATAGCGCGAGACGAAATGCCGCTGATATGCTTGCTGCTGTATACGGCGTGTATTTCATGCTATCGCCCTCTGTTTTATAAACTTTTAGCTTTTTATCCCACATCTTTGTATCGACTGCATTATAAATAGTACGGGCTGCTTCACGATACTTTTCTTTCTTTGTCGCAAGGTACGTTGCCGTCAAGCCGCGAACAGCGCCAAGCTGTGCTTCCAATGTGGCCGCTTTCTCGTCCGGTCCTTTCCCGATTGTAAATCCGTTCACGATCAAACCGTCCTTTGTCATCATTTTTTCAATCATGAAGTCAGCTTGCTTTTTCATCATATCCAATGCTAGCTTTCCTTCCTCTGTTTGTAGACCTTGCGCGTCTTCACCACTTGCGTAACCTACCGGTAGACCGTCGATAGCACGCTGGAAAATACGAAGTGCTTCAAGCGTATAGCCCGCCTCGAACGCATCAACATAGTCGCCTTGTTTTTGTCCATCGTGTATGTTGATGAAAGCGCCAACTTCTTTATTAAAATGCATCGCTTGTAAATTTTTAAACACCTGTAGCAGTACGTCTCTATTTAAAGAATAAGCGTCATACGCAATTACGTCATTGTTCGTTGCAGCGTCTGTATTCTCTTGCGGCGCGGCTGCAAATGGCACTCCGTCAAAAGCGGCACGGAAAGCAGGATTCACATTCTTATTTTCCTGGCGCTGATCTGTCATACCGTAAAATTCGGACGCTGGCCACAGCATCATCCATTGATCGCGCAAAAAGCTTCTGGAATCGGATACTTCTAAATTGGAAGCTTTTGCAACATCTTGACCTTCCTCCGTAACTTTAATTGCATGTGGCAAATATACAAAACCGTTCGCAGGATCGTATTGTGTGCCACTTCCCTTTACCAGCTGCTTTGTATTGGCATCATAAAACAAGCCATCGCGTATATATGCAAGCTTATTCCAGATTTCTTCCGTTAAGATAACACCTTGAAAGCCATCAGCTGCACTTACACCAAGGCGAATATTTGCGTCTTTATCCTGATTAGGCGCCTCCGCTTCTAATTCTTCGTCCTTATCCACAGTATGAAAGCCGCTTAAGAAATCTCCGGCCCATAATGCTTGCTTCAAAAATGCCCCTCCGTATGCTGCCGGCATCAGGATTTTGTCCATCTTATCGCGATCCCAACGCAATGTTTTAAAATCGACCTGATATACAGGCGTGTATGTTTTATCGTCGCTTTCTGCATACGCGGATGTATCAACCTTTTGTATGTAATGCGGGTCCCCTTTGCTATACTCCATAAACGTTGGATACATATTGCGGAAAATTTCTCCCTTGTCATAACCGACGCTTTCAGCAAGCTGATAAAAGCGCTCTTCCAAAGCCTGCGGTGCTTGTTTACCGGATTCCTTCGCCATCTTATCTACAATAGGACCATTGATTAAATGCAATCCGAGACCGGATTTCTCAACAAGCTCATACATTGCTTCCTCAGAGTACTCATAGGATTCCACACCTGCTGTATAATCGAAAGCTGTAGGCTTGTTCACTTTTTGCGGATCAAGCAAGTCCAAATCTAAACCCAGAGCTTCCGCAAGAGGCTCCCCTGAGAGCTCAAATTCTGCATAAGCAAGCATGTTACCTGCGGTGTAGAAGTTATAATTCGTGACAGATGCAGAATAATTTACATCTTGCTTTTCCTCACTTGTTATCTGCTTTTGTGTACAGCCTGTAGCTACTAAAAGTGATGCTACGATACCTAGTGTCGACATCGCCTTCCAAGGTCTATTTTTCATATCAATGACTCCCCTTGTTGAAACTGATAATTATTATCAAAACTATCATCTATTATATTATGAGTTCTTGTATCTGTAAACGTGCTTTTATCTACCAGTTGATTCATAAAACTATGCACACTGCTTACAAACCAAAAGAACAGTTCTATCAAGATTGCATAAAAACATAAAAAAGAGGCCTGTACGGCCCCTTATCCTTATGATACTACTTGTTTTGGTTTAGGTATCTTACGATGGTTGCGAATAGTCGCAAATAAAGCAATACTCCATACGATAAAAATACCGGTATAGATAACAGGATGCGTTTCTTTAGCTACTCCCCATGCATTCAGCAAGGTACGAGCGTTAGTGGCGATAATAAGCCCCCCAACAAGAACTCCAAGTAAATGAGATGGAATAATTCTTACAAGCCACGCAGCGATTGGTGCCGCCACAAGACCTCCTGCCATTAAAGTTCCAACCCAAAACCAGTTCACTTGTCCCCAGCCAAGGGATAATACAAACCCAATTGTGGCTGCTAAAGCCACTGCAAATTCTGCCGTATCAACAGTGCCAATGACTTTTCGCGGCGCTACGTTTCGTTTCGTTAGCAAAACAGGTGTAGTAATCGGTCCCCAGCCACCGCCACCTGTTGCATCAAAGAATCCTGCGATTAGACCGAGGGGAACGAGCTGTTTGTTTGTCAGTTTTTTACCGTCAGGCGGGGTAATTGGCTGAGAAAGGAAACGAAATAAAATATAAATACCCAAAGTAAGAAGAAATAGGGAAACATAAGGCTTTACCAAATCTCCAGGCAAATTACTCAAAAAACATGCGCCCACAAAAGCGCCAACTGCTCCAGGCAAAATCAAACGTAACACCATATGACGATCGACGTTTCCAAATTTAATATGTGATGCGCCCGATGCGGCCGTTGTAACAACCTCCGCCAAATGTACAGAGGCGGACGCCATAGCAGGTGCCACGCCAAACGTAAGTAACAATGTTGTAGATGTGACACCGTACGCCATCCCCAAAGATCCATCAATCAGTTGGGCCATAAATCCGATAAAAATAAACACAAGTAGCTTTTTCATATGTCTCCCCCTGTTTTAAAATAAGAAAGGCACCCGCTTAATTAACGGGTGCCTTCAGTTTCTCTGATCAGCAAAATAACAGAAAATTCAATTTTAAATTATTTTAATACTTATTATTCCTAGTTGTCAAGTGTGTTTTATGGACTTATTTTTAGCTATTCCGTTTTATAACATCTAAAAAGGTACAGCCTCACTCTCTAGAAAGTATATGCGACACAGCTTGGGGAAGTTATATTCTCTTCGTGTAACTAAGCTTCCACTTTATAGAAATAAATCCACCTCTATAGCTCTTATTATGATACATTTACACTACAAGAACACCAATCATGAGTAACATTCAGGACGAGGAGGAAAAAATATGGACTTACGCTATCCGCTTGGAAAGTTTGAAGCACCTGAACTCTTTAACGATAAGCTCCGCAAGACTTGGATACATGACATCCGCAAAGCTCCGACTGCTGTTAAACGTGCCATTGAAGGGCTATCGGATAACAAGTTGGACACACCTTACAGGACGGAAGGCTGGACAATCCGACAAGTCATCCATCACATGGCGGACAGCCATATGAACAGCTTTATACGCTTCAAACTAGCACTGACAGAAGACAATCCCACCATAAAACCTTATCATGAAGACCGATGGGCCCTACTTCCAGATACAAATACTGCGCCGGTTTCTCTTTCTCTTTCTCTATTGGAGGGTCTTCATAAAAGATGGGTTATTCTTCTTGAGTCTTTGACGGATGAAGATTTCAAACGCACATTTTATCACCCTGACCTCGGTGAAGTAACACTAGACACAGCCCTAGCTTTATATGCTTGGCATAGCAAGCATCATACCGCACACATCACATCCTTACGCTTGCGAATGGGCTGGTAACTTACAGCGACAAACCTCATCGAGGTTCGTCGCTTTCGCTTTTAGGAAGTGCAATAAATACTTGTAGCGTATCCCCTTTACTTTCAGCCCAAATACGCCCGCCATGCAAATCAACAATACGCTTTGTGATGGCTAAACCAAGACCAGATCCTTGAATGCGACTCGAACGCGCTTGATCCCTTCTGTAAAATTTATCGAATAATCGGGAAAGCTCCTTCTCTGGAATATTATCGGTTCTGTTCACCACCGCTATGACAATTTCGTGCTGTGCTTGTACAAGTGTCACCTTCACCTCCGAACGAGGATGACTATACTTCTGAGCGTTAGAAAGCAGATTATCAAACACGCGCACCATTTTTTCGATGTCGACTTCTATCTCCGTTGCATGCTCTGGTACGACCAAGCTCAACCGAAGTCCACGCTGTTCAAAAATAGGCACATATTCTCCAATGAATTGTCGCAGCACACCCGATAAGTCCACCTTTTCCTTCTCTAAAATGGTATCGTGTGAGGAAAGTTTCGTATATTCAAAGAGTTCGTTCATCAAATTGTTTAGCTTTATTGATGTATTGTATGTCACAGAAAGATATGCTTTCATTTCTTCTTCATTTTTGTAACGCCCATCTTGTAGCAAGCCTAAATATCCGATAATAGAAGTAAGCGGCGTTCGCAAATCATGAGATATATTTGTGATTAATTCGTTTTTCATTTGCTCTAGCGCCCGTTCTTTTTCAAAGCTATCTCGAAGCTCTTTTGTCATCCAATTGATATTTGACGCCAAGGAAGATAACTCATCTCTTCCCTTTACACGAATAAAATAATCCCAGTCCCTATGCGCAATTTTTCGCACACCGCTCTCTATCTCATGTATGTAGCGGATAATCGGCCTCATAAGAAGCAAAAAGACAAGAATAAATCCACCTATGCTGCCAATAAAAGATAGCAATGTGGTTCTATTATAATCTCCAGGCGTAATATCCGGTTGTGTAAACGGAATTTGTCCGACAAGAAAACCTAAATCGTTCCGTAACAACGGATAAACAGCTAGAATACGCTCTGAATTCAACTCATTTCCTTTTTGGGCATCTATACCTAATTTATAGCTCAGTACTTCCTGTAAGTCCACATTTGTAGACTTTCCGCCGTCTAATAAAGCACTTCCTTCTTCATCATAGATTTGAAAAACTGCTTGCCTATTTAATCCTTTAGCATTTGCTACAGCTTTTTGAATTTCATCTCGTATTTCATCTTGGTCATGTATCGTGTAATTCTTTTCTTCTATAATTTTCCCTAGTTCATGAGCCATAACGTTTAAGTTATCTTGAAACTGTACGTATCTTGCACTAGAGTAGATAATGGGATTTTGCAGTTGAATGAGAACAAAAATTCCTGTTGCCGCCAAAAGGCAAATAATAAATATAACGATTAACCGGATATTCAGTCGACGGGACAACCATTTTTTAATGACCCTCGCCAGTCTGTTCAAACCTTATACCCCACTCCCCAAACCGTTTTTATATACAGAGGTTTTTTTGGGTTCTCTTCAATTTTTTCTCTTATTTTAGTAATATGAACCATCACTGTGTTATCCGATTTATAGAAGGGTTCTCCCCAAACCATTTCATAAATTTTTTCAATGCTAAATACTTGCCCCTTATTGCGGACAAGCAAAGCAAGAATATCAAATTCTTTTGGTGTAAGACGCACATCTTGCTCTCCAATAAATACCTGTCTTGTTTCTTCTTCCATGCGCAGGTTTCCGACTTCAAGCACTTGCGATTCGTTCGGCTGATACGCTCGATACCGACGCAACTGCGATTTCACACGCGCAATCAATTCAAGCGGGTTAAAGGGCTTTACCATATAGTCATCCGCACCGCTCATCAATCCATGAATTTTGTCCATATCCTGTGACTTTGCCGATAAAAAAATAATCGGCATTTCATAAGTCTCACGAATGCGCATACAGGTTTCGATCCCATCCATTCCGGGCATCATCACATCTAGTATGACCAAATCAGCTTTCATACGCTGTAGTAGCTCCAGCGCTTCTATCCCGGTTGATGCATGTGATACCTCGTATCCTTCGTTTTTCAGATAAATGGACAACACATTACGAATATCTTCTTCATCATCTACCAATAAAATATTTGCATAGTTCATATATTCAATCCTTTCTTACACGTAAACACATAAGCGGGCGGTACATTTTGCCAAACTCGCTTCACCTTGATCTGTTCAAAAAAGCTTTTAAAAAAGATGCTTTTCACCTTTGAATATTGAAAGGTCATAAATGCCCCTTGCTCACTGAGTGTTTTTTCAGTTTCTTCCAATATACGCGTTGACACATCAGCTGGCAAGCTGGTAAAAGGCAAACCAGATATCACATAATCAGCTTTTGCAAAACCGTGCTGACGAACATAATAAGATACATGTTCCGCTGAATCATTAATAATATATACATTTGGGATATGCCCATATGTTTGCTTCAGCTCCCAACAAAAAGCAGCATTCGTTTCTAGGATTAATAATATGGTTTCACTATGCTTAGATTCAATCAGTCTTTTTGTAAATACACCGGTGCCCGGACCATATTCTACAATGCATTTCGCTTTTGAGAAGTCGATAGATGCGATCATCTCTTGTGCAAGATACTTTGAGCTTGGTAAAACAGCTCCTACCGTTCTTGGCTCTTTCATAAATTGCTGTAAAAATCCAACTGCACTCATCTCAATCTCTCCTTCTTTGTAGGTTCTATATAAGATATAAACATGAACTTGTATCAGCTATATGACCTACTTTACAGAGAAAACCTTAATATACTATGAAGAAAGTTCTTAAGATTTATTAAGAAAATTGAGTGTGCCTTTACAGGCTAGAAGAATATATAGATAAGATACCCCTTCCACTCCAATAAAAAACGACTTTCCATTTACATGAAAAGTCGCTCTTCCTTCTGATTACCCGTATGATTTTGCCATGAAAACGTATTTGCAAAGGACTGCTTCAAATCTGCCACAGCCTGTTTATCGCCAATAAACACGAGACTAGTACTTGTACTCGGATCATCAACGTACATCGCCTCTAGCCTTAGTAAGCCTGAAGCATACTGTAGCTCATATATCTCCTTCTTTCCTTCTAGCCTAACGATTCCTTTCCCTCTATATATGTTTTGAGGAAGCATTTTCACCCAGTCCTGTAATCGCTTCTGCGATAAGATTGGTACATCTTCTAATCGAATAGCTTTTACAACAGCATGATGCGAGACTCTTTCCTCACTTTCTTGTGATAGAACGATACGCTTTTTCAGCACCTCATCAATCTGTATGTTACCAAACGACGTTTTATAAATAGAAACACCCGGTGCCAAGAAGGAACGTAGCTTTTGCTCTACACTAAGCAGCTTCTTCGCAGAGAGAACATCAGTTTTATTTAAAATGATATACGAGGCACACTTAATTTGATCTTTAAATAGTATGCGCATATCACTAGAGCTAAAGAAAATACTTGTATACTCCAAAAAACGGGAAGCATCTACTACACCAATAACGGACTGAAGTGAAAGTGACAATGTATACTTAGGTTCTGTTAATACTTCAATGAGTTCTATTGGATTTGCGACTCCCGTTCCTTCAATAATAAGTAAATCTATGTCCTTGCTTACCGTAAGCTCGTCCAAAACATCACGAAAATTATTTTGAATGGTACAGCAGATGCAACCATCTAGCAATTCATTAACTTGATCTTCGGAGAATAAATGCTTCTCTACGTTTACCTTACCAAGTTCATTTAAGATAATCGCAGGCTTCTTCCCCGCTGCTTTTACAGCTTCAATCATACGTAGTAAAACTGTTGTTTTGCCACTCCCTAAAAACCCACTTAAAATATAGACTGGTGTACGCTTCACGATTTTCTCCCCTTTACACAAGCTATCATAATCTATTCTATCATCTAATAGTCAGAATTATCATTATTTTAATGGGATCTAAAACAAAAAAGCTTACATCGTTGTAAGCTTTTACAGCAAACTTCATATCTGTTCTTCCTCTCCTTATCTGTCTCTTATTACTCTATAAGTGCATATTATTTCTCCGCCATATTAATAGCCAGAAAATAAAAATGCTAGAATGCTTCACTAGGTGCGTACAGTCTTTACGTAACACGGAAGGTTATTAGACCACAACCACACATCTTCCATTCCTCTCTCCCATCTAAAAAAGAAGGTTCATTTTTCTACTATTATTAACATAAAAACTTGAACATCCTTTTTATCCTACCGAAATTCTCACCTAGAAAAAAGACATGTTGCTTTTCTTTTATATTACAAAATATTTACACCCGTATCTGTTTCTTTGCACATGCTGTCAAAACAAGTTATCATAACAGAAGCACGATGAAAGGAATGAATGGTGATACTGATGAAACTTCCAGTAAATGAGAAACTACAAAGACTTCTAAATGAAGTACATGAAACAAATAAAAAAAAGATTGGTAATGACGTCTCCTTGATTGGCAGCAAATTATATAAAGCACAAGATGCAAGTATTTTAGAAGATGCGATTACAGCTTTGCTTCTTGGCAAAAACGTTTTACTCAAAGGACCAACTGGTAGCGGTAAAACCGTTTTAGCAGAAACACTTTCTTATCTATTTCAAAAACCAATGCACAGCATTAACTGTTCTGTGGACTTGGATGTAGAAGGTATCCTTGGCTATAATACCCTGCGCTCTGATGGCAGTAACTCTCATGTAGTGTTCGTTGACGGGCCGCTTATGAAAGCGATGAAGAACGGTCATTTCTTATATATTGACGAAATTAATATGGCAAAACCAGAAACTCTACCACTTTTACACGGCGCACTCGATTATCGCAAAATGGTGACTAATCCCTTTACACAAGAAGTCGTATACGGTGATAAAGACTATCGTGTCATTGCGGCGATTAACGAGGGGTACGTAGGAACAAGCGAATTAAATGAAGCTTTAAAAAACCGCTTTGTAATTATAGAAGTTCCTTATATTCAAGGCGATACATTAAAAGACTTGCTTGTAAGCGAATCGAAGCAAACAGATATGCACATTATTGAAAAGTTTACAAAATTTTCAAGAGACCTTATTCCATTGGCACGCGATGGCAGAATTAGTGAAGAAGCGGCAAGTATTCGCGGTATTATTGATGCTTGTGACCTAAGCGTATACATTCCTGTTCTTCGTGCAATTGAGCGAAGCATCGTAGCAAAAATGAGTGATGAAACCGAACAAATGACACTTCGTGAGCTTGCGGAAAGTTATTTCCTAGAGGAATAGACATGAGACAAATATTCACAGATAAAAAAATTGATGCTTCGTTATTTCTTCGCATGGAAAACTTAATGTACGCTTTGCTGAAAAGTAAAGATGCATTTTTAGAGTACGGCTATCAAGCTTACTACGACGAATTAGAAAATAAGGTTGTCATCAGCCGCTTCTGGGACGATCGTCATCCAAACGATAAAGCAATTGGGCTAAAAAGCGAAGTGTATCTCAAAGCATTAGGGTATAAACACTTCGCAGACATGAATTTAATTCGCTCTTATAGCTTGGAATTACAAGCCTCACCCCTACGAAGCTTTTTAACACAGCTATTTGTACTTTTGGAGGATTTGCGTACAGAAGAATTAATAAAAAAAGAGCGACCCGGTACTGCTTCTATTTTTAAACGTCGACGTACCCTCTATCGCAATCATTTTACGTCACAATTTGAGATTAACCGCATTCGCAACTTTCAAAGCGATATGCTGTTTTGCTTATGCTATTTGGCATTAACAAGCGATAAGTATGAAAGCTATGCAAACGAATATTTTGAACAAATTGAGCTGATTCTCCATGATGCTTTCCATGCCACAAATACAGAGGAAACGATGTATGTTGTGGAGAAAATCCGCTATCGCCTTGAGGAGGTACTTCACAGCGATATGATTAACCACTACTTTGGTCTTGCACCACTGAATAGTGACGCGGCTGAAGCAAAGAAAGAGGAAAAAGCAAAAGAACTCGCGAACTGCGATATACAACAACTCAACGATAATGAGAAAAAGAATAAGGAAGAGGAATCGTTCTCAACTTGGCATCGTGAAAATAAAAACAATGACAATGAAAACTTTTTGCGTTTCGAACTCGAAAGCGGCACAAAAACAAATCTAATGGGACATGCGGCGCGTGAATCAGAAGATCAAGATCAAGCTATGGCGTCCGTTCAAGGTCAGTCAAAACAGAGCTCGCAATCAAACTTTGGAACAGAAACGCTTGATGCAATAGCTACCTCTAATGCTGAAGGCACTCCATATGGTAAGTTTAATGTAGGTGCCGTTCATCGCTTTAAAGAAGCTCGTAAGCCTTCACCTGGTGAAAAGGCAGAGTATCAGGTTATCAAATCGCTTGTTAATAAAGATGTAAAAGAGTTAAAAAAGACGATTGAAAAGACCATTGAAAATAAAACAAACGCAACTTCTGAAAAGTTTTACGGTCGCCTTGGCAAAAAGCTACTTCGTATATATACAGAAAAACAACCTCGTTTATTTTACAAAAAAGGGCAGGAGTCAAAAGAACTAGATGTTACGTTTCATCTTCTTATTGATTGCTCCGGCTCTATGTTTAATAAAATGGAAGAAACAAAAAAAAGCGTTGTTTTATTTCATGAAGCCTTAAAGTCTTTAAAAATCCCCCACGCCATCAGCGGCTTCTGGGAAGATGCTTCAAACGCCAAAAAAGAACACAAGCCAAACATCATTCATGAGGTCATTACACATCGTCACTCCATAACACCAGGCATAGGACCTGAGATTATGCAGCTCCGTGAAGAAGAAGATAACCGAGATGGCTATATTATCCGAATCATATCTGATTTACTCGTAAAAAGACGAGAAAAGCATAAATTTTTACTTGTCTTTACAGACGGCGAGCCATCAGCTTTAGATTACAATCAAGATGGCATTTTAGATACACATGAGGCCGTAAAACTAGCACGTAAGAAAGGGCTAGAGGTTATCGGTATTTTCATTGAAGAAGGCGAAGCAAAAGAAGAAACATATGCTCTTATGAAAAATATTTATAACCATCACTTCTTGGTTGCGAACCATGCAGAGGATTTGCGACATAAAATTAAGCCGCTCTTAAAGAAACTGCTGTTAAAAACAATTCAATAGTGAAAAGCAGTTAACTGATACACCTTAAAATCCAACATTTTTTAAGGTGGACATAAAGAAAGGCACGAAGCATTTTCGCTTCGTGCCTTTCTTTATGTCCAAATTTGAACATCCGCCCGGAATTTACGAGCGATATAATTGTCCATTGCGCACCTCAGCTACCATATCGGTACCCTCACCGATAAATAGGCCATTACTCAAACCGTGATCGTATGTGTTATAAAAATACCCTTTATGTACATTTCCCGGCGCCGCAGCTTCACTCCACAAATGGCTGTATTCTTCCTGAGATAGAAGAACCATATTGCTTTCATTGCCAATTAGATACGCCGGAATTTTTCCTGTTAAAAACCCATGTTGTTCCATAGCTACACCTCCCGTTACAGCATGCCCCATTTTAAACAGGGCTATGCGTCACGAAATAATAGCATTTTGTTTAACAACACAACGTCCCTTACCTTGCGGGATACATAGTGGTGTTCCGAATAACGGATCTGCCGTAATTTTACATTCCATCCGAAATACATCACGTACCAATTGACAGCTAATAATATCTTCAGGTTTTCCCTGCGCATATACCTTTTTATCGCGAATCGCTACAATGTGATGTGCATAGCGACAAGCAAGGTTCAAGTCGTGAAGTACCATAACAACCGTTCGCTTTTCCTTTTCATTCAATTCAAACAACAAATCTAAAATTTCAATTTGATGCGTCATATCTAAATATGTTGTAGGTTCATCAAGCAAGATAATTTCTGTTTCTTGTGCAAGTGTCATTGCAATCCAAGCGCGTTGCCGTTGTCCCCCGGAAAGAGAATCTACTTGCCGATCGGCAAGTTCTGTCATACCCGTCGCTGCAAGTGCGTTTTGGACCGCCTGTTCATCGCGCTGTGACCATTGCTTAAACCATGATTGGTATGGATAGCGCCCTTGCTTTACCAATTGCAGTACTGTTAAACCTTCCGGAGCAATTGGTCCTTGCGGCAAGATTGCCATGCGGCGAGCAACTTCCTTGGTAGGCAATTTGTCAATTGCTTCTCCTTCTAAGAGAACCGTTCCAGAAGAAGGCTTCAATAATCGTGCCAAAGAGCGTAACAAAGTTGACTTACCACAACCATTGCCGCCAATAAATACGGTAATTTCTCCCTTAGGAATTTCAAGGTTTAGTTTATCTATAATTAATGTGTCACCATAGGATAATTTTAGTTCTTTTGTTTTTAACTGCATAGACATATCTTCCTTTTCTTATGCATTTCGGCTTTTATATAGCAAATAGACAAAGTACGGCGCACCGATTGCTGCCGTAAACACGCCCGCTGGAATTTCCAATGGTGAAAATGCCATGCGTCCAATTAAATCAGCGATTAATACAAGAATGGCACCAACAAGTGCAGAAACCGGAATTAAAGCACCAAATGCCGAACCAACCAATCGTCTGGCAATATGGGGTGCCATTAAACCTACGAACCCAATTGCGCCCGAAAATGCCACGGCCCCTCCAATTAGCGCTGTACAAATCAACAGTAGCACTAGACGCTGTTTTTGTACTTCATTTCCCAATCCAATCGCCAGTTCATCGCCGAGTTCTTGTACATTTAATTTTCTAGCCAATATGAATGTTATCACAATGAGAACAAGGGTCCAAGGCGCAAGTATCGCTACATTCTTCCAATTAGATCCGTACACCGTACCCGTCAACCAAATATTTGCCTGGCTCGCCTGATGAATTGGACCTAAAATCATAAACAATGTTGTCAACGCTTTAGCAAGCGCGGAAATACCAATTCCGATAAGCACCATGCGTAACGGCGGGACTTCACCATTTTTAAAGGACAACGTGTATAATAATAAAGCTGTTATCGTAGCCCCTGCAAATGCGCCAAGCGGTAACCAATGCACACTAATTGTTAAAGCGCCGCTTCGATCGCTGAACAGGGCTAAAAATAAAACAACTGCCACACCAGCTCCACCTGTCACACCTAACACTTCAGGTGATGCAAGCGGATTACGAATTAATCCTTGCAAAATACCCCCAGCAACCGCAAGTGCCATACCTACAAGTAAAGCAATTAAAATACGTGGCATGCGAAATGACATCACAATTAAAAAATCTGTTTCAGAACCTTGTCCAATCAGAGCTTGAAATACGACCCACGGCGCGATTTTCATTTCTCCCATTCCCGCACTTGTAAAAAAGATGACTATAACAACAGCTAAAAGACTAGCGAATGTGAAGATTGCTTTTCTATCTATTAAAAAAGATGCAAAATCTTTTCCAATTCGGAACGTTATGTGCTTTTTCATTTAGACATCACTCCTTTACGTGCAATGTAGATAAAGAATGGTGTTCCAATGAAAGCGGTCATAACTCCTACCGGCACTTCCTGCGGCATAAGAATATATCTTGCACTAATATCAGCCAATAACAATAAAATTCCACCTAGCATTGCACTATAAGGAATCACCCAGCGATAGTCCGTCCCAATAAGCGCTCGCGCAAAATGCGGCACGACTACACCAATAAACGAAATGGGACCAGCTATTGCAACAGAACCTCCTGCCAATAGAACAACCAAAGCAGCTAATATTCCTTTGAATAATAAGGTGCGCTGACCAAGTCCGCGAGATATATCATCGCCCATCATTAGAATATTAATTTTCCCCGACATGATAACCGTACCCACCCAGGCAAGAACCAAATACGGAAACACATGTGTCAACATTTCCAGCTTACGCCCTTGAACAGAGCCAGCAAGCCAAAATAAAACCTGATCTAGGGCTGTTTCATTTAATACCAGAAGACCTTGTGTAAACGAAGCGAAAAAAGCACCCATGGCAACACCTGCCAAGGTAAATTTAATTGGCGTAAGCCCCTCTCGTCCAAAGGAACTGATTATATACACAATCATAGCCGCAATAGCTGCACCAGCAAATGCAATCCAAGTGAACGCTTGTATAGATTGTACGGAGAAGATTGCAACAGCAACTACAATAAAAAATGAGGCACCTGCGTTAATCCCCATAATATCAGGAGAGGCTAGGGGATTTTTCATTAAGACTTGTAGCAACGCACCAGCTAGTGCAAGACTAATACCAACTGCAGCCGCAATGAAAGCACGCGGCAATCTGACTGTCGTAATAATAATATGTTTGTTAGAACCATTAGGATTGATAAATGCTTGAATTGCTGTGTGCGAATTTGTATCAGTGTAACCATATATAATACTAGCCCATATGCAATATATAAGAAGAATTGCACATACTACTAGTCCTATCGTCTTCGCTCGAATGGACTCCAACATCATTTCAATAGACACCTTCTATCTCTGTAAATTCACATACATTGTAATATTTTTTACTTGTTTTCTATAAGTATAATTAGCTTTTTCAATATAACAGCAACAGAGAATTAAACATGCAAGATCTCTAACCTGAACAGGCACGTGCTTCTCTCCTATCTATATAAGTCCACATGATTTGTTCGACATAGAAATAACAAGAAAGTCACAGCTTCAGAACGCCTCGCTACGTGTGTATGTTCTTACTTGACACGTGTATCTCTTAGGCACTGACCGCAACCATGCATTTCCCCTTCTTCTTTCCCACCCCAAAAAAGAATGTCGGTTTTTATAGTTGTACTTATATAGAAGCAGGCCATTTTTCAATTTGTATGTATATATGTTCAGTCTAACGAACAATAGAAAGAGCGTCAATGATAATGATAATTTTTTTCAATTATTTATTGACAATCATTCTCACAAATTATACTATTTGGTTTGTGAATGAAAATAATTATCAATAAAATCTGGAGGTACATATATGAAAAAAACATCTTGGGCCATGCTCATACTACTTCTTTCTTTATCACTTGTAGTAAGTGCTTGTGGTAAAAAAGAAGAGCCAAAACAAGAGGCAAAGAAATCTGTAAGCTATACTGTACAACATGCGATGGGTTCAACGGAGATTAAGGGGGATCCAAAACGCGTTGTTGTTTTGACAAACGAAGGTACAGAAGCAATTCTTGCGATGGGTATTAAACCTGTAGGTGCTGTACAATCTTGGACAGGCAAACCATGGTATAAGCATATTGAAAAAGATATGAAAGATGCAAAAGTTGTCGGTACAGAGAGTGAAGTGAATTTAGAAGCAATTGCAGCATTAAAGCCGGATTTAATCATTGGTAACAAAATGCGTCAAGAAAAGGTATACGAGCAATTAAATGCGATTGCACCAACTGTATTTTCTGAAACATTACGCGGTGATTGGAAAGAAAACTTCAACTTCTATGCAAAGGCGTTAAACAAAGAAGCTGAAGGTAAAAAAGTAATGGATACATACGAATCACGTATCAAGGAACTTCAAGGTAAACTTGGCGACAAACTAAACCAAAAAGTTTCTATTGTACGTTTTATGGGCGGTGATGTACGCATCTATCATAAGGATTCCTTCTCCGGCGTTATTTTAGAAGAAATCGGCTTTAAACGCCCTGAATCGCAAGATAAGCCTGACTTTGCTGAAAAAGGTGTGACAAAAGAACGCGTTCCTGCAATGGATGGTGATATCCTATTCTATTTCACTTATGATGAGGGCGATGGTAAAGGTAAACAAGTTCAAGATGAGTGGATAAAAGATCCATTGTTCCAAAACCTACAAGTTGCGAAAAATAAACAAGTCTTTGAAGTAAGTGATACCATTTGGAATACAGCAGGCGGTGTAAAAGCAGCAAATCTATTCCTTGATGATATTGAAAAGTATTTCTTGAAGAAATAAAAAACTATCCCGTTTACTCTTGGGCATGAGCGTGGTATAAAACCGAGCTCATGCCCTTTCATTTTAGTAGTTCAGATTTATTATTTTCGAATAATTTATTTTTTTTTGCTTAGTGAAAATTTTTAGATTATATAAAATGAAAATTTTTTTATTATCCTTATACTGCAAGCCATAAGGCTTATTCTCCTTTTTACCTGTTTATCCCATTGACTTTTGAATAATTATTGCATTAAAATGATTACCGTATAAATTGTTGGAAAATTTACGAAATGAGGAGGAACTATAAATGGATGCAACTGTACAACATACAAAAAAACATCCTCCGGGTTTATACTTGCTTTTCTTTACAGAAATGTGGGAACGGTTCAGTTATTACGGTATGCGAGGCCTATTAGTACTTTATTTAACAACTTCTTACTTAAGTGGAGGGCTTGGTGTTAAAGAAAGTACTGCTATGCTTCTGTATGGTATTTTTACGGGAACAGTGTACTTTACCCCTATATTAGGAGGTTATTTAACAGACCGCTTTTTAGGAAGACGATTCGCAATTACACTTGGCGGTATTATCATGGCTGCTGGTAACTTTGTTTTATTCGCGCTTCATAGCCAAATCGGTTTATATATCGGTCTAAGTCTTTTAATTATTGGTAACGGTTTTTTCAAACCAAATATCTCTACACTTGTTGGTGAATTATACGGTGAAAATGATAGGCGCAAAGATAGTGCTTTTACGATCTTCTACATGGGCATTAACTTAGGTGCTGTTTTCGCACCACTTGTATGCGGATTCTTAGCGGAAGATTTCTTTAAAACAACAGTTGATGGCGTAGAAAAGTTTGGATTTAAATATGGTTTCTTAGCTGCTTGTATCGGTATGATTATTGGTCAAATTATTTTTAATGTCTTTGGTCCTCGCTACTTAGGCGACATTGGTAAAGAACCGACTAATAAAAAAGTAGCGACATCTACTGCAACTCCAAAAGAACCATTGTCAAAAAAAGAAAAACAGCGTACAGCAGTAATTCTAATTTTAACATGCTTCAGCGTATTTTTCTGGGCAGGCTTTGAACAAGCTGGTAGTTCATTTACGCTTTACACACAAAAATTTGTAGACCGTTCTATTTTCGGATGGACAATGCCGATTTCTTGGTTCCAGTCTATTAACCCATTGTTTATTATCTTATTTGCACCAATCATCTCCTTACTTTCAATTAAATTAGCGTCTACTAAACGCGGGGATTTCAGTGCTCCAACAAAAATGGGGATTGCACTGATTTTAATGGGTGGCGGCTTTATCGTCTTGCTTGCTTCACTAGCAGGGACAGGCACAGATCCTGATCATGTAGTAAATAAAGCAAATATCCTGTTTATTATTATGACGTACTTCTTCCACACAATTGCGGAGCTATACCTATCTCCAGTAGGTTTGTCCATGGTAAGTACGATTGCACCTGTTAAACTTACATCTTTATTGATGGGTGTATGGCTTGCAGGTTCCGGTATTGCAAACTATCTTGCAGGTGGACTAGCTGCCTTTACATCCACATTAGGATTCGCAGAAGTCTTTATGGTAATTGGCGGTACAGCCGTTGTTCTTGGGATTCTTTTGTTAGTAGCTTCACCAAAACTTCAAAAAATGATGAATGCGTAAAGAAAAGCGAAGCTAGGGAACGCAAGCCGCATTAAACATATAAAAGAGCCGGACAGATTCCGGCTCTTTTATTATTCTTGTAGCTCTGAAATATTAACTTGGACTGTCTCATGCGGATTTGTTATATCGTGGACTTGTGCGACAGCACTTTCCTCATCGCAACTCTCAATCCATACAGATACACCATTATAAGAAACCGGAATATTTGCAGGAGACGATAAAATTTGCTTCACTCTTTTTACATCCATATGTATCCTCCTCTTTTTGAATTCTTTTTTATCATGCCTTAATCCATGATAATTATAAGAAAGAATACTAACAAAAATACTCGTTTACATATGGCGTTTTTTCTTAAGAGGCCTGTCAATAGAAGCAATAGGTTCGTTTATCTACTTTTAACAAGAAGATTGACAGCTTCTTGAACTAAGTTTTGCCCCTCGTACTCTCCCTTTTCAATCTGATCTCGTAAGCACTGTTCTAGGTTTGTTCCTACAATAACCCCTATTGTGCGATCAATGGCCGAGCGCGCTGCACTTAGTTGTGTAATCACATCCTTACAATCCTTCTCTTCTTCTAACATACGGAGCACCCCCCGCACTTGTCCTTCAATTCGCTTTAAGCGATTTTTCATTTCTTGCGTGTACTCCATTATGTAACCACCTTCTCCGATACTGTTATAGGTATATTAATACACCAAATACCAATTGTCAAAATAGATAAAAACAGCTTGAAAATGCTCAAGCTGTTTTTATCTATTTCTATTAAGTAAACAATGTACCCATTACATGATTTACTTTATCATCTTGTACTTTATAATATACTTCCAATCCACGTCTTTGAAATTGGACTACTTTTGTCTGTTTTAACTTTGTTAAATGCTGCGAAACAGTAGATTGTGGAATTTGCAGTGCCTCTTGCAATTGAGTCACATTACAAGTACCACGATTCATCAATTCTTTAACCAATCGTAATCGTAACGGATGCGCAAGCGCTCGAAGCATTTGTACATCATCTTCACAAATATTGTAATCAAATTTTTTTGCACACATGTTTTTTCCCCACATTCTTTATATATATTTTTGTAAGATACTATCCAAGAAGCTTTTCGGCTGAGAGTCAGTGATGTGCTTGAAGGGATTTCCTTCTTTAAAAAGAACCAATGCTGGAATGCTTGTAATACCGAGCTGATATGCCACTGCTTGACAGCGGTCGACATTTACCCTCACAACTTGCAATTGATCTCCCCACTTCTCATCCAATTCCTTTAGAACTGTTTCAGTCATGTGGGAAGCCCTGCTCCAAGGTGCCCAAAATCCTACAAGAACAAATCCGTCCTGTACAGAATCAGAAAAGTTTTCATCTGTAGCATCAACGATGGCCATCTACATGCACCTGCTTTCTTCCACAGCTTCTTTTTTATCTTTCTATTATATTTTTTATTTATTGTACTATATAAGATATAAAATCACAATGCTAACGACTGATAAAACGAACAAATACCATGTATTACCTATATTATAGCAACTTTGTTACATATATTGAGATAACGTGTCATAGTGTGTCAAATTGGATTGACACACTATACCTCCTCCAACTATACTTATTCCATAAGTTATTTGTGAAATTTTTCACAATATATGTGAAAAATTTCACAAATAAATGCATCTTTTTCATATACATTCTTTAAAAGGAGTTGCTTACAATGAATACATGGACTCAAATGTACGACCCCATGGAAAATATCTGGCTTTCTGCTCTTATGGCCGCTATTCCCATTATCTCATTTATTGCCTGCTTGACCGTTTTTAAAATGAAAAGTTATATATCCGGACTCATTAGTGTACTAATTGCAATTTTAGTGGCTGTTTTTATATATGATATGCCCATTCCCCTTGCTGCAACCGCTGCTGGCTTTGGTGCTGCATATGGCTTTTATCCGATTTGTTCGATTGTAATTGCCGCAATCTTTCTATATAAGCTTACCGTTAAAACAGAACAATTTAATGTGATTCGTAACAGCATTGCTTCTATCACAGATGATTCTCGTCTACAAGTTCTATTAATTGCTTTTTCGTTTGGTGCATTTTTAGAAGGAGCTGCCGGATTCGGTGTACCAGTTGCTATTACCGCAGCTCTACTAGTTGGTATGGGTTTTGATCCTCTTAAAGCAGCAGCTGTTTGCCTGGTGGCAAATATTGCGGGAGGTGCCTTTGGTGCTATGGGTATCCCTGTTACTGTTCCTGCACAACTTACACAATTGGATGCCTTGTCCGTCGGAAGACATACAGTAACTTTTCTTCCAATCATTAGCTTAATTGTACCGTTCCTTCTTGTATTCATGATTGATGGGTTTAAGGGTATCAAGCAGACATTGCCTGCTATCCTTATCAGTGGTGGCTCATTCGCAATCACACAATTTGTCGTACTCTACTTTTTAGGAGCAGAACTTGGTAATATTTTCTCTGCCGTTGTCAGTATGGTTGCACTTGCTCTATTCCTTCGTATTTGGCAGCCGAAAGAAAAATATCATTTTGCGGAAAAACAAGCAAATGAGAAACAAAGTTATTCCTTGGGTCAAATATTGTACGCCTGGTCACCTTTTGCATTTTTAACTGCATTCGTAACCATCTTTAACTTAAAATTCATGAAAGCACTCTTTGCACCAGGTGGCTCTTTAGAAAACTTAGTTTATAATCTATCTATCCCTGGTCTGAACAATGCTATTTTGAAAACCGCACCAATTGTTTCGCAGGATACACCTTTTCCTGCTGTGTTTAAGTTAGATGTTTTCTCTTCTACTACAACAGCAATTGTGTTGGCAATTATTATTTCTTTGCTTGTATTCAAAGCGCAAAAACAACTGGTGAAAGAATTGACAATTGACACAATAAAAGAGTTAAAAGCTCCTATCTATACAATTTGTAGTGTAATTGCTTTAGCTTATGTCACAAACTATTCTGGCATGTCATCTACGCTTGGACTTGCACTTTCCTCTACAGGAGATGCATTCCCTGTTCTATCACCTATACTTGGTTGGATTGGTGTATTCCTAACAGGATCGGTTGTATCTAGTGGTTCTCTGTTTGCACCATTACAAGCTGTTACGGCAGCACAAATTGACATGATACCGGCAACACTTGTTGCATTAAATGTAGTTGGAGGTACAATGGCTAAAATGGTATCTCCGCAATCAATTGCAGTTGCCTGTGCTGCAGTTGGCCTTGTCGGAAAAGAGTCCGTCCTGTTTAAAACATCCATTAAGTACAGTGTGGCACTTCTCCTATTAATTAGCTTGTTACAGCTAAGCTACGTATTCTAAATTTTTCAACCATGTCAAAAAGACTTCCCTTATTTCGTAAGGGAAGTCTTTTTATCAAAGTTTATTATCATCTCAGGCTTCTTGATGTTGTCTTTTCTCTGCAAGTAAAGACGCACCTGCAATTTCAGGGTGTGTCATTTCGAACGGATCTAGGATTACATCAAGTTCCGCTTCTGTTAAAACACCATAACTAATACACAGTTCTCGAACAGATTTACCAGTTAAAATTGCTTCACGTGCAATACGTGATGCTGTTTCGTATCCAATGTGAGGATTAACTGCAGTGATAACACCAACACTTTGCTCTACGTACTGTTTTAAAATCTCTTCGTTAGCTGTAATACCAGCGATACAATACTCTCTAAATACCTCGAAAGCATTGTTCATAATATCAATAGATTGCAACAAGTTAAAAACCAGTACCGGCTCCATTACATTCAATTCCATTTGTCCAGCCTCAGATGCCAAGCAAATTGTATGATCGTTACCGATAACCTGGAATGCAACCTGATTAATTACTTCAGCCATAACCGGATTTACTTTCCCTGGCATGATAGATGAACCAGGCTGACGAGGAGGCAGCTGAATTTCTGCTAAACCTACACGTGGACCAGAAGCCATCAAACGTAAGTCGTTTGCTACCTTTGACATATTCATCATACAAACTTTTAAAGCGGCTGATACTTCCGTATAAGCGTCTGTATTTTGCGTTGCATCTACAAGATCTTCTGCACCTACAAGTGGAAAACCGCTAATTTCCGCAAGATGCTCTACAACTCGTTCAATATAACGTGGATCTGCGTTCAAACCTGTTCCGACTGCTGTCGCCCCCATATTAACTTCATATAAATGTTGACGAGATTGTTTCATACGCTTTATGTCTCTGGCTAAAACGCGGCGATACGCTTCAAACTCTTGTCCCAATCGAATAGGCACTGCATCTTGTAAATGTGTTCTTCCCATTTTAATAATATGATCAAATTCCTTTGCTTTTTGCGCAAATGCATCATGAAGCTTTTCGGCTGTTACCAGTAACTTTTCAAGCATGTCCAATACGGCGATATGAATACCTGTCGGAAAAGCATCGTTAGTAGATTGTGCCATGTTAACATGGGAGTTAGGACTTAAGGTTGCATAGTCTCCCTTTTCTTTCCCCATAATCTCCAAAGCACGATTCGCAATTACTTCGTTCGTATTCATATTAATGGACGTTCCTGCACCGCCCTGAATGGGGTCAACCATAAATTGATCATGTAGAGACCCTGCAATAATTTCTTCAGCCGCTTGTACGATAGGACGAGCTAAATCTGGGCTTAAATACCCTGTTTCCATGTTAGCTAAAGCAGCTGCTTTTTTAACCATTGCCATCGCCACAATAAGTGAAGGATGTAATCGATAGCCTGTAATTGGGAAGTTTTCAACTGCGCGCATCGTTTGTACACCGTAGTATGCATCCTTCGGTATCTCTTTTTCTCCAAGAAAATCTTTTTCAATACGAGTTTCTATCATAACAGTCATTATTCTATCCCCTGTTTGTATAGTCTGTGTGTATAGGTTAAAAAATAAAATGAACTTTATTTTTTGCTGTGCTACAGTCAATTGCCCCTTTTGCACATTCGCTTATAGGACTTTCTCTACACCATAATGTAAATTTCTCCTGTATTCTTGAAAAGCTTCAATGCTTACTTTTCAATTCCTCAGTACCTTAGACCCAAATCAACTTTTGATATGGTCTACTTTATACATACAAAACAATATTTTCCCTGAAAAGTTTTTGTTTGGCAAGAGAAAATATTAACAATTGCTCCCTTCGCCTCAAATATATAATAACAAAGCTTGAAAGCGCAATCATTTATTTTGTGTAATAAAAAATAATATTATTCAGAAAAAACATATAACAAAAACAGACTTTCATGAAAGTCTGTTTTTGTTATATACAGGTATTACATTTCGTAAATTTCTAGCGGCAAACCATCCGGGTCTTGAAAAAACGTAAATTTCTTTCCTGTTACTGGATCAAGACGAATTTCTTCAACCTTTATACCACGTTCTTTTAGAGTCGTAGCGGCAGTTTCTACACATTCTGTTTCAAATGCTAAATGGCGAAGGCCTGTTGCTTCTGGAAAACTAGGACGTTCTGGCGGGTTTGGAAACGAAAACAATTCAATTTGGTACAAACCGTTCACAGCCAAATCAAGCTTATATGAATTACGTTCCTCCCTATATACTTCTTTCACTATTTCTAGCCCTAACACTTCCGTATAAAATTGTTTAGAAACTTCGTAATTACTACAAATAACTGCAACATGATGAATTCGTTTTAACTTCATAGCTCGCACATCCTTTCATGTATATTCTCATTTTAACTGCTTAATCTATAAAGTGAAGCTTCCATTTTTGAAATGCTGGGTGAATATATTCTAAATGGCTTTAAAGTCGCAATTGTTGTTGGTGCCACGCTGATTGGATTTGCCGCTCTTATCAGCATGATAAACAATTGATTTAATGTCATATTCGGTATAACTTTTCAGGAGATTCTCAATTATTTGTTTGCACCAATCGCCTTTATTATGGGGGCGGGAAAAGAAATTGTTTCAGCTGGAAGCATCATGGCAACAAAGCTTGTGACAAATGAATGATACATGCTTACTAAAGTGACTAATGTATTTTCCAAAATTTTAGGTAAGCATTTTACTATACGAATATTAGGTAAAATGTTACAATAAAATTTCAAAAGACATAACTCTTCGCTTCACCGTCCACTTACGACTAAATATCCTTTTTATAAAAAGTTAAGGCATATTACAAATTCGTAACAAATTTTATTTTTTAGTTACACAAACCCCTTTTTTAGTAGTATACTAGTAAGTAATATGTTGTGCGATATAACAGCTATTTACATACACTTCATATGCTGTCAGCAAAAGAAGCTTTACATTTCTGTCATCACAATACGTCATTAGTCTAAACGCCTGTGAAATATATGAAAAGCATGCACTACATACAAAGCACTAGGGGGAAAACAAATGAAAATGCGCAATTGGATTATTGGCTCCGTTATTGCCGGAGGCGTAGGTCTATGTGTAGCAGGCGGTGTTGCATACAGCTACACATCAAAACTAAATCAACAGCTTGACACATACGTTTTGCCCCATACTTCCTTTGAGGGCATTTCTTTAGATGGAAAAACAAAGAAAGAAGTGGAAGAGATTGTACAGCAAAAAGTTGATCAATTAAATCAGCAAACAATTTCTTATACGCTAAATGGAGTAACAGAGACATATACTTGGAAAGACTTAGGTGTTCAATATAAAGGGACTGATGTAGCTAAGCAAGTTTTTGAAGAGCAACAAGGTAATTTGAAAGAGCGCTATAATTTTCGAAAGAAAGCTGAAAATAACGAGTTAAACCGCTCCTATAAGCTAGAAGCAAAACTGGATTCCCAGAAATATGAGGCATTTATAAAAGATAAGTACAACAATCTGTTAAGTAAACCTAAAAATGCTTCTATTGCTATTAACGGTACTGCTATTACAATCACAGAAAGCAAAGACGGGTCTCAAGTTGATAAAAATCAGCTTAAAGCTTTAACAGAACAATCCATTGCCACGGCTAATACCCAAATTCAAGTACCTATTATGGCAGTACGCCCGGAACGTACTACTGAAGATGTAAAAAACATGGGCATTACAGAAGTGATTGCTGAATATAGAACACCAATGAATGGACGAAATGCCAGTCAAACATTTAACGTACAGCGCGCCGCAAGTACATTAACTGGCGCATTTGTTGCACCTGATGAAGTATTTAGCTTTAACGGTCGAGTTGGGATTACCGATGCAAAAAATGGCTACCAATCTGCGGCAGTTTTTATTAACGGCAAAATAGAACAAAGTGCGGGTGGCGGTGTATGCCAAGTCAGCAGCACACTTTACGGTGCTGTATTACGTGCGGATCTAGCAGTTGTTGAGCGCAGTAATCACTCCTTACCAGTTGGCTATATTCCATTAGGGCAAGATGCCGCTGTCGCTGATTATGGTCCAGACTTAAAGTTTAAAAACAACACTGGCAAACATATTTACATTCAATCTTTCGTTGAAAATAACCAAGCGGTTGCTCGTATTTTTGGAACCAGCACAGGAAAGAATGTACAGGTTTCTTCTAAAGTTATTAGCGATACAGATAAAGCAGTCGTTGTAGACACATATAAAACTGTTACATTGAACGGGAAAGTATTGCAAAGCGGTCGCATTTCAAAAAGCACATATAAGAAACCAGAAAAAGCAGGAGCTTAATGCTCTTGCTTTTTCTGTTTAAGCTGTGTTACACGTTGTTGAGTAGTTATTAACATAAATCACAAGCACCCTATTATTTTCACTCTAAACCAATCTAAATGCTTGTACCACTGGATTAGAATGTTTTATATACCAATCGGGTATCTTATAACTAATATATTTGTTCATATTCCTAGAATACATGAAAGATTGGTGAGGAACATATGGAACCCCCCCCCTACAATCAGTGGAGTATTTAGCCTTAAAAAAATTAACCGTGTTTCGTCAAAGTATTGTGCAGTATATAATGAGAGCTATATTAGCTAGTATGTTTATTGGATTCGGTGTAATCGTGGCATTTAAATCAGGGAACTATTTTTATACCGAACATTCGCCGTTAGCATATCCTATGGCCGCACTCACATTCGGTGCAGCAATCATTCTTATCGCATACGGAGGAGCAGATTTATTTACTGGAAATACATTTTACTTTACATATGCTGCGTTACGAAAAAAATGAATTGGCGAGATGTATTCATATGGGAGCTTTTTACTACTATGTAAATAAGCCATTTTTAGATAAAGAATGAATATCGGTAATAAAAACAACAAGAATGACTAAAAAACCTCAGCTCTATGGGATATAGAACAGAGGCTTTTTACGTTCTTTATATTATTATCCTTGCAAGGGCGTAATTCACTTGGTTGCTACCTTTTTCTTCTTTGATTAATATACTCCAACTGCATCAAAGGATTTCTTCACTGCGTTAACCTCTGCAGAAGTAGAACCATACAAATCAGAAGCAGCTTGTACAAGCGCTGCACGTGCTTGGCTAAATGTAGCAGATTGTGTGAAGTAGTACTCGTTTGCGCGGTAGTAAATTGCACCCGTTTTGTCGTTTCCGATTGCTGGTACTGTCACACTATAGTGCGTACCACCATTTGCAAGCAAGAATGCTGCTTTGTTGATAATGCCACTGTTAATATGAACGCCACCATTATCTTGCGTACCTGTGTAACGGACGGAGTAATGATCTGGATCACCGTATTTCGCAGGATTGCTCATAGAACGAAGCGCATCTCCCGCTGTTCCTGGTGTATAAATGTCTTCACCCATTTCCCAATCTGGTGTGCGGTTATCATAATATTCTACTAAAGTACCAAAAATATCAGAAAGAGCTTCATTTAATGCACCTGACTCATTTTGATAAATTAAACCGGATGCATATTCTGTTACTGCGTGTGTAAGTTCATGTGCTACAACATCCAAAGAGCCGGAAAGCGGGCGGAATGTAACGCCATCACCGTCACCGTACACCATTTGAGAGCCGTTCCAGAACGCATTGTTATATCTGCTACTGTAGTGAACAGTAGAGTTTAAAGATGCACCAGCGTTGTTATAAGAGTTACGGCCAAATTTATTTTTATAGTAATCGTACGTTACACCTGCATAATAGTGTGCATCTACTGCAGCTGCATCGTAGCTAGCATTAAACAAATTATCTGTGTCTGCCCATAATGAGCCAGGCAAGCTTGTACGATTGCGCGCATCATATGTATAAATTTTAGCGCCGCGTGTGTTGTCTTGTAGGTAGTAGTAAGATCCCGACAATGTTGTATTAATAGATTTTGTATCCCCTAATACTCCTTTTCCGCTACCTACCTTGTTTGTTCCCGTTACGTTATGAATTGTATTGTATTGATCTAATACCTCACCTGTAAATGCGTCAACGAAATAATAGTAACGACCTGGCTCTGGCGCCAAGAAGTTTAAGTTGACCACATATGCATAAGTAGCTTCTTCACCCTTTTTATATACATACACGTCAGCTGTTGGCTTCTTTTCGTATTCTGGTTTAAAGCCTAATGCCTGTTCAGCAGCAGCAACAGCAGCTGTTGCACCAATCTTTTTACCAAATTTCAGCTTAGCTTGTTTGTCCAGGTCAGGAATGACTGTTCCAGACACAACCTTTAATGCACCATTATCTGCCACATGTGCCGTTTGTGTAGAACCCCAAACAGGTACACCGTTAAATGTTTGCTGCAAACGAAGAACTGTTGCACCCAGTGGATCTTTTACTTTCTTTGTGATTTTGAAAGAATCTTTTGCTGCCTTTCCACCTAGTTTATAATCTGCTTTGTTTGCATCAATATAATCAAATACAACTGCTTCTGCAGATTTTTGAGAAGCCTTTGTCAATTCTCCTGCAACAAACTCTGGAGATCCTACAGCCTCATTGTACTTTTTGTTAGAAAGTACATTCTTCACATCAGCAGCTCCCGCGCCTGGTGCACCAAACATTGTTAACGTCAATCCAGCTGTTAACGCCATTGCAATCTTTTTATTTCGCATATAACCTTCCCCCTAACTTTTTTTGAAGATATGCACATCTTACCATTTGTCTGATAGTTTGAAAATACAGAAAACTAACTTTTTAATTTTCTCAATATTTGTGTCTATTTTTAAAACAATTTGATATAAAGATGCTATATTAAACAAAAAACCCTTTCACCTAATGGTTGGGTGAAAGGGTTTTACTTTGTTCAAGCGATTACCTTAAAATCTGCCTCACCTCGAAACGGTGGGTGAAATTCATATTGTGGTTTGTCCATAACTACCAAGATTGCAGCCGTTAAGAGAGCAAATGCTAATAACTTTTTCATGTCCTCACCTCCTTCATCTATTTTGGATTGCAATAGCTAATTTATAGTAGCGATTGCTTTCTTTATATTCTAATTGACTTTCCGAATATTCTGCAAGTTCAATATATATGTTTTTCAACTCTTGTGCGTCTTTAAATTGTTTAAATACAGGAATGGCTTCTTTCTCTAAGAAGTCTTTATATTCCCCAGAGCTACGAAAGTATTTATATTGCAACATGAGTAGTAGATAATAATTCCTTTTTTCGAAAGTATTGTCTTTAGATGCTTTTAATCCTTTTTCAATCCAAACCTTTGCATCAGGAAACTGTTTCAACTCTATATAAGATTTAACAAGCTCATACATAGTCACTACATATGCCTCAATATGTGATTCCTTATAACGTAAACTATCTAAATATAATTCAGTTGCTTTTTTATGTTCTCCCTGTCTAGCATATAAGTATCCTAGATTGTGAAGTGTTCTTGCAAATATTTCTTCTTTGTCAGAAAAAGATGGTGCCGCCTGCAAAATATTTTCATACGTTTCTATCGCTTTATCATATTCTTTTAAACGTGCGTAGTTAATCCCTTGTATCACTTGACAGTCTATAATATAGCGAAACTTAGAAGCTTTACTATATAAATGTATTGCCTGTTCGACAAAATACAAAGACATACTAACGTTATGGATCATACTATAAACCAATGCTAAGTTGTAATAGATACTCGGCTCACTGTACTTAATGGCTCTAGCCTGTTGTTCACATGTGACAAAATAACCCGCTCCTTTTTCCCATTCCCCTTTTTTGCAAAACATTAATCCATTTACATAATGGAAAATAACATTATGAAAGGGGCTATATTTACTAGAAAGTTTTTTACATTCTTCTAAAAGACAAATCGCTTCATCCATCCGTCCCATTAATAAAAAATAGCGAACAGATAATAGTTGATAAAAGTTTAAAACTTCCGCATCCTGAACTTGCAAAATAACGGGTTGAAGCTGCTTATATAGCTCCGTTGCTTTTTCTTGATTGGTATATACAAGTGCCGTATGCAATTGCTCTAACATCTTTTTTGCTTCCCCTGTTGTATTTTGCAAACTTGATAAACTGATTCCTAGCCTTTCGCATAAGAGTTGCATAATTAACTCTGAAGCTTCAATTTTATCATTTTCAATCTTGCTCAAATAAGACACTGAGCAAATCCCCTGACATAACTCTTCTTGCGTAATTCCTTGTTGCACACGTTTGTGAAAAATAAGCTTTCCTGACTGATGTAAGACGGTCCGCATCTTCTCACACTCCATTCGCACTAAAGTAAAACTCCCCACATAAAATAGCCTCTGATGATTCTTAAACTAATCTTGTATATTCATTTTACACACTTTTCAGAAAAAATAAATAGAAAAGCACAGGAAACCCTGTGCTTTTCTGTGAAGTATCTTAATTTGCTTTCTTCAGTGGTATTTCATTGTTCTCTTGTAATACACTATGCTTACGAGAGTATCCAAGGTATACTATTACGCCAAGCAATACCCAAACACTGAAATATAACCATGTTGTCCCAGGTAAATTTACCATTAAAAATACACAGCAAGCCACTGAAATAATAGGTAATACCGGGACAAACGGAACGCGGAAGCCGCGCTGTAAATCCGGATGTGATTTACGGAACAAAATAACAGCAAGTCCAATTACAGCAAATGTTAGTAAAGCACCAATATTCGCCAAGTTAGCCAGCTCTTTCAGGTCAACAAAACCTGCAATAAATGCGCTCCCCGCACCTGTAATCCATGTTGAGAAAGTGGGTACACCAGATGCATTTGTTTTAGAAAACATGGCTGGCAATAATCCATCACGGCTCATTGCGAACAAAATTCGAGTAGACGCGTACACATAAGCAAAGATAACTGCCATAATACCGATAATCGCACCGACAGCGATTACACCTGCTACTGCATCTTGCCCAACAGAATGCAAAACATATGCCATTGCTTCTGCTACATTTAACTCTGTATATGGCACCATACCTGTCATGACTAGACAAACAGCAACATAGATAATTGTACAAATTACAAGTGACGAGATAATTCCAATAGGCAAGTCTCGTTGCGGATTTTTTACTTCTTCCGCTGACGTAGACAAGGCATCAAAACCTAAAAATGCAAAGAATACAGCAGCTCCCCCTGCTATTACACCTTCTAAACCGTATGGCATAAACGGTGTCCAATTTTCAGGTTTTACATAAAAAGCACCTACTACAATGAATAAACCAATTACAACTAGCTTTACTAATACCATAAAGTTATTTACTTTTTTACTTTCCTTCGTTCCTCTGGATAAAAGCCATGTAATTGCTAGGGTAATACAAATGGCCGGTAAATTGACCGTTCCGCCTTGTGAAGGGATGGTTACAAACTCCTTTGGTATTGCTAACCCAAATCCACCTAAAAAATTATTAAAATATGCTGACCAACCGTTCGCAACAGCAGATGTTGTCAACACATATACAGAAAGAAGCGTCCATCCCATCGTATGTGCTGCAAACTCTCCAATTGTTGCATATGCATATGTGTATACACTACCTGATGCAGGAATCGTCGAAGCAAACTCCGCGTAGCAAAGTGCGGCAAAACCACATACAATAGCAGCCAGCATAAAGGATAGAATCACTGCTGGACCAGCATCTCTAGCAGCTACCAATCCGGTTAACACGAGAACACCTGTCCCGATAACGGCACCGATACCAAGTAAAGTTAAATCAAACGCACCTAACGTTTTTTCTAGTTGTTTTTTCTTTGATTGCTCCAACATGAGCGTAACTGATTTTTTCTTAAACAATCCCATACCGTTATTCCCCTTTATAAATTGAGAACCGAGAGACCCTGTCCCTCGGCTCTTTTATAATTATACGTGTGCAGCTTGCAAAAGCTCTGCAGCATCCGCATATTGTAAACCATGCGCCTCTGCCACAGCTTGATATGTTACATAGCCATTGAGCGTATTGATACCACTTAGCAATGCTTTGTTTTCTAGACAAGCTTTTTCATAGCCTTTGTTCGCAATTTGTACTGCATACGGTACAGTCACGTTTGTTAATGCGATTGTAGATGTACGAGGTACAGCACCTGGCATATTAGCAACTGCATAATGAACAACACCATGCTTCACATATGTTGGCTCATCATGTGTTGTAATGCGATCTGTTGTTTCAAAAATACCGCCTTGGTCAATTGCAATATCCACTACTACAGAGCCTGGCTCCATAGATTGAATCATTTCTTCTGTTACAAGCTTTGGTGCTTTAGCACCTGGAATCAAAACTGCGCCAATCACAAGATCAGATGTTTTTACTGCTTCTGCAATGTTATATGGATTAGAAATTAATGTTGTTACTTGATGACCAAAAATGTCATCTAATTGACGTAAACGATCTGGATTCAAGTCGATAATCGTTACTTCTGCACCAAGACCGACAGCTACTTTCGCAGCATTTGTACCTGCCACACCACCGCCAATAATTGTTACCTTACCACGATTAACTCCAGGCACACCACCAAGAAGAATACCTTTACCGCCCTCAGGCTTCTCTAAAAATTGCGCACCGATTTGTGCAGACATACGTCCTGCTACTTCACTCATTGGTGTTAACAAAGGCAATGTTCCATTAGATGCTTGTACTGTTTCATAAGCAATAGCTGTAACTTTCTTTTCAATTAAAGCCTTTGTTAAAGCAGGCTCTGGAGCAAGGTGTAGATATGTAAACAAAATTAATCCTTCACGGAAGTAGCCGTATTCACTTGCAATCGGTTCTTTTACTTTCATAACCATATCCATAGCCCACGCTTCTGCAGCCGTTGCAACAATTGTAGCACCCGCTGCTACGTATTGCTCATCCGTAAAACCAGAACCTAATCCTGCTCCAGCTTGAATATATACTTCGTGCCCATTTCTAATTAAGTGCACAACACCCGCTGGTGTCATCGCTACACGATTTTCATTGTTTTTAATTTCTGCTGGTACCCCAATACGCATAATTTCAACATCTCCTTCAAGCAATACATATAATCTTTTATTCTATTAACATAGTATTTATTTCACATATTCATATTACCATTCTCTCTTTCATATTGAAAGCGCTAACAACAAGAAAAATAAAGTCTTTTTATTCGGAAGAAACAGTATATTCTGGTATTTTTATACTTGTATGCAACACTCTACGTACAAAACAATTTCTTTTTCTTTACCATTTGTATATTAAAAAAATATATTAATAGTGTCGAAAGAAATAGAATTACAGTCTTTTATTATATTAAAATTAAAAACAAGCGACGACTATACCGTCGCCGCTTGCTCTTCATTCATAATCTTACGAATTTCTACTCGTTTAATTTGATGAGAATCTTTAGCAAGAACCTTAAATTCATAGCCATCCGCTTCTACGGAGATACCTTCTTCGATTTCATGATTTTGCATCATGATCCAACCGCCAACAGTATCAACGATTTCTTCATCCATATGAAGGCCGAATAAATCATTAATATCACTTACTAGTACCTTACCGTCAACAATTTTATGATACTCGCTAATATGCTGAATTGGAGGATGTTCATCTTCGTCATACTCATCTCGAATTTCGCCTACAATTTCTTCTAAAATATCTTCAAGTGTAACCAGGCCTGCCGTTCCGCCATACTCATCATACAGAATTGCCATTGGAATACGCTTTTTCTGCATTTGCAAGAGCAAATCATGAATAGCAATAGTTTCCATAACCTCAATCACAGGACGCATATATTCTCGAATTGGAGGCAATTCATTGCTATCACCGTTCATATAACGAATAAATACATCCTTTACATTGACCATTCCAATGATATCATCTTTATCTTCACCAAATATTGGATATCTTGTATACTTTTCACTTTGAATAATTTTCATATGGTCTTCTGCAGAATCTTCTTCATACAAACCAATAATCTCTGTACGAGGCACCATAATCTCTTTTGCAATTCGATTATCAAACTCAAATATATTATTTACATATTTAAACTCCGTTTGATTAATTTCACCACTTTCATAGCTTTCAGAAAGAATCAAGCGAAGCTCATCTTCAGAGTGAGCTGCCTCATGCTCGGAAGCGGGTTTAAGACCAAATAGTCCGGTAATAAAACGAGCTGATCCGTTTAATGTCCAGATAAAAGGGTACGCAAGTTTATAAAAAAACATCAGTGGCTTAGCAACTAACATTGTAACTTGTTCTGCCTTTTGAATTGCAACTGTTTTAGGAGCAAGCTCTCCCACTACAACATGCAAGAAGGTAATAAATGCGAAGGCTACAACAAAAGCGAGTGTACTCGCTACCGCCGCAGGCAAGTTCAATTTCTCCATCAAAGGCTCCAGCATATGATGAAGCGTAGGTTCTCCAAGCCATCCAAGTCCCAGCGCCGTCACTGTAATTCCAAGCTGACACGCTGATAAATATTCATCCAAATGCGTAGTTACCTTTTTAGCTGATAAAGCACCTCGTTTTCCCTCTGTTACAAGTTGATCAATCCGGCTGGTTCGCACTTTCACAATCGCGAACTCCGCCGCAACGAAAAAACCTGTAAGAGCAATTAAAAACGCTACCATGACTAAATTAAATATGTCCAAGCAATCCCCTTAGTCCAATGAACTAAGGTATCCACCTCCTGTAATGGTTATCCTCTCGTCTACTACTATCCTAAAAACAAAAGCAACGTCTGCATCAAATTTGTCGCACGACCTGATACATACTTCATTATTGTTTCACGTTGTTCATTTGTTAACTCATCTAGCAGCGGCTTTAAATGTGCCAACTCCTGTTCTAATTCTTGAATATGCCGTGTGACTTCATCCACATGTGTAGCCACAGAATGACTTGTATCAATGGCTGTATGCTTACGCGCAAGCAACTGTTTAATATCACTAAGCGGCATATGCATCTTTTTGCATTGTTCAATAAAATGCAAGATTTCAACTGCGTTTTTATCATAATAACGATAATTAGAATCTGATCGATGTGCGGTCAAAAGTCCTAAATTCGTATAATAATCAATGGTTCGTTTTGAAACATGGGCAATTTCAGCCAACTCTCCGATTCGGTATCCGTTCCCAACATATTCGCCCCCTATTATAATAGTAATTATATGTTATCATACAAAAAACTGTACAGTCAAACGTGACAGTTATAGAACAATCATACATATATTTTAAAAATCGATCATAATACTTCTTACAAATATATGTACTATTTTCAGCAATATAACATTTTTCAACAAAAGTTTATTGCGAAATTTATATCTTAGGTCTTCATAAAACGGAAAATACATAGTCGTACTATATAGATAAAATTACAATATAAAAAACATGAACAAAAATTACTTCAAATCCATATGCGCTCGGTAATAATATTTTTACATCGTACATAGAGGAATTTAGTATATTGCTTTATAATAAAGATACATCTCATTTTCCGTAAACAGCGGAACAGTGCGTTGAAAAGGAGAGGAGAGTTTTTTCATGTGGAAGAAGTGGTTGCTTGTCAGTATATTCATTCTTATAATACTCTTTTTGATTCCATATAGCTTGCCAGTTATTTTTGCTTTATTAACTGCCATTCTGCTAGAAGGAATCGTATCCCGCTTGCAAAAGCATGGACGATTTCCAAGGTTGTATGCTGTTTTAACCGCATTTTTATTGTACTTGGCTACACTCACACTCATTGGTTATTTCATGATCCATACAATTTTTCAGCAAGTTGTGTCTCTTTCTCACAAAGCACCTGGCTTTGCGAAAGAGTTTTATTATACAACTGTGTTGCCCATGATCAACAGTTGGCACAAGTATTCAGAAACATTGCCGACTGAAGTACTTTCTTCTATAGAGCGTGCGCTAGAAAATAGCGTAAATTCGTTAGATCTACTGGCTAAAAATCTAATTTCTGGAACAATCGGATTTGTTGCTGTTGTACCGGGATTTTTATTAGAGTTTTTAATTTATCTCATTGCATTATTCTTAATCAGCCTAGAACTTCCGAGTCTCAAAGAAAAATTAGAATCGTATATGACGCTAGAGTCCCGTGAAAAATTTCATCTAGTCGCAGAGCAATTAAGCGGCGCAGGTGTCGGCTTCGTTAAAGCACAACTGTTTTTAAGCTTACTAACATTCACGATGGCGTATGTAGGGTTATGGCTTCTTGATGTGCCCTACACAGCTTTACTTTCCCTGCTTATCGTAATTGTAGATATTTTACCTATTCTAGGTACAGGTTCTGTACTTGTGCCGTGGGCTACCGTTGCAATTTTGCAGGATAATCAAACACTAGGAATAGGACTTCTCGTTTTATTCGGTGTGATTACGATTGTACGTCGCATTATTGAGCCTAAAGTGTATTCAAAAAGCATGGGAATTTCTCCTTTAGCTGCTCTTGTTAGCTTATATGTAGGCTTTAAACTATTAGGTTTCATTGGATTGTTCCTTGGTCCATCTCTTGTAATTTTATATGAATCCTTAAAAAAATCAGGCGTTATCCGCATACGTTTCAAAATATGATAAGAGGGTGTTCCCAAATGATGGGACACCCTCTTTTTTAGTGGTGCATATATTATATAGAAGAAACTCTTTAAAATTTGATTTGGTCAATTGCATATAAACAAGGATCACCAATTCGATAGCCATGTGATTCTTTCTGTATTTGCGTGAGGACAACACAAGTCGCTTTTGGAACAATGACACTTTGCTGATATGTTCGTTCCAATTTAAAACCTGTTACGATGAATAAATCTTCACATTCTTTGACCTGTACCGTTTGAAATAGCTTCAGATCTTTTGTTCCTTCTATTTGCAGCTTCATCATCTGCCTCCTTTATAGAAAATCCTCCGACAAGCGGAGGATTTTTTTATTTCATTAACTTTTGAAGTGCTATATTTAATTTCAACACATTTACCTTTTCTGTTCCAAATAGGCCCAACTCCAGCGGCTCAGTTTGTTCTTGTATCAAATCCTGAAGCTCTGCTTTAGTCAACCCTGTATACTTCGCAACTCGATCAATTTGTGCTCTCGCAGCTGCCGGGCTGATATGTGGATCGAGACCAGATCCAGAGTTTGTCACTAAATCAATCGGTACTTGCGAAACAGGAACTGTCGGATTATTTTCTTCCCACTGCTTCAGCGACTCTTCTGTTCTTGTCAGCAACTCAGGGTTTGATGGTGCATAGTTATTACTGCCGGATGCTTCAGACTTATATGCAATACTAGATACACGTCCTTGAAAATAGCGTGGTTCTTTAAAGTTTTGACCTATTAATGCAGAACCGATTACTTCATTTTGATCATTATAGATCAAACTACCGTCCGCTCTATCGGGCATTGTCACTTGTGCGACTACTGTTACTAAAGCGGGATATACAAGACCACATAATACAACAGTTGTTGCTGTTAGCCGAATGACGGGTGCTAGTATACTCTGTTTGGTTTTCATGGCTCACTTCTCCTCTATACGAATAATCCTACGAATACATCAATGACCTTTATACCAATAAACGGAACAATCATACCGCCAAATCCGTAAATGAACAAATTACGGCTTAACAATGCATTGGAGCTCATTGGCTTATACGATACACCCTTCATTGCTAACGGAATGAGCAATGGAATGATAATAGCATTGAAGATTAATGCCGATAAAATTGCAGATAAGGGGGAATGCAATCCCATTACATTCAGCATCTCCATTTGCGGGATAGCTGCTGTAAACATGGCTGGGATAATTGCAAAATATTTTGCCACATCGTTCGCAATACTGAATGTTGTCAAAGCTCCGCGTGTCATAAGCAACTGCTTACCAATAGCTACAACTTCAATAATTTTGGTTGGGTTTGAATCTAAGTCAATCATATTCGCCGCTTCTTTTGCTGCTGACGTCCCGCTGTTCATCGCAAGACCTACATCGGCTTGGGCCAGAGCCGGTGCGTCATTTGTACCATCACCAGTCATGGCCACTAGCTTTCCTTTCGCTTGCTCTGCTTTAATGACAGCTATTTTGTCCTCAGGTTTACATTCGGCAATAAATTCATCTACGCCAGCTTCCTTTGCAATCGTGGCCGCTGTCAGCGGATTGTCTCCTGTACACATTACCGTTTTAATACCCATACGACGAAGCTCCTCAAAACGCTCACGCATACCTGGTTTCACTGTATCTTTTAGATAAATCAATCCATAAATTTTATTGTTTACAGCTACAGCTAACGGTGTTCCGCCTTCCTTCGCAATTAAATCTGCTCGTTTGGAAAGATCTAGAGGAATGTTTCCTCCTTGCTGCATCACCCAATTGATAACTGCGTTGACAGCACCTTTGCGCACCTTCGTTCCGTCATGTAAATCCATACCACTCATACGTGTTTCAGCTTTAAACGGAATAAATTCACCTTCTATTGTCCCGTTACTAAACCACCCTTTATTGTTTATATATTCTACAACAGATCGGCCCTCCGGTGTTTCATCCATACAAGAGCTTATTCCAGCCCAATACGCAAGCTCTTCTACTGTTTCTCCTGATACAGCAATCAACGTATGGGCCATTCGATTTCCAAATGTAATCGTTCCCGTTTTATCCAAAATAATTGTATTAATATCTCCAGCAGCTTCAACCGCTTTTCCTGACATAGCCAACACGTTAAATTTCGTCACACGATCCATCCCTGCAATTCCGATGGCTGACAATAACCCTCCGATTGTGGTTGGAATTAAACATACAAGAAGCGCGACAAGAACGGCTGTATCAATTGAGAAGCCCAGATAATTTGTGAACACTGGAAGCGTTACGATCACCAATAGAAATACTAATGTTAAACTGAACAAAACTGTATTGAGCGCAATTTCATTCGGGGTTTTTTGTCTTTTTGCTCCTTCTACAAGCGCAATCATTTTGTCCAGGAAGGACTCGCCTGGATTACTAGTGATACGAATCGTAATCTCATCGCTGACAACAAGAGTTCCACCTGTTACAGAGCTAAAATCGCCTCCTGCTTCTTTTAGCACAGGTGCGGACTCGCCTGTAATAGCTGACTCATCAACAGATGCCAAGCCTTTAATTACTTCTCCGTCACTGGGAATCATTTCTCCTTGCTTTACAACGACAATGTCTCCTTTACGAAGCTCTGTTGCTGCTACCTTCATCACTTTGTCATTTTTTATAAGATTTGCCCAAATATCTTGTTTGGATTGCTTTAATGAATCAGCTTGTGCCTTCCCACGTCCTTCTGCCAACGCTTCTGCAAAATTCGCAAACAAAACTGTAAATAATAGAATCATAGATACAGTGATGTTAAACCAACCCGGCAGATTTTCACTGGGTAGGAACGACAGCACTAGGGTAACACAAAAGCCAATTTCTACAATGAACATAATTGGATTCTTTACCATCACTCTCGGATCAAGTTTAGTAAACGATTGCTTTATGGATGTTTTCACAATATCGGAATCCATTGTCTTTGCTTTTCGGATTCCTTCATCTTCCACTAACCGTAAAGAAGATGTCTGTTCATGTTTTTCTTTTATAAATGCAGATAATTTACTCATGTTCTATCCTCCATCACTTCAAAGTGAGAAATTCAGCAATTGGTCCTAAAACTAAAATTGGGAAAAATGTCAAAGCACCTACAAGGAAAATTGTTCCTACAAAAATACCACCGAATAAACCATTATCTGTACGAAACGTCCCAACTGTTTCCGGTGCCAAAGTCTTTTCTTTTAAAGATGCTGCGACCGCAAGCATTGTGACTAACCCAAAATAACGTCCCAAGTACATCACAAGGCCAGTTGAAATATTCCAAAATGGCGTATTATCTCCTAATCCTTCAAACCCCGATCCGTTATTCGCAGCGGATGAAGTGTATTCATAGATGACTTGTGTAATTCCGTGAAAGCCGGAGTTTGAAATGGCTCCCATTCCTAATTCTGTAGAAAAGGCGATTGCTGAAGCTCCCAATATGAGAAGTGGTTGGAACAAAAGTGTCACCGCTATGAGCTTCATTTCTTTTCCTTCCAATTTCTTTCCTAAAAACTCAGGTGTACGACCCACCATTAAACCGGAAATAAATACGGCTATCATCGCATACATAATGACGTTGATAAACCCTGCTCCCACACCGCCAAATACTGTATTTAACAGCATATTTATAAGAGGAACCATACCGCCAATTGGTGTTAATGTATCATGCATTGTATTAACGCTACCTGTCTCTGAAGCGGTTGTAACCGTTGCATATAAGGCGGACCATACCGTTCCGAAGCGGACTTCTTTTCCTTCCATATTACCTTCGTCATATTGAATGCCCAGCTGATTCAATGCCGGATTACCTTGTAGCTCTGTAGTGGCAATTGTGCCGAAACCAATCAAGAACAACATCAGCATGGAAACGAATAGAATACGTCCCTGCTTTTTATCTCCTACCATTCTGCCGTATGTAAAAGGCAAGGCAGTCGGTAAAAGCATCATAAGAATCATTTGCAAGATATTGCTAATCATATTTGGATTTTCAAAAGGATGTGCGGAGTTGACTCCAAAAAATCCACCACCGTTATTCCCAAGCTCTTTAATTGAAAGTAACGAGGCTACAGGACCACGCGCAATTAATTGTTTTGCTCCTTCAACCGTGTTAGCTACTGCTGCAGGTTCTAATGTTTGCGGCACTCCTAGCAACACAAAAATCAACGCTGCGACAAAGCTTAATGGAAGAAGTAAACGTGTAATGGCTCTAGTAAAATCAACGAAGAAGTTTCCTAATTTCTTACCTGCTAAGCTACGAATGAAAGCAATTGCAATCGCTAATGTTGTAGCAGGTGCAGCAAACATCATAAATGTGATACCAAGCATTTGAGACAAGTAAGACAGGCCGGTTTCTCCGCTGTAGTGCTGCAAGTTTGTGTTTGTCATAAAGCTGATTGCTGTGTTAAAAGCAAGCGTTGGTTCCATACCCGGAATGTTGCTTGGATTCAATGGCAGTACGCCTTGCAATCGGAATATTAAATACACAAACACAATCATCAAACTATTTGTCAAAACTAACGCCAAAGCATATTGCTTCCAGTTTTGATTGTAGGGCTTAACACCTGCAATCTTAAAAATAATCTTTTCAACAGAGCCGAAAATCTTTTCTAATTTCGAGTCTCCCTGAAATGCTTTCTCTAAATAAGCCCCCATCGGTTGTGCTAATAAAATAAATAGTCCAATAGTGATACTGACTGCTATCCAAGCCATGATATTTGTCTCTCCTCACTTAAAACTTCTCTGGATTGAGTAATGCATATACTAAGTACACCGTAACTACCGCAACGATTCCTAACAGTACGATCATTGCTTGTTCCCTTCCTTCACTACATTATCAGACCACTTTGCTAACCCTGCCATAGATGCAGTCAGCAGAATAAACGCACCTACCATCATTACATCTAACATGACACCCCTCCTAATTTACAAATTTTACCATTAAAAATACACAAAAGAGCACTGAGAGGTTACTCAGTGCTCTGTTTAGGCAACACGAAAGTATACCCCCTCCCGAAACGCTTACGAGGTTAGCTGTCGGATTCGGGCTTTGAGAGTAGCCCTACCTTCACTAAAGAAGGATTCACCCCAAGTGCTTGCGCACAAAGTTGGTTCCCCCGCTCCTAATGGACTCAGCGATTAAAGGTTGCTTCGGTAAAATTTAGTTGTGACTTATGAAAGTAAATATACTCCTGTAAAAATTACATGTAAAGAGGTTTTTTTATAAAAAACAAACTTTTTATATTAAAACGCTTACATTATATATTTCTTGCTTTATTTGATTGATAAACTTCTACTCAAAATACGGACCGAGGATATGAATGCTCCTGCCTCGGAAACTGCTGCATACAAGCTCAGAATGATTTTTCTCGTATTCTACAATTTCTTTCTCAAGGTATACAGGTACATTCTCTTACAACGATATTTGTGCAAGGACTGTGGGAAGACATTTAACGATATGACCAATACTCCATTGGCAGGTTCTCGATACCCTCATAAATGGCTTAAATACTTTGATATGATGGTAGAAGGCTGTACACTACCTAAAATCTCCGAGGCTTTAGAAATCCATATTTCTACGGCTTTTTATTGGCGACATAAAATTTTGAATGCTCTCCGTTCATTGGGCAATCAAACTCTAAAAGGGATTGTTGAAAGCGATGAAACCTTTTTCTTGGAAAGTGACAAAGGGAAGAAGTCTATTACTGACAGAAAACCTCGTAAGCGTGGCGGTGTCGCAACAAAACGAGGCATTTCGAAGGAACAGGTTTGTGTTCTTGTAGCACAAGACCGAAATGGACAAGTCATCTCTCAAATGGCAGGGAAAGGTAGGATTAAATCAACAGATATAGATAGGGTATTAGGTGCATTTATCGACACCTCTGCTTTGTTATGTTCAGATACAGCTACGAACTATAAAAAGTTTGCCAAAGATAAGGGATTACAGCACGAAATGGTGAACGTGCGGAAAGGGATTTATGTGAAAAAATCTATCTTCCATATTCAACACGTCAATGCTTATCACAAACGGCTAAAACAATTTATGCACCGTTTTCAAGGAGTGGCAACCAAATATCTTGATAACTATTTGTTTTGGTTCAGATACCTTGAACATACCAAAAAGGTGGCTCACAAAGAACGAGTGAAGCAACTTTTATTTAGTGCTGTCCATAAATCAAACTATACGACAGTTGAGATGTTTAGAAGAAGTGCATAATAAAAGACCTCTAAATCGAGGTCAATAAATTACTTTTCTACTGTGATATATTCATCATCCTTTAATCTCGTAACTTCGCATCCTTCAAGTATTTCAAATTCTTTTAGTCTATCTTCAATTGTCTTGTTTGTACTATCCTTGAACAAATCTTCTCGGTCATAGTGAGGAAAAACAATTTTGTCCGTTAAGTCTAATGCAGAAAAATCCTTAGTATTTAATGTATCCATTTGCGGTGTGAAGAAATGAACGACTTTAATGTTTGGACCAAGTAGAACAGCACCAGCACTTACACCTACAATAACAACATTTTTGTTAACTAAATCTCGAAAGATACTATCTGCCCCACTTTGTTTAGTGTGAAATAATAAATTGAATGGATTTCCACCATTGATGTATATGACATCTTTATGTGCAAGACTTTTTAGGTTATCAAACTCTATATCAATGAAATCAATGTTTTGAAACCCCATATCTTTAAAGTCCTCTTTCGCCTTCTGAGCAAACCTATTATTATCCTTCTGCGGCGATGCAGTTGTGATAATAGCAACGTCCAGTTCATTAGGTTCGCCGTTAATGAGTTTTAAAAATTGCTCTTTAATAGCATCATTGTAAAAACCGTTAGAGGTTAGTAACAATTTCAATATAATCAACCCCATTCTATTCTCTATTTCACATTAGATATATCCTTATTTTAACAGATAAATAGGAAGTCAGGGATTTTTATCTAAAAACAACAATCTTTACGAAAACAGCGAATAGAAAAAACGAAATTCTTTTAGATGGGAGAGAAGAACAGGCGGTGTATAATAACGGTCAGAACTTACGGAGAATGCTAAGTAAGACTGTAAACAAAACGCAAGATATTCTCTCACTTTTGTTTCATTACCGCTTGTATATTAAAAAATTAATCCTCACTTATCTATTTGCCGCTATCGGCTACGATGTGAATATCAATATTTTTTGTTTTTCGCATAATTACATTGACGATGGAGCCTTTTGTTATTTCCTCCCATCTTGTACGCGCTGATTGACCGAGAAGTACTTGCGTAATCTTATATGTGCTCGCAACATCAATGATGACATCTGCTGGCTTTCTTCCACTCGCAGGCTCCACAATAAACTCTGCACCAAATTGATGTGTTAAAGATTCCCACTCCGCCAGTATCTGATTTCGAGCTGGAGAGTTGAAATCACCGCTATCTGCTCTTACATTCAGCACATATAAATCTGCATTCAACCTGCTTGCCATACGCGCTCCTCTTCGGATTAACCTTTCGGCAGTTGAACCGTATTGTACGCATACTAAAATACGTTCTTTAATACCGATAGACCATGTTTCATCCTCCTGTGGCGATACAATTTTTTCGTCAACATCATCAGCCACCTCTCGCAAAGCGAGTTCACGTAGCGCACCTAAATTCGTTATTGTGAAAAAATTTTGTAGGCTTTGTTGAATCTTTTCCTGCCGATAAATCTTCCCTTCCACTAACCGTTTCTGAAGCATCTCCGGCGTTACATCAATTAACTGAATTTCATTGGCTTTTTGCAGCACGGAATCTGGAACACGCTCTCGAACAGCCACACCCGTAATTTGCTGGACAATATCGTGCACACTCTCCAAATGCTGGATATTCATAGCGGAACATACATCAATACCAGCCTCTAAAATCTCTTCGACATCCATGTATCTTTTATGATGCTTAGAGCCCGGTGCATTGGTATGGGCAAGCTCATCAATAAGTACCACCTGAGGCGCACGCTTTATAATTCCTTCTGTGTCTACTTCATAAAAGATTTTTCCCTTATAGGTAATCTCTTTCATAGGAAATACTACCAATTCGCCCAGCTGTGCATCTGTATCAGTGCGCCCATGCGTCTCAACGAGACCTACGACGACGTCGATGCCTTCTTTTTTTAAATCCTGTGCATCCTGAAGCATTTTATATGTTTTTCCCACACCGGGCGCAGCGCCAATATATACCTTAAGCTTGCCACGCCGCTGCCGAGCAAGTTCTTCTAAATACTCTTCCGGTGTTCTTCTACGGAAAATCTCTCCGTGCATGATCATTCACCTCAATCATGTGATTTTGCATATCATCATAGTGTATAGGGCTTATGTTTGCCAATAAAAAAACACTAAACCGCTAACGGCTTAGTGTTTTTTATTTACGATTACAGATGACATTGCTAATGTCGTTCCTGTTTTCATTTGTACACGCGGCGGATTGTTTACATCGAGTGTAACAACCGCCAAAAATATCAATTGTAACAACAACAGTGCAGTAAGGCTTATCATTAACCTTGTCCTGTCGCATATATCCAATTAAATCGCTTCTCCTTGTTCATGTAGTATGGACTTAGAAACGATTTATTTTACATTCGAATCTTCCTTTCAGATGTAAATGCCACATAATTCTTCTAGCATATTTTCATAGAAATTTCTCACTAGAATCAAACTTTCCCTTGTATATAAGTTCATTTAGTTTTTTCAACATATACAATAAAAAAGCGAAAGGGCAAGGACGACTTGTAAGGTGTCTATGGTCTTACTTGGTACGTGCTCATCTTAGGCACTGGCCGCAGCCACACATCTCCCGCTCTTCTTCCCACTCTAAAAAGAATGTTGATTTTTTATTTGTACTTATATAGTTCCTTCTCCTCTTTATAATAAGCGCTATAGTAACCCAAATTAATAACTAATAAGAAGTAGCCACCTAAAATACCTGTCGCAAAAGCCCACATCACCATTTGGTGCTCAATTTCATACAAGAAAAGAGCGCCTAAAACTGCTGCGGCAAATCGATTCACTGCACCAAGCGATGGAAGCTTTTTACTCAGAACAATATGCTCGCCCATTTTTTCAATACGACGACCAAGCATCCAACCACAATACATACTCACGACAAGTCCTACACCTAAACCTAGAAAATGATCTGCATACGGTGTACACAACCAGCCAATTAAAAGAATCCCAAAAATATAATACAGCTGCTTTCGAAATGACTGAAAAGCCTTTTGTATCATGTTTCCTCCTTAGTTACCCCAAATTTCTCCCAAGGAGCCTTTTTCTCTCTATACCTATCATTATACAATGAATTGCACGCAAGATAAGTTTCATATGGTAACGTTCACAGATTTTTAACATTTATACTTGTCTCTTTACAAAGGGATAGATTTCTGCTATTTTAAACACGCTATTCATTATAGGGATTTTTATCCTGACATAACGAAATAAAAAGGTGGTGCCAAGTATGGGGAGAATGGAAAGACGCCAACAACAGGCCAAAGAAAAAAAGAAGCTGGCCTTGTCTAAAAGCCTGTTGTGGAAAATTGGTGCAACAGGTATTGCGGTTATTTTGCTTGGCGTACTCGTTTTTAATATTTTTATTTGGAAGAGTGATGTGAGTAAGCTGGACACACCGGCGCCGCAACCAACTATTATCTATGATCAAAACGGAAAAGTAGCAAGTGAAGTTTCTGCTACAAACATTGAAGGCATTACATTGAAAGAAATACCAAAAGATATGGTTCATGCGGTCATATCTACAGAGGACCAGCGTTTTTATAAGCACGGCGGTGTTAATTATTTCGGTATAGCAAAAGCATTTATTCAAAACACGGTAAGCGGAGAGATTGTTGCAGGCGGCAGTACGATTACACAACAGCTTGCAAAAAATGCCTTTTTGTCACAGGAGCGCACGTATACAAGGAAGCTACAAGAACTTGTATTAGCCAAAAAAATTGAACGCACATACTCAAAAGATGAAATCATTGAGCGTTATTTAAACCAAATCTATTTTGGTGAGGGCGCGTGGGGTATTCAGCGTGCGGCACAAACTTATTTTGGTAAAGACGCTAAAGACCTGACGCTAAATGAGTGTGCTACATTAGCAGGCTTAATTAAAGCACCATCCGCGTTATCACCTTTTAAAAATCCGCAGAAGTCTAAGGAACGCCGAGATGTTGTTTTAAGCTTGATGAAGCAAGAAGGCTACATTACAGAAAACCAATTTGCAGCTGCAAAAGCGGAAAAAATTGTATTAACGGACAAACGAGAAAATAATTATACTGGTACGTATCCTCACTATTTAAACCATATTATTGATGAAGCCATCAAAAAATATGACTTATCTGCAAATGAGGTACTTTCCGGCGGTCTTCATATTTACACGGAATTAAATACAACTATGCAAGAGGCTGCTGAAGCTGTTTACAAAAATACCGCCCTATTTCCAAGAAGTTCTAAAGATCAAATCATACAAAGCAGCGCGGTGTTTATCAACCCTGAAACAGGCGGTATTCAGGCTCTGATTGGTGGGCGCGGTGAATATCAATTTAGACAGTTTAACTATGCTACACAACTCACTCGTCAGCCAGGATCAACGATGAAACCATTGGCTGTATATGCGCCAGCTATTGAGAAGGGCTATGATGTATTCGACAAACTAGAAGACAGACCGCTTAATATTAATGGTTATCAGCCCCTGAACTACGATAAAAGGTTCCGCGGCGAGGTTACAATGTACGATGCATTAATTGAATCCTATAACGTGCCTGCTGTTTGGTTGTTCCAAAAGCTAGGAGCAAAATATGCGACTGATACTGTCAAGCGATTTGGAATTAAATTGGATGAAGAAGACTATAACCCCGCCCTTTCCCTTGGAGGCATGGTACATGGTACATCGCCTTTAGCAATGGCACAAGCCTTCTCCGCCTTTCCAAATGACGGAACGATGATGGAAGCACACGCGATTACACGTATTGAAGATACTGACGGTCAAGTAATCGCCAAATGGAAGAAAAAATCAACGAAAGTTGTGAGCTCTGAAACCGCTCAAAAGCTGACATACATGATGCGCGGTGTTGTCACTGAAGGAACAGGGGTAAAAGCGCGTATCAGCGGCCGTGAAATTGCAGGTAAAACAGGTACGACGCAACTTCCTATTAAAGGCATAGACGGAGCCAAGGACCATTGGTTTGTAGGATACACACCGCAAGTTGTAGGCGCTGTTTGGCTTGGTTATGAAAATACAGATGCTTCACATTATTTATCATCTTCAAGTGGAAGTACATCGGCCGTGATTTTTAGAGAAATTATTTCTCGCTCTGCCAAAGTGTTGCCGGAAAAGAAATTCGATTTGCCTGTTATTGAAAAAGAACTAAGAAAACAAATTGAAAAACGCGAGAAACTTGAAGAAGAACGTAGGGAAGCAGAGCGTAAGAAGCAAGAAGAAGAAAAAGCACGAAAAGAAGAAGAGGAAAAAGCGCGGAAAGAAGAAGAGGAACGCTTGAAAAAGGAGCAAGAAGAGAAAGAGAAAAAAGATAAAGAAGAAAAAGACAAAGATAAAAACAAAGATAACCAAGATGATGAAGATGCAGAAGATGCTGGAAACGACGAAGTTATCACAACGCCACCAAACACAACTGATCCTGGCAATGGAGGTACGATTCCAAATACGCCTCAAACAACTCAATGATAGAAAAAAGGAATGGGTGTACCATTCCTTTTTTATTTGGCTGTGTTAAAGCCCAATGTTAATCATTTGCACTTGTTGATTGAAGTGAAGGGGGCGACTAAGCGAGTCAAAGGGAGACACCGCAGGCGCATAGCACTGAGGAGGCTCCCTCACCGCCCCCGAAAAGCGAACTCCCGTAACGGAAATCCACAACGAACTTTAACAGAGCCTTTTATTTATAATCTGTATTCAATATCATTTCTCCTCAACATTTAAATTACTGCTTGCATTGAAACGCGTTTCATACATTATAGTTGCGCTAAGCCAATCATTTAATAAAGGAGGAATGCATATGACAGTAATACTCATTATGTTGCTGCTATGTTGTATTGAGTTGTTTGGTGCCTATACAGTAATGAAGGATACAGGAAAATCCGAAAGCATGTATGATATTGAAAGTCCACATGAGTTTTTTCATATGGACTGAGCTTCAAACACTCCCCATAGAACAATGAGGCTGGGACAAAAGGTTTTTAGCCAAAGAAAAATCCGAACTATTAGTCGGAATTCTCTACACAGATTTCGATTTAATTCGGATTTTTTCTTTATGAGTGTTCGTTATTCTCTATTCTTTCGGCTTTAGAGTTACAAGATGCAGTTATGTCCCGGCCTCTATGAGGAGTTTGTAGCATTTCAAATGCTTGTTGCGCAGAACGTACATTCACTTTTTCTGTGCACCGCATTTGACTTCACTTTCATCCCACGTCTAAAGAAGGACTATGCCTACGTGAGCCTTCTCGTTCAGAAAACCTGTAAAAGAGACGTCAGAGAAAATCCTGATGTCTTTTTTCACTTCCATCATTTCACAAAACTTCATACGTATCATATCCTAAATTCCCAAGATGTTCACTAGCTTGAAGACGGTCCTTCTCTGTTCGAAAGCTGATGCGAAGCACACCCAAAAGCCCTTCACGATTCTCCAATATTTGCAGATTCGTAATACTAATTCCATTCTCAGCAAGTACGGTTGTTACTTTTGCTAGTTCACCCGCTTTATCTAGTACATCTACATATAAATCAAAATAAGATGGAATAGCCCCCTTGGTACGAAGAGGCAAAGCGTCCCGGTACATTTTTGCATCAGAAAAGTAACTTTGAAGTTCTTCTCCGTTGTCCACTAACTGTTTTAAATTTTGCATATCTTCTATCCATTCTTCTAGCAGCTGACTTAAGTGTTCCTGATTTTGTTTCACAATATCATTCCACATTTTCGGGCTACTAGAGGCAATACGCGTGATATCACGAAATCCACCAGCTGCAAGCATATTTACAAGCGGTGTATGCGTTGCATGCCTCTTCACTTGTTTTACTAAGCCTGCGGCAATTAAATGCGGAAAGTGACTCACAATACCAGTCACATAATCATGTTCTTTTTGTTGCATGAGCAGAAATTGTGCATGTGTACCTGAAAGCCAAAACTTTAACTCTTCTACTTTTTCAGCAGGTGTTCCCTGCCTCGGTGTTAAAATGTAAAATGCATTTTCAAACAAATGTGCCTTTGCGCTTTCTACCCCGGTTTTATGAGAGCCGGCCATCGGATGCCCACCAATAAATGTTACTTCACGAGGAAGCAGTGTATCCGCCGCAGCCATAATGTGTTCTTTTGTGCTGCCTACGTCCGTAATAATAACATCTTTCCTCATTTTGGCATGAGCGAGCTGTGCTAGCATAGAAGCTGTTTCTTCCACTGGTAACGCCAAGACAATTAAATGTGCATTCTCTGCCGCTTGCGCCACATCTTCAGCTATTTCATCAATTACACCGAGCTCAATAGCAAGCCGTAAATCACGAATATCAAAACCTATGACTTTTACATCGTGTATCTTTTTAATGGCCAACGCAATCGATCCACCGATTAAGCCCATTCCGATAACCAGCACTCTCTTTTGCATAACTTCACTCCTTTTTTGTCCTAAAAAAATCCCTGCCGACTGTATCGGCAGGGACGATGATGACCGCGGTACCACCCTGTTTGCAGCAAAATAGCTACCTCTCTTGTTGTTAACGATCTGACAGACCGTCTTTTCCTTACTAGAAAAAGAAGCTCAAGGCGTGTACTTCATATCCGCTTATATACTGATTCACACCTGCCATCAGCTCTCTGAAATAGGGAAGCGGCTACTACTGAAATGCCCATCATCACACACTATGTTGTACAGAACCTGCTAACTTAGAGCGAAAACCTTTCAATTCTTCCATGAACGCATTGAACTGAGGGATATTCATTTGTTGCGCAGAATCTGAAAGTGCAACTGCAGGATCCGGATGTACCTCTGCCATAACAGCGTCCGCACCGATTGCTAATGCAGCTTTTGCTGTCGGAAGCAATAAATCTCTTCGACCTGTGGAATGTGTCACATCTACTACGACCGGCAAATGCGTTTCTTGTTTTAAAATTGGTACTGCCGAAATATCAAGCGTGTTGCGTGTTGCTTTTTCATATGTGCGAATGCCGCGCTCACATAGAATAATTTGATCATTACCTTGCGCGATAATATATTCAGCTGCATTAATAAATTCTTCAATTGTCGCTGCCAAACCACGTTTTAATAGTACCGGCTTATTTACTTTTCCTGCAGCCTTCAGTAAATCAAAGTTTTGCATATTGCGAGCACCAATTTGGATCACATCTACGTAATCCAATGACATCTCAATATCGTTGGGATTTAAAATTTCACTAATGATGGCCATATCAAACTCATCGGCAACTTTGCGTAAAATTTCAAGACCTTCTACACCAAGACCTTGGAAATCATACGGAGATGTGCGCGGCTTAAATGCGCCGCCTCGCATTAAGCGAAGACCTTGCGCTTTCATTGCTTTTGCAACTTCACGTACCTGCTCGTAGCTCTCAACTGCACAAGGTCCCATGATAAATGATTGTGTACCATCACCAAGTTTTTCACCTTTAATATCAACAATTGTGTTTTCTGGCTTTTTCTTACGAGATACAAGCAATGCTTTACGATTATCATCTTCCTGCAACTCAAGGCTTGCTTTAAAGATTGTTTTAAAGATGTGCTGGACAGTAGAAGTTTCAAACGGTCCTTCGTTATTTTCGGCAATCATGTCTAGCACCTGACGCTCACGTACTGGGTCAAAGCGTTTTACACCTTGCAGCGTTTTTTGCTCTCCAATTTCTTTCACAATCTTACCGCGCTCGTTCAAAAGCTTAAGCAACTGCAGATTAATTTCATCTACCTTTTGACGCAATCTGTCTAATTCATGAGTTTTCATGTTCATGCCTCCTGTTATATGTGTATTATAAACGCCATTTCTACTTCAATACCAACCGCAAGAGACGGCTGTTTCAACCAATCGGAAAAGAAAGCCATCACCCCTTTCATCATAGAAAAGCAGAGCCGACCGTTTAGACACAGAGCCTAAGGTTCTCGGTTCGAAAAGGCGCTTTCTGCCTTTTTGTGACCGAGGTTCTTAGGTGGGAGTGTCTGGGAGGCGGCGCT
>NZ_RIAV01000014.1 GCF_003852715.1 Ectobacillus antri
AGATGGCAGTAGAAATCATTGTTGTTAACAATGATAAGTTGTCACCTCAAGAAGAACTTGTTCAAGACTTAATATCTATCATTCATGTTTTCAGTTGCAGAATATATGGATTGAGAAAATATAAAAAGAAACTGTCGGAGGATAAAGAGTTATGAAAAAAGCATACTTTATTGAGATTAAGCCGACAACTCAACAAATAGCTAAAATCAACCAAACCATCGGAGTGTGTAGGTATGTCTACAATCTTTATCTTGCCAAAAACAAAGAATTGTATCAAAGAGAGAAAAAGTTTATGAGTGGTTATGACTTCTCTAAATGGTTGAATAATATCCACACAAAAGAACACGATAAATGGATCAAAGAAGTATCTAGCAAAGCTGTTAAGCAAGCCATCATGAATGGTGATAAGGCTTTTAATAGATTTTTCAAAGGGTTGTCTAAATTTCCCAGCTACAAGAAAAAGAAAAATCAAAATGTCAAATGTTATTTCCCTAAGAACAATAAAACTGATTGGACTGTAGAAAGGCACAGAATAAAAATCCCAACGATTGGTTGGATAAAATTAAAAGAGTATGGTTATATCCCGAAAGATGCGATTGTAAAAAGTGGAACTGTTTCTCAACAGGCAGGAAGGTATTTTGTATCTGTCCTTTGTGAAGTGAATACAAGAAAACATGTAAACAAATTAAATGAAGGTGGTCTAGGCATCGACTTAGGCATAAAAGATTTTGCTGTTCGTAGTGATGGTAAAGCCCACAAAAACATTAATAAAACAGCAAAGTTGAAGAAATTAGAGAAGAAATTACAACGTGAACAGCGCTCTTTGTCACGCAAATACGAAAATCTAAAAAAGAGAGGTGAAAAAACTGTTGCTAAAAGAGCAAATATAAACAAAAACATTCTTAGAGTACAAAAGCTACATGTTCGACTATCAAACATACGAACAGAGTATGTAAAATCGGTTGTGAATGAATTGGTGAAAGCCAAGCCAATGTATATCACAATTGAGGATTTAAACGTAAAAGGGATGATGAAAAATAAGCATTTATCTAGATCAGTCGCAGAACAATGTTTTTATATGTTTAAAACATGGCTAATAGCAAAATGCAAAGAATATGGTATTGAATTACGCCAAGTAGACAGATTCTATCCATCTTCTAAATTGTGCTCATGTTGCGGTCAAAAGAAAGTTGATTTAAAGCTATCTGACCGAATATATGAATGCGATTGCGGAAACATCATGAATAGAGATTTAAATGCATCTATCAACCTTTTACAAGCAAAAGAATATACAATACGAACTTAAATAAATTGTATATATGTACGGTGGGCTACATCGGAATTTACGCCTGTGGAGAACTATACAAACGATAGTAGCGAGTAATTGGCGAGGTCGAGTTCGTAGAAGCAGGAATACTCTAAGAATAGACGTTTGTCTATGTTTTTAGTAGCAGTGTGGCGATATGAAGCGTATGATACTTGCAGGTGTTATGGCTATAAGTTTAACTGGCTGCTTTGGCGTTGAAGAAAAAGCGAAGCAATTAGAAGGCAAAGTGACGCAGATTGAGCAAGAGGTGAATGGCTTTTCAGAGCGGGCTGACGAGCTGAGTCAACAGGCGCAAACATTTTACAATGAAATCAATACTTTTTTAGAAGCAGGGCAAAAGCTTGATCAGCAGCAGATTGCGAATTCTTTGCATACGATGAGTGAGGAAATTGCGCAGTTTCAAAAAGAAGAAATCCCTGTGTTAGGCGGAGAATTGAAAAAACTTGTGGAAGATGCACTGTCTGAAAAAGCGAGTTTGTTAACAGAAATGGAAGAGAAGGCAAAGAACGGTACACTGGTACCAGCTGATTTACAAGAACTGCAAAATCTCTTTAAAGACGGAATTCATATGAACCTATTAGAAAAGCAATAAAAGTGGCTGTCCTTGTGAGCAAGGGCGGCTTTTTGTATAATGTGAAAGAGAAATTGTTGGAGGGGAGCATTTTATGAGCAACTTTATAGGCTATATTGGCACCTATACAAAAGGTGACAGCAAGGGGATTTATTCCTTCACGCTTGACACAGAAGCAAAACAAATTCGTGACGTACAATTGGCGGCAGAGCTTGATAATCCTACATATGTAACAATTAGTAAGGACAACCGTTACTTGTATGCGGTTGTAAAAGAAGGAGACAAGGGCGGAGCTGCCGCGTACCGTATTGAGGGCGGAAGTCTAGAGTCATTAGGCACACAGGTAACAGAAGGTGCGTCTCCTTGTCACGTGAGTGTGGACAGCAAAAAGCAAACAGTCGTGACGGCGAACTATCATAAAGGAACGATTGAGTCTTATCAGGTGAATGAAGACGGCAGCTTGCGTCCAGTTTTATCGGTTATGTCACATAGCGGTTCTGGTCCAAATGAGGAAAGACAAGAAAAGCCGCATGCGCACTACGCAGGATTTACACCTGATGAAAAGTATGTAATTGGGGTAGATTTGGGAACAGATGAAGTCATTACATATGAGGTAAAGGATAGCACGCTTACAAGGGTACATACGTTAAAGGTGAAAGCGGGAAGCGGGCCGCGTCATATCGCATTCCATCCAAATGGCAAACTTGCGTATGTGATGACGGAGCTGAGTTCTGAAGTGATCGTACTATCGTATCAAGAGGGAACGTTCACAGAGGTGCAGTACATCTCTACGATTCCAAGTGACTTCACAGACAACAACCAAGGAAGTGCGATTCATCTGTCTGCGGACGGTCGTTTTTTGTACGCAGGTAACCGCGGTCATAACAGTATCGCTGTGTTCCGCGCCGAGGAAACAGGTGAGCTGACGTTTGTTGCGCACACGCATACGGAAGGCGACTGGCCGCGTGATTTTATGTTCGATCCAACAGAGCAGTTCCTTGTCGCTTCCAACCAAGAATCAAGTAGCTTAACCTTATTCGCAAGAGATGCACAAGCAGGAACGCTTACACTGCTGCAAAAAGATGTGGCTGTACCATATCCGGTTTGTGTGAAGTTTTTGCATGGATGAATAAAATAAACAATTGTGTGCTGTAATGTAGCGCAATTCACCCCGAAAAGCAACAACGAACTTTTATATAGAGATGTAAATACAGGTTGTAATGAACTTTTCATATGGCTGTAACGTAATCTGAAACTTACTTCGTTATAATAACGCTAGCAGGAGCACTTACACTGGATCAGTGATGATGAAAAGAGGTTACAATATGCCATTTCGATATATTTGTCCGCATTGTCAAGGCAGCGGGACACAGTACAAGCTGCGCTTGCTTTCGTTTATGACTTGCAAGGTGTGTAAAGGTGAGGGACATGTTGTTGTGTCCATCAACGAGCCGGCGCAAAGTGTACCTGTTAAGACGGAAGAAGAAACAAATGAGGAATAAAAGAGACCGTCAGCTTATAGTGAGCTGATGGTCTCTTTGTTTGTTGTGGGCGAGACATGGTGTACTTTATTGCAAAGTGGTACTGGCAACGTAATTGTAAATGTGGTACCGGTTCCCAATTGACTTTCCACTTCGATGGTTCCTTTCATAGCTTCAATGATGCGATAAGAAACCATCAAGCCAAGACCCGTTCCCTTTTCTTTTGTGGAAAAGTAAGGCTCTCCTAGACGGGCGCGCTGTTCATTTGTTAAACCGCATCCAGTGTCTTGAATATGAATGATTACTTTATGGCGTGTTTTTTTGGTTTGAATTCGTAATACACCACCGTTTGGCATGGACTCAATAGCATTTTTTACAATATTCAATAGTACCTGCTGAAAGTTTTGCACATTTCCTTTCACACCGCAATCTTCGAGATGTTCGTGTATTAGAACGCTGTTTTTATAAGCGAATGGACGAAGCATATCAAGTATTCGTTGTAGTTCTTGTTTCACATCAATTGTAATTATATTTGCTGAAGTTGGTTTGGCAAACGTTAAGTAATCGCTAATAATTCCTTCCGCACGGTCCAATTCAATAAGAGCTGTATCAATATAGCGCTTTTTTTCTTCTTCCGTTAAACCTTCCATTTTAAACAGCTGCAAAAATCCCTTCACCACTGTCAACGGATTTCGCACTTCATGTGAAATACTGGCTGCCAGCTGGCTAACAACTTCCATTTTTTCAAAACGTATCATCTTATTGCTGAAGCTCAAATGATTTCGAAGTGTTTCCGCAATAGAGGCAATCATAAACATCCCCGCCGCAGGAAACAAAATAAAATTGATAACATAGCTCCACGTGATTTGAAAATTATTTAAAACCTGTGCTTGCATGGCTGCAATAGTAGCGAGAATGATGTACAGCAGTGTCGCCAATCGCACCTTTTGTTTACTTTTCATCCGCGCGAACGGTTTGACGAAGAAAAGTGTTAAGACAAACATGGTAATGTAGACGACAGTCGAGATCATGGTATAGCCATAAATTATCGTGCGAAATCCGATTAAGACCGCCAATAAAATGCCACCGATAGGCCAGCCACCGTATAAAATGCCAAGCATAAACGGAATTTGCCTCATGTCATGTACACAGTTTGCAATTACATCGATAGGAGAGAGCATGCATAGCACAATCGAAACAGCTGCAGCTATCAGTAACACTGGTTTTGCTCGGTGCAAGGGCACATATTTTTTTTCTATTAAGAAAAAGGCGAGAAAAATACTTAATAAAATATAAAAAAAGTTGTTAATTACATCTTGATTGAGTACAAGCATTACATTCACCTTCAATTCATTTTATCCATCCCCCATTCTAACATAATTGTGAGGTGAACTATATGGGTACGACTTGGAAAAGTTATGTGAACGCTACGTTTTGTTTGTAAAATACCGAGCGGATTTTTGTTTAAACCTTTCAGGTTGAAATGCATGCTGCCGTCAATAATAAATTGTTGTGATTCAGGAATACCTGAATTGTAGTAAAGTTAACGAAACAAACAGACGATGAATGTCAGCCTTGCACATTCATCGTCTGCTTGCTTTCTAGTATATGCATAAGGGTCCGCATTGCCTTTAAGGATAGCTGAAAAATCGGGCTTTGTACAAAGGTGTACAAAAAGGAAGCGATAAACACCGGTCCGCCCAGAAAAAAGCCAATGACAAGCACAACGCTTTCCACAAGCATGCGCGCCCGGCTTACAGATAGTCCGGTTTTATCAGATAGAGAAAGCATGAACCCATCGCGTGGCCCCGCGCCGATTCCAGCTGCAACATACACCCCGCCGCCGATGCCTGTGATAGTGACACCCATCAGTAAAATACCAATGTTTAGGAGGAGTGAGTCGGTCGCCTGCGGCAGCCAGCCGGAGCGCAGAAAGAAGTCCATAATCGGCCCGATTAAGAGCGCATTCAAAAAGGTTCCGATATTAATATATTTTCGGTCAACGACAAATGAAATGATGAGCAGGATGAAGCCGCAAAGAACACTCCATGTACCGATTGTAAACCCGAATTTATCAAATAAAGCAACGTTTAATACGTCCCATGGATGCAGACCGAGAAACTGCACCTGAACCGCGGTGGCGCTGCCAAGTCCAAAGCATGTTAAGCCAAAAAAGAATAAAAAGTAGCGAAAGAGCAGTAGCTTCATCGTTAAAAGAACACATCCTTCATTTGCTGCAGAAATTCCTTGGTCATCGGAGCACCGGCGCTTTCGCTGATGATTGCATCCATGCCGCAGTACGGACAGCATGCGGTATCATCAATCCATTCGTCAATAAGAGAGGGATGAAACAAGCGCAAGCAATAAAAACAACCACATAAGCTGTCTTGTTCGAGTGCGGTGCGATGGTTGCTGCTGTGTTGGTGTAGGGTCCATAGGTAATCTTCCATTTTGTCCTCCTGTATGTGTAAAGTGGGCGGAATGCTGGTGCATTTGACCGGAATATTTGTAAAGTGGCCGGAATGCTGCTGAGTTTGACCGGAATATGTGTGAAGTGGCCGGAATATTGCTGCATTTGACCAGATTATTGATAACTGCATTATCTTACCATCTTATTCGCTTTTTTGTAAATGCGAGCGAATGGCGGCGGCGACGTCCTGCGGTGCTTCTGCTGGTACAAAATGTCCGATGCCAGGCAATAGGGTGACAGTCACTTGATCGAAATAGTCTGCTAGTCGATCGCTCCAATCCGAGCGCATGACCGGATCGGCATCGCCCCACAGTACGGTCGTGCGATGCGGAATGGTAACGGGTGCTGTTGTTGTAATGGCACTTGCTGTTTTTGCTGCAGCGCGCGCCTTATAGTAGGCAATGCTCGCTTCAAAGTGCCCTGGCTTGCTGTACATATCGATAATGGTGTCGAGTTCGTCTTGCGTAATAGCAGCTTTTCCTGCCCAGTGCTCGTAGAAGTGGCTGAGATATAATCGCACATTTTCTTTTGAACTGCCGATGACAGCACCGGCCCAAGGCATGTTATGAAACTGCTGATACCAAAACTCATGCTGCACATCTTTGTCAAAGCGGCGAAGGCCAATACCTGGGTAAGGCGGGTTTAGCAAAATAAGCGAGGCAATGCGCTCTGGATACGTCTGCGCCAAGGTTTGCGCAATGGTAGCCCCCATATCATGCGCGGCAACGATGACTTTTGACAGAGCAAGTTCATCCAAAAGGGCGATGATGTCCGCGGCGAGATGCTGCGGTGTGTAAGCTGTGTTCTGTGGCTTTGGTGACTGCCCAAAGCCTCTAAAATCGGGGGCAATCACATCACAAAACGGAGCAAGCAGCGGCACGATGCGGCGCCAATCATAGGAAAAGCCGGGCCAGCCATGCAGGAGCAGCACCGGCTGACCTTGCCCTTCACGTATATAATGCAGCGGTACAGGTTGCAGATTCATAACAGTGACCTCCTTTAGGTAAGATAATTCCATTATATAACAATTGGAGGGAGTCGCCAGATTATTGCTTGAAGTTGCCAAATAAATGATGAAAGTGGACAAATAATTGCGTAAAGTCGCCAAATAAACAGCTGAACTAGACAAAATATTTACAACATAGTCCAAATCGAACGTATGTGTCGTGTATAATAGACAGAAGAATATGAAAAAGGGGGCTGTATGAGATGAATACGATTCAAAGCATCGGACAAATTGCTGTACCTGTACAAAATCTAGAAAGAGCGATCGTCTTTTACCGCGATATTCTTCAATTGCCAATGCTGTTTACGGCGGGTTCACTGGCTTTTTTTGATTGCGATGGTGTGCGCTTGCTGCTGAGCGAGCCCGAGCCAGAGTTTACGGGGGGAGAAAGATGAAGCAAATTATCGCACTTGGCGGCGGAGGCTTTTCGATGGAGCCGGACAATCCGCTCTTAGATCAATACATATTAGCACAGACGAATAAGCCGCAGCCGAAGATTTGCTTTATACCGACGGCGAGCGGTGATGCGGACTCGTATATCAAAAGGTTTTATGATTTTTTTGAAAAACAAGCATGCGTTCCTTCGCACATGTCTTTGTTTAAGCCGCATACAAGAGATGTGCGCGGATTTTTATTGTCGCAGGACATCATTTATGTAGGCGGTGGCAATACGAAAAATATGCTCGCCATCTGGCGCGAGTGGGGCCTTGATTCTATCTTACAAGAAGCGTGGGAGCAGGGCATCATTTTAGCCGGGATTAGCGCGGGCTCGATTTGCTGGTTTGAAGAGGGTGTGACCGATTCCTACGGCGACGGTCTAGAACCCTTGCGCTGCCTCGGCTTTTTAAAAGGAAGCAATTGTCCGCATTATGACGGTGAACCAGAGCGCCGACCGGCTTATCAAAAGCTGGTGGCAGCAGGGCAAATCAAAGGCGGCATTGCGGCGGATGATAGCGTAGCACTGCATTACATAGGCGATGCATTACATCGTATTGTCAGCTCCCGTCCTGAGGCAGGTGCGTATCGATTGGAAGGAACAGAGGAAATTTCCGTAGTAGCAACCTATTTAGGATAATAAAAGGAGGTAATCGCATGAGCTGGTTTATGATCATCTTTTGGAGTTTGTGCATAATCATTGTCGGTTATTCGCTTTGGCATATACGGAAACATAAGGAACAGATTTCTCCTGAAAAAAGCTTGAACCAAGAGATCAATGAAGCAAACACGTATAAAGATACGTCACGCAATTTTCCTCCTTCGCCCTAAATAGTAAAAAGCGATGCACGGTGCGTCGCTTTTTTATGTGTACCAAATTCTACACCGCATGATATATGTCTGATGAGCGCAAATTAGGGATGCAACATAATTTGCACAGGGGGGAATGCGTGATGAACGATTTTTTTGGATTGTTTGACGATGAAAAAGAAGACATTCGTGAGAGAGAAGAAATTCGTGAAAGAGATGAACGTCGTGAGCGTACGGATGTTGTAGAAGATGGCAAGCTTCGTCTGCATCAAGAGGAGCTTGATATTCATAAAGACCGTGTGGATACAGGAGAAGTTATTTTAAGTAAAGAAATTGTGGAAGAACACAAAATTGTTGACGTTCCGGTTATGCATGAGGAAGTCGTTATTGAGAGAAGAGCTATTGACCATGAGCCTACTGATGAATTTATCAACGCAGAAGAAACAATTCATATTCCAGTGGGCGAAGAGCGTGTAGAGGTTGGTAAGCATACGGTAGTTACTGGCGAGGTTTCCGCTTATAAGCGTGCAGTAGAAGACACGCATCATGTGGACGAGGTGCTACGACGTGAGGAAGCGCGCGTTGAAACAACGGGCGAGGCTCATGTGGTACATGATGAAGAGCCGCGCTACGAATAAATGAAGTGAAGCACCTCGGCCTTGGCCGGGGTGCTTTTTAGGAGGAGTGCCGATGGAAAAGATGCAGCTGCATCAAGAGGAATTAGATATTGTGAAGCAATGGGTGGCCACTGGTGATGTTGAGGTGCATAAAGAGGTGATTACCGAGAATCGAACGATTGTTGTGCCTGTCACGCGTGAAGAACTGGTCATAAAAAATGGCGACGAGGTGATTCGAATTCCTATTTGTGAAGAGCGTGTAGAGGTTGTCAAGCATCCGACTGTTCTTGAGGATGTCTCCATCTACAGACAACAATACGAAACAGTGCATCATGTCGAGGAGACGCTGCGAAAAGAGGAGTTACATATGGAAACGCGTGGCAACGCACAGGTAAAGCAGGAAATATGATGATATGTGTCGTATATAGCTCGGCAGAGGAGTGAGTATATTGATTATCATCAAACATCCAACTACCGATGATACGGCACATATGCATGAATTGTTTCGTACGGTGATTGTACATACGTTTGAAAGTGAAGGAATTGGACACTTACAAGAGGATTTGGCACAAGAAATCCATCAAAAGGAAACATACTGGCAGGAATATGTAAATGGCGGCGCACGGTCTTTCTTAGTTGCGACGAAAGGTGCTAAGGTGATAGGGTGCATTGAATACGGAAAAGCCGGTGAATTTGTGTCTACACATACAAACGGCGCACTAGCGCACCTTGATAAGGTGGGTACTGTTTTTGTGCACCCGGGCCATCAGGGGCAGGGGATTGGTTCTCAGCTTGTACAGGCAATGCTGAGGCTAATGAAGGAGAGAGGTATACATGAGTTTTGTCTGGATAGCGGCTACAAACGTGCACAGCAAGTTTGGCAGCAAAAGTTTGGAGAACCAACATATGTACTGACCGATTTTTGGGATGAAGGGTATCATCATATGATTTGGCGAAGAGAAGTAAAGGCATGCCTGTAGCATGCCTTTATTTTTTGGTTAAAAAGTAAGCTGTCACCCAGGATGTGACGGGAATGGTCAGGGTAACCGCCGTTCCCGCAAACAGAATGGTGAGCATTTCACCACTGAATACTTTGGAGTTGATGATTTCCCCAAGCGAATACGTCGCGTCCTTAAACCAAATAAACAATCCCAAATAGCTGCCGAAAAAGGCAAAAAATAAGGTGTTTGTAGTGGTGCCTAAAATATCCCGCCCAATGCCTAAACCAGACTGATATAAGTCTTTTCTGCTTAGAGAGGGACTTTGCGTATAAATTTCGCGAAGGGGCGAAGCAATGGAGATTGCCAAATCTACGATGGCCCCGATTGTGCTCATAACGATAACAGACACAGCTATTTTAGAAAAGTCGACGCCGACAAATAGCGAAAACATGCTGAGCTCGGCGACTTCCTCTTCGCCAAAGCCTTTAATCATAAAGCGATCTGTGAAGGCAACAATACATACAAGCAAAATGACAAATACAATCCCCGTCGCCAGCAACGCTGTTTTCGTCTTTACGTTCATACCGTTGATATAAAATAAGCTTACGCAGCTGATAAGGACACTGCCGATGAATGTTATGATAACCGGATTTACGGTCGGATCTGCCATGAATAAAATGGAAATAAACAAAATTCCAAAATTGATAAATAATGCGATAAACGACCGCAGCCCTTTTCGTCCGCCAACAAGCAACATGCAAATAAGGAGTAACATACTTAAGCAAAATAATGTACTCATGATGTGCGCCTCTTTCTTTCAATAAAGAAAATGGATATATATAAAGCGAGCGGTACGGTCAAAACAATCCCAATTCCGCCGGCTAGGGCCCGGGCCAGCTCTAGGGACAAATTCATCGAAAAGGTATAGCCGAGCGGCGCATGATTTTTGATGTATAAAATCAGCATAGGAATCGAGCCGCTGATATAAGCAAAAAACAAAATGTTAGTCATCGGTCCCATAATGTCTCTCCCAATCGCTTTTCCGGAAGTCTTCAGTGCTTGCACGGTAATATCGCGGTTTTTTTCGTACAGCTCGAACATGGAGGCACACATTGTAATTGCGACATCCATCACAGCGCCTAGCGAGCCAATTAAAATACCTGCCATGAACACCACACGAGGCGGCCTTGTTAAAAACTGCATTTCTTCGTAACGCAGTCCTTTTTCACCCGTTGTTTTCATTACGACGTACATAATCAGCAGTGAAATACATGTGCCAAGCAGTGTTGCAATCATCGCCGCATATGTTTTCTCATTTAAGCCATTTACAAGTAATAAAGAGACAAAGGTGAATAGAATTGCACTGATGCCGCAAATGAATAATAGACTCGTCCCCGATGTCGTAATATACATATCTAAGGCGTAGGAAAGAAGCACGCTGTTGACTGCTAAACTAATGAGAGAAAGAAATCCCTGTTTTTTTCCGACTACAAGCAAAGCAAAGATGAAAATCCAGCTGATAATGAGTACGTTCGTATCGCGTTTGGCATCTTTGATGAGACCAGTTAATTCACCGTTTTGTTGATTGGTGCGAATCGAAACAAATAGCTTGTCACCCGCTGTGTACTTTTGATCATATGCGCCTGAGATGGAGTACTCATTGCTTAAGTAAATACGCTCGCCCTTGTGCGGACCGTTTTGGAGTTTGGCGGTAATGCGTTGCTTAAAGATCCGATCGCTATTGCCATACATATCGGTTACCGTTTCTGCTTCTGCCGATGTTGCTTTTACAACCTTTGCGATGTGTTGTTTATATAAAAAGTCGTTGTGGTTGACGAAAACGATAGAGCCGATGAAAAGACAGAGTAATAGTGCATACAGAAAAAAAGATTTGTACTTCAAGAAAAGACCTCCATAACTAATGATACATGTAAGGATAGCAGGAGTACTTTTGCATCGTCAAGCCGACTTATGTGGGAAGATTGGAGGATTCATCATATACTTCTGTAGCGAATTGCCTTGATAGATCGTTTGTAAAATGGGGATTGTACCGATTGTGGATAAAGGCCTACATAGCCCTTTATATCACCAAAGGGGGGAAACTGCAGAAGTTCACGCCTTCTGCAGTTCTGAAAGCAAAACGCCTTTTTTAGAAAGTGTAATAGGCTTGGTACCGCCTGTTATTTGCTGCGTTGCAAACGAGAATTGAAATCTCGTATGAAAATGTTGTCCGATTGTAAAAGAAATGATCCCCTGCTCGGGTATGACTACTAGGGAAAGCTGCGTCGGAAACTCGCCGTCCGTTTGTGCTGTTTTTTGTAGGATAGAAAATGCCCTATCTACATCAAATGTATGCTCTTTTTCAAGAATGGCATAAGCTGTTTGGTAGCGTTCGCTTCCGCATCCTTGGACGCAGTCGTATGTTTCATGTGCGTAATCGGAAAGAGGAAAGTTGGTTAAGACCTTGAAACGTTGGTCCTGTGAGCTCATATTTATGTTCGCTCGCCCCGGTTCGACGATGTAAGATACGTTCTTTCCGGCAATCATGCTATGTACGCTGTAATGGGGTACATTGACAATCGTTTTTTCTGCTAAAAAAGAGGGCAGGTCGGATAGCTCGATGCGTTCCGTGAGTACATCATCAAACAGCCGCATTATATGTACGCAGTTCTTACCGCGGCGATACTTACCTTCCTCACATTCATCCACCATTAACAGGTTCATAAACGTGCCGTTTGCATTGACGCCAAATGCCGGGAGAAATTGTCCGTTTTCACGCTGCAGGACCAGAAAACCATTGTCTTGCAGAGAAAGCTTAATCGGTCGTTCGCTAATGTCAAAGTTCATTCCAATCAACGTCTGTGTGCCGTGCCAAACAAAGCTAGTGCACATCTTATCACATCCCTTCACACGAATATTCGACAAAAAGGAAAATATTCCTTGTAAAAAACCGCCCCCAAAAATTAAGGGCGGTTTTCGTATGTCTCGGCTTTGGCCATTCGCAGCAGCGGCGTGATTTGCTTTGTCGTAAAAATATGCAGCTCGTGCATGGCTCTTGTGCATACTGTGTAAAACAGCTTACCATCCTGCTCACCGTACACATCGGCAGCAGCATCGCAGACAATCACAGCGTCAAACTCCACACCCTTTGCGAGATAAGATGGCAATATGGATACGCCCGGCTCGAAGGAGGACGTTTCCTTTGTAATGAGACGAAGCGAGATAAGCGGCTGTAATTGCTGATACATCTGCTTGCTTTCATGCGCTGTTTTGCAAATCACAGCGATGTTTTGGTGACCTGCGCCTTGTAAAGCGGCGATGCGTGTGGCTATTTGTCCAGGCAGCCCATCAGCAGGGACTTGCTCGACAACAGGCAGAGCACCTTCGCGCTGGAAGGCTTCGATGCGTTCCCCGCCGTCCACAAATTGTCTTGTGAATTCAATGATTTGTTTAGTAGAGCGGTAGCTGCGCGTCAGTTCAATAGTTTCCGATTGGTCGTATAAGGAAGAAAGGGTAAACAGGCTGACATGTGCGGATTGGGCATGAATGGCTTGGTTCAAGTCACCGAGCACAGTCATTTTCGCAAGCGGAAACAAGCGTTTTAAAAAGGCGAACTGAAACGGTGCGTAGTCCTGTGCCTCATCAATAAAAATATGGCGCATTGATGTATTGCGGCGAAAGCCTTCAATTTGCTCTTTTAAATAGATAAACGGCGTGGCATCCTCATATGGCAGGTTGCGGCGCATCAATTCCTTTGTTGTATAATCACATATATCCTGCCAGTTGGCTGGTAGCTGATCTGTAAACTGTGCAAAGCCAGGTGCAAACAGCTGGGCGTAAATCGCCGGTACATCAGCAAAGCGCAGCTTTTTTGCATGTACGTACAGCTTTTTAAAATGCTTGCGCACCACAATGGCCCGCAGCAGCGCTTGCTCGCGCTCAAAGTCGTTGAAGGTGTGCTCAGAGTAACGCTGCTTGCTTTGCAGTGTTTCATAAGCTTCCTGGAGTGTGTCTTTATCAAGAAGCTCCATTTCTTCTTCGACCCAAGGACGCGTGCGCTCACGTTTTTCGTGCTTTTTTAGCTCGCGCTTAATCCAGCGCGCGGTTTCCTCCATACGGCTTGGGAGCGAGTCGACCGGAACACTATAAAAGTATGCCGCAATTTCACGGGCAGTAAGCAAGACCGTGCCGCGAAACTTAATATCCGTAAAGCGCATATCTTGTATTTGTAAATGCGCCGCATAGCTGTCAATGAGCTTCATAAAATCGAGCTCTGCTTTATAACGAATAACAGAGCGGCGCACCGCGTCATTGCTGCGCAGCATGTACTCTAGCTGTGTGAACGGGTCTTCAAGTGTAAATCCAGTTACCTGATGCGCTAGATAATCTTGAAAGGTGGTTTGCTGCATGTTTTCTTCGCCAAGCTCCGGCAAAACAGTGGAAACGTAGCTGTTAAAGAGCGGATTTGGTGAAAATAAAATCATTTGATCCGCGCGCAGCGAGCCGCGATAGCGATACAACAGATAGGCAACGCGCTGCAGTGCTGCTGATGTTTTACCGCTTCCGGCCGCGCCTTGCACGATAAGAAGACGGCTGCTTTCGTTGCGGATAATGAGATTTTGCTCTTTTTGAATGGTGGCGACAATATTTTTCATTTGTGTATTGGATTGCTTGCCAAGCACTTCCTGCAGCATCACATCGCCGATTGTCACCCCCGTATCAAACATACCCTCAATTTGCGCATTTCGAATCACAAACTGCCGCTTGAGCTGGAGTGTGCCGTGCACAGTGCCGCTCGGGGCTGTATACGCTGCTGGGCCGGCGGCATAATCGTAATACACGCTTGAAATCGGTGCGCGCCAATCGTATATGAGAAATTCTTCTTGTTCTTCATCATAAAATGAACCGATGCCAAGATAAATGGCTTCAGCCGGTTCGCCTTCTTCAGCGAAATCAATTCTGCCAAAGTAAGGTGTGTTCATCAAGCGGCGCAACAGTTTAAGCTGATTGGTATAGTGGTGATGGCTGCGCTCGCGCTCGGCCAGCATTTCTGCCTGTTGTTTAATGCTGGCATGTGTTTCGGCCGCTTCTTCGGCATTGTCAAAGTTAACGGTCACATCCTCCCAAAAGTTTTGGCGGATTTCCGTTACCTCCGAACGTACAGTGCCGGTTTGTTTTTCAAGTATAGCGGCTTTTGCACGTATCTTTTTCGTTACTTCGTTGACTCGCTGCTGCTCTTGTTGCCACTCTTGCATAGCATCGCGTCCTTTCCTTTTCATAACCCTTCTAGCATGCTCATAGGATGGAAATATAAACCGCTTTCAAGGGGGCTGTGTGATGGTTTTTATTTTACTGTTTGCGTGTATAGGCGCCGCTTTTTTCTGCCGTTATATGCATAAAAAGAGAAAGCAGGCCGAGGTTGATTGTCACATGGAAAAGCAACAGCTTGCCGCCTATCGTCTGAAAAAGCGAAAACTGGAGGAAATGCGCAATCTCGCTGAAACAATCAACCTACCGAACACTCATTTTATGCACTGGGAACGTAAATATGCAGATGTTGTAAAGCAAATTGAACAAACAAAAGAAAATATTAACGTGCGGCAAGCTATTTTGCAAGGAAATCGCTTTTACGAGAAGAAATTGCTTCACATGTCGTATGCGCTGTTGTTTTTAGCTGCGGTGCTTATGCTGAAAAAATGGCTTGGTGTGTAAGTGTTATTGACTAAACACATAGTTGAAGAGAATATACGTCATAACGAGGGGGAGATCCTCTCCATCAAAGCTGTATTCCCAGCGTGTGATACGCTTGCCGGTGGCAATGACTGTACCTTCACGAAGAACCTCTGTTTTTGAGCCGATACCGAAGGATTTATAATAATAGGTTGTATCCCCAAGCTGTAAAAACAGACCTTCCTGCAGCTTTACCGCATTTTTTAGGGAATAGTCCGTTTTTACACTGCCAATGATCTCGCCATCACGTACAATGTGCCACATCTCGTTCGCTTTCCAAATCGAGCTTTGCTGTTCTACAAACGTAATTTGCGAATTATCCTGCATCGTAAAGGAAAGGTTCATATACCATTTTCCTTCGCCTTCTAGAATCATAGTGACTACTTTTTGCCACCAGTGCCGATAAAAGCGCTGATAGGTTGCGATTTGTTCTGTCCCCTTGTAGAGTATTTTTACATTTGTTGCATATTTTTCTCGTGTATAGGTATGCCAGACGTTTTGAGTTGATTTCGGTACGTAGCGTGCTTCTTGATGCAGCTCCCATAGGCGTATGAAAAATAGCACCAAGGCACCGGCTGGAAATAGTAGTAATGTTAACATTTGTTCCCAGTCATAGACCCCTAATATGAAAAAGCGCGCCGTCATAGCAATCGCACCGACAACGAATAATAGCAATAATCGGCCCAATTTTTCCCCTCCGTTCAAAACCTCAGTCTCTTGACTGAGGCTTATGTTTTTTCCAGGCGTATCTAGTTCTGAATGGATAGTAAATATCTTTCCTAAAGTCTCCTAATCTAGATGTTTGTATATGTTTATATCTGTAAGCTGCGTTTACTCTTACCCCTATATGTAAATCACATAAATTTATACATAAAGGTAAAAGAACGTGGAACGGCTAAATCAGTCGTTCCACGTTCTTTTACCTAATGTACGAATCAAAAAGCATCTGCCCTGCCAGATAAAGAGGTTTGGCATCCGAAATTAGATGTGTTTCACATTTTATTGACACTCCCACCCCTAAAGGGGCAAGCTGGCTAACGCCAGTGGGATTCTTGTATGACTTTGCGTTCGCAGTCCATTTCTGTTTTGAACAGCCTACAAGATGAGGGTGTGCCATCACCCTTCCATAGGCAGTGCGTATAGCACCTATGGCGACTATTCTGTTACCAAATAGCCTAGCTTTTGGTTCTCAAATGTGTTTTAGCGTCTTATTCTTGACGACTTAATACATTTTACGGAGTAGAAGAATTTGCTACTCCAACCTCATATGTATTCTGTTTTCAGAGAACATGTCGTTTTAGAGACTTTTGCTTGTCTATGAACCAAGTATAGCATACAAACATATGTTTTTCTATTGCATCCCACGCCTAAAGGCGGTGCTATTGCACCGTAGTGGGCTTTCCCGTATCGCAAATTCTTTAAAGTGCTAATCAAAATGATCTTATACATCTCATTATAACATAATCGTTTTTCGGAAATGCCTCTGGCGTTTTCATGACAATTGTCATCTCTCTATTGTGACATCACTTACTTTTTATGGAGCTGGGAAACTCATACAATGAAAATAGAACAGTGGAGGTGGAAAAATGGAATATATTATTGAAGTAAACCGTGTTTCTAAAGTGTTTAAAAATAAAAAGGCTGTGGACAATATTTCGTTTTCTGTTGAAAAGGGGACTGTTACGGCGGTTTTAGGACCGAACGGAGCTGGGAAAACAACAATGCTTTCCATGCTACTGGGGCTTTTAGAGCCAACGGAAGGAGAAGTGAAATTATTTGGCAGGCGTCCGAAAGCTTCATATGTACGTAACAGAATGGGGGCCATGCTGCAGGAGGTAAGTGTGATTGATAGCGTGACGGTGGGAGAGACGATAGACCTATTCCGCGGCTACTACACACATCCGATGCCCAAGAAAAGGCTCTTGGAAATGGCGGATTTAGAGGCGGAAGAAAAGTCCATGGCCCATAAGCTTTCCGGGGGACAGAAGCGTCGTTTAGGCTTCGCTCTTGCGTTGGCCGGCGATCCCGATCTTCTTTTCCTAGATGAGCCGACCGTGGGTATGGACATCGCGTCACGAAAGCGATTTTGGGAGAGCATCCGTTTACTTGCCAAATCTGGAAAAACAATCATTTTGACAACGCATTACTTGGAAGAGGCGGATCAACTTGCTGATCGAATTATTCTTGTGGCCGACGGGAAAATCATTGCTGACGATACACCTGAAGGAATGAAATCCGCCTTTACGAAGCAGGCAGTCCTGTTCCGTACGCATGGACTGTTTGCAGACACAGAGCTTTCATCGCTTCCGTATGTGACAGAAGTAATCGCGGAAGGGGAAGGTATATCAGTTGCCACCACTGATTCAGATGCGGTGCTCAGGTATATATTTGAAAAGAAGCTTCCTGTGTATGATGTGCTCGTTGAACGCGGCGGACTGGAAGATGCATTTGAAAAGCTTGTAGAACAGAAAGGAGAAGCTGTATGAACATGCTCATGTCGCAGTGCAGAATAGAAATCATTCGTGTGCTTAGAAACCGTCATTTTATCATCGCATCTTTAGTAATGCCTGTCATGTTCTATTATATTTTCACAAATACCCTGAGCGGAGCGGCGAATGATAAGGCCTGGCAGGCACAATATCTAATCTCAATGACAGCGTTCAGCATAATCGGATCCGCTATTAATACGTTAGGTCTTCGACTTGTGCAAGAAAAAAGCCAAGGATGGTCACGCTTGATGGATATCACACCGCTACCTGCTGGTACGTATTTGGTGGCGAAAATGGTAGCACAAACAATCATCAACTTGTTTTCTATTATTGTCATCTTTTTGGTAGGAGCTTTAATCAACAACGTCGAGTTGAGTGCTATGCAGTGGATTGGCAGCGGTGCATGGATTTTAATTGGGGCATTTCCTTTTTTGGCACTGGGCACATTCATTGGTACTTTCAAAAGCATTGATACGGCGGCGGCTGTAGGCAATGTCTTGTATATGCTGCTTTCGATACTGGGGGGCTTGTGGATGCCGCTTGAAATCATGCCGAAAACAATCCGTGCCATCGGCGAATGGCTGCCGACATACCGATTTGGTCACGGTGCCTGGAACATTGTCGCTGGAAAAATGCCGGACATGACTAGTATTATGGCGTTAGCAGGATATATGATGGTCTTTATAGTATTATCAATATATATCAGAAAACGTCAGGGAGCGATATGAATGAGAAAAACGAAATTCCGGCTGTTCCCGGACAATATGGGCCATTTCCCCCTTGTATGGTTAATTTACTTATTGATGCCATTATATTATGTGCTACAAGAACCGATAGGAAAAAGGATTGCTGGTTGTATTATGCTGGCAATCTTTGTTGTTATCTATAGGCAGGCTTATTTTGCAACAAAGTATTTCTTTGGTTTGATTGCGTTACAAATGCTCATCATTTTCACGTTGTCGTGGTTTTATCATGTCAATTATATATATATGGGCTTTTTCCCGGCGAACTTCATAGGTGCCGCCAAAACTCGAAAAACCTTTGCGGCGTTATTTGCCATGCTAGCGGCATTAGTTGCCTTGGTGCTTTGGAAATATGAGTTGAGGGGTTCTATTAAAGACATATTGGGCGCCACGCCTGCATTTGTTCTCATGTTCGTCTTTCCGTTTGTCAACCGCTCTATGATGAAGCGGCACGAACTTCAGTTGCAATTGAAGGAAGCGAACGAACAAATTCAACTTTTGACTAAGAAGGAAGAGCGCCAACGGATTGCGCGCGATTTGCATGACACACTAGGTCATACGTTATCATTGATTACGTTGAAAAGTCAGCTTGTGGAAAGACTTGTCACGAAGCAGCCAGAACGTGCACAAATGGAGGCGAAAGAGATTGCAAAAACCTCCCGCGCGGCATTGAAGCAGGTACGGGAGTTGATTACAGATATGCGCTCTGTTACGATTGCCGAAGAAATTATGCAGGTGCAAGCGATTTTGCAGGCAGCGGATATTGCGTTTATCTACGATGTAGAAGCAGATTTAGAGAATATCCCCCCACTTACACAAAATGTCCTGGGCATGTGCTTGCGTGAGGCTGTGACAAATGTCGTGAAGCACAGCCAAGCAAAGGAATGCAGAGTCGGAGTGTATGTGACGAAAGGGGAAACTGTGCTTGAGATACGTGATGACGGAATTGGCATTCAAAAAAAAGAAGGAAACGGGTTGAATGGCATCTTAGAGAGAATTGGCTTACTTGAAGGAATACTACGCATTGTTTCCGGAGACCAAGGCACGACATTAATAATTGCGATTCCCATCGTGAGAAAACAAAAGGACGGGATGACAGGGTGATACGGGTTATAATTGCTGAAGATCAACGCATGCTTCGAGGAGCGCTCGGAGCTTTGTTAGATTTGGAGAATGATATAGAAGTAGTAGGGCAGGCAGCGAACGGGGAAGAAGCCCTGATGTTAATTGCAAATGTAAAGCCAGATATCTGCATATTAGATATTGAGATGCCACTAAAAAGCGGCTTGGATGTGGCAGAAGAGCTACAAAAACAAAAATCTACATGTCGAGTCGTCATTTTGACGACATTTGCGCGTCCGGGATACTTTGGACGTGCAATGAAAGCTGGCATTTACGGTTATTTACTTAAAGATGGACCAGTAGAAGATTTGGCCGTATCTCTTCGTAATGTAATGGACGGAAAGCGTGAGATTTCTCAAGATCTAATGTTTGGAATGTGGCAGGAAGTTAACCCGTTAACAGAGAGAGAAAGAGAATTGCTTTTGTTCGCACGGGAAGGAAAGACGACCAATGAGATTGCTATGCTTATGTATTTATCTGCAGGAACAGTGCGCAACTATATGTCTGAAGTTTTGAATAAGCTTCATGTTCGTAATCGTATTGAAGCCATTGCTGTGGCAGAGGAAAAAGGCTGGCTGTAGCCGAATTAAGAGGGCGGTTATTGAGGAGAAATTAGTACATAACTGCTTCATATCCGCATTGTACATAGGCTTCCTTTGTTGGCAGGTAATCAATGTAGCCATTTGTATAGCCGCCAAAAAAGGCGAGAGGCGTTTTTTGTTTAACAAGGGAAAGCGCAGCTGCGTACGAATGGTGGTCGTGTCATCTACTAGCATGCCGATGAGTACAGCCTTATGATGATTCGCTTCAAACACAAACGCTGTTGCGTAAATATGCTCATCGGCATTGCGAATGCCGTTTGGCCGATGATAACCGATAAACGGCATGCCTAAGGGCGGGGTGATGTCTGTGCGATAAACGCCTACTTTGCTCATAGAGACCTCCTAATAAATAGTTTTAGAGGATAGGAAGCGATGCTGAATTATTTGTACCTGTTTATATCCTACCATGTATGCAAAAGATTCGATATATTTGTATTGTTAGAATATGTTAGAATTGGGAGGGGAGGGGAAGGTATGTTTATTGTGAATGTGGAAGGTGCAATCAAAAAAGGTGATAGATGGCTTGTGATAGAAAGAAGCAGGCAGGAAGAGCATGCAGGCGGTTTGCTGTCGCTTGTTGGCGGGAAGGTGGAGCAGGAAGGAAATACGACAGCTATCTTGGAGCGAACGCTGCGACGTGAAATAGAGGAGGAAGTCGGTGTACAGATAAACAACATGACGTATATCCATAGTACTTCATTTGTGACAGCGCACGGTATACACGTGGTGAACGTTGTATTTCTTTGTGAGTACGAGTCTGGAGAAGCTAGGCCGGTATCCCTTGAAGAAGTTGCGCACGTGTATTGGTTAACAACGGAAGAGATCTTGCAGCACCCGCAGGCGCCAAGCTATTTAAAAGAGAGTATTGAACATGCAGAAGCAAAGGGAGGGTGGAGCTTTGAAAACAATTTATCTTGTTAGGCACTGCGCCGCAAAAGGACAAGAACCAGAGGCGGAGCTCACTGAAGCAGGGTACGCACAGGCTTTGGAGCTCGCGGCATTTTTGGCGGACAAGCCTATCGATCGTATTCTTTCCAGCTCCTACAAAAGAGCGGTTCAAACAATCCTGCCGCTTGCTGGGCGCTTACATATGGACGTAGAACAAGATGAGCGGTTAACAGAGCGCATACTGAGCGCAGAACACCTGCCTGACTGGTTTGAAAAACTGCAGGAAACGTTTATGGATGTTGACCTCACCTTACCGGGCGGGGAGTCCAGCCGCCAAGCGATGAAGCGGATTGCATCTGTCGTTGAGGAGATATGGGCAGGGGAAGCTATGCACACAGTATTGGTGACGCACGGCAATATCATGAGTCTTCTGCTGAAGTACTACGATGATAAGGTAGGATTTGCAGAGTGGCGCAGTTTGAGTAACCCGGATGTATTTGTGCTGCGAATGGCGGACGAGGTAACCTATGAGCGGATTTGGAAATAGGGAGCTACGAAGACAGGGCTAGGGTAGTTTCAAGTGAATATCAAATATGATTCATAATTTATATGTTTATATTTTGTTTTTATGATATATTAATAGAAAAAGGAGGGAATGCAATGGAATCCATGCCTTGGGGCACAATCATCTATCAAATTGTTATTTTCGCTATGTTAATCGCAATACCGATTGCGTTTGTATGGCTCATTTTGTTTGTAAAGAATTACAAAGGTAGAGTACATAAGCTGGAGCAGCGTATAGCTGTTCTAGAAGAAAAAAAGAAGCAGTAGCAATCCACAAAGAAGACATCTTTCCGAAAAGATGTCTTCTTTAGCATGCGTAATCTATATAATCGTTACCTTGCTTACATCGGCTTTTGCGCCCTTTAATTCCGCTACTGCTTGCGAATGTTCATAAGATGAAAACATGGCATCTAAGTACTTTTTCAATCGTTCGTTCATCTCACTGCCCCTCCTTTATAATAATAAATCAAGAATCCGCTTGGCGTGGTCCCAGTTTTGCTTATTCTCATGATAAGTGACTCTGCCTTTTTCTGTAATGGTGTAGTATTTTCTTCGTCCACCTTGACTCTCGTCACCCCAATAAGAAGTGACATTCCCGTCTTTTTCCATTCGTTTCAAACTCGAAAACATCGTTGATTCTTTCAGCTCATATTCATGGTTAGAGTTCGTAAGTATAAGTTTGGATATTTCGTAACCATACTTATCGCCGCTCATCAGCAGCTTTAAAATGATCGTATCGGTGTGTCCTCTAAGCAGGTCAGAAGAAACCTTAAAAGGGTGTTTTTGCCCATCCCCCTTTTCGGGGGATGGGCAAAAACACCCATAGATGAAATGATTTCTTTAAATTAAAGGTATTTTTAGTGGATTCCGCAGAATAACTACATAATATAAAGTTAATATTTTAAAGAAAGGGTGATGATTGTGCTTTGGATGGTTTTGGGAATTATAGGGGTAGCAGTTATTTTCGGCATAATGAAAAGTTTTGGAGCTAATGAAAACTCTAGATCTTTGAGTGAAAGAGAATTGCAAGAGATTGAAAGAAATAAAACTAATCCAATGCCGCCAGGTTCGCCTCCGGATGGTGGATTGTAATATGTGAAAAGGGAAGAGAATTCTTCTCTTTTTTATTTTACAAAATACAAATAATGTAAATTAAAATATTTATTTTGTATATAAGATGATTCTTGATAAGGGATATTTACTATCGATTAGGTCTTGTTTTGCGTTTTTTATAAATCAAAATCACAACCTTAAACTGCAAAAAATCATGTAAATCTTTAATTTTTTAAATTAAAGGTATTTTTGTTTTTTGTAGAAATAAAAGGATTGAAAAGGAGGTTATTTAATGAAAAAGTTTGTAATGACGGGTTTATTCATTGCATCACTTGCGGGAGGAGGATTAATTGGACAAATCGAAGCATCTGCGGAATCAAAATATTGTACAGCTACAAGTATTTGGAGTAGCTGCTATAATACTGCAAGAGATGATGCTGCTGATTATCAAGTACAGAGACAGGATGTATCACGCGCTACAAGTGCTTCAAAGTTGCAATTTTCTAGCTCATACTATGATACATCAACATTCGGACCAAACTATGGAAGTGGTTCCTTTTTTCAAGGGCATTGGATTTACGACAAGGTTACAGGAAATCTTTATGATAATACGAGTATCAATCTCAAATATATCAACGGTAGTGATTTTTACATTTCAAATACCAGTAACTCTTTAAATTACTCTGGTGGTGTTTTGTGCAATGAAAAAGTGCAGAGTTGTGCAGTATATTAAATTCATTTTGTTGATTAAATATTCATTTGTGGTCGCTGAGGGTGGGCTTGACATGGAGCCTCTACAGGCATGATCTTCCTGCCAAGAATCCAGCCATTAAAGGGATTGGCAGAACCGACACAAGTCTATCATGCCTGCCACTCCACGTAAAGCCCTGGTGCATACCAATGAATAGGAATTCTGCAACATTCTGCACTTTTATTCTGCAATAAACACTTTGGGAGGCTAAAGCCGACCTTGTTTTATCTTTTGACCAAGGCGACAGCCGTTGTTTTAACGGTTTTAGTTTGGTTTGTAAGGGGACGTAGCCCTTTAGGGACACCAACCGATAGGGCGGTAGGGTTTTCCACTTCTTAGCCTACCTATAATTTTTCACTTTTGGTAGTGTGATGCCTATTGACACTAGAACACCTTCCCAGACTAATTAGGGAAGGTGTTCTATTTATATACTCACCAACTAATTGTTTGCATTACATAACCAGTATCCACAGTAAGAGTAGCCGACACTCCTAAACCTGTTGCAGAATTAAGAGTCCACGATGGAGAGAAAGCGGTTCTAGCATGACCATATTCAAATTTTACATTTGCATCACCAGATGATTGTCTAGTGTAGACATATTGATCAATATGCCCCGCATGATTTTTACCTTGCCCTTGAATTAAGTCAATGTTTACTCCAACTCCTGCATTTGGCTCCGCTCTATCTGGTTGTGTTCCATAATCTCTGCGGGCTGCTCCTGTCCAATAATCGTGTGTATGCAGTTGTATTCCTCCAGAAGTGTTAGTTCTTAAAATTATTCCTTCTGAACTTGGCCAACCGATAGCAAATTTATCTTCATAAGTATTTTGTGGGATAGAAACCCAGCTCCATCTTCCCCAGAAACGAAATTTCCTATATCCACTCCAATCAGAAGTGACAGCGTAGGCTGAACCTGTTATATCAACATGCCCATTTAATTCGCCATTTGTTAGAGCACTCACACCGTCGTTTCTTGATTTATTATCGTTTACTGCAACTCTTTCTTTCTTATAAAACACTTTTTTTGCACCATCTGCAATCAAGGATCGTAAGAAGTCAACAGGCATTTCATCTATTTCTGATTGAGTCATCCCCACATCTTTTAAAAGAATCTTAATTTCTTGTTTAGTTAAGTTAAACTCATTATTCACTTCTTTCGCACTGACACTTTCACCAATAATAAAGAAAGCGATCACAAACCCCAAAATAGCTAAAAGATTTTTTTCATCCATATTCTCCCTTTACCAAATTATCTGAATAATAACATTTATTTTATAAGATTTAAATATAAATTTACTTATTTTTAAAAAAATTCCAAAAACAAAAGGTTATAGCATATAAAATTATCGTTAAGAATATGATATATTTTCTTTAACTTTTTTAAGGAGTGAGACTTTATGAAAAAGATAACGTGGTTTTTGTTGATGAGCTTTTTAATTGTAATAGGGATTATTGTTATATTTAGTAACAAAGAGGAGAATAAAACAACTAGACTTACAAGCGAACTTATTTATACGGGAATTAAGGATAATAAAGATATTTATCAATTTACGGTCAAAAATTTCGAGAAAGAACAAAGAACTATCAAATTCTTGTCAGAACTTGAACTGAATACTGTCATTAGAGGTGAATCAGTTCCAGAAGTAACAGGAGAGCGTATTTTAGAGTTTTATAGAGAAAATGCAGAGAAGGAAAAAACCATAAGTTTACAGGCAGGAGAATCATTAATTTATCATCTTACAGTAAATCGTGAGTTGTTAAAAAAGGGGGAATATGAGATAAGAGTAAGTTTAGCGGTGGATAATGTTAATGTACCTATGCAAAAGTACACAAATACTATCGAGTGACTCATGCTAATATATCGTTATCAGAGTTCTGACGCATGCCCATCAAGCCAACGGTGAGAAACTCTAGCTACACCTTGATTTTTGTACTGTAACTAATGAGTTTTGGAAAAATAAACATGCCAAATAAACCTATGAAAATGTGATTTTTTCGCTAGGCAGCTTGTCTTTTATTCACCGTCGTTTCATAGACAACACCAAGAATATCGAAGACAGTCATTTTTTTGTAACGATGACATTTACGACCATTCTTTTTAAGCAATTGATAGAGGCGATGCAGAATCGCCAAGAGTTCATCTGTGTCAACTGCCATTGCTTGGAACAGTAACGGAAAGTAATCCTTAATCATATAAATTGCTTTGTATTCGCTCAGTTCTTGCTTCTGCTTTTCGAGTAGAAACTGTCGCGTGTGAAACATCGTAGAGGAACAGATGAGAATGCCAATGAGTTGGCCATACAAATGGCATTCAAGACGTTCTTTTTTGATGTTCTTACACTCATCAATTTCAAAGAACGACTTCCATGTTTTAAACAAAATCTCTATTTGCCAACGTAGTGAATACAAGGCATGCACGTAGTTAGTCGGCACTTCTTCTGGCAAACAAAAAGGGTACAGCTCGTCTCCAGACAACAGGAAACGTCCATACCCTCTCACTTTTTTCACAGAAGAAGTGAATTCCCTTTTGACACCCACAAGTATGAATACTATAATTATCTGCATACTAGCAGTATGAACAAAAGGTTGAAGCTAAGCGTTTCCGTGTCATGACCACGGATCGTAATGGATAGAAAAAGTGCTACCAACACTTTTTCTATCTGCTTGAACCTTTTTTATTTTGCCGTTCAGTTTGTTAGTGCTTATTCTATCACCTTGAGTCAAAAAATAGCAATCTTCAATATTTTTAATTGCTCGAAGAATAAGAGCAAGGAACAACCATTTAGGTAGACAGTAAGTAGATCACCTTTCTAAATTCAGATACAAAATTCTTGTATAGATTTAGAGGGCAGTCCTTGCTATATCAACCAAACAAAATTTATTTAAATACACAAATTTAAAAATATAAAATGTCTTTACTCACAAGAAAAGTAATAGACATTTCAGTATCAATCTTCTCTGTTAAGAATGTAAATTATTCCTAAATAAACCATAAACATGTTTTTTTGGGATTTATTGTATTAATATGTTTAATCGAGGCGATAAAAGTCAAAAAATTTATAATGGTTTAATTTTTTAATGAATTCTAACATCATACAGATACATAATGCTAGAAAAATTATTTATGAGCTAATTTGTAAAAAATGATTTACTAATATATTACATTATTGTAATATTTTTCTTGTGAGGTATATGTTAACTAATTTACATAAGGGGTTTACAATGAGCTTGATAAGTGTACAACTATCTAATCTGTTGAATCTCACAGCTGAAAAAGTAGGTAGCTTTGGGTTATCAATTATCATCATCACACTATGCTTAAAAATCATTCTGGCTCCATTAAATGTGAGACAAATGAAAATCAGTAAATTAATGAACGCAGTCAATAAGGAGGTTTCAGCATCATTAGAAACAAGAAAACTTGAAACCCAAGAGGAAGAGTCTAAAATTCGAGGGGAAATGGAAGATAGTTTACTGCCAGATTTAAACCAGCATTTTATGGGGCAGGTAGCCGTTAAAGGAATTGACCTACAATTCTCTATAATAATATTGTTTGTGAACCTCTTTATCTTTATGCTACTTTCTTGGGTTTCTTTTACTAAGAGAGAGGTTACAGTTTGATTTAGTCGATTGTTTATAATTTATCGAATTGGAGGTATATGATAAGTGTTAAAAAATCTATTTTGGGGACTTGCATGGATTGCCCTTTGTATTGCGATAGTGTTCACATTTTTGAAGTGATTATCTTGTAAAAAAGCTTTAGAAAACAGTCAGTACGTCTTCTTGTAATATTTTTCATTAAAGAAACATACTCGTACTGTAGCAAAGTTCTCTTAATCCAGTGCTGGTACGAGGGTGCATAGAATCCTGCGCATCTCCCAATTGCTATGTAGCGGAGCCTTACCCAACGCTGTGTAATAGGGTAGGGATGACTTCCCTGTTTTACGTGACAAGTCATTCCTACATTTCGCCACAATCCGTGCTAGCTCGATGAGGGTTTCCCTAAATCTCGCCATGCCTTACACGAGGAAGGGCGTGCATCTCGGCTTCGCTCAGGGATTATCTACGTCTTCGCTGCACTTAATGGGCAATCTACTATATTAATAGTTACCGACTTTCCAACTGTGACGAACCACCCCAGTTGCCGCTCGTTCTTCTCCACCTTGAGGAATTCATATGGCGCGACCCCCGGCAAAAACTCATTCTGCAGCAGCTCCGCTACAGAGATATAATCCAAATCCTTCGGAACGTCCTCCAGTTGATACGCTTTCATGTGATAGCCTCGCACATGGTCATACGACTCCCGCTTGTACTGGACGGCCTCGCCCTTGTTCTGTGCCTTGCGCCGCAATGCTTCTATCTCTGCTTCCATCTCTAAGTATTGCATTTTGTTTTCCTCCTTATCTACTCCGCCAAATAAATACGTGTTACGTCTTCGCGTGAATGCCCAATTAATTCCGAGACTTCCAAACGAGCCTGCCGTTCGCCCATGCCGGCCGTGATCCGCCGGTCATACTCTTCTTTTGTATACGTGTGGCGAAAGCTATGACAGGTGACATGCACTCCGAGCGGACGACCATGCACTGGGTCTTCCACCTTTGCACGATGGTTTTTAATAAAATCCTGCACACGCTGGATGACAGTGTGCGCTTTTTCCCCTTCCCGCACAAACAACTTGGCCCCACGCTCGCCCCCCTGCATAGAGTCATGCAGCATTGCTCTGCCGGTCTCTCTCAGAGGCACCTCGCGCACAAGCCCTCCTTTACCCTTTATCGTCAGCAAACCGTCTCTCAGCGTCTTCTCCGCGTCCGTGCGGCTCAATCGCGTGACCTCATGGATCCGCAATCCCTGCTCCCGTGCCAATTGAATAATCTGGGCCGTGTCTGCATGACCGTTCTGCTCCGCCAATGTAATGAATCTCTGATATTCCAGCTCCGTACATCGGCGGTTCACACCGCCAAAACTGCGACGCTCCAGTGAGAACTCTTTATACGTTTCCTGCAATTGCTTGTTATCGGAGATTTGATAGCGCGTTTTCGGTAATTGATTATGAAAGTACCTGACCGCTGCCAGATCCTGCTTCACGGTTGCCGCGCTCATCCCCTCATTTTGGCGCTCCAACACATATGCGACGAGATGCTTGTTCTGCATGTTGGGTGTTTTTGCCCATCCCCCGAAAAGGGAGAATAAGACAAAATATACCAAATTGTATTTTGTCTTATTCTTCTTCAAGTGAAGGGGCTTGCGTTAACTTGTTTAAAATATCCTCTTCATTGATACCCTTAATGATTGTCTCTAAATTTACTACTGTCGGAGATTTGCTATATATAAGTGAATAATTTTTTCAGCCTCTAATGCCTAAAACCTTCCCTTCCTGTCTACACTGTTTACTAGAAAAGGCAGGGACAGGAGCTGGTAAAATGAAGCGGTTAAACATTACAAACTTTCATGACTGATACCTCCAGATAAAAGTAGGATGCTGCTTATTTGCGTATAAGAGACTGCACCGCCCAGATACAAACGAATGCCCATATAAGCAAAATGAGCGTCCCTACAAACCAATTCTTTGGTTTTTCCTTCTTCATCATTTCCTGCGCCTCCGCTTCGCAAGCGACGAGCACGTGCTCAGGAATGAGCTTGAGCGCCAGCAAAATGCCAAGTGGTATCAGGATTAGGTCATCTAAGTAGCCTAAAATCGGAATAAAGTCCGGTATCAGATCAATGGGGCTGAACGCATAAGCTACCACACAGCCGGCAAAGAGCTTGGCGTACCAAGGCACATCCTCCGATTTGCAGGCGAGATATAGAACGAAAATATGTTGTTTGAGTTGCTTTGCCCACGTTTTAATACGATTCATAGTGTCTCCTTATTTGTGTTTTGTATATTGTATCATCTAAAGATGCGGGGGAGAATGACAAAAGCGGGGAACGTACATCCTATATGCACGTGGAATAAACGGGCTGTAAGGGTAAGAAGGAGGGGGAATACACGGTGACGCACTATTGGGTGATTTTGTTAGCGATAGCTGTAGCGGTTGTCTTTATAGCTGAAAAAATAAAACAGCCGTATCCGACGCTTCTGGTTGTATTTGGATTAATTGTGGGCGTGATGCCGATTGACGCATTAGATGAAGTGAAGCGGTACGCTGTAGACGATAAAGTGTTTCAAACGACCATAATTTTAAAAGCTACCTTTCCATATGGAGGGTAGCTTTTTTGGTAGAAACGTCTGTTAGTATACTTTACATAAGGAAGGTCATACTAACGCATATTACAAGAATCTGCCATTGAGGAAGCCTACATATGAAACAAATATCAACAATCGTGGAAATGAATCTTTTTTATGCGCGGCAAGCGCTTCATTTTAACAAAGAAGTCATCACGAGAACTGTGAGCGTTGCGGGGCTTGCGATTGGTATGGTGTATGTGGACACGATTGCATCAAAGGATGTCATTCAAAATCATATCATGCGGCCCTTGCTGCAGCTGCGTTCTCTTTCACACGAGGATGCAGTGCTCAGTGTAATGAATACGATTGAGATTGCAGATGCACAGGTGCTTTCTTCCATGGAGGAAGCTGTTGCGGAGCTGACAAACGGAAAAACGCTGTTGTTTATAGAGGGGACAGGTTCTTGCATCGTCGCTGATACATCAGATTGGAAGGATCGTTCCTTAGCGCCGCCGCAAACACAGCGCGTATTAAAGGGACCGCAGATTGGCTTTACGGAGCTGGCCAAAAATAATCTATCGCTCATTAAAAGAGTCGTCAAGAATGCCGACTTGGTTATCGAGGAGCAAAGCATCGGTGAGGAAACTCAAACGAATGTGTCAGTTGTGTATCTAGCAGAGAAGGTAGATACAGAGATTTTACGAGATGTAAAGGAACGGCTCGCCGCTATTGAGCTATCTGCCATTCTCGATTCATCCTACATTGAAGAGGTTATGACTGACAAGCAACAAACCACCTTTCCACTTGTATTAGTGACCGAGCGACCTGATGTAACAGCGGCGCATCTGCTTGAGGGCAAGATTGTGATTGTATGTGACGGTTCTCCAAATGTAATCATCGTGCCCGCCCTATTCATTCAGTTTCTGCAGTCGCCTGAAGATTATTATGAGCCCTCTTTTTTGGAATGGACGCGACTGCTGCGCATTCTGTCTTTTGTTGTTTCCATTTATTTAATTCCACTATATATTGCATTCACATTGTTTCATCCAGAGATGATTCCGAGTGAATTACTGATTAACCTGGCGGCGCAGCGGCAGGTTGTGCCCTTACCAGTATTGGCGGAGGTGCTTCTGTTTATGTTGATGTTTCAAATTGTACTGGAAAGCTCGATTCGGTTGCCGAGCGGGCTGACATTAGCGTTTGCGATTATTGGAACAATCATTTTGGGACAATCGGCGGCGCAGGCTGGCCTCGTGCAGCTGGCCACCTTGGTGGTGGTATCGGCGACGTATGTATTGAATTTCGCGGTACCGGTACAGCCTTTTGCCAATTCTGTCAAAACCATTCGCTATTTATTTGTATTTCTAGCGAGTACCTTCGGGTTTTACGGCATTATGCTGGGGACCATTGCACTTGTGATTCATCTATGCAGTTTGCAGAGCTTTCGCGTTCCGTACTTGTCGCCCATTATGCCGCTTCATATTCCTGATTTAAAAGACACGTTTGTTCGTATGAGTCTTAAAAAGATTGTAAATACGAAAAAGAAATACAAAACAGAACAGAATCAGCCGAGTGAGTGATTGTTATGAGGTATCTATATGTTATATTTATTATTTTGTCAGCTGCTTCGCTCTCGTTTTCACAGGGTGATAAAAATGAATTAAATCAAATCGGCTTTTCCTTTGCGATGGGTGTAGACGAGGCAGAGAAGGGCTATGAGGTGTCATTGCAGCTCATCAATCCAAGCGCTTTATCGGGCGAAAAACCGATTAAAAACTCTCCTTATGTAGTATATAAAGCAAGCGGTAAGACAATTGATGCTGCCCTAGAGCACCTGTCTGTGTATATGTCACGTCATTTGCATCTAAAGCAAATGCAAATTATCGTCATTGGCGAAAAGATGGCACGAAACAGACCGATTCATGAGATTGCCAACTATCTACTGCAGGCGACGGATATCCCCGCCAATGTTCTGGTTGTAACGACAAGAGATGCAACCGCTTATGAGATGCTCAAGGTCTTTGCACCTGTGGAAGGGTTTTCGGGCCTTGAAATCACAAGCATCCTGCAAAAGCTGGGCAGAAAAATTCCGCAAACGGCAAGTGATATTAAAATCGATTTAATGCAGCAGGGAAAAGATTTAACGCTACCTTATATCTACATCATGGGCAAGCGCAAGCAAGGTGAGAAGCAAGCTAACTTTGAGACCCTAAAGCCCACGCATTTGGCGTATGGGGGAACCGCTTTGTTCAAAGGAGAAAAGCTCAAGGGCTTTATTGATTCGAGGGAATCGCTATACCTATACATGTTAGAGAAAAAAACATCTAATTTCCTGTTGGCTGCTAGCTGTCCTAAAGATGAAAAGAATTATTTTACCTTCAAGGTATCCGGCAGTCGCCCGAAGCTACGGGATGTAAAGATAAACGGAGATAACATACGTTTTCTATTTGATCTAAAGCTAGATGGTACCGTCAGTCAGTACAACTGTCGTCATGACTTAGGTGACCCTGAGACAATTGAATTACTGAAAAAGGAGCTTGTGAAGGATATTGAGCATCATGTGGAGGAGGGCATGGTGGTATTTCGGAACTATGAGATAGATCCCTTTGGGTTAGGTGTGATGCTGGAAAAGCATAGTCAGCAGGAGTGGGATACAATAAAAGCAAGGTGGCCTGCTTTACTTAAAACAACGTCTATTTCTATTGATGCGGATATCAGGATTCCAAATATCGGTGATTTTAAAGTAGGGAGTGAGTGAATTGCAGTCCAAGCAAGCGTTCGGTGTCATTGAACTATGCTGTACGATGCTTTTGTTTTTGCTCGGCAGCGCTATTGTACTGGGCGTCGGGCTTGAGGCGCGCAAGTACGCTTGGCTTGCGATCTTGCTGGCCGGTATGATAGGCACACTTTTGTTTGGTATGTACGTATACATTTGGAAGCATAACCATTATGGTAGTTTAGGCTTTATTTTAAAGCAGCAATTCGGAAAATATCTTGGTTTGGTATTGGCGATTATATACGCGTTGTATTTCTCGTTTATTGCATCTAGGGTGCTTATTGATTTTACGCAGTTCATCAGCAATTCCTTACTTTATAATATGAATCCTTTTTATATCAAGGTATCCATTTTGTTATTGGTACTTTACACGTATTCTAAGGGAATTGAACCATTTATCCGCTCGGCGATCTTGTTTGGGTTTGTGACGCTTTTGTTTATCATCGCGATGTTTGCCTTCATTTTACTAAGCGATTTGTTTCATCTAGAGTACATGAAACCTATGCTCCCGGTTCCGTTTGCAAATATTCGAAAAGCGGTGTTTCCACTACTGATTACTCTTCCGTTCGGCGAATTAATCGTATTTTTCACATTGCTGCCATACGTGATAGAAAAGCGTGCTGTATGGAAAGGCGGCAGTGTTGTGATTCTTGTATCCACCGTTATACTGTCTTTTTCTGCTTTTCTTACCATTTCCGTGCTGCACCCAGACTTAGCCTGGCAGCATATATTTCCGCTTGTAAAAGCCATTGAGCGTGTGCACGTCTTAAATTACATTCAGCGCTTAGATCTTATCGCGGTCATTATCTTTATTATCGGTGGCTTTTTTAAGATTTTTGTGTTCGCCTTCGGTTCTATACGGGTGATGCAGGAATGCTTACCACGCGTAAAACCTGGGATTCTGGCTACGATTGGACTGAGTCTCATTATGGGAGGGTCTTATTTTATGTCCAACAATCCGCCGCAGCATCTAAAGCTGGGCTTGGAAATCGTCCCGCCCTTTGTACATGTGCCCCTGCAAATTGTTGTCCCCATGCTTTTGTTTGTCATAACAGCTGTACGAGCTAGGTTAGCTAAATAGAGCTTATAAAAAGGGAGGAATGAGATATGACGCGGCTGGGAACGGCCAAGGCTGTTACTACAGATTTTATAAAGCTGACTGGCAGGCAGCCGCGTACGTTTGAGGAGTTTGCGAGAAAGCATATTGATTCATTTATGTCAGTATCGCGAGGGAAATAGGTAGTAGTGGGAAAAGGTCCAGTAGGGGTGCTGAACCTTTTTCTTTGTTTGTAAGGGTAATGCAAATCTAAACGCATGTATTGCTTTGTTAATCGATATACTTCACCACAGCCATTTCTTTCCCAAAGCGATGGCCTTCATCAACAAAGCCGAGGCTTTTGTATAAGTGATGCGCACCTTCGTTCGTCGGGTGATAGCCGACCACAATTTTACGAGCATTCGGCAGTGCAGCGATCTCCGCGAGCATCAGCTTTGCAGCTACTTTCCCAATGCCTCTGCCTTGAAATCTTTTGTCGATCATAATGCGGTACACCCAATACCCGTCCAACTCTTCAAGCTCTGTGTTATACATAAGAAATCCCGCCATTTCATCTCCGTAGTAGATGGCGTATGGACGGAGAGTGAGCTGGAATTTAGCCTGTAGAATGGAGATAGCATTCGGCTCTAAAAACGCGGCTTGTGCAGCAGAAACTTGAAGCTGACAGCACGTATACCAATTGTCTTCGTTTATTTCAACAAGTGTAACTGTGTTCATAAAGTGCCCCTTTCTTAGATAGTTCCTTTTCTAGATTTGATTTTACCATATTTTTACTTTATTGTAGATTACATGTAGGGTTAAGGGGAGTATATAAAGCGGATCTATCGATAGAGCTTGGTGATCCAACTACGACTGAGCAACTGAAACAAGGCTATAAGCGTATGGAGGAAAGCGGCAACTTGTAGCAAAGGAGGAGAAGCGTGATTACAGTTTCTATTGACACACATAGTGAAACAGAAGATTTTTTTCGAGTAATAGGTACACCGAAATATAGGTATTATGTTCAACCTACTGAAGTAAAAAGTATGCTGTCAGCATATTTTCGCAAGATTTCTCTGCTTCCTGTATATGTGATATTCTCTACGTATCATGATTTTGAAGACATCGAGGTGCTGTTGAAAAAACTACGGCAGCCTTATGATATACAGCGTTTAGCTGATACATGTACGGTGATGATAGATGGTAAAACCGTACGATATCATGTACCTTTATTTAGGATGCAAGTAGATTGTATCAATGCGCTACAAGAGATTATCGTACAAACCTTTTGGCTGGCAGAATCGAATTGTAGCTATATTATTTCCTTTTCAAATAATGTGCGTGTAACAACTCAAATAACAAAGAGCATGCGAAACAAGCATGTGGAGACATCCATTTTGCAAATTGATATGAATGTCCTCGCAACGACTATGTGCATGGCACACGATGCAGATGGATTTTATTTGTTTTCAAATGAAGAGACATATAGCTCGGTAGAAAAGGTGTACAACCATTTTGCAGATTAACAAAAGCGGGAAGGAGCTCTAGCCTCCCACGAGTCTAGAGCTTTTCTACAAACTCCCAAAAACAAGGTGGTTCTTCCTGAAGTAGCTTGTCCAGTTTTTTAAGTGCTTTAATTTTGATTTCATGCGCAAGATCTTCGCGCTCATCAAAGGTTGTTTGTTTGACGTGCAGTTTTATCTTTTTATCCAAGGCTTGGAGAATGCGGCAGGTTGTTTCATCGTGTGTCGTGAGAGATGAAAACATGGTCAGAATTCTCCTTTTTCTTTGTTTTTTATGAATGGTCTAGGTTCTGATACGCTTTTTTAATTTGTGTGAGCGTTTTTTTGAGCCAGTATGATATATTTTGTTCGGTTTGACCGAACCGCCTTGCGATTTCTTTGTTGGTCAGCTGCTGATTAAAGCGCAGCTCTAACAGTTGTTTTTGCTTTTCTTGTAGCTTGATAGATGTGAATGCTCGTTGTAGTTTTGGGTTTTGTACGTTTTCAAAGAAATACTGCTGCTCTTTTGCCATGACGGTATCTAAGGGTGTTTCTATGTCTGCCGCAAGTACATCAGCTAAAGACAGCGCTGCGTCGGTTGGCTGGTCAATGATGAGCTGAAAGCGCTCTTTGTGCTTTTTTAGCTTTTTATCGTAGTCGATTGCCATTCGCCGTGACATGCCGTTTAAATAGTTGGTAATGCGCACCTCGTAATAAAAGTCACGAAACGATGCTTCTAGCTGCTCCATATGCTTTTGGTTCGGATCTTGCATGAATCGCTCTAGCAAGGTAGCATTGCGGCCAATCTTCAAAAATTCTCTCATCACCGCATGTTTAAAAAGCTTTCTTTGTTTTTGCTGCACCTTTTGAAGCCTGCTTGTATATAATTCTTTTTCGGTTTCTTTGGATACACTCTGTTTCATGCTTAGAACCTCCTTTTACTTAAAGAAGTGAAATGAGACCACGGAAAATCAAATAAAATCGAACTTATGTTCTATTATGGTACATGTGTTCGTAAAAAGCTAGATGGATTTTTTGAAAATAGAAAAAATTCCTTGTTTGTGTTAGTCATAAAAAAAGCTCTGAGATTTGCATCTCAGAGCCTAGCGTTTTATCACATCCTTTAAGCGATCTATCACATCGCTTAAGCCGTCAATTTTCTTTTCAAAGCGAAGAAGTAAATATAATGTGAGGGTGATGGGAAAGCCTACATTTGCAATCATACTTATCCAATCCTTAGCCTGCATCGCGTCCATACCGACACCTCCTGCGAAAATGTCTTCACTGTTATAGGTGAAAGTGGGACGAGATTTCGAAAAGAATCATAAAAAAACTGCATATCGACTTGGATATGCAGTGAAGAGAAGGCGGCAACCGGATTCGAACCGGTGGTGAAGGTTTTGCAGACCTTTGCCTTACCGCTTGGCGATGCCGCCGTAGTGAAAGGCTTTCTATAAGATATGCGTTTGTAAGGGGGAATATGACTAGGTATGCGCCTAGTTTTTGTTGCTGCGGGGTAACGAGAAAAGTGCTGCAAATTTTATCGAATGGGAAGAAATACAGCTACAACATGGGTTTTTCGTTTGTATAAATCCCCTTATCAAAAAACGGCCCTGCATAGGCCGCTTGTTCATTTCAAAAATACGTCGTAGAGAATATACAAAATGATACCGCCAAATACGATAGCACCGCCAATTGTTGGCGCCCCGTACACCGTCCGATTCGCAAGGTCATCCGTTTCAATTGCACTTTTTTTATCTTGTTCCCGGTCCATATGCATCCCTCCTCACAACTACTGTATGTCGTGCGGCGCCTTTCTATTTCTTTTTCGTGAAACAAATAGCTAAGGTGCTGATACATAAAAAAGTATACACGTTTACAAACATCGTATTGGTATACTGATTGAGCCAAGGGTAACGATAAATTCTCGAGGCTTCCTCTTTGGGTGTTCCTCCTAAGCTATGAATCATATGTAGAACATATTGATATTCTAACAAGCACCCTATTGCAAAAAAGAGGAGTGAACCGACGCGGATCCACAGCCAGGTTTTTGGCTGCAGGTCAAGGCTTTGTAAAACCTTTCGCAGGTGTTTGATAAAAAAGAAACATACGATAGGTGCAGGGAATACAAATAATAGTCCTAGGTTACCGTTTCCTGAAGTAACGGTAGGGCTAACGGTAAAGACATCTACGAGATATAAAATAAATAGGCTGAGCGCAAACCAAATCATAGCCTTTGACCAAAGTTTCATAGGGAGATCTCCTTCACCTTTCGTATAGCGTAAATATAGCAAACATTTTTGTAAGAATCTACAAAAATATAGAGAGTAAGGAGAGCATATGGGTAAGGTGAAAGCGCTATTGTACCATATGGGAATGAAAAGGGATTTGAATCTAGCTTGTTGAATAGATATGTATCAAGTAAGCGAGGTGAATACAGATGGATTTATTTACAACTTTATTAATGATTAGTATCACCTGTTTTGTTATCTCAGGTGTTTTTCTTAATATTTGGGTGAATGGTGATAGGCAGCGCGCAAATTTTCACTCGGAAACAAAACAACATCGGACTTTTCGTGAGCGTGTTGGCTTGTGGAGTGGATCTGTAGGACTCTTATTTTTAGGTGTAGCGCTTATTACGTATTTTGTATAGTTGTGAATGCTTATCGTGAGAAGTAAATATTTTGTTTTTTCAATAAAATGAATCTTTGCAAACAAACTCTTCCATTGTAAAATAATAACAATATTTACTGCATAAGGGGAGAGAGACATGATACGAAGACTGACAGCACAAGATCATGATGTTTGTTTTGAGCTACTGAAAACAAAAAGTGCGGAAAATTTATTTATTATCGGCGATATTGAAGCATATGGATACGAGCAGGATTTTCAAAAGCTCTGGGGCGAGTTTGACGAACATGGCGAGCTGATTGCTGTGTTACTTAAATATGAGCAAAACTATATTCCATTTGCGTTAGGCGCATTCGATGCAGAAGGCTTTGCGAACATCATGTGTGACGATCCGAATTTCAACATGATGTCTGGACTACAGGAGATTACCGGAAAAATCGAGCCGTATGTAACAAAGCAGCTCAAGCGAAAACGCCCCACCTATTATGCAAAGTGTACGAAGCTACAGGGTGGGCAAGGTGTTGATCTTTCTCATGTACAACAAGCGACACCTGACGATGCGGAACAATTGGTTGAGATGCTCAAAGCAGTGCCGGAGTTCAGCGAATCTAGCATTACCGTAGAAAGAAAGCGCCGGGGACTTGCAGATGGAACGTCTCGCACCTTCTTTATTAGAGAAGATGGAAAGATGGTGTCCAGTGCTTCTACCGCAGCGGAGAACTCCGTATCGGCCATGATTGTAGGCGTTGCGACACGTGAAAATTACAAGAAAAAAGGCTATGCAACGGCATGCATGCTGAAGCTGTGCGGACAAATGCTCGAAGAAGGAAAAGAGCTCTGCTTGTTTTACGATAATCCGGCGGCCGGTGCCATCTATAAGCGCATTGGATTCGAGGATATCGGCATTTGGATGATGTATACGTATGAATAAAATGTGAAAAAGCACCGAATGCGGTGCTTTTTTGATGCAGCTTTAAAAGAAAAGTATGGGGAAGCTATGTTTGGCACAGCTGCCTGTATAAAACAATTCATTCGGACTTCTTATTTTCTTGGAGAGAAACATTAGATTTGTCTCGTTAGTCGCGACAAAAATGAATTTCTTCTTTATTGAATACCATATAGCTGTAAACTACTATAAATAGTGTACTATAACAATAAAGGAGAGAGAGAAATGGCTCAGGCTAATATAAAAGTAGCGATACAAAAGTTCGGAAACTTCTTAAGTTCAATGGTTTTACCGAACATATCAGCTTTCATTGCGTGGGGATTAATTACGGCTTTATTTATACCTACTGGCTTCCTTCCAAATGAAAGCCTTGCCAAAATGGTTGGCCCGATGATTACGTATTTGCTTCCGTTGTTAATCGGTTATACGGGAGGGAAGTTGGTACATGATCAGCGTGGTGCTGTTGTGGGTGCCATTGCCACAATGGGTGTTATTGTAGGCTCTGATATTCCGATGTTCCTTGGTGCGATGATTATGGGACCTCTTGGTGGTTATGCTATTAAGAAATTTGATTCCTTTATTGAAGGAAAAGTAAAAGCTGGATTTGAAATGCTTGTGAATAACTTTTCAGCAGGTATTATTGGAGGGGTACTAGCAATTCTTTCCCTTTTAGCTGTTGGTCCTGCTGTAAATGTATTTACAGGCTGGCTAGTACGTGGTGTTGACTGGTTAGTTGGAACTGGTTTATTGCCTTTGACAAGCATTATTATTGAACCTGCAAAGGTATTATTTTTAAACAATGCAATTAATCATGGTGTTTTATCGCCAATTGGGATAGAACAAGTAAAACAAACAGGTCAATCCATTCTATTTCTCTTAGAGGCGAATCCTGGTCCGGGTCTTGGTGTTTTACTTGCATATTCTATTTTTGGAAAAGGCACTGCAAAAAGAACAGCTCCTGGCGCTGCGCTGATTCAATTTTTCGGTGGGATTCATGAGATTTACTTCCCATATATTTTGATGCGTCCGATGTTGTTTTTAGCTGTAATTGTATCTGGTATGAGTGGTGTGTTTACCTTAGTTCTACTAGGGGGCGGCTTGTTCACGCCGGCATCTCCAGGTAGTATTATTGCAATCTTAGCGGTGACACCTCATCATGCAAGTTCGTATATAGCAAACATAGCTGGTGTGCTAGTTGCGGCAGTCGTTTCTTTTGTACTTTCAACAATTATCTTAAAAACAGGTAAAGAAGCAGAGGAAGATATTGAGAGCGCTGCGAAGAAAATGCAAGAAATGAAAGGAAAGAAAAGTGCTGTAGCAGATATGTTCGTGGAAACGACAGGTGTTTTTCCGGAAAAAGTAAATAAAATCGTATTTGCATGTGATGCTGGAATGGGATCAAGTGCAATGGGTGCCTCTCTTCTACGAAAAAAGGTGAAAGAAGCGGAGCTAAACATTTCTGTTACAAATGCTGCGATTAGTAATATTCCGGCAGATGCACAAATTGTTATTACACAAGAAGAATTAACACCAAGAGCAAAGCATAAAATTCCGAATGCTTACCATATTTCAGTAGATAACTTCTTATCTAGTCCGGAATATGACAGACTCATACAGCGATTGCAAAATAGCGAGAGCACCTCACAGGAAGTTGCGGAATTGAGTCTTCCTGCCAAGGAATCAGGTGCAAATGATGATTTGCTTCGTGAGGAAAATATTTTCCTTAATCAAGAGTTTAACACGAAAGAAGAAGCGATTCGCTTTGCAGGACAAGTTTTGGTGAAAGCTGGATATGTAAAGGAAAGTTATATTGAAGCCATGCTTGTGAGAGATAATATGACTTCAACTTACATGGGAAATGATGTGGCAATACCACATGGAACAGAGGAAGCTAAAAAGGATGTTATTAAATCGGGCTTTACTGTTTTGCAAATACCAAATGGTGTTGATTTTGATGGACAAAAAGTACGTTTAATTTTCGGTATTGCTGGTAAGGACAATACACACCTTGAGATTTTATCTAGCATAGCTATTACATGTTCTGATATGGAAAATATTGAAAGAATGGTGCAAGCCAAAACAGCAAAAGAGTTAAAGGATATTATGAACAGTAACTAATATGTTTGTGTAGAATAGAAACATGAGGTATGTTTCTATTCTACATATTTTTAAGCTTGTTCATTTGACTGAAGTGAGTTGGTAGCATGGTTATTACATCTAGGGAAAAAGCAATTATTGAATTAATTATTAAAACATCAGGAAAGCATAGTGTTTTTTCTATTGCAACTTTTTTAAATGTAAGTGTTCGAACCATACAGCGTGATTTGAAGACAATAGAGAAAATTCTTAGAGAATTTGAACTGCATTTAATTCGGAACACAAATGAAGGGCTTAGTATTGAAGGGAAAAATGAAGGGATTTTTCGTCTCATTCAGCAACTGACAGATATTCAGCCCATTGATCAAACACCCAATGAAAGAAAATTATTACTTCTTTTGGCTTTGTTTCAGGAAACATCCTCTTATAAAATTCAAATATTAGCCAATGAGCTGGGTGTGAGTATTGCGACGCTAACAGCTTACTTAGAAGAATTGACGGAATGGTTAAGAAATTACAATGTGCAGCTGACTCGAAAAAGAGGAGTTGGCGTTGAGGTCAATGGAACAGAAATTGATAAAAGAAAAGCTTTGGCAAGCTTTTTTTTGCTGTATTTTAATGAAGAGCTAATTGAAAGCTTATTTTTACTAGAGAAGGCGAAACTTGCTCAGGATAAGGTTTTACATTACTTTCAACCAGAGTATATGTTAGAAGCCGATCGGGCCGTTCATGCTGTAGTTAATAAAGGTTCAACTAAGCTTGCTGACAGTGATTATATTGGATTAATCGTCCATATTTGTATCGCTATGCAAAGAACAAAAAAGGGTTTCCTGTTAGAAACAGTGGGTGAAGATAGTGAGTTGACAGGGGAGTATGATCTGATTAAGGAGCTGTGCAAAGAGCTCGAACAAACATGCGCTGTTACATTTACACAGAGCGATATTGAATATTTGGCGGTTATCCTTAAAGGGTCAAAGTTACAAGCGGCAGATTTTATTCCGTATGACAGTGTTGTGCTAGGGCGGATGATAAAAAATGTGATACAGTTTGTTTCCTTGCAGCTGCATATTGATTTTTCAAAAGATTTTTCTCTATATCAAGGGCTACTTGCTCATATGGAGCCTGCATTATTTCGAATGAAGCAACAGCTGGAGCTATTTAATCCATTAACAGAGGAAATAAAACGAAAGTATCCCGTTTTGTTTATGGCGGTAAAAAATAGTGTGGAAAAAGAGTTTAAGGATATGGGGCATTTTCCTGATGATGAGATTGCATTTATTGTATTGCATTTCGGATCTGCGTTGGTGATGCGAGAAGAAGAGTTATCAATAAAGGCGCTGGTTGTATGCCCAACTGGAATTGGTACATCAAAAATGCTGGCTAGTCGAATCAAAAAGGAAATCATTGAAATTGATTCTGTGGATATTAAATCTATTAAAGACCTGCAACAGCAAGATAGCTTACATGAATACGATGTTATCATATCTACCGTAAGACTTCCGTTTATTAGCTTAGATTATATTCTGGTTACGCCATTGTTAAATGACGGTGATATTGTAGCGATTAGGGAATTTTTAAAGAGAAATATTGAAAGTTTGACAAAAAATAAACAGTATAGAAAACCTAAGAAAAACGAAGAAACTGTCAAAATAAAGTCAACTATTCAAGAGGTATTGCAGGAGTTAAAGGATGTACATCGTAGTATTGAGTCTGTTATAAAGAATCTTCGTGTGTACCGAATGCCTCATTTCCTTCATACGCAAATGATTGAGGAAATGGTCAGGGGTGCAGAAAGAGATGGGCTCTTATCGCATACAAGTGATGTTATACAAAAACTTAAGGACCGCGAGCGACAGGGTGGATTAGGAATACCTAACACAGGAATGGGCCTGTTTCATTGTAGGCATGAAAAGGTGCGGGAGCTGATTTTTCAGGTAGCTCATTTAGAGCAGCCCTGTTTGATAAAGGGTATGGATGGGAAAGGCATGTATATGAAAACCCTGTTATTAATGCTAGCTCCTGAAGAGTTAAGTGTGAGAGAGCAGGAAATAGTAAGTTTAATTAGTGTTAGCTTAATTGAAAGCGATGAGGCAGCTATAATTTTTTCTTCGTCAAATGAGGAAATCATTCGTTCTCGTTTAGAAGCCATTTTTTTAGAGTATCTTCATACTAATTTAATAAAGGAATGATGAAAATGAAACTAGCAGTACACTTTGGAGCGGGAAATATTGGTCGGGGATTTATTGGTGCACTTTTCTCGCAGTCTGGTTATCATGTAACTTTTGTGGATATTGCTGAGCAAATTATTGATAAACTGAATGAAGAAAAGAAATATCAAGTAAAGTTAGCAACAGATGCACAGGAATGCATGACGATTGAAAATGTATCGGGCTTAAATAATCTAAAGCAAGAAAAGGAAGTAATAGAAGCTATTCAACAAGCAACGTATTTGACCACAGCTATTGGTCCTAATATATTGCCGCGCATTGCACCACTAATTGCGAAAGGCTTGACTGAACGATTAAAAGTATCGAATGAAAAGTTATATATTATTGCATGTGAAAATCAAATCTCAGCAACAGATTTATTAAAAGGGTATATTCTAGAGAATATGGATGAAGAAACAAAACAAAAGTTGCAAAATCGAGTATATTTCTTTAACTCAGCAGTAGACCGTATTGTACCTATTCAGGACAACCAGGGGTCGCTTGATGTACTTGTAGAACCTTATTTTGAATGGGTAGTGGAAACGAGTGAAACAATTCCTCCGATTGACGGAATGAAGATTGTTGCGAACCTTGCTCCATTTATTGAAAGAAAGCTATTCACAGTAAATACTGGACATGCTGTCATTGCTTATCTTGGCTATCTCCAGGGAAAAGAAACAATCGATCAAACGTTGGTTGATGAAATGATTGCTAAACAAGTACACGCTACACTGAGTGAAACAGGGGCCTATTTGGTAAAACAATATAATCTAGACCCAGATGAACACCAGCAATATATCCATAAGATTATGAATCGTTTTAAAAATGCATATTTACATGATGCTGTAACACGAGTAGGACGTTCTCCTTTACGTAAACTGGGACCGAACGACCGTTTAGTGCGCCCGGCAATTGAAGCGAATAAAGCGGGGCTTTCTTATGAACATCTTGCATATGCAATTGCAGCTGCCTTACTGTTTGATGATCAGCACGATGAAGAAGCAATCCAAATGCAAGAGATGATTAAACAACATGGCGTTTCCTATGTACTAAAAGAAGTCAGTGGACTAACAGAAGACAGTGAGATTACACAACAAGTCGTAAGTCATTACAATAACTTGAAGAAATAACTCGAACTTGTATATCACAACTGATTATATATTTGCTAGATATCGTCTTTATTGTATGAAAGGAAAGCAATAAAGAACATGAACGGTAGTAGAATAAACTGCTATATACGTACAACTAGAAAAACCGACATTCTTTTTTTGGGTGGGAAAGAAGAACGGGCAAATGCTAAAAGAGTTCTGCTTGTTTTACGATAATCCGGCGGCCGGTGCTATCTATAAGTGCATTGGATTTGAGGATATCACCATTTGGATGATGTATACGTATGAATGAGATGTAAAAAAGCACCGAACGCGGTGCTTTTTTTAGTACAGCGAGCTATGGAACGGTTACTGTGATGATTGTTAGAAAAAGAAGAAAAGCTAAAAATAATGAAATAAAGTTAACCCATCGATTGTTTTTGGAGAAAACAAAGTGTAGACAGGCAATGATGACAAATATCCATTTGGTAATGGTGTAGGGAATTCTGACTACTTCAGGTAAGAAAACAATCGTCATATAAAGTAGTACACCAAACATGAGTGAGGCTGTAATCATCCGTAGCATAAGCAGTCTCCTTATGAGAAATTCTCAAACCGGGCACACCTTTGCTGTTGTGTTAGCGCTGTAAACGAGATGACTCTCATGGTCTATCAGTTAATGTATATTTCGCTTTTAGTGTCAGAATTCGTTTAACGCTTTCATCCATGCGCGCTACCGGTAATTCACCCATTTTTACGGCATGCAGTATAGGTTATTTGCTAGAATGGAAGATCAAAAAGGATTTAAAAAAAGAAAGCGTTGTTCACGCATGGAAGGATGCAAATGGCTTCAAGAAGAATTGATAATTTTATTTTCTGAATAATCAATATAACTTCGTTGACGTGGTTTCGCTTTTTCTATTATGATTTTTTTATAGGTGCAGAGAATATGGAGGAACGCTATGACGACAGAATTCTTGCGATATACATTAGATTACGCGAAGCAACTGGACAAGGAAGATATACTTCGGGATTTCCGAAACGAATTTTATTTACAGCCGAATACGATCTATATGGATGGAAACTCACTGGGCCTTCTTTCGAAGCGAGCAGAAAAAACGCTGTTAGAATCGCTGGAGGATTGGAAGATTCATGGAATTGATGGCTGGATGCAGGGAAATCATCCATGGTTTTTTATGGCGGAAACATTAGGAGAGAAATTAGCGCCGCTCGTAGGTGCAGCGCCGGAGGAGGTTGTGGTAACTGGTTCTACAACGGTGAATCTCCATCAGCTTGTATCCACCTTTTATCAGCCAAAAGGAAAGCGCACCAAAATTTTAGCAGATGAATTGACGTTTCCATCAGATATTTATGCGCTGCAAAGTCAGTTACGCAATCATGGGTTCGATCCGGAAGATCATCTCATTCGTGTCAAAAGCCGGGATGGCAGATGTATCGAAGAGGATGATATTATTGCCGCTATGACCGATGATATTGCCCTTATTGTTTTACCTACTGTTCTGTATCGAAGCGGCCAAATTTTAGATATGAAACGACTCACACGGGAAGCGCATCAGCGCGGCATTTTAATCGGGTTTGATGGATGTCATTCCGTCGGAGCAATTCCGCATGCCTTTAGTGAGTGGGGCGTGGATTTCGCCTACTGGTGCAACTATAAGCACTTGAACGGCGGACCGGGCAGTGTGGGCGGATTATATGTAAACCGTAAACACTTTGGGACAATGCCAGGACTTGCGGGCTGGTTCGGATCGACAAAGGAAAAGCAATTTGATATGGAGCATACGTTTACACCCGCGCAATCGGCAGGCGCTTATCAAATTGGAACACCGCATGTGCTCAGCTGTGCACCGCTACTCGGTTCGTTGGAGATTTTTGCGGAGGCAGGTATTGAAAATATTAGAGAAAAGTCTTTGAAAATCAATCAATACCTGATGGATTTGATTGAACATGAATTACCTGATATGGGCTTTGTCATTGGAAACCCAAGAGAAGATGTCAGACGCGGCGGTCATATTAGTCTTGAACATGAAGAAGCCGCAAGAATCTGCAAGTCACTAAAAGAGCATGGCATCATTCCAGATTTCCGCGCGCCCAACATCATCCGCTTAGCGCCGGTTGCCTTGTATTCTTCGTATGCCGAAGTGTGGCAGGTTGTTCAAGTCTTAAAAACCATCATGACAGAAAAGCATTATAAAAAATACCCAAATACACGAGAGGTAGTAGCTTAATCATCTGTTGTGTATAGTGAAACACCGCTGGGAAGCTATGCCTGGCGGTGTTTTTTAATAGCAGATGTAATATGGTAAGCTCGTATTCAAACAACGCCTCCCGGCCACGAGGGAGAGTAAATCTGAGGTTAGGTGCCCCGCGAGAGGGTCTCGCGGCCCACGAGGGAGAGCAAATCTGAGGTTAGGTGCCCCGCGAGAGCGTCTCCTGGATCACGTGCGAGGGCAAATCTAGGTTTAGGTGCCCCGCGAGAGCGTCTTGCGGCCCACGAGGGATGGTACATCTGAGGTTAGGTGCCCCGCGAGAGCGTCTTGAGGAACACGAGGGAGGGTAAATCTAGGTTTAGGTGTCCCGCGAGAGCGTCTTGCGGCCCACGAGGGAGGGTAAATCTAGGTTTAGGTGTCCCGCAAGAGCGTCTTGAGGAACACGAGGGAGAGTAAATCTGGGTTTAGGTGCCCCGCGAGAGCGTCTTGCGGCCCACGAGGGATGGTACATCTGAGGTTAGGTGCCCCGCGAGAGCGTCTTGCGGCCCACGAGGGATGGTAAATCTAGGTTTAGGTGTCCCGCGAGAGCGTCTTGCGGCCCACGAGGGAGGGTAAATCTGAGGTTAGGTGTCCCGCAAGAGCGTCTTGCGGATAACGAGGGATGGTAAATCTAGGTTTAGGTGCCCCGCGAGAGCGTCTTGCGGCCCACGAGGGAGGGTAAATCTGACCGCAATATTGTTCATCCCTGCAATTCTAAGTTTATTGACGTATAAGACTTATCAAAATGAACACACCCATTGATACAAATAAAAGACCCGCCAAATTATGAATAACAACTAGAACGATGAAAACAGGCAAGACTGAAACATTTTTCAGTGGCATAGATGAACAACACCAACAGACAACCTCTGATGAACAAGATGGGGCTGAAGAGCCTCGTACGCATGAAGAAATACCGTTCCTATCGAGGCAATGTCGGGAAGGTTGCCCTGAATCTTTTGGAACGTAACTTTATGGCCACGAGACCAAATGAGAAGTGGGTGACGGATGTAACCGAGTTCCACTTGCACGGGGAGAAACTCTACCTCTCGCCTGTCTTAGACCTGTATAACGGAGAAATTATTGTGTATAACGTCAAGTCTCGGCCTGTGTATGAACTCGTCTCAGAGATGTTGGATCTGGCTTTTGAGCGCCTTCCAGAAAGACACTCTCTCATTCTGCATTCTGACCAGGGTTGGTACTATCAAATGGCGTAGTATCAAACGGCATTGAAGGAGCAAAACATCCAACAAAGCATGTCCCGCAAGGGCAATTGCCTCGATAATGCCGTCATGGAAAACTTCTTCGGCTTACTGAAGAGTGAGCTCCTGTATCACGAGGAGTTTGAAAGCATGGAGCATTTCAGACAGGAATTGGATCAATATATCTACTACTACAACCATAAACGGATCAAGGCAAAATTAAAGGGCATGAGCCCGGTTCAATACCGGTCTCATGCCCAACAGGCTGCCTGACACGCCCGTATCTAACTTTTGGGGGCCAGTTCAGAAAGGGGCTGACCCAAAACGCTAACGCGTTTTGAGGTCTGCCCCTCTGTTTTTTTACATAAAATAAAAAAACCGCTCGCTATCTGTTAGAATGGAGTCACCACAACAACACCTAACATAAGAACAGGAGCGATTCTTCTATGAAACATCAACATGTTTCTTTTAAAGAGTATACCATGAACAACCTCTCTCTACCAACCAATTTGGCAGACCTTATTCCACAAGATAACATGGCTCGTGTGGTTCATGACATGTTGGAAGGTATTCCGCTAGAAACTTTTTTAACGTTCTACAAAGGCGGAGGGACTTCTTCCTATCACCCAAAAATGATGACTAAAATTATTCTCTATGCCTACACCCAGAAAATGTACCATGGCAGAGAAATTGCTCGCCAGCTGGAAGTGCACCTTCCTCTCATGTGGCTCAGTGGATTTCAAAAACCAGATTTTCGTTCTATCAATCGATTTCGTTCCGAAAAAAGCTGCGAGAGATCGAAAAACGCTTAAATTAGCTTGAAATGTAGCAGGAATGAGAAGCTTGTAAGGGGCAAAAATAGATAATTATGTAAAAAACAAAAGAACTGATTCCAAAAGTCCGCTTTTAGCGGACTTTTGGGTCAGCTCCTTTATTTTTTCGATGAATGTATAGAGAAAATATCAACAAAAGTGGAACGAGATACATACATATGTCTTACCTCGATTCTTTCCTATGTTACGAATGAATTGTATATCGCTTTTCGTCTGATGATGTTACGTACTGAGATAAAACGTAAGCAATAACTGCATCTGTTTCAGCGTGATACCATAGCTATAGCCCAAAGCCTTGAAACAGGAGGGGCTACGTCAGTACTGAAAGCTATGTTGTATATTATCGAATTGATAAATTTGAGAAGCTTTACATGATCGTTACTTATGGAACTAAAATGATAGGTGAATTGAACAAAGAAGGATAATATGATGTAATCATTATAAACATATTATGGAAAGGTGTGCCTAACATGACAGAAACATTGGTCCTCATGACAAGCGATCAAATGGAAGTGTGTATTGAACTCTATATAATGAAATTTGGACATACCTAGCTGCGAAATGTAGGTACGTTATTTAATAAACTCGCTTCAATGCGTTACTTTAAAAAGTTAAACCATTATTCGGAGTGGACAGTCCTGAAAAATTACGAGACCTAATTTCAAAAACAGAATTTTCTATCGAAAGAGGATATAGCACTTAATTCCACATAATTCCATATTTTTGTTGTTTATTGGTATTGAGGAAATAAGAACCTTACGTTAATGCAGGATTTCTAATCTAATACAGAGATCACAAGTGACAAAAAGTGCAGACTTTGTTAACAGCATTATTTCAATAATCTTAATAGACTAAGGGGGAAACAAATTTGACTAAAATAATGGTTGTGGATGATGAGGACCACATCCGTGAACTTGTCCGCTTATACCTTGATGATGAGGGTTTTGATATTATCGAAAAATCAAATGGGGCGCAAGCTTTGCAGTACGCGGAGAATCACCCGGTGGACCTTATTATTTTGGACATCATGATGCCTAAGATGGATGGATGGACCTTATGCAAGGAACTCCGTGAAATAACAGAAATCCCGATTTTGATGATTACTTCCAAGGGAGAATCTGAGGACAAAATCAAAGGGTTTAGGTTAGGGACAGATGATTATTTAGTCAAGCCTTTTGACCCGGTTGAGCTAGTTCTCAGGGTAAAGGCGCTGCTTAAGCGCTATCGAATTGCTTCGTCAAATGTCATCAGGTTGGGTGATATAGAACTTGATCGAAAAACCTACCAGGTAATTTATAAAGACGGAAACAGGTTGACCATACCGATGAAAGAGTTTGAGCTTCTTTACAAACTAGGAAGCTATCCTGGCCAGCTCTTTACTCGTGATAACCTTATTGAGCAAATTTGGGGAATGGATTACGAAGGGGATGAAAGGACTGTAGATGTCCATATTAAACGTCTTAGGGAGCGATTTGTGAGTTTCGAGTTGGATTTCAAAATTGTCACCATTCGTGGGCTGGGGTATCGATTGGAGGTGTATCGGAATTAAGTCGCTTTATTCTCGAATTGTCGTGATTTATGTAAGCACCGTAATCTTTAGTTTATTAGTAGCTTATCTTGGAACCAATATTTTGTATCATAACCATGCTCAGGATGAGATGCGCAATACGCTAATTCATAATGGAAAAAAGGCCCTTGAAATCTACCAGGCAACTAAATCGGAGGATCTGCGCGCTTTTATGAAGGCTTACTCGGGAACTTCAGGGACTCGTTTGCAGCTATATAATCAGGCTGGAGATGAACTTCTCCTGGACGAAGATTTAAAAGTTAGGAAAGCTTATGTAGACACGGTACTAAACGGGAACACTACGGACAATTTTAAGGGTTTTATCACACATGTTCCGTTTGTGGGAATCCCCTTTGAAGAAAACGGGGAAAAGTATGCCATTTTTTTGAGCATTGAGAATAATAAGTTTGAAGAACAGCTGATGAGTGCAATTGTTCTCATGTACATAGTCGTCTTATTCGTTGGCAGTCTTTTCATCATTATTGCCGCCCGATATGTGGTTAATCCGCTTGTAAAGCTGACGGAAGCAACGAAAAAAATGTCTAAGGGGAATTTTAATGTGGTTCTGCCGATGAAACGAAAGGATGAGATTGGAACCTTAAGTTCGAGTTTTAATGCCATGGCAAAGGAACTTGGAAACCTTGATCAAATGCGGCGGGAATTTGTCTCCAACGTATCTCACGAAATCCAATCTCCCTTAACCTCGATTACTGGATTTTCGAAAGCATTAAAGCAAAAAAAGCTTAGTGAAGAAAGCCGTATACGATATTTGGGTATCATTGAACAGGAAAGCGCACGATTATCACGACTGGCCAGGAACCTGCTTCACCTGTCGCATCTGCAGCACGAGCAGCTACAACTTAATCTCTCAATATTTCGGCTGGATGAGCAGCTGAGAAATTTGACAATTGGCTTGGAGCCACAATGGTCAGAGAAGCAAATCGCAATAAATATTGAGCTGCCTCCCATTACCATCGAAGCGGACGAAGATCAAATCAAGCAGGTATGGACGAATCTAATGACTAACAGCATCAAATTTACACCCGCTTATGGAAAAATTTCAATAAAAGCCGAAGTCAATGATAATTTAATTTCCATTACTATTACCGATACAGGCCCAGGTATACCTGAAGAAGAAAGGAGGGAGATCTTTAAGCCATTCTACAAAGTGGATAAGTCTCGTGATTCCTCGGTGAAGGGAAATGGCTTAGGCTTATCGATTGTAAAGCAAATTGTAGATCTTCACCAAGGCGATATTTCAGTTAACGAAGGACCAAATGGCGGGGCAGAATTCCATGTAACTTTGCCAATTAAACAGGAACAAAAAACACGCTTAGACTAGCGTGTTTTTTTTAGGTTCATATTGGGTTCATAATGTATCGGTAAACTTTAGAAATAAATGAGGAGGTTGATAGTTTTGATAGTTTATAAAGCGGGGCACGATCATGAAGGAATATAAATGGATTTTTTTACCTTTTGTATTTGCGGCTATTCTCATGATTGGTCCATTAAATGTTTTTATTAAAAGAGTCCTAGTTATCTTTACATTTGGTTCTATCCTCTGGTCGATTTTTAATTTGTTAAAACAACCAGTGCTATCTTTTAAAAAAATGATACTAGGAATCCTGATTGCGTTGATTTCAATAATGATTATCATCTTGTCCATATATAAAACGGGATGGTAAAAGTCCCTGAGACTCCGTATATGTCAGGGATGGATTTATTTGGCGAGTTCATATTGAGTTCATATTTAGGATTTAAAGTAAGACTACACAAGAAAATGGGGGGAAGAAAATGAAACAAAAAAAGAAAAGTAAAAAGAAAATCGTAATCTGGTCCATCGTGGGATTGTTAGCTGCTTTCTTTGTTACAGGGGCAATTTTTAAACCAAAAGAAGTGGATGCATCTGAAAAAGAAAAAGCGATAATTGGTGATATTACCACGTACTACAGTTTTTCAGGGGCAGTAGAGGCAAAAAACAGGAAAACCATCACAAGTAATGCTCCAATGCAAATAGAAGAAATTAAGGTTCATGTCGGAGACCAAGTAAAAAGCGGTGATGTATTAATCGTCACTAAACAAGGTGATAAGATAAAGGCTTCAATAGATGGAGAAATTTCGAAACTAGATGTGGAAGAAAATACTGAGGTCATGTCAGGAGCACCTCTGATTGAAATCGTTGACTATTCTGCCTTACAAACCACTGTTAAGGTCGACGAATATGACTTGAAGTATTTAAACGTAGGTAAAGAGGTCGAGGTCACCCTCAATGCACTTGAAAAAGTAATAAAAGGAACGGTATCTGCCATCTCAAAGGAAGCAACCTACGAAAACGGAGTTTCCTATTTTACAGCAACCATTGACCTAGTTCACGATAATGCCATCAAAGTTGGCATGAGTACAGAGGCAAAAATACTCAAACAAAGAGCAATTGGGGTTACTACTCTTTCAATGAAGGCCATCCAGTTTGATAGCAAGAATAAATCGTATGTTTTAATTCCCTCTGAAAAGGGAGCTCCAACTAAAAAATATATTCAAATTGGCATTAATGACGGGACCACAAGCGAAATTAAAAGCGGTTTAAAAGCGGGCGAAGAAGTAGTAATTGCCAACCAAGAAAATAATCCAGCGGCTATGATGCATGGAGGGAATGAATAATGAATGAGCAAATTCTAAACATGCAGGGAATCACCAAAACCTATTATATGGGCGGGGAAGAGCAAATCGTTTTAAATCAAATTAATTTAATCGTAAATAAAGGTGACTTTGCAGCAATCCTGGGTCCTTCGGGCTCAGGAAAGTCTACGCTGATGAATATTATTGGTTGCCTCGATTCGCCAACAAGTGGAAACTATTATTTATCAAATCAAAAGGTGGATGAACTGGATGAAAAGGAACTGGCCATTATCCGAAATAGAGAAATTGGCTTTGTGTTTCAGCAATTCCAATTACTTCCCCGTCTAACTGCAATTCAAAATGTCGAGCTCCCTCTCATATACGCAGGCGTGCCGGAAAGGGACCGCAGACAAAGAGCAAAAGAAATGCTTACAAAAGTAGGACTTGGTGAAAAAATGCAAAATCGCCCTAATCAGCTTTCAGGCGGACAGCAGCAGAGAGTAGCTATAGCCAGAGCAATGGTAACAGAACCAACTATTTTACTAGCTGATGAACCTACTGGCGCATTGGATCAGAAAACCGGTCAGCAAATTATGCAGCTGTTTCATGAGCTTCATGAAGAAGGAAGAACAATAATTATGATTACACACGATATAGAAATTGCAAATCACGCAAAGAGGATTGTAAGAATACTAGACGGAACACTGAGAGAGGAGTACGTCCATGTTTAAAGAAAATATTAAGATGGCCTGGATGAATCTTATCCATAATAAAATGCGCTCGTTCCTGACTATGCTGGGCATTGTGATTGGTGTTGCTTCGATTATTGCCTTAATTACCATTGTACAAGGAGCCATGAATGGAATGACAAGCGAGTTTTCTTCCTTTGGTGCAGACAAAATTACGGTTCAGGCAATGGGTACACCACTCAAACAAGGGTTAATGGACAACGATATTCAAAGCCTTATGAAAATCGAAGATGTAGCCGGAGTCTCGCCAACCCTGACAGGAAAAACCACCGTCGTCCATAAGGGGAATGAAAAAAAGGATGTCATGATTCAAGGAAAAAATGAAGTTTATTTTTCAAAAACGAAGGATCTTATCGATAAAGGAAGGGGATTAAACCGTTTAGACATTCAGAACAAAAATCAAGTCTGTCTGATTGGTTCAAACATTGCAAATGAATTGTTTTTTGGAGAGAATCCTATTGGTCAAAAACTTCTTATTGCAGGCGTAACCCATACGGTAGTTGGAACATTGCAGAAATCAAACAGCTTCTCAGATGGAAATAATAATGATTCAGTCATCATTCCCTATACCACCTCGATGGGTCTTCTTGGAACGGGGTACATGACAAATGTAGAAGTATATATGAGTGATGCCAATCATTCTGAAAAAATTACCGAAGATATTGAATCTGTTTTAAATCAGGCGTTTAACTATAAGGAAAATAGTTTTTCAATCATGAATATGCAGGATATGATTGCCTCCTTTAAGAAAATTACCACTATGCTTTCATTGATGTTGGGAGGAATTGCTTCTATTTCGCTTGTCGTTGGCGGGATTGGGATTATGAACATGATGCTGGTTTCGGTAACGGAAAGAACAGCGGAAATTGGTCTGAGGAAGGCGCTAGGAGCTGAGCCTAAACGGATTCAACAGCAATTCCTTCTCGAGGCTGTCTTTTTGTCATTGTTCGGTGGCACAATTGGCTTATTGTTGGGAGCTTTTATTGCGTATGGTGTTTGTTTCCTAATTGGTGCAAGTTTTGCACTCTCAGCGTCAACCATTATCTTGGCGTTCTTCTTCTCAGCGGCAATAGGGATCATATTTGGAATTGCCCCTGCCAGAAAGGCCTCCAAACTAAACCCAATCGATGCCTTAAGAAGTATATAAGAGCCCTATTGGCCCAATTAGTCAACGAGTAGTCCCGTGGTTAACATATCTTTTAAGAAAGAGGGACTAATTTGATAAAAGAAATAGACATAAGTGACAGTAAACAGGCAGAAAAAATACAACATATTCAAATTCTTGTTTATACAGTTGAAGCAGAACTAATTGGTGCATATGACATTCCTCCCTTGCATGACACAATTGAGACCTTACAGAAATGTGATGAAAACGATCTATACTGCCAAAACTAATGAGATACGAATCCTTTCTAAACCGGATAATCGTATCTCTGTCTGCAAGCGGGTTAATTGGACGAAATTCCAACTCTTCATGAAGCATGTTCTCCATAATATATGTAGGATGTAAATCTAATTTAGACAAAGGAAAGGAGTCTAACTAAAGTTTCATAGCGCTATGAAACAATTTATACAGGAAACTTTCAAACAAAGGATTTTTGAATAGTTGAATGTTTGATATAGTTAAAAGGAAATATTTTTCATTTTAAAATAATCTGGGTGCGGAGGTGCAGGGATGGGCGTTTTATTTGATGTTATTTGGGATGTATTCAGTTCCATTTTGACATGGTTGTTTCCATTTACAAAGGATGTAACCGAAGAAGAAATAGAAAAGAATATTCATTTCTTAAAGAAATATCAGTGGTTTCAAAGTTATCTTAAGGATGATAAATTCAAAAGTTTCATTATGAAGGACAAAGATGTTCGATTTGTAATTGGGAAGCTTAATAGTGAAAAAATGGATCAAGATCAGTATCACAAAAAACAGCGAAAGAAGCTCCAGCAAATATTACGCAAAAAATCTATTTAACGACCTCATTCGGAGGTCGTTTTTTATTTTATATGATTTTGGGTACACTCGTTCTTTTGATTATAACAGGATAGATTTTAAAAATCTTATATTTATTCTAAAAGTACTTTTTAACATATAAGCCGACGTTTTTATGTACTAGAAATGTTTCTATATATAAATTATTGAAAATTCAAAAAACGTAAAAGCAGCTCAATGAGTACTCATTGAGCTGCTTTTATACTGTCGTTTTATATTTCCATCTGGGAGACCCATTATTTCGTTTTTTATTCTTTTTCATTCCTAACCATAAGATAAAACTTGGAAGCAAAGAAATCCAAATAATTCCCCATGCACTTCCAGAAGGGACAAAACTCATTAAATGATAAAATGTTGCATTATAGATTCCATAAAATAACCATGCCCATCCCCCATCTGTAAAGAACGCACAGTATATCCAAATTAATAATCCAATAATTGAAACACAAGAAACAGATAACAAACTCTTCCAATTATTTAATTGAGTAGCAAGAAAAAGCTTGCCTAAGACATGATAACAAAGAAGCCCTATTATAGAAACAAGTAAGAATACTCCATTCGTGATATATTCATGAAAAATTCCCCAATTAATCATCAAATCCGTTATAACACCTGATAAAAACCAAAAAAGAATTCCAGTAAAAGCATGGATAAAAAGTGCCGTAATATTATTTCTTATCATAATTTATCACCCGTTTCTACTTTACTTGTACTTTCAATTATGAATCGTAATATTCCTAAGTGTAATATTACACTAAAAGTCGCATCTTGTGAATATATTTATTTAAAGTATCTAAATTTTCATAAAATTAATTGTGAAGTTTTGATTACTATAGTAAAATTTGTTTGAAATTGATATATGAAGATGTAAGAAGGTATGTTGGAGAATGAGGAAAAATAGAATTGGTAAATACGCCTTATTGTTAGCTTTATCCGCAGCATGTATCGTACCAACAAATGCACTTGCAGAAGGAGAAAATTCTGATGAGCTTAATTTATCTTCTCCAGAAGTTCAAGCAGAGTATCAACATGCAACAATAGATACTGAAACAGCTATACAAGATGATACTATCAACCAAGAGGAACTTACCGAGGCCGATCAGATTGCTCAGCAAATTGCTCCCGAAAAATATTCCTTAATGATGAAAGAAAGAGACCCCCAGTATCCACCACCAAGAGACAATGCTATTAGCTTTTCCTTGAACACTGCTGCTACTGTAGGAAAAATGGGAACTGTTGGAGATATTCTAGTTACATATCTCCCTGCGCATTTCGGTTGGAATCATGGCCATGCTGCAATAGTAAGGTATGATAACAACTACATTGTTGAAGCTTGGACCGGTAACGACAATAAAGTTAGAAACTATCAAAACAACTTTGGAAAAAGGTTTTCAGATGCAAGAAAATTTTATGTTAAAGGGGCAACAGACCAGGAATATAAAAATGCTGCAGCCTATGCAACTGAGCAAGTTGGTGATCCATACTCACTTGCTGCAACTACAAATACAACGACTAAATTTTATTGTTCTCAACTAGTATGGCAGGCTTGGAGCAGACAAGGATATGATTTAGACGGAAATGGTGGATTCGTGGTTACACCAGCTAATTTAGAAGCTGATAGTCAAACTATTAGGTATTAAAATCAATTAGATAACTGCATAGAGGATTAATAAAGAGTATAGAGTCATGATAAGCTTTATACTCTTATGATGTAAAATTAAATTACCTTGAAATCAATGATTTACAACAACGCAAGCAATATAAACTTGAGTTTCCTAGCTATCTTTCAACTGCTACCTATTATGATAAGTATATCTATGTCGTGAACTCAGTGCTTACAAACGAAGAAGGGAAATATAATTTACATATTATAGAAAGGGCCACCGGTATAATAGTTAAGACAGTTGACATCCCTCCGAGTGTCGGTGACATAACTAAATTTGGAGAAAAAATCGTTTTAAGTTCAGAAGAAAAACTAACAATAGTAGATCTAGATGATTGGAAAGTATCTACAGTAGAGTATCCTTTACTATCAGGCTACCCCCATAAACTGTATGTACGAAATAATAATTTATACTTAACCTATGTTGATAAAAGAGGAAACTCTTATATCCTGATTATGGATAAAAATTTCTCTTGGGTTAAACATACAGAATTACATTTTCCGTATATGACTGCAACATTTAGGGATAATAAGTTATACATATTACAACAGTATGAATTGACTGAGAAGTTTGGAGGTATTATGGGAATTTTTGATCTAGAAACCTTAAATAAAGAGACTGAAATTTTACTTCCAAAGAAGAAACATAAGGTTCAAGATTTATTAATTTCAGATAAGTAGGAATTCTATTGTGTAGCGATTAACTTAACGAAATATTACCTCCAGAACGAAGATTTTACGCAAAATTGCCCGGTTTCCTCGTTTTTTGGGGGGGATGATGGGGTGTCTATGACAAATGCTAAAACAAAAGAATTAAGGCACTTCAGTGCAGGCACTATTTCACGCGTAACCCACAGGGGTACAAGTAGCGCATTTTAGTTGAATGCAATGAAGAATGGGCGCGGCATTGGGAATTAAGAACACGTTTTAGAGTAGAGCTATAATTATCTTTTAAAAATTGTTTTGAGGGGATGATAGGGTTTGGAACATATTGGCGTTAGGTTCAGAGCTCCTGGTGATGAAAATACCATGGTCTCAATTTTACAATTGCTAGAATTTGTTGACATTGAAACATATATGTGGCAAGTTACGAATCACGAAATATATATCATTAAGGATGACGGTTTTGTCGGAACTGATGGTTTATTTGGTGATAGAAGCAGTGTATATAGTGGTAAAGAAATAGAGTTAGAGTTGACAGGTAAGAAATATTATGCAATCTCAATCAGTTTGCGCGGTTTTCCGAAACATGTAGATAAGAATGAGATAGAGAACTTTTACCTAAAGGACATTTTTGACTTTCCACAAATGTCTTGTGAATTAATACTGAATCTCGTAGACAATGACTATTTGTTTTTCTTATGTAAAGACGAAACCCTTCTAGATGTTGCCAGGAACCATTTTAAAAATATAGGCTGTTACGATATTACTTACATCACGAGTACATAATTTTGCGCTGACATAACAGTGTGTTCATGCTAAACAAAGTTTTTTATTAACTCAGCTTCCACACCCTAAAAAAGCGCCAAACTAAAAGCATTTTGTTGAGATAGTAATGAATTTGTTCAAAAAAGGCGTCCAAAAATTGGAGCTGTTTATCCGTAAGCAGAAGTTCTTCCGGCAATGTTTCGCACAGAAGATCCATGAGCAGAAGCAGGGCTTCTACAAAACGGATATCTTCGAATTCATCGGAGCACAAATAGAAGAGCTGTCCAATGGTTTTTAGATCTGTCTCCTCTTGCCAGTCGCTTTCTCCATATTTGATTTTAGTTAATATACTCTTTAGTTCACGAAACTTTCCCTAATAATAAACTCATAAATATTCCTTTTTACTATGTAATAGTAATGATTCAAAATAGGAACTGAACTTGTTCCATATAACTGTCCCTTTAATAGAACATCGCCTTAATTTTTATTCGGAAAATTATGATAAAATAATTTTATCTATGAATATAAATGCTGTTGGTACTCCGACAGATGAATCGATTGAGGAATTAGAACAGCTTTTAGGTTGTAATCTTCCAGAGGATTACATGGGATTTTTGCGAAAATGTAATGGGGGACTTCGTTAGATGTAGTAAGTTTTTTTGTTAGTGATTTGAATCAAGAAATCCCTTTAGATATAGGTGTCAAAAGAACTTTTGATTTGGCTACTTACTATGAGGAGTTTAAAGAAGATTTGTTGCCAAACAGCTTAATCATAGGAGATGATCCGGGTTCAGGATTCATTGTGCTTATAACAGATACTGAAAACCATGGTGTATATGATTGGGATCACTCTTTTTATTTTCCGCAGTCTAGTGAAGAAGAAAATACGTATAAAATAGCTGATAGCTTTAAGGGGTTTATAAATGGATTGGAGAATCCTTGATGTGTATGTTATGGAAAAGGAAGTTGATGACAGCATCAGCTTCCTTTTTTGTTGTAACGTTTTTAATATAAGTTAATCCCACGGTGGAAGAAGTAGTAATGCAGACGGTACGCCAGGATATTCTTCATTCATCTCCTTATCATGGTCGTCCATCATTCATATATGAGTTATATAATTTTTTTGTGACGTAAATAATGCCGCATAACATGTTAGACTCAGCTTAAAAGACATAATACGCTGTGTAAAGTTTGCATGCCTTTATTTCAGGGAGCTACCAACATAGTGTAATTAAAAAAGTTTAGTTCATTTGTTATTTTTATGTTCTCCTATACAATTATCTTACTTATATAGCATTTTAAGATGAAGAGTAGGGAACTAATGGTTTGAGCGTGTCGCAAAACTCATCTTCATGCAGAAAATGTACATAAAAAAGTCCGCTTCCTAACATCCTATGATAGACACCAATCCAACATAGAAAAGAAGACGGACTATCATTATGGTGACCCAAAATGCTCATACACATACGCATGTTTTACAAATTTTCTTTCATTACATTGACAGCCTTACTCTCACAGAAACCGTTCGGAACAACAGGACGGCCTTCTCTGTGCCGGAAAGCATTCTTGAAAAGCTTCTTTCTCAAAACATACTTCCGATTGGATTTGTTGCGAAAACTGGTCCGCTATCTGCGAGAATTTCCTTATTTCCAACATCTCTGCGGCTTTCCCACTCTTCCTCATCTTGCCACGTTTGCCCGAGTGGCAGCTTGGTTTCGGGAAGAAGGATACGAGGAGATTCATACGGAAACGCTTCATCGCTTAGGACTTCAGCACGGCATGCTAGCCGTAATTGACAGTACAGCTCTGAGAAGTAGTCTCTATGATTCACAAGCTGCTTATGGAAAGTCTACCCGTCTTCATATGTTCAAAGGCTACAAGCTTCATTTGTATACATCCGTCGAAGGGGTTGCACTCACGTATGCTTTTGTTCCGGCAAACCGTCATGACAGTGCCATTATCCCAGCGTTGCTTCGTACTTCTGAAAATCTTGGTCTAGAAGTTGCCTGTGTACTTGGCGATGCTGCCTATGACAGTCGCGAAATTCGAGAAACAGCTGACTCATTAAGGATTCAGATGCTAACGGCGATCAACAAACGAAATGGTGTGAGAAAAGATGGATACGGCCGTGTGATGTCAGATTTCTTACAAACAGCGATGGGGGCAACCATTTTCAATCTACGAAATCAGATTGAACGCTTGTTTCATACTTTAACAGATAAAGGGCTAGAAGGTCCCCGTATGTTCGGGTATAATCGGTATCATTTTCATGTTCAGCTCGTCTTACTTATGCATAATATTGGATATTTATTGTAGTTTTGCGACACGCTCGATTTATAATTTCTGGTATATAATTTGTATAAAATTGCTTAATTTGATATGAAACATATAGTAGATTTTTTTTTTACTTGTGGTGTAAAATGTAAAAGTATTGTATTTTTTGTATTTAGTACATATTAAAGTAATTATTTTTGAAAAGAGTAATTAAACTATATTATGTTCTATATAATGATAGTCTTCCTCTCTATGTTAGGTTAGGGGTATCATAGAATGTGATGTTAGGAGGTTCGATTTTTTATCCGTATTTATTACATGAATATGAGCTTTGAAACACTCTCAAATTATTTTTTTAAAGCTACTATTTTTATCAAATGAATCAATTTCATAATTACTAACTCTTGCACGCAAGGTTTTTGAGAGCGCAAAAAAGGAGTATCTCTCTAAATTCTTGTGTAATGGTAGTTGCGACACAAACTAAACACAAGAAAAGAGTATGTCTATTATACGACAAGAAAGCCTGTTTAACATGCAAGATTTATACGATTTAGACTCAACAAGGCGGTTTGAAGTGATTTTTTCCACGCTTCAAATGAACTGCTGTTATTTGCCGTATCCAAAAGAAACGGTGTACGGAGCACCGACTGAACTGAATTACCCAGCAATGATTTATGCGCTTGTCGCTCGAATCGTGGAGCGAATTCCTACAATTAAAGGTCTTGTGAAACGATTGCGCTAGGATCTTATGTTTCACTTGGAGTGTGGATTTCTGTTTTCCGATCGGATTCCCTCTGAAGTCTCTTTCTCTCGATTCATCCAGGCGCTAAGTGAGTCCCATGCACTAGAAAATGTGCAAGAAACTTTACTTCTTTAAGCGATTCAAGAAGAGTTTATCATGGATGATGCAGTCTCCTTCAACTCGACACATTTTGAGTCGCGTTGAAGACCACTCCGCAAGAGGAGAAGCCAAAAACAGAGACGAAGAAACGCGGGCGCAAACCAAAGGCGGAACAGGAAACTGTTCAGAAAGAAAAAGAAGAACAAGACGAGCACAAATCCATCTATGAGAAAAAGATAATTGATTAACTTGATGTTGATTTGAAAACATTACGCACAACTATACTCACACAACCAAACTGAGGTATTAACAAAGAATAGTGAAGGAAAAAATACATTTTGGTTTGGGTTCAAAGCCCATATATCTGTCGGGACAAAGAGCCAATACATTCTTCAATCTCTCATGTCTTCTGCTAGTTTAAATGACGGAAAAGTCTCGATTCCTTTACTCAAAGGCATCCAAGAACGACTTTCTTCGTTGACCATTCAATACGGCGTAATGGATGCAGGTTACGCTTATAAAGCGATTTACAAACAACTTCATCGTATGAAAGTCAAAGCCTTCATTGCTTATTGGGTTTGATGAGTATTTCGCTCCCACTTGTGTACGAGAGCACTCCTATTGGCACGACAACTTTGACGAGAAATATCAAACCCTGAAGTACACACAACCAAACGAATGTAAAACCTGTCCGCTCGCCCACAATTCTCTTTGTCAAAAGGTCTATAAGATCAAAATGAAAACAGATATCCGGAAATATAGTGCGTCACGGCGAGAGTCAGAGGTGTGAACAAAACTCTACAGCCAGAGAACCGCTGTGGAACGAGTAGATGCCCACTTAAAAGAATTCTTTCAATTGAAAAATGTACGATATCGAACCGGAAAGCATGCAAAGGTCCATTTTGACCTTGTGACGCTTGTTTACAATGCCTGAAAACTCGCAGTTGATTGCATCAGTCGGCAAATGACATAGATGAATCAGACTGCCTAGCATTTAAAAAACGGCTGATTGAAATTCTGTCAGCCTGACTTTAGAAAAGAAACAATTATGAAATTGATTCAATTAAAAATATGTAACTATTTTAAGAGGAGTTTATCGAATTATCCCTTTCGGCTAAGTAGAACCTAATTGTATAAGCGGTTTATTTGTCGTTTGTTATATAATACTTAATAAATATAGAAAAGAAATTAATTAAAGATTTAATGAAAGAAAGGTGAATGAGAATGATTCAAGAAAATCCTTTTGTTAATTATCTTGATCAATTCAATATTTTATCCCCTAATCACTCAAAAATTTATGATGAATATACACATAGTGATGAAGGGTTTAAATATGAATTAAAGGTTGAAACAAAGATTGAAAAATATCTAGTTAATATTTTTTCTAATCAACCTAGAAGTATTATTTTAACTGGTAACGCGGGAGATGGAAAAACTAGATTATGTAGAACTGTTCATGATAATTGTAGCAATGAAATATTAGAAAAATGGCCAGCTTCTGGAATTGTAGAGATTACTCTACCATCAGGGCGTTTAAGAATCGTAAAAGATTTATCTGAACTTACAGATGAAATCATAGAACGAGAGTTATTACAATTACAAAAATGTATTCAGTTCAATCATAATGAGGGTGTTTATTATTTAATTGCTGCTAACGAAGGGAAACTGACAAAATTTTTGTCACAAAGAGAGGATTTATCTTATTTAAGAAACGAGGTAAGAGAGAGGTTTAAAAGTCATAAGAATAATGATTCCATATTTAGTATACACAATTTACTAGATGTAACCTCGTCTACATATTTAGAGAAAGTGCTTGAGGGATGGAACGATGAGGAAAACTGGAAAGTTTGTCAGCAGTGTTCTCTTAATAATAGATGTATTATTTATTTAAATCACAACAAGACGTCTCAACAAATCGTACGTGAAAGGTTAGTTGAACAGTATCGGCTGGTAGATTTTTTAGACACTCATATAACAATTCGTGAAATGTTAATTCATATAAGTTACTTACTTACGGGTGGTTATACGTGTAAAGACATTCACAATGCTAAAGTTCAAGAATTAAAGGAGCAAGGCCAACGAGTATACTATCAAAATTTTTATGGACATAATAGTCCAAGTGTAGCATTTTCTGAAATGCGAGCGATGCGCATTTTTAGAGAGTTAGATCCAGGAGACAACTCGATTTCAGTAATCGATGATTTTATAATCAATGGTGATATTTGTGGATTTGAGGAGTTGGAACTATTACACTCTGACTTATTTGGAAATGGTTTAGACATGCAATTTGGCTATTTGAGGCAACAACTTAAGCATTATCGTGATTATAGTGTAGAGAATAATGATGAATTAATTGAGTTTTGGATTAAAAGGTTGCGTAGAAAACTGTACTTTGAGATTCCAAACGACATTTTTAAAGAAAGAATGAATATGATTCCATTACAATTTGTTGCTGATTATCAAGAAATGTTTAACAACGATAAGCGACGAATGCTAAAAATAAAAGATATTATAAATGGATTGAATAAAGCCTTTACAAAAAGATTAATACAAAATAGTGATAGCTTATATGCAGCTAATGAGAACCTCTTAATTAGTAACGAGTTTCAGTTTAGAAATAAAAATAAATCTTCAATTAAATTAATACAAGATGAAAATAGAGAAGACCTAGATTATATCTCTTCGAAATATACTCTAATAATTGAAGATGAGATTAGACTTCCCATAAATTTGTCTATGTTTGAGTACTTAATGCGCCTAAGTAGTGGAGATTTATTTCATATATTAAAAGAAGATGTAGAAATTTTAATAGATACTTTTAAAAATGAATTAATTCAATTTAGTGAACCAGAAGTCTCTGCATTAGAGTTGTTTACAATTAATAAAGAAACAGGCCTTTTTGCATATACAAGTATTGATCTACCAGAGGAGGAATACTAAAAATGGAAACGCCTAACTCAACAGCCAATTTTTCATCTAAGTTATCATCTAAAATTTGGGGACATAGATTTATGGCTGGCCAACGTGGACCTGAATATGTCTTAGAATTTCTTAATGTATTAAGCGGAACTAGCTATAGATTTAATGAATCGAAGTATAAAAGAAACAAAGCAATTCAACTTCGCCAATTCATATTTGAAGGATCTAAGCAAGGCGCAAGTCGTGAATCAGTAATTGTTGATCCTACAAAAAAAGAAAATTTATACAGGGTTTTGGGTGGAGATTATCAAGGTGATTTAGGAAAAGAAAAAGCAGAGGTTATTCGGGAGTTTTTTCGGAATTTAGAGGTTCCTATTGTAAATCATAGTGGTAAATTAGCCGATCGCTCATGGTACGCTAAAACTTTGTATCCACTTCATGAATCGCTATTATTTTTTGAGGTACGTGTTAAAGGAACTTCGGTAGGGATTGAAAGGAACTTCTTTGCACGTGGTGGAGAACTGTATTATCTAATGATTTCATATGGTACGAAAAATAATCTCCATAGAAGAAATTTTATAGAAAATAGATTTCAGGATTTATTAACTAAAAATGTTTCTATTGAAAAAATTATTAAGACTATTAAGACGACATTAAAGGATGAAGAAACAAATGATTTTGGCTATTTACAAGCAGATGGTTCAGATCGAAACAAAGATGAACTACCAACATTGCCAGTTGAAGAACATCCATTGTTTGAAGACTTTAGTGCAGAGTTAGAACAGCTTTTAACATTAGAAGTAGATGTATATGAGATGTTTAATTTATTAACAAGCTTGGTTTGTTTTCAGTTACTTAGATATATGTACGATAGAGCCAAAAATGGTTTAAATGATGAGCCAATAATGTTTTTTGATTGCTTAGATGGACAAAACAGTCAAATACAAAAACTTTCTTCAAAGACTTTTACAAGAAATGATTTGTTAATCAAAGAGAAGTTTGAAGAATTTTTTAAAGAAGAATTCTCAAGACAGATGGAAAGCAAAGAGTATGTACAAAAAAAACTGTCTGTATGGAAAAATGATTCAAATGAATTTTTTACATATATGGGATTAAACAGATTGCATGGTAGTACAAAAGCAGCAATTAATCGAACTTTAATTAAATGTGAAAATTATGAAGACGTTATGACTAATCTGTTTAAAGCTGTAAAAGTGGTTATATCTGATCAATTAAAAAGACATCAATTGAGTATAGTTAAAGTTCTAGTAAGAGATGGTGGAATAGGTAACTATAAGACTGGATCAAAATATAGGTACGTGCTATCTGATAACTTACTAAAAAATTTGGTCTTTGTGAACGTTAAACCTGGAGAAGCTATGGAATTTAGTAGTTTCTTAGATGTTTTGTTAACAAGGTATGGGATTGTTATTGGAGAGAAGCAAGCAAAGGAAAGTAAATTGTACGAGACATCTAGTTTAAATATATCTTATTTCCAAAAAAATGAGTTAGCGTTGCGTGAAAAATTAAGAAGTAACGGATTACTTGTTGAATACTCAGATGCGACAGCTATGATTAGAAACCCATATGAGGTGAAGGAAGGAGTCTTGTTGTAAATGGATCAAAATCAGTTACTATCTTCCTGGATAAATGAAATTATTCATAGATATTTTAAAAGTGAAAATGCTAATCATACAGAAAAATTGTTTATAAAAATAAGTGGATTCGATGAAAATAGTTTCCAAAGTATTTTAAATATCATGCGGGAGAATATATCTTCATATGAACAGTTTTATCAACCAATCATACGAACAATTACTCCTGTACAAGGTTTTAAAGAATTTGAGTGTCGGGAGCAAGAAACGAGTACTTGGCTAAGAAACAATACTCACGCAAATGAAGCTTTAGTATTAGTTATAAATGAGGTAACACCTGAGGGGCAGAGCTTAGAGAATATTTTTACAATTGACGAATCTTATCTTCTTTCTGACAAAGGAATGGATGCGCTGTTTGAGGTACTTACAAAAAGTGAGAAAGTTTTTCTAACTGAGATTGATACGCTCAAAACATTTTTAATAAAAATGTTTTATAAAATAGTTGATCCACAGTTAAAGGTTTTATTAGGATTTTTAAATAGCGTTTTAGATTCAAATGAGACAACTATTGTTACGAAAATTCAGCAGAGTCTTCCTGAATTAGGGATGTTCAGAGATAGTAGATTAGAGTTTAAACAATCAGGTATAAAAAGACTTAAACAGAATTATTATTTATCTAATTTACAGAGCGCTACCTCTGACTTAGATGTTACTAAGCTACAAGAAAAATTATATTCATATATGCAAAAGCAAGAGCAACTTGGTTATCCTGATGAGCTGTGGCATGAAGTCCAACCTGACGATTTTATAGATAAAGCCAATGCGTTTCTTAATTACCAATTAAAGGAATTTTATGAGTTGGAATTTGAAGTTGTTGAAAAGGTATTTAATTTTAAAACGACAACGAATTTAAAAACTCAGCTCGAAGACATATATGAGCAGTTTAATGGAAAAATTAGTGAAGATAAGAAAGAAGAGTTTTTAAAAGGAATAGAAGAGGTTCAAAAAGCTAGTAATCCTGAAAAGATTCAAGAATTTATAGAGGAGTTTGAAGAAATTTTAGATGAAAATAAACCAGTCTATAAAAAATTGAATCGTTTAGTTGACAAGCTTCGTAATCCTTCAGAGTATAACGAGTTGTATGAAGCTTTAACTAGCTCACTTATTCATATGCTCTCTGAATACGAAGAAGAATTAACGGATGTGTCTTTCCGATTAGAAGTAATGAATGATAGAATTCATGGAAATGTAGCTAAGATCCTGAGGTTTTATTTACAAAATATTAATCAGGTAATTCAAAGAATATCGTTTGATTCTAGCACTATTCATGAATCACCAGAGGCGGATTTAGAAGATCCAATTCAATTTGCTTTGTATATGAATGTAAATGGGAAAAAGATTTCTCAAGCGAAATTTAAGATTAATCAGTTGCATCGACTGAATTTATTGGCTGTACTATTAGAGATAGAGAAGAATGGCCTAGTTCCATATATAATGAACATCGATGAAGAAGAAGAAAAAATAATTAATATTGAGAGTAAAGTCCGTAACGATATAGATGCATATCTTTACAACAATCAATACAATATCCAGAGTCATTTTGACGGGTTAACAGACTTCTTAAATAATTACAACAAACTAATTCAACATGCAATTCGGACGGGGTTATTCTCTATTAATAGTGTAGAGCTAATTGCATTATTAGAAAGGTTTTTAGAAGTTTCTCAAGATTCATATGTTGCTACAGCAAATGTCTATAAAGCTATTAATTTAATGGGAGTAATTGATTATTTTGATAATAAACAAATTTTTAAACAACCTATTGAAAGAATAGTTACAGTAATACATCCAATTCGCTTAATAAACTATATCCAAAGGTATAAAAAGCTGCATGAAAATCTTGAAAAATGGATTGAAGAAAAAGCTGAAAAGATTAGTAGTATTGAAAAAGCAGAAGAGTATATCGCTCACCTTGTACATCAAACAAAGAAATTAGCCCCGGCATATTTTGTTTTAGATGACTCAGGTTATTATTTGCTTGAAGAGAATGAAATCTTTGGTGAAGGAAGATTTTTAATAAATACAAGTATTTCAAATGATACTACACATTTATCCGAGGAAGTTTCTAGTCAAGTTGTTAGGGTAGTAAAGAATTATATAGAAGTCTACCCGTATGCTAGAGATGGTTTTGATTTGATGTTAATGTATTGTGATAGTGTAGAAGTTGTATCTAAAGTGATAGATGCGATTTTTAAAGAAACTAAGGTAAGAAAATTAAATATAGCTGTTCATAGTCAAAATGCAGCTAAATTACATCATGATCTGAATAAATGGATTGAGCAGAAAGAGGAATATAGCAGACCAGAATCAGGGAAGAAAATTCCAAAGCTTGAGTTGAGTGTAATTTCTGGAAAATCTATCAGAGATATTCAACTGCAGGTATCTAAACGGATGTCAGATGCTGACATGGTTATGTTAGTAGATTATTTTGCTCAAAATGAGCAAGTTAAATATGAATTCCAGAATAAGAAGATAATTTTATCCGATAATTGGTTTTTTACATTCAATAAGGCTCCACTTAATATAAATGAAAATATTAAGCATATAAGTTTTACTAGCGATAATATGCCATCTTTATTATGGCAGTTTTACAAAATTCAACACACAATCTATGCAAAATCAATAGTTCCAAATGATGAGGCACATTTATTAGAAAATAAAATTACAATTAATCAGCATTATCATAGTGACCTATTAGAATTTATGCATGATCGTTTTAACTGGGTTATGATACTAGATAGATATTTAGACCGAACACTTTTGCAAAAAGCTACCCAGAAGGCTCAAATAATTCAATACAAATCGAAAACAGGTAAGAAAGGTAGTTTAAAATTAATTGTTTCTTCCTCAAGATACGTAAGAAAATTAGTGCAACATATGGAAGATGCAGATTATTATGATCGTCTTAGACGCAAACTTATGTCAATCCTTAAAACTCGGGAAATAAATAAGGATCAAATAATGCAATCTATAGAAGCTGTAAAAGAAATTAGCGGTGCTCTTGTATTGAAAGTCTTAGGTAAAGGGAAATTTTCTCATGAAATGCTAGCAACTTATTTAACTACAAGGTATAGGACTAGTGAAAAAAATGTACTTTCTATTTGGGCATTGTGTGATGAACTTCCTTGGTTTGCGAGTAATCAACGGAGACCGGATATAGTACTAACCACAATTACTGAACAAGAGGGAAAGTTAAAGGTAAAGTTTGAACTTATTGAATTAAAATTTGTAAACCATCATATTTTTGATAGGGAGCGTATAGATGCGATTAAACAGTTAAAGACGGGACTTTCTTTGTACGACAGATTATTTAATTTTGAAAATAAACATTTAGATGCTGCATATTGGAGAGATGAGCTTGTTGATTATATTATTGAAAGAGGAGCTTATCCTACTGAACATGTAGAACTAATTAAAAGATTACAACGAGAATCCCTAGACAATATAGCTGTTGAGATTGATGGTTACATTGATGTTTATTGTTATACTGATAACTTAACTCAATATAATTTTAAAACGGTTGATGAAGGAATTTTTATAGATACTTTAGAAGACCGAATAAAAAATTATATCTTTAATCGTTCATTCATCCTTCAGAAGCTAGGTGTTAATGAACTCGTAGTACCTAATTTCGATGAATTAGAAGAGAATCATATAAGTGAAGAGAAAAATCTAGATTATTATATTACTCATCTAGAACAAACAGGTGATGAACCAAAAGTTGAAGATAAACCTGAGGATGAATTGAAAATTGAAGTTAAGTCTGAAGATGAACCATTAGCAAGCTATCCTGAAAATATTGCATTTAAGGGAATAGAAATTCCCAAAGAGAGTTTTAAGGACTCTCATGATGAATTAGTTCAAGATTTAATGAGAATGTTGAAAATTGGCTTTAATCAAAACGGTATTCACATTGTTTCTGAAAAGGCGATTGTTGGCTCTAGTGTAATTCGCATTATGTTTAAATTACCTAAAGATGTATCTCAGTCTAAAGTAACAAACAAATCAAAAGATATGCAGCTATGGTTAGAATTAAATAACGAGCCAAATGTCTTTATAAATAAAGAAGGAATTAATGTAGATATAATCAGAGAGAATCCTGATACGATCTATTTTAATGAATTTATGCAATCCGTTAGAGGGCAACTTCAAGACAAAATTAAGGATAATAATCTAATTGCGCCACTAGGATTAGATCCTCTTAATCAAGTGTTATATTTGGATTTTGCATCTCCAGATTCACCGCATTTATTGACAGGAGGAACCTCTGGTAGTGGTAAGAGTGTTACTTTAAATTCAATTATTTTGGGTATGATGTGCTTATATGATTCTAGGCAATTACAATTTGTATTTATTGACCCTAAACAGGTTGAATTTTCTATATATGAAAATTGTCAGCATACCGCAAATGTAGTTACGGATATTAATGAAGCTGTGCAAACTTTGAATACATTAGTTGATGAAATGGAAAAACGCTATGCGCGGTTTAAAGAAGAGATGGTTACAAATTTAGAAGAATATAACGAAGTTGTAAATGAGAAGTTGCCTCGTATTGTTATTGTATTTGATGAATTTGCTGATTTTATGAGTCAAGAAAAAGAAATTGCAAAGCAGGTTGAAATTAATATTCTTCGATTAGGACAGAAGGCAAGAGCTGCAGGTATACATCTGATAATTTGTACTCAAAATCCAAAGGCAGATATAATTAATACAAATATAAGGAATAACTTAGGAGCACGTTTAGCTTTAAGGGCAGCTGATGCAACAGCTTCAACAATAATTTTAGATGAAATAGGGGCTGAAAAGTTAGCAGGGAAAGGTGACTTTTTAGCCAAGGTGTATGGTAGGATAGAACGTGGTAAAAGTCCATTTTTGACCGCGCATTTACGTAGATCGTTACTGAATTATTTCAAAAAAGATAATTAAACTATAAGAAGCGCATCTAGCGTTAAAACTAGATGCTTTCTTTTGCCTATTTTACATTGCTGGAGAATTATCTCCAGTAATATGAAGGCTTAAGATATAGAAAGGGAGTTTTTTTATGGGCTATGGTCAACATCAAAGCTTTTATTTGAGAGATAGATGGCTTAGTAAAGCTATACGACAACTTAAGAAAGATAATCGTTTTTTTTATGATGAAGAAGCTTTCGAAAAAATGGGATTAGGGAAAAATATGGTCAAATCCCTTAGGTATTGGGCTATTGCAACTGGTGTAGTAGAAGAAACCTTTAATGAAGAGAGAAAGAAGGTGCATCTAATTACTAGCTTCGGAAATCTAATTTTTGAATATGATAGGTTCATTAGGTTTCAAGATACAGCAGCTATAATTCACTATCATATGTGTAGTAAAAGAGAACCTAGTACAGCTTGGTTTTGGTTTTTTAATATAATGAATGAGACAATAGCAACCAAAGAAGCTATCATGGAGAAATTCTCAGAATGGGTAGAAGAAAACGAAAAGAAAGTTATTTCTATGAGTTCATTAAAAAGAGATATTGAATGCTTGATTAAACTTTATACTTCTGGTCAAGGGATTGAAGATCCAGAAGAAGTTATTCAAAGCCCATTAAATAAACTTTCAATATTAGAAGAGCGTAAAGGTATTGTATATAAAAAAGCATTAGCATCTAATAATATTGGAAAAACAGCGTTACTATATATTCTATTGGATCATAAACAGAAGAATGAAATTGATACAGTTTCAGTAGATGAATTAGTATCTGAAAAAGGATTATGGGGCAAAGTTTTTAATATGAGCCGTGCTAATATCGTAAATGCGTTAAATGAACTAGTGACGCATCAAAAGTACCCAATTCGTTTTGTGCGTACTAATAATCTAGATTTAATTCGTATCCCAGAAGTAAACTCGCTAGACTTTTTAAGGGAAGAATACACTAGAAAGGTTGAAGTACTAGCATGATTACAAAAGAGAAGAGTTTTAAAACAAGTGTAAATATAAAGTTTGATTTAGGAAAGGAAGAATTTGTTAACCGTTATTTACCTACGCCTTCTCATGCGGATTCATTACTCGGGCTTTTAAAGGGTTTTACTTATCCAGAACAAAATTATGGTAGGTCTCATATTATTATGGGGCCCTATGGGACAGGAAAATCTCTAATTGCCACTATAGTAGGTAATTTAATCTCTAAAAATTTAGATAAATTTACTTTGCAAACCCTTGTGAATAAATTCCATAAAGTTCATGAGGATATTTATGAAGTATTACAACAAGTTAACAAGCTTGAAAGGAAATATTTACCTGTGGTATTAAATGGGAATGAGGGAAGATTTCGTCAAGCACTGCTTACTTCTATTATTCGAACTTTAAATGAAAACAACATTGAGATTATTTTACCCGGCCAATACGGAACAATCCTTGAAACAGTTGGTTTATGGGAAGAAAAGTATAAAGATACCTTTCGAAAGTTTAAAAGGCTTCTAAAGGATGAGACTGGTAAAGATATTGAAACTTGGCGAATTGAAATTTTAAACCAAGAAAAAACAGCAGTAGATTGGTTTATTTCCTCATATCCGCAATTGACATCTGGTGCTCGTTTTGTTGCAGAATATAATGAGGGTTTCATTGAACAAATCAAGCAGGTTTTAGATCAATTGAAAAGTAAAAATTTAGGTTTGTTTATTGCGTATGATGAATTTGGTCGTTTTTTGCAAACATTGGAATCACATGAAATTCATGAAACAATGCAAGACCTTCAAGATTTATCTGAGTTAACAGATCATTACGGTACAAACCTTCATTTATTATTGATTACACATCGAAATTTACGTCAATACTTTGGCTTTTTACACGAAGACTTTAAAAATGAATTCCAACGGATTGAGAAACGTTTTAAGGTTTATAATGTTGAAAGTGACAAAGCTACCTTTATTAGATTAGCTGATAATATCATTCAGGATTTGCGTGGAGAAAATAAACCAGACGAAGATCTTGAGAAAAAGCAGATTGAATATTTAAGAAAGTATCCTTTGTTTCCTGAGTTAAATCAGCAGGAGATTGAAAAAATAATAGTAAATAGTATTTATCCAGTTCATCCAGTGACTTTGTATTTACTGCCTTTTTTATCAAGTAGATTTGGTCAGAATGAAAGAACCTTATTTACTTTTTTAGAAAGTGACGAAACTGGTGGATTACGTAACCATATGAAAAAATTTGCTGATTTTTATTTAGCATCTGATTTATTTACTTATTTTTTCCCAAATATTTATGATATAGACACAACAGAAGAGGAGTTCGAAGCGTTACGAATTTACAAAAGCTTAATTAATAAACAGGAACAGTTAATAGTGGATTCCAGGAAACTAAAGCTTGTTCAATTCATCAGTTTGTGGCAACTTGTCGGACTTCAATCAAGAGTTAAGCTAGATACAGAATTTCTATGCTTTGCGATGAATTGGAATGAAAATGAATTAATAGAAGTCTTAAAAGAGCTATCTTTATCTAAAGTTATTAGATATGTTCATAAATTTGGTTATTGGGAATTGATGGAATGTAGTTCGGTGAGCATTGAAGAAATCATTCAGGAGAAGATTGCTTATACTGCAAACTCTAGGCAAAAACGATTAGCTGTTTTAGATAAATGTTTATCAAAACGTTATTATTTTGCAAATGAGTATAACGATCAAAAAAGTATAACTCGATATGCACAGGTAAAGTTTATCTATGGAAAAGATATTTTGCATGAATCAGTAGATTTTGAACAAATGTTATCTGAAAGTGCGTCGGATGCTATCATATTCTATATTTTATTAGAAGATCAAGTAGAATTCGATGAAGTGGTTCATAAAGTACAAGGTATTAAAAATGAATTGTTATTATTTTGTATTGTGAAACTGCCTTTTAGTGTGATTGAAGAACAAGTTATCGAATACTCAGCAATTGAAATGTTACTGTCAGATGCAGAGTTGTTACAAAGCGATAAGAACCTAAAGAAAGAACTTATTTTACGAAAAGAGGATTTGCATTTTGTAATTCAGGAGTTTTTATCAAAATTTACTTCTTACACTTCCGAAGTTAAATGGATAATGCGTGGTAAATTAACTGATATAAGAAGTGAAATAATGCTTGAAAATATTATTAGTAAACAAATGGAAGAGATATTTCCTTATACTCCTGAAGTTCGTAATGATTCTTTTAATAGGAGAATTATTAATAATGTTCAGCGTAAAGCCGGGTACGTAGTATTAGATCATGTCATTAATAATCTTGGAGAAGATAAGTTAGGTATTACAGGACAAGGACCAGATTATTTAATATACGCAACAATATTTAAGAATAATAATCTTGATGTTACAAATTTAAATGATATAGAATCTACTGATTTGAAACAATTGCGTGAGGCACTTTTAAGTCATTTAACTAAAAATTCAACGGGTAATTTGCAACAATTCGTTGATATCATGAAACGTTCTCCTTTTGGGATTAGAGAGCCGTTGTTACCAATCTATTTTGTAACACTACTTCGAGACAAGTGGGATCAGATAATGATCTATCGTAATGAGCTATTTATAGCAGGTATAAATGGCGAAAAGCTTTATAAAATTTTTGAGGAAGCAAAAGAATACCAATATGTTTTTCATAATTTTGATGATCAATATCATGACTTTTTTACGATTTTAGAAAAATATTTTGGTGAATTTGAAAATGAATTGCTAAAAAATAAGCCACTTATTATTCGACTAAACAGCGCTCTTTTAACTTGGCTAAGAGGACTTCCTCGATTTGTTCAAATCACTGACACTTTAAATGACGAAGATATTTGGCTTCGTGATGTAATTCGAAGAAGTGAAATAAATCCTCAAGAGGTGTTGAATAAACTCTTCAAGGTATATGGAGATAACTTTGAACAACTGTTATCGCAAAAAGAAAATTTAGAAACATATTTTAGTGTATTTAAAAAGAAACTGCAAAATGAAGTTATGAAAATTACAAATGTTAGTTCATTTAATGAGCTAACTGCTTGGGCACAGCAACAACAATCACATATACAAAAACAAAATAACTTTGTTAAGAGTATTCTCAAGACTAACGATTCAACTTTTTGGATAGAAGAGTTGGCAAGGTATTTTATTGGAATTGAATTAGAAAATTGGTCTGATACCACGTGTCAGCTTTTTAAAAATCAACTAAAAGCTGATTATGATAAAATTTATCTTTTAGATGAAGAAGCAAAAGATTTTATTCAATTGAATTTTAATGGTAAAGTTAAAACAGTGAGTAAGGTTCCACTCTCAACAAAATCAAATGTCATTTATCAGAACGTTGAGAGAATGCTAAAGAATGCAGGTCGGAATGTCACAAAAGATGAAATAGAATACTTAATAGTTAAATTAGTAGAGGAGTTTATAGAATAGGTGATGAGTACTGTGAATAGAAAACCGGTTCATGTAGCTATGTTTAGTGGTGGGGCAGCAAGCGCGTATGTTGCTTATCAAATGGTACAAGCTCATGGTAAAGAAAATTGTATTTTATTTTTTACTAATACACTTTGGGAAGACGAAGACAATTATCGATTTATGAATGAGGTTTCAGAATATATAGGTTTGGAAATAACTGAACGTATAGATGGAAGAACACCGGAAGAGGTATTTTATGATTATCGTTTTCTCGGTAATTCTAGAATGGCTAAGTGCTCAGAAGAATTAAAGGTGTATCAAACAATTATATTTTTAGAAGAGTTACGAGATGTTTATAACCTTGAGCCAATTTTGTATTTTGGAATCGGTCCACATGAAACGCATCGTTCTGATAACTTAAGGGAATTTTACAAGCATCGTCCTATTGAGCCTATTGAAACAAGATTTCCAATGATTGATACATTCAGGGCCGATATTGATGTTAAAGCAATTATTGAGAATGAATGGGGAATTAAACTTCCACGCATGTATTCCATAGCAAAGGATCTAAGACCTGAACTAGGAGTCAAAGGATTTTCTCATGCAAATTGCGGTGGAAGATGTGTAAGAGGTGGATTTCAACATTATGCATTACTCTATTCTGTATGGCCACATGTTTATGCTGAACAAGAAGAAATGGAAGAGAACTTTAGAAAGCATTTTGAAAAAAATGTCTCTATCCTCAAAAAAGATGGTGGACCCTATACTTTACGTGAATATCGTAAAGTATTAGAGACTGAAGGTGTTGAAAAATTCCTTCAAAAACCTGACGATACCGTACCTTGTGTATGTTCTTTTTCATGAATTAGCTTTTCAAATGATAAAGTAGTAAACCCGTATTCAAACAACGTATATAAAAGAGAAGCACCTCCTAGTATGATGAAACCATCGCTATAAGGAGCATTCCTGTTAGAAGTTCTTTCGGGGACTTGAACAAAAAGAGCCCTCTCGTTATGATGCGGGGGGCAAATCCCGACGAATTGACCCCTAACTTAGAACCAAGGAGGACTCCCTATAGATTTTATTCAAAATTTAAAGATCAATCAAGTCACCGAGGCTACTCTCGTGATTGGGATGGACATTGCCAAACGAACGCATTATGCCAGTCTGACAGATGTGCGAGGTCGTTTGCTTCAAAAGGCGTTTCCTGTCTCGCAGTCGAGAGAAGGTTTTGAGGCTTTCTATCAACGTGAGAGTGTCGCAAAACTCATCTTCATGCAGAAAATATGTATAAAAAAGTCCGCTTCCTAACACCCTATGATAGACACCAATCCAACATAGAAAGGAAGACGTACTATCATTATGGTGACCCAAAATGCTTATACACATACGCATGTTTTACAAACTTTCTTTCATTACATTGACAGCCTTAATCTCACAGAAACCGTTCGGAACACAGGACGGCCTTCTCTGTGCCGGAAAGCATTCTTGAAAAGCTTCTTTCTCAAAACCGATGTTTGTCAAGATAGTTGTCGCATATCCCTTGCTTTATAGCGGAAAGCATTTCCCTGTTGTTCCCTACATACAAAATAGAATCCATTGTATTTTGTATGTAAGGAACAACGAATATTTGAGGTTATGTGCCAACAACTATGTGATTTGCGTTTCTTCTTTCTTTTCTTTCATTGGATTTAAAGCTACTGATTGATGGGGACTCCAGTCCCTTGTTGACCTTGACCATCTCTCTGGATGTTTTTGTCTCGCTTGTTCATATACTTCTTTCCGCTTTTCAAGTATCTCAATATGCATACCGTTATGGCATTGTTCTGGTGTCACAAAATTAATTCCGCTGTGTAAATGTACGCAGTTATACCAGTTTACGAATTTCATGCCCCATTCTCTTGCTGAAATCAGTGTCTGAAAGCCTTTATACGGATACTCCGGCCGATATTTTAATGTGCGGAACATCGCTTCCGAATATGGATTATCATTACTTACACGTGGTCTTGAATAGGAGCTTTGTATCCCTAACTTTTCGAGTAATACTTGAAAAGTTGCGGCTTTCATTGGGCTGCCATTATCAGCGTGCAGCACGAGCGGTTTCCCTTGTATGTTCTCGCTAATTACAGCTCTCTTCATCAATTCTTCTGCATATTTTGCCTCTTCTGTCTCCCAAATCTCCCAGCCGACTATCTTTCTACTAAAAATATCAATAATCAAATAGAGACGGTAAAATATGCCTTTCACCGGCCCTTTGAGCCACGTAATATCCCATGTCCATACCTGATTCGGTGCGGTAGCCAGTAAGCCCGTATTCAAACGACGCCTATAAAAATATCTGCACCTCCTGTACTATAAACGTATCAATATAAGGAGGTGCTTTTTCTATGCCGCAACAAAAATTAAAGATCGTCCCCGTT
>NZ_RIAV01000015.1 GCF_003852715.1 Ectobacillus antri
CAAAAAGGCGCTTTCTGCCTTTATGGGCGGAGGTTCTCGGCTGGCAGCACCTAACCGGCGGAGCTGGACAATAAGAAAAGCGGAGACGGTTTGTTCAGGTGCAGAAGCAGAGGTTCTCCACACAAAAAAGGAGGGTATTTCTACCTTCCTTTTTGCTTGCGTTCGTTTGATTTTTTTGTTTTAACAAGCTTAGAAGACGGCTGCTTGCGAATCCATTTTAAAAATGACGATATTTTTTCATCAGCTTGTAATGCTGCAATAGTATGCAAACGCACAGCAAGCTCCTGGTTTGTATACAAAGCATGAATTTGTTTATGACAAGCAATACATAAATCCGCAGTAGGTTCAAACGTACCGCCTAACTCCTTTGGTATTAAATGATGCACTGTTAATTCCAAGTCATCTCGCTGACAAAGCTCACAAGTGCCGTAAAGTCGTTTTCCCATACTCTCACTCTTTCCTTAATCTAAGGCTAGTATGTGATGACCGTCAAAAAAGTATAAATATTTTTCTTTTACTTTTTTCTTTAAGCTTGTTTCGATAGCAGTCGCATATAAATTTAACTGCTTCTCATAGCGTTTTTCTAATTCCTTACGTGCCTGTTCAATTCCGCGCGGATATTTCCCCGTAATTTTATCTGTTTTAAAATCAATGAGAACAATTCCGTCTTCTTCCTCAATCATACAATCAATCACACCTTGTACAACAACTTTTTCTTCGTACGTAGCGCTCCAATCTCGATATATTTCACTAGCAGATAATAGAATAGAAAATGGGACCTCTCGTTCTACATGAGAAGCAATCTTTACACGTTGTCCAAGATTCGTATGGAAAAACATCACAATTTCCTCCGGATCAACGCTGTCCGCTTGCTCTTCTGTTAATAGCTCACGGTTTACCATACTAGCTAACTGTTCAGCAATTCTTTCTTTGGTTATTTCTTCATGTAAGTTCACATGCTGCATCACAGTATGCATCGCCGTTCCACGCTCAGCTCCTGTTAACCCCTTTTTCTCCATAAAACGCGGTCGTTTTTCAATAGCAGAACGCGGTGCAGATAAGAGGACTTCATCGCTATCTTCATTGGCTTCGTACTGACGCTTTAAGTCAGAAACAGATTGCTTTGCTCGATATGCGGTAGCCTCCTGAAAGGAATATGCCCAGTGCAAACGCTCTATGATATCAGAATTTGGGGCGGGCACCGGTTCATGCGCTTGCAAGGCAGCAAGAAGTTCAGCATTTTCTTCCATTTCCGTATCAAATGGTCGCAATGCATCCATTTGAATGATCTCGACTTTCCACTTAGCCTCATGCTGGTCAATAGCAGACAGCACCCTACCTCTATCTCCAAATTCCTCCCCTGCTCTGTGTCGCATCAAAGCAGGGCCTAACCAATCAAGATAGGAGGACGCCTGTGCTCTTATATAGTCAGGAAGAAGCCACTCTTTATGATCATTCGTTTCAGTCCATTTAGAAATAACACTAGCAGCATCTTTAACCGAGCCTATTAAAATTAACTTCTCCTTTGCACGTGTCAAGGCTACATAAAGCACCCGCATTTCTTCCGCAATCATTTCCATCTTCATCTTTTGTTTGATAGCTATATAAGGTAACGTCGTAAACTTAATTCGCTTTTGCGGGTCAATGAACTGCGAGCCAAAACCAAAATCCTTGTGAAGCAGAAAACGGTTTGTTAAATCTCTCGTATTAAAACGCCTTCCCATGCCTGCAACAAATACGACTGGAAACTCAAGACCTTTACTTTTATGAACCGTCATAATACGCACTACATCTTCTTGCTCATTCGCTACCCTCGCAGCTCCCATATCATCGCCGCGCTCTTGCAGCCTTTCAATAAAGCGCAAAAACCGGAATAAACCACGAAAGTCGCCGGCTTCATATTGCCTTGCCTTGTCCTGTAGCATACGTAAATTAGCTTGTCTTTGCTTTCCGCCTGGTAAACCACCCACAAAGTCATAATAACCAGTTTGACGATATATATTAGCAATTAGTTCTGTAAGAGGCTGCTGACGTGCAAAATCACGCCACTTCTGTAATGCTTGTAAAAATAGATCTGTTTTTTCGCGAAGCTCTCTTGGTTTGCCTGAATACGCAAAGCTTTTCAGTACTTGGTAAAATGAAGCTTTTTTACCATGAATGCGAATAGTTGCTAATTCTTCATCTTTCATACCTACAATAGGAGACCGCAATACAGACGCTAGCGGAATATCTTGCTGCGGGTTATCGATTACACGTAGCATATTTAACATAACATTAACTTCCGTTGCTTCAAAATAGCCTGTTGCTAGCTCTGCATATGCAGGAATGCCCTGCATCTTAAACTCTTCCATCATTGTAGGTGCCCAAGGCATGGAACGCAGTAAGATTACAAAGTCACGATAAGATATCGGACGCATAGCACCATGTTTACGATCATATATCTCATAGCCTGAACTAATCATCTTGCGAATTCGTTGGGCAATTAGACGTGCTTCTAGCTGCGGATTTTCAAGTTCTTCTTCCTCTTGTGCTTCTGCATGAATAACTAACAGCTCAGCATCTACATCAGAACTATCCGGATACACAGCTCCCGGCTTCAACTCAGCATCTTCGTCGTATGCAATTTCTCCTACGGTCTCGCCCATAATTTGTTTGAATACAAAGTTTGTCCCATGTAAAACCTCAGGACGACTGCGAAAGTTTTGTGCAAGATCAATCTTCAGTCCCCCTTCACCCTCACGTGTGAAGCGTTTATACTTACCAAGAAACAGACCAGGTTCAGCTAGACGAAAACGGTAAATAGATTGTTTAATATCGCCAACCATAAATAGATTTCCGGTACTTTCCATTTCTTTCGTTACAAGACGCAAGATCGATTCCTGAACAAAGTTTACGTCCTGATACTCATCGACAAGCACTTCCGCAAACAACTCACGATAGTGCATTGCAACAGCGGAAGGGGCGTCATTTTCCTGTAAAATTGCTAAGCAAAAGTGCTCCAAATCTGTAAAATCGACCATGCTTTTAGCACGTTTGGCTTGCTGAAACCGAGCAATAAATGTCTGTACCAAATCAGTCAATTTGGCGACAATAGGCGCCATTTCTTTTAAATCGTCCATATAGGCTTCGGATGACCTGCTAAACCAGTCCTCCGTCATTTTCGCTACGTCTTCTTTTACTTGTTTTCGTAGCTGGTCCGTACGCTGAAGCAGTTCTTCTTCATAATCCGCACGTTTAATACGCGGCAATGTCTGCCACTTCACGGACTTGATTGCTTCATCCATCTCGGTCCACGACGAAGCTGCTAGTAACATATCAATTTGCCTAATATCATCACGAAATACTGCTTCACGCGGCAGTGGCCCACCCGGCCATTGTGTAAGTTCCATCGCCTTTTCCAGGTGAGCACGCAAGCCACGTAACTGTAATTGCATATATGCTAATAAATACGATGTATACGGTAATTCGTCTATATGATTGGCTTCTTTGTACAGATCTCTAACTTGCTGCAGCCAGCGTTTTGGATTAGGATGCGCAGTCGCTTCTCTATGAAAAGCAAGAATCATATCCTGTAAGTCATCATCACTTCGATCACTTGTATAACGTTCTACAAGATCAAAGAATAACTCATTTCCTTCCAAACCATACTCCTCTTCGAGTAAATCATGTAAGACTTCCTCTTTTAACAATTCAATTTCTGCTTGACTGCCTATCCGAAATCCAGGATCTACATCAATCATGTAATAATAGTTACGAATTACCTGTAAGCAAAAGGAGTGCAGCGTTGAGATAGAAGCACGTCCCAGCAGATTCAGCTGTTTGCGCAAATGCTGGGAATGCGGCTGCTTTGCAAGCTCTTTGTCCAGCGCTTCTGCAATTCTCGTTTTCATCTCCTGTGCAGAAGCATTTGTAAAGGTAACAACAAGCAAACGATCTACATCAATTGGGTTCGGTCCAATTAGCTTTTGAATGATGCGCTCAACCAGTACAGCAGTTTTACCAGAACCGGCTGCTGCAGCCACCAAAATATCACTGCCCTCTGATACGATTGCCTTCCATTGATCATCTGTCCAGTGCACATGAGCCGGCTTTATCATCGGTCTCCCTCCTCTCTCATTTTCAGCAACGCTTCTGCTTCTTTTAGAGGACGCAGTACGCGGTACTCATTTTCCTGCAATGATTCATCAAATTGACAAACTGATTTAAACTGACAAAAGCCGCAAGCCGCTTTCGTCTTTAATTTGTACGGCGCAATATCAATGACTCCTTCTGTAATACTTGTTCCGATATCTTGAAACTTGCGTCGGACATATTGTTTTAATGTATGAAACTCCTGCTCGCTCGCAATGGATGAATAAGCACTGAAAGTTCCGTCCTTTTTTAATCCCGCAGATACAATATCTGAAGAACCTGATGTTAATGAAGCATCCATCAAACGAACAACATCTGTATCACCCAGTAATAAACCTTTCATCTTAAATTTGCGTAAAATTTCTCGATCAATGTCTGCATCCGTTGCATCACCCTTAATCTCCACAACTGGATTATGCACATGAAAATATAGTACTCCCGCCGGTGCAACTTGCTTATCCTTCACCCATTTCCCAGCATTTTCAATCACAACATCTAAATAGGTAAGCATTTGTAGCGCCAGCCCATAATACACCTCAGTCATGTCGAGTGATTTGGCGCTTGATTTATAATCAATAATGCGCAGGAACGTTCCTTTCTCTCCCTCTGCCATATCAACACGGTCAATGCGACCGACAACCTCCATTTTCGTACCATTTGCCAATTGAAAATGAAGCGGCGGCAATGCATCAGCTCCAATACCAAACGGCACCTCAAGATCCACCGGCACAAAGCCGCTCGACTTCGCATGCTCGCTAAGTATAAGGGAAGCACGGAAAATAATTTGCTGCAATTTGTGCTTTAAATAATGATGACGATTTGAGCTTAATAAAATTTCCTTTTGTAAAAGCGGCGCCAGCATTTCCATGGCTTCCATCGCTAAATGTTCACATTCTGTTCGGCTCAGATCAGCCCAGCTCCTGCTTTGCTGTGTTAAACGATCGGCAATGCTTTTGAGCGCAGCATGAAAAAGCTCTCCAATATCAGGAGCATCAATTGTAAAGATGTCACGTTCTCGAAGGGCCAGGCCATGCTGTGCGAAGTGCGCATATGAACAACGTTGAAACAACTCCATACGTGAAACACTGCCTTTAATCGTCTCTCCATAAAGAGCCAAGCTTACAGATTTATGAAGTGGCTTTGCTTCGTTTCGATAAAACAAACTAGAGAGGACACGTTTACTATGCTCTTGCCATTGCGGCGATTGTACATAAAAATTATATACATCCCACCAAAAAGACAAGTCGGTCTTATAACCGCTTTGCTTCCAAAGCTGCAACTGCTGCACCAAATGTGACAGCGTCATCGCAGGTGTTGTAATATACTCTTCTTTCCCCTCTTGCACCTCATTCGTTAAAAACTCTTGCTCAGCGCTTGGCACAAGTGCTTTTAGCTTTTTGAAAAGTCCAGATGGTAGCAATACTTTTCCTTCCTCATCTGCAAATGGACAGCTTATATATAAACGATGAGATGCACGTGTTAACGCTTGATACACGATAAATTGTTCTTCTAACATCTTTTGTCGTGTTGTTGAAGCGAGCTCTATACCACTTCCAAGCAAGGTCTCTCGTTCCTCGTCCGATAACATTCCTACATCCGCTGGCAAACCAGGAATTACACCCTCGTTAGCACCGATTAAAAATAGAGCACGCACATTTGCCAAGCGAGAACGGTCTATATTAGCAATTAATACTTGATCAAGAGAAGGAGGAATGTTGGCAAAGTGCAATGAAGCAAGACCTGTAGACATCACTTCACTGAAAAGCTGCAGTGACATATTCTCATCACCAAGCATTTCCACATATTTATCCAACAAGTCAATAACAGCATGCCATACTTGCTCATGGTCATTAGCAAACAGCAAGTTTCCTTCTTCCTCTGCTTTCTTTCGCATTGCCTCTAACTTTCTTGGCACACGAAGCTCTTCCAAAAACAAATATACGGCTTCACACATCTTGCGTACGGACTTCGCACGCTTCAATCGCTTTTGCAATGTAAAAATCGGTTTTACCACCATATCACGTAAGTTATTCATGCGTTCTTCGGTCTCGCGTTCATTGTCGGTTTGCAATGTTGTCTCTAAAGAACGATAGCGTCTATACGTCCATCTCTCACCATTTGTCCACTTTTTCCCTTGCATACCATAAGCGAGACAATAATTCTCAAACGCATCCATTTCTTCTCTAAGCTTCAACAAATGAGAGCGACGCGGAAACAACAGTTCGGTTTTAATACAGCGAAAGACCGCTTCATAGCGCCAATTGCCCTCAATCACCTCCAGCACAGAACGAATCAGTTCTACCAAGGGGTGGTGCAACATCAAGCGTTTTTCATCAATGAAAAACGGAATTTCACTTGCTGCAAAAATCGCTTTTATGCTGTCATTATAACTTGTGCCGTTCCGTAACATAACAGCGATATCACGATAACGATACCCTTCTTCTCTTACAAGCCTTCGAATTTCCCGTGCAACTCCTTCCACCTCCGCTTGTCGATTCGCAGCCGTATAAACTGTTAAATTACTGCTCCCCGCAAAGTATTTCGGTGGAATAGATTCAAAGTGCTTCTCAATATGAGCAAGCGATGCACTTCCTTTAAAACGATGTGGCTCCTCCAGCAAGATACTGTTAGCCTTAATTCGTACATCAGTTGCTATTTTCATAAGTCTTTCATACGTGCGTGCTGTTGTGTAAAATAAGTCCATTTCCTGCTTTTGTGGCGCATCAAGTACGAGTGTAACCGTAAGTTTGGCTCCACATTGCAACATACGCTTTAATACATCAAGTTCCTGCGGCAAAAACGTATGAAAGCCGTCTGCATATATAATTGCATTTTTCATGTAAGAAGATTGTGGAAGTTTTTCAGCAAGCAGCTTGACATAATCCTCAGAATCTAAATACTTTCCAATAAGTGCACGTTCAAAATCTTCATAGAGCAGCTGTAAATCGTGCATTTTGCTGGCGAGAAGCGGAGCATGCTTATCTTCAACTTCTCGCCATACCCTATACATATCTGCAGGTGTTACGTTGTGGCGTTTCAATTCAGCAATCATACCACCAAGCTGTCCAAAGAAGCCATTTTGCTTTGCTGCTTTTTGAAAGACACGCAGCTCGCCTTTACGTGCTTCCACAATTTTACGAAGAAGCATATTTACACCTGCTTCATCAATATGAAGTCTACTTGTTCCTCCAGTCTCTTGAAGCACCTTCCAAGCAAGTCGCGAAAAGCTGAATACCTGTGCACGGATTGAACTTCCTAGTGCTTGCTGCGCTTGGAACGACATTTGTTCAGGTACTAAGTAAATAATACTGTCCCCTTTTGGTCTTTGCTTTAGCTCCTCATGCATTTCTCGTAGGCATAGGGCACTTTTACCAGTTCCTGCTCGTCCCAATACAATACGCAATGACATAGCCAACCACCTTTCTAAATTTCTATATAAAAGAAGGATATTCGAAATGCTCGAACACCCCTGTAGCTCAGCTTTTACATGTTTGAGAAGAGAGTTGTGCTACTCTTTTCCCAGCTCAAGTCTTATTTCAATTTTCTTACCTATATACCATAAAACAAACACAACACCAGCTACAATTAATGTTTTAATTGGATTCCGGATGAAAGAGAATATATCATAGCCGATATAACTCACACCTAAAATCATGACTATTTTCCCAAGTAACAAGGCCAAAACAAATTGTTTTTTACTAATCCTTGAAAGACCAGCGACCACATTGATAAGTGCCGATGGAGAAAAAGGTAAACAAAAAAGTAGAAAAATGGGTCCGAATCCCTTCCGCTCAATCCAATTCATAGATTTACGCACCTTTGGATGGCGATTGACAAACCCAAAAAAACGATGCCTTCCAAAACCCCGAATCAGTAAAAATAACAACAATGAGCCGATACAGGAACCAAGCCAAGAATAGAAAAAACCTTCCCAAAGGCCATATGCTGCAGCGTTTGCCATAATAAATGCAAATAGAGGTAAAAATGGTAAAAATGCTTCAAGCATCGGAAGCATTATACCAGCCACCGGTCCAAAATCTCGATAGCTTTGTAACAACTGTTGCATATTTTCAATTGTGAAGTATTGCTGTATTGTTTGAAGCTCCATGTACAGTACTTGGCTCCTTTTCCTTGAATATACTCATTCACAAATAAGTTATTTTCTTTCTATTACATTGTACCATTTCTTGTCCGTTTCCTTAAGTAATATATGCACCTATACCTACATAAAAAAACTTTGCTCAGCCATAGAGCAAAGTTTTTTCATGCACTGACATTCCTATGTACAGAGCGATACACAACATCGCAAATAAAACTCAATCTTTCCAATCAGATAAGTAATTACTCTTTCCTTTATGATTGCCCAAAAGCTCTTCTGCCTCTAAGACCACGAGATAAGGAAGTTTACGACGCTCCCTGCTGTTTTCGTATACAGATCGGAGCTGTGCCGTTCGATTCAATTGATTGGTGAAGGATTGATGAGACATAGGTAATTTAATCGTCTGTCCGTTAATAAATTTTAGAAGCAGGGTCTTAGGTGAGAGGGGTTTGCTTTTTGCAGCATGTGAATGAGAGATCCAAGCACAATCTTCTCTTGTATAAGATGTTGTAGGAAAATAATATAACCGATCATGAATAACAATAGGAGCTTTATTGACGGTTCCAATTAACTCACGAGTTCCTTCAATTCTGCCCTCTAGGCTAGAACCATAAGAACGACAACTCGTCTTTATAATATCAACCGGCTCTTGTAAGATATAGATTACTTGTTCTTCTTCAATAACCATTGAAATAGTTGGTTTTCCGACCCTGGTTACTGGCAACACAGCTATTGTGTCTTTGTTTATAATATAGCTGTCTGCACATCTCACAAGATCCTCATCTTCAAAACGTTCCTGCCTTGCCATGTTACTCACCTCATTAACAGTTTAGTATTTAGTCATGCTATTAGTCTTTTTATCCTTTAATATATATTTAGGAAATAAAGAATTCGAAGATTATTGTATAAACAAGAAAAGTGTATTTGTCTTCCGCAAGCATAAAAATAAAAGCATTAATTAATTTATTCTGCAGATTAGACACAAATGCGATATTTTGTTGTACTGACACTATAAATAATCATTCGAATTTTTAACCGCTCTTCCTAAAAACTTCCTCCTTTCCTATAGAATGGGCTTTACATAAAAAATCCTACCACACAAAATCCACTTTATGTAAAAGTTTTCAATATTTTAACATCTTTATAACGTTATATAAAAAACCCAAAAACTAACATAACGTTTTAACACAAACTTAAAAAACGACAATATCCGAGGTTTTATGCTTTCTTTTTATATGACTCTGTTAAGGTTCGTTGTTGCTTTCCATTACGGGGGCTCGCTTTCAGCGGGCAGTCAGGGAGACTCCTCATCGCTATGCACCTGCGGGGGCTCCCTTTGACTCGCTTTTCTGCCGAAGTCTCTCCCCTCTTCACTCCGATTAACAAATGCTAATGATCAGCATCAGGCTTTAACACAGCCTATGCAATAAAAAGCAGCGCTCACGGCGCTGCTTCCCATTACTTCGCAAACTGTTCTTCTTCTGTAGAACCTTTTAATGCTGTTGTAGATGATGTTCCTCCTGTGATAACCTGTGCTACTTGATCAAAGTAACCTGTTCCCACTTCACGCTGATGGCGCGTTGCTGTATAGCCGTGCTCCTCTGCAGCAAATTCTGCCTGTTGCAGTTCAGAATATGCCGCCATCCCGCGCTCCTTGTATCCGCGTGCTAATTCAAACATACCGTAATTTAAGGAATGAAAGCCAGCTAGCGTAACGAATTGGAATTTATATCCGTATGTTGCGATTTCTTTTTGGAAGTTCGCAATGGTTTCATCATCTAGCTTCTTCTTCCAATTGAAAGATGGAGAACAGTTGTAAGCAAGCAATTTTCCTGGGAATTTTTCATGAATAGCCTCAGCAAAACGCTTCGCATCCTCTAAGTTCGGTTCAGATGTTTCGCACCAAATCAAGTCTGCGTATGGTGCATAAGCAAGACCGCGTGCAATCGCCTGATCAAGACCAGCTTTTGTACGGAAAAAGCCCTCCGGTGTTCGTTCTCCTGTAATAAACTGCTGGTCATATGGATCAATGTCACTTGTAATCAGATCTGCGGCATCCGCATCTGTTCTCGCTACGATGATTGTCGGCACGTTCATCACATCTGCAGCTAAGCGCGCTGCAATTAAGTTACGCACTGCCGTTTGTGTTGGTAATAATACTTTTCCGCCCAGATGTCCGCACTTTTTCTCTGAGGAAAGCTGATCTTCAAAGTGAACGCCTGCAGCGCCGGCTTCAATCATTCCCTTCATTAATTCAAATACATTAAGCTGACCGCCAAAGCCTGCTTCTGCATCTGCAACAATTGGTACGAAATAGTCTACATCGCCGCTGCCTTCCATATGTTGAATTTGATCCGCACGCTGCAATGTTTGGTTAATGCGCTTTACAACAGCTGGTACGCTATTAGCAGGATATAAGCTTTGATCTGGATACATATGGCCAGACAAGTTCGCATCCGCAGCTACTTGCCAACCACTCAAATAAATGGCCTTTAAACCAGCCTTTACTTGCTGCATCGCTTGATTTCCTGTTAAAGCACCCAATGCATTAATATAATCCTCTGTATGCAAGCTGTCCCATAGTTTTTGCGCGCCGCGACGTGCAAGTGTATGCTCAATTTCAATTGAACCCCGTAGACGAAGTACATCGTCCGCTGTATATGGGCGCTCAATACCGTTCCATCGTGAATCTAGCTCCCAGCTTTCTTGTAATTGTTGTGCTTTTTGATTTGTCATCCTCATCCATCTCCTTTTTATAATAGTTCATATCCAGGCAACGTTAAAAATTCTACAAAGTTATCATCCTGTACCAAAGCTGTGAACAACCGAGATGCTTGTTGCAGTTTATCGGATGCATACGCACCTTCTCTCTCAATTTTCTCTACTTCTTCCTCCTGATATTGTGCAACTAGCTCAAATGTAATATCTGTGCCATCTTCAAATTGTCCTTTTGAATGACGTACCCATTGCCACACCTGTGCACGAGAAATCTCGGCTGTTGCTGCATCCTCCATCAAATTATGGATAGGTGCCGCGCCTCTGCCACTCAGCCATGATGCAATATATTGAATGCCGACATTAATATTCGTCCGCAGTCCTTGTTCCGTAATAGTACCAGTTGGTACTCGCAGTAACTCTTCCTCCGTTACATGTACATCTTCTCGTTTTCTATCAATCTGATTAGCAGTTGGCATAATCCTGTCAAATACCTCCAATGCCACAGGTACAAGACCCGGATGCGCTACCCAAGTGCCATCGTGACCGTTGTTTGCTTCTCGCTCTTTGTCAACCCGTACCTTTTGGAAAGCTTCTTCATTCGCTTGCGGATCGTTCTTAATAGGAATTTGTGCCGCCATACCGCCGATTGCCGGGGCATTGCGACGATGACATGTTTGAATGACACGTAGACAATACGCCTCCATAAACGGTGCAGTCATCGTTACCTGCGCTCGGTCAGGCAGTAGAAATGTTTCATGCTTCGCAAATGTTTTTAAATAGCTAAAGATATAATCCCAGCGTCCACAATTGAGCCCCGCTGAATGCTCGCGTAGCTCATATAAAATTTCATCCATTTCAAATGCGGCATGAATGGTTTCAAGTAGGACCGTGGCTTTAATAGAACCTTTAGATACACCAATGTATTCCTGCGCATAGACGAACACGTCATTCCAAAGACGTGCTTCTAGGTAACTTTGCAGCTTCGGCAAGTAAAAATAAGGTCCACTTCCGCTTGCCAAAAGTGTTTTGGCGTTATGAAAGAAAAATAAACCGAAGTCAAACAAACTGCCGGATATTTCTTCACCTTCAATCAACACATGCTTTTCGTTTAAATGCCATCCGCGTGGTCTCACTAAAAGAACCGCTGTCTTTTCATTCAACTTGTACTCTTTGCCATTTGAACCGACAAATGAAATGGTACGATTGACTGCATCACGTAAATTTACTTGTCCGTCCAGATTGTTTTCCCACATCGGTGCATTGGCATCTTCAAAGTCGGCCATAAACAGACGAGCGCCAGAATTCAATGCATTAATAACCATCTTTCTGTCTACAGGTCCTGTTATTTCCACACGACGATCTTGCAAATCCGCAGGAAGAGGTGCAATCGTCCAATCGCTATTTCTAATATGGGCTGTTTCCGGTAAGAACGTTGGAAACACACCTCGGTCAATTGCTTCCTGCTTTTCCTTGCGCCTTTGAAGTAGCTCTTTTCGCCGCTCATTAAAGTTTTCATGAAGAGCCTTCAAAAATTTAAGCGCTTCTGGTGTCAAAATATCAGAATACCCAAGTGATAGTCGCCCTGTGATAGACACTCCCGATGTTTGTGTCGTCATCTCTATTCCCCTTTCTGTTTTATAACAGTTTTCATTTCTAATACATATTATATAACAAACTTTCTGAAAAGGAAGATATTTTTGAATTTTTTCAGTGAAAGTACAGAAAAAGCTATCAAAATTTAATGAAAGCGTTTTCTTTAATAAGTTCTGTATTATTACAAAAAAAGACGACCCTATAGGCTCGTCGTCTAGAAACTCCCTCAAACTGTCACTAACAACTTATGTTAGTATGTTATTTCTTCTCATACTGCTCTAAATATTGAATGCGTTCTAAAATAGTCGGATGTGTATACAAGAAAAATTTCACAAGTCCTGGTGGATTGACTTGACTTAAACTTGTTTTAGACAAGTTTTGAAACGTCATGACCGCTGCTTTATTGTCGTTCGTTAGCTCCATCGCATATGTATCCGATGCGCGTTCCTCTGCACGCGATACATAATTCATTGCTGGGCTTGCAGCGAACGATAGTACAGATGAAAAAAGAAAAAACAGCGGCAGTACGGAAAAACTGGTGATAGATGAGATATGGAAGATATGACCAAATTTTCGAATCGTACGATTGATTAAGCGACTAATCAGATACAGACCGACAAATGATAAGGCAATTGAACCTGCAAGCGCCCAATAAATATGCTTTTTTACGTAGTGCGCCATTTCATGTGCCATAATAAACAAAATCTCATTCTCGCTCAACTGTTTAAGTGTTGTATCCCATAAAACAATTCTTGAATTAGATCCAATTCCTGTTACATATGCATTTAACGCATTCGTCTTCTCTGACATATTCACTTCATATACATGACTCGCTGGGATATCTGCTTGTTGTGCTAATTTCAAAATTTTAGTTTCTAACTGTTTATTCTGCAGTGGCTGAAAATCATTGTACAGTGGATCTATAAAAACCGGCTGAATAAACGTCATGAAAATTGTGAATGGCACTGATAAGCACCATGCGTACAACCACCAACGCTCACTTCTTTTCATCAACCAAAGCAACACTGCCACAATAACAAACATAAAAACAAAATTGACCCAGAAGTCAATAATATGATCCTTCACCCAACTTGCAGTTGTTTGCGTTGATATGTGGTAAAACTTTGATACTTGATAGCTAATCCATTGGAATGGAAGTGCCAGTGCTGTTGTTAGCAGCGATAAGTAAAATAAATAGACACCAATTTGCAGGATCTTAGGCTTAGCGCTTTGCTTTGCCCATTTTTCAAAGTTACGAGATATACCAAGAACTAAGATTAACAGCAGGACTAGCCACTCAAATGGCGTAGCAAGAAAGTATAGCAAATATTTAATACGAGAAAAATCCTGACTTAAAACTAGCTCGCGCTGACTCATGAATGTTGCTGGGTCCGCACTAGATCCTTTATACATCTCAGGAATTGCTGTGCTCGTTCCATAAAATAAATACCAATATATGAACAAACCAAAACCAACATACAGAAACAGCGACCAACCAATAACTTTTTTCATTCTTCCCCTCCTTGATGTCCAAACTCTCTCTATTACTATTGTAGTTGTTGTCCACTAAATTAGAACAAGCTGCGGAAAGTTCACGCAATATTCACTCTCCACATAATTACCATCGTGCATCATCCTGTATGATGAAAATAAGGGGGGATTTAGGATGAAAAAGCTGTACATAACATTTGTGTTAATGCTAATCATCGCAGTAGGATGTGGTATTTTTTATTTCAGCGCATACCGCAAGCTGACAATGGAGCTTCCAAAAGGAATTGTTATGGAGAACATAACCGGAGAAAACATTTCCTTTGATGCATTGCCGAAAAAGCTGAAACTTGTGGAATTTATATATACAAACTGTCCTGATATTTGTCCAGTTACAACTTATAAAATGAAATACCTACGTAATCAGCTCGTAAAAGACGGTTCATTTGGAAAAAATATTGAATTCATAACAATCACGATAGATCCAGCTCGTGATACAAAGGAAAGGTTATATGAATATGCTGAAACGTTTGATATAAAAGAAGGCTGGCATGTGCTACGTGGTGATGAGGACCAAACAAAGATGCTGGCAAAATCTTTTAATTTTCTATATCGAGATCCAGGCGGCGGCATGTACATCCATACTTCCAATACATATCTTCTCGATGAGAACAATCGTTTAATCGAAGTATTCGGAATGGGAGAGAAGGGATTTAATCAAGACAAAGTGTTAAAAGCTATTCAAGAGGCACTATAAAGGCGACTGAAATAATCAGCCGCCTTTTCTTATACTCCAACTTCTTTTTTTAATGCACGGCGCAAAATTTTGCCCGTTGTATTCTTTGGAAGTTCTTGTAAAAATTCGATAGAAGAAGGAACCTTATACTTGGCAAGATGCTGTGCGCAATATGTAAGTAATTCGGTCTCACTGACTGAAGCATCATTCATTACTGCATATGCTTTTACAGCTTCTCCTAGATTATAATCAGGAATGCCAAGAACGACGGCTTCCATAACTGCCGGGTGCTTATAAAGAACCTCCTCCACCTCCCGTGGATAGACGTTATAGCCACCAACGATAATTAAATCCTTTTTGCGATCTACAATGTAAAAGTAACCTTCTTCATCCATGCGAGCCAAATCCCCTGTATAGAGCCACCCGTCACGAATTGTTGCAGCTGTATCTTCAGGCATTTTGTAATATCCCTTCATCACATTTGGACCACAGACAATTAATTCGCCAATCTCCCCCGGCTTTACTTCATCACCCAGTTCATTGACAATTTTATTTTCGACATTTATGATGTTTGTCCCTATTGAACCAGCCTTGCGCGGGCGGTCCAACGGATTAAAACATGTAACTGGAGATGCCTCGGACAAGCCGTAACCTTCGGAAATCATCACATTAAATTTCTTCTCAAAGTTTTCAAGCAACGCGACTGGTAACGAAGCTCCTCCAGAAATACAAAGACGCAACGTTTTCCAATCATCAGGATTTCCTTCTGGATACTGAAATAAGAAGTTGTACATGGTAGGTACTCCGGCGAATACAGTTGCCTCATGGCTGCTGACAACGCGAAATACTTCTTTTGGGCTAAATTTTGGTACGATTAAGACCGTGGCACCATTTACAATTGACGCATTTAAAGCAACAGTTAAACAGAATACATGGAACATAGGCAGTGCTGCTACGACTTTATCGTGCTCCGTATACTGTAAATAAGAAGCCACATCACTCGCATTGCTGTACAAATTCTGGTGCGTCAACATAGCTCCCTTCGGTTTTCCTGTAGTACCAGACGTATACAAAATAATTGCCGTATCATCGTCTTTTAAATCTGGCATTGGAAGTGAAAAATCCCCTGTAGCAATCACGCTTGTAAACGATTTCATTTTTTCTGTTTCCACAACTGCCGTTTCAGATGTTGGACATACAATAATATGTTCCATGCCCGGTAACGTCGGTGCAAGATGTTGCATTACCGGTAACAATACATCAAGCGCAATAACCGTTTTTACATCGCCATTTTGCAAAATATATTGAATTTCATCTGGTGCGTAAATTGGATTAATTGGAATGACTGTTGCACCAATGCGCATCGCTCCGTAAAGACCAATTACAAAATACGGTGAATTTCCAAGCAGCAGCGCCACGTGATCGCCCTGCTTTACCCCTAGCTTGGACAAACCGCTTGCAAATTTCGTAACAGCGCCACCTAGCTCTGCATACGATGTGGCTTTATCTTCAAAGATATAAGCCGGCTTTTCTCCCTTCTCCCTTGCCGTCTCTAACAGTGAGTGAACGAGATTCACAGAGAAGCCCCCTTTTTATAAAAATTATAAAAATTCAAATATATTATAATTGATTGAAAATTAATTAAGCAAGGGAAATTTGTTTTTCAGGAAAATAAAAACAATAAAATGTAAGCTTTTTAATACCATTAAGTGGTATGACCATTTTTTTGTAACTCCAATAAAAAGCAAACCGGTCATTTCAAATGACCGGTTTACTTAGTTTAAAAGAATAATGAAATAAACTCTTCTTTTTTTATATTACCAAAATAACGCTGTATATCTATGTTTGCTAAAGCTGCTTCAAAATCTTGTTTAACAAACTTTCGTCCCTGTAAGATTTGCTCCAAGTCCTGTACATCCTCAACTCCAAAGAAGTCACCATAAATTTTACATGTTTTGACGACCCCTTTTTCTACTTCCAAGCGAACATCAAGCTGTCCAACTGGAAAGCGATGTGAATGCTGTACATTACATTTTGGAGACTTACCGTAATTCCAATCCCAGTTTCTATAGCGCTCCTCAGCTAGTTTATAAATCTCTTTCCAATCCGTATCCGTAAGCTCATAAGATGGAATATTTTTCGTTTGAAAAATCGTCTCAAGTAATAACTGCCTGAATTGTTCTATTGTCATCTGTTCTTCTAAAAACTCGCTAATATTTGCAACACGACTGCGAATGGATTTAATCCCTTTTGATTGAATTTTATCCATTTTTACGTTTAATGCGCCTACAACATCTTCAATGTGAGAATCAAACAGTAAAGTGCCGTGACTGAACATTCTTCCTTTGGTGGAGAATTGTGCATTACCGGAAATTTTTCTGCCCCCCGCTAAAATATCGTTACGCCCGCTCAGTTCGGCATGTACACCAAGTTTTTGCAACGCTTCAATTACAGGCTCGGTGAACTTTCTAAAGTTATGAAAACTTTCTCCATCATCTTTCGTAATAAAGCTGAAATTAAGGTTACCTAAATCATGATACACTGCGCCTCCCCCAGATAGTCTGCGCACAACGTGAATACCTTTTTCTCTTACATAGTCCGCATTAATTTCTTCCGCCGTATTTTGGTTTTTCCCGATAATAATAGACGATTCGTTAATATAGAAAAGTAAGTAAGTTTCATTAATATCTAAGTTCTTTAGACAATACTCTTCAATTGCCAAGTTAATTGTTGGGTCTGTAATCCCTTTATTATCAATAAATAACATACTCCCACCTCATGCATTCCAAATATAACCGCTTCGTGCCAGTTCAATAGGTCCATCATACACAATACGCGCTTCCTTTACCAAATCAGCTATATTGCCCGCATGCGGCAAATGCGTCAGTAACAACTGCCCTACTTTTGCCTCCTGTGCAATCTGACCAGCTTCTGTACTATTCAAATGTCCTGCATTTGTCCCATTCTGATGTGCATACATATTGCACTCGCAAATAAATAAGTCTGCTCCTTTTGTGAACGGCACCAACTCAGGTAAGTAGCTTGTATCAGCTGTATATACAATTGTGCTTGTTCCTGCTGTAATTCTCATCGCAAAGCATGGTACAGGATGCTTAGTCGGCAAAAATGTAATCGTAAATGGACCAATTTGTAACTCTTCTTTCGGATTGTACGCCATACCTGCTGTATAAGGAGCATGCGTTAAAGACGCAAAACCTTGTTGATCCAATTCATGCCCGTAAATCGGTAAGGTAGGAAGCTTTTCCCCATTAAAAAATTGAATGAGGCGCGCATATTGTAAAACACCGATATCTGCAATATGATCGTGATGATAATGAGATACTAACACTGCATCTAACTCGTCTATCCCTATATATGTTTGCAATTGTGACAGTACACCACTGCCGCAATCAATAAGCAATTTAAACCCCTCATACTCCAACAAATAACCTGATGTCGCTTCTCCAGCTTCTGGATAACCACCCCAAAAGCCTACAACTGTAAGTTTCATTTACTCACATCCTCTCCTTTTCAGTTTTTACAATGCTCTTTAACTATAATCGTTTTGGTGGACATTTTCATCATTTTTAATTTGTTATAAAACAGTTGTTGACTAAATATAATTGTATTAATACAATAGAAATAACAAAACGAATGGGGGAATCGTTCATGTTACAAAATCCAATGGAGTTCTTTAGAAATTTACCACCAAAAAACTGCTGCAAGTGCGGTAAGGAGATTGATGAGCAACACGAAGCGTACCACAATCAATGCGACGACTGCATTCATACAGGAGAATATTGATTATAGCAAAGCATTGCATAAAAAAGCATCGCGGTATATATACCGCGATGCTTTTTTATGCTAACATCATCATATTTTTCACAGTCGATCCTTTTACGACGAGCTCTAAATCAAACTCGTAGATTTCTTTATGACGGTATCGTTTTGTGACAATCTTGTCCATCATCACTTCAATTACTTTATAGGCCATTTTATCTACAGGCTGACACACTGTTGTAATAGCTGGTTCGGTAATCTCTGACAGCAATTGATTATCAAATCCTACAACAGCAAGTTGTTCCGGTACATGCCATAGATTGCGCTTTGCTTCGGATATGATACCTGCTGCCACTTCATCACCGCCAGCGAAAATAGCTGTTGGAATTTTGTTCATGTGAGAAATCGTATGGAATACACGGCGTCCATCCTCAATATCGTATGCATTTTCAATAAATTCCATATACTCTACTTGTAGCTTATGTTCCGCTACCGCTCGTAAAAATCCCATTTTACGATGCTGTACAACCATGCTTTGCTCGCTACCGCTACAGAATAACAGGCGGCGATGCCCTTGCTCTAGCAAATGTTTTGTCGCTTCGTAAGCGCCTTCAATTTGATTAAACTTAACCGTCGGTATTTTCGCTTCTTCTGCGTACTCGTTACAAAGTACGATTGGGCCATGTTCTAGATAGGGTTCGACATGCTCCCATTTATTTTGAAGTGAGCACAAGATGATACCGTCTACTTGTTTCGTAGCTAATAACTGCAAATACTCCAACTCTTTTTCAGGCAAATAACGCGTTTGACAAATAATTAGTTTATATTTGTATTCCGAAGCCGCCATCTCGAGCGACTCTATTAACTTACTAAAAAAGGGATTCGTTACACGGGGCACTAAAACAGCAATTGTTTCTGCCTTTTGCTTGCGTAGCCTCCGCGCAGCAGAATTCGGCACAAAACCGAGCGTATCCATCGCAACTGCAACCCTTTTCTTTTTATCATCTGACACGTATGGATGATTGTTGATTACGCGTGATACGGTTGTTCGAGATAACCCCGCCAGCTTTGCAACGTCCTCAATTGTTGACACAAAATTTCCCCCTTAATAATGTAAGCGTTTCCGTTTTACATTATATAGGAAGAAAGAAAAACTTTCAATGCATAAAACAGAAAAACGCCTGCAGAAGCTGCAGGCGTTCACTTATTCGGTATCAACCATTCGGCCGAAGTAACGTTTATGAATAATGGTAAGTGTAACGATGGTTCCAAGTGCCATCACACCAATATACGCACCTAAGATAGCAGCGTTTTGCCACATAAATCCAAAATCACCACTCGAAATCACAGCTTTAAAGCCTGACACAGAATACGTCATTGGTAACCAAGCATTGAATACTTGAAGAGCTTTTGGTACCAATTCAATTGGGAATGTACCTGCACTGGTTGTTAATTGCAAAATCAACACAATAATCGCCATGAAGCGTCCTGCGTCACTAAAAGCTGTAACAAGAAACTGTACAAGCGCAATGAAGGTTAGACTTGTTAAAATACTGAATAGAATGAAATATGGTACGCTTTTCACTTCAATATCAAGCCCAACAAACAAGATCAGATCTGCGACAAGCGCTTGAATAATACCTACACCTAGTAAAATACCAAACTTGCTAATAAACCAGCTGAAGCCACTTTTTGGCTCGCCTACTGTTTCACGAAGCGGGAACACAATGGAAAGAAGCAACGCACCTACAAACAAACCTAGTGATAGGAAGTATGGTGTAAAGCCCGTTCCGTAGTTCGGCACTTCTGCTACCTTTTCTGTTTTCACTCTAACAGGATCGGCAAACATATCATACGTGTTTTCATTTGTTTTTACTTCCCCTGTTTCTTTTGCCGCATCGCCAAGCTTAGAAGCCAGCTCGTATTGTCCGTCTAAAATCTGTTTAGAACCATCTGCAAGTAATGGCGCTCCATCTTTTAATCCGCCGAGCTTTTCTGTTAACTGACCAGATCCTGCCGCTAGCTGACCAGATCCTGATACAAGCTTATCTAATCCATCAGATAATTTTACCGCACCATTTGCAAGTTGCGGTGCTCCATCTTTTAATCCACCCAGTTTTTCAGTCAATTGACTAGATCCTGCTGCTAGTTGACTAGATCCTGCTGCTAGTTTACCTAATCCATCAGATAACTTTACTGCACCCTCAGCAAGCTGCGGTGCACCTTGGTTTAACACACTCAGTTTCTCAGTCAACTGACCAGATCCCGCTGCTAATTGGTTCGCACCTTGACTAATTGCTGTTGTCTTTTGCGCTAGTGTCGCATTGCCTTCAGAAACAGTTTGGGCACCACCAATTACTTGCTTATTACCTTCAATTAATTGTTGTACTGCTTTTTGCATTTCTGTTTTATAAGGCTCAGGAAGTTCATTCATTTTTTGATTTAAAGCCTCTAAGCCGGCGCCGATATTCTTTGCACCTTCTGCTGTTGCAGCCGCACCTTTACTCAATTTCTCAGCACCGGTTTGAAATGCAGGCATTCCAGCTGCTAAATCTGACGCACCCTTCGTAATTGTCTGGGAACCCGCATATAGTTGAGGTGCACCTTGGCTTACTTCACTCAATTTGCTTGCAAGTGTTTGCGAACCAGTATAAAGTTCTGCCGCACCGCCTTTTAGCTCATCCAATTTGTTGGTGATAGTTTGCGCACCATCATATAGCTTTGGTACACCATCTTTTACTTCATTTAATTTATCCGTCAATGTTTGCGAACCAGTATATAACTGTGTCGCACCGCCTTTTAGCTCACCTAATTTGTTCGTAATCGTTTCTGCACCATTATATAACTTTGGTACACCATCTTTTACTTCATTTAGTTTATCCGTTAATGTTTGTGAACCATCGCGAAGTTTGTTAGCACCATCAGCTGCTTGTGCTAAGCCATCAGACACCTTTGTAATATCAGCAAATACCTTTTCTGCATATGTTTTGCTTACTGTATTTGCTACTTCCTGCTTCAGCTTATCAATAGCTGTACCACCGATTTGTGAAGAAAGAAAGTTTAAGCTTTCGTTTGGAATATATTCAAGCTCCAACTTCTCAGGATTTGTATCTAATAATGTTGTTGCGTTTCGTGAGAAATTTTCTGGAATACGTACAGTCATATAGTATTTACGATCGTCCATCCCTTTTTTTGCTTCTGCTTCACTTACAAATTCCCACTTAAAATTATCATTTTCCTTTAATTCCTTTATAAGGTCATTACCTACCTGTAAATTCTCACCGTCTTTTGCAGCTCCTTCGTCCATATTTACAACGGCTACAGGTAGATCATTTAGTTGCTCATATGGATCCCAAAAGGCCCATAAGAACATGCCTGCATACAAGACAGGAATAAATAGCACACCTAGTAAAGGAATCAACAACTTTTTGTTTTTAACAATCGCTAAGAACTCTTTCTTTAGCAGCGTTAATCCTCTCATTATTGTTTCTCCTCCTAATTATACATTTGACCGTATTGTTCATTTAGTCATTTTTCTCGTAAGAAGAAGGACCATCATTTTGATAATCCTTTCAATAAATACAGCTCGAACAACTGTGCAATTTCTTCTTTTTCAAGTGGCTGACGTGTTCTTTCCCAGTCAAAAATGAGCGATATATACAAGCGCAGCATAACAAACGCTGTAATTTCAGGATCGCATTGTCTTATCTCGCCCTTAGCAATCGCCTTTTCTAAATAGGTACTGATGTATGAAATAATCGCACTATCCAGTTTCCGCATCATTTCTTGTACTTCCGGGGTACCAATTTCTCTTTCCTCTTGTACAAGCTTAATCGTTAACTGATGTTCTTTTCGAAATTCCAATATACGATATAATGTACGATGAACATTTTCAAAAAATGTCCCTTCAGAGTCTATACATTCGTCTGCTACTGCTTTCATCTCCAAAATTAAATGTGAAATGATTTCGCCAAACAACTCTTCTTTGTTTTTAAAGAATGTATAGATGGTTCCTTTTCCGACATTTGCTAAGCGAGCTACATGATCCATTGTCGTTGCTTTGTAACCGAATGATGCAAAGGATTGTGTGGCCGCTTCTATCACAGCTCGCCTTCGATCTATCGCCATCTTCTCACCTCAAAATGACCAAATGAACATTTTGGTCAATTAGTATATATGTATACTATCACAGTCTCCTCCGGATGTGAAGCAAAATTATTTTTAAAAGCTAATATAAACATTTTCACTAGACGATACAATGTACAAAACATATAATTACTTTACACAATACATGTACAATATGAATTAGAGAGGAAATATGATGAAACAACGAATTATTGTTTGGTTTCGAAAAGATTTTCGTTTATATGATAACCCCGCTTTGTATAGTGCTGCCCTAAGAGGTAAAGTTTTACCAGTATATATTTATGACGAGAAATATGAAGGGAGCTGGCGTACAGGAAGTGCAAGTAAATGGTGGCTTCATTCTGCTTTATATGATATTAAGGAGCGTTTGGCGGAACTTAATATCCCCTTCATTATACAAAAAGGCAATTCGCTTACTATCTTACGTAAAATAATTCGTGATACAAATGCCGATGCACTTTATTTAAATGTACGCCATGAACCACATGCCTATCAACAAGATCAAGAAATTATGAAGCAACTAAGGCAAGAAGATATTGTATGTCATACCTTTGAATCTCACCTCTTGCTTCCATCTCATACAGTTAAGAAAGCAAATGGAGAGCCTTATAAAGTTTTTACACCATACTATAAAGCATTTTTGAATCAGATGGTACCAAAACCATTCCCAATTCCAGAATTAACATCTTTTTCTTATGAAGATACTCTACAAATTGAAGATTTGCAATTGTTGCCAAAAGTAAACTGGATCGATGACATTGCAAAAAATTGGGAGCCTACTGAACGTGCAGCTTACGTTAAATTGCGTACATTTGCATCACACAAACTCGTTGATTATGAAATGGGACGTGATTTCCCTAGCCATGCACTTCATTCTGCTATTTCACCTTATTTGGCATTCGGGCAACTTTCACCCCGAGCAGTCTATCATTATATTGCCTCAAAACAAGAAGGACATGCATTTATACGTCAGCTCATTTGGCGAGAATTTGCCTATCATTTGTTACATCATTTCCCACATACTGTAACAGAGCCTCTTAACGGAAACTTCCAATATTTCCCTTGGCGTGACGATGAAGATTCTTTCGAAGCTTGGTCAAAAGGACGAACGGGATATCCACTTGTTGACGCAGGGATGCGAGAACTCTGGGCCACTGGATTTATGCATAATCGCGTACGCATGGTCGTTTCTTCGTTTCTAGTTAAGCATCTTCTAATTCCGTGGCAGAAAGGTGCTGCCTGGTTTTGGGATACACTTGTGGATGCTGACTTAGCCAACAATACAATGGGATGGCAATGGGTTGCCGGTAGTGGTGCGGATGCTGCACCGTATTTCCGAATTTTCAATCCCGTAACACAGGGTGAGAAATTTGATGATACAGGGGAATACGTGCGCAAGTGGGTGCCTGAACTTGGCTCTTTACCTAACAAATATATTCATAAGCCTTGGATCGCACCAAAAAACGTTCTAGATGAAGCAAATGTAATCCTCGGTATAACATATCCTTACCCTATTGTAGACCATGCTGCTGCTCGTGCCCGTGCGCTGCATGCATATGAAGCGATGAAAAAATCCCTGTCCTAGGACAGGGATTTACTTCAGGATGCCTTGCGTACCTTTTTCAAATCTATTTGTGCTACAACTGGATCATGATCGCTAACCTTACCGTGCTCATACATAAACTCGGCATTGATATGAACAGGCTGTACCTTTGTATATAACGCCGCATTGTTCGTTACTAAAATATGATCTAATACTTGAGCATTACCATCATGAATATACGTATAGCGAGTTTCAAGCGGTAATGTTTCCATCATGTTTGTCATAATATCGCCTTTTAGTGTTTGCAGTGGCTTGGAAAATTGAAAATCGTTCATATCTCCTACCGCTATTACAACTGCATTTTTCTTTGTGTCTACAATATTTTTCATAAAACAATTTACTTCTGTAGCCAACTCTACACGCTTTGACTCACTGCCAAGTACAATCGGTTGAATTTTTCCAAATGGCGTTGCATCGCCAATTTTAGAGTTTAAATGATTGGAAATCACTACAAAGTTTTGTCCTTTAAATTGAAATTCAGCAGCTAGAGGCTTTCTTGTATCATTAAATAACGGATTGTCAGTCCCAATTCTCATAGGGTTTTGCGGCAATAAATTTTTATGATCAGCAGACTGAACAAATTGAACGCGTGTTGGATTATACAAGAAACCTACACGGATATTTGCACCTGGTGCCCCTCCGTCTTGATTATTCTCAGGCGCAACATCAACATATTTATATCCTGGACCTTTATTGGCGCGAATTGCATCAATCAGACGCTTTGCGCTTAAAGAAGCATCCGTTGTACCGTCATTTACTGTTCCGTTATTATCCTGCATTTCCTGTACAGCAATTATGTCAGGCATATTCAAATTGTGAATAATTGCTGCCGCTAAGCCTTGTACCTTTTCATCAGAGGTTTGTTCCGGATTCGCAGAGAAATTTTCAATATTAAATGTTGCTACTGTTACTTTATCAATAGCAGGCTTAATCGCTGAGCGTTCACGTTGCAAACCGCCGTCCTGCAATTCAGGCAACTGTCCTATAGGAATGATACGATAATTACCGTAATCATAACCCACTACTCCTGTAATATTTCCTTTAAAAAAGTCTCCAGCCTTTGCAACAAATGTTCTTCCTGCTTTAATCGATAGACGTTCTGGATTGTAATCACCCGCTGCAAGTATTGGTGTTCCACCGCGTGTGCGAAGCTCAGAAGTACCATTATCCACAGTCACAAAAACATCACCATATTTTTGCGGACCAGCTACTACCGCTTTGCGTACTTCCACTAGCATACCTTCTAGACTTTCATAAAAATCAATGGCATCTTCGCTAGGATCAAAAACAGAAAACGAATCATTGTCTATTATTTCACTAGGAATATGCAAACCATCCTTACCTAGAACAATCGAGCTTGGCAAAACTACATTGGACTCTTTAACTGTTAAACGGCTTGCCTTAATCTGTGTACCCGCTAGGTCGGTTTTCATTTTATCTGAATAACCCGCACCGACATATTCATCCACTTCTCCGTCAACTGCAACAAGGTCTCCTGGTTTCACACCAGACTGACGCTTGAATATGTAAATAGCTTCAGAAGTTGCCATATCTTCATCAGGTTTTATATCTTGCATATAAAAACCGTTATTATCTACTACTGTTACAACACCTTCGACATCAAATACATTTTTTCCTTCATATGGTGATATATGACTTGTACCTTGGATATCATGTATACGCACAGGCTTTTCGTTTTTAACTAAGAATGCGGCTGTCGTTATATTAGAGCTTGCCAAACCTTCTTTTACCGCCATAGCCTTTACAACAACATCCTTGCTAATTGTAAAAGGTGCTGTGTACACCAGGCTCTGCATCGTTGGTGTCATGCCATCAAGTGTATAATAAATAGTGGCTCCTTCCGTAGATGTAGAAAGCGTAACCGTTGCACCTTTATCTACTGTACCGCCGTTTGGACTGATTTGAACATCTTGTACTTTTTCTTGTTGTCCGCCCTCAAATTGATACGCCGTAACCGACTTTAAACCGGGACTACTGAAATATAATTCAAGCGTGCCTGTTAAGCGAACCTTTTTCCCCACATGCTCAGGATGATCTTTTACATTTACCGCTTTGCGTACTTCACCTGGTGGCAACTGAACAGGCATAATTTTTGCAGGGTCTGTTTCCCCCGGTTCGTCTGCAATTGCAATATTTGTATCAGCAAATTTTGACGAGTCATTTGTATATTTAGAAGGGCCTGTAGTATATCCGATGATATACCCTTCCACCACTGCATTGACTTTGCCCGTGTTTTTAAATGCCTCAATTGCTTCTTTAACCGTCAAAACTGTTTCCGCTTTAATACTTGGAACCATAAGCGGAAAAACTAAAAGCACTGCGAACAAGACTAAGAAAAACTTTTTCAAACCCGTTTCCTCCTCAAATTTACGTTTGCCGTTTTTTTCCGGCCTTTCTATCATACCATCCTTTTCTTATTGACAAAGTTATTTATTGCAAATTTACAAAATTTTAAAAAAACAAATTTTATAGATTGAGAGAGCTTGGTTTTAATCACCGTAATAAAACGTTGTATTTCCATATAATATTTATCACAAAAGCATTATTATGCAGAGAAAAAACCGCCTATAACGATCTCCTCCTACCTTTTGTATGTGATATTATATGTTACTCTCTTAGAATTGGTGGCAAGCATTGTCGCCCAATCTACATATGAATACAGGCAACAAACGAAGCAATGAAATATAAAAGAGGCTGGGACAAAAGGTTTTCAGCCAAAGAAAAATCCGAACTATTAGTCGGAATTCTCTACACAGAATTCGATTTAGTTCGGATTTTTCGTTTATGAGTGTTCGTTATTCTCTATTCTTTGGGCTTTAGAGCTGCAGGATGCAGTTGTTCCGGCATCTTTTATATGACTTTTATTATCTGATGATTCAGTACATGATTTATAACATGTGCTGCAGCTTGTTCACCTTGATCAATACAATCAGGTAATCCTGCACCGCCATAAGAGCTACCGGCTAAATATACACCTGGGAGTTCTTTGCTCATAAATTCGTTAATCTTCTGTAAACGTTGCTTATGTCCGACTGTGTATTGCGGCATTGCTTCCTGCCAACGACTTACAACAGCAAATTCGGGTTTCTGATCAATATCCATTGTTTTCTCTAAATCTTGTAGCACAATGTCGGTTAACTCTTTGTCCGGTTTTGTCACAATATCTTCATCGCCCGGCTTCCCGACATAACAGCGCAGTAATACTTTCCCTTCTGGTGTTGTATGTGGCCACTTTTTATGGGTCCATGTACAAGCGGTAATGGAAAAGTCACTATTACGTGATACGACAAACCCAGTTCCGTTGATATCACGTTTAATTGCTGCAGTGGGGAATGCAAGCGCTACGTTGGCAACGGTAGTCGACGGAATCGCTTTAAATTGACGAAACTCATTATATTGTGGAAGCAAATTTGGTAGCATTTTATGAGACGCAGCAACAATAATCGCACTTGCTTCTATCTCCTTGCCGTTACTTAATAGCACACGGTACTGTTCCCCATTCTTCGTAATACGTTCTACACGCGTCCCTTTTAATACTGTCCCTGGCTGTAAACGAGATTCAAGTGCTTCAACTAAAGTACCTAGACCACCTGTTAATGTTTGAAAAATTCCTTTGGTACCTGATGGTTTTTTGGGTGCAATTGTTTTCATACCAAGGACAATACTTCGATATTTTTGCTCAACTTGGTAAAATTGTGGAAACGTAGACATAAGACTCATTTTATCAATATCTCCGGCATAAATGCCGGACAAAAGGGGTTCAATTAAGTTTTCAACAACTTCATTGCCAAGACGGCGGCGAAAAAAAGCACCTAGCGATTGATCTTCTGTCTGTTTGGAACGAGGCAATATAAAATCAAAACCAGCTCTTAGTTTTCCAACAGGAGAAAATAAACCAGAAACAAGAAAAGGTGTAATTTGCGTAGGTATTCCCATCATAGAGCCTTCCGGAATACCGTGCAACTTGTTGTTAACAAGCACGTAGGATTTGCCTGCTGTATTGTTAACCAGCTGCTCGCCAAGCCCCAATTCTTGTGCCAAACGTCCTGCGCTCACTTTTCTCTCTAAAAAGGAGTCCGGACCTCTCTCAATTGTGAACCCATCACGATGTACGGTTTGAATTTTGCCACCAAGATGTCCTGCAGCTTCAATCAATACCGTATCTATTGCCAATCCTTTTGCTTTAATTTCCTGCTGCAATCGATATATCGCCGTCAAACCCGTTATGCCACCGCCAATAATTACAACCTTTTCCATATGCAACGCCTCCTGCCCTGTACTACTCTGCAACGTGAATTGCTTTTTTTATCACTGTATCTGCTAAGCACGCAATGAATTCTGGCTTTGCGTTCGGCATTTCAGGTCGATAATAGCTGGCACCGATTCGATCTGTGACAACCTTACACTCAATATCGTTGTCATACAACACCTCTAAATGATCAGCCACAAAGCCGACAGGAATGTATACAAATGCCTTATAACCATGTTTCTCATGTAAATCAGCTGTTAGGTCCTGCACATCAGGTCCAATCCACGGATCAGGTGTATTGCCGGCACTTTGCCAGCCAACTTCATATGCTGTAATTCCTGCAGCTTCTGCAATTAACTTTGCTGTTTCTGCAAGCTGCTCAGGATAAGGATCACCTTGTGCAATAATTTTTTCTGGCAAGCTATGTGCAGATACAATGAGTACCGCTTGTTCACGTTCTTCCGGAGGCATACTTGCATAGGTGTCCTTTACCTGCTTTGCCCAATATGCGATAAATTTAGGCTCTTTATACCAGCTTTCAATATCATAAATAACTGGACCACCGATTCTTTCTGATTCTTCTTTCGCTCGTCCATTGTAAGATTTTACACTAAATGTAGAATAATGAGGCGCTAACACGATACTTACCGCCTCTGTAATTCCATCTTCTTTCATTTGTTGTACCGCATCTTCAACAAACGGTTCAATATGCTTTAAACCAAGATACATTTTAAATTCAATATGATCTTGCATTTTATTCAATTGCTTTTCTAGCGCATGCGCCTGCTCCAGCGTGATTTTTGCAAGGGGTGAAATACCACCGATTGCACGATATCTTTCTGTTAATTCCTCTAACATCTCAGGGCTAGGCTTTCTGCCTCTGCGAATATGTGTGTAATAACGTTCGATATCTTCTTCCTTATAAGGTGTGCCATATGCCATGACAAGTAAGCCCATTTTCTTTTTCATGTTGTTCCTCCTTGCTTATCGCAATTGTCCCGCAGAATATTCATGAACAAATGCTGTTAACCTTCTCAGCGTGTCTGGGTTTACTTCTGGGAACACGCCATGTCCTAAATTGAACACGTAGCCAGGTTGCTTCATTCCCTGATCTAAAATGGCTTTCGCGCGCACTTCAATTTCTTCCCACGGACACAATAAGATAGCTGGGTCTAGGTTTCCTTGAACTGCTTTATGAATCCCTCTCGCTCTCGCTTCTTCAATTGGTAAACGCCAATCAAGTCCTACTACATCAAGAGGCAGATCATGCCATTCATTCGCTAGGTGACTTGCACCAACCCCAAACATAATGAGTGGTACATTAAGCTCACGAAGCTCTGTAAAAATGCGCTCCATTGTCGGCTTAATGTATAAACGATAGTCCGCTACATTTAAAGCCCCTACCCACGAATCAAAAATTTGTACAGCTTTTGCACCAGCTGCGACTTGTGCTTGTACATACGCAATCGTCATATCCGCAAGCTTTTCCATTAGGGCATACCATGCTTTCGGTTCTGCATACATAAAGGATTTTGTTTTATTATAGTTACGCGACGGGCCGCCTTCAATCATATAGCTTGCTAGTGTAAATGGTGCTCCTGCAAAACCGATGAGCGGTACAGACAGCATCTCCTTTGTAAGTAAACGAATTGTCTCTAATACATAAGGTACATCTTGCTCCGGATGAATCTTCCCGAGTTTCTCTACATCTTCTAAGGAACGGATAGGATTGGCAATAACCGGACCAATACCAGCTTTAATATCAACATCCACACCGATAGATGGAAGCGGTGACATAATGTCTTTATACAAAATGGCTGCATCAACGTTATATTGGTCCACCGGCAATTTGGTGACATATGCGCAAAGCTCCGGTTGATGCGTAATTTCAAACAACGAATACTTCTCTTTTATTTTGCGGTATTCCGGCTGCGATCTTCCAGCCTGTCTCATATACCAAACTGGCACATAATCCGTTCGTTCTCCCCTACAAGCTCTTAAAAACGTATCATTAAATTGTACCAAAAACCCCAAACTCCCTTCCTGTACGAATGTATACATGGCTGTCACAATAAATATCTTATTTTACTATACCTTCTTGCACTATAAATTGCACAAAGAAATGTCCATGTTCATTAAATTGCCACTTTTTATGCTCAAATTTTGTCATAAAACGTATTTTGAACAAACATACACCCTATTTTCACAAAATTCATTATAACATAAATTTATTATATTCAGCGCTTCTTCGCTTTTGTTTTTTCCCCTTCTTGCTTAGTTTGTGGATTGTATGGAACCACATAAAACGTAGATACAGAAAAAATATTAATACGTTTCACATCGTAAAAGCCTTTTCCCGTAACAGTAGCAATTGGCTGCGAACTACCTTCTTTATAAATACGGTACTGTACTCGTTTATCTGAAAGAGGATTCCACGTAATCTTGGCTGTAAATAAGCCGAGTGGTGTAAACGTTACTCGCATTTGTGCCTCTTTTAAAGAAGTCATTCGAATTGGCTCTCCAACTTGCTTTACACCATCCGGTTTTTCGAATGAAGCAAAAGCTTCGGCTTCCGTATTCATTAAAATCTTTTTAAATAGTGTTGTAGGGTAGCTACTGCCTCCCTTTATATAGTGGGAAGCGTCGGTTCGATCATACCCCATCCAAACTGCCCCCACAACACTAGGCGTAAATCCGACAAACCAAGCATCTCTGGCCCCTTCTTCTTGCCCAGAAATGGAGGTTGTTCCTGTTTTTCCTGCTAATGCGCCATCATAACGACCGACTTTAGCAGTTCCTTCTTTGACTGCTGCCTCCAGCATTCTTGTCATATACCATGCCGTTTGTTCAGAAAACAGTTTCTTTTCTTCATAGTGCGCCTCTGCAATCGCTTCACCTTTTTGATTTAAAATTTTGCGAATGACATGCGGCTGCACAATACGTCCTTTAGCCCCAAAAGCTCTGTACATCTTCACCAAATCAATTGGTGAAACACCTTCTTTTAGACCACCAAGCGCTGCGCTTAATCCGTCCGTTTCTATTGCAACATCCGCAAGTTCTAAATATTTTTTACCTGTAGCAAGACCAATCTCATTTAATAACCATACAGCCGGCACATTTGCAGAATCTTTCACTGCGTCATACATTGTAATCTCTTTGGAATAGCGATCATTATAATTACGAGGCATATATCCGTTAAAATCCTGCTTCTCATTAGTAAGCAAGGAGTATGGCTTATACTTCTTGGTATCCATCGCAGGTCCGTAAACCAAAATGGGCTTAATCGTTGAACCTGGTTGTCTTTTTTGATACACGCGATTCCAGCCGCGTGGCACATATTTCCTTCCCCCTAACGCTGCCTGGATAGCACCGGTTTTGCTGTCCATTAATACAAAAGCCCCCTCAATATCAGAACTTTGTTTTGGAAAATTACGTTGGTCTTGAAATAAATCATATGCTTTTTGTTGCAACTCTTTATCTAAGCCTACAACAAACGTGTATCCACCTCTTAATACTTCTTCATACGATAAATGGTATACATCCGCAGCCTCTTGAAACACCATATCTATGTAAGATAAAAAAGGTTGTTCATCTTTTTTATTAGCCAAACGAAGTGATAACGTTCGCCCTTGATAGTGAATAACTTCTTCAGCTGATAACGATCCCGTTTTATGCATTTGTGTGAGTACTAAATTACGACGTTCCTTACTTTCTTGTGGGTGCAAAATAGGAGAGTACGTACCAGGCGCCTTCATAAGCCCTGCTAAAAGCGCTCCCTCTGCCACATCCAGTTCATCAGGCTGCTTTTGAAAATAAAATAGGGAAGCTGCCTTAATACCGTATATACCATGACCGAAATATACTTGATTCAGGTATAGCTCTAAAATTTGCTTTTTTGTGTATCGTCTTTCTAAATTCATAGCAATCGCAAGTTCTTTAATCTTACGAGACCATGTTTTTTCATTGGTTAGAAACACATTTTTGACGACCTGTTGCGTAATTGTGCTTCCTCCTTCTACTTTTTCACCAGCACGTATATTTTGATAAAGAGCACGTATAAGAGCAGTTCCATCCATACCATGATGCTTATAAAAGCGTTCATCTTCTATTGCTAGGAATGCCTGTTGTACATGAACAGGTACATCTTCAAGCAAAATCGGCTCCCGATTTTGTGTATACATTTTTGTAATTTCATTTCCCTCTTCATCTACAATACGGGACGTGGATTGTAACACAAGTTTTCTTTCATCTATAGCATAATTACCGAATAAAATTATGACAAAGTATCCCATACATGCTGTAACAAACATGAATGCAGCAACACCGATTATCCACCAGCCTTTTTTCAATGCAGTTACCTCATTTCCGCAATATAATTACTCCTTAGTATTCATCATTTATTTTCCTTTATGTACCAAAACGACAGAGTTAGACATTTCCTGAGAAATAAAATGAGCCTGCATCAGCAGACTCATTCTTTATGCTCATTCAGCCATCTCATTTGATAGCATTTTATCGTAATATCACCAAGACGCTGTAGCAGGTTATAATTTGCATAAGCCCCCACCGGTGCGCCAATAAACGGAACAAGCTGTAACATTTTTACAAAATCGATATAATCACGATATTCCTGCTGAAACTTACGCCAATCCATATGTCGCCCTTTTTCTTCTTCCCAATTCTCTACAATAGAAAAGATATCGCGGCGATGCTCGTCACTTGAAAAGGCCAGCTGAAAGATGTGTAACAAAAATAACCGTTCCTCTTCTTTACTTGTATCATATCCGTACAGCGTTGCTGCATCAAACAGAAATTTAATTTTAATCGTGAGTAATAGAGGAAAATCAGCTAACCCAAGCAGAATGCCTCCCGCTCCGGTACCAGCGCCTTCTACTGCTGCGATTTTTTTATAATCTTCTATCTTCTTTTTAACGCGTTCGTCCCGCTCTTGTAAGGTCAAAGCTTTATTTTTTAGCACTGGCTGAATAAAATCAGTACCAATGACAATTCCTTGCACCATTTTCTTCATCGTTTCTGTAATAATGGCATGCGCTTTTTCTGGAATCAGTTCCTGCACCTTCGTTTGTACCTTTTTAGAAAAACGATTTACAAGTGAAGACTCTTGCATCATCTCTTTTTTCCAAGTAGCAAGGTTGTGCATAACTTGTTGTTCATATACGTTCATTATTATCACCTCTGTATTTTGCGCTTGCCATATACGTACGTAAACCAGAAAGCCACTGCAATATTGCCGATTGTCAGTGCTCCTGTCATGAGCCAGTGCTTTGTGGCAATCGCAAAAACAATTATGAGTATGGTAGCTGCTACAAGTAACAATATAAAGAGAACACGTAAAAAGGATTGTTTTCTCATTACTTCAGGTACAGGATATAGCCCTACCCATAGCTTTAAACTATGCTGTCTCCAAAGGCTTAATGCTTGATACCCTAACAAGTAAAGAAATAAACTACTGAGAAGCATCCGTCCGTATAAAGACGGTACTATATATACAAGAATAGCTCCTAACGCAAGTAAGCGTACATATATACCCAGATAATTGCCTGACCGTAGAAAGGTTCGTGTGTACAAGAACGTGTATGTACTTCTTTGCTGAAGTGGAACCATATTTGCAACAAAGTCTAACCAAGGACGGCGACGCACTTGCTCTTTTAACGCAGGAACATCTGTAAACATGTTGGCAATGCGATAAAATAAGAGCATCCGTCGATTTTCCTCTTCAATTAAATACTCCCAGTGCAGTCCTTTGCCTTTTTGCTTTCTTTGTAGTAAAAGCAAATACAGTACCATTGCTACTACAATCGTTCCCACGATAAAAATCGAATTATGCGTAGCTGCAAAAAACATTAACAAAAAGTTGAAAAAAAATCGAATCATACGGTCAAACCGTCTTACATTATGGTTCATATCAAAGGAACTTTTCCAATAGCCCATTAGGTTCCAAAGCTTTGCAAGAATCGCAAGTAATAACAAGACGAGATAGCTTTGAACGTTTCCCAGCGTTTTCGTGTATAACGGTGCAAATGCCGCAAAAAACAAAACAAGCACATACAGCTGCATCACATAGGAAAAGCGAAATGCTTTCTGTATATAGATACCAAGCTTCTCTTCAACCTGAAGTAAAAATACAAGATCGGCAGACTTAAATAATGTTTGAACAGATCCTGCTGTCAGCACAAAAGAAAGCACAAGCGCTATGATAAGTGCAGAAGGAAAATCCGGAGATAAGGTATGTAGCCATTCTCTATAATAATACGTACCAAGACCAAGACCAAATACAAGAACAATACTGATATGATCATTAAAAATGTAACGGCTATACGTTCGAATATTGGTAAGAAACAATATGAACCGCTGCTTCCATAATTCATTCGTGTTCATGGTCATCGTCCTTTGTAAGCGCAATATAGATATCATCCAATGTAGCACTTGGCATAGAAAATTGAAGGCGTAGCTCCTCTAAGGTTCCTTTTGCCCGTACCTGTCCGTGATGCAAAATGACAAACGAATCGCAATAGCGTTCCGCAGTAGCTAAAATATGTGTGCTCATTAAAATACCCGCACCACTTTTTTTCGCTTTATCCATCATTTGCAGCAAAGATTGAATACCGAGCGGATCTAACCCCAAAAATGGCTCGTCTACAATATATAACGAAGGTTGCACAAGAAAAGAGCACATAATCATTACCTTTTGCTTCATCCCTTTGGAAAAGTGAGAAGGAAACCACTTTAAGCGATTTGTCATGCGAAATTCTTTTAAAAGTGCCGGAACTCTTTCCTTATATATCTCCTCAGATAAACCATAAGCCATAGCCGTTAGCTTTAAATGCTCCTCGAGTGTTAACTCTTCGTATAGAACTGGTGTTTCTGGTATATAGGTAAAGCTAGCCCGATACAAGGTAGGGTCTTCTGCAAAGGTTTTTCCACCAATTGCAATCTTCCCCTTCCTTGGCTCCATCAGACCAATAATATGCTTAATGGTTGTACTTTTTCCTGCTCCATTTAATCCAATAAGTCCCACTAATTCCCCGGAAGCGATGGAAAACGAGACATCCTGTAGCACCGGCCGCTTCGTATATCCTCCTGTAATACCTTCAATGCGTAATAATGTATCCATGAATCACCCTCCTCTGAAGCAATATATATCCATCTTACCAAAAAAGCTGACTAGAATGCACATTTGAAAAAGCAGTGTTCCTTTACTGATAAAAGTTTTTATAAAATGACTGCATACTCTTTGCAATTGTGGACATGATAATTAGTGAGGAAGGGCGATATTGAAAAACACAAGCCGAGCAAATGAGGACGTGTAGGAATCATTTTGAAACGGGGTGTCGATTAAAGACCAAGTAAGAGAAACGTAGCATTTTGTTGAAAATGAGGTGTTTGTCGGAGAGTAGAGATATCTGTTTCTCTAACAGCAATTCATGATTGGAAAAGGCATATACTTCAACCGTAAATGGGGTGTCTCGAGCAGAGCAGAGAAGTGAAAATGCGCAAATTTTTCCTAGCAAATGAGGTGTCTCCTAAAGGTATAATACGATAAGTTTTTCAATACTCCTTTCTCATACGGCAGGAAGCATTTTGCTTCCTGTTTTTCTATTGTATCTCACATAAATATGATAAAATACGCCTAAGAATATGTAAGAAAGGGTGATTAATATGCATCATTCAGAAAATTGCTTGTTCTGCAAAATTATTGCAGGTACCATTCCAAGCGCCAAAGTATATGAAGATGAATACATGTATGCATTTTTAGACATTAGCCAAGTAACAAAGGGACACACTCTTGTTGTACCCAAAATACATAAAGAAAATATCTTTGAACTTACGCCAGAAATAGCCGCCAAAACCTTTGCTGCAGTTCCAAAAATTGCAGAAGCCATAAAAAAAGAGTTCAACCCAATTGGATTGAACTTATTGAACAACAACGGAAAAGATGCTGGGCAGACAATTTTCCACTTTCATATCCATATCATTCCGCGCTACGAAAAAAATGATGGATTTGATGTAACTTGGAAATCAAATGCGGATAATTATACTTCAGCTGATTTACAACAAATCGCTGCTTCTATTGCACACAACTTGTCATAATGGCAGTATCAATTCTCTGTTAACTATCAACATTACGTTTTAGCACAGTTTCTATAACAAGAATGCAAGAATTAATAATACAATCGCAAGACTAACGTAAAGCCTTGCTTTTCGTTTTCGTACAAGTGGTGGCGGATACATACTTTTTTCTGATAAGAGTAAGCCTGCACGAATAAAACAATACGCACTCACTATAACCAACAGGAACAACATGGATCATCCCTCCTACTCTACACATATGCATGTTGTCCCTTATTCATGAAAAAATTATCAGGGGGTATTATATGTCAAAAGCAACAGCATTTTTTACAGGTCTAATGGTCGGAGGTGCTGCAGCAGCAATCGCTGTTTTATGTACCGCCCCTTCTTCTGGAAAAGACTTTCGTAAAAAAGTAAAACAAAAAAGCAATCTTGCTAAACAGTCTCTAGGTGATCTAAAAGATCAATCGTTGCTATTAAAAGATCAAGTCATACAAGCTGCTTCTGAAAGTAAGATTGTGTTTAATGACTTAAAGGAAGATATGCAACATGCATTTTCAACTTGGCAGCAGGAAATTAAGCCTAACAAAGCGAATATTGAACAAGAATTAAAGGACATTCAAACTTCACTGCAACAACTACAAAATGCCGTGCCACCTAAGGAATAGTAAAAAAGCCAGGATTTACAAATCCTGGCTTAAACAAAAAATTTTAACAATTCTAACAAAAGTTCTTTATTAATTTTTATTTTACTGGCATAATAGATAATAATGAAGTAGATTGAGAGAAAAGCAGGTGAGTTAATGAAAAACGGGGAGAAGAGTTACTCAATAAAAGAAGCTATGATTTTTAGTCAGCGTATCGCACAACTATCAAAAGCTTTATGGAAATGCGTAGAAAAAGATTGGCAACAATGGATTAAACCGTATGACTTGAATATTAATGAGCACCACATTCTTTGGATTGCGTATCACCTTAAAGGAGCTTCTATTTCTGAGATTGCTAAATTTGGCGTCATGCATGTTTCTACTGCGTTCAACTTTTCCAAAAAATTAGAAGAAAGAGGCTTACTTATTTTTTCAAAAAAAGAGGACGACAAGCGTAACACATACATTGAAATTACTGAAAGCGGCGAAGAGTTGTTATTAACCCTTATGGAACAGTATAATCCTGAAAAGAATTCTGTTTTCAATGGTGCGCTCGCACTTCGGGATTTTTACGGTAAATTTCCAGAAAATATCGAATTAATGGCGATTCTGAGAAATATATATGGTCAAGATTTTATTGATATCTTTGAAAAATCATTAGACAATATTGAAGAAAATTTTACTGAACAAGATAAAAAGCTCATTAAAAAATAGGATACATACATTTATAATTTATTTACTTCTTTAATGGAAGCGCTTTTTTATTGTAAAAAGCGGTATTGTCCGCTTTTTACGATTCAAATCTTCACAATATTAACCCTCCTACACACGACTCCCTTTCATACTGACTAAAGCCAAAGGAGGTGTTTTCTTGCTTATTTTATTTGCACTATTCGCGTGCTTCATTCTGTTTTATATAAACGTATTGACGCATCAGCTATGTGTACGCAAAGCAATCACACCCACCCGCGCCATCCGTTTATTTCGTGTCATCAATATCTGTGTTACGATTTTATTAATATCCGCTTATGTTAGGGTGTTTGTCGCAATTCATCTTATCTAAGCATACATAAAAAACATCGACCGCATATTGGCCGATGTTTTATGTTTTTTACATTTACAATTAGTACAACCAAGCCGCACCTACGATGATCAACAAAATGAACAATACAACCACCAATGCAAAACCGTTGTAGTATCCCCCGCTCATGCTTCACACCTCCTTGTTCATATAAATCCGCTACAGCGAATTCATATTGAAGTATGATATTGTATGCGCTTGTCGCCATAATGGATTAGGTATTTACCCAGAATTTCAATTAATACATGTAAATACATCCAACAATAATCAAAAGAATAAATAAAATAAGCAATATGACAAAACCGCTATTGAAATCCATAGATACCCCTCCTTTGTTTATCTGCGGTATCATATGAAAAGAAACATCCTTTTGCCCATAAACATTGAAACTTTACATATATACCCTAAATTTGCAAACAAAACCGACAAATGTTGCGCTTTTTCTTTTATTTATGAGATAATAGGCGAAGGAGGTCAACCACTCAGAGTCTATTTTCTGATGGGAACATACTGTAAAATACATAAAGTAGGAGTGTTAACATGAAGAAAGCAATAATTGCACTGGCAGCTTCGAGCGTATTTGCTCTTTCCGCTTGCGGCTCTTCCGATACAATCGTGAAGTCTAGCTCCGGAAATGTAACAAAGGAAGAGTTTTACGATGCAATGAAGGAACGCGCTGGACAAGGCATACTAAAGCAATTAGTGATTGAGAAAGTGTTTACAAAGAAGTATAAAGTAAGTGAAAAAGATGTGGAAAAAGAGTACGAAGATGCAAAGAAGCAATACGGAGATCAATTTAAAGAATTACTAAAACAAAGCGGCATGACAGAGGATTCCTTTAAAAAGCAAATTCGTTCCAGCCTTGCTTTGAAAAAAGCGGTTGCTACAAGTTTGACTGATAAAGAATTAAAAGAGCATTATAAGCCTGAAATTAAAGCAAGCCACATTCTTGTAAAAGATGAAGCAACTGCTAAAAAAGTAAAAGATCTTTTGGCACAAGGACAATCCTTTGAAGAGCTAGCAAAACAATATTCTGAAGATAAAGGTTCCGGCGAAAAAGGCGGCGACTTAGATTACTTCGGTCCTGGTCAAATGGTTCCTGAATTTGAAGAAGCTGCTTACAAGCTGAAAAAAGGTGAAACTAGTGAACCAGTAAAATCACAATACGGTTATCACATCATTAAGGTAACTGATATTAAAGAATTAAAGTCGTTTGAGGAAGAAAAGGCTAAGATTAAAGATAAGCTTGTTGAAGAGAAAATGCAGGATTCTGCGTTCATGAATGAGCTTGTTGATAAAGAATTGAAAAAAGCCAATGTAAAAGTTGAAGACAAAGACTTAAAAGACGCTTTAAAACCAGCTGAACAACCTGCTGGACAATAATAAAACGAAAAAGAGGCTGGGATTCAGCCAAAGAAAAATCCGAACTATTAGTCGGAATTCTCTACACAGAATTCGATTGAGTTCGGATTTTTCCTTTATGAGTGTTAGTTATTCTCTATTCTGTCGGCTTTAGACTGACATAATTCAGTTATGTCCCGGCCTCTTTCATTTAAGCTCCTACAGAATTCGTATCATCTTGATCGACAGGTTGTATCGCAGCACGAAGCGCATGCTCTACTTCTTTACTGTAGGTTACTTTCTCCTGAGTACTCCAGCCTAAACGCTTACTCATATATTGAATAACACCATCTTTACTGCGGTATGCGCGGTCGATGTTAAAGAACACATCGCCTGTACGGCGAACCAAGAAATCCGTCGGCTTTACTGTCATCTCATAATCGAGTGCATATACAAGCGGGATAAATACATCGACTGATAATTGATACACCTGCGCTTCCTTCTCGTGCTTGTCATACAAATCAAATAATATATCTACATTAGAACCGTAAAAACGAGCAAACTGCTCAGCGATTTGTTTGGTCAATCCTCTTTGCTGTCCTAGTCTCGTTTTCTCGGCAACAAATGCTTCAAACCCTTTAGAACCTCCGACATCTCCTCCTGAAATAGGCATTGGTTTCGTTTTACAGGACTGATAACGTGCACCTGTTTCTTTTTGTAATAAATCAGCCACAAGGTCTACCACCATTTCTGCCATTTTACGATAGCCTGTGAGCTTACCTCCCGCAATTGTAATGAGACCACTTGGAGATTGCCAGATTTCATCTTTTCGCGAAATTTCCGAGGCATTCTTTCCTTCCTCGTAAATCAGAGGACGTACACCAGCCCAACTGGATTCAATATCCTGTTCTGTAATCTTCACACTTGGAAACATATAATTAATTGCATTGATAATATAGTCTCGATCCTCCGTCGTCATACGCGGATGCGCGGCATCTTCCTTATAAAACGTATCGGTTGTACCAACATAGGCTTTTCCCCCTCTAGGGATCGCAAATACCATACGGCCGTCTGGTGTATCAAAATAAATGGCTTGTTGCAAAGGGAAACGCTTTTGATCAATCACAAGGTGTACCCCCTTAGATAATTGCAATTTCTTACCATTGCGTGAGTTATCTTTTTCACGGAGTAAATCCACCCATGGACCGGCTGCGTTAATTATTTTTTTTGCGTATACATGATACGTAGCGCCATCAATTTGATCAACAGTCTTTACACCGATCACTTTGCCATTTTCATATAAAAACGAATCGACTTTTACATAGTTAAATGCTTTTACACCCCTATTTACAGCCTCTTTTAACACTTCCATCGTTAATCGAGCATCGTCCGTGCGGTACTCTACATAATAACCGCCGCCTTTTAATCCAGCTTGCTTGACAAGTGGTTCGCGCTTCAATGTTTCCTCCTTGCTCAACATCGTTCTGCGTTCATTCTGTTTTACCCCTGCCAAGAAATCGTACACACGTAGACCAATTGATGTACTAAGCTTCCCGAATGTACCGCCTTTATGAATCGGAAGTAGCATCCATTCTGGTGTTGTGACATGCGGTCCGTTTTCATATACGATTGCTCGTTCTTTGCCTACCTCTGCTACCATTTTCACTTCAAACTGCTTTAAATAGCGAAGACCGCCATGTACAAGCTTGGTAGAGCGGCTCGATGTGCCTGCAGCAAAATCTTGCATTTCAAATAGCACGGCTGACATTCCCCGTGTCACTGCATCAAGTGCAATACCACACCCTGTAATCCCCCCGCCAATAATTAATACATCCACATGCTGTTTATTTATATTCCTTAACTCTTGTTTGCGCATTCTACTTGAAAATAAAGTTCCCATCACTTTTTCCTCCTTTTTTTATGCAAAGGCTCTGTTAAAGTTTGTTGTTGATTTCCGTTACGGGGGTTCGCTTTCCGTGGGCGGTCAAGGAGTTTCCTCAGCACTATGCGCCTGCGGGTCTTCCTTTGAATCGCTTTTCCCGCAGAAGTCTTACCCCCTTCACTCCAATCAACAAGTGCAAATTGTCAACATTAGGCTTTAACACAGCCTATACAAAAAAAGAGACCACAAACTGCACTATAGAATATGCATCTATAGCGCGCTGCGGTCTCTCTAAAACTCCTGACAATATATTAACTTATCTCTAGTATACTACAATTTTACTTATTTGTAAACTTTTGTTGCTTCAATTGCTTTTTTCCAGCCTGTATATAACTCTTTACGACGTACTTCTTCCATTTTCGGTTCAAAAGAACGATCCATGTTCCATTGCTTTGCAATTTCCGCTTGGCTCTCCCAGTATCCTGTCGCAAGACCTGCTAAATACGCAGCGCCTAAAGCCGTCGTTTCATTCACGACTGGACGCTCTACTGGCACATGCAATAAATCGCCCTGAAATTGCATTAAGAAGTTATTTTTCACAGCACCGCCGTCCACTCGCAATGTTTGCAGGTTGATACCGGAATCCGCCTCCATAGCGTCTAGTACATCCTTTGTTTGATACGCCAACGATTCCAATGTTGCACGGATAAAATGTTCCTTTGTAGTGCCTCGTGTTACGCCAAACACAGCACCTCGCACCTCACTGTCCCAGTACGGCGTACCCAGTCCTACAAATGCAGGCACTACATATACCCCCTCTGTAGAATCCACGCGTTCTGCATATAACTCGCTTTCCTGTGCATCTTTGATCATGCGTAGTCCATCTCGGAGCCATTGAATAGCCGATCCGGCCACGAAAATGCTCCCTTCAAGCGCATAGGTTACCTTTTCATCAAGCCCCCAAGCAATGGTTGTTAATAATCCATGCTCAGAAGCCACTGCTTTTTCACCTGTGTTCATAAGCATAAAGCAACCTGTTCCATACGTATTCTTTGCCATACCTTCTTCAAAGCAAGCCTGCCCAAACAACGCTGCTTGTTGATCGCCTGCAATTCCGGCAATTGGAACGGATTGTCCAAAAAAGTGGTATGGTGTCGTATAACCATATATCTCAGAAGAAGGGCGAACTTCCGGTAGCATGCTTTTTGGTACGTTTAACATTGCAAGAAGTTCTTCATCCCATTGTAGTTCGTGAATATTATACATTAATGTTCTTGAAGCATTAGAATAGTCCGTCACATGTACCGTACCGCCAGACAGCTTCCATACGAGCCACGTATCAATCGTTCCAAATAAGAGCTCGCCATTTTCCGCTTGTTCACGCGCACCCTCTACATGATCCAAAATCCATTTTACCTTTGTTCCTGAGAAATATGCGTCAATTAATAGGCCCGTTTTCGTGCGTACAAGCTCATCATAGCCTTCTTTTTTTAGTGTTTCACAAATATCCGCTGTTTGACGTGATTGCCATACAATCGCATTGTAAACAGGTCTGCCTGTTGCTTTTTCCCACACGACTGTCGTTTCACGCTGATTTGTAATACCGATACCGGAAATTTGCTCAGGCTTTACATTTGCTTCACTTAAGCAGCTTGCGATAACAGCCAAAATGGAGCCCCAGATTTCATTTGGATTATGCTCCACCCAGCCTGGCTTCGGGAAATGCTGTGTGAACTCCTTTTGTGCTGTGTGAATGATTTTACCTTGTTTATTAAACAACATTGCACGAGAACTTGTCGTGCCCTGATCTAGTGAAAGAATATATGTTTCCATTACTACACCCTCCTAAAAAAAACTCTCGTCTCTACATCATAAATTCTGACTAGCTGATTTGCTTTATAACTCCCTATGATTTATGATTTAAAAAAGAAGAGACCACACCCATGTTCTTTTACCTTTATGTAAAAGTTTCTGAATGTGAATCTCTTTTTTCTCCGTCACAATTATTAACTTATTTATAATAGTAAACATTTTTGTAAGCGGTGTCAATGCATGATATTCATTCCTTTTCATAATATCGCCACAGACTACGGTCAGATGTTGTAATCGCCGTTGCCCCTGCGGCTAACGCCTTTTCTGCGTCTTCTACACTACGAAGAAACCCGCCTGCTAGAATTGGAATTCCCGTTTGCTCTTTCACATCAGCAATTACCTCCGTAAGCGCGCCGGGCAACACCTCGATATAATCAGGCCGTGTTTTTTCTAGCAAAGCATAGCTTTTCTCAAGTGAACTTGAATCAATTAAAAAGATGCGCTGTATAGCTATTACACCCTTTTGCTTTGCTTTTGTGATGACATTTGCTTTTGTAGAAAGCAGACCGTACGGTTCGAATTCTTGGCACAAAAACTCAGTTGCATACGCATCACTTTGCAGGCCACGAATTAAATCCACATGCAAAAAGACCTTTTTTCCATGGCGTTTTGCTAAGGAAACAACACTTTTCAGTTGCGCTACATGTAAATCCAGAAGCACGATGTATGTATACTTGCTTCGCAATAGTTTTTCTAAATCTTTAATTTGCCGTACTGCCGGCAATATACGTTGTTCATAAATTTCCATTTGTTGTTCCTTTCCTAGCAAATATTCTCTTTCCTAATTTAAAAAGAATATTTGCTACACACTATATACATTAGACAACAAAAAGCCGGGCACGCCGGCTTATAAAAGAAGGGTGTTTTCGTCCTTCTTCGCATTGCGCCGCTCCTGTTCTGCACGCAAGCGCTTCATGTACACTTCTCCTTCACGTTCAATAAACTCTTGATCCATCTCTTCTTCTTTTTTTGCTGTATGCAATACCATGTAGCCACTCACTACAATCCCAATCATCACAAGGTATACCCACCATGCTAATTCCATATTTTCACCCCTCAGACAAGCTGTTTTATTACAACTATATGAGGAAGCTCTACTGTTTATACCTTAGCTATGAAATTTGGGTTTATAGAAGGAACGGTTTTCAAGCGCAAAGACACGCTCTGTATATTCTCCTGGTTTGACGCGGCTGAGTGCACGGTCCATCATATTCATTTTCGCATCTAAATTATCAATATAATGCAAAATTTCTGCTTCTCGTACCATCGGTGGCTTTGGACTGCCCCATTCTCCCTTACCGTGATGACTTAAGACAATATGCTGTAAAATTAAAACCTCTTCACCGACAATTTGTAGCTCATCCGCGGCCTTAGAAATCTCGCCTACCATAATGGAAATATGGCCAAGCAAATTGCCTTCTACTGTATAGGTGGTAGAAATGGGACCAGACAATTCAATAACCTTGCCAAGATCATGTAAAATCACACCTGCATAGAGTAAATCTCTGTCTAAGGTAGGATACAAATCTGCAATGGATTTTGCCAGCTCTAGCATAGATACCACATGATAAGCTAAGCCTGAAACAAACTCATGGTGATTTTTTGTTGCAGCTGGATACTCTAAAAATTGCGTCTGGTATTTCTTTAATAAATACCTTGTTATGCGCTGCAGATTTGGATTGCGCATCTCAAATACAAATTGTGTGACCTTCTCCAGCATCTCTTCTTTTGTTAAAGGGGCACGCTCTAAAAATTCCGACACATCCGGTGCTTCATGTGGCTGTAAAATGCGGATTTGCTTCAGCTTTAATTGAATGCGCCCCTTATAGTTTTGAATATCGCCCGCAACTTTTACGATTCGCTCGGCCACGTACTGTTGCTCATCTTCTTTTGAAACGTCCCATAGCTTTGTTTCAATTTCTCCGCTTTGGTCCTGAAGCATTAGAGTAAGAAATGGCTTGCCATTACTAGCAATTCCTCGTGCGGCTGACTTAATAAGCAGAAGCACCTCTACTGATTCACCAACCTCATATTGTAAAATTTTCTTTTTCATATTCGTTCCTCCAGCGTAAGTTATATTTATTATACCATGACAGGTCAGTCTGTATGAGTATTCAAACAAACTCTGCGCCTTTTAACTGTATTGTTTCAGAGTTATCAAAGAACGCTAGCAAATGGGCATGACAGGTAAAAAAGATCACTTGCCGCTTTTGCGCAATGTGATGAAGCAAGGAAACAGCCCTCTCCGTTCTCTCTCGGTCAAAGTGTACAAAGCTGTCATCTATCACCAAAGGAAGCTTCCGATCTAGCGTATCCGCCAGCGCTAGGCGTAATGAAAGGTATAGTTGCTCGGCAGTAGCTTGACTGAGTTCATGTGCCGCAAACCTTATACCATCCTTCCGCTCCACTATAAATCCACTTTCATCTTTGGGGGCAAATACACGCTGATATCGACCATTTGTTAAATGAATAAAATATTGCTCTGCTGATTCTAACGTACGGGGTAATTGCTCATCATGATAACGCGCCTTCGTTTTTTCCAGCATAGTCTTTGCAACGCTATATGCTGCCCATTTCTTCATTTGCTCACGTAAGTTCTCCTTACGTACTTCCCATTCATGTAAAAGCTCCGGATAAGCGCCCCCATCTTCAAGTCCCGTTATTTCTACCTGATACTTTGCAATTTGTTCCTGTAGCTGCCGCTCTGTTTGCTGCATACGCTGCAGTTCTTTTGTATAGGTTTCATACAACTCTTCATAGTTGTTTATCCAGATTGTTCGTTTTGTAATATCTACAAGATGCAGTCGTTCTTGCAGTATATTAATTTGTGTATTCATGAAAGACAATTGCCTTTTTATGCTCTGTACCTCTTCATATTCTTTGCCGCGCTGATAAAATGACTCCTCACTGGAAGCTGCCGCTGCTTGCCAAAGTTCATCTCGCTCCTTGACATATGCAGCATGTGCATGCTGCAACTCTTCATATTCAGCCTGTTTTTCAGCTAGCTCTTCTATCACTCGTTGCTTCTTTACTTGCTTTTCTTTTTCAGCCTGCACAAGTGCATATATACTATGCAGCATGCCTGATATAGAACCGGAAGCAACGTGAAAGCTCTGCTTTAACACTAAAACCTTTTGCTCAAATTGCTTTGTGCGCTTCATTATATCTTCATACTGCTGTGTTTTCAGCATAATCTCACGCTGCAATTGTTTCATCTTTTCCAACTTCTCAAAAGCTGACAGCAGCTGAGAATGAGGAAGAGAATGTGGTAAGGCATACTTATTTCTTATACGTTCTGTTTCTTTTTCTAATTCATACGAGGTTTGCTCCCATTCCTCATATTGCTGCAAAATCCGCTCATATAATTTCTCTGCTTGCTGTAATTTAAAAAGCTCTACCTCTTCTAATTGTTTCACAACATCATTACGAGGTGCTCGATTCATCATCCAAAATACAACGGTTCCTGCAAAAAGTACCAAGCTGAATATGGATAAGCCTGTAACTCCAATCAGAAGGCCTGCTGCAAATAAGAAAATACTAATAACTAACCCTACAGCTAGCACTTTTATATTTGCATGGGAAGTACTCTTGTGAGCATGCCCTTTTCTTTTTCCTTTAATATGCTGCACACGCTCTTCCTGTTCCTCCAGTTGCGCTTTTACTTCAGTAAAGCGCTCATCAAGCTGATGCTTCTGCTCTGAGAGTCTTTGTGCTGTTTGTACAAGTTGTCTCATAGCTTCTTTTGCAGCTAGACTCGTATCTATTTCTTGTACATCACGTAATACACCAGTACTTTCTTGTAGCGTAAGTAAATCTTTCTTCATTTGGGCAATAGAACGATTCATAAGCTCCAACTCTTGCTTTTCACTTTCGTAAGACATATGACTGAGACGACATTCATCAACAAGAGCTTCTTGCTTCAATAAATCGGCGGATACACGCAACTCGTTGAGTATTCTTGTTTCATCTTGTATCTTTTGTTCAAGAGCCGCCATTCGTGCGCGGATGGGTTTCCACTCCGCCATTAAAGCTTCATATCTAGCAATGCCGTTTACGGGAAACGAAACTGCAGAAAAAGTATGTAGAAAATCCTCATCCTTTTGTCGTTGTAGCAGGAGTGGTTGCAATGTTTGCATGGTTTCGCAATCCTGTATATGTAATCGTATTTGCTCCTGCTCTATACGCAGAGCCGCCATTTGCTCTTCACATTCTCGCTTTTTCCTTTGCCATTCCTCATATAAGCCAAGTTTTGTACGCCATTTCTTAACTGACTCACCTAGCTTTGCAAGTTCCTGTAATCCAGCATTAATGATGGGTTTTCTACCGTTTGGCTTAAAAAGAGCCTCTATCTCACTACTAAGCTCTTTTTCCATTCTAAGCAATATATCCGTCCCAACCGCACCTGCTGAGAATAAATAATTACCGAGATCTGTACGGCTTACCTGCCTAATATTTTGAAGCCCATGCATATCAAACGAAAATACCGATTCAAACAAGCCTATATCAATGCCTTTTAACAGCTGTTGCAACACTTCTTCTCCGCCTTGCATTCCGTCTGAAAAGTAAACTATCACCTCGCCTACAGATTGCTTGGGAATACGCTCCACGCGAATACGCCCATATTCTTCTGTCATCATCGTAATGGCACCTCCATAAGCAGCACCACTTTTCGGCTCATATCTGTATTGTCCTCTTATCGGAAAACCAAACAAGATACTTTTGATAAAGGAACGAATTGTTGATTTTCCGGCTTCATTTTCTCCGTATAGTACCGTAATATCCTTCAAAGACAGATCCATCTTTTCTATGCTTCCATATCCGTATATATGAAGGATTTCTAATTTCATCTCTCCACCTCCCCGATCATGCGAAGTAAAATCCGTTTTGCTTCTTTTTGAATATCTTGTTTCTCATCTTCGGAAAACATTTCAATCTGCCGACCAGATGCAGAAGTTCTTAGGGGGCGTAAGATACTATCCATATCATTAAACTGGCTACCTTCCCCTAGCAACGAAGCAAAGAAAGGATTGTCCAATTGTGCACGCAGTGCTTTATGCGATATCGTATGATTTTCATACTTTATAATATAAACAAAATCCTCACGCTCTTCTGTGCTTTGTAAAATATGAATAAATTCATCCAACTCTTGCTTGAGATAAAAAGACAATTCACCACAACCTGAAAAAATTAAAGATACAAGGGCTCCCCCTTCTGGATTACGAATTGTATTGAGCGCCTGATAGCAAGCTTGTAAAAGCGCATCGATATGTTCCAAATTTTCAATTGAAACCTCAATTTCATGCCAAATTAAATCAGATGTTGGTATAAATGTCTGCGTAACAAAGTCAGCTTCCATTCGGACCAAATAACACCCTTTTTCCCCTAGCTCTTTACGATGTCTACCTTGAATATTTCCAGGATATACAATGGGAGGGTGATGTCCTACGATACTTCGTTTATGGATATGACCAAGGGCCCAATAGTCAAAATTTTTCTCCTGTAGTTCACGAATTGAAAACGGCGCATAACGACTATGATCTTCATCACTTTCTAAGCTACCGTGTAACAATCCAATATGAAAAGGGGCATCCCCCATTTTCTTATATTGTGCGGTCATATTGTCTCGAACAGCTTTTTGATGGTAGCTAAAGCCATATAATGCAGCTAAAAGTACTCCGTCTCGGTAATATAATTTTTGTTCCACATACGGCTGGCTAAAAACATGCACATTGCGCGAAAACGAAATCCCTTCCCAATTTCCGCCCAAATGATCATGATTTCCATGAATAATATATACCTGAATGCCGTATTCTTCTAGACGCTTTAATTGGTCTCTAACAAATAACTGTGCGCGTAAACTCCTTGTTTCCGCATCATACAAATCACCAGCCAATATGACAAAATCTACGCGTTCTACAATTGCTTTATCAATGATACGCGTGAATGAACGGAAAGTACTTTCTCTCATCTTCTCAAACAACCAAAGAGGAACTTGTCCTTGCATACCCTTAAACGGACTATCAAGATGCAAATCCGCTGCATGAATAAACGTTAATGATGTCATCAACGAAACTCCTTTTCTTATGTAAAATATGCGATTACAAATTAAATGAAGAATCTTCTTTTAGATTAGAAAAGAGGAGTAAGCGTTGTATAAACATAGCTAGAGCTTATGTATGGCTCGCACCACGTCATTTATAAGCAAACATCTTTCCTACTCTTCTAACTTATAAAACATATGTACTACTTTATGTCTTATTGTAGCATGCTCACCAATAAATTTCTTTTTGCATACCAATCATTTTTATGTCAAAATAGTAATAACATTCTGATTTTATTTTAAAGGGGAGAAAAAAATGGGCGTTTACACAATCACAGCTTATGAAAAAGACGGGAAAAAGTTAATTGATAAAACCTTTGAGGCAGCTAGCGAGGCAGAAGCAAAGCGAATTGGCGAGCAATTGCTTCGTGAGCATCATGTATATGAGCAGACGCATCGCTGCACGAGCGCGAGCGGAAAGCTCATTCTATTTCAACGCTAAGAAGCACGGAATCACCGTGCTTCTTTTCGTCTTATTTCCCTTGAAACACTGGTATGCGTTTTTCCAAAAAAGCCGCGATACCTTCTTTATGATCTGCAGTGGCACGCATACGGAATTGCCCTTCTTTTTCAAGCTCAAGCACTTGAAGTAAGGATTGTTTATTTCCTTCACACAAAATTTGTTTCGTTTGCACCATTGCCTTAATTGGTTTTTGCAACCACGCTTCTGCTTTTTCCCTTACCGCTTTTGGGAAATCTTGTGCTACTACTTCATCTACAACACCTGCTTTCAGTGCCTCATCGGCCGTCATACGCTTTCCTTCCCAAATAATTCGCTTCGCTGCCGTGGTACCCACACGGTTTTGCAGGAAGAAGTGACCGCCACCATCTGGGATAAGAGCAATACCGATAAAATTCATCGCAATGACAGATGAAGTGTCAGCAATAACATAGTCCGCAGCTAAAGCTAAACTTAATCCAAGACCAGCAGTAGGGCCGTGTATCGCACTGATAACCAATTTAGGCATTGTATACAAAGTAACAACAAGTTCAGAGATCGTGTTCATAATCGGCAAAAATTTACTTTCATCAGAACTTGATAGCATCGATTTAATATCACCCCCTGCAGAAAATCCTCTCCCGTTTCCGCACAATACAACTACATCAACTGCGCTCCCTGCTACTTCCTTTAGCTTATAAAGCAATTCCTTTAACGTTGCCTCATCTAAAGCATTTAAAACAGCTGGGCGGTTTAACATTACCGTTGCAATACGGCCTTCATATTTTACAATAACGCATTCTGTAGAACTTGATACAGTCATTTTCATATCCCCCTTTATTGTTCACACTATACAATTTGAGGTGATATAGAAGAAATCCTTCTTTTTTGTAATGTTACAAAAATATTAGCTTGCGAATTGATATGAAAAAAGCTCGGCTATTAATCCGAGCTTTGATGCAACATATGCGATTCGTATGTGTAAATTCCACTTTTCTCAGTCAGTGCAGCTTCATACATACTTGTCGCAACATCTTTTGCATGAACTGGTTTATATTTACGCAGTGGCCCCTTAAACAAAAAAGGAAGAGCCGTACTCATTTTCTCTGCTGTTTTTTCGCCTAGACGAAATTCTTGCCTGTCCCCTAGTAAAAGTGACGGGCGAAATATATGCAAGCTTGGCAAATACAACTTTTTTAATTCTTCCTCCGTTTCTCCTTTAACGCGGCTATAAAAGACAGACGCACTAGCATCCGCATTAATAGAGGAGACGATAAGGAATTGCTTTGCCTTATACTGCTTGGCAAGATTTCCAGCGGCTAGTGTATAGCCATAATCAACCTTTTTAAAGTTTTCTTGTGTTTTAGCTTTTTTAATCGTGGTGCCAAGACAACTGAACACATCGTCCACTTCAAAATGCGCACCATACTCCTGCATGCGGTCAAAATCAATCTCAATCTGTACAAGCTTTGGATGATTGACATGGAGCTTACGGCGTACCAAAACGGTAATCTTTTGATAAACTTCAGAGACTAATAATATTTGTAAAAGCTCCGATCCTACCAATCCTGATGCTCCTAAAAGCAGCGCTGTTCGTTTCAATCACATTCACTCCTTTTTCCTGATTTATAATCTTACTGCTCTCGCTCTTGAACACGACGAACGATTGCGGTTACCAGCTTTCTCGGCATAAAGCGAATACTGCCTGCCAGAATGCGATTTTTTAATCCTGGAATGACAATGGTTTTACCACTTTGGAATTCTTTATAAGCAATAGCGGCAACCTGTTTTACATCCATAACACCGCTCTTAAATAGTTTAGATGCACCAAGATCTGCACGATTTGAAAACTCTGTTTGTGTCGGACCTGGACAAAGCGCGGTTACCTTGATATTTGTATCTTTCAATTCATTTTCAAGCGCTTCTGTAAACGAAAGCACATATGCTTTTGTTGCATAATACACAGCCATCAATGGTCCCGGCTGGAATGCCGCAGTTGAAGCTACATTTAAAATACCGCCTTTGTTCCGCTGCATCATTCCCGGTAAAAGTAACTTCGTTAAATGTGTTAGCGTCTTTATATTTAAATCAATCATATTAAGCTCTTTATCCAAGTCAGTTTTTGCGAATTCTCCAAACAAGCCAAATCCAGCATTATTTACAAGATAGTCTACCTGCACATGCTTTTCCTGCAATTCTTTGTATGCTTCACTTACAGCATCTTGATTAGAAAGATCCTTTGCAATGATGGTAGCCTGTGTGCCATATTTATTCTGTAGTTCATTTGCAATGTTTTGTAAACGACTTTCATCACGCGCTATTAATACAAGATGGTAGCCACCCTTCGCGAATAAATAAGCAAGCTCTTTCCCAATACCGCCCGATGCACCTGTAATTAATACTGTCTCATGTTTCATCTATATCAACCTTTCTTATACCCTTATGATTAAATGTTTAAAAGCTTAAACATTTAGTTGTAATCTAATATATATCTTTTCTTTCGTCAAGATATTTTATAAGAAATTTCAACTGCAAGTCCATAACCTAAAAAGCTGCCTGAATTCGGGCAGCTTTTTAGGTTATTTTATTTAACCGTTGTTGTGAACATCTGGCGAAGGACAAATTTTTGCAATTTACCACTAGCATTTCGTGGTAGTTCTTCCATAAAAATATACTGTCTTGGACGCTTATAATCCGCAATGCCGTTTGTCCCCTTGCAATATGCATCAAGCTCTTCTGCCGTAAGGTTTGGATTTTTTTTCACAACCACTGCTACGACGCGCTCACCCCACAATTTATCCGGCTCGCCTAGCACTGCTACATCAAGCACGTCTTCATGACTATGCAAGAAATCCTCTATTTCACGTGGATAGATGTTCACACCGCCGCTGATCACCATATCATCCACACGGTCAGCTACAAATAGATATCCATCACGGTCCATATAACCGAGGTCTCCGGAATGATACCAACCTTTATAAGTCGCTTTTGTGGTTGCTTCCGCGCGATTATGATAGGCAGCCATCATGCAAGGACCCCTCATAATAATTTCTCCAACCTCATAAGGTGCAAGTACGTCATCCGGCTCCGATACTCCTTCTTCATTCGGTTTGACAATACGAATTTCGTGATTAAAACATGCTTTTCCTGCCGAACCAGCTTTTGTAAGTTGGTCTTCCTCTACTAAAAAGGAGACAACTGGTCCCATTTCCGTCATACCGTAAATTTGTACCAAGTCAATATGCAGACGTTCTTTACATTCCTTTACAAGAGAAGGTGCCATTGCCGCTCCCCCGTAGATACCAATTTTCATAGTATCGAGTTTATAACGTGTTATATCCTCCTGCAGTAGCATATTCCACATCGTAGGAGCGGCGAAGAATGTTGTAATGCCTTCCTCTTGAATCGTGTTTAATACTTGTTTTGTTTCGAATTGATGCAAAATCACATTCTTCGCGCCCACATGCACCCGAGGTAGAATGCCGGCATGAAGCTCGCCGCAATGATATAAAGGTGCTGTTACAAGCCCGACTGTATCACGTGAATATTTCAGATAATATGTACAAATTAAACTATGCTCTGCCATTTCACGGTGACGGTGCAATACTCCTTTTGGATGCCCTGTTGTGCCGCTTGTATACATAATAGAACAGTAATCCGATTCTTCGACTGTTATAAAAATAGGTTGATCTATTGCTTTTGCAATATGCTCATGGTAAGAAGTTGCAAAAGCAGGTGTTTCTCCATCGATACACCAAAAGGAAATAGACGTAAATTTTTCTGCCAGTGTTTCTACAGTTGCTGCCACAGCCTGTTCAAATAATACTACTTTTGGCGATGCATCTTGTAAAATATAGGATACTTCTCTTTCTTTTAAACGGAAATTAATAGGATTAAAAATAGCACCAATTTTAGCACAAGCAAAGTAAGCGGTTGCAAATTCACTCGAATTATAAAGAAATGCAGATACACAATCCCCTTTTGTAACACCATTTGCAAGGAAAGCATTTGCCGTTTTATTCACTTGTTCTTCCCATTGTTTATACGTCCAACGTATCCCTTTTGCAGGTTCTACAAGTGCCTCTTGATTTGGATAGCTTTGCACGCTCAAATCAAAGATTCTCCCAATCGTCATAAACATCGCACATTCCTCCTTGAGTAAAGTTTACCTTTGTATAATTTCGCTGATTGGTCAAGCCCCTCCTTCTCTGATTGAAAAGAGACCTCAGATAAAATAAGTCATTTCTCGTCATTTCCCTCGGTTTTTCGTTGTATTTCTACACAAAAAAGCCATCCACTTTTGGATGACTTGTCATGTATCACGCGAATAGCTCACTTAAAATTTTCAGTTTGTCTTCTGTATATTTCATATAGTTATCATTATAGGACTTTGGATCTTTCGGGTTCGAGAACTGCGTAATTACGCCTGTTTCTGGATGAATAAACTTACTAGATGCTCCGCACCCAAGACCAATAATGGTTTGTACCTCTTCCATAATAACAATGTTATAGATACTTTCTTGTCCTGGCATCGCATAGCCAACATTTTCAAGATTACCTAAGATGTTCTTTTGGCGATACAAGTAATATGGTACATAACCATTCTCTTTCGTCCAATCCTCCGCCGCGTACATCATTTCCGTAATTTCTTCACGACTTGCCACTTTATACTTGCGCTTGTTTTGTGTCATTTCAGAAGCGCGTTTAAAGGAAAGTGTATGAACCGTCAGCGATTCCGGCATCAGCTTCTCTGTTTCTGCCAACGTATGATGAAAAATGTCCAAACCTTCTCCTGGTAAACCGATAATTAAATCCATATTGATATTATTCATTCCCATTGAACGTGCCAAGTGGTACTTTTCAATCGTTTCTTCTACCGTATGATGACGACCAATCGCCTTTAGTGTTTCTTGATGATATGACTGCGGATTAATACTGATGCGGTCGATATTCCATTTATTAAGCACATCGAGCTTTGCCGGTGTAATGGTATCCGGTCGCCCCGCTTCTACAGTTACCTCACGAATGTTCTTCACATCTGGAAACGCCTCGTATACTTCCTCATACAGCATGTCCATTTCTTCTGCTGTAATACTCGTCGGCGTTCCACCGCCGTAATATACAGTTGTAATTTTAATGCCTTTGTCCTTTAGAAACTTACCAACTTCGCGAATCTCATAATGTAAGCCGCCTAAAAAAGAGTCAACAGAGCCTTGTCGCCCATTAATTGCATAAGCTGGGAATGTACAGTATGCGCACTTTGTCGGACAAAACGGGATACCAATATAAATACTCACTTCTTGCTTCAAATTATATAAATCCGGCACGACCGCAAGTTGCCGATCAATAATACGCTGCATCAACTCAATTTTTTCATCGTGAATTAAATACTCATCACGTAGCTGTCTGTGTGCCTCTTCTTGTGACAAACCACTTTGCAATTTCTTATGCAGCAATTTCGTTGGCCTTACCCCAGTCAAAATGCCCCATTTCTGTTCAATACCCGTAAACTGCTGTAAAACAGAAAGATACACATAGGAAACCACATGTTTTACCTGTTTAAAACGTTCTTTTTCCGTTTCAAAGCTTGTGACATCTTTAGAGAACGAAGCACTGTAAGTTTTACCTGTCGCCGCCTCCATTAACACAGCGGAAGCTGTCACTTCCTCTTCTCCTTCTATATGAATCGCAACAGTAAGCTCTCCGTCTTCTCCGAATACGATAGTACATTCTTCAAAAAACAAGCTGCCAATCAATTGCAGCGGACGCAAAAAACGCTCATCCTGTAATTGTTGAATAGTTATTTGCAATGCTCCTCACCTTTTCATTTCAGACTTTCTTTAGTGTACTTCAGGAGTAAGAAGCGGTCAACCAGGATGTATAATGGTAAGTTTAAGCAAAGAGGCTGTTCCACTTTTGGGACAGCCTCTGCTTGCAAGATTACCAACGCTTGATTCTAATATGGTCTTTCAAGAAATCAAGCGGAAACTGTTTACGGAAGTGTTCTTTAATCATATACGTAACACCATTTTCATTATTAGAGCGGGTAATCCAGCCAGCAGCACGTTTCACTTCAATAGTTGCATTCCCCATTGCTACACCAAGTCCAGCGTGTTCAATGGCTTCTAAATCATCAATGCTGTCGCCAATAATGACCATTTCTGATGTGGCAATTCCCAAATGCTGACCAACAATTTGTAGACCACGTAGCTTTGACACACCTGTAGGTAAAATTTCGATTTTATTACCATTACATTCTATGATGTTTACGTCCTCGAATGCATCACGAACAGTCTGCAATGCTTTTTCTTTATCTTGTTTACTAGCGAAAAATACGTCAATTCGCGCCGCTTCTACAGGCTGATCACGTAGTGTATCGCCTAACGATTCTACAAACTGGATAGGATAAAATACAGGGTCTGCATTTGAAAGTACGGCACGTGCAATGAGATTAGAGGACAGCTTGCGCCGGTTTCCTAAAGAAAAACGTTCGTGTGAAATACGTATGTTACAATCAAAATGTTCAAGTACCTGTACTAAGTTAAATGTCTTCTCTTCCGATAGCTTGCGTTGTACAAACGGCTCATCTAAAGATGACGCAACAAACGCACCGCTATGGGTGACAAGCAATGAATCCAGTTTTAGCGCTTTGGCCACTTTATGCGCCGACTGAAAATTACGGCTCGTATAAAGCGTCACGTATACGCCTTTTTCGCGCACGAAATCAATCGCTTCCTTTACGCCCTTTTGTAAACGGCCGTTGGAGCGAATGAGAGAACCATCTATATTAATAGCTAATAACCGATAAATCATAGAAGCCCCTCCTTTTCTAAGCTGTCGCGTCCTCATAAATAGCGTATGAAACGATGGGCTTCCTTAGAACAAATCATACTTCAAGCGTCTGTGAATTGACAAAAATGAAAGTGAGTTTTTTAGAACGGGAAGGTAGACCGCGTATTATGTAGTTACATAGCGGAGCTCGTGCAGTGGAAACCCACAGGTCTATATGAAACAGTTCTTGCCTTTGATTTTCTTACTATGTCTATATACGAAAAACTATTTGCACTTATAAAAGGAGTGTTCTGTATGAAATTACCTTTATCATTTTATGAATATGATACATTGACTGTCGCACGCCGCTTACTTGGACAACGATTAGTACACGTTGTAAATGGCAAAAGAAGAAGTGGTATTATCATAGAAGTTGAGGCTTACCAAGGACCTGAAGATAAAGCGGCCCATAGCCATGGTAATCGTCGTACTGCTCGCACAGAAGTCATGTTCGGTGCGCCGGGGCATGCTTATGTCTATTTGATATACGGCATGTATGATTGCTTCAATATTATTACAGCTCCAGAAGGCGTACCACATGGTATTTTGGTCCGTGCAATTATGCCTGACGAAGGAATAGAGGAGATGCTGTATGCACGATACGGCACAATAAATGTGAGTAAAAGTCAAATGCGTAACCTTACAAACGGGCCCGGTAAGCTGTGCAAAGCCATGTGCATTACAAGAGTTCACAATGGAGTATCATTATTTGGTAATACTCTCTACATTGAAGCGTGTAACCCCTTGCCCTATGAAATAACAACAGGACCACGAATTAATATCGATTACGCAGAAGAGGCCGTCCACTACCCGTGGCGCTTTTATTACAAAGGTCATCCAGGGGTTTCAAAATAAAAATAGCTTGATGCGCAATGCATCAAGCTATTTTAACTGAACGAGCCGCTTCCGCTTTTCTTATTGTCCAGCTCCAGCGGCTAGGTGCTACCAGCAGAGAACCTCCGCTCATAAAGGCAAAATGCGCCTTTTTGTTCTGAGAACCTCTGCCATTGCACCTGAACGAGCCGCTTCCGCTTTTCTTATTGCGCAAGAGGTCCGTATAATTCTTCAAGTGGCTTTAAGATAATTTTATTTAAGTCCCCAATCAGCATGTTCATACGTTGCTCTTGTTGCATTAATTGCGCAATTTTGGGATTTTGCTGAACTAGCGCAACAACCTGTTGTGCTTTTGCATTATCAGCTTCCGTGATTTGTTGTCCTTGCATCATTTTCTGTTGCAATTCCATTTGTACTGCACGAAATTGATCAAATAATTGTTTTGCTTGCGGATCTGCTTGCACATTCGCATAGCTTTGCTTTAAAGCGATAAAATCTGGATTTTCTGTAATTGCTTTTTGCAGCGCATATGCTGCATCATACATATTTGTAGCCATATATAATTCCTCCTTTTTATGTTCCTCACTAACTATAACAGACTCCCTATCATATGTATAATCCGGTCATAAGCGTTTCACCACTTTTTTTACATGTCATAAGCTGTAGAAAGATCGTTTAGGAAATGAGGCGTTTTCAATGTTTTCTTGTTCAACCGTCAAACTTGTCACTGGTAATGTGAAGAGTTTACATGAAATTCGCTTATCGAAGCGGCTCGCTATGCAGTGGAAACTTCGTCCAGGTGACTCTTTTACGATTTTTTTTGGTCTAACAAACGTGTTCGTGAATATTACTTCAATAGATGAGATTGGAAATCATATCGTTTGTCATCCAGAACTTTTATCACAACTTCTTTTACCAGAAGAACGCGTACTTAGGTGCAGTTATTTACCGTCTCATCAAGAGCTGTTAGTCGGTCCTGTCATTGCCGTCATCACAGAAATACAAAGCGCTTCATTCGGCAATATTTCTGCATTTTGCGAAGAGCTTGCAATCCTTTCCGAAAAGCAAGGCTACTTTTTTTATGTCACCTCTTTACCTTTGTGGAGTACAGGCTACACGTATGAAGATGGCTCATGGGTCTTAAAGAAAGTCCCCTTTCCGAGTGTGGTACATAATCGTATACACTCACGTAAAACAGAACAAAGTGATGATTTTGCCAGTTGGAAAGATCTCATTACACAGCACGGTATCCCTTACTTTAATGAGCGTTTCTTAAACAAGTGGGAGATTTATAACACTTTAGAAAATTTTTCTTATTTACAACCATACGTACCGCGCACGTATTTATTTACCAGCTTTTCTGCTTTACAAGATTCTCTCAGTATGTTTCCTGTTTTATTTATAAAGCCAGCATACGGAAGCCAAGGACGCCATATCTTTAAAGTTACGAAGCAAAATGAGCAATATATCCTAGATTATACTACGTTTCAAGGTGATATTAGTCGTTCGTATTCATCGGTAAAAGATTTATTTTTAACGCTCAAGCATTATGTTGGAAAGCGTCCGTATATCATTCAGCAAGGACTCAGTTTGTACACATACACGGAGCGTCCCGTCGACTTTAGATTGTTGTGTCACTTATCTGACACAGGCTGGCGTGTTTCATCTTCGGTTGCTCGCGTTTCCTCTCCTCATGAGTTTGTTTCCAATGTTGCGATGGGAGGAGAGATGTATAAGCTAGAAGAAGTGCTGTATTCAGGTTTTGAACAGAAGGAAGTAAAACACCTAAAGAAGCTTCTTTATGAATTGGCTATCGAGATTGCAAAATGCATCAATCAATCCTATGAAGGACTATACGGGGAATTCGGTATGGACTTGGCAATTGATACATCCGGCAACCCCTGGCTGTTGGAGGTAAATGTAAAACCGTCTAAAAATATGCCTGCATCCGATCGCATAAGACCTTCTGTACGCTCTATATTAGATTATTGTTGTTCAATTGCTCAACAACCGCTAAGGAGGAATTAAAATGATGCTTGGTTTGTTATCAATACGTGCAACTGAAATGGAATATTTCACTGAAATTGCGAAACGAGGACATTTATACAATATACAAGTTGTCCGCTTTACACCTACTGACATCAATCCGGCTACAGAACTCGTATCCGGTTTTTTATTTCATAATGAAACGCAAAGATGGAAAAAGGAAATTTTTCCAATCCCTTCTTATATATATGACCGCTGTTTTTACAATAGCTCAGATGCCTCTCGTAAAGCAAGACCGATTGTCGACTGGTTGAAAAAACGCCCTAGCACAACTTTTTTAGGACATGGGCTACCCGATAAAATGCAAACATACGCAATCTTGCAAAAACATAAAACTGTTGCTCATTACCTTCCAGTTACTGAAACAGCTACAACGGAAAGTGTATGGGACGATATCAGTAAGAAAGGCGAAGTGATTTTAAAGCCGCTGCAAGGTTCTCAAGGGAACGGACTTTGTCGTATCATCATGCGCCGAAAAGGCTTTGAAGTATATATACAATCTGTAAAAGATGTGAAGCAAGAGCTTTTTCAAACAAAAGATGAGCTTATGAATTGGCTAAACATTACACTTCGCCGTCCTTATGTTAAGCAGCCTTATCTTTCTGTACAAGATCGGATGGGAAGACCCTTTGATATTCGCATTTTATTGCAGAAGAACGAACAAGGTAAATGGCAGGAAGCAGGGCGCGGTGTAAGGATTGGCGATGAGCAAAGCTTAGTTTCTAACCTCAATGCCGGCAGTCATGCATTCTCCTACTCTACTTGGAAACAATCCTATCCGCGCCGTGATATAGCGTTATTCGAAAGTGATTTGCACACTCTAATCTCAGCCGTTCCTGCAGCCCTTGAGAAAGAACTTCCTCCTTTATTTGAGATTGGAATTGATGTAGCTTTTGACAGAAGTCGTGCGGTATGGTTACTTGATGTAAACTCCAAGCCTGGACGAAAGGTATTGCTTGAAAGCAACCCTTCCTGTGCCGAGGGATTGTATCGCGCTCCGCTTTTGTATTGTCATTCTCTAGCTAAGGGAGCGGATGTGCTATGAACCGGAAACAATTCCAGCTTGCTGAAGGAACACGAGAGCCTGGTATCGTGTATGTGCCATATACTGTCTCAGAAACAAATGCACTGCGATATATCTCCTTTGGTACTTGTGTTGTACCCTGTGAAATAAAAACAGACTACTTATCAGATTCTACCATTACAATTGGACGTGAGGTGTTACAAGAGCTACGCCTGCCTTTTTTATCTGATATACATGTCTTCCTGCATGATGATACCATTATTATCGGACCTTTGATTGGGATTTTTACAGCTGGCTTTACAGAATCTCAGCTCAGGCCCATTGGAGAACGCTCTTTATTTTTTGCAAATCTCTTAACCTCAAAACCAGCTCAAAAGGCTTATTTATTTGTATTCGGTTCTCATAACATCAATTGGCAAGAAGGGATTATCACAGGCTACTTCTATAACCAAGAGCGCTGGGTACAATATGATATCCCTTTTCCAAATGTTGTATATGATCGCCTTCCCAATCGCAAGACAGAGAATCATCGTGCCATCGCACGTGTGAAAAATCGACTACAGCAGGAATACTTAATCCCATGGTTTAACCCCGGCTTCTTTAATAAATGGGATATTTATACCTTGTTGAAAAACGATAAAGAAGTAGCCTCCTACCTGCCCGAAACACGGTTGTTTTCCGGATTTGAAGAAGTCGAACTTCTTCTCTCTAAATACAGACATGTGTATATTAAACCTATGAATGGGAGTCTGGGTAATGGGATTTATCAAGTCAGATACTCCTTTGAGCATAATGAATATTACTGCCGCTACCGTGATGAAGAGGGAAATAAACTTAGAAAATATCATTCATTGGAATTTTTAATGAACCACCTTCTTGCAGACGTAGATTTGCATACCTTTATTGTACAACAAGGGATCCCTCTCCTACGTGTAAACGGCAATCCTGTAGATTTTCGAATTCATACCAATAAAAATCGAAGCGGCGAATGGATTGTGAGTGCCATCGCTGCCAAAATAGCTGGTCAAGGTAGCATGACCACCCACATTAATAATGGGGGGGAAGTGAAAACATTAGAAGAAATCTTCCCAGATGATAAGGAGCGTCAAACAATAAAGGAACGTTTGACAACAGTCACTTTACTGCTAAGCAAGCAGATTGATGCCACCGTCACTGGTTATATCGGTGAGATTGGCTTTGATGTAGGTGTTGATAAAAACGGACATGTTTGGCTTTTTGAAGCCAATTCAAAGCCCGGACGCTCTATTTTTGATTACCCGAAACTACGAGAAGGCGACCTTATTACCAAAGAGTTATTCCTCGATTATGCCTTGCATCTTACAGAAAAAGCGTTATTTACACCAGAGGAACTTTTTCAATGATAATTGGTTATAAAAAAGGCGTATGGTACTGCGATACTCCAAAACAAAGATTAGGTCACATCCTTTTGGATTCTCCTATTCCCATACAAGCTCAAACATTTGAAGTTCACGCACATACCGGTCGAGTCGGTCCTTTAATAGGCGTTCTCATAGGGGGAACTGCAGAAGGTAAAGGTTACGGAGACTGGAAAAGACTCAGCGCTTTGCTTCGTACCATCCGAGCTAACAACGGAATTGGTTTTCTTTTTACATCTTATAATGTAAAAAGTGATTACATTGTGGGTTACATGCAACAGAAGCAATCTTGGATTCCCTATCATATGCCTTATCCAGATGTCGTATATAACCGGATTCCCAATCGTACACAAGAGCAAACTAGAGAAGCACAGTATACACTAAACACTCTATCATGTAAAAATATTCCTGTCTTTAATTCGGAATTTTTTTCAAAGTGGGATGTTTACAAGGCTCTTTCAGCTGAAGAACAATTACAGCGCTATTTACCGGACACCGTTCTAATTGAAACTAAAAAAAATCTCTATCAACATCTCACTATTCATTCTGTTTTATATATCAAGCAGGCTCATGGTGCAAAAGGAAAAAAACTATTACGCATAACAAATCAAGGTGATATATTGCGTATTGAAAGACCTATGAATTCTCCTTATACATGTAGCCTTGAAGCGCTGTGGGAAATGTTTTGTCATGAACAATCCTCATTTATTGCACAGCAAGCAATTGAACACGATGAACATGACGGTAAAAAATATGATTTGCGCATTGTTTCTCATTATGTACACGGTTCTTTTAGAATTAGCGGTGTTGGCGTTCGTGTTGCAGGCAGTGGAAATATTGTTACACACGTGCCAAACGGTGGACATATTATTGCGTTAGAAGCGTTAGAAAGACCGGTTCGCTTCAAGGAACTGGAGCACCTTGTTGCTCTCTGCGGGCAAAGCTTAATAGCATCTTTTGGGTGTGTTCGTGAATTCTCACTAGATATCGGTGTCGACCCGAATGGACGTTATTATATCTTTGAAGCGAACGCAAAGCCGATGCGTTTTGATGAGCCTGTTATTGAAGCACAGGTCATGCAAAATCTTGTGACCATATGTTTTCAAGAAGCAGGATTTTTATAACATTATGTCGTATTCCATATAGCATCATCACCAAAGGGGAGACACATATGTTTACACACTTTCAATACAAGCCTTTATTCACTTCGTTGCCAGGATGGCGCATTTCTTTTTTCTTCCAAAAAACATACTATACAGCTACGTATCATAAAGATGGTCGAATTGAATGGGGAGATACTGTCCCTGATGCTAGGCATGAGCAAGAAATGCTGGCTCATATTCACGAGCTTATGCTGTATCACGTATATGAATAATAAAAACCCTTCAAAATGGAAGGGTTTTTATGTTTAAAATTTCTGTGCTACACTTAATACAATAAGGTTTACATAAGGAGATTTTACATGTTAGACAAACTAAAACAATACTATGGTACAGTCGTTACCGATACATCTGAAGATACATATGACCTATATAGCTGGTATGCTGATACCGGCGGACAAAAATTTGGCATTTTAAAAGAAAACCTTACGAAAAAAGACGAAGATCTTCTCTCTCTCTTTTTAACTCCTCTTCTCGAGGATGACTGGTCACAAGCACAGAAGGCATGGAAAGCCTTTTTATTTCAATCTGGTTCTTTTCCTTCAATAGAAGCAAAAGCTGTTAGGTTTTTACACTTTTCCTTAAAGCAGCCTTTTTTTGAAAAACAGGCTTGGCAAGAGGCCTTGACAGGACTATTGGCAACGGAATTTATCGTTGTGTGGAAAGACGATAAAACTGGAGTTATTATTGAGTGTTATCCTGATGCGAATGTAGATACTTTTCTAGACAAAGACGCGTTTCAAACATTAACATCAGATTTTTTCATTACTTTGCATATCCTTGTTGGCAAGTTAAGACTTGTGAATAATTCCCTTCTCTTTTGGTTTCAATGGGAACATGAAGGCTTTCTTTGTACTCGTAAATCTCATCGCCACATCATGGATTTGGAGGATATTTTGCCATATTTTGTGATAGCAAAAGCAGATGCATTGCTTCCTGTGCTCCAAGCAGTAGATGATGCGGACTTACTTCATACAGTAAAAATGTTTCTAGAAGCGAATATGAACGTATCACTTGCAGCAAAACAGCAATACATGCATCGAAATAGCGTGCAATACCGCGTTGATAAATTTATTGAAAAAACAGGAATCGATATCAAAAACTTTAAAGGTGCCGTTGCCGTGTACATTTCTCTGTGCTTATATTAATGCAAACATCTATAAGCTAAAGTAGCTTTCATTTGTACATGTTGCACAAATGAAAGCGTTTTTTTTGGTCATGTTATACATTTACGTAAATGTAGAATTGGGATACACTGACTCTATAAGAAAACGATTTCAACAATGATCAGGAGGGTATTTCCATGGCTGAATTAAAATTAGATCATATTTATAAAATTTATGATAACAACGTAACAGCAGTAACAGATTTTAACTTACACATTGCAGATAAAGAATTTATTGTATTTGTAGGTCCTTCAGGTTGTGGTAAATCTACTACACTTCGTATGATTGCAGGTCTTGAAGAAATTTCAAAAGGTGACTTTTTCATTGATGGTAAGCGCGTGAACGACGTTGCACCAAAAGACCGTGACATTGCAATGGTATTCCAAAACTACGCGTTGTACCCACACATGAGCGTATATGATAATATGGCTTTCGGCTTAAAGCTTCGTAAATTCTCAAAAGAAGAAATTGACAAGCGCGTAAAAGAAGCAGCTCGCATCCTAGGTCTTGAGCAATACTTAGATCGTAAACCTAAAGCTCTTTCCGGTGGTCAACGTCAACGTGTAGCACTAGGCCGTGCAATCGTTCGTGACGCAAAAGTGTTCTTAATGGACGAGCCTTTATCCAATCTTGATGCAAAACTTCGCGTATCAATGCGTGCTGAAATTTCTAAACTTCACCAACGCCTGGGTACAACAACAATCTATGTAACGCACGACCAAACAGAAGCAATGACAATGGCGACACGCCTTGTTGTTATGAAAGACGGCTTAATCCAACAAGTAGGTTCTCCTAAGGAAGTATATGAACGTCCTGAGAATGTGTTCGTAGGTGGCTTTATCGGTTCTCCAGCGATGAACTTCTTCCGCGGTACACTTGAAAACGATTCTTTCGTAGCAGGTAACCTTCGCCTACAAGTGCCTGAAGGTAAACTGAAGTACCTTCGCGAACAAAACTACATCGGCAAAGAGATTATCATGGGTATCCGTCCAGAAGAAATTCATGACGAGCCTGTATTTATATCTTCTGCAGCAGGCTCTACAGTAGAAGCAAAAATTGAAGTTGCTGAGCTATTAGGTGCAGAAACAATGCTTTATTCTCAAGTAGGCGGTCAAGATTTCGTAGCACGTGTTGACTCTCGTACTGAATACAAGCCAGGTCAATCCATCACATTAGGATTTGACATGAACAAAGTTCACTTCTTCGACGTAGACTCAGAAGTTCGCATTCGTCACGCAAACGAGAAGTAAATAAGAAAAGCGAAAGCGGCTCGTTCAGCTCCATAGGGCAAAGATTCCCAGCACATAAAGGCGTTCTTTGCCTTAATGAGCTAGGGGGCTCTGACCGGAGGAGCTAGCCTCTGTAGCTAGACAATAGAAAAGCGAAAGCGGCTCGTTCAGAGCTAAATCAAATAAAAGGAAGCTGCATACAGTTGGTGCAGCTTCCTTTTATATTTCCTGAACCTGAATTTGATATTGGTTTTCACAAGATGTGCAATAAAATAAATGGGTACAACTCGAGGTAGCCATATTTTCTTGCAGAATATTTTCATCCATGTAAGCACTGTAGTCATCAATGTAATCAACAGCTTTTCCCCGGTCTTCCACCTTTCCAGCACAATGAGGACAAGTGTATACACTACTTATAAAGCCATTACAAAGTGGACATACTCCCATCATGTTCCCCCACTATATTTATATTAAGAAACAGAAAAGGGCGGGAACTCCCCGCCCTTTATAGCCATTTTTATCGTTGTACGCCACCTAGGTGTTGTTCAGCATAAGCTACAAGACGCTTTGTGATTTCACCACCTACAGAGCCGTTTGCACGAGCTGTAGCTTCAGGTCCAAGGTTTACGCCAAACTCAGAAGCAATCTCGTATTTCATTTGATCCAATGCAGCTTGTGCACCAGGAACAGCCAATTTGTTTGTTCTTGTCATGTCGGTTCACCTCCTTTTGTTGGTGTAAGCATAGTATGCGAAATTAGCATTTTCCTATGTACAAAAAGAAGGTGTAAATTTTGGAAATTACAGACATGCTGTAGATATATATAATTTCTTCAATCTGATGTATTGTCTTTTACGACCAAAAAAGCGCTTAAACATTATATAAAGATGGTGAAAAAATTACCAATTCTATAAATCGCATAGTTCCACTATGTTGAAACATACTAGAGATACAGAAACACATTCACTGGGTTAGAGCCATAAAGGGCTACACTGGTGCAAATCCAGCTAATCCAACCAAACAAACTCTCTAAGGAGGAACTATCATGCCAAGTCAACAATCTTCTAACAAGTTAGCAGTACCAGGTGCACAAGCAGCTCTTGATTCAATGAAATATGAAATTGCTTCTGAGTTTGGTGTAAACTTAGGACCTGAAGCAACTGCACGTGCGAACGGTTCTGTAGGCGGAGAGATTACAAAGCGTTTAGTAGCAATGGCTGAGCAACAATTAGGCGGCTACCAAAAATAATTTTATACTATGGCTAGGATCTTGCGCCTTTGCGCAAGATCTTTTACTATGTGGTAGCTACATTTGATCTATTATAATACATAAAAAAGCCTCAAATATTCGAGGCTTTACTGAATTAAACTTAAAAATCGCTTTGTTCTTTCTTCTTGCGGTGTTTCCAATACATCGGCAGGTGCTCCCTCCTCAACGATAACACCGCCGTCCATAAAAATAACACGACTGGCAATATGACGTGCAAACTTCATTTCATGTGTGACAACAACCATTGTCATACCTTCCTGAGCAAGCTCTCTCATTACTTTTAAAACTTCTTGTACCAGCTCTGGATCTAAGGCAGAGGTTGGCTCATCAAACAGCATGACCTTTGGCTCCAATGCAAGTGCACGCGCAATCCCAACACGTTGCTGTTGTCCCCCGGAAAGCTGAAACGGGTATAAATTCATTTTATCCGCGAGCCCCACTTTATGTAGATAGCTCTCTGCTTTACGTCTAGCCTCTTCTCTATTTTGCTTTTGTACCGTAATAAGGCCTTCCATCACATTTTCAAGCGCTGTAAAATGAGGAAAAAGGTTATGATGCTGAAATACCATACCCGTTTGCGTACGTAATCTTGCAATATCACGTTTCGTAATCTTTTGTGAAAATTGTACCTCTTCTTCACCAATTCGAATACTTCCACCATCAGGAGTTTCTAATACGTTAAGACAACGTAAGAATGTTGTTTTCCCTGACCCGGATGGGCCAATAATAACCACCACTTCTCCCTTTTCCACCGTTGCACTAATATCGCGCAGAACTGTGTTGTTCCCAAAGCTTTTTTGTAAATGCTTAACATTAATCATTCTTTTCCTCCTTTGCCTCGGTTAAGATACATATCGTTCCATTCGTTTTTCGAGTCGTTGTTGAACGATTGATAACACAAAGCAAATGATCCAATAAATGAGACCAGCTAAAGAGTATACGATTAAAAACTCGTAGTTCATTGAAGCAATTTCTTGCGCTTTTCGAAACATTTCTGTTACTAAAATTAAAGATGCCAACGATGTGTCTTTCACAAGGCTAATAAATGTGTTAGAGAGAGGCGGTACTGATACTCTTCCAGCTTGTGGTAAGATAATGCGCTGTAAAGCTTGTCTGTACGTCATCCCAATTGTGTATGCTGCCTCCCACTGTCCCTTTGGTATAGACAAAATGGATGCACGTATAATTTCAGATGCGTATGCGCCTACACTTAATGAAAAACCAATGATAGCTGCTGGAAACGGATCGATTGTCACACCTACACTTGGAAGTCCATAAAAAATAATAAATAATTGCACTAGCAACGGCGTTCCTCGAATGATAGAAACATATGCCCTAGCAATCCAGCGTAAAAGAGATGAATTGGACAAACGTGCCAGTGCAGTTCCAGTTGCAAGTATTAATCCAAAAACGAATGAGATAAGTGTTAACGGAATGGTATGATAAAGAGCACCCTCCAGCATAGGCATGAAGGATGCTTTTGAAATTTCAACCCATAACGAAAGTTTTTCAGGTGTAAAGACAGTATTACTTACTGCGTACATCTTCACCAAACCACTTTGTTGAAATTTTTTCGTACGTGCCGTCTTTCATCATATCATCAAGGTGTTTATTTACTTCTTTCACTAGAGTATCGCTGCCTTTACGGAACAACAAACCACTTTCTGCCGCATTGTCTTCTGTATCAGCAATCTTAATTTTTGCATCTTTCTTTGTTTGCAAATAGTTTAAAACAGACAAACGGTCATTAATAGTCAAATCCACACGTCCAGAACTCAATAGCTCTACAGCTTGATTAAATCCTTCTACCCCTACAATCTCAGCACCGTTTTTCTTAGCCATTTCTCCATAGTTACTCGTTAGAGATTGCGCTGCTTTTAAGCCTTTAATTTCTTCAAACGTTGCTGGCTTGTCTTTATCAGCAGGAATTACCAATACCGCAGAAGAAGAAATATATGGTTTAGAGAAATCGTATTTCTTTTGACGATCTTCACGAATACCTACTTGGTTTGCAACCATGTCAAAACGCTTTGCGTCAAGCCCTGCAAACATCGCATCCCATTGTGTTTCTTTAAATACAGCTTTTACTTTCATACGCTTTGCAATTTCCTCAGCAATTTCCACATCAAAGCCGGTTAATTTTCCTTTTTCATCGTGGAAAGTGAACGGTGGGTACGTACCTTCCGTACCAATTAAGAATTCACCATCTTTTTGTATTTTAGCTAGTGTGTCGACAGCGGCTGTTTCTTTCTTTTCTTCTTTAGCGCAACCTGCTGCAAACGCCAGCATTGCAACTAACAATATAGACAATAATTTCTTCATAACTACAATCCTCCAGTATTCTTATAGGAATTTCAAACATAAAACATTGTATGTGATTCTTAAATATTTTTCAAATAAAATATTTCGATAGTAGTGTAACCGTAAAACAAATGTTTAATAATTAGTCAGTAAAACCTTTTTATTAGGAGCTATGTATTAACTTAACAACAATGAACTTGCACAGAACCTAAGACAATAGAAAAACCTTACCACAGACTGCCGCATTGTGGTAGGGCTAAAAACTGATACTTTCTTATTCTGTGAACTACCCGCCACCTACGCTTCGCTTAGAGGTGGGGGCTTCTAAGGTAATCGTACCTCACGGTACGAAATTGACTTAGCTATCGAGCCTATTCCATGCTCTATATATGATTATGC
>NZ_RIAV01000016.1 GCF_003852715.1 Ectobacillus antri
GTGATCCGCGAGCCGCTCTTGCGGGACAGTAAAACGCAGATAGCCGCTCTCACGTGATCCGCGAGCCGCTCTTGCGGGACACCAAAAAGTAGATAGCCACTCTTTTGTGGTCCGCGAGCCGCTCTTGCGGGCCTCTTAATCTTAGAGCTTCTCAATCTTATGGTCCGACAAGCCTAGCGTTATACCCATATTAAGAATAATGGATCGGAACAAGAAATTTTGTCGTGTGAAAAGTTAATGGATTTATAGTTTAGTCAAGTAACACAAATTGTACATCACAGACTCCGGGTTGACATAATCCACAACGTATGAAGAAGCGCAGCAGGATCCAGCTTACGATTCACTACAGAATCCAATGAACCCAATAAATAGAAAGATGATATAAGGAACTGGACCGATTTCGGTCCCTTTTTTAGTATACAAAAAGCCAAGTCAGTGCTTGGCTTTTATAATTGAATTTCCACTCTTGTTCCAATTCCTTGTGTGCTGTGAATATTAATTTCATCTTGATGCGCATGAATGATATCCTGTGCAATCGCCATTTCAAGTCCTGACCCTTTATGAGCTTCTCCCGTGTTCGTCCCCCGGTAATAGCGGTCAAAGATACGACTGAGATCTTCCTGTGAAATCCCTTTGCCATCATCTTCAACAATAATCGCAATATGTTCCTTCTGCGCCACCGTAACGGTGATGTCAACGCCTTCCTCGTTGTGAACAATCACGTTACAGCAGGTTGGTGAGCGCCCGCTTTACAAGCAATTCGTCTACTTCGAGTCGTATGGATTCTATATCTGCTTGAAAGGCAATATTTCTGTTCATATACCTGGGGTCGTTCAAAATATCAATCACAATACCACGCAACAGCGACACAAGATTGATCGTCTTTTTATGCAGGGTGACGTCTTTGTTTTCAGTCGTGTTGTCAAATTCAAATCCTCAACAAATTCTTTAATATATAAAGATTTCTTTTCAATAATCTCCGCGTAGTCTTACATTTCTTCTAATGAAAATTGATAATCTGGATCTTTCATCATTTCTGCGTAGCCCTGAATCGAAGCAAGGGGTGTTTTAATGTCATGAGAAATATTTGCAGTCCATTCTTCCTTCATGCGGTCCAGTTTTTTTCGTTCCACTTCACTGGCTCTCAGTTCGTTGGAGAGCTGATTCATATTTTGAAATACTTCTTTATAAATGCCGGACGGCTTGGGATAAAAATGAAATTTGTGATGGGCGAGCCGTTTAATACCATCTATTAAGGCATGCATAGGGCGATCAAGACGTCAATCAGTAAAACCAGGCCGCCGTTTTTTAAAAAGGAGACGAGGTCGCGGTTGTCAAAGTCAAGTACATAGCGCTTTACATTGTAATCTATCATACCGATCAAGTAGCTGTAAGCCGTATCTTCCTTTTGACCGACGAATATCGTGGCCTCCGTATCAAGCTCCCGGTACTTATACACCTGAACAATATCGGTAGGCGTGTATTTCCGTTTCATGTTTGCAGGTGTTCCTATGCTGTATAGTTCCTGCCCGTTTTCATCCAGCACCTGCAACCATGCCTGCTTTTTTGTATCGCAGCTGTGCCCGCTTTCGTTACAGTAACATCACGGCCGGAGACTAGAAGCTCCTTTTGGAATTGCCTTGTAAACTGCTCGGGAGATGTTTCCTCTGCAGGAACCTGCTTCAGCAGCAGGATGGTCCCGATGGCGATGTTGACGAAAATCACAAGCATGACGACGATTACAATGAAGGTCATATATCTGCCTGTCAGCTTCCAATTCATTTAGTTATCAGCTACCGTGAATTTGTAGCCCAGCCCCTTCATGGTGATTAAAAACCGCGGCTGGAAGGGCTGCTTCAATTTTTTCCCGCAATCTGCGCACCTGCACCATAACGGTGTTATCGACACCGATGGTCTGCTCACCTCAAACTGCGTTATACAGGCTTTCCTTGCTGATGACGCGGTTTACGTTTTGTAAAAAGTGCTTCATCATTCCAAGCTCCTGCGGTTTCAGCTCAATGATAGTCCCGTTCTTTGTGAATTCCGCTTTTTGTTCATCCAATGTAAACGGTCCTGCCTTTATAGTATTTTAAGGACACAAAGGTAAAGTAAATTACAATGCTGAAAATCATCGAGCCGAAATATAAGAAGTAATTTTTGAAGTTTTGCTTGATATTAAGGTCATTTATTCCTCACCTCCGAGCGTTGTTAGCAGATTCATAGTCTGTTGGAAAAATGCCTTGCGGTCTTGTCCGTCTTTATATAGTTCGGTGTCAATTTTTCCGTCCTTAATCAATAAAATACGTTTGCAGAAGCTCGCGGCAAAAGCATCATGCGTGACCATCAGAATGGTGGCCTGCTGCTGTTCGTTTAGCATTGCCAGGCTTTCAAGTAGACTCGTCGCCGATTTGGAATCGAGCGCGCCGGTTGGCTCGTCCGCTAAAATAAGGCTCGGCTTTGCTATAATGGCCCGCGCGGCAGCAGTGCGCTGTTTTTGTCCACCAGAGATATGATAGGGGTATTTGTTAAGGATTTCAATAATCTCAAAGGTCTCTGCAACCTGTGCAACGCGCATTTCAATTTCCTGTGCCGGCACTTTTGACAAAGCGAGCGGCAGTACGATGTTTTCTTTTACCGTCAAGGTATCAAGCAGGTTGTAATCCTGAAAGATGGACCCCAGCTGATTACGGCGAAAATCAGATAAAGCCTCTTCGTTCATATTGACAATATTTTGATTTGCGATGATAATTTCACCGGCAGTCGGCGTGTCGATGGTGGACAGTAAATGCAACAATGTCGATTTCCCGGCACCGGACGGCCCCATGATGCTAATAAATTCTCCTTCTTTAATATCCAAGTTAATATCCACTAACGCTGTATACGTGTTTTCTTTCGACCCATACACTTTTTGCATGTAATATCGTTCTCATTATTTGGCCTCCTTGTTTTTACAAAGCTGATTATATGTGTTCAACCTTACAGCGTTTGAATCGGACCTTTCAGGAAGCTTAAAAGTGTACAGGTTGAAGCTTTATTTTTTGCTTGGTATTAGGGAAGTCGCATGGTGTTTGTAGTTGTTCCTTTCTAAAAAAGAAAATCGTTTTTTACCTGAATGTATGGTTGATTCACATTCCATTTATTGGATGATTGTGATAATATTGTCTTAATATACTGAAAATTTAGGTGGTGTATATGCATGAGTGTATTACAAGACTTGAAAGACAATGTAGCAAAGGTCATCATAGGGAAGGACGAGACAATTGAACTTGCGCTCGTTGCCCTTGTAGCAAGGGGACATATTTTACTAGAGGATGTGCCAGGTACAGGAAAAACGTCTCTTGCGAAAAGCTTGGCTAAAAGCGTAGATGGTTCATTTCAACGTTTACAGTTTACATCTGACACATTACCGGGCGACGTCATCGGTTTGGAGTATTTTGATATGAAAGAATCCGACTTTAAAACGAGAACGGGACCTATTTTTGCAAATGTAGTACTTGTTGATGAAATTAACCGTGCTGTACCACGTACGCAGTCGGCGTTGCTTGAGGTGATGGAAGAGCGTACGGTTACTATTTCGGGACAAACATATGCCCTTCCTAATCCGTTTGTTGTTATTGCTACACAAAATTCGCTAGAATCAGCGGGAACGTTTCCTTTACCTGACGCGCAGCTCGACCGTTTTTTGCTGACGATTCGTCAAGGATATCCAGCACGTGAGCACGAGCTACAGATGTTACGCCGTTTTCGCGCGAACGATCCGCTTCTCTCGTTAGAGAGTGTAGTAACAGCAGAGCAAGTGCTGCAACTGCAGGAACAAGCGCAGCGCGTTACAATTCATGAAGATGTAGAAGGATATTTACTTGATATCATTGAAGAGACGCGAAAACATGAACTTGTTGAAATTGGTGTAAGTCCCCGTGGATCTCTGGCGTTTATGCGAGCTGGACAAGCACGAGCCGTTTTACATGGGCGTGATTATTGCACGCCGGAGGACTTTAGAGTGTTAGCAGGTCCTGTTTGTGCACATCGTCTTACACTCACATTAGAAGGAGAAATGAAAACGACAAAAAATCAAGTGATTATGCAAGTGCTCGACCGTGTTCGTGTACCTGTGGAGAGTGTATATGAAAAGTTATAAGACAACACATCACTTTGCTGATTCTCGTGTTGTGGTGCTAGTAAGTGTATGTATGCTCTTACTTTGGCTGTTTAGCAGTAACATACTATTATTTATAGGAAGTTTTTGTTACTTGTTACTGATTGGCACTGCGCATGGGTATGTGCATTATATGCGCAGTGTGCAGGTGGACATGAAACAGGAGAATAACTATCTGTTTGTGGAGGAATCAGATGTATGTCAGCTACGCTTTTACAATTCAATGCGTTTCCCTGCTTTCTTGACCTTGAGCTTTCGTTCGGACGAGGGTATGGATTGGAACGGTGCGTTTACACGTACGAACCATTTTTATCAAGTACAGCTGGAGTTACCGCCTCGTGCAGAGAAGAGAGTAGACTTAACAGGGATTGCAAAGAAACGAGGTACACATACATGGCAGAATGTGCAACTGACTGTAACCGATCCATTCAATTTAGTAAACCTGCAGCTACAGTTGCAAATTGCGCCTGTGTTTCACGTGTTTCCGCGCATGAAAAAAGTACGAATTCCTGAGACGAAGCGCTGGCGTTATGGCTATCGTTCGGCCATAGCCTCTCCGCTGTTAGATGAAATGAAAATCATCGGTGTTAAAGCATACGAACAGGAGGCGTTTCGCTCCATCCATTGGGGTGCCACTGCTAAAACAGGTGTGCTGAGCGCTAAAAAACTGGAGCCAGTACACGCGGATCGATACGCTGTATATTTGAATTTAGTCGGCCAACATGCCTTTATGCTTCGACCTGATGCGGAAGAATTAATTGAGTTTACGGCAGGAACATGCAAACAGCTTTTGGAAATGGACTGTTCGTTTGAGCTGTGGGTAAACAGCGTCCAAGGACAAGGTGTGTTGCATATTGGGCCAGGTTTATATCGCAGGCAGCTGTATAAGGTACTTCAGCTACTTGCTACGCTTACAGTGCGTGATACACCACTTCCAAGTAAATTATTTTATCAAACTGGCTTTCGGCGTCAGCAAGTGGATGCCATTCCCTTGATTATTGGTCGTCCACCTGAGGAAGTACGAAATTGGCTACAGGTTGCGAAGTAGGAGGAAGCGGTATGAAGGCTTGGATAAAAGTACTTGTTGTACTTATGACACTAGGTTTTGCCTATATGGCATCGCAATTCGCTTTGTTTACTCAGCAGGAATTTCGAGATTTTATTCACTTAGATGAGCAGTTTGGTTTTCGGGGTGGGTGGAAGTGGGAAATGCCTGCACCAGATGGACCCGTTACAGAGCTTGATGAGGAGAATGACGAGGGAGAAAGATTTGCTGTCTCATGGAATTTAGATGTACCAGATTTGCTTTCCTTGAATACGATTGTCACGGCTGCCAAAAATAATAGGCTGTATGTGTATCTTATCATCGGCTGCATGTTAGTTTGGGTTATATTTAGGAGAATAAGAAAGCAAAAAAAAGTGGAGCAAGCGGTGCGAGTTCATGTAAAACGCCAGCCTGAGGTCATAACGAGAGAGAAAAAACACGAGGAGGTGTTTATAGAAGGTAGAGAAGTGAACGAACCAATTCGCCTTGCTTTAATCCAATGGGAGAGGAGTCTGCCAGTTTATCGCCGCCGCGCTCATTCAGAAACCGTGCAACAGTGGTTCAATCGTCTCGGTTGTTCGCCTGAAATCATACCGATATATGAAGAAATACGATATGGCAAAAAGGAAGCAAGGCATGAAGCCGAGCAGCTCATGAAAGCCTGGATTGATAAACATCAGTATATAGTCGGATAGCATGTCTATAGGGGCATGCTTTTTTACTGTAGCAGCCGTTCAATTTCCTCTATATTAAATCCTGTCATTTTGGCAATCTCTTTCGTGGATATGCCGTTTGTATGCATATTCACAATAACAGAGATTTTTCCTTAATTTACGAGTTTTGTGGACATAGAGCGCCTCCTTTTTATCCATAGAAGCTTCTATATCTCTTTGTAAAATATGCTAATCTAGTAAAAAAGAGGTGAGATTTTGAAAAAACGTTGGTTATACATAGGGATAGTCGCATTACTTGTGGTTGTGTTTTGTTATATCCAAAATAATCTGCTAACCATAACTAAGCTAAACGTTCGTTCGGAAAAGCTGCCATCTGCTTTTGATGGTTATACAATCGTGCATTTGTCAGATCTACACAGCAAGGATTTTGGCAAAGCCCTTCCTGAAAAAATAGAAAAAGAGAAGCCGATATTATTGTGTTTACGGGTGATTTGGTAGACGCACGGCGCTATGAAGAAGAGGTTAGCCTAACACTTATGAAGCGTCTCGTTGCCATTGCGCCGACTTATTTTGTAACGGGCAATCATGAATGGAGCTCGGGGCAGTTTGCGGCGCTTGAAGTAAAGCTGCGCGATGCAGGTGTTCAGGTGCTGCGGAACGAAGCCATGCAGCTGACAAGAGCAGCAGCATCTATCCGTTTACTAGGCATCGATGACCCGCTTGGTAGCTATGATGAAGGTAATACGGTGGCAAGCGCCATTACTAGTGCAGCCCCGGGAAATGCGTTTACGCTGCTGTTATCGCATCGACCTGAATGGTTTTCGGTATATGTAAATCTTGGCGTAGACGTCGTATTTTCTGGTCATGCGCACGGGGGACAGGTGCGTATTCCATTCGTCGGTGGCTTAATTGCCCCCAACCAAGGATGGCTTCCGGCTTATACGGCGGGTGCACATCAAAACGAAGCGACCACGATGATTGTCAGCCGAGGCCTTGGTAATAGCGTCATTTCGCAGCGGGTGTTCAACCGTCCGGAAATTGTCGTTGTGACGCTCCGCCGGTAAAGCTGTAATTTTAGAAACTTCTTGTAGCACGAATGAGAGAGGGGAAAATAGATGGAATGCTTCGGTTGCCGTTTGGCACATCAACAAGAGTCTGTGCACATGGTATACGAAGATGAATGGGTTTGCTGTATATTAGATCATGATCCATTTAATGAAGGACATGTGCTGATTTTGCCAAAAGTGCATGTGGAGGATATGGATGAGCTTGACGCATTGACGGCCCGTGCAGTGTTTGAAGCAGCGCAGCGTCTGACAAAGGCGGTAAAGATGCTGTATAGACCAGACGGTGTGACGATTTGTCAAAACGGCGGTATATTCAGTGAGCTGACTCATTTTCATATGCATGTCGTGCCGCGCTATGAAGGACAGGACTTCGCTGCGTTCTATCAGGAAGCGCCCTTTAAAAATGAAGAAATACGAAGTAGGTTAGGAGAAACAAAAGAGCAATTGGCGGCGTTTCTCCAGGAACATCATTTTCAGCTTATATAGAGAGAAAAATAGAGGTTGGGTATCCTGACGAGCGTCTCGCGGAGCACGAGAGAGAGTGAAACTGAGGTTAGGTGCCCCGCAAGAGCGTCTCGCGGAGCACGAGAGAGAGTGAAACTGAGGTTAGGTGCCCCGCAAGAGCGTCTCGCGGAGCACGAGAGAGAGGAAAACTGAGGTTAGGTGTCCCAGGAGAACGTCTCGCGGAGCACGAGAGAGGAAAAATCCGGTGTTAGGTGCCCCGCAAGAGCGTCTCGCGGAGCACGAGAGAGAGGAAAACAGAGGTTAGGTGTCCCAGGAGAACGTCTCGGGGAGCACGAGAGAGAGTGAAACTGAGGTTAGGTGTCCCAGGAGAACGTCTCGCGGAGCACGAGAGAGAGTGAAACAGAGGTTAGGTGCCCCGCAAGAGCGTCTCGCGGAGCACGAGAGAGAGGAAAACTGAGGTTAGGTACCCTGCAAGAACGTCTCACGGAGCACGAGAGAGAGGAAAACTGAGGTTAGGTGTCCCAGGAGAACGTCTCGCGGAGCACGAGAGAGAGTGAAACTGAGGTTAGGTGTCCCGCAAGAACGTCTCGCGGAGCACGAGAGAGAGGAAAACTGAGGTCAGGTGCCCCGGGAGACCACCGCGCGTTCGCAAAAAGAGTCTCGGGTTAGCCGATAGGACCGTTTCATCACCGATAGAAAAAGTGACTTATATGCATGTAGGTCACTTTTTGTTATAGCCACCTGTCAAAATTTCTCCACGGTTTTGTAACAAAATCGCCTCATTTGTGATAAGTTTCACAAACGAAGCAGATATATACTATTGCTATAGTATTTATACAGCTTAGAGGTGAAGAAAATGGAGTCTGTTGAATTTAGTCGGTATTTATCCATGCTGACGCTGTCGGTGCACGTGGTGTTCGCGACAGTAGGTGTTGGCGTCCCGCTTTTCATTATGATCGCACATTGGCTTGGTTTAAGGCGTGGTGATGAGCAATATTTATTAATGGCCAAACGCTGGGCGCGCGGCTATGTAATCAGCGTTGCGGTCGGGGTTGTGACCGGTACAGCAATCGCATTGCAGCTGGCGTTATTGTGGCCAAAATTTATGGAAATGGCGGGTCAGGTAGTGGCCTTGCCGTTGTTTATGGAAACCTTTGCGTTTTTCTTTGAAGCTATTTTTCTTGGGATCTACTTGTATACGTGGAATCGCTTCAAAAATCCGAAGCATCATTTTTACTTATTAATACCTGTCGCATTAGGTGCAGGGATGTCCGCGTTGTTTATCACATCGGTGAACGCGTTTATGAACACGCCGCAGGGCTTTGCGCTTGTGGATGGCAAACTCACCAACATTCAGCCGTTACTGGCGATGTTTAACCCGGCGATGCCGACAAAGGTGGCGCATGTGCTCACATCCGCGTATATGACCGCTGCGTTTGTGCTTGCGTCAATTGCGGCTTTTCACTTGCTGCGCGGCAGTCGCAGTTCGTATCACCGTAAGGGTCTGGCGCTGACGATGAAAATTGGTTTGGTGTTTTCAATCGCAACCGCGCTCGTTGGCGATTTATCCGGTAAATTTTTGGCAGAGTATCAGCCCGAAAAACTGGCTGCAGCTGAGTGGCATTTTGAAACAGAGGGCGAAGCACCGCTTATTTTATTTGGTACCTTAACCGAAACGAACGAAGTAAAATACGCGATTAAAATTCCGTATGCGCTGAGCTTCCTCGTCCACAGCAATTTCTCAGGTGAGGTGAAAGGATTAAACGATATTCCAAAAGAGAATCACCCACCGCTTGTGATTCACTATTTGTTTGATGCGATGGTCACAATTGGTATTGGTTTAACGGTATTATCACTTGCCTATGTAATTGGCTTACGCAGAAATTGGCGCTTTATCCAAAACAAACTGTTCCGCATGCTGCTTGTAGCTTCCGGACCACTTGCAATGCTCGCGATTCAAGCAGGCTGGTGGTTTACAGAGGTTGGTCGTCAGCCATGGATTTTAAATGGTTTGATGAAAACAAAGGATGCTGCGACAACATCGCCCCATGTATGGCTTATGTTTATCGCGTTCGCAGTGCTATATCTCATCTTAATGATTGGTACGGGGGTTGTCCTTACACGTATGTTTAAGAAAAATCCTGCCGAGCTAGAAATGGAGAAACGGGGGATTGCGCTATGACAATTGAAGTATTAGGGATTTCAGTATTATGGCTGTTTTTGTTCGGGTATGTGATTGTTGCTTCTATCGATTTTGGCGCAGGCTTCTTTAATGCCTCCACGATTATCACGAAGCAGCATCACGTTGTAAATGCTGTTATCCAGCGTTATCTATCACCGGTGTGGGAGATTACGAATGTGTTTTTAGTGTTTTTCTTTGTCGGTATGATTGGATTTTTCCCAAAAACGGCGTATTATTTTGGAACGGTTTTACTGATTCCAATTAGCATTTCCATTATCTTATTGGCGCTGCGCGGCAGCTACTATGCGTTTGGTACGTACGGTACGAAGGGGCATAAAGGTTATACACTTATGTACGGTGTGACAGGTGCGCTCATTCCGGCTTCGCTTTCTACTGCATTAATTATTTCTGAAGGCGGATTTGTGAAAAAAGCTACAAATGGTACTTTGTCGCTTGACTATGCAGCGTTGTTTACGAGTCCATTTGCTTGGTCGATTGTTGTGCTGAGCTTAACAAGCGTTCTCTTCATTTCAGCTAGCTTTTTGGCTTATTATTCGCATGTGGCGGAAGATAACGGTGCGCTAAAGCTGTTCCGAAAGTACACCTGGATTTGGAGCTTTCCGACGCTGATTACAGCGCTTGGCATTATCATTGAAATGAAATGGCATAATCCGGCGCATTTTGAAGGGATGCTGAATCTTTGGTGGCTCTTCCTGTTATCAGCGATTTGCTTCTTTATTAGCCTATGGCTTCTGAAAAAGCATAGCTACGGGTGGTCCTTTATATTCGTCGTGCTGCAATTTGCACTCGCATTTTACGGCTACGGTACATCACGTTATCCATACCTGTTGTATCCGTATTTGACCATTCACGACAGCTTTACAAACCAAACGATGGCAATTGCGCTCGTTGTAGTATTTGTACTCGGTCTGCTTCTATTAATTCCAGCGTTATACCTTGTATTTAAGCTGTTTATTATGAACAAGCCATATATTAAAAAAGGAAACTAGGAGGCAGTACTATGCATGAATTTCTCTTATTTTATGCGCCTTTTCTCATCGTAATTGCGGCGGCAGCTGCTTCGTTTTGGATCGCGGCGCAAGGTGGAAAGGTTGAGGAAATAGAATGAAGCACCTGCAAGCATTTGCGCGCCGGCAAAAGGCGCTTTACTATACATTATTTGCTTTAGCGATCGGAATGGGCGGGGCAATCATTGCACAGGCGTACTTCATTGTATCTGTTGTAGATAAGCTGTTTTTGCAAAAGCAAGATTTCGCAGCTGTTGTGCCGATGCTCGGGGCGCTGCTGCTTGCGTTATTGCTTAGGACGTTCTTTTCCTATAGCACCAATCGAATTGGCATTCGTATGGCGGCATTGGCGAAAAATGATTATCGGAAACGATTGCTAGAGGCAGTATCCGATCAATCGCTATTATCGTCCTACGAAGGACAATCTGGTCAAAAGGTAAGCTTGTTGCTAGATACGGTGGATGAACTCGATAGCTTTTTCAGCAAATATATGCCACAGCGCATGGTATCTAGTGTTGTGGCTGTTATGATTATTATCGCGCTGTTTACGCAGCACTATATTTCGGCACTCATTGTGCTGGCGACAGCACCGTTCATTCCTATGTTTATGGCGATTATTGGCCGCTCAACGCAGCAAAAGGCGGAGGAGAAGCTTGCGAACTTAAACGCTTTTTCGGGCCGCTTTTTAGATACACTGCAGGGGCTTGTGAGTTTGCGTTTATATGGACGCTCTGGTCATTATAAAGAGCTTATTCGAACGAGCAGTATTCAGTTTCGTGACTCAACGATGAGCATTTTAAAAATTGCTTTTACATCAGCATTTATGCTTGAATTTATCTCCATGCTCAGCATCGGACTTGTTGCACTTGAGCTCTGTCTGCGCCTTGTGGTCTTTAAAAGCATTGATTTTTTCCCGGCGTTTTTCATTTTGCTGTTGGTGCCAGAATTTTATCAGCTCTTAAAGGATCTTGGCAGCGCTTTTCATGCTGGCCGAAGCAGTAGCGGTGCCGCAGCGAAGGTAGAGGAAGGGCTGCTAGTGCAAGAGGCAAAAGCGTGGGGTGATGCATCGCTTGCGAAAGGACCGGTTCATATTACACTCAGCAATGTCTCCTTTTCCTACGGTGACAAAATGATTTTACAAGATATTAACACCGTTTTGCCGTCTGTCGGGCAGGTCGCCCTTGTCGGAAAAAGCGGAGCGGGGAAAACGACGCTGCTGCATATCATTGCGGGGTTACTAGAAACAGAAGGTGTTACGGTAAACGGCAAAGACCGCTTTGCTTATAAAGAACAAGACTGGCTCCGGCACATCAGCTATATTACCCAGCAGCCGTATTTGTTCGCTGGTACAATTGCTGAAAACATTGCACTTGGTCTCGATGTGACCCGTGCTGACATCGAGGAAGCGGCGCAAAAGGCAAATATTGCTTCGATGATACGATCGCTGCCGGACGGCTACGACACGGTCATTGGTGAAGGTGGACGCGGCTTATCAGGCGGAGAAAAGCAGCGTATTGCGATTGCGCGTGCGTTTTTGCGCAAATCGTCTGTCGTGCTGCTTGACGAACCAACATCAGGTCTTGATATCAAAACAGAGCATGTTCTGCAGGAGGCCATTGCGGCGTTGGCCGAAACGGCGCTTGTCGTAACCGTGGCGCATCGCTTGCCGACCATTCGCCGCGCCGATAAAGTGCTGTTTATTCATAATGGCACAATAGCGGCAGAAGGAACGCATGAAGAATTATATGAAACAGAAGCATATCAAGCTCTATTTACAAGACAAGGAGGCGGAACAGATGAACGAGCTACTGCAGATTGTGCGTATGATGCTCCGGGAAAAACGGGATAGCATATTGTCTATCGTATTTGGTTATATCGCCGGTGTAGTGGCGGTCGGACTGTTTGCGGCCAACGGCTATTTAATTGCACAGGCAGCATTAACACCGCCTCTTTATGTCTTAATTGGGATGGTCGTTGTCGTCAAGCTCGGCAGCATACTGCGCGCGGCAAGCCGCTACGGGGAGCGCTACTTTTCACACCGCGCTACGTTTACGATGCTCGGTGAACTGCGCGTGCACTTTTTTGAAACATTGTCTGCTATGATGCCAAGCAGCCTGCAGCGTTACCGAAGCGGCGATTTATTGTCACGCATCGTCGGTGATGTGGAAAGTATGCAAAATGTGTTTTTGCGTGTCGTGTATCCGCCGCTGGTCATGGTGACGGTGTTTCTCAGCACGATTGTATTTGTCTCCTTTTACTCCTTAGCTGTGGTCGTACTGCTTACAATCGGTCTAATAGGAACGGGTCTTATCGTGCCGGCCTGGTTTGCATATCGCCGGCGCGGGCAAAGCGGCAACATTCGCGAAACGCGCGCCGCTTTGGCAACGGAAACGACCGAATGGCTACAGGGCTTTCGAGAGCTGAAAATTCACGGGCAATTGGGAGATAAGAAGGCGCAGCTGCTCGCTGCATCGAACACGTATATCACTGAGCAAGCCAACGCAGAACAAGAAACGATAAAAGCACATGCCGTGAATACTGTCATGTCATCGCTCATTGTGTGGGCTGTGCTTGCGGTCAGTGGCTTTTTGGTGGCAGGCGGTGAGCTGGACGGACTATTTCTTGCTATGCTTGTGATGATCAGTCTTACTGTGTTTGACCATGCCGCCCCGATGGCTGCGCTCCCGCTCTATTATGAAGAAAGCGAACAGGCGGCAAAACGTTTAAAAGCAGTAACAGAGGAAGCAAAGCGAACGCTACAAAACACATTACCAGGCGGTAATATTACCTTTTCTGATGTGAGTTATACCTTCCCCGGTGACTTCCGCCCGGCGCTTCGTGACGTAAGTTTCTGTGTGCCAGCCGGATCGAAAACAGCAATCGTCGGTGCGAGTGGGTCTGGGAAATCGACAATCGCAAAGCTCCTTTTAAAGCTGGCAGAACCGGATAGCGGAAGCATTGTTATTGGTGAAACACCGCTTGCTAATGTCACAAGCGAAGCAGTCTGGGCGCGCGCGAAGGTTGTATTGCAGGAAAATCACTTTTTTGCTGGTACGATTGAGGAAAACCTGTTGTGTGATAACCCTGAAAATGTTCGTTCACTGCTCGAAGCAGTCGGGTTGCCGCACTTTGCGCCTTCGTCTGCCGTACAAGAAAAAGGAAGTAATTTATCTGGCGGCGAAAAACAGCGCCTTGCGATGGCGCGGGCCATCTGTAAAAGCGGCGATCTATGGATTCTGGACGAACCAACGTCTTCCCTTGATGACATGACCGAGCAGCGTATTTATGATCTACTGACGCAGCACGCAAAGACTGATACAGTGCTGCTCATTAGCCACCGCCTCGAAGGCTTGCAGCATATGGATCAGATCATCGTTATGGATGAGGGGCGTATTGTTGAATCCGGTACGTTTGCGGAGCTCATGAACAAGCAGGGTGTATTTTATGAATTAAAACAGATTGAAAGCAATATGATTGGAGCAAAGCCGTGACGAAGTGTCACGGCTTTTTCAATTACTTCCGTAGTCTGCGCCATGTGATAAACAGCAGCACAACTGCCAGCGCCGTAACAATCACCTTGCCCTCCCATGTCCAATTGATGACCTGATAGACGGAATACCCTTCAATGAGAAGTGCCGGCACTTTGCCAAGCGAGCTTGCGACCGCAAAGACGAGCAACGAGACGCGGCCGATTGCGGCAACGAACGTGACTAAACCAGACGGTACGAAGGGCAAAAGCCGCAGAGCAAGAATGAGGGAAAAGGCTTCTCTGTCTTGTGCTCTGAGAAGCTTTTGCACCTTCGGATGAGAAAGCTTGCGTTCTGTCATGCTGCGAAAGCCTTTGCGGTATAAATAGAACGCCACAACCGCACCGGCTGCTTCGCCGATAAATGAAAGAAGCAAGCCTTCCCAAAGCCCGAATACAGCGAGATTAGCCGCTGTCAAAAATACGCTCGGCACCACGCCAAGCACGCTGATGAGGATATTGATGAGAATGCTTAGTAAAAAAGCGATTTGTTCATAGGTAGTAAAAAGTTCTGTGATGTATTGCTGCAAGTAGGAACCTCCTTCTAAATACTAGCGCAGTAAAAGCAGTGCGAGAACGAATAAGCAGGGGATGTGACTGTATACATAAAGTCGTTTGTCTACATTTCGCAGCACATGGGTAAAAAGCAGTGCGAAGGCGATGGCGCCAAATACAGGCAATAAGGCAGATACCGTACTTTCCGTTATGAGTACGATACTAGGCTTCCAGATAAAAATATATAATAACATATAAAACAAAGCGTTGAACAAGGTATATTGGATAAGCTTCACACAGAACCCCCTGTTAAAAATGTAATTTATATCCATTATACAACTTTTTTCATAGGAGCGTACAAACGTTTTGACCAAACGGTATGCACACAAATTCCTGCAAGTAAGCCCCAAAACGCCGAACCAATGCCAAACGCTGTAACACCGGAAGCTGTCACAAGGAAGGTGATCAGTGCGCTTTCTTTTTGGCTGCCCTCCATCGCCTGCGCGAGACTAGAACTGATAGATGGAAGAAGCGCGAGACCGCCAATCACCAGAATAAGTTCCCTTGGAAAAGCGCTAAAAAAGGAGGTGATGGTTGCGCCGCCAAAGCCGTACAACACATAAAGAACACCAGCCGCCATACCAGCGATATACCGCTTATTTTTATCGGGATGCGCTTCTTCTCCGGTACAAATTGCCGCGGTGATGGCAGCGATATTAAGACCGTGCGAGCCAAACGGTGCGAGAAGCAGGGAAGCGATGCCGGTGACCGAAATGAGCGGACTTGCGGGTGTGTTGTAGCCGCTTGCCCGCAAAACGCCGATACCGGTCGCATTTTGCGCCGTCATCGTGACGATGCAAAGTGGAAGGGCGAGCCCGATTAGTGCATCTAGTGAAAAGGTCGGCATGGTGAAAACCGGATGAACGGGGCTGACGGTTACATCATGCAAATGAAAACGTCCAAAGCCGGCAGCAAAGCTAATGCCAACGAGGAGCGTCAAAATGACTGCATAGCGCGGCAGCCAGCGTTTTGTCAGCACGTATACGAGAATCATCGGCACAACAAGAGCAGGGAAGGAGCCGATGGACACAAAGACATCGAGTCCGAACTGCAAAAGAACACCGGCGAGCATTGCTGAGATGATTGCCATCGGAATGCGGTTCATTAGCTTTTCAAAGATACCGGTAATACCTAGTATCGTAATGATCACAGCTGATATGAAAAAAGCACCGATGGCTTCACTGTAGGAATACTGCGCCCAGCCAGATACAAGCAGCACAGCGCCAGGCGTTGACCACGCCGTTAGCACAGGCACACGGTAATACATGCTGAGAAAAAAGGATGTAATGCCGCAGCCTAAGGAAATGGCCCAGATCCAAGAGGAAAGCTGCGCGTGATTTAGTCCGGCAAGTTCCGCCGCTTGAAAAATAATTAACAGTGGTCCGGCATAGCCAACCATCGTTGCCACGAATGCGGCGGTAAGTGCAGATGCCGATATATCGCGCTTATACATCGCCATAATGCATCACCACCTGAATCACAGCTTCGTCGTCTCCAGCGTTATGATAGGAATGCGGTACGTTGCCAGCGAAGCGGATCGCTTCACCTGCCTCAAGTGTGTACGCTTGGTCATCAATACGAATTTGAAAGGTACCAGACGTGACTGTAATATGCTCGTGCACGCCCTCGTTATGCGGCGTAGAACGGTAAGAAGAGCCTGCTTTCAAGATAATCGTGAAGATTTCAATTTGTGTTTGCGGGTCAAAGGGAAACAGCACATACACCAGGCAATTGCCGTTGTCCTCTGTAATATCCGGTGCACTTTTACGATGTACAACAGATACCGACCCATTATCCTCCTGCAGCAGTGAAGAAAATGAAACATGCAGCCCCGTCGCAATTTTCCAGAGCGTCGTCACGGTCGGCTGCGTCTCGCCTCGCTCAATTTGATGCAGCATCCCCTTACTAACACCCGTCATTTCCGCTGTTTTATCCAAACTCCAGCCGCGCTGTGCGCGCAGTCGCTTTACGTTTTGCCCAACGGTGATATGTATAGTATACAAAACGAAAACCTCCTTTTTGTATAATATATCATATATTTTGTGCGTATGCATAAAAAAGAACCGTTATAAGCAACGGTTCTGTTATACCTTCAACAAACCTTTTCTTGACAACTCCCCATGCCTAAAGGCAGGGGATTCTTGGGTAGTAACTCCTATCGGAATCAAATTTACCAAGCTATCCCTCCCTGTCCGAGAGTTTAGTTACCTATGTGTTCAACAATTTCAGTCCTTCTTGCAAAATATTCTTACTTGCGTTGATGTCCCTGTCATGATGCGTTCCGCAAGATGGACACTCCCATTGACGCAAATTCAGGTTTTTGACTTCTTTGTTTTGATAGCCACAAACCGAGCAAAGTTGAGAAGAAGCGAATGTTTTTCCAACAACAGAAACGATTCTTCCGTACCACTGTCCTTTATATTCCAACATAGTGCGGAACATAGACCAAGATACTTCACTAATCGCTTTGGCTAACTTTTGGTTTTTCAGCATGTTTGACACTTGCAAATCTTCTAAACAAATTGTTTGGTTTTCACAAATCAATTTAGTTGAGATTTTGTGCAAGTAGTCATTCCGGCAGTTTGCGATTTTCTCGTGAATTTGAGCAACACGAATACGAGCTTTGTTCCAATTCGAACCGCCCTTTGCACGCTTAGACAACATACGTTGCCATCTGATGAGTTGCTTTTCGTATTTGCGTAGATATTTAGGGTTCTCAAATACAACGCCGTCTGAACAAATAGCGAAGTCTTTTAAACCTAAGTCAACACCAACAGCTTTATTAACTTTCGGCAATGGTTGAACATCTACATCTGCAAGTACAGAAATGAAATATTTGCCGCTTGGATTTCGTCTGATTGTGGCAGACAAAATACGCCCTTCGATTTCTCTTGACTTGGCGAAGCGAACCCATCCGAGCTTTGGGATGAACAATTGATTCCCCTCTACTTTCATTTTTCCTACTGTCTTGTAGGATTGAACAGGATTTCGTCTTGATTTGAAGCGTGGGAAATCATTTTGCTTTTTAAAAAAGCGTTTGTACGCATCATCTAAAAATTTTAACGATTGCTGTAAAGAAGTAGAATCTACCTCCTTCAGCCATACAAATTCCTTTTTGAGTTCTGTTAATTGCTTCGCGCAATCATTATATCCAAGAGATTTCTTGTCTGAAGCATAGATTTCTTTTCATTTTGCTAAGAAGTGGTTAAACACAAATCGTGAAGAACCAATCGTTTTGTTAATGATTGTTGCTTGCTCTTGTTTTGGATACAGACGAAATTGAAACGCTTTGTGCATATTAACCACCCCTTTCTTTTTGAGTTAAAACATACTGTTTGACTACTTCTAAAGTCACGCTTCCAACAGTGGCGACGAAATAGGAATTTGTCCAAAGTGAAGGAAGTCTTGATTTTAAATGAGGAAATTCAGTGCGCAATATGCGAGATGAATACCCTTTTAATTGCTTTACAATTTTGTGTATGCCGCATTGCGGGTCACAAGAAATGAGAAGATGACAGTGGTCTGGCATGATTTCCACTTCTAAAATATCGGCTTGTAGTCCATTTGCTTTTTCTACAAACAATTCTTTTAAACGAATATCAACAGGATTCACTAATACTTTTTTCCTGTACTTTGGGCAGAACACGACATGATATTTGCAATCAAATGTGATGTTAGAGTTGCTTTGAACAGTTCTACTCACTGCTATCACCTCTAACAACGTTTTATCAAAAATATGTTATTTTTTATAGATTTATCTAACGAAAAGAGTGAAAATGTAGGATGGTTACATTGGCTGAAGCCAACGCCCATCCTAAGTACCTTTCATCCCCATAGCTGAAGCAATGGGTTTTCTCGGCACTAATGATATAAAGGAGGTGACTATTATGGCAGCAAAAAAGTATTATGTCGTCTGGAAGGGACGAAAAACAGGCATTTTCAACACATGGGCGGAATGTGAAGCACAAACAAAAGGGTTTACTGGCGCCCGCTTTAAATCATTTCCAACGTTGGCGGAGGCACAAGCTGCCTTTAATGGGACGGCAACAACTGCAAGCAAGCCAAAAGCAAAAGCAGCGGAGCCGATTGCTATTGATGAAAACAGCATTTCCGTTGACGCCGCCTGCAGCGGCAATCCGGGCATGATGGAATATAAAGGTGTTGATACCAAAACAGGAGCAGTACTTTTTCATTTTGGTCCTATTCTTGGTACCAATAATATCGGTGAATTTTTAGCAATTGTGCATGCACTTAGCATGCTGAGAAAACAAAACTCATCAAAAACAATTTACACCGACTCTAAAACGGCCCTCGCTTGGGTGCGCAATAAAAAAGCAAACACAACACTGCGCCGCGATGCCGGCACCGAACAGGTATGGACGATGGTGGAGCGCGCAGAGAAATGGCTGCGCGAAAATAGCTATTCTAATAAAATTATCAAATGGGATACCGCACAGCTTGGTGAAATTAAGGCTGATTTTGGGCGCAAGTAAGAGATAGTTCCTAAACGGGAACTATCTCACTTGAAAGTACGTACTTTTTTTCGTCTCCTGTTTCCGGCATAATCATAGTCATGTATTACTCTCATATCAATCATTAGGAGGATTTAAACCATGACTATACATTCTTTACAAGATACAACTGTGCTTCACAATGGCGTAAAAATGCCTTGGTTCGGCCTTGGTGTATTTAAAGTAGAAGAAGGCGCCGAGTTGGTGAACGCTATTAAACATGCAATTAAGCATGGATATCGCAGCATTGACACGGCGGCAATTTATCAAAACGAACAAGGTGTCGGACAAGGCATCCGTGAAGTTCTTGAAGAAACAGGACTTTCTCGAGAAGAGCTATTCATTACATCAAAGGTTTGGAATGCAGATCTAGGTTATGAATCCACCTTAGCAGCGTATGAAGAGAGTCTGAACAAGCTTGGTCTAGAGTATCTTGATCTGTATCTGGTGCACTGGCCAGTAGCAGGTAAATATAAAGACGCTTGGCGTGCTCTCGAAACACTGTACAAAGAAGGACGCGTGAAAGCAATCGGCGTCAGCAACTTCCAAATCCATCATCTCCAGGATATAATGAAGGATGCAGAAATCAAGCCCATGGTGAATCAAGTTGAATACCATCCACGTTTGACTCAAAAAGAACTGCAGACATTTTGTCAAGAACACGGCATCCAATTGGAGGCATGGTCTCCTTTGATGCAGGGACAATTGCTTGACAATGAAACGCTGCAAAGCATTGCTAACAAGCATAACAAATCGATTGCTCAAATCATTTTGCGCTGGGATTTGCAAAATGGTGTTGTGACGATCCCAAAATCAACAAAGGAACAGCGAATTGTTGAAAATGCTAGTATCTTTGACTTTGAGCTGTCAAAAGATGAAATGAAACAAATAGACAGCTTAAATGAAAATCATCGCATTGGCCCTGATCCTGATCATTTTGATTTTTAATTAAAAGGCTCTGTTAAAATTCCGTTTTGCTTTCCGTTAGAGGGATTCACTTCAAGTCTACAAGTGCCAATTAGCAACATCAGATTTTAAAACATCCAACCAAAAAACGACGTATCTGCTTGTAGCGGAGAACGTCGTTTTTTTACATTTTTACAGAAACAGCAGTTTGAGACAATATCTTTTCTCTTCTATATAAATACAACGTACTGAATTCACTTCTCCCTCTAAACCTTATACATAAACGGATGCTACTTTATAGGATTGAATATATATAAATCTATTGCAAGAAAATATTCATCCGTATTTTCTGTGCAGAAAAATACGTCTTTCTATAACATAAAAATCGTAATATAAAAATTAGAATTTTCTAAAAATTTAACTATTCTATTACCCTTTCCTCTTGTATAATAGGGTCAACTAAACTAGCTGTTACGGACGTTTCAGCCTTTCGTTCACCGTCCGTGCGCATATATTGCAAACATATTAAAGGGGGATCATGCATGAAACGCAACATTATTTCCATTGCCGCGTGCTTGGCACTATTGACTCCGCTTGGCACGCCCGTCAAAGCCGAGAGCAATGACATTAGGGGCAGCCTCGTTATCGTCGGCGGTGCCGTGGGCGCAACGAACAAAGCAATCTATGAAGCTTTTATCAAGCGAGCCGGTGACGGTAAAATCGGGATTATTCCGGCGGCTAGCGGTAAGCTTCGCTCATCTAAAGACTTTAAAAAAGATTTGCAAAGCTACGGCATCAGTGAAAGCAAGATTGATATTTTACAAATTTCTGATCATGATTTTTCCGATACGCCAGAAGATGAATCCATTTGGGAAGCAAATGTGAACAACGCTGCATTTGTGGACAAGCTCAAGGATTATACGGCGATTTGGTTTGTTGGCGGCGATCAGCTTCGCATTACTTCTTCACTTCGCAACGATGACGGCAGCAATTCTAAAGCACTTGACGCGATTTGGGATATTTACAAAGATGGCGCCGTGCTTGGCGGTACAAGTGCCGGAGCGGCCATCATGAGCGATGTGATGATTACAGGTGGCGACAGCCTTGGGGCATTGCGAGCGGGTTTTGTTACAGAAGAGACAAAAACAGATAAGGAATATGCACCGGTATACATTGAAAAAGGACTTGGCTTCTTTAAACACGGCATTATCGATCAGCACTTGGACGAGCGTTCTCGCCTGCTGCGACTTGCCATGACAGCACATGAATACGAAACGAACAAGGCAACAAACTTTGCATACGGCGTTGATGAAGACACAGCAATGGTCGTTGACAACAAAACAAATACAATCGAAGTTGTCGGACGCAGCGGTTTGGCTGTTGTAGATGTTAGCAAAATGAAAACGAAAAAGTTCACAAAAGGTAAACTGCCACGCAACGGCATTGCAGATATTGATATTAGCTATCTAGCACCTGGCGATAAAGTGCACTACGATACAAAAACATTCGAGTTTCCAAACAAAGACGAAACAAAAGGCTATGAATACTATTCCTTCGCACCTCGTCCGGCTACAGGTGTCTTTACATCTTACGGCAAGCTGAAAAATTATCTATCCTACTCACTTGTTGACAATTCTTCAGCCCAATCCGTAAGCAGCTACTTGTATGACAGCAAAGGCATCGGCTATGAAGCTGTATTCCGCAAAACGGAGAAAACAAATGGCTATTGGGGCTACACAGACGGACAAAAAGATGATTATTCCGTCGCACATGTGTCGTTGGATTTAATTCCAACCATTATGGAATTCAAACCAGATAATTCTGTAACGAAAGACTATAAGCCATCTGACTTTAAAGTACAAGCAACAAATCGCACAGATATTAAAGGAAATCTCGTTATCGCAGGCGGTGCACTTGGTAGTACAAATCGTGCTGTGTACGATGCGTTTACCTCCCTTGCGAAAGGAAAAATCGGGATTGTCCCAGCTGCAAGTAACCGTCTTTCTTCTTCTAATTCCTTTAAACAAGATTTGATTTCATACGGCTTTAAAGCGGAGGACATTGAAATTTTACCGATCTCCAATCATGACTTTAAAGGCACACCAGAAGACGAATCTGCATGGAAAAGCAATATGAACAGCGACGAGCTTGCAAATAAGATCAAAGGTCTTGGCGGCATCTGGTTTGTGGGTGGTGACCAAACGTTAATTACTGGATCACTTCGCAACGATGACGGCTCCGATTCCAAAGTGTTAAACGCAATTTGGGATATGTATGCAAACGGCGGGGTGCTTGGCGGTACGAGCGCAGGAGCGGCCATCATGAGCGACGTTATGCTAGCAGGCGGCGACAGCTACGGCGCACTGCTGAACGGCTTTACAAATCAATACGACGGCATGACGCAGCAAGAAGGCGGCCCTGCTTACTTAGAACGCGGTCTTGGCTTCTTCCGCTACGGCATCATCGATCAGCATTTTGACAACAAAGCAAGGCTAGGCAGACTTATCACAACAGCTTACGAAAAAGGTAATAAAGCACAGCTTTCTTACGGGGTTGACGAAGATACAGCGATGGTTGTTCGCAATGAAGCAAAAACCATTGAAGTAGTGGGTCGCGGCGGTGTTACACTCGTAGATTTAGCAAATGTAAAAGCAAAAAAAGCTAGCAACTACCAAGATATTTCTCTATCTTTCATTAAACCAGGGGATACAGTAAATCCAGAGACAAAAGCAATTGCCATTAACCCGAAAAAGTATGAAACAAAGGGCTACGAATACGCTGATACAAAAGTGGCACCAAATGGCGGCGTCTTCTCACCGCACAATACATTAAAGCAATTCGTCTCCTATGACCTTGTAGACAATGCCGGCGTTGACAAAATCACAAGCTACAGCTTTGAAAATGGTAAAGGCTTTGAGTTAACGTTCCACAAAGGCAAAGAAACAAACGGCTACTGGACAAACACAGACGGTCAGCGTGATGACTACTCCTTCACCAAGGTACTGCTTGACATCACACCGATTCGTGTGGAGAGCAAATAAAATAACACATAGCTTTTCAAACAATTGAAAACGTATAAAAAACGAGTACAGCATCGCAAAGATGCTGTGCTCGTTTTTTATATGCAGGTACATTCTTTTTTTATTGCACATACCATAAAAAGGTAATTTTTATTAAAATATAACTCTGCAATACAATTAAACAAGTTTGGTAGTGTATCAAAGCATAACATGGGGAGGTAAGTAATGCATCCTGTTTTAAATCAAATCGGTACTGTGTTTATCCCAGTAAGTGACATTAAAAGGAGATTGTTTTTTACTTAGGCTGTTTTCGCAAACTTTGTTGCTATTTAACAAGTAGTGGGGAGTGCTTGATTTCCACTCCAACCAACCTTAAACAAAGAAACCTATCTAAAAACAACAATTTTTTAGAAAAGAGCCTTTACTTATCTAAAATTGCAAAACTTCCCCATCCTCCGGCACAACCACACGTTGTGACAGCACTTTTTCCGCAATAAAGCTCTTCAGCTCTGTTCTTGTTAGTAAGCAATGATTCAGCGCCTCCATGTGCGATACAACAATTGTCGCCTGCGGTGCTGCTTTGTATGTTTGATAGATATCTTCTTTTGTCATCGTAATCGGATCACCTTGCAGGAACTGTGCAGCCCCGCCATTTACCACAATGACTTCAGGATCGTGTGCTTCAATCGCTTCCTGTACGTCATCGCACCAAATCGTGTCACCTGCTATATATAACGTTTTTTCATAGGGATGCTTATACACAATACCAGAAACATTGCCCATCATCTTACCAATTTCGCCTGTGCCATGCTGACCATTTGTTTTTGCAATGATTACATCTTCTATTTGCACACCATGTTCAAAGGACTGCACATGAAAAAAACCATCTTTCCGAATCGCTTCCGCATCATCTTCATTTTGCGTATAAATAGGCATATCCTTTGGCAATACCTGTTTCGCTGCCTCATCAAAATGATCAAGGTGCAAATGTGTCACAAATACTGCATCAACCTTCACTAGCTCTTCTGCAGCAACTGGCAACCCCACCAACGGATTTTGTTTATCTTGATTTGGCGTATTCGGAAATGCCGGTATGGTTCCCTGCCCCGCAAAAAATGGATCAACCAAAAACCTCTTACCACCGTATTCTAACATAAGCGTCGCATTGCGAATTTGTCGTATTTGCATGAGCACTTCCTCCTTTTCATTTGCTTCTCCTATAAGATAATATGAAAGAGAGGAACAGGTACATAGACAAAATCAAGAGTTTTCCTCCATCTACTTGAATGTTGAAAGGAGTTTTAAAATGCTCGATGCTACTGACAAAAAAATTATAGAGGAACTATCAAAAAATGGACGTATAACGATGAAAGAGCTTGGCGCAAAGGTTCACCTTACTGGCCAAGCTGCTTCCACGCGCGTTTTGAAGCTAGAGGACGAAGGCATCATTGAGAACTATACCGTTAAAGTGAACCACAAAAAGCTAGGTCTGCCGGTACATACCTTTCTGCATATATACACAAAAAATGTTCATCATCAGCCCTACCTTGCGTTTCTTCAAACACAGCCCTACATCGTTAACAATTTTAAAATCAGCGGTGACGGGTGCTATTTGCTGGAATGCCGCTTTCCCTCTCACGAAGAACTTGACCGTTTTTTAGTCGGGCTGAACGAACATGTAAACTATAAACTTTCCATTGTTATTAATAGCTAAGCAGAAAACAAAGCTAGGGTTACGACATGGACTTATGATACCCTTGATCTGAATCCTTTGGCAGAACGGACGAAATAACGGAGGAGAAATCACCCCGCTTTGCGATACGTAAACTCATCAACCCCAGTAGGAGCACTGGTGCGAGTAAAGCGGCATATGAATATTGCACGCCGTATCCATCAGCAATTACACCTAAAACGGGCGCACCGATTGCCACCGAAGTTTGATTGATTGTTTGCCTTGTCGCAGCCATTCTGCCGTAAAAGGCTGGTTCTGTTGCAACCTGCTGCACAGACTGCATTAATACGCGCAGCCAGGTCGTGCCAAGACCAATTACAAATATGCACCCAAACGCAATCACCGGCTCCTTGAAAACAGCCATCCCAAGCAAGCCCAGCGCTGTTGCCAACAATGCGAAAAACGGAACATGATATTTTACTTTATATAAATAGAACGTAGCTGTCACCCCGGCGACAATTGCCCCTAACGAAGCGGCACTTTCCAAAATGCCGTACAGTGCTGCATCTCCCTGTAAGCGAGCGCTAGTATATACCGACAGCATGCCCGCCGTTGTATGAACCACAAGCTGCCCGACAAACATAAGTCCTAGCAAACTGTACATGAGGGGTACGCGGTGAATATAGCGAAAGCCGTCAGTCAAATCACGAAATACCGATGCAGGTTGATAAGCCCGCTCCTTCGGTTCATACGACACCATACCAAGACAAAGGAGCGTAATACAAAACGATCCCAATACAATACCAACTGCGCCTTCTGCTGAAAACCAATGCAGCGCAAAACCCCCAAAGCTTGTGCCAACTAAACCGCCCACCGAGACGGCTGATCCCTGGTGGCTAAAAATTCTTGGAATCTCTTTTTTCTCATATACCTCCGTAATGAACGCTTGCTGCGCCGTCCGAAATAAGGAAGCAAAGGTTTGTACACTCATATGTACAGCAATCAGCATCCATGGCTTTATTACATCAAGCAGCATCGCGCCCCATAAGGCTGTAATAGACATCAAAATAATACCTGTTGCCAAAATCGTTAACGTTTTCCGATTGGCGCGGTCCGCCCATACACCAAACACTAGATTCATAAACACCCCTGGCAAAAATCCGAAACCTACCATCAGTCCTGTATACGTTGCATCAGAGGTTAACTCATACAAAATCCAAGCGACGACAATAAAGTACATCGTACTCCCGAAGGAAGAAAAAAAGGCAGCCGTCAATATGCTTTTATCTTTCACTGCTGCTCACCACCAAATTCGCTTTCGTATGATTTCTTTTCCCTTTACTTTTTCCAATGCGCTGGCACTTTAACCGTAGCTGGTAGCTTTGTGGATGCATCCCCTTTTGCCGCGTTCACCTGCGCCTGTGTCAGAAAAATACTTCCTCGCAGGTCGGCACCGCGCAAGTCAGCATCTCTAAAATCTGCGCCGATTACATCGGTTTGTCGCAAATCCGCGCCGCGCAGATCAGCTGCGATTAACAGCGCCCCTCGTAAGCTAACTCCTCTTAAGTTCGCACCTTGTAACTTTGCACCAAGAAAATCTCTTCGTTTCGCAAGCTTCGCATTTGTAGGCTTAGGACGCACCATCTCACTCACCTTTAGCAGCAATTCATTAACATATGCGCGATGCCTTGGCACATCAATTCCCAAGATTTCTGCAGGCGCTTTTTTTGTCAGCTGCTCCGTACGTTCAAACGCAATTTGCAATTCCTCATGAATAGATTGTGCTACTTGTGCTTCTAACGCTTCCTTTATATACCAAAGCATCTCATGAAGCTGCTGCACAATAGGAAAGACTTGAAACATTTCGTTCGCAAGCTCGGGATGCTTCACCCAGTCTTTTCCTTCATAAATATTTTGTGATACGTTTTGACCAGCACCAAAACATTCATACGCTACACAGCCTCGAAACCCCTTGCTTCGTAACTCGTCATGAATACCACATAAAAAATCGGACTGCAAATTCCGGCACGGTGTACCACTATCTTTGTTAAAAGCGAAATCGGCTGATTTTGCGTAGGGCAAAGCCACGCAGCACAAGCCAAAGCAGTTCATACAATCCGAGCGCAATTTTTGTTCTATACTTCGTTGATTAGACAATACAAACACTTCTTTCTATCAGATTCTTCAGAATGGTTTTTCCTTACCAAAGTCGTTTCCGCACACATCCTCACCATTTTCTTTGGTGGAATTTCTATTATTCTGGGTTCCATTCTCTCATTACCTTGGTAATCCATGTCTAACATGCATGTCAATAACATATTGATAAAAAGATATCATGCATAAGGAGGCAACTATCGTGCTTCAACGTCCGCAATCGAACGAATACAATCCATATTTCGCAGGATACCTCGCAGTGGAGCCTAAAGGAGGCGCTCGGACATATCGCGGATACGGAGCGCGTGATGAGCTACCGTCTTCTTGTCGTGGCCCGTGGCGACCAAATGCCGCTGCCGTCATTCGATGAGGACGCCTATATGGAAACCACCGGCTCGAGTTGCATCATGTGCTTGCGGAGCTATCGGCGGTCCGTCAATGCACCTGTTTCTTACTGACGTGCCTGCCCGATCACGCATGGAAGCGAACCGGCACGGTTTTGGAGTATCCAACTACCGTACGCGCAATCGCATATATCATCGCCGGTCATGCGCTCCATCATCAAAACATCATACAAGAAAGATATATACTGAAATAGTACCACGGACAAAGAGGGAAGAAAACACCGTCTTCCCTCACTTCAATATCTCAGATAGGCTCAGACCAGCTCACACAAGAATCCATATCAGAATAATGGCCTCCTGCGGTCCAATTTTAGGCCCCTTCAGGACTTCCTCACTTTTCATACCTCGTTGTACTGCCGTCTGGTCCTGTCACAGTAACCGCCCGCACGTGTCTCATCTCCAGCTCGAACACATACGTATCATGCACGAAATCGCTTTTGCACACAACCCTTTCTTCAGTGGCTTCAACAGGGAACAAACGGAATTTGTAAGGAACACCGTACATTTTTGGAATGATCGCGTACAACGTGTCATCAAAGCCGATGGACAGCGCCCCATACTCTCCTGTCAAATGCAGCATCGGCAGCTCGAGCGCGCGGAACGCCCGTAGCGGCCGCACCTCTTCCCCAAGCACAATTTTTTTCAAATCCCTGCCGATGCTGATTACGGGTGTAATGTTAATGTTGCTTAACACGATTACAGTCAACTCGTTTTCCAAATCCAGCAGAAAATAATTTACGAATCCGTTAATGTCACCAAAATGACTCGCTTGCCGCCCCTCGATGAACCAACCAAGCCCATAACCATGAGAGGCCTTGAACATTTCCTCCTGCAGTTCTTTACATAGCAGCTTGTTCGTTTGCAATGCCTTACTCCAAATATATAAATCTTCTATTGTGGAATATACACCATAGGCACCAAGCGGAAAGCTCATGTCGATGAATTCCGTGTGGATGACATCGCCCCATACCGTATGACCGGTCGCCAATGATGGTACAATCTGTCGCCCATTATCCACACCCGTGTTTTTCAGGCCTAATACATCGAAAATCTCTCTCCGCAAATAAGCTTCGTATGACATACCCGACACCCTTTCAATAATGGCTGTCAAAAGGAGGTAGCCGGAATTACTGTAGCTCATGCGGGTACCCGGATCAAACTCCAGTGGCATATGCCAAAACGAACTAAGCACCGCCTCCAAGGTCGTCCGCAATCGCATACTTTGCTCCCAATATGCCGGAAACGATGTAAAATTTGGGATGCCGGATGTGTTTTGGAGCAAATGCCGAATTGTGACAGGCTCATGTGGAAAATCTGGCAATACTGTCTCGACAGCACAATCGATATCAAGCCTTCCCATTTCATGCAGCTGCAAAACTGCCATCGCTGTGAACGCTTTTGTCAAAGACCCGATGCGAAATTTGCTTTTCGTTGTATGCGCTACTTCATATTGAAAGGAAGACATGCCATAGCTCTCTTTTAGCAATACATCTTCTTTATGTGCGACAAGCACAGCACCATTAAAATAATTGCTCGTGGCAAGCATATCCATATAGGCTTGTACCTTTTTCTTCATATACTCCTCCTTATCAAGCAGTGTGTTCACTTTTTTCCTACATACAAGAGCACCATCTGTTCTGCTTGTATAAAATGACGGCGATACTCATATTCGTCACCAATAACTGAGTAATGCAGCGATAAACCATCAATTATGCCCCAAAACATGCTGGCGATTACAGTCGCATCAACATGCGCCTCGAATTCACCGCTTGCTTTTCCCTCTTCAATGATCTCTTTCAAAAAATCACGATATTGATACTTATAGCGCGACACCATAATGTCGCGGAGATTCTCATGACGAGCAGAATGAATCCAGAATTCCATATGCACCCGAATTAACCCTTGCCACTGCAGACCCACTTTCGCCTCTCGATACATGCGAAACAGCTCTTTTATTTTTCCGGTCGCACCTTCAATCGTCGCAAAACGCTCACGAAGCGCAGTAAACGTTCGACTTGTTCTTTCTTCCATTAATGCAATATATAATTCTTCCTTGCTGTTGAAATAGTTGTAAATAAACCCTTTGCTCGTTTTAGAATACGCGGCAATATCATCAATTGTGGTAGCATAATATCCTTTTTCCGAAAAGCATTGCAATGCACTTTCTAGCAGCAACTCTCTCTTTCTTTCCTTATATTCCTCAGAAACCTTTGGCATACGACACATCCTCTTATATTCATTTCAATCTTATTTTTAGCATCATGGCGGCCTTGGAGCCCTTTTTTCTTCTAAAACCTGACCGTAGCCCATCTCTCTCTTTTATTTAGGCTGTTTTCGCAAACTTTATTGCTATTTAACAAGTAGTGAGGAGTGGTTGATTTCTACTCCAGTTTGCTCGCTTCAATCAACCTAAAGCAAAGAAACCTATCTAAAAACAACAATCTTTTAGAAAAGAGCCTTTATTGAAAACACTTTTTTCTTGTAAGCTTCGTTATTGCTTTCTGTTACGGGATGCGGGCAATCAGGGAGTTTTCTTATATAATAAACTGATTATTTAGTTTACCAAGATGATAGCATACAAACAAGTACCTCATGCGATATAATTAAAAATATTATTTTTATTCAGATTTATAGAAATTTGAGGTGAATATGATGCGCATAGAAGAAGGTCACTTACCAGGGCAACACCACTCTACTATCCCGTACACATTTTTCCGTCAAGACAGTCGCCATAAACTTTGCATTGTATTTCCTGGACTAGGCTATACGGCACAAAGGCCGCTGCTTCATTACCCGACTGGTTTATGTATAGAAAACGGTCATGATGTACTTCTAGTAAACCATACATACAAAGATAACGCTGCTTTTCGAGAGCTGGATGAAGCAAGTAGGAATGCTTGGTTACAAGCGGATGGGGAAGCTATCCTCTCCTTGCTGGGAGAAACATATACCCATATCACCATGATCAGCAAATCTATCGGCTCTATTCCCATGGCGCACCTTGCCCTGCATCACTTGCCGGAAGCAACGCGCATTTGGCTGACGCCGCTGCTTCCCCAAGACAATGTCCAGCAGGCGATTACATCCAAGCAATCCTTCGCCGTCATCAGTAAGGAAGACCCTTTTTTTCGCGAAGATATTTGGAAAGCAAGGGCAAATGCCAAGTTCTTTATGAAACATAAAAAAGCAGGACTCAAAGTCCTGCTTTTTTACCAAACATCGTAGCCGCGATTCGTGTGAAAATGAATAAATCCATTTTGCTTCGCAAACAACGCACTTTTTCCCTTCTCCGTAAACGAAACAGTTAATACTTCTAATCCATATTGCTTACGAAGAAGCTGAAGATCACGGATACGGTCAAGTGACCAACCATCACGAGATACCTTCTTATAGTGAAAATCCTCCCACATAATGGCGTCTACATAAGGTGCCGTTGTGGTTTTGAGTGTACCAAAGCCCCAGTTTTGAATCATAGACAAATGCGGATATTTTGCTTGAATGTCTTGCAGGAACGTTTTCAGACCTTGCTGCTGCTCTAGCAAAACATCACCTTTATGCTCATTGTCAATATCGCCTACCGTATCAAGAAAAATGCCGTCAAATCCCTTTTGGGCAATATGATTTTGAATCTCTTCCATCAAAACGCCGCGGTAATGCACGGAAGTAATATCCATTAAATAAGAATCCCACTCTGGATAATATATCTTTTGATCGTTACGATAAAAGAAATCCTCCGGGGCAAAGCGCTTCATTAGCTCTTGATTCCAGTTTGCAGCTTCCATCGTACTAATGTAGCCATAAACCTTTGTCCCCTTTGCTTTGATTTGCTTCACCTGTGCAGCTGTATAATGATACGGTTCAATAATAACAAAATCATAATTAGTCATCTCCGAAAGAATACGCTTATTCGGTGCATTATAATAAATTTTATAAGACTTGGCATCCTTAAGCATATTTGACGAACTCGCCATACCCTTGCCTACGCTTGGCCAAAACGCAGCCAAAACCACCACCACACACAAAAAAAACTTTACCACCTTCACTATAAATCCCTCCTAAATTAGGGGGATGGGAGGTTTCGCAGACTGGCGATCGGTATACCTGAAAAGCGGAGCTGACCGTTTTGGCACAGAATCTAAGGTTCTCGGTCCTAAAAGGCGCTTTTTGCCTTTTTGTGACCGTGGTTCTTAGATGGCAGTGCCTGGTCAGCGCAGCTAGATCCCATGAAAAGCGGAGCCGGCTCGTTTAGCTCTATAGGGCAGAGGTTCCTGGCACACAAAGGCGCTTTTTTGCCTTTTTGTGCTAGGGTTCTCTGACCGGAAGAGCTAGTCGGCGCAGCTAGATCCCATGAAAAGCGGAGCCGGCTCGTTTAACTCTATAGGGCAGAGGTTCCTGGCACACAAAGGCGCTTTTTTGCCTTTTTGTGCTAGGGTTCTCTGACCGGAAGAGCTAGTCGGCGCAGCTAGATCCTGAAAAGCGGAGCTGACCGTTTTGGCACAGAATCTAAGGTTCTCGGTCCAGAGGAGCTAGGCGAGACTGACCCTTATTACACTATCTTCAAGTATCGACGACCCATGTCTTTGCGTCCTTGCTTTTCAACAAGTTTGCCCATCACCATATTTTCATATTAAGTTTAATTTATAATGATAATTAAAACAATAATGAAAAAATAAATCAGAACACGAAAACAACCTTGTATTTTCGCATTCTTTTTCTTATATCATGTAACTTAAACTCGTATATACTATGTAGCGATAAAACACAGAGTGCGTCTTATCGCTTTATAATTGTACAAATATCGAGATGCACTTTACTCTAATGACCTCTTACCGGCAGAACAAAAGCGTACAATATGTTTTCTATTACAATCTCTCTAACATACTTCCTACTCGTTGAAAGAAATTGAACCTCTGTTTTGTTTGATTTCTCATGAACGCATAAAACTCAATCTCTTTTACATAAGCGAAAAGACGCATGGCTGAATAAGCAAATGCTAGAATAGAGCCGATTGCAAAGCTTAAACCGTAACCGTCTACACCAAGTGGCAGCAACAAAAGCGTAAGAATGCCGTTTGCTGTAAAAAAGAGAATACTGGTGTACATAGCCCCCCTGCGATCTTCAAAATATAAAAGCAGTAGACTTATTACAAACACAATTGCATTAGCCAAAGCTCCAACAATCGTAATACATAGCATGCCTAAAAACGGTTGTCTAAAACCAAATTCAGCGGCAAAGTATAAAATAGTAGCCAAAATAAGTAAGGAAAAAAGACCTTGATTGCGTAAAAGACGCTCCATTTCCTGTCGCAGTACGATTAACATCGTGTCTTTTGCTTTTTGTATTTGTGCTAGCGATCCCCCTTCATTAATATAGCCGTAAAAGGTACGATATCGCTGGTAAAATCTTGTTTCAATTGATAAAACAAATAACATCATTGTAGGAATAATAGACAAATACGACCAAAAAATAGCTGTATCATAGAGTGTATGAAAACGAAACGACCCTTCAATGTAAGAAGATCCTTCCCCAAACCATATAATCCAGTTGCACACCCAAACGCCAATATTATATAAGAAACCCGTCCAAAATAAAGAAGGATAACGATCAAAATACACAAAATAGGCAAATTGATTCTCTGTCGTACGTTTCGGAAAACTAATCAAAAATGAAAAATATAAACTAAACAGTGTAATAATCATACCTGATGTAAAGGCCGCAAAAAGAGAAAGCACAGTTGCTTGCACAGAATATTCACCAATTTCAGCAACATATACAACAATCGCTACTGCTCCAACACTCACTATCCCACCAATCATAAAGCTATAGGCGATGGACTGATAATACTTCGCTGCAGTTAAAAACATAAACAGAATCCAAATTAGGTTCATTACAGCAAATAAAATCAGCAAGACTAACTTATATACGAACGGCAAAGGTGAAATACATACAAATATCACCCAAAGTACGACCGCGGCTCCCACCGCTGTTTTTGATGCTCCAAGAAAGGTGGCATACACTTCATTGATACGCTTCTCATAAAATAAATCTGCAATATATCGAGTTACAATCAAGTTTTGTGCTCCAAAAATAATCTGAGAAAAAATAAAGCAATACGAAATAGAGGCTAAAAATAACTCACGTACCGCTATACTCAATCCAGCGCTCTGAATCAACCATTGTACAATAACGAGCACTGCAACAACTACAATCCATGGTCCAGCCGTAACAAGGCTTGCGAAACCATATGCCCGAATGCGTGCTGAAAAGTAATCTTCTTTAAATAATTCCTGCATTTTAAATCCGATGCCTGCGATAACGTTTCACCTCCATCTCATATATTGTTGTATACTCTTTTATCACATCACGCCATTGATACTTTGCTTCCACACGGCGTCTTCCATTTTCGCCAAAGCGCCTTGCTTCATCACGGTTATGGTACACCCACAAGGATTTATCAGCTAGAACTTTTGGATTTACAGGAGGCACGATAAAACCAGCCTGTCCAAAACCATCTTCCGCTAACAGTAACTCAAAACACGAACCAACGTCTGTAGCTATAAATGGGATTCCCGCACCCAGGCCTTCTAAAATCGCCAACGGCTGCCCCTCTGAAATACTAGTAAGCCAAAGCAAATCCAAAGTAGGCAAATGCTTCTTAACGTGTGTTTGTCCTGTAAATATCACATAATCCTGTAGCATAAGACGATCTTTTAACTCTAAGCATTCTTGTGCATAGTCCCAATCCTCATCCATAGGTCCCATAATACGCAACTCAAAATCAATTCCTTCATCAGCTAACATTCGTGCTGCGTACAGCATTGTTTTAATATCCTTAATAGGAACTAGCCGAACAATTGCACCAATTCGAAGCTTATTTGTAACACCCTCACATTTAATATGCTTCAGACCATCATAGTCAATGCCATTTGGAATAATACGCAATTTGTCATCTGGTGCACCTAGTTCCTTTTGATACTCACTGTTACGACCAAACAATGTGATGATTTGGTCAGCACTGTGATAGGCTTGTTTAGAAAGATGATAAAAATATTGAATCCAGCGTTCTTTGTATACATTTGGAATCCAAGTTGCTCGCAAAATTTCTTCTTCTCGTTCACGTGTATAAATACCGTGCTCGGTTAAGATAAACGGAATATTTTGTTGCTCTTTTATATACGCCCCTACTACACCTGCGTATCCCGTAGAAACAGCATGGACCAAATCTACCTCAGGAAAATCCTGCTGTAGCAGACTAACGATACTTTCACACATAGAACGATACATCCAAAAATAATCAATAAACGAACTCGATTGCGCTTCTTCCTGATACGTACGCTGTACAATATTCCAAAACGGTCTACTCTGCAGAAATGTTGAAACACTTCCTAGACGCCTGTAATCGGCTAAAATACGCAAAGCTTCTTCATCGGTTTGCTTAAAAGAAAGCCAATTTGATACACTGTTCATTTCTTGAGTGGAAAGCTGACTTTCACTCTGCAACTCGGACACTTTACCCAATTGATATACTCTTACATTTTGAACGTTTTCTAGTAAGCTGTACTTATACTCTGCTTTAAAATCCTTTGGCATAATAGAGATAATCTCAAATTGAATATCTGGTTTACTAGAAATCAACATATGAATCCAACTCGCGACACCTCCGCGAATAAAAGGGTAACTCCCTTCTGCTACAATTGCCACTCTCATTTTACTTCACTTCCTTTACAGGGATGCTAATAAGCGGCTTAGTGACCTGAACATGATATAAACCATCCATATATTTCGTCACATGATAGCCGGCAAACTTCCCTTCAACAAGAGTTCCCTTTTCCACTCTTACGAACACATCGCAGGGATTGACAAGACCTTTTCCTGAGATCGTTATCTGATCTTCACTATAATGCACATACAAATTCGCTTTACTATATTGTTTCATTTTTTCTGCCGCATAAAAGGCTTGATACTCCCGCAAATATGGATACATGTGATTCATATGATACATTAACTCAGTCAATCCCTTTCGCATGGGCTTCCAACCAGCTTTATGGGCACGGTCTATATCAAGTAAATCATCTGGATGAATAAAGTGACTAAACATACCAAAATTAGCGACAGCATCGGTGATTGCTAGCATCTCAAATGGTGCTTGTCCATAACCACTGGAAATACGGGGAAAATGGAACAAATCTTTATAAAATGCATCTCCTTCAAATTCTTGCTCAAATACCCCTTTGCCATCTCCACCATCATACAAAGAGCCGATGACTTGTATAGTGGGCATAGCTTGCTTGAGCGCGTGAATGCCTGTTTCGTTTAAAACATTAGAAGGTGGTACATAAGAACGGAGGATTTCATCAGGAAAGTAATACGAAAACAGTTGTTTCGCTTTTATTATAGAACTTTCCATATGCTGCTGATCACGCCAAGGTATATACTGTAGTTCTGTGTCCATTGGTTCTCTACTAGTAACCAATGGCTGATGATTATATCCATGATAGCCCAGCTCATCACCGCGGCGTTGCGAATCTCGCCCAAAGAAAATCATTTGATGCCGCATATCCGAAATGAGCTGCTCACTTGTTACCATATCATCATTTCGATATGTACCTATAAACATATTGGTATATAACAAACCCGCTTCTTCGGCAATACGCTTCATGTCTGGCCACCAAATCTTCTCAAAAAATGCCTGTGTGGTCATGTCGTAGTCTTTTGTAATAACATCAGTAAAACCTGCTGGAAATGGAGCTGGAAAATCGTCAATAAACATGACCTTTGTAGCAACTTGTCCACTCACAAATTGCGGCGTTGCTAGACCCATCGATTGTGTAATTAATCCCCTTGTAAATTTCGTAACTAAAAATGTAGCATTCCAATATACAACTTTTCCTTTTTCATACTCGTGAGTCCAAAGCATAGGGATATTTTCCGCTGTCATATATAGCTCTGCTTGATTAGAAAGCGTCACATCCATCATGCTATTTGGGATAGACCCTTGGGTATCTACAATCGTTTCGTACCCAGGAAACAACGGTTTTTGAATTTCAATCCCATACGCATTATTTTCAAAATACCCATTATTTTCTTCAATCCCTACAAGGCTATTCCATCTTTTATCTGTAAAACGCTGCGCAACAAACAAGCGTCCACCTTGCTTTACAAAACGTTCTGTAGCTTCATACGGTAATATGTTATCCGTAATGACAAGAATATGATAGGGAGACGGTGTTACGTTCATAGCTTCTAAAGGGGTCCGATATGAAAATGGCACCTTTGCATACGTTAATGCTTGCGCAATATTATTCAAAATCGGATCTTCTTTATCCGTTACGAGGGTAACATGCACTTCCTGACCGCTGGGTATTTGATCTGTGCTCATTGTTTTTATAGGTGCTACTTCTTGTCCACGAGCTGGGAACAACTTATAAAATCCGTCCACTCGCATTACTTGTATGACCCCAACTAACGCTAATAAAATAATAGCTGTTCCCACCCAAACGAAATACAAACGCTGTCTCATTTATACACCCCTAACTACATCCAATACAGGCTTAATATGATCTGGTATGTGAGCTTCTTCTACATGATGATGCAATTTCCTATATACGTCTTTCATACACCTAATATCTCCTCTTTGAAAATAAAGCTCCATAGCACGTATATATCCTTCGCTCGCCTTTGGGAATCGTTTCATCATCTCCTGTGCTATCTGCAATGCTAGTTCTTTTTCTTCTAGTTCTTTATAGACAAAAACAAGATAATCAGAAAAAACAATATATTGCGGAAATAATTCAACGGCTTCCTGTAATAGCTTTTTAAACTCTTTGTATAAACGCTTCTCGATTAATTCGTCAGCCACCTTACTACGCAGATATCGGTGATATGAATAGCATAGTGCCAGATAGCTGTTTACATCTTGAGGTGTGAGTAGTTTTTCCTGTTGTTCAATGCTCTTTTCATAACGCTCTTTTATATGATTAATTGTCGTGGCTGCGTAATGAACTGTTTCCATGTCAGTGCTACTAAGCGCTTTTGCCAATTGCACACCTCGGTTTTCAAACTCGGCTTCCATAAGTCTTACAATCAAATTCTTTCTTAATTTAGCGTCTGAACCTTGAAGACCTATAGAAAATGAGGTTAATGCCAAATCCTTTTCTGCCTCAATAGCAACCTCGTCATAATTTAAAAAATCAAATTGAATATATTGCTCGTACGAATGAATCGTACTCGTTTGAACCATTCGCGCAGCCAACCACGCTATATATCCTAGCACTGTTCCAATAACGGGAATGATTATGCTAATTAGTGCGATCCATTGCCAAACACCAAGCTCCGTTACTTCTCTATTTCGTGCAAATTTCATAACGAAAACGACAATAGCCGTATGTACCATATAAAACAAAGCAACTGCTACTGTATATGTATTAAGTTCCATGTATGCTTGTCACCTCATCTTTTAACTTTGTGACAATTCGCTCTCGTAGCTGCGTTACGTACTTTTGCTCTGTACCTGGCAGTAAGAAATGCAGCATGCCTGTTTCTGCATCAAATCCAACTTTGTCCACTTCTCGTAAAAATTTACGCACAATCTCACTAATATCGTAAAGCTTTTCATGCTCTGCATGACCAATAAACACCTCAAAACATGCATAAGGTTGCTTGTACATTTCAAATCGCTGCTGCTCGATTTGTACATATTCATCAAAAAACGCTTTTTTATAAATGAGTGTGTCTGTATATAATTTATCGCGTTTTTTAACAATTGTTTTTGCAACTACACGCTCTGCCCCCTCTGAAATGACTTGAAGCAACCAGTGTAACAATTGAATGTTATGCTCGGTAAGCTGATATAAATCCATGTTGCGAATAATCAACACTTGACGAACTTCATTATTTATAATAATAGGACCGGCAATCACAGGTGCCGCTTCTTCATCACTCTCGCGCTTTACTGTTAGATTACGTTCTTCAAAGAGACGTTGATAAAACTGTTTGGCCTCCTCCAGAAATATCGTTTGCGGCAGCAGCTCATGAGAACCTCTTCGTACTTTAATACGCAAAGTACGGCCTGACGTGTCGACATGATATATACCAAAATCCTGTGCATTAAAATAGGAAGATAAAATGGCAACAGCTTCATTTGTGACAAATTCTATATTATCTTGATCCAGAGCACGCATCATGCCATATACAGAGGAGATACTCATCTCGGATTGCAACAGCCTTTGCTCCAATACTTCATTTGTTATTGTTAGTTGAGATACTGCGTTTTGCGCAGATTTTAGTTCTTCTCTTAATTCCTCATTTACAAAAAGTAAGTCTTCATAACGCTCCTTCCAAGCTGTTCGTGAAGCACCTACAATGACAGCAATACACACATATACAAATAGCCATTTATTAGAAAGCATGTTGTAAAACATAACGAATACATCACCATTTACTAGAACCTCTAAAGCAATGAAATAAATGAGAACAAAAACAAAACTAGTGATACCTGCTTTCCAGCCATAACGCATACTAAATAGCAATACTAAAAATAAAAACGGACTAGGTTGCATCACATGTACTTGAAGCATAAACAACTGATCTAGCACAAATACACTCAAAAAAGCAAGTATTATTTCTGTATATATACGTATTTGATTGTTCTGTCTATACCCCATCCTCTTTTCCACCTCCTCATAATTTATAACAACTCATTTTATACATGTTCCTCATAATATCCCACGCACATGTGCTTTTCAATTACAATATTATGAGTTACATTATATTTTTACGCACTACTATACAAATATAATGTATTACACCCTAATCCTTATTATCTTCACTATTCTAATTTGCTACCCTGCGAAAGCCTAATATCTTCCACAAAAGAAAAACAAGAGGAATTTCAACAGTGCTGAAATTCCTCTTAATTTAAATAAAGTGTATTCTTTTTATACTACCAGAAAAAACGCCTCATACAATGCACATACCGCTTTTTTCTCTTCTTCTTCCTTTACACCAAACATCATACTCACTTCAGAAGAGCCTTGATTAATCATTTCAATATTTACACCGGCATTTGCGAGCGCAATTGCCGCCCGTGCCATCGTTCCAACGTTACTGCGCATACCTTCGCCAACCAGCATAATCATCGCTAAATTCCGCTCCACTGCCACGCTGTCAACCGCAAGCTCATCTGTAATACGCGCAACTACGCGCGCTTCTATTTCTTCATTCAATTGTTGCTGGCGCACAATGACCGAAATATCATCAATCCCAGACGGTGTATGCTCATAGGAGATGCCTTCATCCTCCAAAATATGAAGAAGACGTCGCCCAAAGCCAACCTCGCGATTCATGAGATATTTGCTAACATTTATGCTGCAAAAACCAGTGTCACTTGCAATGCCGATAACAGGACCGTTCGTATGCTGACGTGTGTGCATAATTTTTGTCCCTGGAGCCTGCGGGTTATTTGTATTCTTAATATGAACAGGAATCCCCGCACGAAATGCCGGAATCAATGCCTCATCGTGAAACACCGCAAAGCCTGCATAAGATAACTCGCGCATTTCTTGATACGTTAATTCCTTAATTTCAGCCGGCTTGCTAATGAAGTTTGGATTGACCGCATACACCGCATCCACATCCGTGAAGTTTTCATATATGGTTGCTTTCATGCCGTTTGCTAAAATAGAACCCGTAATATCAGACCCTCCTCTAGAAAACGTTACAACCCGACCACTTTCGGAGTAGCCAAAAAAACCAGGAACAATTAATACACCGTCTTCCTGACGAAGCTTATACAAATGGTCATAAGATTGCGGTAGCACCTGCGCGTTGCCAGGGTCGTTCGTCACAATAAGACCTGCAACACCAGGGTTGATGTATTGTGCCTTTACACCTTGCTTTCTAAAGTACGCAGCCACAATTTTGGCGCAGTTATCTTCACCACTCGCTTTTACCGCATCCATATAAGCTGCCGGGTCGGACTTATCTCCTTGCACAACCTCGTATAGGTCTGCACGAATTTGCTCCATCACATCTACATCAAGCTCTCTTATAATCTCTTCAAAGCGCTCCAACACTTGATCTAAATATGACTCTCCATCACCTTGTATATAACCGTTTGCACATGCAATGAGTAAATCCGTTACCTTGCTGTCATCTTTCGTTCGCTTTCCCGGTGCTGATACAACGACCACTTTTCGCATAGAGTCACTCGTCACAATTTGAAACACCTTTTTAATTTGTTCTGCAGAAGCAAGCGATGTGCCACCAAACTTTACTACCTTCATCATATCCCCACCTATATAAAAAGTCTGACAAATTGTATAAATTCAATTATCTACTTACTTGTAAATTGGTGCAAACATTTTTTCCTTTCACATCCTCTCTTTGTTGTGAAGCGCTTCCAATGGTATAGTAGAGGCAAAAGGAGGATTTTTATGCCCTATACTATAGAAGAATTCATTCATACATACGGACTCACACACCTGCAAAATGAGCTTTTGGCAAGTGTATTTCCTTGCATTCAGGTAAAGCCGTCTCCTCGCGCAGATATCGCAATCGGTGCTTCTAAAATGGGAGGTCACCCCGACTTACCTATAGGCTTTACTTATCCAGTTGTGAACGGAACACCTTTACGTTTCGTAGCGCAAATTCGACTAGCCGACGTGCCGCAAACAGCATTCTCTGCCGCTTTTCCTAAAACAGGAAGACTCTACTTTTTTTATCACGAAGATTCCCTTGAGAAACCTGGCTATGTCGTGTTTGATGAAAGTGATAATATTACACCTTATGAAGTCGAAACGCCTTATCCGCAAAGCGCATTATCCTTTAGCGTGACCTGCAAATTGCCAGAACTGTTTATTGAAGATGAAGCAGATAGCGACCGCTTCCTGCAAATGCTAGAGGAGCTGCAGCCTGACCATTATAACAACCACCAAATGTTCGGAGAGCCGTTTTCCATTCATGAAGATGTATTTGAAATAGCCGCTCTTCACACCCAAAAACAAGCCGATGACTTTACACTGCTGCTTCAAATTGATTCTGACCCGCAAACAGGTATGCAGTGGGGGGAAATGGGCATGCTGTACTTTGTTATTGCTAATGATGCTTTAAACGAACGACGCTTTAACGAAACAATTTGCGTGATGCAGTGCTTCTAATGACATGATTATTTTCATAAGGACAAGATTTCACACTTTCATTCCTGTCATATAATACTCCGGAGATATTCTAGAAAGGAGTATGGGTATGGCTCTTCAACTTATGAAACTTTTAGTAACCGCTAGTTCCACAACGGAAACAACTCCGTCGCCATCACGCTTTTTTTATGTAACCCCTTCCGGGACAGCTGCAGGTGCAACCTTAACGATTGACGCTGCCAGCTTTTTTAACGATGCAGGTACAGCTGTCACATCTTTACCAACATTACCTGCAGGAAATTCTTACTTTAATGTATTTATTAATGGTGTTTTGCAGATGGATGACATTTCAACATACACACCAGGTGCAACAGGTGTGGGATCTCTTGCTATTAACGTCCCTGCGGGCGGAGATGGCATTTTAACAGGCACACCGGTTATTTTAGAAGTGGTTAGCTTCACGCCTTCTACCACCACAACAGTTGAAACATGATAAAAAAGGATTCCGCACCTGGCGGAATCCTTTTTTAACCGATAATCACTTTTTCAATTGGATAATGATAAGCTTCTCTAAGTACCTTATTTCGTACTAAAAACAATAATGAGAAAATGCCGATGCGACCAATAAACATGAGAACTGTCAGCAAAAGTTTGCCTGCCGTTGAAAGCTCTCCGGTAATCCCTAACGACAACCCAGTTGTACCGAAAGCTGATGCTACTTCAAATAAAAGCTTTACAATATGAACAGAAGGCTCCAGATAGCTCATAACAAACACCGAACCTGAATAAATGAAGAACGCTGTCGTAATAACAATAAAAGCTCGATGTACATCTTTTGGGTCAATCTCACGCTTAAACACCTTAATCGTATCCCGGCCTTGTGCATAAAAGAAAATACTCAAAACAACAATCGCAAACGTCGTCGTTCGAATACCGCCCCCTACACTGCTCGGAGATGCCCCAAGAAACATTAAAAAAGACAAAAAAACCTGCGTCGATTCTGAAAATTCATTAAGGTCTACCGTAGCCAAGCCTGCACTTCGGGTAGATGTGGAATGAAATAAGGCGTAAAACAACGAAGCATGCCATGTTTTATCCGCTAAAAAGCGATTGTGCTCCAATATATAAATGCCGATGGTACCCGCAAGTGTAAGCAAAAAGTACGTTGCTGTCGTCAGCTTTGAAAATAAAGAAAAACGGTAAGGCTGTTTCCCTTTATGCGTTAGGTATGATTTTACTTCAATCAACACCGGAAACCCGATTGCACCGGAAATAATTAAAAGAATGTGTACAAATTGAATGAAGTAATCGTGTTGATACGAAATCAATGATTCCCCAGTGATATCAAAGCCTGCGTTTGTTGTGGCACTGATTGAGGAGAATACACCATGTAAAATCGCTTGTTTCCAGCTATAGTACTTTAAATAATATAAGCTCAGCACCAGAGCGCCGACAGCTTGAATCGACAAAATCAACAATAAAATTTGGCGCATGAGTTGTACAAGTCCTGCTAGACCTGATTGATTTTGATCTGCTCGAATAAGCTGCCTCTCTTTAAAACCGATGCGCTTACCTAACATAAGCCAAATAGACGTGCCAAGCGTCATAATTCCAATGCCGCCAAGCTGAAACATAACGAGCAAAAAGAAATAGCCTGTATGACTAAACGTATCCACTGTCGATACAACGGTCAAACCCGTCACGCTAATCGCGCTTACCGCTGTAAACAGCGCATCAATTACAGACAATTCAACGCCCGGTTTTAACGAACCAGGCAAACAAAGCAGCAGCGTTCCAATTGCTACAGCAATTAAATAAAACAATACAATTAATTGAACCGCGGAAAGCTTTCTTCCGCGCAATTTATCCGCCATAACCTAACCTCTTTTATACAAATTTCACACGCTTACTACCGCTGTAATCCCTTACGAATCAATTCATATACAGCGCCGGAAAAGCTGGAAATATAGTTTTCTTTTTGATATTTCTCAATTTCAAGAACAAGCTCAGCAGGAAATTTAATTAATTTAGAAATGCGCTCCATGTTTCTTAGCCTCCAAGTATATACTAAACATATCCTAAATTTTGTCTATTATTAGTATATATGAAAATAGCTGTTAAAACAAATGCCCGTTACCAAGTGGCAACGGGACATACATTAACTCACCCTTTGATCACGCGGCAACAGCCACGACAAAATACCAAGAAGCGGCAAAAAGCTGCAGCATAGCATAATAAATCGAAGACTATATACATCTGCCAATTTCCCTAGTGCCACTGCGCCGAGCGCACCCATCCCGAACGCAAGACCGACAATTAAACCGGACACCATTCCTACCTTACCGGGTAAAAGCTCTTGCGCATATACAACAGTTACACTAAAGCTGCTTGACATAATGAATCCAATGGCGATAAATAATGGAATGACCCATCCAAGCGACACATGCGGCAGCAATAGGGCAAGTGGTGCCGAACCAATCATAGAAAGCCAAATCACATTCTTCTTTCCAAATCGGTCAGCAAGTGGTCCCCCAAAAAACGTACCAACTACACCCGCAATCATAAATGCAAATACATAATACTGTGCCTGTTCAATCGTCAGCTTATAATGCTCAATCAAATAAAACTGATAAAAATTACCAATACCAGCGCTGTACCAAGAACGTGCAAATACAAGAAAGATAAGTAGAATCATAGCAAACTTAACTTCTTTACTCACTTTTTCTGCGGTTTGGGATGCTTTCTTTTTGACACGCTGCGCTCCTGCCAAAAGCTCTCGCCTATACCACGTCGATACATACAAAAGAAGTACAATGCCAATCGCAGCGAGTGCCGTAAAAGAAAGGGCACCGCGCTGTCCAAATGGGACAAACACAAGCACTGTAAAAATCGGCGCCAGCGCATTTCCCGTATTGCCACCGACCTGATAAATCGCTTGTGCCAAACCGCGCTTCGCTCCCGCCGCCATATAAGCAACGCGCGCACCTTCAGGATGAAAGACAGCCGAACCGAGCCCAACGAACAGCACCGAAAGCAAAACAATGTAAAAATTCGGCGCAAAGGCCAAACCAACCATCCCGAGCATGCTGGCAAACATACCGAGCGGCAACAAATAAGGGGCTGGCTTTTTATCCGTATAAAATCCAAAAACTGGCTGCATAATGGACGATGTCATATTGAGTGCAAACGCAATCCATCCCACCTGCATATACGATAAATTCATCTCTCGTTCCAAAATAGGAAAAATCGCTGGAACCACTGCCTGCATCGAATCGTTTAAAAAATGTCCACAGCTGATGGCAAATAAAATACGATACATCGTTGCAGCTGGCAAGACCTGTTGTTTTGCAGCCTCCATATCAAACTCCCCTCTCCCCTTACGTACATCGTAACGAGTTTCATTGTATACCTTATTGTCATACTTTTCTATCTAAAATGCTACACTGTTAGAATAAATTCATGCTCAAATAACGCTCACCTGTATCAGGTGCCATACATAGTACGCGCTTGCCTTCTCCCAAACGTTTCGCCACCTCCACAGCAGCAAATACAGATGCACCTGACGAAGGCCCCACTAAAATCCCTTCTTCACGCGCAAGACGGCGCATCATAGTAAGCGCATCTTCATCCTCAATTCGCATAATTTCATCGTACACCTTTTGATTTAAAATCGCCGGAATAAAACCAGGACTCGTTCCAACAAGCTTATGTGGACCAGGCTGTCCCCCTGATAACACCGGTGAACCAGCCGGCTCGACAACAGCAATATGGAGATGTGGTAAATGCGCACGAAGCACCTCTCCTGTACCCGTAATCGTCCCCCCTGTACCAGCTGTTGCCACAAACGCATCGAGAACCCCATCCATTTGTTCTAAAATTTCAAGCGCTGTCGTATTGCGGTGTGCATCTGGGTTCGCTTTGTTTTCAAATTGCTGCGGAATAAAGCTGCCCGGCATTTCATCATGAAGCGCAAGTGCCTTTTTAATAGCTCCAGGCATCCGCTCTGCCGCTGGCGTTAAGACAACCTCCGCTCCGTATGCCTTCAGCAAGTTAATCCGTTCCTTTGACATGTTATCCGGCATCACAAGAATGGCACGATACCCTTTAGCCGCAGCGGTCATCGCCAAACCGATCCCTGTATTGCCGCTCGTCGGCTCAATAATTGTATCACCGGGACGAATTTTCCCTTCCTCCTCCGCCCTTGCGAGTAAGTTATACGCCGCACGATCCTTCACGCTGCGAGACGGATTGAACATTTCAAGCTTTACAAACACCTCTGCTGCTCCCTCTGGTACAACACGAGCAAGCTTGACCACAGGAGTGTTTCCAATTAGTTGTGTAATATTCTCATAAATACGCATCATTTTCTCTCCTCTTTACACACTATATAAGTCTACAGAGTTTTTTCAACATAGAAACAGAAAGAAAATCACAGCGCCAGAACGCCTCGCTACGTGTATATGTTCTTACTTGACACGCGTATCTCTTAGGCACTGACCGCAACCATACATTGCCCGTTCTTCTTTCCCACCCCAAAAAAGAATGTCGGTTTTTCTAGTTGTACTTATATAGAAAATTCTTGCAAATAACGTACCATTGATATGATAGCACGTCAATTTTTAAGACAAGGGGAGACAGATCCCATAAAAAAAGCAAGCGCATCATTTTCAAGCGCCTGCTTTTTTTAGTTGTTGCTGTCTTTGCCATATAATTGTGATCATCAATGTTGCTAACAATAAGACGAACCCAAGCATGAACGGAACCATTATATTTACATCATATAGTACACCTGCTAAGGTAGGACCGAGCACATTCCCAATGCTCATATAGGCATTATTCATACCCATCGCAAAGCCTTGCTCGTTACCCGCAAGTTTGGAGATCAATGTATTTAAGACCGGACGAAGAATGGATGTTGCTAAGAAGATTAACAGCGTAATGCCAAAGAATATCGCATAACCCTTTGCAAATAAAGACAGTAAGAATCCAAGCGCCGCTACAGCAATAAAAATATTCAGCACCCTCGCCTCACCAAACTTATTCACAACTCGCTCCACCACAAAAATTTGCACCACTACACTAATGATACCAGTAGCTGTAATCATCACTGCGATCTGCTGCGGCGTTGCACCAAACTGATTTGCAACAAACAAGCCTAATACAGATTCATACGCCATAAGACCAAAGCTCATTACGAGGGTGATGACTAAAGGAATGAAAAACGGCATATGAACAGAACGAGCTAATTTTGTAAGCATTGGCTCATCTTTTGGCATTTCTGTCATATGCGGACGCTCGCTTTCTTTTAACCATACAACAGAAAAGATAACCGCAAGGAGTGAAACAAGCGCTGAAACTAGAAGCGGCATTTTCAAGCCGTAATCAGCAAGAAATCCCCCAATTCCCGGTCCTACTACAATGCCAAGCGACATCGCTGCCGACACATAGCCGTTCCCTTTCGCACGTTGCTCTAGCGTTGTAATATCTGCCACATAAGCAAAAATAGCTGGAATCAATAAAGCTGCTCCCATTCCGCCAATTACCCTTGATATATAGAGTACCCACACTGAGTTTGATAAATAAAAAATGAACATCGAAAGCGTTAAGCCTGCCAGTCCATAAATAATCATCTTTCTACGACCATACTGATCCGCCCATTTCCCTGCAAGCGGTGAAAATAAAAATTGCGCCCCTGCAAAAATGGCGATCATTAATCCTGCAGCCGTTCCCCCCTGCCCAATCGATTCCAAATACGCAGGTAAAATGGGAATAATAATACCGAAACTCCCGATTGCGATAAACATATTAATCATTAATATGATCATCTTTTTTCTTTGTTCTGCCGCCATGTAATCGCCCCCGATCGAATTTTCTCTCAAAAATTTTATTATAGTAAGGCACCTACATGAAGTCAATGAATAAATCTTGGCATAACGATATAATCATGATATAAACATAAGAAAAGGTCGGCTTTATAAAAGAAACATGATACACTGAAAAAATACATAGTAGAAACTATATGGAAGGGGAAATTTTCGTGCGCAATAGAGGCGCGGTCGTGGTTATTCGCAATAAAGAAGTTGCCTTAATCAAAAGAAATCGAGGCGGCAAAGTTTATTATGTATTTCCGGGAGGCGGCATCGAGGAAGGAGAAACACCTAAGCAAGCTGCAAAGCGCGAAGCTTATGAAGAACTCGGTGTGCACGTCATTGTTGGCGACTTGTTAACTGTACTGCACGCGAACGGAAAACATTATTATTTTTATGCCCATATTGTATCAGGAACGTTTGGCACGGGTACAGGAGAAGAATTCAGTATGCCGGAACGCGGTACATACGAACCGCTCTGGGTTCCACTAACGCAATTATCTACTCTTGATGTAAGACCAAAGCGAGTAGCTGACATGCTTATACGTAAGAAGTGAAGTCGGTCATCTCGACTTCACTTCTCATAGTCCCCTTAATTGTTCATCATGCATATCAATACCATGTAATTGTCCCCATTCTTTACATGCAAACCATAGTTCTCCTGCCGCTTCTGCTGTTTCCTCACAAAGTAGCTTACGCAACAGCTCTTCATAACGCACTGGTACATCAGGCAAACGAAAGCTATCATGCAGCATCGTTTTATTAGAAGGATATTGATGACGATTGGCCAGACCTACACTCATCACTGCCCAGTGCGCAATAGCCACACTTTGCTGTCTGCGTGACAAATCATCCTCACATAAAAACATCTTATACACATGCTCGTACATATCCGCCAGCGCATCACGTAGCAGCTCTTTAAAATCTGCCGCGGCCTCACCAATTTTCGCTTCCTTCCGCCAGAAATCATACAAATGGTGCGGGTCATACAGCACTTTGGCAGTATGTACCGCATCTCCTTTGATCGGCCACTCATAATCAATAAAGCGACCTTCATTTTCAATACGATCTACAGAATTGTAGCTAATTCCAACAAACATCTCTTTATAAAAAAACGCGTGCCAGCGATGATAGTTTTGTCCCTTAAGGACTACACGGAATTCGAGATCTGACTGCGGCTTGGCCAGCCCCTTTGCAGTTGATCCTTCCACTGCAATACTAATCAGCTCATCTTCATATGTATCTTTTAGTTTTTCTACAATCTCACTGATAATTTCCCAGCGCTCCTGTTCTGAAAAGCGCTTTGGCTCCCACAATTGCTTTTTCATGTCACTTCCTCCTCTGTCACCTTCATGATATGTTGCAGTAAGAAGTGCCGATCTTCCTCAGGCTTTCCCTGTAATACCATAAGCAGCTTTCCTTCTTCATTTACACATACTGCCGTTCCTATATAAATCACCTTTCCATCTCCTTTACCTCACTTTTTATTTCGCTATTTGATTGAAAACTCCTTTTACAGCTTAAGCCAATGCGTCGTCTCTGGAAACTTTTCTGAGACTGAAAACCCGACAGAACGATACAACGCATCCGCTGCCGGGTTGTCCGTTCGAAGTGTCATATAAGCAAAATGCCCTTTGGCCATCTTCATCACCTCATGCAGCAATATCCGCGCCGCACCTTGTTTTCTATAGGCGCGCATCACATATAAGTGCCGGACTCGTCCTGCCTCTTCCTGAATATAAGGGTCTTGGTTTAATCCGCATACGCCAACGATATCTCCATCATGAGAAACAGCGAACAGCGCCTCTCCTTTTTTAGAAAACCTGTTCTTTCCAGATACATATTCCTCAGCTAAACGCCGCACAAACCGGTATCCTTCCTGCTCACTTTCTGCTACTAATGCTTGTAAAGCACTTGTTTCTAATTCATGTAGTTTGAATATTAAAAAAGTTAAACTCAAAACCAATCCCTCTCTTTTACTTCTATTATATATTGACGAACTCCTTTGAAAAAAGGTTTAATGGTGATAAAGAAAGGAGCTAAAACATGACGAACTTTACAAACCGCTCGCCGTTTTTCTACGCGCGAATCTTCTTCGGTGTACTTGCGGCACTTTTTATTGTATTATTGGTGCTTGACAAAACCCCGGTTTCCTTTGCTTTATTCGCACTTGGTCTGATGGATATCATGAACGCAATGGATGCTTGGAAAGAGCAAAATCACAACAAAGCAATGGGCACCGGTTTATTCGGAGCTGTATTTATCGGTCTAGGCTTTTATTTACTATAAGGGGGATAAGGCGTGGCATTCGATCGCCTTCTGTCATATACCATTGATATCGGACAAAAGAATGGAGCCTCTGGTAGCGCACTTGCCATCCTACACCGCGACCATTTCACCTCCTATTACAGCGGGCATCATACGCATGATGCCGGAGCCCCTCCCATTCGGGAAAACTCACAATTTCACATTGCTTCTGCCCGTAAAAGCTATATCGGCTTCGCAGCTGCTTTAGCAGTATACGAACATAAAATCCAATCTATAGATGATCCAGTATCTCGTTATCTACCCGATTGGGACAAAGATATACTTTCACACACTACCATTCGGCACTTGTTAACACATACACATGGCTTAAGCGAACATCCTGATGGCCATGTGTACCGCAAGTTTTCACCAGGTACACATTGGTCCTATGAAAACATCAATGTTGTTATGATTGCCGAAATTGTAAGGCGCACAATAGGACAAAGTGTCGGCGAATTGCTGCGTGAACGCGTGTTTAAACAACTTCATTTCAAAGAAACGCATTGGCTGACAGAACCAAACGAATCTATGGTCTCTGTGATTACAGAAAACGGTTCAGACCTCCCTCTTGGTCTAGGCGATAATGGCGATGAAAAAAACTTATATGTTTCAGCTCGTGAGCTGACCTATTGGGGATATCTTCATTTACGACGCGGTAATATCGGTGGCAATCAAATCATTCCGGAAGCTGTCTTTGATTTAGCCACCTCTCTACAAAGTCCAAACCTATCTAACACAGCATTACCTGAAAACGGCTTCTTCTGGTATGTAAAGACCCGCGACACAGCCCTAAGTGAAATAGGCGCACTCGTACCAAGGGGTTCCTACCAAATTTTAGGCGTAACAGGTCCCTTATTACTCGTGATTCCCGAGCATGATTTAGTAATCGCACGTATGTATAACAAACGCTATAACTACGGTGGCAATCACTATTTACATTACCTGCGCGAGTTTGGAGATGAAGTGATGCGGTGCTTGCAAGCATAGTACGAAACAATGCTTTGAAAATTTCCATCTGTACAACATCTTACAAGCAGTAGTTTACTTAAATTGCTCGACGAAAAAAGCCTCGATTATAAATCGAGGCCCTCCATAATCAGCGGAAGAGACATCCCTCCCTCTCACGCTACGCGGAATCTTCCTCCACAAACCAGATCATTTCCTTTCTTCTCATCAACATATTCTTCCTCTCCCTTCCTTCATGATAAAACTGCTTTAGCAGTAGTACGTTTGACGTTCTTTCACTTCTTCCATCATACTTTGTACACGCTCATCGTGACGCGCTTGCTTTAACGTTCTCTTTGATATAATCATAAACAACAACAGGTTGAGTGTCATACAGAACCCTCCCTTCTACAGGTAATACGCTTGACGCTCCTTCACTTGTGCCATTAATTCCTTCACACGAAGATCATGTTCCTTCGCTGCACTTGGCTTCACTGTAATCGTAAACAGCAGTAAGTTTAATGTCATACTACATCCCTCCTTTTTAACAATAATAAGTTTGACGTTCCTTTACTTCTTCCATCAGTTCCTTAACGTGCAGATCATGTTCCTTCGCGGCACTTGGCTTCACTGTAATCGTGCATAATAGTAGGTTTAATGTCATACAAACCTTCTCCTTTTAGTGGTAATAGACTTGACGTTCTTTTACTTCGTTCATCATCTGTTTTACATGTATGTCGTGCTGTACTTGCGCTGTCGTTCGTTTCGACCTTGTAATTGTCACTGTAATGAGTAAGAGATTAAGTGTCATACAAATTCCTCCTTTCTAGCAATAATAAGCTTGACGTTCCTTCATTTCAGTCATCTTGTGCTGTACCTCTGCATCATGTGCTGTTTTTTGTTCTCGTTTTAATGTAACTGTGAACAAAATGAAATTGAGTACCATACAAATCTCTCCTTTTCTCTAAAAAATCGCGCAAAAAAAACCGCAGGCATACGCATCCTACGGCAGGGCATAACAAAGCCGCAGGAAACTACTCGCACCTGCGGCTGAACGGTCTACATAAAAACGCGATTTTTTAGCGTACCATCCATTCGGTCGAATAGTTGTTTTCATATGCGATTGTAAACATCATTGCTTTGTTCATAACTAATTTCATCATTTCATTCGACCTCCTTTTTGGAATTTTTTTCTTACATTGCTAATTATATGCTCACTACCACACTTTGTAAACCTATTTTTCATAAAATAATGAAAAAAACCACACTTCTTACACGGAAGTGTGGTTTTTAATTGGTAGCAATACTTCAGCTACTGTACCTTCTCCGACTTCACTCGTAAAGGTAAGTTTGCCACCATGCGCTTCTACAATACGATAGCTTACCGTTAATCCAAGCCCCGTCCCTTTTTCTTTCACTGAAAAGAATGGCTCGCCCAAATGAGTAAGACGTTCCGGTGGCATACCACAGCCGTTGTCTTGGACCCGAATAGAGATGTAACCATCTCGCTCTTTTATCATCACCTTAACCATCGTCGCATTTGCCTCGAAGGCATTTTTAACAAGATTGATAAACAGCTGTTTCAACTGGTTGCCTTCACAATCAATGGCAGGTAAACCGTCTTCCTCAAATACAAGTTCAATTCCATGAAAGTTTGCTTGCGGCTGTAACAATGCCAATACATCCTTGACGATTTGTCCCACACTTTCTCGTTCAAATACAAGCTGCTGCGGTTTTGCCAACACAAGTAGTTCTCCGACGATATTGTTAATGCGATCTAATTCATCTAGCATAATAGTATAATAATATGCTTGTTGTAAATCGCTCTTTTGTAGGAGCTGGACAAACCCTTTTAGAGATGTAAGTGGGTTGCGGATCTCATGAGCCACACCTGCCGCCAACTCTCCTAGTGTGGATAACAATTCCGAGTGCCGCAAACGTTCTTCTGTTTGTCTTATTTTTGTAATATCCTGACTGTAACCAATCATCCCCACAACATTTTGTTCAATCATCATCGGTACAAATGTGCAGCTTAACGTTCGCTTTGTTCCATCTTTTCGACGAATATCAATTTCCTGTGTAACATATGCTTCCCCCTCCGCTAATACCTTGCGAAACGCCAGCACAATTGCATTGCGATAAGGCTCTTCAATTAAATCAAGTAAATTGCCACCTATGAAGCTTTCACGCGCATAACCTGTTATGACTTCAAATTGCGCATTGAGATTCGTCACCTTTCCATCTCCATCTATCATATATACTAAATTAGGATTATATTCAAATAAAGATTTATACCGTTGCTCGTTTTCAGCAAGACGTTTTTCGGCATTTTTCCGTTCCGTAATATCTCTACCGATTACAATAAGAGCTTTCCGACTACCATCTTCATGAAACAAAGGCATCTTTGTTGTATCGAAGATTCTACATCCACCTTCAGGTAGAGGAATGATTTCTTCGACTCTAGTCAGCTTCCCACTTTGCCACGTTTCTTCATCAGATTGTTCACAGTATATGAGCGCATCTCGGTAAAATTCTGTGTATTCGCCAAGTTCACGATCCGTTTTTCCTTTATAATCTACATGCTCTAGCTGAAACAAACGCAATCCGAAATCATTCACCTGAATCCACCGACCTTCCCCATCTTTAAAACTAATAAAATCGGTCATAGAATTCATTAGCGTACTTAAACGATGTTCTTCCTTATCAACTTCATGTGTTTTTTGCTGACGCATTAATATGTATAGGAATACACATGAAAGAACTGCATATAGCACATCAATCAGACGACTATATAATACAATATTCCGTAATGTTGGGACTGACTGTCGAACGACTTCCGTCACGGCAAACCATGCAACGCTAGCCCCCGCGTAATAGGCTACAACTTTCCTTTTCCCCACGTTCCGTTCTCCTTTTATCTCTGACCTATCCTCATTTTAACTACTTCGGCATAATTCGACAATAGTTTCACCCCTTACAGAAGTTATTTTTTCGAAAATTTCGTATTTTTACGTGACTATACGATAAATATTTTTACAGTTTCGCATCACTACTATATTAAAAGAAAGTTCAATACATTATTTATTCATCAGGTGAAATAAAAACATGCCAAAAAATAATACATAACCAACAAGCAAGCAAATGAGTGCACCTTTTGCGGTCATATGTAAAATCGTGCTCGCCGGCAAAGCGAACGGAGCATAGAAATATACAAGACACACAATTACACCATAGGAAACAACGGATGCCCGAAGTGCCGTTTGCTTCCAAACAAATAAACATACAAAAATACTAAGCAGCGGCAGAAGCGCTAATAAGGTTTGCACAACACCCTCTGTTATATAACAATTTTTCTCTATCATAACAAAAAAGCATCACTTAAGCGATGCTTTTTTGCTATAATTATGCTTCTAATGCAGCTGTTAACACAGGTACGATTTGCTTCTTACGAGAAACAACACCTTTTAATACTGCTGTGTTATTTTCAAGCGTAACATTATATGCCTTCTCTACTGCATGCGCAGCCTTTCCTAATGCTAATGCAACAGAATCGTTATTTAAGATATCAGTAACAACAAGCAAGAACAAATCAAGCTCCTTTTTCGCAATTACATCCTGTAAAACTGCTTCTAATTCTGCTTGACGCTCCATTACTTGCGCCGTGTCTACCGCGTTTACTTGTGCGATTTCTACTTTATGACCACCCATTTGGAATTCTTTTGCATCAATAGCAATCAACTGCGGCACTGTTTTATCACTTAAATCTGCACCAGCTTTCAGCATTTCAAGTCCGTAGCTGTCTACATCGACACCTGCAATCTCCGCAAGTTCTTTTGCCGCTGCTACGTCTTGCTCTGTGCAAGTTGGAGATTTAAACAATAAAGAGTCGGAGATGATAGCAGAAAGCATTAAACCTGCGATTTCTTTACGGATTTTCACACCGTTCTCTTTATACAATTTGTTTAAGATTGTAGCTGTGCAGCCTACAGGCTCCGCACGGTAATATAACGGATCGCTTGTCTCAAAGTTTGCGATGCGGTGATGGTCAATTACCTCAAGTACGCGTACTTGGTCGATATCATCCGCACTTTGTTGACGCTCATTGTGGTCAACCAAAATAACATTGCTTACTTCTGCCGCTACTTTTTCTACCAAACGAGGCGCATCTACGTTAAAGTAGTTCAACGCATATTGTGTTTCACCGTTCACTTCACCAAGACGAACTGGCTCAGCATCCATGCCCAATTCTTGCTTTAATGCCGCGTATGCGATTGCAGAGCAAATCGTATCTGTATCAGGGTTTTTATGTCCGAAAATAAGTACTTTTTCCATCATGACTCTCCTTACTAAATAAATTCAATCGTTCCTATTTTATCACACTTTATAGACGTGTACATACGGAGTTGCAAGGTTTATTCATAATGATTATGATATAAGAAGGAGTTGATACATATGATAACGATTAGACAAGAAACATCTGCTGACCATGTACTTACTGAGCAGGTTGTTCGTTCTGCTTTTGCAAATGCCCCTTATAGCGACCAAAGCGAACATGCTTTAGTAGAACGGCTCAGAAAATCTGATGCATTCATACCAGAGCTGTCTCTGGTGGCAACTGATGATGAACAAATCATAGGCCATATTTTATTAACAAGAGCAGCAATTATAAATGAAGAAAAGCAGACCGAGACACTGGCGCTCGCACCTGTTTCCGTCTTACCTGCTTTTCAAGGGCAAGGCGTTGGCAAAAAGCTGATTGCCAAGGCTTTAGAGATTGCGGCTCAGCTCGGCTACCATTCTGTCATCGTGCTCGGTCATTCAGAATATTATCCGAAGTTTGGCTTTAAACGCGCTTCTACTTGGAATATTAAGGCCCCTTTTGATGTCCCTGATGAAGTGTTTATGGCACTGGAGCTTGAAAAAGATGCACTATCAGGCGTTTCAGGAACCGTTTCATACGCATCGGCATTTTTTGAATAAAAAAGACGTCCTTGGACGTCTTTTTTATTTAATCCGGCTACTTTGGAATACATTTCAGTCACTTTCACCCGCATTCCGGTCACTTTTACATATATTCCGGTCACTTTTCACTTTATTTCAGCTACCAATCAGCTCGCGAATTTCTCCATAACGACCTTGCTCAAGCAACTCAATAATGCGGCTGCCGACTACAACACCGTCGCATACATCACCCATTTCTCGTACCTGCTCCGGCGTAGAAATTCCAAATCCTGCCAAAACCGGCAAGTGCGCTACTTCCTTGACGCGGCGCAAATAGTCGAATTGACTTTGTGCGAAATCGCGCCTTGCTCCTGTCACACCCGTTACCGTCACAGCGTAGATAAAGCCCTGTGCTTCTTCTGTGATTTTAGCGATACGTTCAAGCGGGCTCGTTAGCGTTACAAGCGGAATTAACGCAATTCCAACCCGCTCGAGCGCATCCGACACAATACTCTTTTCCTCATACGGAAGATCCGGCACAATGATGCCGCTCACCCCTGCTCCCTGGCAGCGCTCAACAAACCGCTCCACACCGAACGCCAAGACCGGATTCAAATACGTCATGAGTACGAACGGCACCTCCACCTGCTGGCGCACCTCCGTCAGCGCCTGGAAAATACCTTCAAGGGTCGTCCCGTTATCTAGCGCACGCTTACCCGCACGCTGGATGGTCGGTCCATCCGCAACCGGATCGGAAAACGGAATGCCGATTTCGAGGATGCTCGCGCCTGCTTCATCCAAAAAGCGGATGTTTTCCTTCAGCTTCTCCATTCCGCCGTCACCAGCCATGATATACGGCACAAACGCTTTTCTACCTGTTTCACGTAATTTGTTCAATACGTCATTAATATTCATCTCATTTCCCCTCCAAATATGCTTTTACGCTTTCAACATCCTTATCACCACGCCCTGATAAACAAATCACGATTCCTTCCTCTTCCTTCATCGTCGGCGCTAGTTTTAGTGCGTACGCAATCGCATGCGAGCTTTCAAGCGCCGGAATGATTCCCTCCTCACGCGCCAGCAGCTTGAACGCTTGCAACGCTTCTTCATCTGTCACCGCATAGTACTCTGCACGCTGCAAATCCTTCAGCAAGCTATGTTCAGGTCCCACACCCGGATAATCTAATCCCGCCGAAATGGAATGCGCTTCTTGAATTTGTCCGTCCTCGTTCTGCAGCAAATACATCATGGACCCGTGCAGCACGCCGACCTTTCCCTTCGTCAAGGTTGCTGCATGTTTATCTGTATCTACACCAGCACCCGCCGCCTCTACACCATACAATTTTACTTCTTCATCCTTTACAAACGGATAAAACATACCCATCGCGTTGCTGCCGCCGCCTATGCAGGCGATAACTGCGTCTGGAAGCTTGCCTTCTAGCGCTTTGTACTGCGCTTTCGTTTCGTTGCCAATCACACTTTGGAAGTCGCGCACCATTTGCGGGAATGGATGCGGCCCGAGCACAGACCCCATAATATAGTGCGTATCTCCTACATTTGTCACCCAGTAACGAAGCGCCTCGTTTACCGCATCCTTCAGCGTTGCACTACCTGATGACACTCCTTCTACCCTCGCACCGAGCAATTCCATCCGAAACACGTTCAATTTCTGACGGCGAATATCTTCCTCTCCCATGAAAATAACGCATTCCAAACCGAGAAGCGCACATACCGTCGCCGTAGCTACACCATGCTGACCGGCGCCCGTTTCCGCAACAACCTTCTTTTTGCCCATTCGCACTGCTAGAAGTGCTTGCCCAATTGTGTTGTTGATTTTATGGGCACCTGTATGATTTAAATCCTCGCGCTTCAAATAAATTTTCGGACCGCCGCACAAACGCGTTAAGTTTTCCGCGAAGTAAAGCGGTGTTTCCCGTCCTACGTACGTTTTCAAATAATAATCCAGCTGCTTTTGAAACTCAGCGTCAGCCATCGCTTCCTTATACGCGGCTTCTAGCTCCAGCACTGATTGCATCAATGTTTCCGGCACGTAGCGACCACCGTATACGCCGTAATGTCCTGTTTCATTTGGATATGTGTAATGCATGTTCAACACTCCTTCACCGTTTCAATAAATGTTTTAATTTTTTGTAGATCCTTCTTTCCCTCTGTTTCAAGGCTGCTGCTGGCATCGACCATGTACGGTCTAACGATACGAATGGCGTCTCTCACATTATGCGAGCCCAGTCCGCCCGCCAAAATGATGCGTCCTCTCTCCTTTTCATTAAGCTCCTGTAGCAACTCCCAAGGAAATACCGTTCCGTTCCCGCCGCGATAAACGCCTTTCGGGCTGTCAAGCAGCACATATGCCGCCTTGCTGTTCATCGCACGGGTCACATCCTCTCGAGAAGCGACGCCGAACGCCTTAATAAACGGAATATTCAGTCTCTCCATGTAACACGCATCCTCGTCACCATGGAGCTGGACGTAATCCAGACCGCACATCGCTGCGATCTCCTCTACTCGCTCTACCGTCTCATTCACAAACACGCCAATCTTTTGCACATGCGCCGGCAGCTCCTTAATGATGTCCGCCGCTTCCTCTGGCGTGATTCTTCGCTTGCTTGGGGCAAATACAAACCCAAGCGCATCAGCGCCGTATTCACACGTTCGCTTTGCTGTTTCAACATCCGTAATGCCGCATACCTTTACCCTCATATGCGCAATGCTCCGAACAAGTCGGCTACTGAGTCAGCTCTCATGAACGCCTCACCAACCAAAATTCCTTGTGCCCCAACTCGCTGCACACGCACAACATCTTCTTTTGTAAAAATGCCACTTTCACTAATAAGCAATGCACCTGATGATACAACCCGCTTTGCCAATCGTTCTGTTGTCTCAAGATTTACCTCGAATGTTTTTAAATTGCGGTTGTTCACACCGATAATCGCCGGCCCAATCGCCAAAGCTGCTTCCAATTCTTCTTCATCATGCACCTCTACGATAACTTCAAGGCCAAGTTCCGTTGCATAGCGGTATAACTCTTGCAAACGCTCGACGGGCAACGCCGCCACAATTAATAAAATAATATCTGCTCCCGCTTCATTTGCTTTTTGAATTTGCACTTCATCTATCATAAAGTCCTTACACAAAAGCGGCACTGACACAACACTGCGTGCATCTTTTAAATCTTGAAACGAGCCTTTAAAAAAGTTCGTATCTGTCAAAACGGAAATCGCACCTGCACCAGATAATTCGTATTGCTTCGCTTGTTCCTTCACATCAACCTCTACATTCAACGCTCCCTTAGAAGGAGACGCACGCTTGATTTCAGCAATAACTGTCACACCTGGTTTCTTCAAATTCTCGACTAAAGATACATGCGGTCTTACTTCTTCATATCGAAATCCACTTCGCTGTAATTCTGCCACTTCCAACTTCTTCTGCGCGATAATCTTATCTAAAATCGTTTCCATTCATCTCACCTCTTCAACAATTTGACTTTCCTGTACAAGAAGCGCAAGTTTTGCAAGCGCGCTGCCTGAATCGATACTTTCCTTCGCCAGCTCTACACCTTCCGCGATTGTCTGGGCTTTGCCATTCGCGAACAATGCTAAAGCCGCATTGAGCAATACCGTGTCACGATGCACACCATACTCTCCTCGCAATACACTTCTCGTAATTTCTGCGTTTTCCTTCGGCTCACCGCCGCGAATCGCTTCGTTCGATGCCACTTGTAAACCGAACTCTTCCGGATGCACCGTCATTTCGGTAATCACACCGTCCTGTAAGAAAGCGATATGATTTTCTCCTTGCAAAGAGGCTTCATCTAAAAAGCCATTTCCGTTCACGACAACCGCGCGCTTGCGACCAATTTTTTGCAGAACCTGCGCGATTGGCACAAGCATTTCCCGTTTGTAAATACCGACCAGCTGCGTGTCCAGTTCAACCGGATTCGTAAGGGGGCCAATTAAATTGAAAATCGTTGGTACATTCAGCTCTTTTCGCACCTTCATGATTTTTTTCAAGTTCGGATGCACGGATGGTGCAAATAAAAACGCGATACCGACTGTTTCAAGCAGCCTTTCAATTTCATGCGGCGGACAAGCGATGTTCACACCCAGCAATTCCAGCACATCCGCGCTGCCGGTCTTACTGGAAACGGCGCGGTTGCCGTGCTTTGCGACCTTCACACCCGCTCCAGCCAAAACGAACGCCGTCGTCGTACTGATATTAAATGTTTGGGCGCCGTCTCCACCCGTTCCGCAGTTATCCATCGCACCCTTTACATCCCGAAAGCGAAGCGCCTTCTCTCGTAAGGCACGCACCAAGCCGTATATCTCATCAGGCGTTTCGCCCTTTGTTTTCAGTCCGACCAAAAACGCAGCGATTTCGCTTTCCGTGACCGTCCCGTCCAGCATACCGATTCCTGCCTCATATACCTCTGTCTCACTTAAATTCTTTCGTTCGATCAACTTACGCAGATACTGATTCATACGCCTTCGCCTCCATTATGAATTGTTGAATTAATTTACTTCCTTCTTCCGTAGCAATGCTTTCCGGATGAAACTGCATGCCATACAAAGGATGGTAATGATGCTTAATCGCCATGACTTCATCGTCGTCCATCGATGTTGCCAATACTTCAAACATTGATGGCAGTGTATGCTTATCTGCCACGAGTGAGTGATAGCGCATCGCTTGAAACGGCTGCTTTACGTATTCAAAAATACCTGTACCGCTATGGCGCAGCATCGATGTTTTACCGTGCTTCACCAGATTCGCACGAATGACATCACCGCCAAACGCGTGGACGATTGCCTGATGCCCGAGACAAATACCAAGGATCGGGATTTGCTTATAAAACCGTTTGATGACAGCCGTACAAATCCCGGCATCTTCCGGCCTTCCCGGTCCTGGCGATAGGACGATTGCCGTAGGTTTCAGCTCTTCAATTTCCTGCAACGTCAACTTATCGTTCCGCACAACCTCCACCTTTTCATATACACTTAACAATTGATATAGGTTATACGTAAAGGAATCGTAGTTATCAATTAATAAAATCATGATAATACCTCCAGCAGCGCTTTCGCTTTATTAATCGTTTCCATATATTCCGCCTCGGGCTCGGAATCGTACACGATCCCTGCTCCTGCCTGAATGTAAGCTTTGTTATCCTTAACCACCATCGTCCGAATCGCGAGCGCCATATCCATATCGCCGTTGAACGAGATATAACCGACCGTACCGGCATACACACCGCGTTTTTTGTTTTCCAGCTCATCGATGATCGTCATCGCCCGAATTTTCGGTGCACCGGACACAGTACCGGCCGGCAAGCAGTATTGCAAAGCATCTAAGCACGTTACACCCTCGCGTAATTGCCCAGACACTTCGGAAACAAGATGCATCACATGCGAATATCGCTCGATCTCCATGAATTTTTCAGGCTTCACTGTACCAATTTCACTAACGAGTCCCAAATCATTTCTTCCTAGGTCCACCAGCATCAAATGCTCCGCTTTTTCTTTTTCATTACCGCGAAGCTCCTTCGCGATTTTTTCATCCTCTTCTTTATCTCTGCCGCGTGGTCTTGTGCCGGCAATCGGATTTGTGATAACCTTATCCCCCTTCACCGACAGCAAGCTCTCCGGGGAGGAGCCAAGTACCGTATACGAACCGAAGTCCACATAAAACATGTACGGTGAAGGATTTGTGATACGCAAGCGGCGATACAACCCGAACGGATCGCCATCAAATGTCGTACGCAAGCGCTGCGAAAGTACTACTTGGAAAATATCACCTGCCTTGATATACTCCTTAGCTCGATTCACCATTTCATAAAACTCATCTTCCTTAATATTTGAATGAAATTCTGCCTTCAGCTTTGCTACCGGTGTTGCCGGTGCACTTTGACGCTGCGCTTTTGTTTTCATATCCGTTAACATCTCTTGCACTTGTTCATAAGAAGTCTCTTCCTGTGGGCGGTATACGTACACGAAAGATACCTTCTGCAATTTGTGATCGTACACCGTAAATGCTTGATAAAACAGAAGGTGTGTTTCTGGCATTTCCAGCTCGTCGTTATTTGCCGTACCAATCTCCTCATACTGCCTAATCACATCATAGCCGACGTAACCAATCGCTCCCCCCGCAAATGGAAACGGACTGTCCGCTTTTTGAAAAGCAAGCAGCTCCCTAATTACATCAAGCACTTTTCCTTGCCGCTGCTCCACATCGGTTCCGGAGATAATATTCACTACCTTGCCATTGCTGGTAATTTCCATGTACGGATCGCTGCCAATGAAGGAATAACGCCCTTTGTCTTCATGGGTGAGCGAGCTTTCTAGCAAAAACGTTTTATTTCCCGCAAGTCGCTGGTATAAAACAATGGGGGTTACCTCGTCTCCTTCCATTTCATCTGTTATGAAAAACAATTGCTTCTGATTCCGCATCATGTCGAACGTTTCTTTTGTCATCATTTTGTGTGTCCTCCTTTTTTGGGTACAAAAAAGTCCTCTGCATGTACATGCAGAGGACGATATGATTACCGTGGTGCCACCTCAGTTTGGGTTCGCGAAAGAACCCCTCTTTTTCGGGTACACATGATACCCTATCCTTGATAACGGAGGAATCCGTGTCTTCCTACTCCATCTTTCAAAAGACCTCTCGTAAGCCCATTCGGTATACAATATCGTACCGGCTCTCACCTCCCCCGGCTCTCTGGAACGCATCTCGTATACGTACTCTTCTTACTCAGCGATTTATATTTTATTTGGTTAGGTGTTACATCCATTTTGGTCATACAAGCCGATTCCGCTTTTCTTCTGTCCAGCTGCATCGGCTAGCTCCTCCGGTCTGAGAACCCCGTCCCATAAAGGCAAAACGCGCCTTTTTGAGCCGGGAACCTCCCCCCTATGGACCTGAACGAGCCGATTCCGCTTTTCTATACAAAAAGGGCCCACTCATCCTTTAGTAAAGGACGAGAGGACCCGTGGTACCACCTTCATTGGTTGCAAATGCAACCCGCTTTAACGCATCAAGTTCAATGCGCGTCTCTTGTAACGATGAGACTGTTCGCCAAAGCCTACTGTTAGTTCGGTTTGGAAGCTCCGAAGCCCATTCCCTATTACGCCCATACTGATTCGCACCAACCATCAGCTCTCTGACATGTTTGTAATACGTACTCTTCTTCATCAGCGCTTTTCGTTCACTAAATTTGAACTTATTGTAGTATATGCTCATTTTATTCGTCAAGAACTTTTTGAAAAAAGTTTTTGAACTATACATCCCCAATGAATATTTATAACAATAATATTATATCAGAAAAAATATTATTAAATTTTGTAACATAACTATTTATCATAAATAAACATGATTATACACTTTCCGAACGAAAATTAAAATTATTATACCATAAAAAAACACGCGATTAAACCGCTTACATATTAGAAAATTCTTATTTATTTGTTTATTTTTTATGCAAAAAGTGATATAGTATAGAAAAAGAGAACTACTTTAAAGGGGGAGTCACAGCATGAATACACAAATCTTAATTTCTATCAGCATTTATATGCTTGGTATGCTTTGTATTGGTTACTATGCATACAAACGTACCACAGACTTATCTGATTACATGCTAGGCGGTCGTAATGTAGGACCGGCAGTTACAGCACTAAGTGCGGGAGCTGCAGATATGAGTGGTTGGCTGATGCTCGGCCTGCCGGGTGCAATGTATGCATCGGGACTGAGCAGCGGTTGGATCGTCATAGGTCTCACACTTGGCGCTTATGCAAACTGGCTATATATAGCACCTCGCTTGCGCACGTACTCTGAGATTGCCAACAACTCTATTACAATACCACAGTTTTTAGGCAATCGTTTTGATGATACGTCGAATGTATTGCGTCTCACATCCGGACTCGTTATTTTAGTTTTCTTTACGTTTTATGTAGCTTCTGGATTTGTTTCAGGTGCCGTTTTATTTGAAAATACCTTTAAATTTGACTATCACTTGGGTATTTGGATTGTAGCCGCTGTTGTTATTGCTTATACATTATTTGGAGGATTTCTTGCCGTTAGTTTGACTGACTTTGTACAGGGTGCCATCATGGTTCTGGCCTTAATTCTCGTACCACTTGTAACTATTCTTCATGTTGGTGGTATCGGTCCGACGTTTTCAGAAATCAAGTCCGTAAACCCGGCTTATTTAGATATTTTTAAAGGCACTTCTTTAATTGGTATCATCTCCTTGTTCGCTTGGGGACTCGGCTACTTCGGTCAACCGCATATTATCGTACGTTTTATGGCTATCACATCTACAAAAGAAATTAAAAGCGCGCGTCGCATTGGAATGAGTTGGATGATTTTTTCAGTGGTAGGAGCGATGTTCACTGGCTTGATTGGTATTGCTTATTTTTCGAAAACAGGGACAAAACTTAACGATCCTGAAACAGTCTTTATCGAACTTGGTACAATTTTATTCCACCCGCTTATTACCGGCTTTTTATTAGCAGCAATCCTAGCAGCTGTGATGAGTACCATTTCATCTCAACTCCTTGTTACATCAAGTGCATTAACAGAAGATTTATATCGTACATTCTTCCGCCGCTCGGCAACTGATCGTGAGCTTGTATTCGTTGGTCGCATGGCCGTGCTTTTCGTTGCGCTGATCGCTATTGGATTGGCTTATCAAAAGAACGGTACCATCCTTTCTCTTGTTGGCTACGCTTGGGCAGGATTTGGTTCTGCTTTCGGTCCCGTAATTCTACTAAGCTTGTACTGGAAGCGCATGACAAAATGGGGAGCTTTAGCAGGTATGATTGCAGGTTCAGCAACAGTTATTACATGGACAAGCATTAAAGTATTAAAAGATACTGGCGTATATGAAATGATCCCGGGCTTTGCGGCAAGCTTAATCATGATTATACTTGTCAGCCTGTTAACAAAACCTTCCAAAATCGCACAAGAAACATTTGAGAAATTTGAAAAAACAGCTTAATAAAAAGCGCGGGAGCCATTTCCGCGCTTTTTTAGTTATCCCCCACTCCACAAGCTCTTTTTCCCTCTCTTACAAAAAACATGTTTTTTCACCACATTTCTCGATTAATCTTAATATTTTCTTTATTTTTCTTTAATTAAATCCTTACACTACTTCTGTATGATAGAGGTAAAAGAAAAAGGGGGCGGATGTACTTGATTAGACGATATAAAGAATTAAATGAAGGCGGTCCGGCACCGATTGTCGCTATGTTTGAAAAAAAAGAAGAAAAATCTTATCTTTCTTTGGCCCCAGTTAACATCATGAGTGTTCATTTAAACAAAGATAAATTAAAGCTGAAAACCGGACAAACAGAAAAATTACAAGCTTCATTGCTACCTCATAATGCAACAGATAAAACCGTTACATGGCATATCATTGATCCAACCATCGCAGACATTACCGTTCAGGGTGATCTAGCGTGGATCAAAGGAAAACGCCCCGGAAGAACGGTTGTCATCGCTACTGCCGGCGCGTTTCGTGATTTATGTGTAGTGACGGTGCACGATTATTTAATTACTAATAAATAGCTATACCTCTACGACTTCCTTATGTACCTTTTGCTGTGATAAGAAGAAAAAGACACCAGCCAATACAAGGATGCCACCAACTATTTGAATACTTGTTAAACGTTCACCAAGAAGCAGCACGGCCAATATGGTGGCTCCTACTGGCTCGCCCAGAATACTCATGGAAATTGTCGTGGCATTTACATACGCCAGCAGCCAGTTATTGATAAGGTGCGATACTGTAGGAACAGTTGCTAACAAGAAAAACATTGTCCAGTCTATAACCGAATACCCTCCAAGCGGCGTTGCTGTCACCACATTATAGATGGTCAAAAAGAATGCTGCAAAGACAAACACACAAAAACTATAAATCCAATGAGACAACTTTTTAACAACACTTTGCCCAATTAATAGGTAACCGACCACCGCAATTACACTTAAAAAGGACAAAATATCGCCCCAGATAGCTTCCTCACTTAATCCAAAATCTCCCCAACCAATCATTGCTACGCCAAATATTGCGATAACCATTGTCATAAGAGCGGATATTGTAGTACGTTCTTTAAACAATAAAAAGCCACCGGCCAGTGAAACAAGCGGCTGTAGCGCCAAGATAATAGTGGAACTAGCAACCGTCGTCAACTTCAATGATTGAAACCACAGCAAAAAATGTAGTGCCAAAAAGAAGCCAGAAGCTGCTAAAAACAACCAATCTCCACGTGAAATACGGTTGAACTCCTCTCGCTTTCTCCATACAACAGGAACAAGCAGCAGACTTGCCAACCAAAGTCGATACATGCTCAGCACAGACGAAGGTGCATCGGATAGCTTTACAAAAATAGCTGAAAATGAAATAGCAATAATGGATATTGCCAGCGGCAGCGCAATGGATTTCTCTTCTCTCAAGTCTCTTCTCTCCTTTATACCGTGTATCTCAATCTTTATATGTAGCACATAAAAGTATTTACATCTTACCTCATTATATGTGCTTCTCTCTTTGCAATCTAGCAAAATTGACGCTACGGGCTCACAATGTGATAAAATACAGAAGTAGCATGTTTGATGGGAGAGATAACGATGACAAAAGGAACATTACAGGAAATCACATTTTTCAGTGAAGCATTGCAAGAAAATATCACCTTGCTAATTTATTTACCGTCCGGCTATACCCCACTGCTAAAGCACACCATTGTAATTGCGCAGGACGGCAGTGACTATATAAAATTCGGACGTGCCCCTCGCGTTTTGGAAGCACTACTGGAAGAAGGTGAGATTGACCGTACTATTTTTGTTGGTATTCCATATAAAGATGTACATGATCGCAAAGAAAAATATCACCCAAGCGGGGCGCAAAATGCGGCTTACATTCGTTTTTTGGCACATGAGCTCGTTCCGTTCTTAGACAGAGAATATCCAACATATCAAGTAGGTAACGGACGTGTACTTGCCGGAGACTCACTTGGCGGTACAGTTTCATTCATGACAGCACTTATGTATCCGCATACATTTGGAAAAGTAATCATGCAGTCTCCATTCGTAGATGAAACCGTTATGAAGCAGGCTCAGCAAGCACTTGCGAGTGGCATTGAAGTATATCATATCATTGGTACTGAAGAAACAGCTGTCAAAACAACCGACGGTCAAATTCGCGACTTTCTAGAACCAAATCGCAAGTTGCACAGCATACTCAAACCGCTCGGAACTTCTTACTATTACGAAGAATTTCAGGGTGATCATACTTGGAAGCACTGGCAAAAAAACCTGCCGCACGCCTTTACCCACACCCTCGCTCAAAAATAACAACTCCATATTTTCGGAATTGTTTGATATAATGTAGAAAAGCGGAATCGGCTCGTTCAGCTCCATAGGGCTGAGGTTACCGGCTCAAAAAGGCGCTTTTTTGCCTTTTTGTGGCCGAGGTTCTTAGATGGCAGTGCCTGGGAGGCGTAGCTGGACACTCGAAAAGCGAAGCCGACCGCTTAGGCACAAAATCTAAGGTTCTCGGC
>NZ_RIAV01000017.1 GCF_003852715.1 Ectobacillus antri
AGCTGGACATCAAGAAAAGCGGATGCGGCTCGCTCAGCTCCATAGGGCTGAGGTTCTCGACAAAAAAACTTGCGCCGCAGCGCAAGTTTTTATTCTTCAAATAACAATTGCTCTAGCTCATCTAATTTTTCAGCGAATACTTGAAGTGCATCTTGCATTGGCTTAGAAGATGTCATATCCACACCGGCTTTTTTCAACACTTCGATTGCATAATCAGAGCTACCCGCTTTTAAGAAGTTATCAATGTAACGTCTCACCGCAGGCTCGCCCTCTTCTAAAATCTGCTTAGATAGCGCAGTTGCCGCACTAAAGCCTGTTGCATATTGATATACATAGTAGTTGTAATAGAAATGCGGAATACGTGACCACTCAAGACCGATTTCTTCATCGATGACAAGATTATTTCCAAAGTACTTCTTATTGAGATTATAGTATAGTTCCGTTAATAAATCAGGTGTTAACGCCTCGCCTTCTTGTGCCTTCATATGAATAAGGTGCTCAAACTCAGCAAACATTGTTTGACGGAACACTGTACCGCGGAATCCTTCTAAATAATGATTTAACAAGTACAAACGTTTCTTCTTATCATCTGTCGTCTTAAGCAAGTAATCGTTTAACAACGCTTCGTTGCATGTGGATGCAACCTCGGCTACAAAAATAGAATAGTCTCCATACACGTAAGGCTGATGCTTGCGTGTGTAATAGCTGTGTACAGAATGACCGAACTCATGCGCCAATGTGAACAAGTTATTCACGTTGTCATGCCAATTCATTAAAATGTACGGATTTGTACCGTATGCACCTGAGGAATAAGCACCACTACGCTTACCTTTGTTTTCATACACATCTACCCAGCCATCGGCGTATGCTTGTTTCAAAATTTCTACATACTCGTCTCCTAATACAGCAAGAGACTTCAATAGTAATTCTTGTGCTTCTTCATACGACACTTCCATCTTAACTTCCTTAACGAGAGGCGTGTACAAATCATACATATGCAGTTCATCTACACCAAGCGCACGTTTGCGAATGTCGATATAACGATGCAAAAGGTGCAAATTATCGTTTACTGTGTCGACTAATTGGTCGTACACACTTTCCGGAATACTATTGTTCGCAAGAGCTGCTTGTCTAGCCGAACCATACTTACGAACACGCGCATAAAAGTTATTACGCTTTACAGCGCCGCTCAATGTGCTAGCTAACGTATTTCGATACTGATCATACGTATCATATACAGCTTTAAATGCATCATGACGTACACGTCGGTCTTCGCTTTCTAAAAAGCGAATATAGCGTCCATGCGTCACCTCGACCTCTTCACCGTTTTCATCCGTAATTTCTGGAAACTTCAAGTCCGCATTGTTTAACATCCCAAACGTATTGCTCGCAGTGCGTAGCGCGTCAGATGCTTGCGCTAAAATTGCTTCCTCATTTTCAGACAATACATGTGGGCGCTGACGATTAATTTCCTCTAAATAATGTGCATACAGAGCCAAGTCTTTATTCTCTGTCAAAAATGCCTGCAGCTTTTCCTCTGGCACAGCTAAAATCTCCGGCACAATATATGCCGTGCTGCTGGAAAGCTCTGTATACAAATTCGTCGCCCGGTCATTAAGAGCCTGATAAAAAGAATTCGTTGTGTCTTGATCGTATCGCATATGTGCGTATGTATATAGCTTACCGAGACGAAGCGATACCTCATCTTGATACTGAAGCATCTCAAGCAACTGTTGCGAGGATTCACCAAGCTTTCCTTTAAAATCAACAAGCTTAGGCAGCAACCCTTTTACTTGTTCAAACTCTTTTTCCCACTCTTGATCAGATGCGAAAATATCTTCAAGCTTCCACATATAAGCCTTGTCTAGTTCCTCACGGCGCGGCAACTTATTCACTGTTTTTTGCTCTGACATAATAAATCCCTCCTTTTTTCTTACCATTCGATTTTCTTTGTCTTATTCCTGCCAGACGCTTCTATTATATCCTATTTTCTTCTAGTAATGTTGTAGGAAACAAGGCAGCGGTATGTTGTATAACTGCTTTATCCATCTCGTATGCTTCCGTTTCTCCAAAAGGGAGAAGAGGCTCTCGCAGCTTTTGATATGTATACGTATCTCGCTGTGCCAACATGCCCGTTCCACAAAGAAATTGAAAATACTCCAGCAAAGCCTTCTTCGGTAAAGCAGGTGATAAATATGGCAACCGCCTTATCTTCACCATTTTCATTAGACGATTATATATATAGGATGCAGCAAACGTATCTCCTGTTGAGAAACATCCTAGCTCTTCTAATAAAATATGCGTTTGCCACAATAGTGGAGCTGTATGAAATCCTATAAGTGATGGTAGGGGAATCAAAACTTCAGGAGGAAAACAAGAAGGAGAAATTCCTTTTTTGTAGAGATACTTTAAAAAGGGAGATTGAGAATGCTTTAGATAGAGACCATGATGACGCCATATTTTCTTTTTTCGGTTCCATTCGTTTAGTAAAGTACTCACATCTAAGCGCTGTTGCAACATTACGCCAGAGAATTGTGAAGTTCGTAATGAATGAGGAATAATATGAGAGAACGCTGTAGCGGATGAAAACGGAATGAGAGGTGTACACTGCATTATAGTCATTGCTTCAGGACAAAAATAAAGAATACCGCTTTGTTGCACAGATAAGGCTTGCATATCTGATAGATGTAACCAATGGGAGCCTCGGCGTTTCAATTGATTGCCACCCCAAATCCATATTACTCGAATGCCTTGCCGCCAATACGACATTGTACGCTTTACAAGCAATTCACAAGATATCGTCGAACATTGATACTCAATTGCCATGCTAACATCTTGCTTAGAAGCCATCAAATCCGGACGCTGCGCAATATCCGGTATATATTTCTCTATTTCCACATTAAATTTTTGCCTATGCAACCATTGATAGAGCTTTTCTTTTCCTTTCAAATGATAAGCTGACTCTCTCTCGAATTCTGGACAATTGCTTGTACGAATATGCGCAAAATGGGGTTGATTGTGGCTACCTATCTTTAGACGTACAGGTTCATTACATACTGGACAGAAAAAAGTCGTTTGCTGCCGTAAAATCCGGAGCTGCGCTTTACTAGTAGCGTGCAGCACGTTATAGGTTCGTTTCTGCGCATCTATTGCGACAAACACGTTATCACACTCCTTTTCGCTTTCCTTTCGACACAATCTTTATTTATCCTCTTTGACAATAAAAAATATTCAGCCTGTCCGTACTAACAGGTTGAAGATAACGAGCATATACTAGTACATGCTTATGGAAAGGAATGAATGACTTTGCTTCAACCCCCTCGACTCAAAGCAGCGAGCCGTGTGGAAGGAACACTTCCTGCCACAACCTCCTCTGTACTTTCAATAACAGTACAGCGCTTCTTTGCTAATGTTCTTCTGAGCATCGGCACAACCAATATTAACGCTCCTAGCTTTCAAACAGATAGCGGCGCTTATCTCCCAAGTGGAGGCTTACCAAGCGTTCCTGCGAATGGATACATGAACGTGTTTGTAGGTGGCGAACTGCAGCCAGCTAGTCGTGTATCATTAACATCTATCCGTCTGACGATAGCAGGTACGTCCTTATCATTAATTGCTGTGCCGGTTTCACTTATTGTTTACACATTTACAGTTGTGTCGTCTTCTTCCGTACAAAACGATTTATCCGTACAAACAGATATTTACACGTAAGGAGTGAACACATGGGACTTCAAAAATTGAATGCTATCGCAACAAGTACAATTCAGGGTACTGTTACAGTAGCAACAACAACAACGATTATCCCCAGCGTACAAAGATTTTTTGCCTCTGTCACGCTATCGTTAGGCTCATTTACAATTGGTGCTAGCAATTTCAGGAACGATAATGGCAATACTGTTTCAGCACTGCCATCTCCCCCTACGTATGGATACTATAATGTATATATAAATGGGAATCTTCAGCCTGCTGGAAGTATCACTTTGGCAACAACAGGCCTAACGATAGCAAGCACATTATCGGCGCTTTCCTCTATTGCTATTGAGGTAGTTGATTTGTCAAACGTTACTTCCAGTTCAAACGTCTCTAATAATTTCACCGTAACAACCGATATTACATCTTAGTTATGTTTCCACTGTCGTATCAATAACTAAGCTGCCCGTATTAATAGTGGATGTAGAAATCGCGGTTGTTTGGACACTTTCAATGACCACAGGAACGCCACTCAAAACTTCAGCGCCAATACGCACATTCGTCGTTGTGAGTACCGTTAAGCTTCCTTGCTGTAACACACCGTTCACATATACATTAACAAATACATTCGTCCCAGGAACAGGCAATACAGTTGCTGGATTACCTGCATCATCCTCAAAACTTGCAACCGAAATATTTGTTTCACCCGTTGTAACCATTCCTGCATCCACAATAGCCACATACCTTGAGGCAACAGGTGTTACAGTTGTCGTTGTATCTGCTACTGCATTTCCTTGAAACGTGCTGTTCGCCTGCACAAATAACTTCACCAGTCTAGGTGGCATATGCATCCCCCTATTTTAAAATTTTCACAAACTGCAAAATAATTGGAACACCTTTAGCTGGAATATCTTCTGTACACAACAGTAACCTACCTTTTTTCACAAGGTAGTTACAAGTAGGTTGCAATACCCCATTAATAAATACATTCAGATATGATACTTCTCTAGGATCATAAATACGTTGTTCTGTGACCCCGTCACAATCTGTATATACCCTTTTTTGTCCATCTGAGTATGTGTAATAGCCCATAGTTTCCACGCAAGCTAGGGGTTTTACCTTAACCACACAATCAGGTATCACATGTGCAGGTAAAAAAGGCGGAGGAGCCAAACAACTTCTATGCCGATCCATCGTTATGCCTCCTTCTGCATTGTATTGTTACATGCAAACCAACAGATTATAACTATAAACAAAGTACTCACTTTGGAGAAAATGGTGCCTGTTCACCTATAATAATGGAGAAAGCAAGCGGTACGCTGATTCAACAATGCGCATGACAAATCGCCTGTTTTGAAAACGCGTAATATGAATGTTGCGCGAAACCGTTAAATCTGTTTCAAAGTCTGTAACAAGTTTCTGAATACTCTCTGTTCCATATAAGAAAGCATTCACTTCAAAATTTAAGTGAAAACTACGCATATCCATATTTGCAGTTCCAATAGAAGCAATACTTTTATCCACAATTACAATTTTGCTATGCAAAAACCCTTTTTCATATTCATATATCCTCACACCTGCTTCAAGTAACTCAGGAAAGTAAGAACGAGAAGCATAAAATACAGTTCGTTTATCTGGCTTTGCAGGCATTAAAAGCCGGACATCCAGACCTGCTAATGCTGCGATTTTAAGCGCCGATAAAATATCATCATCCGGAATAAAATAAGGAGTGGCGAGCCAAATCGATTCTTTTGCGGACGTAATCATCGCAAAATACAAGTGTTTAATTGTTTCCCACTTACTATCTGGTCCACCCGCTATTAATTGCACCCCACCATCCTTTCTTGGTAAACGCTCTGCTGACATGTAGATTGGATTTACTAACGTTTCTCCCGTCATATAAAACCAGTCTTGCAAAAAAATAAGCTGTAAGCTTTGCACCGCTTCTCCCTTCAGGTACAAGTGCGTATCACGCCAAAAGCCAAAATACTCATTTTTACCCAAATACTCATCACCAATATTCAGTCCACCAATAAAACCTTCATTTCCATCTACAACAATGATTTTTCGGTGATTTCGATAATTAATTTTATCGTTTAAAATAGGAACACGCACAGGAAAAAAGGGTACCATCTCAATACCTGCATCCGTCATATCCTTAATATATTTTTTCGAAAGCCGAAAACTTCCTACTGCATCATATAAAAATCGCACTTGCACGCCTTGTCTTGCTTTTTTTATTAACAGCTCCTTAATTTGCGTACCAATTCCATCATGACGTACAATATAGTACTCCATATGTATATGATGCTCTGCTTGTTCCAACGTTTCTAAAATAGCTGCAAATGTTTCCGCACCATTTGTTAATACAGTTGTCTCTGTACGAAAGGATACATGCGAAGTTCCGATGCGTTCCGCCAATTGCAACAACACACTTTGCTCTTTATGTGATTCAAGATAGGCATCTCTCTCTTGCATACTTTCCTTATAACGAGAAAACGCCTGTTCATCTAATAACCCTTTACGTGCAAAAATCCGCTTTCTGCGAAAGTTTTGTCCAAACAATAAATACGCAAAAAAACCAATAACCGGAAAAATTCCTAATACAATCAACCAAGTCAAGGTTTTCGATGGTTGTCTATTCTCAAGAAAAATGACAAAACCAATTAATACACCCGAGATTGTAAACAAAGTACTAAATATCCCAAACAAAGAAATATTTTCAATATATATATTCAGCGCTTTTTCGTGTTGAACAATAACGAAAAGGACAAACAGTATAATAAACAAAAAAACTAACTTGACAATTTTTTTCATGAAACTCCCCCCTGTTTCTATTATGCCACAAAATGACATAAGTAAGAAAACCACAAACAAAAGTTGCCTTATAAAAAGAACACACTGGCATTTTGACATAAAAAAACCGATTCCAGGAAATAGAAATCGGTTTAACTTAGCGGTGGAAAGTGCTGACGAATAGTATCTAGCGCTTGTTCCGCAATAATTTGTTTACCGTACTCTTGTACGCGATGAACGGTCATAGCAGACTCTTCTCCGTATTCCAAAATTATACTTAGAATCGTGTCCATTTCCTCTTCATCATGTAACATTTCATCAAATTCTACATATAAATAGTATCGTTCGTCAAATACATACAGTTCATTTTTCACATCAATTAGTTCCATTCGATGACTTAAGGCGATAACGTCTTCAAAGCTTGCAAATTTAACAAGAAACTCTAAAATCCCCTCTTTACTTACATAAGAAAAATCTTCTTCTTCAAGCTGTTGATCAAACAGTGCCTCCAAATTTTCATCCAATGGAATATCAATAATTTTATCTAAAAGCGGTAACTCAAGCTTCTGCCCATTTTTAGAAAGCTGCGCTTTGGTTACAACTACCTCAATTCCTTTTTCGAGAGCCTGCACTTGAATCCACAACGGACCATCAGCAAAGAAATCATCTTGATCACGCGCTTCATCCATCATCTCCCAAAATAACTGTTCACTACGCTCTCGATCTTGCCATATCTCATCTCGGCTAAAACCGCGCTCTTCAATATCTACATATGTTATATAAAACTTGACCGTATTTTCATTTACTCTTTCAATTTCCATTTCAGTCTCTCCCTTCTTATCTTATGTTGTTCTATGAAGGGACCCCTTCTAGAATGTGTCTCATTAATCATATCATGTTTAGGGAAAATCACCTAAAAATCTTGTACTCTCATTTTATGATAACAAGACGCAGAATGGAAATAAAATAACTGTTTTTATGAAAAACAATTATTTGCCTATTCGACAAACTTAGAACGATTCCGATTCTTGACAGGGTCAACCTATTATCTTATAGTGAGTAAAGTAATTGTAATCTCACAATGCTTGCACGCGGACGTCTTTCATCCGTACGCATATAGAGGAATAAACGGGGGAAATTGCTATGGAATTAGATTTTCTGATGTCCGTATTGGTCATTATCGGTATTGATATTGTCTTAGGCGGTGATAACGCCATCGTTATCGCTCTAGCTAGCCGTAACTTGCCAGTTCAACAGCGTAATACAGCTATTTTTATTGGAACAGGATTAGCAATCCTTATTCGTATTTTACTTACTATTGTCGCCGTATACTTACTGAAAATTCCATTCCTGCAGCTTGTTGGAGGTATATTGCTGTTGTTTATTGCCTATAACTTGCTGACAGATGACGGTGATGATTTATCCAATATTAAAGCAGGGGCGACTCTTGGTGCTGCCATTCGCACAATCGTTTTCGCTGACATTGTCATGGGATTTGATAATATTTTAGCGATTGCTGGTGCGGCTAATGGACACATTATATTAGTTGTACTTGGACTATTGGTCTCTGTACCTATTATTGTATGGGGCAGCAAAATTATCTTGACACTTATGGAGAGATTTTCTTCTTTAGTATATGTCGGTGCGGGTATTTTGGCATATACTGCTGGCACAATGATGCTACATGAACCAAGATTAGCAGACTTCTTTACAAAGTATCCAATTGTAGACTATGCATTACCAATTGGTATGGTTATTCTTGTACTATTAGTAGGTTACACAATGAATCAAATAAAAATGAAAAAAGCTCATCAATAAACATATTCGAAAAAAAAAGGATTTTTTCCTTGTGAGGAGAAATCATATCGTATAAAAAAATCGGACAAGAGGATGTCCGATTTTTTTATATCTATTTAATTTACAAGCTTTTGTGCTTCACGCAATTGGAATGTACGAACAGTACGAGGTAAGAAACGACGAATTTCATCTTCGTTATATCCCACTTGCAGACGCTTTTCATCAATAATAATTGGACGGCGTAAAATGCCAGGGTGATCTTGAATTAGCTTATACAAATCTTGAAGCGGCATAGATTCTACTTGCACATCAAGCTCTTGAAAAATTTTAGAACGAGTTGAAATGATTTCATCAGTTCCGCTTTCTGTCATACGAAGAATTTCTTTAATTTCGTCAACCTTTAATGGCTCCGAAAAAATATTTCTCTCTGTATAAGGAATATGGTTTTCCTCTAACCATGATTTTGCCTTCCTACAAGACGTACAACTTGGCGAACTATATAACGTTACCATCATGCACTCACTCTCCTTTGTCGAGTATAGAATTGCCATTCTAACGTAATGAACACCTAAGTGAAACTCATTTTCAAATTACAATTACTTTAAATAAGTAACTCAATACTCATTATACAACAAGTTAATCAGGAAATATATATTAATTTCTTTAAAAATACAGGAAAAAACTTATACAAAATTTGTACAAAACGTAAGATATTTAAAAACATCGTTGTTAATTGTCGATATTTTAAAAAATTTAATCTTCTATTTACAAATTAACTCAATTAAAATAATAAATAAACCTATATGGGATAGGAGGGTATGAATGATTACTTATATGATAGACTTTATAGTAGTAGCAATTCTTGTAATTGGGCTGACGGCAACAATTGGTATCTTAACGAACGGCATTGGCGAAGCAATTGGTACAAAGAATAAAAAGAAATTTGTAAATAAAAGCGCATCAATCCAAACAAATTGGAAGATGGTGGGCGGAAACGGCATTTACAAGAAAAAAACATATTAAAAAGCCACCAAAATTTGGTGGCTCTTTCTTATTGATACAATTCTTTATATCTCTTATATTCTGCTTCAGAGCACAATACAAAGTGCCCAGGACGAATTTCACGCATAACCGGCTCTTCTCCACCGTAGTTGTGCTGAGAAGGATCATATACAATACGCTTACGATTACGCTCATAATCTGGATCCGGAAGTGGAATCGCAGAAAGAAGAGATTTTGTATATGGGTGAATTGGGTGTTCATACAACTCTTCACTTGTCGCCAACTCAACGATTTTACCGTGATACATAACACCAATGCGATCGCTGATATATTTAACCATGGACAAATCGTGGGCGATAAATAGGTATGTTAGTCCCTTTTCTTTTTGCAATTTTTTCAGTAGATTAACAACCTGCGCTTGGATGGAAACGTCCAATGCGGAAATTGGCTCGTCGGCGATGATGAACTCTGGTTCAACAGCTAGCGCACGTGCGATACCGATACGCTGTCTTTGACCACCGGAGAACTCATGCGGATAACGGCTTGCATGCTCACGGTTTAGACCTACTGTTTCCAACAGCTCGTAAACGCGGCGCATACGATCTTCTTTGTTTTTGGCAAGACCATGAATGTCAATGCCTTCTGCAATAATATCAGCAACTGTCATACGCGGATTTAAAGATGCATACGGATCTTGGAAGATCATTTGCATTTTACGATTGAACTTCTTCAAATCTGCCTTAGATTTTTTGCCGTGAACATTTTCACCGTCAAATAATACTTCACCAGCAGTTGCATCATACAAACGAATGATAGTACGACCTGTTGTAGATTTACCGGAACCGGATTCCCCTACAAGACCGAACGTTTCACCCTTGTAGATATCGAACGTAACATCGTCAATTGCTTTGACAACGCCGCCGCCTACTTTAAAGTATTGCTTTACGTTCTTAACTTCAATCAATTTTTCGCGATTGTTAGACATTACGCTCCCCCTCCTTCATTTGACGAATACGGCTTTGTACAATTTCAGGAGGCGCAACGTGCGGTGCATCTTCATGAAGCAACCAAGTTGCCGCATAATGTGTATCGCTAACTTTAAACATCGGCGGCTCCATTTCAAAATCAATCTTGAGTGCCTGTGGGTTACGTGCAGCAAATGCATCACCTTTTGGCGGCTTAATCAAGTCAGGTGGTGAACCAGGAATTGCATATAACTCTTCATCTTTACCATCAAGACTTGGCATAGAAGCTAACAGCCCCCATGTATATGGATGCTTTGGATTGTAGAAAATCTCATCGACCGTACCGATTTCTACAATTTTTCCTGCGTACATAACTGCAACCCGGTCAGCAACGTTCGCTACTACACCAAGGTCATGTGTGATAAAAATGATGGCAGCTTCTGTTTTTTGCTGAATATCCTTCATTAGCTCTAGAATTTGCGCTTGGATTGTTACATCTAGTGCAGTTGTTGGCTCATCAGCAATTAACAGCTTTGGATTACATGCAAGTGCAATCGCAATTACAACACGCTGTCTCATACCACCAGAGAATTGGTGCGGATATTGTTTTAGACGTGCTTCAGGGTTTGGAATACCAACCAAGTCAAGAAGTTCAAGCGCTACCTTACGAGCATCCGCTTTGCTCATATTTTGATGCTTGATTAAACCTTCCATGATCTGATTTCCGATTGTCATCGTTGGATTTAGGGATGTCATCGGATCTTGGAAAATCATCGACACTTCTTTCCCACGAATTTGTTGCATTTCTTTTTCACTTAGCTTTGCCAAATCACGACCGTCAAACAAAATTTCACCATGCTTGATGCGTCCTGGTGGGTTAGGGATTAACCCCATTAACGCTTTAGATGTTACTGATTTACCTGAACCGGATTCTCCTACAATTGCAAGCGTTTCTCCTTTTTTCAGGTCAAAGCTGACACCGCGCACTGCGAATACTTCGCCGGCATGCGTATCAAAGGAGACATGCAGATCTTTTACTTCTAATAATTTTTCCATTCCACTCTCTCCTTTCTATTTTACTTACGCATTTTCGGATCTAGAGCATCGCGCAATCCGTCTGCCAACAAGTTTAAGCTCAAGATCAATAAGCTGATTACAATTGCCGGAACGAACATAACGTGTGGATATGTTTGAATGGATTTGTAACCATCGTTTACAAGAGATCCAAGAGATGCGAACGGCGGACGAATACCAAGACCGATGAAGCTTAGAAACGCTTCTGCGAAAATCGCACCTGGAATCGTAAACATCGCCATAACGATAATTGGACCCATTACGTTTGGAATTAAATGTTTTGCAATTAATTTACCGTTAGATGCACCCAATGTGCGGGAAGCCAACACGTATTCTTGCCCTTTTAGCTTCAATACTTGACCACGTACGATACGTGACATACTAATCCAGCCGGTAATAACGAGAGCAAGTGAAATCGAGATAACACCTGGCTCCAAAATGATAACGAACAAAATGACTATAATTAGGAACGGAATACCGTTCAAAATTTCAGCAAAGCGCTGCATGATATTATCAACTCGACCGCCATAAAAACCGGAGATCCCCCCATAGGTGACACCGATAATCATATCAATGGCTGCTGCCAATAAACCGATATATAGAGAAACACGAGTTCCTTCCCATGTTCTTGTCCATAAATCACGTCCAAGATCATCTGTTCCAAACCAGAAGTATTCTTTAATACCACGCTTTTCGTATTGGTCTACCCCATACTGATCTACACCGTCAAGTCCAAGAAACGCAACATGCTCAAGAACAGGTACTTTAGGAGGTAATTTAGCACGGTTCAAATCTTGATCCTTGTATGAGTACTTGCTCATCATTGGACCAAATGCTGCAAAAAACACAACAAGTAAAAATACGATTAAACCGGCAGTTGCACCTTTATTTTTAAACAAACGTCTTCTAACATCTTGCCAATAAGTTAAGCTTGGACGAACAATTTTTTCATGGTCACCCGCTTCTCTGTTTGCGGGTTGAAACAAATCCGGAGACAGGTTTTGTAAATCTTTCATTATTTCTTACCTCCCGCTAAACGAATGCGTGGATCAACAATTCCATACAACAAGTCCACGATGAAAATAACGATGATGAACAACGCACTATAGAAGATGGTCGTTCCCATGATAACTGAGTAGTCGTTCAATGTAATAGAGTTAACGAACTGCTCACCAAGACCTGGTACGGAGAAAATACGCTCAATAACAAGTGTTCCTGTCATCAAGTTAACTGCCATTGGCCCTAAGATTGTAATAACTGGAATTAAAGCATTACGCAATGCGTGCTTAATTACGATTCCTGTTTGACTTACACCCTTTGCTTTTGCCATTAAGATGTAGTCCGAATTCATAACTTCAAGAAGCTCTGTACGCGCGAAGCGAGCGATATTTGCTGTTACCGCAACGGATAGTGCAATCGTTGGTAAGATTGTGTAAGAAAAACCTTTCCAGAATGCAACTGGTAGCCAGCCCAGTTTTACCCCTACATAGTACTGCAATAGTGCAGCGAACACAAAGGATGGAACTGAGATACCTAGCACAGATACAACTGTCGCACCATAATCAGCCCATGTATTATTTCTTAATGCGGCAATAATACCAAGCAATAGTCCAAAGAATGTACCTAGAATTAGGGCTTGCAAACCTAGCTGTGCAGAAGGCCCGATACGAGTGCTAATCATTTCTGTTACAGGACGATTGTCGTATTTAAAAGATATGCCTAAATCACCTTGCACCAAATTCGCCATATAACGTGCATATTGCACAGGTACAGGGTCATTTAGTCCATATTTTTCCAAGATAATTGTTTTTTGCTCCGGTGTCAGCTTTTCTTGGTTTTGCAATGGAGAACCCGGAAGCAGCTTCATTAAGAAGAATGTGAATGTTGTAATCAAAAACAGAGTAATAATCATGTAAATAAAACGTTGTAAAGTATAACGTCCCACACCAGCACCCCCTCATATTTTACGAAATGTTCAAATAATTCACCTTTAGAAAATACCCTTCCCTTATAAGTAGGAAAAGAAGAGTACATGCCCTTGGCATATACTCTTTTTGAACATGCGTTCCGTATTTTCTTATTTTTCGATGTAAGCCCACTTAAAGCTAAACTCGCCGCCAAACTTATGATCGATCACATTCTTTACATACTCTTTTTGAACGAACGCTTTACCACGTTGATATACAGGTGCGATAGCTGCGTCTTCAAATAAAATTTTCTCTGCTTTTACTAGGTTGTCCCAGCGCGCTTTTAAATCGGACATATCCGTTTTAGCCTTCTCGATCAACGCATCGTATTCTGCATTAGAGTAACCCATTTGGTTGTGAGAACCGTTTGTCACAAACATATCCATGAATGTCATTGGATCTGGATAATCCGGTCCCCAACCAGCAAAGGAAAGATCGTATTGACCATCAGATTCAAGCTTTAGCTTTTGTGCAAAAGGTTGTTGCTTAATCGTTATTGTTAAACCAGGTAAATTCTTCTCAAGCTGCTCTTTCAGGTATTCGCCAATTTTTTTGGCATTCTCATTATCAAAGTTTAGCAACTCTAGTTGAACTGTGTCAACACCAACTTCTTTTTTACCATTTTCCCACAGTTTTTGCGCTTCTTTAACATTAGTTTTTGCAAACTTACCGCTTGTTTCACGGAAGTCTTTTTTATCAGGGCCGGAAACAAAGTCTTTTGGTACCAATCCGTATGCACCGATAGAACCATTATTTAGCAATACGTTTGCAATTCCTTCTTTGTCGTATGCCATTGAAATTGCTTTGCGAATATCTTTATTCGCAAGAGCTTTATTCTTCTGGTTCAAACGCATAAAGAATAGTGTTGGATCTTGTGTTGTTTTGAATTCTGGATTGCTTTTGTACTTATCCACAAATTCAGCTGACAAACGAGCACGGTCAACTGCATTTGTCTCGTACAAGTTAACTTCTGTTGCCGTATCTTTTACAATGTTGAAGTTGATTTCCTCAAGCTTAACTGTTTTGTTATCCCAGTAAGTCGGATTCTTCTTCATTTGGAAGCTTTGCTCATGCTTCCAATCACTTAGAACAAACGGACCATTGTAAAGTGTAGTATTTGCTTCCAGACCAAATTTTGTGCCTTGTTCTTTTACATACTTCTCATTTTGCGGATAGAACGTTGGGAACGCCGTTAAGCTTACGAAATAAGGAATTGCTGTTTCTAATTCAACTTCTAACGTATAATCATCAACAGCTTTTACGCCAAGTTGATCTGCAGGCAATTCTCCTTTGTTTACCTTTTCAGCATTCTTAATGTCAAACATAATGTAAGCGTATTCAGCTTTTGTTGCTGGATCTAACGCGCGCTTCCAAGCAAATACAAAATCCTTTGCCGTTACAGGATCGCCGTTGGACCACTTTGCATCCTTACGTAACTTGAATACGTATTTTTTGCCGTCATCTTTCTTTTCGTAAGACTCGGCTACACCAGGTACTTCCTTGTCATTTTTACCAAGTGTGTAAAGACCTTCCATTGTGTTATTCATTACGTTAAAAGATACTGCGTCTGTCGCCAATGCTGTATCCATGGAAGGAATCTCGGATGTTTCAACCAAGTTCAATACTTGCTTGTCCGTCCCTTTTTTTGTTTCTGTTGTTTTTGACTGTTTTTCTCCGCCGCATGCACCAAGCAACATACTTGCTGCTATCGTGGACGCAAGAACTGCTGTTTGTTTCTTTTTCATCTTGTTGTAACCTCCTCGCGTTGTTTCAGAAACACTCTCGCTGCCTTCGCAATCACTGTTACTCGTCGCTATAAATAAAAAAAGTGCGAACTTATCGGCAATAGTGATTACGAAAACAGCGCACAGATGTTTATTACTGATTTGTTTCATAAGGCTGACGAAATTTGTCGTCTGGTCTCTACATGTTCAATTATACATATAATCCGACAATTGTGAATATGCTTTTTATACTTTTTATTAAAATTCTTAAGATATAATGTGTTTTTTAGATTTTTTGTAAATATTTGTGTTGATTTTCTCATAAACCTTATACTTTCACCCTTAAGTTTCGCTGTTGCGTCTATAAAATGATATAGTATAATGAACTACAACATACATTTTTCGGAGGTAAACACTTTGAAACGCACCTATTCTCTGTTTGGCTGGCTGATAGGAAGCAGCCTACTTGTGGTAAGTATACTTGCTTTTTTGGCAGGTAACCATGATTTCTTGTTGAATTTTGTCGATTTTTCTTTTCTTGTTGCATTGCCTTTTTTAATCGTAGGTGGATTTATGTTTATCATTGAACGAGGCGCTTTTAATGTGACACGCTATGCATTTCGCAAAGTATTTAAAACGACCCAAAAAGAATCTGCCTTTATTGAAGATGAAGAAGGACCTCTTGATAATAAAGATATTTTATATCGAACCTACTCATTCAAGCCGACCTATCCTATTCTGTTAACGGGCGTAGCCTTGGCGATTTTATCCACTCTTCTCAGCTTTCTTTTTTTCGTATAAATATAACGTGTCTGTCTGAGAATCTTCTTCCTAATTTCTTTATCAGTTGCATTGTTTTCTGTGAATTTGCTATAATGTACGCTATACAATACATTGCGTTGATAAAGAGTAGTACATGTCGAGGCAGTTTCAGAGAGCTTGTGGTGGGTGAGAACAAGTACTTGCGCGATATGGAATGGACTTTTGAGCACCAAACCGAACAGTGCAGTAGGCTTTGGCGTTCTCCGGCGTTATCGGAGTAAGAGATTTCGCATATGCGAAATAATTAGGGTGGTACCGCGGTCCATTCGTCCCTAGATTAAGGGATGGATGGGCCTTTTTATTATGTTTAGGAGGTTTTTTTATGGCAGTTATTTTTTCAGGCATTCAGCCGAGCGGAACGATTACAATCGGTAATTATTTAGGAGCGATGAAACAGTTTACAGAGCTACAAAATGAACATGATTGTTATTTCTGTATTGTAAACCAGCATGCAATTACAGTAGCACAAGATCCTGTGGCGCTACGTAAAAACATTCGCAGCCTTGCAGCATTGTATCTGGCGTGCGGCATTGATCCGGATAAATCCACGCTATTTGTACAATCTGAAGTTCCTGCGCACGCGCAGCTTGGATGGATTATGCAATGCGTATCCTATATCGGCGAGCTAGAGCGGATGACACAATTTAAGGATAAATCAAAAGGAAAAGACGCTGTATCTGCAGCTTTGCTTACTTATCCGCCGCTTATGGCAGCCGATATTTTACTGTATGGCACAGAAATTGTACCAGTTGGTGATGATCAAAAGCAGCATATTGAGCTAACACGCGACTTAGCAGAGCGCTTTAATAATCGTTACCGCGAAGTATTTACCATTCCTGAAATTCGAATTCCTAAAGTTGGCGCTCGTGTAATGTCATTAACAGAACCGACAAAGAAAATGAGCAAATCTGATCCAAATGTAAAGTCTATGATTAGTTTGCTTGATGAGCCGAAGATGATTGAAAAGAAAATCAAAAGTGCAGTTACTGATTCAGATGGTATTGTGAAATACGATAAAGAAAACAAACCAGGTATTTCAAACTTACTCACGATTTACTCATCTTTCGCAGGAAAAACGATTGAGGAATTAGAAACGCAATACGAAGGTAAGGGCTACGGAGAATTCAAAGCGGATTTAGCGCAAGTTGTCATCGATGCATTAAAACCAATTCAAGATCGCTACCATGAACTAATTAACTCTCCTGAGTTGGATGATATTTTAGAACAGGGTGCGGAAAAAGCAAACCGCGTTGCGATGAAGCAATTACGCAAAGTAGAAAACGCAATGGGACTCAGCAGAAAACGCAGGTAACAAGAAAAGCGGAAGCGCCCTGTTTAGGGGCAGAAGCGGAGGTTCCTTCCCCTGTAAAGGCGCTTTTTGCCTTGCAAGGGGGAGGGTTATCCGCTGGCAGCACCTGGGCGCTGGAGCTAGACACAAGAAAAGCGGAGCTGGCTCGTTTAGGCGCAAAAGCAGAGGTTCTCCGATCGAAAAGGCGCTTTTTGCCTTTATGGGCGGAGGTTCTCTGATGGCAGCGCCTAGCCAGCATAGCTAGACACAAGAAAAGCGGAAGCGCCCTGCTTAGGGGCAGAAGCGGAATAAAAAGCTGTTCCGGAAATGCCGGAACAGCTTTTTAATTTACTTTTTCCTCTTTTTCAATCTCCCACAACTTCTCGAAAAAGGGTTGTCCTTTAACAAGGCGTTCACATAGGCTTTCATGCTTATCTGTCCAGCCGTACTTCGTTTCTTCATATAAGCGCGTCCAGATGTCATCAAAGGCTAAGTTTTGCACATCATTGTAAGCGCTTGGCTCCCATTCTGTATACCAATAGCGTATTTCCGATGTGTTCTTCGCTGTTCGCAATTGATCTAGTGCCATGAATAATAGCTGTTTGAGCTGTCTCTCTTTTCTTGTTAGTCCGTTCATTATGTAAGGAGAGGGCGATAAAATATGATGTTCCTTCTTGTCTGCTGTAGCTCGCAATTCATAGCTATGCGTTTGCGCATTTTCGATCATTTCATACACCATTTGTTCTTGGCGCGGAATAAGCCTACTTTTGCGAATCGGTACATTATAACCGATTGTATCGACTGCCAGAATGCCTTTACCATCAGAAACAACAAAGCAATAATCTAATTGAATTCGCTCGTGATTTTTACGGATATACGCCTTTTGGTGTATGTCCTCGAGCAAGCGCGGCGGAAGCTCTGAAAGCTCATTCTCAATGTAATGATACAAAACAGAGTCAACTTTCAAAAGTGGCACTTGATCTAGCAATTCAATCGTGTCATCCTTGCGCCACTCATAGAAATGACATACATTATAACCATTTTCTTCACCTTCAAACCAGTTTACCCATACATCATGCAGATACAACATGTCTTACCCCTCACTTCACAACTGTTTGTAGATATCAGTATGGTCACGCGCCGGTAAGTTTATTCCACGAATGGGAATATATTCTGATATTGTATAAATTCTGCATTACTTTTCGTTTTCATTCTGAAATTCCTCATATTCGTATCAAATAATCTGACAGCAATTTAATCTTTGGTAGAAAATCCCTCCGCATATTGTAAAATTTTGCGTGAATCGATACCAAGTAAACGTGCTGTATTCAGCTTATGATGTGCAAGACAATCCTGTACGATATGGTAACCTACACAGTACCCTAGTAACCTTGGATAACGTCCAAGTCCGTTGACAAGTTCTTCGTGTAACTTCGTACCTTTTCTTACGTCTATATGTCCTTTTATATAACGATGCCACAAGCGGATAGCTTCTTCCTTTGTATAATACGAAACCCATGCTGCATGCATCTCAGGTGTATGACGCGCAGCTACCGCCGCTTCTGCTAATCCCTCCAATACCATTGTATCTAACAACGTATACTTCTCTTCTTCTTTATAAAATGCCGCCAGCCGGCATACGTGATGATATTCATGAGTCAACATTGCCCGAAGCTCATCTGTACTGTTATTACTGGAAACAAATAAAAAGATGCAAGTCCGAAATGCTAAACCTGATTTTCCATTGTATTGCCGCTGTATATACCGATTAAAACGGTCTGCTGGTAAAATATATACGGGCACATCTGGACCTTTTAGCCAGCGGCGCAGCGCTGCAAATTCAGATTGCAGAATATGCCATACTTCTTTACGCTCACGAAGCTCATTTCTTCTTCCTTTGACTGGCCGGTACATACCCCGAGATTGTAGAAAATGATAAATATCCATTGGCTTTAACGGCATATATTCTGTGAAATGGCGACAAATTTCCTCTGGCTTTTCATAATGTTCTTCTAGCCAACTATACGTGTCTATAATTGCCATAACAGTCCCTCCTCCTTTCTCTTTTATACATATGAAAGAATGTGAGGGATTACTCTATAAGTACAAGCAGAAAATTAATATTGTTTTTAATGCAGCTACCATTCGCTCCTAAAGATGAATATTGCGCTTATGGTCTGTTACTGATAAAACAAATAAGGATGTCCTCTTAGGGACATCCTTATTTGTTTTATGCTTCGTATTTTTTGAATACTAATGCGGCATTATGACCGCCAAAACCTAGAGAGTTGCTAAGAACCGCTCGCACCTCTTGTCTTCTTGCTACATTTGGTACATAGTCCAAGTCACATTCCGGATCTGGTGTTTCATAGTTGATAGTAGGTGGTATAATGCCATCTTCAATGGCTTTAACGGAGAAGATAGCCTCAACAGCACCTGCTGCTCCTAGTAAGTGACCTGTCATAGACTTCGTTGAACTCACCGCTACCTTGTATGCATGTTCGCCAAATACTTCTTTAATAGCCATTGTTTCATACTTTTCATTGGCTTCTGTACTTGTACCATGTGCATTGATATAATCCACATCCTCTGGTTGCAAACCTGCATCCGCCAGAGCTTGACGCATCGCACGAACGCCGCCTTCTCCGCCCGGTGCCGGAAGTGTAATATGAAACGCATCTCCTGTCGCTCCATAACCTGCAATTTCCGCGTAAATATGCGCGCCTCGTGCAAGTGCGTGCTCAAGCTCTTCTAACACCAAAATACCTGCGCCTTCCCCCATAACAAAACCGCTACGGTTTTTATCAAACGGGCGACATGCCGTATTCGGATCATCATGAAATGTCAGCGCCTTCGCTGAGCTAAAGCCCGCAAATGCCATATGCGTAAGCGGCGCTTCTGTTCCTCCAGTTATCATCGCCACTGCATCACCGCGCTGAATGACTTTAAAGGCATCACCAATAGAGTTCGCACCAGATGCACAAGCAGTAACCGAGCAAGAGTTGATTCCCTTTGCCCCTAAAGCGATGGACACTTGTCCTGCAGCCATATCTGGAATCATCATTGGTACAAAGAATGGACTAACGCGGCGCGGTCCTTTTTCAAGAAAGATACGGTACTGCTCCTCATATGTCTCCATACCGCCAATTCCAGAACCAATCCAAACACCAATGCGCGGTGCGTTTTCATCTGTAATTTCCAATTTTGCATCCTGTACAGCCATTTTTGCAGCCGCAACTGCATATTGTGTAAAGCGATCCATACGGCGCGCTTCTTTCTTATCAATGTATTCTTCCGGGTTAAAATCATGGATTTCCGCAGCGACTTTAGCGGGATACATCTCTTTATCTAACCTCGTTAAATAGCCAATTCCTGATTTACCTTGTATAATATTTTCCCAAGATGTTTGCGCATCCTTACCAACTGGTGTAAGCGCACCTAATCCTGTTACTACAACTCGCTTCTTTTCCATATTCAGCTCTCCTTTACTTTATTTGCCCCAACGAAGAGCCACAGCTCCCCATGTTAAACCGCCGCCAAAACCGACGAGTACAATCAAATCATCGTCTTTAATTTTACCATTATTCAGCTCTTCCACGAGCGCAATGGGAATAGACGATGCTGACGTATTACCAAATTTCGCAATCGTTTTACTCATTTTTTCATCAGGCAAATCTAAACGTTGTCTCGCTGCCTCCATAATGCGAATATTCGCTTGATGTGGAATAAGGAAATCAACATCTTCTTTTGTTAGCCCTGCCTTTTCAAGAACGCGCACAGATGAATCGCCCATCTGACGCACGGCAAATTTAAATACTTCTCTACCATTCATCATAACATATTCATCCTGATACAGATGCATCCCTCCAGAGCCATCAGCACCAAGTTCGAATGATAAAATACCACGCCCTTCAGAAACAGGACCCATTACCGCAGCTCCGGCACCATCTCCAAATAACACAGCGGTATTTCGATCCTTCCAATCTACTATTTTTGAAAGCTTATCGCTCCCCACAACTAATACATATTTATATGTGCCCGTTTTAATAAACTGCTGTGCTGTAATCATACCATACATAAAACCAGCACATGCTGCGCTCACATCCATCGCAGCTGCCTGTTTTGCACCCAGTTCCTCTTGAATCATACATGCGACTGTCGGAAATGGATAATCGGGCGTTACGGTAGCCACTAAAATTAATTCAATTTGCTCCGCACTAATTCCTGCATCACGTATGGCTTCACGCGCTGCTTCGACTGCCATGTGTGATGTATTTACTGCATCATCCGCGATACGACGTTCTTCGATGCCTGTGCGTGTACGAACCCATTCATCTGAAGTATCGACAATTTTCTCCAGATCTGCATTGGTGACAATCCGTTCCGGTACATACCTTCCTACACCTAAAATACCTGCGTTCATCCGGAATCCCTCCATTTTATATCAATTATTATGACTTGGTACTAATTTTAGCGTATGCTCTGCAATTTGTCTATATGCAAATAGAAAAGCGGAGCCAACCGTTCAGGCACAGAAGCTAAGGTTCTCACCAAAAAAAATCCTTTTTTGGATTAAATAGAACTGGGAACACATAAAAAGCATAATCATCTCATTTAGCTACTACAGCTAAACAACACCCAAAAAACTCATACTTTTTTAACTGCAAAAAAGCCGGCATATGCCAGCTTAGTTTTGTGCGTCCTGTTTTCCCAATTCGTACGCCTCATTCATTACTTTAATAAGCAGATCCATAACGGGTTGCGCCATGGACATATCAAGCTCCACTCCACTTTTTTCGAGTAAAGCTTTTGCTTCTGGCAAATATTGAAAGGCGATTTGCATAAACTGCATGCTTCTTTGTTGATCCATATGTATGCTCCTTTTCCTTATAATGCACATTCATTATAGCAAATAGGAGCATAAAAAGAGAAGCGACTTACACATTGTACAAGCTCTCATATATTTTCACATGCCGTTTTTGTAGTTCCAACCCTTCTTGCAGCGTTCTCTTTGCTCGAAGTGGATATGACGAACCAGTTTTTTTGACTATACGCTTACTTATTGTCATAATGTTACGATTTCCATTCAACAGTTCTATCCCTCTGTCCCAGGTGTTTGCCTCGCCACTCTCCACATAGTACATACCGAGAACATTGTTTTTTCCAAGCTCATATAAGCACGTTACTACATCTTCTACGTATACGGCATCTGTGTTATTTTCAGAAACGGTCACAATAGGCTCTCGTTTTGAAATAGCAGCGACAATCAGCTGTTGATACACCATGAACTGAGGTTGCCACGGACCGTATACAGCTGGTACACGAAGCACCGACGAAAACTCATATGATTGCACCTCTGTTTCGACCTGCATCATGGTATCACTCGGGCTGATACTTGATATCAAAATGAGCTGTAGCCCATATTTCCTACAAATTCCAATGACTCTTTGCAAATGCACAATTGTATCTTGAGAAAGCTGTGCTTCATTTGGGTCACACAAACAAAAATATACCGTTTGCGTATGATTTGCTTCTACCTCTTCTCTCTCGCCCAAGCTATGATAAGAAAATCCTGCATGTCGACCAATAAGCAACAACTTTTCTTCACTGATACGCGTTGCTGCAAGCAAATCCTCTGTGTCAAACGCCAAAACTTCTACCCCTTCTTTTAACAGTGTTTGAACAAGATGATAACCGATAAATGATAACGCACCTATGACGACTGCACCTTTCATTATCATCCCTCCTCTGAACTACTAATCCTTTATAGGGTTTCATGCTTTTTAAAAAATTGAATGATAGATCGCGCTGTTTTATATTTATGCTCTTTCAGATGAAACGATAAGGCAATTGGATTTCCACTTTTAGCGCGCATCTGCTCAAACTCTCTATATATTGCTTTTCGCTCTTTCTTTTCATGAATAGGAATCAACATTTTAACAGGCACTGATGAATGATAATTACGAAACGAGTGCTTTTTAATATGAGTCAATATATTCTCTTCTTTCATTTCATATGAGTACGTTAGCTCCTTAACAAGTCGACCATAAAAAAATTTATGTTCCTTTTCCGCATGGAGATGAGCAGGTAAATCTAGGCAAGGATTAAACATAACCGCTGAGCGCACCGGCATATCTTGCATCATATCAAGCGCAATAAGAGCGCCCATCCCTTCTGCTATCATATGAATTTTATCGTTTAAAATTTCCTTTTTCATCACAACATGATACAAACGCTTTGCAAGTCGCATCGCTTTTTCTGCTCCCCAATGCCGCCCATACAAATTAGATGTGAAAAGGGTATAGCCCATATTGCGCAGTTCTTCAAGAAGACGCGATCGGCCGCTATGCTGCAACCACAAACTTGTACCACTCTCAACAAAATGATGATAATCGCCCAATATCATAATTCCAAAACCGTTTGGCTTTTCGGGCAGATGAATAACACATGGCTCTTGTTCCAAATAAAAAAATCGTTCTGTGACACACATATCTCCCCCGCCTTACTGTTAAAATACATTCTTCTATACTGTATGTAGCGAAGTTTCATTTGCCCTAACGTTAAAAATATTTTCTATGCTAACGGTTTCTTTATGATACAATAAGAATGAATTGAACAATAGGAGTGTGAATCACATGCAATTTATCACGGCGTTCCTGTGGTCATTTTTCTTAATGCAAATGGCCAGCTACGTAATCTCCTCCATGACAGACAGTACATATGACTTTATACAAGCTACAATCTTGTCTGTTGTTGTGGGTGTAATTGTTGTTGCGATGACCGCTTTAATTCCAAATGAGCCGGTAGAGCATCACTAAGAGCGACCTTGCGCGGGATTGAACTGCACCTCGATTGTTAGACGTGTCTAACAACCGGAGGTGCAGTTCAAAACCCATGCTTTTTCATCATACTGTTTTTACAACCAATTCTCCGTTTTCTACCTCAATAGAAACAGTACTGTTGTCAGAAATAGTACCTGCAATAAGAGCGCGTGCTAACTTCGTTTCAATTTGACGCTGCATATAACGCTTCAATGGTCTTGCCCCGTATGCCGGATCAAATCCCGCATTCGCCACAAATGCTTTTGCCTCTTCACTCAAATGAAGTACAATGTTTCGTACATGCAAGCGTTCCTGTAGTTCACTTGTAATTTTATCTACAATACGCGTAATTTCCTTCGTTGTTAACGGCTTAAATAAAATAATTTCATCTACGCGATTTAAAAACTCCGGACGGAAATGATTGCGCAATTGTCCCATGACATTTTCACGCGTATCTTCTCGAATAAGACCTTTTTCATCTAATCCTTCAAGTAAATAATGCGAGCCAATATTAGATGTCATGATAATGACCGTATTTTTAAAATCAACGGTTCGGCCTTGCGAGTCAGTTACCCTTCCGTCATCTAGCATCTGAAGTAAAATATTGAATACCTCCGGATGCGCCTTTTCAATTTCATCCAACAAAATAACAGAATACGGCTTGCGGCGTACGGCTTCAGTCAATTGACCACCTTCTTCATACCCAACATATCCTGGAGGAGCTCCGATAAGCCTTGATACCGCATGCTTTTCCATATACTCTGACATATCAATACGAATGATTTGCTCTTCGCTATCAAACAGCGATTGTGCGAGTGCTTTAGCAAGTTCCGTTTTACCAACACCGGTAGGTCCAAGGAAAATAAAGGAGCCGATTGGACGATTTGGATCTTTAATACCGGCACGCGCGCGCAGTACCGCATCAGAAACAAGCGCAACTGCTTCTTCTTGTCCGACAACACGCTCAGATAAGATGTTCTCTAAGCGCAGCAATTTTTCTCGTTCACCTTCTACTAGCTTCGTTACTGGTATGCCTGTCCATCTTGATACAATGGTCGCAATTTCCTCTTCCGTTACCTCTTCCCGAAGCAAGCGATTTTCCATTTGCTTTTGATTTGCTTCTGCTTCTGCTAAATAAAGCTCTTTCTCAAGGGCCGGAATACGTCCGTGGCGAAGCTCAGCAGCTTTATTTAAATCATAGTTACTTTCTGCTTCTTCCAACTCGCGGCGCAACTTCTCTAACTGTTCACGCATATTGCGAACGGCTTGAATTCCTTCTTTTTCAAGTTGCCACTGCGCGCGCATCGCATGTGCTTTTTCCTTTAGTTCGGCAAGCTCGCGCTGCAGCGTCTCCAGACGGTTTTTACTAGCAGCATCCGTTTCCTTACCAAGTGCTGCTTCCTCAATTTCCAGCTGCATCATACGGCGCGTAACCTCGTCTAACTCTGTTGGAAGTGAATCAATTTCAGTTCGAATGGTCGCACAGGCTTCATCCACTAAATCAATAGCTTTATCGGGCAAAAAGCGATCAGAAATATAACGGTCGGACAATGTGGCAGCCGCAACCAAGGCACGATCATGAATATTTACGCCATGATGAATTTCAAATCGTTCCTTTAAACCGCGTAAGATGGAAATCGTATCCTCCACAGTTGGTTCTTCGACCTGCACCTGTTGAAAGCGGCGTTCCAGTGCAGGATCTTTTTCAATATATTTACGGTATTCATCTAACGTTGTTGCACCGATACAATGTAATTCCCCGCGCGCTAACATCGGCTTTAGCATGTTTCCGGCATCCATCGCACCTTCCGTTTTACCGGCACCAACAATAGTATGCAGTTCGTCAATGAACAATAAAATGCGGCCTTCACTTTTCTTCACTTCGTGTAAAACAGCTTGCAATCGTTCTTCAAACTCCCCGCGAAACTTTGCACCTGCCACAAGTGCGCTCATATCAAGTGCAAATACTGTCTTATCTTTAAGTCCTTCTGGTACGTCTTTCCGTACAATGCGCTGTGCTAATCCCTCTACAATAGCCGTTTTACCAACACCTGGTTCACCGATAAGAACTGGATTATTTTTCGTTTTTCTTGATAAAATACGAATGACGCGGCGAATTTCATGATCGCGTCCAATCACAGGATCAATTTTCCCTTGCCGTACTTCTTGTACGAGGTCACGCCCATATTTTTGTAATACTTCATATGTTGCTTCCGGATGTTGGCTGGTCACGCGTTGATTCCCCCTTATTTCCATTAGTACATGTAGCATCCGATCTTTTGTTAGACCGTGCTTTGTTAATAGTTCGCGCATGCTACCGTCTGTGCTTGCAAGCAGAATATGCTCTACTGACATATACTCATCATGCAGCTGCTTGCGCTCTTCTTCAGCTTTCGTAAACATCTGACCAAGAGCTGCTGAAACATATTTACCATGTTCTACACCCGTCACACGAGGCTTCTTATCGAGTTGTATCTCCAAATCTTTTTTCATGTGTCCAGAATTGATCTGCAGCTTTTGCAGAATGCGCTGTGCCACACCGCCTTTTTGTTCAAACAAAGCCAACAGCATATGAACGACATCGATTTCCTGATGCTGATAATTATTTGCAATCGTCTGTGCTTGTCCTACTGCTTCCCGGAGCTTTTCTGTCATTCGATTAACATCCATATCACCATCTCCTTTGACCTTTTTTGACCTTTATTTATTATTATATGTACCAAAAGAAATTAAGCAAGTGCTAGAATCTTTAGATTAGAAAAAAGCTCACGCTTTAAAAAATAGTAATTTGAGATGTGCTGTACTTGTCTACATACAAAAAGCGCAGGAAAATCCTGCGCTTAGGTAATTATGGTTTTCGTTTATATGTCCACTGACGATTATGGTTAGATGTTTGTGGAAATGCATCTCCCGCGTTTAGCTTAACCATTTTCGGATGCTTCACCATGCTGCCCGTTTCGCCGATTTCCACGTATGTTCCGTCATTGGGCGCCTTTTGTCCTGGACGGAATCGATGATTTTGACCCATGTGCATCTCTCCTTATGGGGAAGTTGTTACGCATTTATTATGTCCTTGATGGGCAGGTTTATGCTCTTTAAAAACAGATACAGAAACGAAATTTTGCTACTGTCACAAAAAAACTGGCCACTTCGGCCAGCTAACAAGGAGAGTCAAACAACTTATACGAGAAGATTACATACATTATTATAAGCGCTTTCTTTTCTTTATGAAACCCTTTTCACAAATTGTACATATTTTTCTGATTTTACAAAAATTCACCTATGTTTCCCTTGACTTTTTCAATCATGAGTAGACAACCTTATGGAAAAGAGCGTAAGATGGAATTGTAAAAATATTTCAGATAAAAGGTGAAACTATGCGAAACCAACATCTTATTGCAGTAGATTTAGACGGTACTTTGCTGAAGGACAATAAAACCATTTCGGCTCGAACGAAAAGCGCCCTGCAAAAGGCGCGCGCTCAGGGACATTTGGTGGCGATTTCAACAGGCCGTCCTTACCGGGCAAGCAGTTTGTATTATCAAGAACTGCAGCTTGATACACCTATTGTTAACTTCAATGGTGCATACGTTCATCACCCGTTAGACGCATCATGGGGTAGCTATCACACACCACTTGAATTGCAAACTGCAAAAGCAATTGTGGAAGCTTGTGCATCGTTTGGCATTAAAAATATCTATGCTGAAGTTATTGATGATGTATATGTAAAACAAATTGATGAAGGCATGAAACATATTTTCCAATTTGGTTCTCCCAAAGTGTATACAGGCGACCTGTTACATATTTTAAACCATGATCCAACATGCTTGCTTATTGATGCGGATGAGCATATGGTAGAAGAAATTCGAGCGCATCTAACAGATGTGCATGCAGAAGTTATTGATCATCGCCGCTGGGCCGCACCATGGCATATTATTGAAATTGTCAAAACCGGCATGAACAAAGCTGTTGGTCTTAAAATGCTAACGGATTACTACAACATCTCTCCTGAACATGTTATTGCTTTTGGAGATGAAGACAACGATTTTGAAATGATTGAATTTGCCGGACGCGGCGTCGCCATGGGCAATGCCATTGATGAACTGAAAAGCTTGGCCAATGATGTGACGCTAACAAATGAAGAAGACGGCATTGCTTTGTATTTAGAAGATTTGCTTGGCTTATAATTTCCATTCATAGCTCTCCTCCTTTAACACATACTACAAAAGACACCACAAGTGTCAGCCAATGTAGAGGGGGAATATATGATGGGCAAAAAGAACAAATCAAAACGTTTCGTACAACAAGGATCTGATGCTGTTATGAAACATGATGAGAAAATCCCGTATCATTTAACCCTGGCCGAGGCCGAAGCACAAAAAGAACGCAATAACTCTTCTTTAGGAGGGATATAATGGGTAACATGCTATTTCAACAAGCACGAGATGCAGTGACCCAAGCCGTTCAGTGCACCGGGGCCGAACAACCGCAGATGGTAGAGAAGGCAAAAAATGCTCTCTCATCCGCCTATGCAAATTCTTCTACAGCGGAAAAAGCACAGCTGCGTGAAATGCAGCAGCAATTACAAGATTTACAATAGTAAAAAGGAGAGTCGCCTGACTCTCCTTTATTCTTTTCGAAACAACCCTAGCACAGTCTCCGTATGTACAACATTCGTAAATGCCTTCGGGTCCACCTCATGGATAATGCGCTGTAAATCATATAACTCATAGCGTGTTATCACAATCATCAGCATTTCTTTGTTTTCATTTGTAAACGCACCTGTTGCAGGAAGGCTTGTAATGCCCCGCACAAGGTGGGCATGAATGGCTTTACGCAGCTCTGGTCCATGCTTCGTTACAATAAATGTTGTCAGCTTAACGTGCCGTGTGTGAATCGCATCGATTAAGCGCGTCGAAGCATATAAAGACACAAGGGTATATAATGCTTTTTCCCAGCCGTACAAATAACCTGCTGTTAAAATAATAAACGCATTAAATGTAAAAAAGTATGTACCCAATGGCTTATCTTTAATACGAGACAAAATCATCGCGATAATGTCCAGTCCACCTGTTGAAGCGCCCCATTTTAATGTTAAACCAATACCAATTGCCGCAATCACACCACCAAATACCGCATTTAATATAATATCAGTCGATACAGTTTTAATAGGAATAATTTCTAAAAAAAGTGTGGTAAACGCAATGCTAATAAAGCTAAAGATTGTAAACGACCGCCCTACCTTCAACCACGCTAAAATAACAACGGGTATATTAAATGCGATATATAAAATACCGGTAGAAATACTAACTGGCGTAAAATCCCCAAGTACGCGCGACAACAGCTGCGCCAATCCCGCAAACCCACTGGCATATACGTTTGCTGGAATTAAAAACAAATTCATAGCAACTGCATTTAAAACGCCGCCAAGCATCACAATAAACAACTTCTTCACTAACTCTGTATAAGGTAATTTCAGGTCCAAAACACTCGCTCCTTCCTCATACATAGTCTGTACGGAAACGGGAAAGCTAAACCCATAACCTACAAGGAGGCATTTCTATGTCTAACACAAGCGACAACGATAAAAAAGCAAAAGACAACAACGCAAAGCGTCGCCAAAAAAACCTAGAGCGCGCTAAAAACGCCACGAACGGCAAGCACTCCTACTCAGAAAAAACAGATCATTTATAAGAAAAGCGGAAGCGGCTCGTTTAGGTGCCGAATCAGAGGTTCTCTGACCAAAAAGGCGCTTTCTGCCTTTATGGGCGGAGGTTCTCTGATGGTAGCACCTAGCCGCTGAAGCTGGATCACCAAGAAAAGCGGAAGCGGCTCGTTCAGCTCCATAGGGCTGAGGTTCCTGGCACAAAAAGGCGCTTTTTGCCTTTATGAGCCAGGGTTCTCGGACCGGAGGAGCTAGCCGCTGGAGCTGGATCAAGAAAAGCGGAGCCGACCGCTTAGGCACAGAACCTAAGGTTCTCAGCCCTAAAAGGCGTTCTTTGCCTTTTTGTGGGTGAGGTTCTTAGGTGGCAGGGCCTGGGAGGCGCAGCTGGACACTAGAAAAGCGGAAGCGGCTCGTTCAGGTGCCGAATCATGACCAAAAAGCCGCTTTCTGCCTTTATGGGCGGAGGTTCTCTGATGGTAGCACCTAGCCGCTGAAGCTGGATCAAGAAAAGCGGAGCCGACCGCTTAGGTATAGAACCTAAGGTTCTCGGACCAAAAGCACGGGTGTACACCCGTGCTTTTTAGCGTTTAAAATATGTCCAACCTTCTTCTTGATAGATCTTTTCTTCCTTCATTAACTTACCAAGCGCGCGCTTAAACGCAGCCTTGCTAATTGAAAAGCGCTCCTGAATGTCAACAGGGTCACTTTTGTCCCAAAATGGCATGGCACCTCCTCGGCTTTCCATGTACTCATAAATCATCTGTGCATCTGCGTCCATACCTTCCTGCTTACGAGGCAGCAGCGATACATTAATCGTCCCATCTTCTTTGACATTAATAATGCGGCCAGACACTCGCTGTCCCATACGCGGCTCTTCCTTGCGCTCCGTGCGATGAATAAAGCCGATAAAGTGCTCGTCCGTAAAAATAGCCGAGCCTTCATGCATTGTTTTATAAATACGACCGCTCACATTTTTATTTTGCATAGACGGCGTTGCCTCCACCATCATATCTTCAATTTCATCATCTGTGGCACGAAGGGCAATTAAATTTCCGCGCCCCGTTACTTTTAGGCGGCAATATACTTCATCGCCCTCATCTGGCCAAACACCACGATAGCCCGGAAGTTCGTCATGGGGCATTAAAATATCCTTAGATACGCCAATATCAACAAATACACCCTTGCGCGGCAATACCTTCACAACTGTTGCCCAGTTGTAATTCTCTGTGGTCACAAGCGGCGTTTTCATCGTTGCCGTTAAACGACCTTGGTGGTCAAAATATAAAAACACATCAATGGAATCGCCTTCCTCAATCTCTCCCACTACTTCATTTCTATGTAAAAATACTTCTTCCGTATCATAACCAACCATATAACCGATTTCCGTTTCACGAAGAACCGTTACCATTTGTACATTTCCTGGTTGTAACATTTCCATTCCTCTCTTCCGTTTACAAAATTGTATAAAGCACGCTTTACCTCACAAAGAAGCTACTTTTAACTTTATGTGCCAAACGACTTTCCATTATAACATGATTCTTCCTTCATTTGTCGAAATCCCCAAATTTCCTTATAATAAAGCTAGACAAGTTTTATGGAGGTGTCTTTATGTCAAAAGAAAGCTCATTTGATATTGTGTCCAAAATTGAAATGCCTGAAGTAACAAATGCGGTAAATCTTGCTTTAAAAGAGATTCAAACACGTTATGACTTTAAAGGAAGTAAAAGCAACATTACTGTTGAAAAGGATGGCCTTGTGCTTGTATCAGACGATGACTACAAACTAAGCCAGCTAAAAGACGTCCTAATCAGCAAGCTAGTCAAACGCGGTATTCCTATTAAGAACCTAGAGTACGGTAAGCTTGAAAATGCCTCAGGCGGAACTGTACGTCAGCATGCATCTATTAAACAAGGCATTGACCGCGATGATGCAAAGAAAATTAACAACATTATCAAAGATTTGAAGCTAAAAGTAAAAAGTCAAATTCAAGAAGATCAAATTCGCGTAACAGGAAAAAATCGCGATGATTTGCAGGCTGTTATCGCCGCTGTACGTCAAGCTGACTTATCGGTAGATGTGCAGTTTATCAACTACCGCTAAAAAAACGCCGAGAAACTCGGCGTTTTTTATAATTCGTCTACTAACTTCTCCGCTACTTTTCGGTATAGATTGCTCATATTGACAAGAGAAGCAATGAGGAGAATTCGTTCTTCCTGCGATCGCAGTTTTTCGTTTTCAGCAAGTACTTCTGTTTGAAATCGTTCTACATTACCGGCAAGAAGCTCCGAATATTGACTATAAAAGGCAGCCAAATCAAGCGTGCCATCTACCATTTCTTGTTGCAAATAATCTAGCAGTTTTTTTATATCTTGTATAGATAATACTCCTTTAAGCTGATAAATCAGACTAATCATCATTAAATGTTCGCGGCTGTATTTCTTATTTTTAATAGGAGGCAACAACTTTCCTTTTGCATAGTTATTAATCATCGTTTTTGTTAGAACTTTATCATCTTTATCCCGTGTTGTTTCTCCATACACATTCTCAAACAGTTGAATGACTTGATCCATATATAAATCTATATTTGGCATATCTGAGAGCGTAAGCTGCTTCCCTAGCTGTAGCTCTGCTATAATTTGTTCTATATCCTTCACGATCCAAACTCCTTTTTTACAACAATAATATGTATTTTCATTATAGCATACACACAACCGATATTAAACGTTGACCACATAACGTATTATATGTATCATAATAAGTAGTATTAAAAACTACATAAAGTAGTCATAGGAGGTTTATGATATGAAAACGTACATTCGCGAACCTATTAACGGCTTAACTCATCTAGCCGGAGCCATTTTGTCGTTTATCGCTCTTTTGGCTATGGTCATTAAAGCATCAGCAGAAAGTTCTCCGCTGGCAGTTGCCGCCGTCATCGTATTCGGCGTCAGCATGATTTTATTGTATGCGGCCTCAGCGACCTATCATATGGTGATTGCCAAAGACCATGTTATTTCTTTTTTAAGACGACTTGATCATTCTATGATTTTTATTTTAATTGCTGGTTCTTATACGCCCTTTTGCCTGGTAACCTTGCGCGGCTTCACCGGCTGGACCTTATTTGCAGCTGTTGTTGCAATAGCTGTATGTGGTATTGTGTTTAAAATGATTTGGTTTCATTGCCCGAGATGGCTGTCCACTGTTTTGTACATTGCCATGGGCTGGATGATTGTATTCGCCGCTTCTCCACTTGCAAAATCACTTCATCCACAAGGACTATTTTGGCTCATTCTCGGCGGTATGCTTTATACAATCGGTGGTATCATTTACGGCATGAAGCCTAAGCTACTGGCGTTTAAATATATGGGCTATCATGAAATTTTCCATATTTTCATTATGCTTGGTAGCTTCGCTCATTTCTTATGCGTATTCCTATATGTTATTTAAGCGCGGGCTCTCACAAAAGATGAGAGCTTTTTTTCCGTTCACATGACAAACCTTACAAAGATAGAAAAAAGATCTTCTCTCTATTTTATGTACTCTTCCCAAGCATAAGAGCTGTTTTTCTATCTGTACTTCGTATAGTATAATCTTGTATAAAAAAGAACGGATGATTCTATGTTTATCCCAAGGAGGAAGCATGCTTCAAAAATTTGGTTTTTCTCAATATGAAAGTAAAGTATACGAAACACTCAGCGCTGGAGATGAGCCTATGGATGCGACGACAATTGTTAAATATTCCGGTGTTCCAAAGGCAAAGATATATGAAGTTTTATCTCGTATGATCGATAAGGGGCTTATTATGGACACTGTATCAGAAAAGAAAAAGCTATATGCTGCTTTGCCAATACATATTGTCATTGAAAAACTGACACAGGATTTCCAAACAAACATTACTGAGCTTAAAAATCGTAAATCTCAAAAAAACTTTGGAGACGATCGTGTGTGGAGCTTAAAGGTTCGCTCTTCTATTGATGCAGGTTGTAAAATGCTGATTGAAGAAGCAAGTGAATCCATTTACATCTCGGCATGGCATGATGATTTGGCTCCTTATATTCCACTTCTTGAAGAAAAGGAACGACAAGGTGTAGCTATTGAGGGCTTAGTGATTGGCCGCATAGAAACAAACTTATCTCATCTGCATAGCCTGATTCCGTCTGAAGAACACAAGGTTTTAGAGAGATTTCAGCTTGTCGTAGCTGACCACAAGGAAGTTCTTTTCGCTGGCGTAGAGGGAGGAAATTGGCAAGCCATGCGAACAATGGCGCAACCCTTCGTAAAGTTTTTCATCGACTTCTTCTACCACGATGTTGCTTTAGTCCGGATTACTGACAAATATTTAGATCAGCTCAATCACGATGAAGAGATTAGACGGTTATTGTTGCGGTTAAAATACTAAGGTCGGAAACAGTTTCACGTACCAATCAAACCTAGCAAGAGCATGTAAGCCCTGTCTCACGCAGTGGCTTATTTGCTGTTTTTTTAAAAAATTTCTTGCTGTTTCACTCTTTAAAGGTTACTATTTTAGTAGTAACTTTTAAGAAGGAGGACGTCTTCATGAACATGCGCGTGTATATTCTGGCGGCGGCCGCCTTTATCGTCGGAACAGTTGAATTTATCATTGGCGGCATTTTAAAACTGGTTGCTGATGATCTAGATGTTTCAATTGGAGCGGCCGGACAGCTGATTTCGGTGTTTTCATTGTTTTTCGCCTTTTCAGCCCCTGTTTTGCTAAACATAACCGCAAAAATGGAGCGCAAACGACTCTATATATGGACGATGTTTGTATTCTTACTAGGCAATATCCTTGCGGCAATGAGTGCTGATTATACAATGCTCATGATTGCAAGAATTCTAACAGCCATCACCGGCTCATTGCTGATTGTACTTACGATTACAATTGCATCTGGCATTGTAGCACCTGCGTATCAAGGTCGTGCAATTGGCACAGTCTTTATGGGCATTAGTGCCTCACTTGTGCTTGGAGTTCCGTTCGGTATGGTAATTGGTAATGCTTTTGGTTGGCGTACAACATTTATTGTCATGTCTGTTCTGACGGTTGTAGCCATAATTTGTATCTATAAACTACTTGATCCAATCGAACCAAAACCTGTCGTACCCATTCGAAAACAAATCCAAGCGTTACGCAGCAGTAAAATTCTGAGTGCACAGTTCATCACATTTTTTATGCTAACCGGACATTTAACGCTATACGCGTATTTAACACCGTTCCTGCAGGATGCACTAGGACTAGCGCCAAGTATTGTTACTGCTGTATATTTTATATTTGGCACAGCAGCGGTTATAGGAGGCGGCTTAGGAGGATGGTTATCAGATAAATGGGGACCACAGCGCTCCATTCTCACGATCATCTCATTGTTTGCGATTGTTCTAACTATTTTTCCGCTTGCGACCAAGCTACCTTTGTATGTATTTTTAATCATTCTTGTGATTTGGAGCGCACTAAGCTGGGCGATTGCACCTGCTCAGCAAACTTATCTTATTGAAAGCGCACCAGAAACAGCCGACATCCAGATGGGATTGAATACGTCCGCAAGTCATTTTGGGATTGCACTGGGTTCCCTGATTGGGGGCATTGTTATCGAAAAAAGCTCTGTCCTATATAATGCCTGGGCTGGCGTTGTATTTATCCTACTGGCACTTACATGTGCGATTTTCTCCGTCACCAGACGAAGTGAAATCATAGAAACAAATCTAACTAAATCGTAAAGAGAGGTGAATGCCGCTGCGGCATTACCGTAGCGGCCCTACATGAGTGTACATATTGAAGCAAAACAAGGTGAAATTGCAGAACGCATCCTTCTTCCAGGAGACCCACTTCGTGCAAAATACATCGCAGAAACATTTTTAGAAGATGTAACTTGCTATAACAATGTGCGCGGTATGCTTGGCTTTACAGGCACATACAAAGGCGTGCGTGTATCTGTACAAGGAACAGGTATGGGTGTACCATCTATCTCCATCTATGTAAACGAATTAATGCGCGAATACGGCGTTAAAACATTGATTCGCGTTGGTACATGCGGTGGTATTCAAAAAGATGTTAATGTGCGCGACGTAATCATCGCAATGACAGCCTGCACAGACTCTAACATGAACCGCCTGACATTCCCAGGCTTTGACTTTGCACCTTGTGCAAACTTCGACCTACTGAAAAAAGCTTACGAAGCCGGAGTAGAACAGAACCTGAAGGTACGCGTTGGTAACGTATTAACAGCAGATGTATTTTACCGCGAAAGCATGGACATGGTGAAAAAACTAGGTGAATACGGCGTACTTGCAGTAGAAATGGAAACAACAGCACTTTACACACTTGCAGCTAAATATAATGCAAAGGCACTATCTATTCTAACAGTGAGCGATCACATCTTCACTGGTGAAGAAACAACAGCAGAAGAGCGCCAAACAACATTCAATGATATGATTATCATGGCATTGGAAGCAGCAATTAAAGAATAATAAGACAAGCATCCGTCCAGGCGGATGCTTCTTCTTTTACTCTCTCGGGGTCTGCAAGGCGTTCTTGCGGGACACCTCACCTCTCTTTTCACTTCTCTCGTGCTCCGCGAGACGCTCTTGCGGGACACCTCACCTCCCTTTTACTCTCTCTCGTGCTCCGCGAGACGCTCTTGCGGGACACCTCACCTCTCTTTTCACTTCTCTCGTGCTCCGCGAGACGCTCTTGTGGGACACCTCACCTCTCTTTTACTCTCTCTCGTGCTCCGCGAGACGCTCTTGTGGGACACCTCACCTCCCTTTTACCCTCTCTCGTGCTCCGCGAGACGCTCTTGCGGGACACCTCACCTCCCTTTTACCCTCTCTCGTGCTCCGCGAGACGCTCTTGCGGGACACCTCACCTCTCTTTTCACTTCTCTCGTGCTCCGCGAGACGCTCTTGCGGGACACCTCACCTCTCTTTTACCTTCTCTCGTGCTCCGCGAGACGCTCTTGCGATGCACCTCACCTCTCTTTTACCCTCTCTCGTGCTCCGCGAGACGCTCTTGTGGGACACCTCACCTCTCTTTTACCCTCTCTCGTGCTCCGCGAGACGCTCTTGCGGTGCACCTCACCTCTCTTTTATCCTCTCTCGTGCTCCATCGGTACGTTTTGACTGCTTTTGCTGTAAATTTGTACGATGCCTTGACTACCTTGGATGCGATGCTACCGCCCGAGATGAAGCTTGAGGCGATGATTGCCGCTGCACCGGCTTTTTGATACCATTTCGTATTCGCGCTTGTCAGCATGCGGATCTCATCTCCTGCCACATAGTTTTAGGTAGCTTTAGCCGCTGTTCCTAAGTCATCATAATATGTCCCGTTTCAACTTTAACAAATAAAAAAACTCCTCATACAAGGAGTTTCTTCATTAAAACGTTATCTCTTCACATTCACCGAAACCGTACCGCCTGCTGGCAATGTGATTTCTTCGTTATAGACGCGAATTTGTAGGTCTGCGCCTTCAAATTGTGTGAAGGTTACTTGTTCTTTTGTTACAGCCGCTTTAAAGTTGTGGCCTCTGTATACGATATTGAAGGAATAGCTGTCCCAAGCGCTAGGGATGAATGGGCTAAAGGAAAGCGCTTCGTTGCTTGTGCGCATGCCCGCAAATCCTTGCACAATTGCCAGCCAAGAGCCAGTCATACTTGTAATATGAAGACCATCTTCTGTATCGTTGTTGTAGTTATCCAAATCTAAGCGTGCTGTGCGGTTGTACATTTCATACGCCTTCTCTTCCATTCCAAGCTCCGCTGCCAAAATAGAGTGGATACATGGTGATAGGCTGGATTCATGAACCGTCATTGGCTCATAAAATGCAAAGTTACGTTGCTTTTCTTCCATTGTAAAACGATCGTTAAAGAAGTAAATCCCTTGCAGTACATCCGCTTGCTTAATAAAGCAGCTACGCAAAATTTTATCCCATGACCATTTTTGATTTAATGGACGATCTTCCGCTGCGAGCGTATCAACTGTGCGCAGATCCTTATCCAAAAATGTATCGTGCTGCACAAATACGCCTAGCTCCTCGTCATACGGATAATACATCTTTTCAATAATATCTTGCCATTTTGCTAGCTCTTCATCTGTAATTTGCAAATCAGAAACACGCTCAGCATGACCGTTTTCTTGCAGGTACTTCACTGTCTCTAATGTGTATTCGAGTGTCCAAGCCGCAATTGTGTTTGTATACCAGTTGTTGTTAACATTGTTTTCGTACTCGTTTGGGCCTGTAACACCATGCATCATATAGACGTCTTTTTTCGCATGATAATGGACGCGATCTGCCCAGAAGCGAGAAATGCCTGTTAATACATCGATGCCATACTCCTGTAAGTAGGCTTTATCCCCTGTGTAATTCACATAGTTATAAATAGCATAAGCAATGGCGCCATTACGGTGAATTTCTTCAAATGTAATTTCCCATTCGTTATGGCACTCAATACCCGTGAACGTTACCATTGGATACAGTGCACCCGCAAGCCCTTGCTTGCCTGCATTCACATATGCTTCCGGCAATTGGTTGTGACGATAAATGACTAAATTGCGTGCCACTTCTGGCTTCGCTGTCGAAAGATATAACGGAATTGCGTACGCTTCTGTATCCCAGTACGTAGCACCGCCATATTTTTCACCTGTAAAGCCTTTTGGTCCAATATTTAATCTTGCATCTTCACCGTAGTAAGTGGAGAATAATTGGAACAGGTTAAAACGGATACCTTGTTGTGCTTCAGTGTCACCGTTAATTTCCACATCAGCAATTTCCCAGCGGCTTAACCACCCTTCTTTATGCGCAGCAATAATAGTTTCGTAGCCCTTTGCTAGATTACGTGCCAATACTTCTTTTCCTTTCCCCACAAGCTCGGCGCGGTCATAATCACGATCTGTTGTGACAGCTACATACTTATAAAGTGTCACTTCTTCGCCTTGCTTCGCTGCTACTTCAATTGTATTGTCGACATATTCTTCTTTGCTTGCCTGTTGGACGCTAGTTACGTTTCCAGCTACTTCTATCTTCATTGTCGCCGCAACTTCAAATGTTGGTGTCCCAAATGGATTGTCTTTTGTACGCATAACAATAGAACCTTCATATTCTGTAACCTCTTGGCTCACATGTACCCAGAAGTCTTCATCGTAGTTGGAATCTTCATTGCGTACATCGCCGTCTAAGTAAGGAACAAATGTGATGGTACCATCGTAGTTTAATGGTTTTGCGGTATATTTCATAACGCCAAGCTCACTATCTGCGATAGATAAGAAACGAACTACTTCAAACGCTGTTTCTTTGCCGTCTTGTTCGATTGTAAAACGACGCGTTAAGACACCGTGCTGCATATCAAGCTCACGATAGAACCCTTTTACGTTTGCCGTATATAAATCGACTTCTTGTCCTTCAATCAATACGCGAATACCGATGAAGTTTACAGAGTTGATTACTTTTCCGAAGTAATCTGGATAGCCATTTTTCCACCAGCCAACGCGTGTTTTATCCGGGAACCAAACACCTGCGATATAAGAACCTCGATGAAAATCGCCGCTGTATGTTTCTTCAAAGTTACCGCGCATTCCCATGTGACCGTTGCCAAGACTGTTCATACTCTCCGCCAAACGGAATTCTTCTTTATGTAGCTCTGTTTCAATGATTTTCCATGGATCTACTTGAAATAAACGCTTCATAGTTATCACCTTTTCCTTTTTTGTTAGTGCAATCGTTTGCATTTATTATATGAAGAATCAGCTATGTTATAGACATAGCTGATCATCGTTCATTTGTTTACAAGATTGTCTTTTGATAATCTTATACGGCACGACAATATTTCTTGATGATTGTTCCGGCATTTCAATTTTTTCAATTAAGCTTTTCACAGCTTCGTAACCAAGCTGGAAAATGCGAACATCCACAGATGTCAACGGTGGACAAGCGATTTCGGAAAAGATTACATTATTAAAACTCACGACAGAGACATCATCCGGTACGTGATACCCTTTTTCCGACAGCGTGCTCAGTACACCCATTGCCATTAAATCATCAGTTACGACAATTGCCGTTGGAGGCTGTTCATAAGACATGAGCCTTTCGACGGCAAGCTGTCCTCCTTCACGAAGAAAATCCATGTAAAATACATACTCGTCCGGCAAACGTAAATTCGCAAGCTTAATGGCTTCTCTAAAGCCGGCAAGACGCTCTTTCGTTACCATTAAATCAGGGCTTCCGCCAATGAAGGCGATATGTTCATGTCCGAGAGAAATCAGGTATTCTGTGACTTCTCGACCAGCCATATAGTTATCGTTATCAATATACGTAATCTCTTCGCTAGAGTGATGAGGTTTCCCAATCAAGACAAATGGAAACTGTTGCTCAATCAAGTATTGAATGACCAAGTCGTTCATGCGAGAATAAAGTACGACAATTCCATCCACTCGCTTGCCCTGTACCATCTTCACCACACCTTCAAAGATTTCCTGTTCGGTTTCCCCCGTATTCATGTACAAAGAGTAATCCTTGATATGTGCATAGGAACTGATGCCACGCATCACTTCCGGAAAGAACGGATTTTGAAACGATTTATTGGCCGAACTCGGCATGATAAGTCCAATTGCCTGCGTTGTTTGATTTGCCAAACTTCTGGCGTTGACGTTTGGATGGTAACCGAGCTCATCCATAATTTTACGAACGCGCTTTTTGGTTTTCTCGCTAATGCGAGGACTGTTGGCGATAACACGTGATACTGTGGAAGGTGCAACATTAGCTTTTTTTGCAACATCTTTAATGGTAACAACCATTCACACCATCCTCCTTATGAACCGTTTTCATTATATCATCAAATAAATGAAAGCTGACGCTTTCTGAATGAATTTTTTATGAAGCGCGCTTTGTACCCCTTCTTTTTGCTAATAACAAAAATGTAATGAACAAAATAATAACAGCAGCAATGGAACCAATAAACCCTATATTTAAGCCACTTTTTTCGGCAAGTGCATATACGTTTGCTTGTTCTCGATCAATTACAAGCTTATAACCGTTGTCATCTCGAACAAGATCATCCTGCAAAAGACCTCGAAGCTCCTTATTTCCTTCTAACTGCTCATGTGTAAGCTCTACGGTTTGCGTTTTATCTGTATTATTGATGGCAGTAATAATGACTTCATCTTTATATACTCGCTTAAATACACTCATGCCGTTTTCATCATACAGCATTTCAAAGGTGCCGCGGCGTAGTGCCGGTAAGTCATTACGTAGCTCACCCAGCTTGCTAATGTATTTGAGAAAGTCTTCATCTGTTTTAAAATCCATCAGTCTTCGATTATCCGGATCTTCACCACCATCAAGCGCAATTTCTGTTCCATAGTACATAATCGGGATTCCAGGTGAGGTAAATAAATACGTAAGCGCCAAACGTAAACGTGTCGGCGGATGCTGTTTGTTCTCCTTCGCCACCCTTGTAAAGCGTTTTAAATCATGGTTATCAAGGTATGTGCCAAGCAAGTAGGGATTTTGATAAAAACGCTCATCACGTTTCCACTGGTTAAACAATCGCTCTGCCGATACATTCGGTTTACTGAAGGCTGTTGTAATCTCCCTTTGATAAGGGAAATTCAAAAAAGCATCAATCCCAGTTGCCTCATACTCTGCGATATACGTGGGATCGTTATGATATACTTCTCCAATCAGAAAGAAGTCTTTTTTAAACGCTTTCACTTCTTTGCTGAAATCATTCCAGAATGCTTTTGGTACGTGCTTAACGGCATCAAGACGAAATCCATCTACATCTGTTTGCTTAATCCACCATTTAGCATTATCAATCAGAAACTTTTTCACATCAGGGTTCTCTACATTTAAATCCGGCAAGCCTGCCAACCATCCATTTTCTACTGAGGTTTGATCCTCACCTAAAATCGGTACATTTTCATGAAACCAATCCATCTTAGCAGGATCCTTTAACCACGGATGCTTATAGCCTGTATGGTTGCCGACAAAATCAAGAAGTACCTTCATGTCACGCTTATGAGCCTCTTTCACAAGCCGCTTCATATCTTTCATGGAACCAAAATGCTCTTCTACCTTAAAATAATCGTTTGTCCAATAACCATGGTATCCGCCTTGTTCGTTATCGATAACAGGTGTTAACCAAATCGCTGTAAACCCCATTTTTTGAATATAATCGAGACGCTTAATGATTCCTTCTAAGTCGCCGCCGTTATATTCTTTTAAATTCTCCGGGTCTACGTTAAAATCATTTTTTGGCTCCCCATTGTTGAATCGATCAACCATGATGAAATAAATCGATTCATCTTGCCAGCCTTTTTCTTCTTTTTCAGCAGCCGAAATTGGCTGAACATAAAAAATAAGAAACGGGATTAGCAATAGTGATATCACTTTTTTGCACATCTCCGCTCCTCCTTCCCTTCCCATTCTTATCCTTTCGTACCGCCGGCAGTTAGACCGGAAATAAAGTACTTTTGAAGCGACAAGAATAGTATAGCAATTGGAATTGCGATTAGAACAGACCCTGCGGCGAATTTTGTAAATTCGTTACCGAATTGCTTCGCTACTAAGTCATACAATCCAACAGCCAATGTATATTTTTCTTCAGATCGAATTAAGATTTTCGCGATAATGAAGTCAGTAAACGGTCCAATAAAATTAAATAGCGCTACAACCGCGATAATTGGTTTTGCAAGCGGCATGATAATTTGAATGAAAATACGGAAATGACCTGCACCGTCCATGCGCGCTGACTCATCCAGCTCCTTTGGAATTGTATCCAAGTAACCCTTCATCAACCATGTGTTCATTGGAATGGCACCGCCAACATAAATCAAAATCAATGAAAGGTGTGTATCAATTAGCCCTGTTAATTGCGCTAAAATGAACAACGCAATTAACGCTGAAAAGTTTGGAATCATTTGTAATACAAGGAATGTTACCAAACCATTTTTACGACCAACAAAGCGATACCGTGAGAATGCATAAGCCGTAAAGCTAATTGCCAATACAGAAAAGAACATTGTTGCTAAACAAATCTTCAATGTATTCCAGTACCAAAGCAAATAATTGCTTTGGGTTGTATCAAACAGCTCCTTATAATGAACCAAAGATGCGTTCTTCGGAATCATAGTCGAGCCTGACAAGCTATCACCCGGGTTAAAAGATGAACCGATGATCCATACAACCGGATATAAAACGATAGCGGACATAATTAAAATAACGATGTACGATAAAGTGAGCCGAATCGCTCTTTCTAGTTTTAGGTTCATATCACATCATATCCTCTTCTTGGAATGATTTTGTTCTCTTGAATTGCCATAATGCTACTGTAATAACAACTATGGATAGCAGCAATGTGATGGCAGCAGCTTTCCCGTACTGTGAAGATGTCATTGTTAAGCTGTAAATCCAAGAAATCAAAATATCTGTTGAGCCGGCGTTTTGTCCTGGTACTGCTGGTCCCCCGCCATTAAACAGGTAAATCAAGTTAAAGTTATTAAAGTTAAACGTGTATTGCGTAATTAAAATTGGAGCTGTTGCGTACAACACAAGTGGCAATGTAATTTTTGTGAACTTCTGCCAAATTGTTGCGCCGTCAATTGTCGCAGCTTCATATAAGTCAGCTGGAATAGACTGCAAAATACCAGTAACCATCGCGAAGATAAACGGAAATCCAAGCCAAGTTTGCAATAAAATAATTGCCGTTCTTGTCCAGAATGGATCTGTCATCCACTGTTTGGGATCGATTCCAAACATCGCTAAAATCTGGTTGTTAATTGCACCAAAAGATTCATTAAACATCCCTGCAAATACAAGAATAGATACGAAAGCAGGTACGGCCCAAGGTAAAATGAAAATCGTACGGATAATTGCCTTTCCTTTTAGGTCAGGTTGGTTAACAATGATTGCAAGGAAAATACCAAGTCCCACTTGTAGTGTTGTTGCGGTAAACGTCCAAACAATTGTCCAGCCTAATACGCTAAGGAATGTATCTCTCCACATTGGTAATGTGAACAACTCAACGAAGTTTTGGAATCCTATCCAATCAACAAGCTTCGCTGGTGGCGAGTGATACAAGTCGTAGTTTGTAAAACCGAGCAAAATAACGAATAAAATTGGGAAGATAACAACGAATACCAGTAAAACAAAACCTGGTGTAATCATTAAGTATGGAAATCCATTGTCAATCAAGTTGCGATATTGCTCTTTTACCGAGTTAAGTGGAATACCCAAATCGCGTTTTTTACCATTTACATACGCATCTCTCAAGTTAAATCCATAAATCACTAACCCAAATCCTACAACAATAATTGCCAAGATACCTTCTACTAATAAAAAAATGGAGTGATCACGTGGCACTTCTTCGCCAAGTGTAACAAGTCCCCATAACCCCATGTTTAACAAATCTCTAAATGCAATAAAAAAAGCTCCCGTTAAAACAAATAAAACAATACCCTTTAAAATTTGGCGGTTATACATTTGTCCAAATCCTGGAATAATAGATAACCATGTTGCCGTTTTTGCGTGCTTTGTACTTTGTGCAGGTTGTACAATATGTTCCATGTTTCTGGGTTCCCCCTTCTCTACTCATTACCCTTTATGAATAGGAGGTTGTACCCCAGTTCGGGGCACAACCTTATTGAGTGTTATATTATTTCTTCTTGTGGTTCGTTTTGATGTTTGTATCAATTTGTTTCACAGCTTCGTCTAAAGCTTTCTTAGAATCAGACTTGCCAGTTACGATTGTTTGTAATGCACTTGCAGCTGGTGCCCATACTTCACCCATTTCAGGAATGTTTGGCATTGGAATTGCAGATTGAGATTGCTCAGCAACTGCTTTTGCACCTTCATCAGTAAATGTGTCGATCAGAGACTTTACTGGCGGAATTTCTTTTGTTTGCTCGTAACGTACTTTAGAGTTTTCTTCGTTTGTTACAAACTCAAGGAACTTTGTAGCCAATTCTTGTTTCTTAGAGTAAGAAGAGATGTGATAGCCTTTTACGCCCAAGAATGTTTTTACGCGCTCACCGTTTGGAAGTGTTGGCATTGGAGCTACACCGTAGTCGATACCTGCTGTTTTATAACCTTGAAATGCCCATGGTCCGTTCATAACAGCAGCAGCTTTGCTTTCATTAAATAAAGCATCCATCGCAGCGCCACCATTTTCACCGATAATACCTTTTGGGAATAGGTTTTCTTTGTACCATTTTGCAATATAGTCAGCACCTTTTACAGCACCGTCGTTGTTTAAACCAAGTTTCGTTGGATCTAGATTACCAGCTTCACCGCCGAATACGAAGCCACCCATACCGCTAAGTATACCGTTCGCGAAGTAGAAGTTATCCCAAAGAGCCAAGAAACCGTATTTTCCGTCTTTTGTAAAACCTTTAGAGAATGTGTAAAGCTCATCCATTGTCTTAGGAGCTTGTGGCATCAATTTTTTGTTATAAATGAATACAGGTGTTTCAATTGCTTTTGGTAAACCATACAACTTACCTTGGAAACTTTCTGCATTAATTGCAACGTCTGTGAATGTGCTAGCTTTGTCAGTTTTAATTTCAGCAAGCAAGCCTTCTGTTACAGCGCCACCAATTTGGTCATGCGGTAAAGTAATGATATCAGGACCTGTTCCAGCTGGACCGTCAAGACGAAGCTGCTTTAATTGGTCTGTTGTGTTAAGCTCTTTAATCTTAACTTTAACTCCATTTTCTTTTTCAAACTTTGCAACAGCATCTTTAATACCGTTTAATTTGTCTTTGTCTTCCCAAACAACAAGTGTTTTATCGTCTACTTTCTTGTTGTCTGTTGTTTTTTTGCTATCCTCTTTTGGTCCGCATGCTGCTAACATACCAACAGCTAACGCAGGAACAGTCAATAAAGATAACGCTTTCACTTTCTTCATCAGGAAAACCCCCTAGATTAAATTAAAAATAGTTCAAACGTTTGCAGTAACTTTGCTAGCGTTTGCAAAATTAGTGAAAACGTTTGCGCTTGTCATGCTCTTATTATACAACTATGAATCTTTTTTATTCAATACATTTTTAAAATTTTATACAAGAATTTTGTCGATAGTTCAAATACACTACCAAAAGATGCGATTATACATGCTTTTCTAATATAAGAAATCTCACAATTGACTTTACAGACAACAAATAATAATCTAAAAAACAAAAGGGCAATCGATTGCCTGAACCAACGAGGAGGAATTTATTTTGCTAAAAGAAGCCATTTTTCACAGTCCGAAAAGCAATTACGCATACGCTTACAATGAAAAAACATTGCACATTCGATTGCGCACTAAAAAGCAGGATGTAGCGTCTGTTGATTTAATTCACGGCGATCCGTACAAATGGGACGGTGGTTCCTGGAATTATGAAACAAAACCTATGAAAAAAATCGCTTCTACAGAGTTATTTGATTACTGGTTTACAAGTCTTGAACCAGACTTCCGTCGTTTGCGCTACGGCTTTCATTTAACCGGCGATGAAACCATTGTATATACAGAAAAAGGATTTTATCCAGAAATCATTACACACGACACAGCTGATTACTTCTGTTTCCCATACTTAAATTCAGAAGATGTATTTGCGCCTCCTGCTTGGGTACGCGATACAGTATGGTACCAAATTTTCCCGGAGCGCTTTGCAAACGGTAACAAAGCAAACGATCCTGAAGGTGCTCTTCCATGGGGCAGCGCTGAACCAACACCTACGAACTTTTTCGGCGGCGACTTTGAAGGCGTAATTGAACATATTGATCATTTAGTAGAGCTTGGTATTACAGGCATCTACTTCACACCTATTTTCAAGGCGACAACAAATCATAAATACGATACGATTGACTACATGGAAATCGATCCCCAATTTGGCGATAAAGAAACGTTTAAGCGCCTGGTACAGGTTTGCCATGAAAACGGTATCAAGGTTATGTTGGACGCCGTATTTAACCATAGCGGCTTCTACTTCCCGCAGTTTCAAGACGTACTTGAAAAAGGAGAACAATCCAAGTATAAAGATTGGTTCTACATTTGGGATTATCCGGTACAAACAGAGCCAATGCCAAACTACGACACATTCGCCTTTACACATATGATGCCAAAGTTGAACACGGCCCATCCAGCAGTGCGTGAGTATTTGTTGGAAGTTGGTCGCTATTGGATTCGAGAATTCGATATCGATGGCTGGCGTCTTGACGTTGCCAACGAGGTCGGTCACGACTTCTGGCGCGAGTTCCGCAAGGAAGTAAAAGCCATTAAACCAGACGTATACATTCTTGGAGAGATTTGGCATCAATCAATGGCTTGGCTACAAGGTGACCAATTTGATGCGGTTATGAATTATCCGTATTCACATGCAGCTATTCAATACTTCGCAAAAGAAGAAATTAGCACACGTGACTTTATGTATAAAACGGCTGAAGCGCTGATGATGTATCCAGAAAACGCCACAGAGGTAGCATTCAACCTGCTTGGTAGTCATGACACACCGCGCATTTTAACCGTATGTAAAGACAACAAGGAAAAACTGAAGCAATTATTCACATTCCTACTTTCTTCTCCTGGTACACCTTGTATTTACTACGGTGACGAAATCGGCATGAACGGCGAGCAAGATCCTGGCTGCCGCAAATGTATGGAATGGGATACAACAAAGCAAGATCGCGAGTTGTTCGACTTCATTGCAACTTTAATTCGTTTACGTAAAGAAATCCCAGCTTTCGGTAACCACGGTACATTTCAGTTTATCAGCGATGAAAACGATAAGCATGTTATGTATACAAAAACATTTGAAAATGAAACACTTTTATTCGCTTTTAATAATTCTGCTGAGGTAGTTACAGTTCCGATTCCATTTGATTTAAAAGGAAGAAAAGTAACACATCTATTAACAGGTGATGAGTTTGCTTACGAAGCTGAAAAAGTGGAAGTAACATTACCGGCACACGGATATGTAGCATTAAAGTTATAAGATAAAAAGGCTTTGCGCATGCGCAAAGTCTTTTTACATACCTTCACGACGCACCATTCTTCTGTACGTGAGTGGACTTACACCTTCTTTCTTTCGAAACAATCTCGAAAAATAACCTTCATCCATAAACCCCACATCCTTTGCGATAACCTTAATTTTATCGTTCGTTACGACCAAGCGTTTTTTCGCTTCACTAAGGCGAATTTCATTTAAGTATTGCAGCGGGCTAATACCCATTTGTTTTTGCATGCAACGGGTAATGTAGTCTACATTATATAAAATATGCCGTGCCATATCCGTCATCTTCACATCTTCGTGATAATGCATGCGCAAATAAGCCACAGCTTGCTCACTTACCTTTTCCGCAGCGCTCGGAATACCAAGTGCCTCTTTCTGCAAAAATAATAAGAACTGATACAAGCGTACTGGTTGTTGCAATTTACTTTCTACAGAGTCTCCCCCATTGACTAGGTCCTCCAATAAGCGCTCTGCCATTTCTTTGTTTTGCACACTGCCGCATCGTGGAATTTGTAGTGTGAATTTTGCAGGTTCCGTAAAAGTTTCTTCCCTGTTCAATAAATCGGACCACGATAAATGCTCAGTTTCCTGACAATTAAATAATCCTTCCAGCACAAAATGAAACCAATAAATACTCGTATCCTCTGTGCAATTTCGATAACCACCATGTTCAAAACCCGGAATTAATAAAATATATTCCCCAGCCTTCACTTCGTACTCTATATCTGCTTCACGCATATATAAGGTACCACTTTGCACATAAATACAATCAAATACTGTATACGTACGACGAAAATGCTTTCTTCCCTTTCGAAACACTCCTTTACCCGCTTTAATAAAGACCGGCAATGGCGGAATTGCCATGCTTAATACTTTCATTTGACACCTCATAAAAGTCGTTTTTATCCTATTTATCTCGTTTCATTCTCTTTTTATTATTATATTCGGACTGTAAACTTAGTAAAGTAAAATGTCGCTTTTTACAAAGGAGTTGTCCTATGACTAAGAAAAAACAGCTTTCATTATTTGTCATTACATGGCCTATCTTTATTGAAGTCTTATTATATATGCTTATGGGTAATGCAGATACATTAATGCTGAGCCAATACTCAGATGAATCCGTCGCAGCCGTCGGAGTTGCCAATCAAGTGCTGAACATCGTAATTGTAATGTTCGGTTTTGTCACAGCCGGCACTGCTGTGTTAATTGCACAGCATATCGGCGCTAAAGAAGAGATTACCGCAAAAGAAGTTGCCGTCGTTTCCTTAGCAGCAAATGCTGCCTTTGGATTTCTTATCAGCCTTGTAGTGTTTATATTTACAACACCCATTCTACAGGCAATGGGTCTTAACGCCGACCTCATGCCACGTGCAGAAGCATTTATGCAAATCGTCGGAAGCTTCAGCTTCGTGCAAGCACTGATTATGACAGTCGGTGCCGTCCTTCGTAGCAATGGTTATACACGTGATACGATGTTCGTAACTATCGCTATGAATATTTTAAATGTGATTGGTAATTATTTTGTTATTTTTGGTCCATTCGGCTTCCCTATTCTTGGTGAAGCTGGCGTTGCGTGGTCTACAACAATCAGCCGTATCATCGGGTTAGGGATTGTAACGTATCTGTTATTTCGTCGCGTCGGCAATCTCTTTCGTGCCGTTTCGCTTTTTTCATTGCCTACACAGCACCTGCGTAACCTTTTAAAGATTGGTGTACCTGCGGCAGGCGAACACGTTTCGTACAACACATCACAAATCTTAATTACCTATTTTATTACGATGCTAGGTACACAAGCCTTAACCACCAAGGTATATGCTCAAAACATCACCATGTTTATTTTCTTATTTGGCGTGGCAATTGCACAAGGCTTACAAATTATCGTCGGGCAGCATGTCGGTGCAAGACGTATGGAAGAAGCATACAAAAGTTGTTTGCATGCGCTACGTATCACCCTCATTATCGTGATGGTGACAGCTGCCTTATTCTCTGCTTTCCGTGAACAATTATTTTCACTCTTTACCCAAAACCAGAGCATTATTACAACAGGCAGCACGTTAATTTTACTTACTTTAATCTTAGAACCAGGCCGCGCCTTTAACCTAATCATCATCAGCGCTCTTCGCGCTGCTGGTGACGTAAAGTTTCCTGTTTACATGGGTATTGCATCCATGTGGGGCATTAGCGTTCCAATTGCGTATATTTTGGGCATTCATTTTGAACTCGGCCTTGTTGGTGTCTGGATTGCATTTATTGCCGATGAATGGCTTCGCGGCATTTGTATGCTAATTCGTTGGCGTTCTCGCATCTGGCAAACAAAATCATTCGTAAATACCTCGCAAACTGCCTCCTAACAAACTTATATTTATATAGAGAAAGAGGGCGTCTTTTTTGACGCCCTCTTTCTTATAGTTGAAGTCGTGTAACTCCGCCATACAACCTACAAAAGCAGATTAAACTACCCACTTCGGAATCCTTACATTTATGTTAGGTTTTTTTACATATGGCAACGTTTTCAGCAAAACTAATCTTAAATTACGCGTTTTTTTCAAAATTAATTGATAATTTTATCTTGCAAACTCAAATCCATTTGAATATGATACTAAATATAACATATAGTGTTAGAAAAACTAACACAAGAGGTGCCAGTGACTTTGTATGTGAGTATAAATCTAACAGAAACGGGGGATTTTCAAATGGATGGTATTAATATGGGCGATACGGTGTTTCTCTTTTTAGCTACAGTTATGGTTATGTTAATGACACCGGGATTGGCATTATTTTATGGCGGGATGGTAAAAAGTAAAAATGTTCTTAGCACGACAATGCATAGCTACACAGCCATGGCAATTGTATCTATACAATGGATTTTAATCGGCTACTCCCTTTCTTTTGGACCTGATTGGAACGGATTTATCGGCAATTTAGATTGGGCTTTGTTAAAAGATGTGACATTTACACCGAACGAGGATTACAGTGCAACCTTGCCTCATAATCTGTTTATGATGTTTCAACTGATGTTTGCCATTTTAACACCAGCACTCATTTCCGGTGCATTTGCAGAACGCATGAAGTTTTCCGCATTTGTCGTTTTCATCTTAGCATGGACCACACTCGTCTACGATCCAGTGGCACACTGGGTATGGGGTGTTGGAGGATGGTTAAGAGAACTCGGTGCTCTTGATTTTGCAGGCGGCAACGTCGTTCATATCACATCCGGCGTATCCGGCCTTGTTCTTGCTATCTATTTAGGCAAGCGCAAAGATGCACACTCTTCCGCACCTCATCATTTGCCTTTTACCGTACTCGGTGCAGGATTATTATGGTTTGGGTGGTTTGGCTTTAACGTCGGAAGTGCTTTAACTTTAAATGAAGTGGCTATAACTGCTTTCATCAATACAAACACAGCCGCAGCAATGGCAGCAATCGGTTGGGTTGTCTGCGAATGGATTTTCACTAAGAAGCCTACCGTACTCGGCGCAGTGAGCGGTGCTGTATCCGGTCTTGTCGCAATTACACCGGCATGCGGATTTGTTACACCACTTTCTTCTATTATTATAGGTTTACTAGGCGGTGCCATTTGCTACTTTGCAGTCTTTTATATGAAGAGAAAACTCGGCTATGACGATGCTCTAGATGCATTTGGTTGCCATGGCGTCGGCGGTACGTGGGGCGGCATTGCTACGGGTCTATTTGCAACAACAAGCGTAAATGAAGCTGGGGCAAACGGTTTGTTTTACGGAAATGCTGCCCTTCTTGGAAAGCAAGCAATTGCAATCGGTGCTACCTATGTCTTCGCTGCTGTTGCTACCTTCTTAATTATCAAAGGAATCAGCCTCTTTATGTCCGTTCGCGCAAACGAAGAAGAAGAAGCACTCGGTCTAGATATCGCCTTACACGGTGAAAAAGCATATCACGAAAGCTTATAAAAGAGGGTGACGAGATGAACGAAAAGTTGACAAAAATTGAGATTATTACACGCCCAACGAAGTTTGAGGAATTTAAGCAAGAGCTTGCTAAAATTGGAGTAAGTGGCATTACTGTTTCCAATGTACTTGGTTGCGGTCTACAGAAGGGCTTTACCGAGGTGTATCGTGGTGTAACACGTCAAATCAGCATGCATGAGCGCATTAAAATTGAAATCGTTGTATGCAAGGTTCCAGTACAGGACGTTGTGGATACCGCCAAGCGCGTCCTAAAAACCGGGAAGCCCGGCGATGGAAAAATCTTTATCTATGAGATTGCAAACGCAATAAAAATTCGCACTGGGGAAGAAGGCTGTCAAGCTCTTCAAAATGATGAAGCTTGATAAATAAAGAAGTAAAATAAAGAGAGTTAATTTCATCAAAGCGAGTCCTCTATTCATAAGGGCTCGCTTTTTAGCGTATATATCGAATAAGCTTGTTTATTTTATTGTTCTTTCATATAAAAAACCTATACAAAATTTGAAAAAAACCTATAAATGCATTTATAATAAAATGGGTGATTTAAATATGTGGGAAAATACATTATTTCGTTTTTTCTTAGTATGGTATGCTTGCGGCGTTATTCTACTAAGCTTTAATATATTACCACCTTGGCTTGAGTGGGCAAATACCGTCTTTTTAATAACTGCCGGCACGCTTGGTGTCATTTATTTTTGTAAATGCTACGGAAATAAACACGGATTGTTTATTTCCATGGTTGTATTTGTTGTTTCCATGACCAGTGAATACCTTGGAACGACATACGGCTGGATTTTTGGTAAATATATTTATAATGCAGATTTTGGCATTAAACTGTTTGATGTCCCAATTACAATCGGCTTTGCTTGGCTACTCGTAATGAGTTCATCACATGCATTTTTACAAACCTTTCAACTTCCGACTGTACTTTCGGTTATATATGGTGGACTCATTGCTGTTGTGATGGATCTTATTATTGATCCTGTTGCGTACGTTGTGAAATCGTACTGGGTTTGGCAAGAAAGCGGTCCTTATTACGACATTCCAACTCAAAACTTTTTCGGATGGTTTTTTGTTGCAGCTGCTTTGCATATCTTTCTTTTATTCTATCAAAAACCTAAGCAAAACCATACATGGGCAAAACGCATTATACTTGTATATGTATTGATTATTTCTATGTTCTTATTACTCGCTTTATTAGCGAAGCTATACCTCGCTGTTTTTGTTACACTTATTGGCAGCGCCCTAATTTTGTTCCATTACTATAAGAAACGGAGCGTGAGCGTATGATTCCCGCGGCGAAGCAGCCATGGTTTCAGTCTATCTTTCAGAGTATTACTCGCCGTTTACTAACAAAACACTTTCATTCTATCTCTATTTCAAAACATTCCTTAAAAAGCCCTCCTTCCCACGCCTTGTTTATTCTCAATCATAGTTCGTGGTGGGATGGACTTGTATCTTTTTATTTGGACCGACTACTGTTCGGAAAAAGCGGATACTTTATGATGCATGAAAGTGGCATGAAGCGCTATCCGTATTTTCGCTACTTAGGAGCATTTTCTATTAATCGGGATAATCCAAAAGACATTCTCCGATCTCTTCAATACGGAGCCTCTTGTCTTTCAGAAGGTGACAATGTCTGGATGTTTCCGCAAGGCGATGAGCGGCACTTAGAAACACGTCCACTTGGATTTATGTCAGGCTTCCTGTATATTGCAGAAAAGCAACCCCATGCACCTATTGTACCAATTTGTTATTATTATTCGTTTGGACATCACCAAAAGCCAGAATTATATATTTCGTTAGGCGAGCCTCTCATCTATTCAAATATAATTGGTACAACTCGGGCAGAGAAAGCAGTGGAAATAGAACAAATATGTACAAAGCAGTTAGACGAACTAAAAAAACTCGTTGTCTCAGAAGCGTATGATTCGTTTATACCGCTTGAAAAGTGGAGGTGGCCGGAATGAGCTTAACCTCCTTTTTTACCCTTACAAGTTTACTTTTTTTAGTATGGACTCTTATAAACGCTAGGTTTTTACCTCGTTTACGAAATGGGTCATTGAATAGAACACCACTTGTGTCTATCTTGGTTCCGATGCGAAACGAAGAACAAAATGTGAGAGATTTGTTATTATCCATCCAATCTCTCTCCTATCCAAACTTTGAATGTATCATTATTAATGACAAATCTACAGACCAAACATGGGAGCTGCTGCAGCAATATACGCAAGGTGATAGTCGCTTCCGTATTCTGCAAGGACGCACACTCCCTGAACGTTGGGTAGGAAAGGTTCATGCCTGCCATCAATTAAGCGAAGTGGCCCAAGGAGATTACTTTCTGTTTCTAGATGCTGATGCTAGGCTCACACCAGATACATTAGAAGCATCGTTATCTTTAATGGATCAGCATAAAGCAAAACTACTTACAGGGTTCCCTGCTTTTCCAGTAGAAACATTGCTTAGTAAGCTGCTTGTTCCATTGCAGCATTTTATTATTTACTTTCATTTGCCAATTGTTTTTGCCAATTATACCTTACGAGCAGACACAACAGCTGCTCACGGTGCATTTATGCTATTTGAGAGAGATGCCTATCTGCACATCGGCGGTCATCGCTCGGTTCAATCTTCTCTCGTGGAGGATGTGCATATTGCTAGGAAAATGAAAGAAGCTGGCTTTCGAGTCATACTAGCAAATATTACATCATACGTTTCCTGTTTTATGTATGATTCAAACCAAGCTACGTGGGCAGGATTTACAAAAAATATTTTTGTTGGACTGGGAAGATCTGTTCCCCTTGTTCTGTTTCTATCTTTGTTTTATACGATATTTTACATCTTCCCTTTCATTTTATTAGTAAAAGGCATCTATATGCCCTCTCTCTTTTTATTATTACAACGACTATATATTGATAAAAACACACAGCAAAAAGCATATGTAAGTCTTCTGCAACCGTTCGCTTTACTTACATTAATTATATTGATGTTTTATTCAATGAGTCTTTCACTTCGAAAGAAACGCTATGAGTGGAAAGGACGAACTTATTTATGAAACGTGCAGTCATTATCGGCGGCGGACTGGGAGGATTGTCTGCCGCAATTACCCTAGGAAACAACGGTTATGATGTGACCGTACTCGAAAAAAATAACCACTTCGGTGGCAAGCTTATGCCGGTTCAGCTTGGGAGTCATTATTTTGATTTTGGTCCGAATACAATTACAATGCCCCATATTTTTCAGGAGGTCATCGAACAAACTGGCGAAAAAGCTACGGATTACTTTCAATATATAAAATTAGATACACACACGCGAAACTTTTTCTCAGACGGTACTATCTTTGACTTATCTGGAAATAAAGGCATCATGGTTAATCAATTTTCCAAACTTGATCCAAATGCTCGCTATGAAGCATTTTTAACCGAAATAGAGCGATTGTATGAGCTTTCTGCTGTGCACTTTTTGCCGCGGACATTCACATCGTGGCGCGATTATTTATCACCATCTTTAACAAAGGCCTTACTGCAGGTTCGTCCTCTGCAATCATTAGATCACTTTTTCCGCATGTATTTTCATCATCCAAATATCTTGCAGGCTTTTAATCGCTACGCCACCTATATTGGATCGTCGCCGTATGCGGCACCTGCTACGTTTGCGATGATTGCACACCTAGAGCTTACACAAGGCGTGTATTATGTAAAAGGTGGCAATACCAAAATTGCAGAAGCCTTCGTTAAAGTAGCACAAAAACTAGGCATTAAGCTACACACCGCGACAGAAGTAACATCGATTCTTACCGAAAATAAACAAGTAAAAGGCGTTGTTGCAAACGGCGAACATATAGATGCCGATGTTGTTATTATGAATGCCGACTTATTACAGGCATATCCGTCACTTGTCGCGGAGCAGGAGCGCCCAAGCTTTTCTAATAAAAAAGTCGCTACGTATGAGCCCTCTATTTCTGCATTTGTTATTTTAGCAGGGCTGAATACGCGACATAAAAATTTATTACATCACAATGTGTTTTTCTCTTCCGACTATAAACAAGAGTTTGCGCAATTGTTTATGAATAAACAATATGCCTCTGATCCGACAATTTATATTTGTAACTCTTCGCATACAGATCCTGATGTTTCACCTGAAGGTGATAACTTCTTTATCTTAGTTAACGCACCGTCTACAGAAAATAAAGAAAACCATCCACCTGCTAAGGAGTACAAAGAACATATTTACAATATACTAGAACAAAAAGGGCTATCAATACGTTCTCATCTTATAAACGAACGTATTATTACGCCTACTGATATTGAAGAAACCTTCAGTGCGTATAAAGGAGCTTTATATGGTATCTCTGCCAACAAAAGACAAAATGCCTTTTTACGTCCTTTCAATCAATCAAAAGACATTCATAACCTTTATTTCGTCGGTGGTACAACCCATCCTGGAGGCGGTTCTCCTATGGTTACCATCAGCGGCATGAATGTGGCACGCGAGATTGTAAAACAACAAAAAACCCTGTAATACAGGGTTTTTTGTTCTTATCTTTCGTGTATATAAGTTTCCGTTATATAAACCCTAGAGTGTTAGGACACGCTGCTAGTGTAAATGGTCTCACTCGACAGGGGCGTTTCTTAGGTATTAATAGTTGCTACGCTCCCCGTTCAATTAAATAACTTCCTTCACTTTACTTTTTAACAAATGCATAATCTCCTGCTTATGTTCATCAGATACATAATGCTTTGCATCAAACACACGATAATTTTGTTTTCTGATTTCAAATAAGATCGCACGGTATAAACGGGCAGCGCCTTCTACCGGCAAGCGTGAGGCTAATGGATACAGATGCATGGTACTAAACGCTGTTTCATACAACAATTCTGCGCGCTTTGCCAGGTCTTCCCACATGGCAATGAACGCTTCATTTACTATACCTCTAGATAAATCCTCTTTTGTATACTGATATGTGTGCATTACCTCAGCCGGTAGGTAAATACGACCGCGCTCGAAATCTTCCGCAATATCTCGTAAAATATTTGTGATTTGCATCGCTAATCCAAGCGCAATGCCACCTTCTTTTAATTCATTAGCATTCTTCGGTGCCAAAATTGGAAGAAGCATTAACCCAACCGTGCTAGCGACATGGTAGCTATAATGTAGCAATTCATCATATGTTTTATATTCCATCTGAATAAGGTCCATGCGCTGCCCTTCAATCATCTCCCAAAATGGTTTTACTTCCATACGAAAGCGTTCAAACACATCCTCAAGTGCCACCCAAAGAAAATCTGTACGGTCAATATGTCCTTGTAGAAAACGCCTAAACGTTTCTTCAAATTTTGTTAGCTCTACCAGTACATTGCTTCCTTCATCTACGATATCATCCACACGGCGGCAAAATGTATATACGGCCCATACCGCATTACGTTTTTCGCGCGGCAGGAACGAAAATGCTTTATAAAACGTTTGGGAATTTTTCATAATAACCTGCTGGCATTCATTATACGCCTTTTCTAATGAAATCAATTTGCTCCACTCCTTTGTTTAATATCGCATCTGCTGCTAATTTTGCTCCCTGCATCACAATTGGAATTCCACCACCAGGGTGAATGGAGGCACCGACGGCATATAAGTTTGCAATGTCCAGCGGCTTTACTTGCGGACGAAACGCGCCAGATTGAAATAAAATCGGTGCAATTCCAAAACTTCCTCCTGCAAACAACCCTTCTCGCTCTGCATCATTTGGTGTTTTCACATGCATCCATTCTATATGTTTACGCAAGCTCGGAAATCCGTTCTCTTCCATTCTAGTAATAATGTCTTCTACAAAAACTTCTTCCTTACTCCAATCAATATCACCGGAAGGAACAGGTACCAAGGTATATAAAACGCTTTTTCCCGCCGGCGCTAATGAGTCATCAATAGCTGAAGGGTAAAATGTGTAAAATGATGGGTCCTCAGGTACTTCTTTGGTTTGGAAGACCTGCTTCATATGCAAATCCATATCATCACTTAAGAAAAATTGATGAATTTGACTGTCATATTTCTTATTTAAACCAAAATATAGCAACACACAGCCTGAAGATGGTGTATAATTCTTCATCTGCGCTTCTTTACCAAGAAGCGGAAGCATCGTCGGATAATCACCATTTACTAAAACTGCATCAAAGGGATAATAGCTTGCGTTGACCTCAATTCCAGTTGCTGTATTCTGTTCTACACGAATACCTGTGACTTCCACCCCGTAATGAATATTCACATCACGTTTCTTTAGCTCTTCTTTTAGTGTCTGTACAAGGCTGGCATAGCCTCCTTTTACATACCAAATACCATACTCATGTTCACTGAATGATACAAGACTATAAATCGCTGGCGTAGCAGCGGGATTTCCACCAATATAAAGCGTTTGTAAGGAATAGGCTTCTTGAAGTTTTTCATTCTGGAAGTAGCTTTCCATCATCTTTTTTGTATTTTGATACGCTTTTAGTTTCACTAACGTTTTCATATTTTCATAAGTAAAAAAGCTACGCTTTTGTACAAATGATCGCTCTAAAAATGCGGGCTTTCCGATAATAAAACGCATTCTCATATCGTTTAGAAACCGCAAAAATCCATCTTTATCCTCTGGAAACACACGCTCTAGCTCCTGTAATTGCTTTTCTATATCCCGGTACTTTGTATACGTCGTACCATCACGATAAAAAAGCGTGTACAGTGGATCACATGGAATGAGTTCGTATTGAGACGAAGAAATACCCGCTTCCTCTAAAATCTCTCGAATCATATTTGGAAGCAACACAATTGTGGGACCTTCATCAATTCGATAACCATCTCGTTCGACAAATGAGAGTCGACCACCTAACTTGTGACTTTTTTCAAAAATCTCAACGGATTTTCCTTGCTTTGTGAGAATAAGCGCAGCTGTTAATGCGCCTATACCTCCTCCTACAATACCAATGCGCTTCATACAGAAACCACCTTTCCTGTCGTTTCCTCAATAAGGCGCGATGTAATCTTAGCCGATTCCAAAATGGTTGGTAAACCACTGCCTGGATGCGTACCACCGCCTACAAGCCAGCAGTTATCGAGCTCTTCAAAGCGGTTGTGTGGGCGTAAATACATCATTTGTGTAAGTTGGTGTCCCAAGTTGAAAGTCGCCCCCTCATATACAAACAAGTCTTGCTCCCATTGCTGTGGTGTAAGAATGCGTTCTACCTCAATATGTTCTTCAATATCAGTAAATCCCGTTTTTTCTGCCAAGGTTTTCAAAATAACGTTTCGAAACGCTCGCTTGTTCTCCTCCCAATTAATGCCGCTCATATTATTAGGCACCGGCGCTAAAATGTACAGAGCCGATTTTCCTTCTGGGGCAAGGGTCGGATCCGTTATGCATGCGTTTTGCACATAAATGGAAGGGTCTTTAGAAAGCAATTGTGTTTTTGTAATCTCTTCTACATTTTTTTTGTAGTCACTTGCAAATATAATCGTATGATGTGGCAGGTCATAGCGCTTTTTAACCCCTACATACATCATAAATGTAGAACAAGAATACTTCTTTTTCTCTAGCTTTTCCTTACTATATTTTTTCAGCACACCAGGCTTTACGAGCTTTGTCATTGCATGCGCAAAATCTGCATTTATAATTACTTCATCAGCAAAAACTGTTTCCCCTGTTTCAAGCAGGACACCTGTTACTTTTTTTCCTTCCAAAAGCAACTCCTTGACACCCTTACCAAGATGAATGCGCCCTCCATATTCCTCCGTAATTTTCGCCATTGCTTTTGGCAACTGATTGAGTCCGCCAATCGGATGAACAATACCATGCGCATGTTCCATATAAGATAGAATGGAGAAAGCACCCGGACATTCCCACGGAGACATTCCTAAGTACTTAGATTGAAACGTAAACGCGAGTTTCAAGCGTTCATCTGTAAAGTAAGAGGAAAGTACATCATACAAGCTTTTGGACAAAGATAAATGTGGCAGTGCCTTTAACACACGTAAACTTAAGTAATCTCGCATTCTATCCATTGGATTTTGCAGAATCGGTGTCATTTTATCGAGCTTCATTTTATTTTCTCTCATAAACTGTTCATAGCCGCGCTCATTGCCTGGAAACTCCTTTGCAATGCGAGCCCGCATTACATTCTCATCACGGGTCATTATCAACTTTTTATCATCAAATATTAGTTCGTACATATCCTTTAATTCTTTTAAATCCAAATAATCGTCTACATTTCTACGAACGAGTGCAAATAGCTCTTCTACAAGTTGTGGCATACTTAAAAAAGTTGGTCCAATATCAAATGTATAGTCGCCCAATTGAAAAGAACCATTACGTCCTCCTATATATGGCTGCTTTTCGAACACTTCTACATCGTACCCTTTTGCGGCAAGTAGCATAGAAGCTGCCAATCCTCCGGGCCCTGCTCCAATTACAGCAATTTTTTTCACGTTATATTCCTCCGTTATATTGAAGTCTCTATATTTAAATTTGTGCAGCTTTTAGTTGTTTCTTTTTATCCTAAACCGTTCACACGACTTACATTTCTATCAAATCACACTTTGTCTTTACATGTACATAATTTATACAAACATTATATATTACGTATAATGACAACTCAAATAAAACATACCCTGTCCCTCTTACCAAAATATGTCCTAGCTATGTTAGGCATACCATATATTCCTATACACAGAAAAAGACAGCCTTATGGGCTGTCTACTCTTTAATAGATATATTGTAATACTCAAACCATACATGCATCTGCGCTAAGTGAGCAAGCAACTGCGGACCTGTCATAAGCTGCCCAAACCAAGGCACTGTAAATGCATTTCCGCCTGTTGCAATTAAATTATCCAGTTGTTCACGCTTGAAGAACTCATGCAAAACAGAGGATTTATCAGCAAGAAGCTCTGTCAACCACGCTGTAACTGCTTTTGTATAATGAGGATTATGTGTTTTTGGGTACGGACTTTTCTTACGATATAGAACATCCTCTGGTAACACACCTTCAAGTGCTTTCCGAAGTAAACCTTTTTCACGATTATTGTACATTTTCATGTCCCATGGAATATTCCAAGCATACTCAACCAGGCGATGGTCAGCAAATGGAACACGAACCTCAAGGCTTGCCCCCATGCTCATACGATCCTTTCGATCAAGCAGCGTTGTCATAAACCAAACCATGTTCAAATAAAATAATTGACGTCGCTTTGCTTCTAGTGGTGTTTCTCCTTCCAAAGCAGGTGTTTCCTCAACCGTCTCTTCATAGCGACGCTGCACGTACTCACGCAAACGTAATTTTTGCTTCCACTCGTCTCTAAGCAAGTTCTCACGCGCTTGTGTGGAACGCATCCATGGAAAACTGCCGGACTGTAAGTCTTCTTCTCTATGAAACCATGGATAGCCTCCAAAAATCTCGTCCGCACATTCTCCCGATAAACTTACAACAAAATCCTTTTTAATTTCACGGCAAAACCATAGTAATGAAGAATCCACATCAGCCATGCCTGGGAGATCACGTACAATCACGGCTTCTGTTAAATGCTTCGCTAAATCTTCATTTGTAATCACACAACGATGATGATTGGTTGCAAATGTTTTACTCATCAGCTCAATCCAAGGGCCGTCTGAGTTCGGTTGAAACGTGTTGGATTTAAAATACTTTTCATTGTCTTCGTAATCAATAGAATACGTATGAAGAGAGTTCTTTCCCTCTTGCTCATATGCGCGAGCGGCAAAGGCTGTAATGGCACTGGAGTCAACACCGCCGGATAAAAACGTACATAATGGAACATCAGAAACAAGCTGACGTGTAATCGCATCTTCTAGCAAAAAACGAACCTTCGCCACTGTGTCATCGAAGCTGTCTACGTGAGTAGTACTTTGAACATTCCAATATCTCCATACTTTCAAACCGTCTTTAGAAAATATGAGTGCATGCCCGGGGCGCAATTCCTTTATACCATGAAATATCCCATGCCCAGGGGAACGTGATGGTCCCAATCCCAGTACCTCCGATAACCCCTCATACGTTACCTCTGCTTTTACATCCGGATGTGCCAAAATAGCTTTGAGCTCCGATCCGAATAAAAGTCTTTTAGGATCTTCCTTATAAAATAAAGGCTTTACACCTAAACGGTCACGCCCAATAAAAAGTTTTTCCTTTTTTGCATCCCATACAGCAAATGCAAAAATCCCATTTAAATGCACTAAGCAGTTTTCTTCCCATTCCATATACGCAGTTAACAAGACTTCAGTATCAGAATGCCCTTTAAACGTATAACCTCTTTTTAAAAGCTCTTCTCGTAAGTCTTCTGTATTATATAGCTCGCCATTATAACAAATGGTGTACTCCTGTTCTTTTTGTCGTGTCATTGGCTGTTTCCCGCCTTCTAAATCTACAACAGCAAGACGTTTATGGCCAAATGCCGCATGTTGCGTTGTCCATACATTTGTGTCATCCGGCCCGCGCTTTGAAAGCGTATGAGTCATTCCCGCAACAGCTTCCTTCTCGGATAATAACGAACGGCCGTAATCAATCCACCCTGTAATGCCGCACATATCCATCATCCTTTCCTTTAAACTTGCAATATGGTCTCATTGTATGCCTAAAACTCTGTTTAGGTGCCTGGTTTAAAGGCTTTAGCAATTGTCTATAACAGGGAGGAAAGCTGTAGAAAGGAGTACAAATATGAAAAATCGCTATCATATTATGTATAATCAACCGCGTGCACACAAAGTCGGTAATGTAGAATATATCAATGAAGAATGGGTATTTTTTGATGAAGAAACAGATGAGGCTTTTGCGCTCGCCGAAGTCGTACATGACGATTTTGAAATCTTATATCATAATCACTGGTTACCTGCTCGCTTTTATGAAGAGCATCTTGTAAAGATTGAAAATCAAATTCATCCCTTACAAGATGGCGAAATGATTCGTGTTCGTAAAAAGTTGCAATACGTCTATAATGAATGGTTACAAGAATTGCGAGACAATGCTTTAGAAATGTTTGCAGAAGCGCTTGCTAAATGGGAGTACTCTCTATATGACAGCATTTACTGTCACAACTCTTTATTTTTCCAAGTGGGTCCAGGTCCGCGCGAAGGTGTCAACTTTATCATATATGACAACAGTGAAATGGTATGCGCTTTACAGCACCAGTACATACGAAGCGGAACAGAACAAAAGGATATATTTTTGTTAACTAAAGCCAATGGTATGACTCTTACTATGACAATATAAAAAACGCCTCAAGAATGAGGCGTTTTTCCCTTAAGAGAAAGGTAAAACCGGCAATTTAAAACCTAGATATAATACGATTGCCAATGTAATTACAAACAAAATCCAAGTACCGGCTGTACTTTTTTGTTTTTTGGTACGGACAAGAACCATCTCCATGCTACCGATTACAAGAATACCAAGCAGCATTTTAATGCCGTACCACATTGCATATGCACCCTTCAAGTCGAAGCCAGTGTATAGAATTAACCCCGTTGCTACAATAAGTACATACAACAAACGAGAAAGCATGTGCCATATTCTTGCCTTCCCGTTTCCACTGCGATACATTGCATACGTAACTAGAAATAAAATAATTCCAAGTGCCCATGCCGTAATATGCATATGAGTCATGTTTATTCCCCCTCTATTTTTTACATCGTTCCTATCATATCATGCTAGAGAAAGAGAAAAAACCCTATATACAATTACAGCTAGAAAAAACGACATTCTTTTTTTGGATGGGAAAGAAGAATGAGCGATGTGTGGACGCGGTCAGAGAGCCATCTCAAGTCTACCCGCCTGCGAGGCCTAACCTATTCCATTTTCCTAACAATCTATATGAAAGAGAGTAGCGCTACCGTCAAGGCTTGCAAAGGATGTGTTCCGAATAAGAACATAAACCATTTAACAAATAATTATATACAGTATTATTTTACTGTATTTTGTAGTGTACCAATGCCTTCTACTGTTACTTCTATGATATCTCCCGCTTTCAAGAAACGAGGTGGGTGAAATCCTTTTCCCACACCAGCCGGCGTTCCCGTTGCAATAATATCACCTGGCTCAAGTGTCATCCCTTGACTAAGGGTTGCAATAATTTGCGGAATTGAAAATAACATTTCTGCAGTGCTTGCAGATTGTCTGAGCTCACCATTCACTTTTGTTTCTATGTGTAAATCCTGTCCAGCTAAAGCAGATTGATGCACCAGTACAGGTCCCATCGGGCAAAACGTGTCAAAGCTCTTACCTAAAAAAAACTGTTTGTGGCGACTTTGAACATCACGAGCAGTAATATCATTCACAATTGTATAACCAAATACATAGGAAAGCGCATCTGCTGCTGCAATGCTCTTTCCCTTTTTCCCTATGATAATAGCCAGTTCTCCCTCGTAATCTAACTCCTCAGTCAAATGCGAGTAACTATGAACATACTCATACTGCCCCACGACAGTAGTGGGAGCTTTTGTAAAAAATATAACATGCTCTGGTGGCGCCGCTCCCATTTCAGCCGCATGATCACTATAATTTTTCCCTACACAAATTATGTTTTTTCGTGGCCGTGGAATAGGTGCCATTAAATGCACATCTTCTATAGCATAGCAACCTGGCATTTCTTTTTCTTGTGCCCACGCTACGATTTCCTCTGCCTGTTTTAAAAATACGTCCCCTGCTTCAATACATTCAATCATTGTAATAGGTAGCGTGACTTTACCTGTCATGACTTTTTGTACTTCACGTAAATGCAAAACACTATCTCCCATTACTATTCCGACGAATACTTTTTCTTCTTTTTTTGCCGTTACGAATCGCATTGTTTTCACACTCCATGTCACAGCTTCACAAGTACAAATTCGCACTCCTTTATAAAATTCCTCCTTATTTCGTCAAAATTTGCTGAAATCTAAGAAAGCTTGTAACATAACATACTCGTCCTTGCACCACTTATACTAGGAGACTACCACATGCCTTGTTGGTCGCAAATTTTGTAGAAGACTATCTTCTTTTATCGAAACCGTTTATGTTTTGGGAAAAAATTGTATACTATTAATTAAAAGGAAAGTTGGTGTTGAAAGCACTCTGATATGAAGAAAAGGAGTGGAGTTGAGTCAATGTTTGAACAAGTGATTGAAAAGAAGCGTGAACAAATGGAATATTTAGCAGGACGTTACGGACTGACGGCAAAGAAAACTGTTTCCTGTAGTCAGGAATTAGACAAGCTACTAAACATTGTTCTTGTTCTGCAACTCAATAGCAACACCAAAAAAAATATCATTATAGACACACTCAAATGAGTGCGTCTTTTTCTTTTTGCAAAATTTATACACATTTTTGGGCAAACGTCCATACAATAGTTATAAGAATCTTGCAAATGAAAGGTGTTTTTTATTATGCCTGCAATTGTCGGAAGTGTAAATATTGTCAACCTTGGCTCGAGTGGCGTATTTCATATCGGTGACGTATTTGCCATCCGCCCTATCAGCTACTCAAAAACCTTCGCAGGAGCAGGCTCGTTCAATGTCGGTGAGTCCGTTTCTGTTTACAATTATCAAAGTACAACAAACGTATCGGACAATGACAACATTGATCAACCGATAGCCTTCACCAATTAAGGAGGGATGAATTTGAATGTATATGTGCACCAAAGTATTATTATCAACAACTTGCGTGTTGGCAGTGTTACGACTTCTTCTGTTTTTCAAATCGGTAGTGCCGGAACTATCAAATCTCTATCTAAATTTTCCAATACAGGAGAGTTTTTAGAACCGGCGCGCCCTCTGAAGGAGCCAGGACAAATCGTTTCAATTGTTCCTTCAGATGAGCCTACCGGAAATAGCTAGGGTGTATTTCAGGAGGGTTTGCTATGAATCAAGAGTGGTTTCAAGTGGTACAACAGTTGCAATATACTATACAGTCACAACAACAAAAACTAGAAGAATTGGAGAGAGAACTACACGCCATTCAAGCTGAATTGGATAATATCAAAAGAACCCCCCCTACCACTGTAGGGAAAGTCGAATATAAGTTCGATCAATTAAAAGTTGAAAATTTAAACGGGACATTAAATATCGGTCTGAATCCATATGGAGGAGGGGCTATTGAAGATTTTGATGTTGCGACTGAGACCCTCAAAGTAAACCCGGAAACTGAAGTGAATCCGGATTTTTATCAAGATATTATTCAACAAATGAATCGTTATTTAGACCAAGAGGCATATCATCGTATTCTTCAATTTGAAGCAGATGAGCGTGTGCCCTTAGATGATACGTATCGCAATATGATGATTGATGACATCCGCAAGCAAATGGAGCACCGTCTGCCTTATTACTTATCGCAAGTTCAACCTTATCCAGAGATTACATCTAATCCCGAATACATGAAAGATATCATTATTCACAATATGAAGCAAGATATTGACAAAGCCTTCATGGCATTTATTCAGCATATCCCCCCTCATATGAGAAAGGAGTAAAGCATGCTACAATACACCGTTGTGAATCATGAAATAAAAGTAGGGAATATTCATAGTGGAGGCGTTTCTTCGTCTGGTTTATTTGTGGTAGGAGATATCGATTTTCTCATATTGTCATCTATTCTAGATACACCGCCGGAATCATTGGCTCAAGGACCGTTTGTTCCTTCTGTCCTTGATGTTCCGTCCACACCAGCATAACCATGTTTAGACGATTTTCTGTTGTGCAAGATGTAACCGTCCTTACTATGGGTATTAGCAGTGTTATTCAAATTGGCGATACGAATACCATAGAAACCAGGACCCGAGCAATTGCAGTGCAAGACGAAAAAGGAGAATTCATTGTAAAAGATCCTCCCTTTTCATCCTACATTATTTTTCGTGATACAGACATTACGATTCCTTTACGCGTAAAAGAAGCACGTATGCATGTTATCAACGCCTGTCCATTTATTCATGTCGATTCGATTTTTCAAAGAAATATGCTAAATTCATCATGCTTGCATATTGGGTCTTTAGATTATGGATTTGCTAACTCGCGCATCGTGCAGATTCGAAAATATGCGGAAAGCTCACCTTCTGAAAAAGACAGCATATAGTAGAACAAAATACATTTACGGCAGGTGAAACTATGCCATCCTTAGTAGGTAACGTTGTGGTCCAAAACAGCAACGGTTCATTCAATTTAGGCGATTTCTACAACGTTTCTCCCAAAGAGAATACAAAAGCTTTTAACGGTTCAGGTGCCTCAAACGTCGGATTTGTTGTCAACACATTTAACGGCATTAGTGCCACCAACACATTTGACCCTGACGTAGCAGACCAAAACCAAACAGCCACTGCATAAGAAAAGCGGAGACGGTTTGTTCAGGTGCAGAAGCAGAGGTTCTCCGACCAAAAAGGCGCTTTCTGCCTTTATGGGCGGAGGTTCTCGGCTGGCAGCACCTAACCGGCGGAGCTGG
>NZ_RIAV01000018.1 GCF_003852715.1 Ectobacillus antri
GGGCAATGTGCTGACAAGCAGTGCAGAAGGTTTCGCAGCAGATAATCCGTTTGGATATGCGGGATACATGTATGATAAAGAAATCGGCATGTATTACCTCATGGCGCGGTATTACCATCCGGTGCATGGTGTGTTTATTTCGGTAGACCCAGATCCAGGTGACGCGGATGATCCGATTACGCAAAATGGGTATGCGTATGCGAATAATAATCCAGTAGTATATGTAGATCCAGATGGTCATTACTTTTGGGTTGTAATAAATGCTGGGTTCGCAGTATATGATGGCTATTCTGCTTATAAATCTGGAGCAAACGCTAGAACAATTGTAAGAAAGGCTGCTTTTGGTGCAATTGGCGGTGGTAGGTTTAAGTTAGCAGGTAAGATAGGTGCTACAGCGCTAAAAAGAAGTAAAGGTAAAGGATTTGTATATTTAAGGACTTCAAATACAGGTGGAAAATATGTAGGTCAAGCTAAAAGTTTTTCTAGATATATGGCGAGGCAAAAAGAACATCATAAAAAAAATCCTGGAAACACTTATACTTTCAGGGTAATTGGAAGGGCTAATCCTGGTAGACCTCTAAATGTGTTAGAACAAAACATGATTAATAGATATGGATATCCAAAAAGATATAAAGGTGTATTGGAAAATAAACGACACCAAATAAGTGAAAAGAACTGGAAGAAGTATGGAATTAAAAGATACTGATAAAATGGGGTGATTAATTTATGTTAGAGTCTCAAGAACATAAGAATTGGCGTGAGGAAAGGGACTTAGAAACAATTGCTTCTTTAAAGGAAGCAGGATCTAACATATTTAAAATACATTATTTACAACATTATTTCTTCCCAAAAACAGAAGAAATGGCTCATAAGGTTGCTAAAACTTTATTTCAAGAAGGGTTTGATGTATATGAACCTTTTACAGTTACAGATGAAGATGGTACAGAGTTTTTAGTGCTAAAGGCAGGCAAGAATTCCAGAATAAATGCAAAAGAAATATTTGAATTAACTCGATTTATGACAGAATTAGCAATCAAAGAATTAGGGCAGGCAGATGACTATGATGGCTGGGAAACACAAGTCATAGAATAAATGTATTTCATTTATTAGCTGTATAAAAGGCAAGTGCCGACGAATTTGTAAGGTTACTTGCCTTTTTGGAATCATTCATTGTAATAACTATTACTAAAAGTGGAGGTATGAATGAACGAATTTGAAATTCTTTCCCCGGATCGTGTACACATTCATGAAAATATTTCTGAGGATTCTATACAAAAAATTGCAATGAATTTAGAGGTGAAGTTTGTTCAAATTGCATGTGAATTATCTCAAGGCACATGGGATTTACTAAATAAAATTGTGTTTAAGGAGCGCAAAGATATCACATTAAGGTTATATGGTGACTATCTTGATGTAAGTTTTTTAAGATTTTTATATGAGGTGCAACATATTGCTATTGATTTATCAGAAGAGCCAAGAGGTCTAGAATACTTAGCTGTGTTAAGACAACTCAAATCTTTACATTTTCATATTTTTGAAATAGAAAATTTTGATGCCTTGCACGAAGTTTCCATTGATTTGGAATCATTAGGTATAGGAGAAACTCGCTCTAAAAAACCTACACTAAAGCCTATAGAACGTTTTAAACAGCTTAAGGATTTAGGTGTGGTCGGACACCAAAAGCACATTGAAGCATTAGCAAATCTGATACATTTACAAAAACTCATGTTGACATCTGTGACTACACCGAATTTGGAATATGTAGAGCGATTGAGGAATTTACAGTCTTTATGTATATCTTTTGGAGGTATCCATAATTTTAAAGCAATTGAAGGTATGAGCAATATCAAGCATCTTGACTTATATCAAATTCGTAAGTTACAGGATCTTTCATTTATTTCGCATCTCACAGGCTTACAGACTTTAACGTTAGGTGCATTGCCAAATGTAACGGAACTCCCTTCATTACAGGATTTGAGGTATCTTTATAAAATTGAGTTAGAAAATATGAAGGGATTGAAAAACCTAGATAGCTTAGAGTTTGCACCAGCACTATGCGAATTTTACCATTCTTCAGCTCAAAATATGCAGCCTGAGGATTATATACCGTTACTGTCAAACAAGAATGTAAAAAAAGTTGGTTGTGGTTTTGGAAGCATAAAAAGAAATGATGCATTTAAGCAATTGGCAAATGAATTTCATAAATTTGCATACTAAATTTATTGTACATATAATTGAACACATAGTGCTAATTAATCATTGGAGTTAGTATAGTTTTATGGACACATCTTAGTTAAGTCCTTACAATGTAGTTCAAGGAAGGATGTGTCCGTATGGAACGTAAAAATACAGGCAAAAAATACAATGAAGATTTTAAGAAAACAGTTGTGGACTTATATCATTCCGGTACCTCTGTGAAAGAATTAAGTAACGAATATGGCGTTTCTGAAGTGACGATCTATAAATGGATCAAAGAATTTACTCCTATTGGAACGGGGGAAGAATCCCTCACTCCCAAAGAGCTGGCTGCCATTCAAAAGGAGAACCTTCGATTAAAACAGGAGATTGAAATCCTAAAAAAGGCTATGGCCATATTCGCGAAAAAGTAAACGATACAGAGCTTACCGATTTTATTGATGAACACAAGAAACAGTACCCGGTTCAGATGATGTGTGACGTGCTGGCTGTTCCGAGAAGTACATACTATCATTCATTACACAAAACAGAGTCAAACTGTGAACGTGAAAATCAAGAGTTAACCAAGAAAATCATTCAGATCCATCAAGAGAGTAAAGAACGGTATGGAGCTCCTAAAATTCATCAAACACTCCTGAAAGGTGGATATTCAGTGAGTTTGAAACGTGTACAGCGTCTCATGACAAAAGCAGAAATTCGTTCGATTACCAAGAAAAAATACAGGCCTCATTCCAGCCGAGAAAAAGTGCTGGAACGTAAGAACCTGTTGGAAAGAGACTTCTCTACCACCACGATCAACGAAAAATGGGTGGCAGATATCACCTACATTCACACATTGAGAGATGGTTGGTGTTACTTGGCTTCTGTGATGGATTTACACTCTAAGAAAATTGTGGGCTATTCATTTTCGCGTTCGATGACAACAGACTTAGTAATGAAAGCTTTAGGAAACGCTTACTCTATACAAAAGCCGGCCAAAGGTTTACTCCTGCACACGGATTTAGGTTCCCAATATACAAGCTCTGTGTTTACAGAATACATTCAATCTCACGGCATCATTCAATCATTTAGCCAAAAAGGCTGTCCTTATGATAATGCCTGTATCGAGTCATTTCACGCCATTTTAAAGAAAGAAGAAGTAAATCATGCGCAATATCTAGACTACCACTCTGCCAAACTAGCTATGTTTCAGTTTATTGAAGGTTGGTATAACAGAAAAAGAATACACAGCAGTCTGGGATACCAAACTCCTCAATCAATTGAAGATCAAATCAAACAATCAGCTTAAAACTTAACTTTTTTGTGTCCAACATATTGACTCAAATCCAGAATGGAGGCCTTAAGATAATGAAAAATGAAAGTACAGAGTATGAATTATTATTTGAAAAGTATGTTAAGGATTTAGAAAGTGCTATTGAAGAAGAAAAAGAAAACATTGATGTCTCAGAAGGTGATAAAACATACAGATATGAATTAGCTATATCAGGAAGAGTTATCGATGTTTTTAGAAGATATTGGTTTGAGTGTGATAAATTAAACGATAACGAGGATATTGAAGAGTATGTTAATCCTAAAGACTTTGTCGTAGATTGGCTTTCTGGATTACATCAAAATTTATATGAAATTATAAACTCACTACCATATTATCCTATTGGTATTGATGAAAACGGAGATTACTCTTAATTCTATACAAAGAAATTGTAAGTAATAGCGCAAAGGAAAAGAATTAAATAGGTAAAATAATAATATTGAGAAGAAAAGGTTTTGCGAAGATGTATTCGTAAGACCTTTTTACATTATGGTGATGTTATTGCGATGACAGACAGCACAGGCAAAGTCGTGGTGCAATATACGTACGACGCGTGGGGCAATGTGCTGACAAGTAGTGCAGAAGGCTTCGCAGCAGATAATCCGTTTGGATATGCGGGATACATGTATGATAAAGAAATCGGCATGTATTACCTCATGGCGCGGTATTATCATCCGGTGCACGGTGTGTTTATTTCGGTAGACCCAGATCCAGGTGACGCGGATGATCCGATTACGCAAAATGGGTATGCGTATGTAAATAATAATCCGGTTATGGGTATTGACCCAGATGGGCACTTTTTCTGGCTAGCTGTGAATGCGGGGTTTGCAGCATATGATGGATATAAGGCTTATCGTGCAGGAGCTACTGTTGGAGGTATAGTAGGTGCAGCTGCGTTAGGTGCTGTTGGTGGATCGAGAATAAAAGGCGCTAAATTAGCAATAAAACCCTTTAAAAAACCTTTTCAAGTTCATCATTTTGCAACAAATAAAAGCAAACGTTATACAAAACACTTCCAAGAAATAGCCAATAAATATAATTTGGATTTAGATGCAGGTTGGAACAAAAAAAGGATGATACATCAAGGACGTCACCCTAATGCGTATCATGAATATATGTTAAGAAATATGAAAAAGATTGATAAACATGCTAAAGGAGATAGGGAGGCTTTTTTAAGGAGTTATAGGAGTTTAAGGAAACATGTTCAAAAAAATCCAGACATGTTATACTCAAGATATTGGAAAAATAGGAGATGAAATGATATATGACTCTAATCTTTGATTACTTAGATGAGATGCAAAGTGATATAGTTTCTCTAAATACTGTAGAGTTAGAGCAAAAGTATTTTAATGTTTGTGTTCAAATATCTGGAAAAGATATGGCAGAACAGATAAAAAATATTAATACAACACATTATCAAGAGTTATTAGGTGAAGCTTTCACAAAAGCAATTAAAAGTTCACTTGATTCTGAAACTAAAGCCATTTACTTTGAGTATGATATGGATAATAATTGGAAGGGCACATACTACCTTTGTACGGAATACTATCCACTGTCCGAAGAAAATGATGATTGGGCATGTGAGTGGGAGGAAAGTATTGCAGGTCCATGTTTATTAGAATTTAGTAATTTGTATGACAATAAAGGTGGATTTAATAACAGTCTAAATATAGGAGTAACACTCTATCTTATTGCTAGAACAGTAGTAGTTTTTAGAGAAATAGCTACTAAATTTAATATAAATCTTCCATTATGTATAGCCTATCATGATCAAGATCCAATAATGCGAATTTATGAGGAATAGGATTAAAAATCATAAGAATAGATTTTAGTGTAAACTCTAAGGTGGAAAGCTTTGTATATCCATGCGGTTAAAAAATTAATTGTCCTCAAGTACAAAAGCACGTCATTCTTTTTTCTTATCCTACTAAGAAAGGGTGGCGTGCTTTTTTATGTGATATTAAGTAAAAAAAGTAGACACAGTATATTAATCACAGAGCTGTCAAAGAAATTGTTTAATTGCTCTTTTGTTGAGAATTTTTCGCATAGAACATAAAAGGAATGCAGTGTAGTAAAAACAGAATACTGATATGGTCAAAATCCATCTTCAGATGCATTGAATGCTCAGAAGGTGATTAAGCATCCTATACTTTTCAACCAGCTGACATATCCGTCCACCACCCTGCATAAACTAATGGAAGGCCCCTATACATAACAAGAACGAGCAACCCTTCGCCCTCCCAAAAAAACTGCCGTGATGTATGCACCACGAGTCACATGTGTTCATACAATACAAAGACTAAATGAATACCCAAATCCCAATTTGGCTCAGGGCAGGCAAGGAGGGTTATACAGTTGAAGGAAAAAGACTTTGGATCTAAACCGTTACTTACGAAACGTGAGAGGGAAGTATTCGAGCTGCTTGTGCAAGACAAGACGACGAAAGAAATTGCCGGCGAATTGTTCATCAGCGAGAAAACAGTACGGAACCACATCAGCAATGAGATGTGTGCCCTTTGCAAACAAAATCTTAGGATACATACGAAGGGTCTCTGGTGTCAGAGGCCTTTTTTCTTTACCTATTTATAAATTCTGTTTCAACTCACTATAGTCTATTCATTGACAATTTTTATCTATGAAGGAGTTCTTGTGGCAAAATGCGAATTTTATACAATGAGGATATGCAAAATTTCATGCAGTTTGCAGAAACATGTTCCATTCCTAAATGTAGCCATGTTAAGTGTGTATAAAAAGATGCATACATGATAATAGCGGGAGAGGCTTCAAGCCCTTCCCATTTCTGTGCTTTGAGGCATTTCCCAATGCTAATAATGTGACGTTATATCGACCAGGACCGTATGGGATATACAGAAGGCATTTCTTCTCCTCACTTACAATTTACTGATAAAGGTATGTTACTGAATTTTTGAAGAAAAGAGGACCGGTTTTATGAAGAGCATATATGAACAACACCAACATGCACACATTGGTTATTATGAAAATGACTATGATCTAGAAGCGATAGGTTACAAAAAAGAAGGAATAGATGAATGGGATATATTTTTTGAACCAGAACACTACAAAGATGTTCATGTTCCTGAACAATATCCTTATATTCCAGGATACGGACATGAAATTGGAGTGATATATACTAACAATTTATTATTTGAAGAAGGAGCTGCTTTTTTTAAAAGGTGGTTACAAGATGCAAAAATTATTAACTACATATAGACTCCAATGATAAATCTTATAATAACTAATGATATTAGGTAAAGAAAGTAGACACAGGATGTGTATCGGAGTAATTAAGCACCAATAGCGCAGGCTATTGGTGTTTTTATATTCCCCCATTTATGTACCCCTCCGTTAGGGGAGCGGTCAAATTAGAGATGTTGGAATTGATTTACTGCTAAGCTTTCGGGAAATCCAAAGAATATGCACCTGTTGAAGCAAGAAATGGTGCAATAACATTAAAAGTAAAAGAAGGAGGGATAATTGCGATGACGGATAACGAAGAATTGTTCAAAAAATTACAAGAACGGGCAATGGATATTAAGCAATTTAACGTTGAGCAGTTAGGGATCTTCGGTTCTTTTGCAAGAGGAGATGCGACAGAAACAAGCGATATTGATATACTGGTGAAGTTTAATGATGGACATAAAAAATTCAAATCGTACATGGGACTGAAATTCTACTTGGAAGGATTGTTAGGCAGGGAGGTTGACCTCGTGACGAGTGAAAGTATTCGTAAAGAAATACAACCTCATATCAAGGAGGATATTCGGTATGTCCAAGGATTATAGAATTCATATCAACGACATAATAAATGAAATTGATGAAACACTTTCTTTTATAGAAGGCTTATCTTTTGAGCAATATGAACAGGATTGAAAAACTCAAAAAGCCACGATTCGGGGTTTAGAAATTATTGGTGAAACAATGAACCGGATTCCAAGAGAGTTTCAAAGTAAATATCCTGAAGTGTCTTGGAGGGACTGGATTGCATTTCGAAATGTATTGATACATGTGTACCACGCTGTTGATTTAGAATTAGTTTGGGAAACGATGAAAGATGAATTACAACTGCTTCGCAAGCAAATGGCTTCCATAATAGAAAAAGAATCCTAATATTTGGGTAGTATTCATAAATGAGTCTAATGCTCAGGAATGGAGGGTTCCGAAAAAGCTAAATAAAGCATAAAATACTCCGCACCAATTTCTGAACTGCACCCCGATTGTTAGTTGTGTCTAACAATCGGGGTGCAGTTCATTCATAGGTGGGGAGTATTTGGCGCATACCTTACTCTAAAGAAATCCTGCCTTAGAGTTTCCAAGTTCGTTTGGGAGCTAAAAAGGGTTTACTTTAAATTGGTCACTCGCTATCTTTAGGTATTGCTCTTGCTCTATATCTCTTTCATCTAACCAACTAACCTTTACGTAGATATAAGGACTATCTTTTAATACATCCTGTAGACCAACTCCCTTGTTTAGCATAAATGATGTCGAAGATGAGATTCCTTTAATATCCTTTATATTTGGACCAATCGTAAAGTTTTTTAATGTAGTTGATTTAGGGTAACTTTGTATTTCCATTAAGTTAGTTATAGTCAGGAATGGGGCATGTAAGCTACGCCATGCTTCCTTTTCGAGAGCCCCAAGTATGGTTACATTTTTCATAAACTGCTTGGGGTGATCAATTATCACTTCAAAAGTTATATAATTCTCATTAGTTTGTATCACTATAATAGAAGTTTGAAATAAATCAGTGCTTGGAGGAAATGATTTGATATCTTGTTTAAACAGATCTTCATATTCTTGATTTATAGGATTTTCTAATGCATCTTGATCTGATTCGCTCTGCACAATTATTTGGGATGATTCTGCTTTCTTGGACTCTTGTGAGTTAGAGCAGCCTGTTGTAAGTGCACTTATTAGAGTGAAGCCGCATAAGAGAAGATAGATGTAATTCATCATAGTCTGTAGCCGTATTCCGGATAGCTATAGTATTTATATCCCTTGTACCAGTTAGTCCAAGCCCGGTTTTTCAGTTCGGAATCATTGTTATAGTTAGGAGAGAAATTCGTTACTACCGGATAATATCCATTATCGCGCGTGAAGTCTATTTGTATTGTCTTTGTATAGCCAGAAGAATTTACCCAAGAAGAGTATGTATGTGCAAAGTTCTCACGAGACTTTGCCTCATACCACTTCGACCAAGAACCACGGTTATACACCTTTGCTTTTTTTCCAATGTAACGATAAGATTTATAAGCATAAACAGTAGATTCACGGTACTTATCTATGCTAGTTACTAGTCTATTTGCAGACTCAACTAAGACACCGCCGCCAGTCTTAAAAGTAAAACCTGCAACAGTAACCCCATTACTCCAAATTGAATTGGCTATCCCCTGATCAAGGTCTTGTTGAATTAATGTTCCGTTAGAATAGGCATATTTACTAATGGATGTTGTACCATCTGGATATTCTTGATAATAATTTGGACCAGGGGGAATAGGATCAGTTGCGTTCTTTTTTGCTGCCATCTGGATTTCCATGTAAGTTGGTTCATAGATAGTTGTGCCTTCATATTGTAATGCAGGAGTAGCTGTTGTATCTAACGATGTTTCCTTCTCCTCTGTCACAACTTGGTACCCCTCAATAGGTGGCGTGGGGAATTGCTCACTTGTAGATCCATCTTCAGCAAATGCTGAGGTGGGACTAAGAGAGAATGCTAGAATACCTGTTACTAAAATAGCTGCAGTTTTTCTCATCCTTAACTTCTCCTTCTGTAGATATTTTGTAGAATTATGTATATAAGTCCCACTAATAAAAAATTATATATCTCGGTTAGTATTTTGCCAATAAAAATAATTATGAAAATTCAATTATTTAAGGGTCATGACGAACTTTTTACTTGCCAAACAGGCAACTAAAGAACTCTTTTTCTTTTCATAAGGTTTAATGTGAAGTTTCGGTTCTATAGAATGGTACTTAAAAGAATGAATGAGAAAGTTAGGTGAGCCAAAAGCAATAGAACAGATACTGTATTGCTTTTTTCTATGCCCCAGCCCAAATGTAAAGATTATGTTAAAGTAGAACTATTCACTTGCAGTATATAAGTATTTGATTATATACTTATCAACGAAAAGGACAGAAAATAAGGTTTTGCGTAGAAGCTGTTGCTACTCTCCGTATAAGAAGTATGTTTTTATCAAATATATAAGTATATAATTATTTGTTAAATTAATAGAAAGGAGCGTATGTATGCAGCAAACCATACTAGATATAGAAAAAACCGCACAAACGTTAAAGCTGTTAGGTGACAAAACGAGATTAACCATTATCGCAATTCTGCAGCAGCGTGAGTGCTGTGTGTGTGAGTTTACTGAAGTATTTGATACGAGTCAGCCTTCCATTAGTCAGCATCTGCGCAAATTAAAAGACGTCGGTCTTATTAAAGAAGAACGCAGAGGGCAGTGGATTTATTATTCTTTGCATACACAAAGCGAGTTATACCCTCTTGTGCAGGAGATACTTCGGCATGTTCCCGAGCAGACAGAGAAGATTAAGCATATTGAGCTAAGTAACCCAACTGGTTGTTGTTTATAGCATCATGAAAAGGGAGTGAGGAAATGGGGAATACAGAGAAAAAACGATTGGGTTTTTTGGATCGCTATCTAACGCTTTGGATTTTCTTGGCCATGGCGGTGGGGATTGGGCTAGGATTTGCGGCGCCAGGTTTTGTCGATGGCCTTAATAGCCTACAGGTAGGAACAACGTCTATCCCGCTAGCGATTGGATTGATATTGATGATGTATCCGCCGCTAGCAAAGGTACGCTATGAAGAGATGGGCCGTGTGTTTAAGGATGTAAAGGTATTAGTATTATCGCTTGTACAAAACTGGATTATTGGTCCTGTGTTGATGTTTGCACTTGCGATTATCTTTTTACCTGATAAGCCAGAGTATATGGTTGGTCTCATTATGATTGGTTTGGCGCGCTGCATTGCGATGGTGATTGTGTGGAACGACCTTGCGAAAGGTGATACGGAATATGCTGCTGGCTTAGTGGCCTTCAATTCCGTGTTCCAAATGTTATTTTTCTCCGTGTATGCATATGTGTTTGTAACAATCATTCCAGAGTGGCTTGGATTAGAAGGTGCGGTTGTAAGCATCACAATGGCTGAAGTGGCAAAGTCGGTGTTCATTTACTTAGGTATTCCGTTTTTGGCGGGGATGCTGACACGCTTTACGTTAGTCAAAGCGAAGGGCAGAGAATGGTATGAGAAAGTGTTCATTCCTAAGATCAGCCCCACTACACTTATCGCATTATTATTTACCATCATCGTGATGTTCTCGTTAAAGGGAGACACGATTGTTAGCTTGCCTTTAGATGTGGTGCGAATTGCGATTCCATTGTTGATCTACTTCATTGTAATGTTCTTTATCTCCTTCTATATGGGTAAGAAGATAGGAGCAAATTATCCGGTTACAACAACGCTTGCCTTTACGGCTGGCAGTAATAACTTTGAACTGGCGATTGCAGTGGCGGTTGGCGTGTTCGGCATTCATTCCGGTGCTGCCTTTGCAGCCGTTATTGGACCGCTTGTTGAGGTGCCGGTAATGATTGCATTAGTTAATGTAGCATTATGGTTTAAACGTAAGTATTTCGCGGAACATACCGCATCATCATAATAAAAAAGGTGGAATCACATCATGACAAACAAAAAAACAATTTATTTCTTATGCACAGGTAACTCTTGCCGTAGTCAAATGGCAGAAGGATGGGCAAAGCAATACTTAGGTGACGAGTGGAATGTATACAGCGCAGGTCTTGAGGCACATGGTTTGAATCCCAACGCTGTAAAAGCTATGCAGGAAGCGGGCGTAGACATTACAAATCAAACGTCTGACGTAATTGATCCAAACATTTTAAATGATGCTGATTTAGTTGTTACATTATGTGGTCATGCGGCGGAGCATTGCCCAGCTGTCAGACCGAACAAAGCAAATGCACGTAAGATTCATGTAGGATTTGATGATCCGGCAGGTAAAGAGTGGTCCGAATTCCAGCGCGTACGCGATGAGATTCGTGACGCGATGAAGTATTTTGCCGAGCACGGTAAGTTTCCAAACGAGCAATAAGCTCATTGAAATGAGCAAAAAAGCCGAGAACTTGTTCTCGGCTCATTTTATAGGAGGTGCTAATGCATGAGAAAAATTGAAATCTTTGACCCAGCAATGTGTTGTCCAACAGGTGTATGCGGTCCTAGTATTGACCCGGAGCTTATTCGTATTTCGGTAGCTGTTCAAAATTTACAAAAGAAAGGTGTAGACATCGTTCGTTACAACTTAGGCAGTGAACCTGATGCGTTTGTAAACAATGAGGTAATTAGTCAACTGTTAATGGAAAAGGGGCCAGATGTGTTACCTATCGTTTTAGTTGATGGTACGGCTATCAAGGAGCAAGGGTATCCAACAAACACGGAGCTAGCAGAACTGACAGGTATACCAGAAGAACAATTGAGTCAAAAGCCCAAGGTGCGTTTAAGTTTGAACATTAACAAATAAGAAAGAAGTGAAACAGTATGAAGGAATTGTTTCATCCACAGTCCATAAAACTTACGCCGTTTTTGTTTTTTACTGGTAAGGGAGGAGTGGGTAAAACATCCACAGCTTGTGCAACAGCGGTTACGCTCGCTGATATGGGAAAACGGGTGCTGCTTGTTAGTACAGATCCCGCTTCTAACTTGCAGGATGTATTTGAAGTAGAAGTAAAAAACGAACCTACAGCTATTCCAGGTGTACCGAATTTATTTGCGGCAAATTTAGATCCAGAAACAGCGGCGCTTGCATACAAGGAGAAGGTGGTGGGGCCGTATCGCGGTAAGTTACCTGAAGCTGTCATTTTGACAATGGAGGAACAATTATCAGGAGCATGTACCGTTGAAATTGCGGCTTTTGACGAGTTTTCCACACTGCTAACAAATCAAGAACTCACAAAACGTTTTGATCATATTATCTTTGATACGGCACCGACCGGGCATACACTTCGTTTACTGCAGCTTCCATCAGCATGGAGTGGATTTTTAGAGGACAGTACACACGGTGCGTCCTGCCTAGGACCGCTCGCTGGGCTAGAATCAAAGAAAACATTATATAAGCAAACGATGGATGCATTATCTGATATGAAACAAACAACATTGCTTCTTGTTACAAGACCTGATGCTTCTCCTTTACAAGAAGCGGCAAGAGCGTCTCGGGAGTTAAGAGAGATTGGGCTCGAAAATCAGTATCTCCTTATCAATGGTGTTATGAGAAAGTATGTGAAAGACGATGCAATATCCACAGCTTTGTTCACAAAACAGTCTGAGGCGTTACAAGATATGCCTAGTGAATTGCAGAACTTACAAGGGTTTGAAATACCAATGGTTTCATTCAATCTTACAGGCGTTACACAGATTCGAAAGTTTTTCTCTTTTAAAGAAATAACCAATATGCCAATACAAGAAAATAAGTTTGTAGTAGTTCCTTCATTACAAACACTCCTAGAGAATATAGCAGAAACAAAGAAGCGTGTCATTTTTACAATGGGAAAAGGTGGTGTCGGAAAAACTACCGTTGCTTCTGCAATCGCAATTGGATTGGCTGAAAAGGGACAGCGAGTTCATCTGACCACAACAGACCCGGCAGCACATGTAGAGTACGTTTTCAACGGCGATAAAGGCAATCTCACGATTAGTAAGATTGATCCAAAAGCTGAGGTAGAAAAGTATCAACATGAGGTTATCCGTCAAGCGCAGGAAACCTTGGATGACGAGGGAATTGCTTACTTGGAGGAGGATTTACGCTCGCCTTGTACAGAAGAAATCGCTGTGTTTCGTGCTTTTGCTGATATTGTAGAACGAGCAGAAGAAGAGATTGTCGTAATTGATACAGCACCGACCGGACATACCTTACTGTTATTGGATGCGGCTCAGTCATATCATAAGGAAATTGCACGTTCAACAGGTGAAGTGCCACTATCTGTCCAAAAATTATTACCACGTCTTCGCAATCCTGAAGAAACAAGTGTTGTGATTGTCACACTAGCAGAGGCAACACCGGTTCATGAGGCCAGCCGTCTGCAGGATGACTTGCGACGCGCCAGCATCGAGCCGAAATGGTGGGTCATTAATCAAGCCTTCTACGGAACAGAAACGAAAGATCCGATTCTACATGGACGAGCAGCGTCAGAAATACAATGGATACAAGAGATTAAGCGAAAATCCAACGATTATTGTGTAATCATTCCATGGCAGCCCGAAGAGGTTATCGGGTATGAAAAGATAAAAGCATTAACACTTTAAGGATTCATAAGGAACGATAGATGCGCACAGTGATGGTATATTGTATGCAGTACTTGATTGCGAGCATTTTTTAGAAGAGAGTGCGGTGCATGACGGGAGTCAATCATTATAAAAGGGGAGCTAGTTATGATTATTACAGATAAAGCAAAAGTATTTATTGAAGGGGTTATGAAGGAGAATGGTGTATCTACCCTACGTTTTACGTTTGAAAGTGCAGGCTGTTGCGGTCCGAGCTATCGCATGGTATTAGAAGCTGCACATGAAGGTGATCGAATAGCGCAGATAAACGGAATAGAAGTAGCGATGGAGCCTAAGGTCGCAGACGTAGTGCAAACACTGATGCTAGATTATGAGGAAGATGAGCATGGAGCTGGCTTAGTAGTAAGCGGCGGTTCGAGCTGCTGTTAAATAAACATGAAGGAGAATACAAGATGGCAAATTATCATGAACTGATAACAGGAAAAGTATATATTGGCGGAGTCGATGATATTCAGGATGCGGTGAAAGGACATGGTGTTACAGATGTGTTTGATCTTCGTGAAAATGGTACGGAACCAGAAGGGTTTCCGAAAGAGGTGACACGTCATGCCTATCCAATTGTTGAAGATGTAGAAGGGCAGGATGAATCTGTCCAAAAGGCAATTAAAGCAGTAAAAGAAGCGGTAGAGCAAGGGAAAAAGGTATACTTCCATTGTTCAGGGGGAAAAAATCGTACAGGAACAGTGGCGACAGGATTATTAGTAGAAATGGGACAAGCTTCGAGTGTAGAAGAAGCAGAGCAACAGGCCAAAGAAGTTCGCTCTGTAATTAGTATCAAGCCTGAAATGAAAAATGTTTTACATCGATTATATACGAAATAATGTTGCAGCATTTCCACCTGAATTTGTCGTGAATTCAGGTGTTTTTTCAATGTATTTAAATCAATTTTTTTTGATGAATTAGTTGTTAAAATGAAAGATATGGAATATACTACTAATATCAAAAGAATTTGATTAAAGGAGCAACAGTTATGAAAGAAATTAAACTGTATAATGAATCCATAGTCGCGTCTTTTACAACGTATGAGAAAAAATTTAAGGCATTGGCAGATCAGAAAAGACTTCATATTTTGTACGAACTTTGTCAACGTGGCGAAACGTGTGTATGTGATTTAACAGGCGTGTTGGAATTACCACAGTCAAAGCTCTCGTACCATTTGAAAATCTTACTGGATGCCAATTTGATTACGAAAGACACAAGAGGAACATGGAGCTATTATGATATTAATAAAAAAGAAGTAGACGCCTTGCTTTCTGAACAGCTGTGCTGTATCTTTCGTCCAATGTCCTAAAAATTTTTCGTTAATTAATCAATTTTTTTTGATTAACAAACTTGTTAGTAGTGTATCTGCTTTATACATTATGGAATAGGGAAAGAGGGGAATATGATGAAGCCAATTCAATTGCAAGCAAAAAACACAAAAGGGTGCTGTACATCAGTAAAGGTACCTGTATTCATAGAAGCACAGGAGCAAAGTGTTAAGCGGTTACCTGTTGTAATTATTGGAGCGGGACCTATAGGGCTCGCTGCGGCTGCTCATTTAGCAAAAAAAGGAGAAGCATTTCTCTTGTTAGAGGCTGGGAGTGAAGTTGCATCAAATGTTTCGACTTGGGAACACGTTCGGTTGTTTTCACCTTGGCGTTATAACTTGGATAAAGCAGCAGTTGAATTACTTGAGAAGCAGGGATGGAAAGCTCCTGATTTAAATCAACTACCTACGGGAAAAGAGCTTGTTGACGATTACCTGCGACCTTTATCAAACCTTCCAGAAATTTATCCGTACTTCCATCCGAACACGAAGGTAGTAGGCATGAGTCGAAAAGACACAGATAAAATGAAAACAGCTGGGCGTGAGCATGCACCATTTGTTTTATATACAGAGAAAGATGGTGTATTTACAGTGTATGAGGCGCGTGCCGTTCTAGATGCCTCTGGTACATGGGGAAATCCAAACCCTGCTCATTCTAGCGGGGTATGGCTAACCGAAGAAAAGTCGCTTCATGAACAGATTTTCTATGGCATTCCAGATATATTAGGAAAGAAACAGAATCGTTACGGAAATAAGAGAATCGCTGTAGTAGGAGCAGGTCATTCAGCTATTAATACGCTATTAGAGCTAGCTGCACTACAGGAAATATATCCAGAAACAGATATCGTTTGGGTGATGAGGCGCCAACGTGTTGAAGAAGCCTATGGCGGAGAAGAAAGAGACGCATTGGCAGCTCGCGGTGCGTTAGGAAGCCGCATCCATAAGTTAGTTGATGAAGGAAAAGTAAAGGTGGTTACACCTTTTCAAGTGCAACGTATGTTAAAGACAAACAATGTGATAAATATACTAGGCAATATGAATGGAAAAAAAGAGATGATTGCAGATTTGGATGAAATTATTGTGAATACAGGAAGTCGCCCTAATTTGGATATGCTTCGTGAACTACGTACTTCAATTGATACGGCAACAGAAAGTGTAAAGGCATTGGCATCATTAATCGACCCAAATGTCCATAGCTGCGGAACGGTTCGTCCACATGGTGAAAAAGAACTGCGACAACCGGAAACAAACTTTTATATTTTAGGCTCCAAAAGCTACGGACGGGCGCCTACATTTTTAATGGCAACAGGTTATGAGCAAGTGCGCTCTGTTGTCGCATATTTAACCGGAGATAAAAAGGCGGCAGAGCAGGTAGAATTAGATTTGCCTGAGACCGGTGTTTGCAGTATAAACCGTAATACAGGGAGTTCTTGCTGCTGAGATATGCATTTTATAGGAGCCGGCATGCAGGGCTCCTTTTGTTAATGAATATACACTAGGGGGATGGCGTTATGACAATCAATCATGCAGGGAGACTTGGAAAAGATTATTTTTTATCCTATATGAAGCTCGTTATGCATGCCCGTCAATATTCTGCAGAGGAAGCGAAACAATATGTATTTCAAAACATGTTTGGAATGGATTCCAAAAGTTTGGGGCCAGTTTCATATCGAAGTTTTTTAGAGGCTTATCAAGAGTTGTTGCAGTGCGTATAGGAGGATGAGTGCTCTGAAAATGGAGAGTAAACAGAAAACAATTGTAGTTGTCGCAGTGGTTACAGCATTTAGCCTGCTGGGAGATTCAATGTTATATATTGTTTTACCTATTTATTGGAAAGAAGTTGGTCTTGATTCTTTGTGGCAAGTGGGTGTATTGCTGTCTATAAATCGGTTTATACGATTACCCTTTAATCCATTAGTAGGATGGTTGTATCAAACACTTCCATTACGAACGGGGTTAATGATTGCTGTTGTGCTCGGAGCTATAGCTACATTGGGATACAGTGTTGCAAAGGGATTTATAGCTTGGCTTATTTTGCGAGGACTTTGGGGCATCGCTTGGTCGTTCTTTCGAATCGGTGGTCTTTCAACGGTTGTATATTATGCTGATGAAAACGGACGGGGAAAATCCATGGGGTTGTATAACGGCGTATATCGATTAGGTAGCTTATTCGGCATGTTGTTTGGGGGCATACTGGTGCCTGTCATTGGAATACATTATGTTGCCGGTTTATTTGGGTGCTTGGCCTTTTTAGGTTTGCCTCTTCTCATGATAGCCTTTCGAGATAAAAATGAGAATAAACAACATGAATATAAGAAACAAAATATTATTCTTACACAAACTCAAAATGCCAGCTATAAAGCTAGTATAATCATCAGCGGTTTTTTCATTACTGTATTTATTCAAGGTGTATTCATTGCGACACTCAGTTTTATAATGGAGCGGTATTATGGCAAGGAAGTCAGCGTATTTGGTGTTGTAATGAGCGTCACGTTTCTATCAGGTCTCATACAATCGGTACGATGGGGCTGGGAACCTTACTTGGCGAGTCGGTTTGGTCATTGGTCAGATGGTCCGAAAGGCAGGCTGCCGCTATATGTGATTGCTCTTGTATTTGTGGGGCTGACCTTTGGGATGGTATCTATGAACATATGGCTACCTATGTGGATTGTTATAACACTAGGTGTCATGCTAGGTGCAACTGCACTGACTACTTTAACTGACACGTTAGCTTCAGATGTAGCAAAAACCACAAACGTAGTATCTTTTTTAACAATCTATTCGATTGTACTGGATATTGGAGCTGCAGTAGGGCCTGTGATAAGTTACGTTTTAATCACAGTAGATAAGGGGCTTATGTACCTATATTGGAGTGGAACGGGTACATTCCTTTTATTAGCTGGATTTTGGCTTGTAGTATACGTAAACAAAAAGAAAACCTCAGTAATAGAGGGGGCATATAATGGGTAAATGGTATACTTGCATAAAACACATCACTCAAAGGATTAAATCCATATATGCCTACATAGGATAGAATGGGGTGATATGTAATGCCGAGGATTAAATATACACAATCAGATATAGAACTGTTAGGACGCTTAATGCGAGCAGAAGCAGAAGGGGAAGGACAGCAAGGTATGTTGTTGGTTGGGAACGTTGGGGTAAATAGGGTTTTTGGAAATTGTTTAGACTTTAAGGGCATCACAAATATTCAACAGATGGTATATCAGCAGCAAGGTGGAAGTTATTCATTTGAGGCTGTTTCAAAGGGATATTTTTATCAACGCGCTAGGCAAGTTGACAAGGATTTGGCGAAAAAATGTTTGGATTATTGGCTAGGGCATCCTGCACGAAACTCACTTTGGTTCTTTAATCCGACAGGAAGTTGTCCTCCTGTTTGGTGGAATCAAAGAAAAGCGGGACAGTATAAAGAGCATTGTTTTTATCAGCCGAGTCAACAAGAATGTCCAAGGGTGTTTTAGGTAAGAGGCCGAGACATAACTGCATCATGTAACTCTAAAGCCGAAAGAATAGAGAATAACGAACACTCATAAAGGAAAAATCCGAACTAAATCGAATTCTGTGTCGAGAATGCCGACTAATAGTTCGGATTTTTCTTTGGCTGAAAACCTTTTGTCCCAGCCTCTATTCATTACTTTAAAAACTTCATGGGATCCACTGCGTTCGATTTGGCAGCATTCCAGCTACCTATATGAATTTCAAAGTGTAAATGTTGTCCAAACGATATGCCTGTATTCCCCATAATGCCAATTTGCTGTCCTTGCTGTACAATTTGCCCTTGCTGCACAGAACGGCTACGCATGTGTGCATAAACAGTTGTATAGCTTTTTCCAGCTATATTATGTGACATATATACCACGTTTCCATAGCTAGACGAATATTCTGAACGAATTACGGTTCCTGTTGCTGATGCAACAATGGGAACGGGTCCGGATGCTGCAATGTCTACACCTTTATGATTTTCATTGCCCCGCATGCCAAAACCAGAAGAAAACGAACCGACCGCTGGTTTAATGAATAGCTCTGTGTCTCCTGTGAGTGGAGGAACGATTCCTTGTGACTCTAGTAATCTTTTTTCTTCATCTGCATCTATAAGAGCGCTAAGATTTGCATTGAACTGCTGTTCTAGTGTTTGGATAGCCAGTTTTTTGTCTTGTTGACTCTGTTCGAGTTGTTGCTGTTTTTGAAGCAGAGAGGCCTCAGAGGAACGTAAGGCTAATTCTTGCTCTTCAATGCTGTTTTTTTCATTTTTTAGCTTTTCTTGATCTGTTTTTTGGTCATCTAGAATCGTTTTATCGGATTGAAATATTAAATTCAGCGAGTACATATTATCCAATAGATCAGCGATACTATCTGCATGAAGAAGTACATCTGTTATTAAATTTGACTTAGGTTGATCTTGTAAGGTGACCAGTCGCTTTTTAATCACTTCTTGTCTTTGACTAATCTTTTCTCGCAGCACGGTAATGTTTTGTGCTTTGTTTGCAATCATAGCCTGTGTCTCATTGATTTGGTTCTGAGTAGACTCCAATTCAGCTGCTGTTTGTACAATAGCTTGATCTAGCTGCTCAAGTTGTTGCTTAAAGGACTCAATTTCTTTCTGAAGCTCTTCTACTTGGTTTTCATGTAATCTATTTTGTGGAGTGTTCACATCCGTATTCGCTTGTGTGGATACAGGTAGCATAAAGGCTCCTGCTATCATACTTGTTAGTAAAGTGATATGAATCGCTTTTCGTGTCATTACGTACCTCCCTATGTTATACCAGATAAAGTTATAACATATAAAGGAGGTATTTCTTTGCTTGTAATCTAATTGTAAAGCCTGTTTAAAGCACAGGAGATATTTGGGGGTGATTTTGAAACGTTTTTGTGATATTGATTTCGCATTGATAAAACTATCAACGAAATATAATACAAGCCTGCTTAGTAACAAAACTTACTTCCCAACCTTTTACTAGCTCCCGGCCACGATAGCTGGCTAAGTGGTGAGTAGTTCATTTATACTATAACGTCATTGACCTCGCCTATTCATGTTAAAAACTTGAGGTGGGGCCTTTTTATGAAAAGCATAAATACATCTATTTACTGTATTTTCTGAATAATGTATCATTAATATTGAAGTGGGATACTTACAATTTGCAAATCCGCACTTAGACAATATTAGGTTAGGGGGCGTATATAATTAGCACATACGATATGTATGAAGCAGAATGTGGTTTTGTTATTAACGTATCATATATTATGAAATGAGAAAGGTAGAGAATGCAATGAAGATACATACGAAAGGCTTGCGTTACATATTCATCGTCACTTTACTTGTGCTACTACAGTTTAGTAATATATCTGCTGCATTTGCCGCTTCAACTGTCACACCAGCCAAAGGTTTGGAAGAAATAATTAAGCAAAAAGCACTAGAGCGCCAAAACCTTAAAAAGCAACCTTTTCAGCAAAAAGATAAACAAGGTGTAAATAGATTTATGAAACCATCTGCTTTTGTTGCAACTGAAAAAAGTGCAAAACAACCTGAAAGCAGAAGACAGGTAAACATCACAGGATCTATTCAAAAGGATAAAACAACAGTAAAAGCAGGCAGTGTAGTAATATATAGTCTTAATGGAGAAGGATATGGTGAATATACTACAGCCATTACGAATGGTGTATTTAGTCTGTATTTACCAGACGGTGAGTATGTGCTAGAAACATATTATGATGAAGCGACTCATGAAACTGTCACAACTTCCTACCATTTTACGGTTGTAAATGGAAAATCTGTTCCTGAAAAGCTATCCATTGTTGTGCCTACAGATAACGTGAAAGGGTTTATTCAACAGGCCAAAAACGTTATTTCAAGGGGAACGGTGTATATTACAAGTCTGGATGTAGAGGCACCAAAAGCATATGAAGCACGTATTCTAAAAGGGCAATTTAAGCTATATTTGCCAAAAGGGCAGTACAAAGTGGAAGGTTATTATGATGATACGAAGAGACAGTTTGTTACGCTTTCTCAAGAGTTCTCAATAAAGAACAATAAAAGTACGCCTCTTGCTATTTACGTTCCGGCAGACAATGTAAAGGGAACCGTACAAAAAGGAAAACAAAAGGTGAATGAGGGAGAAATTCAATTCCGAACAAAAGATGATTCTGCTTGGTACAGCGCTCGTATTCAAAAGGGTACATTTAGCTTATATATGCCGGATGGTGAATATGAAACAGACGGATACTTTGATGAAGAGAAGCAAAAGTATGTAAATCATGCTTATTCTTTTATAGTTAAAAACGGAAAAACCAAACCAGCACAGCTTAAAATACAGGTACCTGAGGATAATGTAAAAGGGCAACTAACAAAGGCAGGACAGCCTCTTCAGAGAGGTTTTACAGAGTTTAAAAATATAGATTCGGAACGTTTCTTTGAAGTAGAGATTCAAAATGGTCAATTTAGCTTGTATATGCCTGATGGCCAATATGAAATGACGGGATATTATAATGTAGAAACAGGTTTGTATGTGCCGTTTACATACAAGTTTGCTGTGGTGAATGGAAAAGCGTCACCAGCTTTTCTTAACATTGATATACCAGCTGATAATGTAACAGGTATTGTTTCCAAAAACGGCAAGGTAATACAAAACGGACTTGTGGCAATTCAGGATTCAGAACAACTCTACTCCTATGAAGCAAACATCCAAAATGGTCAATTCAGCTTATATCTACCAGATGGAGAATATGAGATCACGGGTTATTATGATGTCGACAGAGATGTATTTACAGCATTTTATCAGAGCTTTATCGTAAAGAACGGTAAAGCCGAAGCAATCACTGTGAATGTGCCTGCTGATAATGTAACAGGGACGGTACAAAAAGCGGGGCAGCCTGTGCAAAGAGGTGTGCTCATTCTACATGCCGACGAGTCCGGTACAGAAAAATGGTATCGTACAGAAATTAAGGATGGACAAATAAGCTTGTATTTGCCTGACGGTACGTACACAACAGAAGGCTATTATGATATGGAAAAAGGGGATGTTATAGCATTTCGTTATACTTTTACAGTGAAACATGGAACGGTAGAGCCGCTTCGTATTGAAGTACCAGCAGATAATGTAAAGGGAATTGTAAAGAAAGAAAACGGTACTGCATGGGGCATGCTGCAATTGCAAGCGGTTGGTGATGAGGAAGAGCTTTACTATGTAAGTGTGAATGAAGGAAGCTTCAGCTTATATTTACCGGATGGCACCTATCAAGCAGTAACATACTTGGATATGGACCTACTTGAAGAAATACCTGTGAACTATACGTTTACAGTGTCAGGTGGTAAAACAACGCCAGCAGAATTGGAAATTACGATTCCTGGAAATAAAAACTAGTGAAGAGACCGGGACATAACTGCATTATGTAACTCTAAAGCCGACAGAATAGAGAATAACGAACACCCATAAAGGAAAAAATCCGAACTAAATCGAATTCTGTGTAGAGAATTCTGACTAATAGTTCGGATTTTTCTTTGGGTGAAAACCTTTTGTCCCAGCCGCTTTCAAATTTAATCAAATGAAAATAATGATCTACGTTTACCGTATGAATAAAGTTTTAAAAGCATCTTAATAATAAAAGCGATCTCTAAAATAGATAAAGGAGGAATCCATTTAAGAGATGAAGCTTACTTTTATATCGAGTCATGACGTAAAAAAAAGGGCTATTACAGCTTTACATGAACGAGGTGTACATACAGAAGACATTGCAAAATTAACATATTTTTTACAAGAGAAATATATACCGGGTTTAACCATAGAAGAATGTGTGGAGAACGTGGAAAGTGTACTAAAAAAAAGAGAAGTGCAGAACGCTTTGTTAACGGGAATTGAGCTAGATATACTGGCAGAAAAGGGAGCATTATCTTTTCCTCTTCAGCAAATGGTAAAAGAAGATGAAAGCTTGTATGGTGTGGACGAAACATTAGCATTATCGATTTTAAATTTATATGGAAGTATTAGCTTCACGAATTATGGCTACATTGATAAGTTGAAAGAAGGTATTTTACAAATGCTGAATGATAAATCTACAGGGAGCGTACATGCTTTTTTAGATGATTTGGTTGGTGCGATTGCGGCAGCAGCTGCAAGCCGATTGGCACATCGGTACCGCGCAAAGCTGGAGAGGGAGCATAATTCTGAATAAAAAACTACGATTAGTAGGAGTCATTTTATGTGATTACAGGTTAATACAGTCGTGTGTATCATAGTTCTGTTACCGGTTTGATAACAGAGATTTTAACTTCTATATTTTTATAAAAAGGGGTGGCAATTGTATAAAAGTACTAGACTCTTCTCACTTAATAAGTATATAATTACTTTTAACTTGTATCGTGACGAATTGTAATTCGTTGACTTTTCGTATATATTTACTTAGAATTTTAATAGACGTAATTTCTTATCTAGAGAGGTGGAGGGACTGGCCCTTTGAAGCCTCGGCAACGGATTCCTTTAGAATACCGTGCCAATTCCAGCAAGCTGTGGGCTTGAAAGATGAGGAAGGACGAAGATGCTTTTGTGATGTAAAAGTATGTTCAGCCCCTTTCTTTGTTTAGGAAAGGGGCTTTTTCTTGTATAAAATCAAAAGCTCTACATAAAGGAGGATGAAATGAAACAAATACAGCAGCAAGCACCACCTGCATACTTACAGATTATAAAAGAATCAAAGAAGATAGGTTTCAATCAGTTTTGTGACTATAAAACAGGCTTTTTCTTAAAAGGATTGGCCGCAGCGAAACAAAATGGCAGATTTTTAGAACTTGGCACAGGAACAGGAGCATCCGCTTCTTGGATCTTAGAAGGTATGGACGAAACCAGCACATTGATAACTGTTGATATTGATCCTACTGTTCACGCCGTAGCCAAAAAAATGCTGGGGCATGATACACGTATCACATTTCGTTGTGAAGAGGGAAGTGCATTTATTCAAACGATGACTGAAACGTTTGACTTTATCTTTGCGGATACATGGCCAGGAAAATTTGACTTGCTAGATAAAACATTGGATCAGCTGAATGTTGGTGGATTTTATGTCATTCATGATGTATTACCGCATGAAAAATTGCCGGAGGAGTACCGTATTAAAGCGCCAACGTTAGTGCAAGCATTGCGAAATAGAAAAGATATGATTATAACGGAGATGGACTGGTCTACAGGCGTATTACTAGCAATTAAAACAGCAGAATAAATATAAGAGGAAATCCTAAAGATATACAGGATTGTATGCATATTGCGCCTTAGAAAAGTGGTAGTGCAAGTAAACAGTGAACATTGTGAGGAATCGTATGATGAAAAAATCGCTGAAAATAATTCTATTATCTTTCATAGCGCTATTGGTACTGATAACCGCAGGCTTTTTGATTTGGGCGCAAGTTGCTTATAAGCCCACAAAAGAGGCTCTTTCTCTTGTAGGAAAAAAAGAAGACAGGGCTATGGTATTTGGCAATCCAAATGCTGAAACAGGTATTATCTTTTACCAAGGTGCAAAAGTAGAAGCGGAGGCATACAGCTATATTGGATACGAGCTACAAAAGAAAGGCTACTTCACTGTTATACCGCAGTTGCCGTTGCGTTTTGCCATTTTTGATGTCAATAAGGCAGATGAAATCATCAAGAGCTACCCACAGGTAAGAAGGTGGTATATAGCGGGTCATTCTTTAGGGGGAGCGATGGGTGCCAGGTACGCTTATGAAAATAAAGATAAAGTCGCTGGGATCATGTTTCTTGCCGCTTATCCAGCAGATGACCTTTCCAACACGTCTATTCCAATTCTGTCCGTTTATGGTGAAAGAGATGGAGTGGCTACGCTGTCACAAATGAAAGAGAAAGAACAGCTTCTTTCCAAAAACACTACTCTACATATGATTAAGGGTGGAAATCATGCTCACTTTGGCATGTATGGTGAGCAAAAGGGCGATAATAAAAGTACGATTACAGCAAAGCAGCAACAAAAGGAAACCATTGAAGTTATGACAGAATGGTTAAATAGGCAACGCTAAGGAGATAACGTATGAGCGTTGTCTTTTTATATGGACTCACAATATGGTGCATGTCTAAAAAGAAGGTCATTTTTAATACTTTTTTTTAATGCGTTAATTGCTGCGACACCTGTTGTTGGAAGGGACAAAAATGAGAGACCCGCACTGTATGATTTGCTACAAAAACATACTATTTCTTTAAAGTGAAAAAGCTCCTGCGCACAGGAGCTTTTCCTTAGGATGATAACTGCCCAATCACAGATGTAGAAGGGTGTGTCATCGCATAAGGATTTAAAATAGCATCTAACGTACTCTCATCAAGAACATTGTAAAGCAAGCATAGTTCACGGACCGATTTTCCCGTTGAAACAGCTTCTTGTGCAATGCGTGAAGCTGTTTCGTATCCGATATGGGGACTAATTGCTGTAATGATGCCAACACTGTTGTCTACATATTCCTTCAGCATGTTTTCGTTAGCGACAATACCTTCTATACAATATTTTCGGAAGACCTCAAAGGCATTATTCATGATACTCATAGACTGTAGAAGATTGAAAACGAGAACGGGCTCCATTACATTCAGCTCCAGCTGACCAGCCTCAGATGCCAAACAAATGGTATGGTCATTACCGATTACCTGGAACGCAACTTGATTGATTAATTCCGCCATAACAGGATTCACTTTACCAGGCATAATAGAAGAACCAGGTTGTCGCGGCGGAAGCTGAATTTCTGCTAGGCCTACGCGTGGTCCTGAGGCCATAAGGCGTAAATCATTGGCAATTTTAGACATATTCATCATGCATACTTTAAGAGCAGCGGAAACCTCTGTATAAGCATCTGTATTTTGCGTGGCATCCACGAGATGCTCGGCACTTGTTAGAGGAAAGCCGCTAATAACAGATAAATATCGTACAACAGCTTCAATATAGCGAACATCGGCATTTAGTCCTGTACCAACTGCGGTAGCACCGATATTGACTTCATATAAGTGCTGACATGAGATATTCACACGTTTAATATCTCGTTGTAACACACGGCTGTAAGCTTCAAATTCTTGTCCAAGACGAATAGGTACTGCGTCTTGCAGGTGCGTACGTCCCATTTTAATAATATGATCAAACTCAGCCCCTTTTTTAGCAAAAGCTTCTTGTAGCTGATTCATAGTTTGCAATAATGTTTCCGCCATCTGTAGTACTGCGATGTGAATGCCAGTTGGAAATACATCGTTGGTGGACTGTGACATGTTGACATGGGTATTGGGGCTTATATAAGCGTAATCTCCTTTATCTCTTCCTAGCATTTCAAGTGCACGATTGGCAATCACCTCATTCATGTTCATGTTGAGAGAAGTTCCTGCCCCGCCTTGAATGGGATCCACGATAAACTGCTCTAGAAACTGTCCGTCAATAATCTCTTCGGCTGCTTTGACAATGGCTCTTCCTATTTCGGCTGGCAATCGCTTGGATTCCATATTGGCCAAGGCGCATGCTTTCTTGACCATAGCAATCGCTGTAATTAAAGATGGGTGAATACGATAGCCCGTGATAGGAAAGTTTTCTAAAGCACGCAATGTTTGCACGCCGTAATAAGCCTCTTTCGGAACATGCTTTTCTCCCAAGAAATCTCGCTCGATGCGTGTAGCATTCACAATTTTCACGTCTCCTTTTTATTTGAAGCTTTGCCAAAGGCCTCTGTAAATGGCAGTTACGATTTACAGAGGCTAAAAATAGGTAATTTGGATAAGGTTTATTCGAAAGTTCCTTTTACGAGCGTTTGGCTGTGCTTTACCATAACTTTCCCTTGTGCAATGACTGTATCGATTTGTAATGTATCTTTTGTCAGGAGCACAAGATCAGCATCCTTTTCAACTTGCAGACATCCTTTTTGGTTTAGTCTTAACACTTGTGCAGGATTAGCTGTTATAACTTGAAGAGCAGTTTCCAGCGGTATCCCTTCAATCAAAACGGCGTCACGTACTTCTTGGAACAGAGAAGACACTTTTCCGACCTGTAAGCCTTGATACTCACCAGTTGCATCAAATAATGGGAGGCTCGCTTGCCCATCTGAAGAGAAGGTAATGCATCCAATTGGAACACCTTCTTCTAGCATAAGGCGCAGGGCAGTACTACATTTTACTTCACCTTCCTCTAAAAACTGAGGGATGGTACTTGTTGTGAAATCCACATATCCACCGCGTTTGGCATAGTCAATGCCAGCCTGGAACAACTCTTCATTTCTGTTGATATGAGTGGGATGAAAATGACGAATCGGAATATTGGTGCGATCTGCTACTTCGTGAAGCAAAGCTAACTTTTCTTTTCCATCTCCCAAATGAATTTCTAAAAGTCCAGCTTTACCTGATAAAATGCCGCCGTTTCGCGCGGCAGTGGCAATTTTGACAAACTCTTCAAAAGTAGGTTCAGAAGAGCGATGGTCGGAAATAGCAATCTCGCCGACACCGATAATTTTATCAATCAAGATAATATCTTCTTCAATTCGCCCCGTTAATGTTTTTACTGGTACTTGATAAGAACCTGTATGAATCCAGCAGGAAACGCCTTCTTCTTCTAAAGCCCGGGCTTTTGCCAGTAAATCTTCCATTTTGCGGGTTGTACCATCAGTTCCTAGAACACCAATTACAGTTGTAATACCAGATGTGGTGAGATCACTTAATATAAGCTCCGGAGTGCGGGTTTTAAAGCCGCCCTCCCCGCCCCCGCCAATGATGTGAACATGTGAATCAATGAATCCCGGAACTACAAGCAAGTCTGTTGCATCGATAACTTGAACGGGAAAATCATCAGGGACTGTAAGATTGTCGCCCAAATATGCAATTTTCCCGCCTGCAATTAAAACATCTTTATATCCGATCTCATTGGGTGCATATACATATCCGTTTTTTATTAATGTAAGCAATTCTTCTTTCCCCCTAAACGTTGTTTAAAAAGGTCCGTAATTAATGGCATGTGCAATAATTACGGAGATCAGTCCGATGACAAATTGAATCGCGACTAATGGAAGAATCCACTTTGCCCATTTTGTCCAAGGGATACCCGCAATCGCCAAGCCCGCCATTAATGTACCGGCGGTTGGGAAAATAATATTTCCGATGCCATCCGCGAAAGAGAACGAAAGAACAGCAGTTTGACGTGTGATATCAAGTAAATCTGCAAGCGGTGTCATAACTGGCATTGTCAGCATGGCATGTCCGCTACCTGATGCTAAAATAAAGTGAATCAGTGTTTGGAATGTATACATACCAGTAACACTTAAGTAACCCGGTACATGTTTAATTGATTCAGAAACTTCGTATAGCATAGGGTCAACGATATGACCTTCATTTAAAACAACTAGAATGGCACGAGAAATACCGATAACCAAAGCACCGCTAATTAAAGCTGCAGAACCTTCTGTAAAGGATTTTACTGTGCGATCAATTGAAAGTTTACCGATGATAGCGATTACAATTGTTAAAATTACAAACAGAGAAGCAATTTCTGTGATATACCACTGATATTTAATAACACCAAATGCTAGTACCACATAGTTTAGAAGAAAAGCCGCCAGAATCCATTTATGCTTTGCGCTCAAGGACGCTTTAGAAGTTAACAAATCGTTTGCATCTTCAGTACGATATTTCCCGTAGAAACCTAAAGAAGGATTTTTCTTTACTTTCATCGCATAACGATAGACGAAAGTAACAGAAACAAGGTAAACTATCACAAATAAGGCAAGACGATAACCCATTCCTGAAAACGTAGGCAACTCTGCGATACCTTGTGCAATCCCTACTGTAAACGGATTCATAACTGCTGTTGTAAAACCGGCAGAAGCACCAACTAATACAATTGCTGTTCCTGTAATCGTATCAAAACCTAACGCTAAAGCTAGTGGAATTAATAAAGGAATATAAGCCAGAGTTTCTTCCGCCATTCCCATTAAAGAACCACCTGCAGCAAAAAATAGCATCATAACAGGGATTAATAGCTTTTCACGAGTTTGCAGTTTCGTCGCCATTGTTTTAATTAACACATCAACTGTGCCTGTTGCACTTAATACACCAAAAAATCCACCAATAATAAGTACAAAGAAGATAATATTAGCAGCTTCCACCATACCTGTATGAATTGACTTTGTCATATCAAATAATCCGACTGGTGTAGAGTCAATCCATTTAAAAGAGTTTGGATCAACTGTAGTGCGGCCGTCTTGTTCAATACGCGTATACTCACCTGCAGGTAAAATATAGGTTAGTAGTGTCGCGATAACAAGCATGCCGAGCAGTAAAGCAAAAACGTTTAATTTCCATTCTCTTTTACGCTTTGGTTCTGTAACGATTACTTCTTGCTTCATAACCTCTCCCCTTTTGTCTATTTAGTAAGATTGGGTAATGTAAGAGTCCCCTTCGCTTATTGTATAAGCAAATTTCGTGCCAATTCTAGTAGGGTTTAATTTTAAAGAATTTTAAGAAAAATAATGCAATTTTAGGTTTTTTTCGGTTGTTTTTGGGTGTTATAATGAAACCAATTATATGCAGAAAGGTGTTTTCGCATGAAGAAATCGCTTGTTTTGATTGCCGGTAGTGTTAAGACGAAAGAAGCATTACATCATCAATTAAAGCAACTGCTAGGAGATTATATTTCCATTGATAGTTATGCGATTGACGAGGGATTTGTCTGGCCACTAACAGCAGATGTCGTTTTGTATTCATCTGAAGTCGTGAAATTTGAAGCAAATCGAAAGCGGGCAATAGAAACAAATCATAGTATCGTTGGCAAACGAACATTGCATCACGAATATATTGATTTACTCTTACGGATTCCAAGCGGCCGCAGAGTATTAGTTGTCAACGATGACTATGATGCGGCGGTAGAGCTCATTCAATCCTTATATAGACTTGGTATTGATCATATTGAGTTTTTTCCGTTTAAAAAAGAACAGGTATTCTATGAGGATATATACATCGCGATTTCTCCAGGTGAGGCTCATCTTGCACCTCCTTATATGAAAGAAGTTATTGATATAGGCGTACGGTTATTTGATATGACCACAGTGTTAGAGATTGTGAAAGATTGTGGTCTAGATGAAAGTATTTCTGTTATTATTTCCGATCGTTATATTCGTAATATTATTGAATTACAGCGCAAACTCATGGAGGCAGAGCAGCTTACGAAACGTGTAAATGAACATATCCAGAACGTAGTTGATACCGTTGATGACGGTATATTGGCTATTGATGTGAATGAAATTATTACAGTATTTAATAAGGGAATGGAAGCTATTCTTCGGGTACCAATGGAACAAGCGATAGGTCAACCAATCTCTCGTATCCTACCACAGCAGGAAATAGTAGAATTTATTCGAACCGGGATAGAAGACAATAAGTACTTTAATATGAACGGAGTAGATAGTGTTGTATTTCGCTTTCCAATGTTGCAGGAAAATAAAATTGTAGTAACGTTTAAGAGTGTAAGCCAAGCTTTTGAAATAGAAAAAACAGCTCAAAGAGAATTTCGAAATCAGGGCTTTGTGGCGAAATATAGCTTTGAAGATATTATTGGTGAGCACGCTTCTTTAATTGCCTGTAAGCAAGTTGCAAAAAAGCTGGCTTTATCCGATCACCCCATTTTGATTCAAGGAGAGACGGGAACGGGCAAAGAGTTGTTTGCGCATGCTATACATAAACAGTCAAACCGAAAGAATGGCCCGTTTGTCGCTGTGAATTGTAGTGCATTTACTGAGAGTTTATTAGAGAGTGAATTATTTGGATACGAAGAAGGTACATTCACAGGTGCAAAAAAGGGTGGTAAAAAGGGATTATTTGAGCTTGCTGACAATGGTACGATATTTCTGGATGAAATTGGCGATATCAGCTTGCATGTACAATCACATTTGTTACGAGTTTTGCAGGAGCAGGAGATACGAAGAGTCGGGGGCAGAAAAATTATCCCGATTAATGTACGTGTTATTGCTGCTACTAATAAGAATATCCAAAAGAAAATAGAAGACAGTTCGTTTCGTTCGGATTTATTTTATCGGTTAAATGTATTGGGATTCCATATTCCCTCATTACGTCTTCGCAAACAGGACATTCCGCTTCTTATTAGACATTTTATTTCAAAAAGTGGCAGGTGGATTAGTGTCGAAGAAGAGGTTATGCAAACGATGATGGAGCATAACTGGCCGGGGAATATACGTGAATTAAAAGGTGTACTTGATTATATGCTGGCGGTGTCTGATGGCCGAAGCGTTACAACGAAAGACGTGCCGGGAGATCGATTTCATAGCTCAGAGCAATCACGTGCACTTTGGCATACTGAGTATAATTTTGCAAAAACGGTGCTTGAGATGCGTGAACATCTATGTATACTAGAAACAATTAAACGTTGTAATGATGCAGGAAAAGCTGCAAGCAGAGAATATATTTCATTGCAAAGCATGGAATATGATGCCTTTCTCTCTCCGCAGCAGGTTCGCCTTCGCTTAACGCACTTGCAGGAGGAGGGCTTTGTAGTAAAAGGAAAAGGACGAGCAGGAACGAAAATTACGTCTGCAGGTGTGGACTATTTACGCTTTTTAAAAACACAGCAGAATACAACTACAACCATATAAACGTAAAAAGGAAGCCGTTAGTTGGCTTCCTTTTTGTATGTTACGGCGTATTTCCGCCGTATACATTGCCTGTGGAGGAGGTAATGACGCCGTTATTTACATTTAATGTATATGGTAATCCACCGTTTCCAGTCCATGTTGTTAAGTTGAATGTACTTCCATGGAACAATTTGTAGACTGAAATATTTCTAAAGGTCAGTGGAGAACCGCTTTGGCAAACAAGAGGAGCCTCATTTGATTTTGCCATGTAAACACCTGGATTTACAGCGCCGGGTTGTGTTACAACTTTTGCTGTACCGTCTTTTTCAATTAATAGTGCCGATTTTTCGTTTACTGCAATGCCTTTTGCAGTTGCTGCAGTTTCTTCGCCGTCTTGAATATTACGTGCTATAAAGGTTAAAAACCTGCCCATGCGATCACGTTGTTCAAAATGTGTGTCAGTTTGGATATTGTGATTGACTGGTGTTTGAATTAAGTAGTCTGTAAAAGAAATGAGAGAGTTGTAAGGGTTATTGAGTGCTGTCGTGGAATCAAGTGTTGTCGAACCGGCTGAGATAGAATCGTAAATATGATCGCCTTGAATCATTGTACCCGCACTTGTGCCGCCGAACGGGATGTTTTGAATGCGGTTATTTAACGCTGTAAGAGCTGGCGTTCCTTCTAAAAAGTTAACATAATCAGCTTGATTGCCGCCAGCAAAGAAGATGGCCTCCGCTTTATTAATTTTGTCAATAACAGCAGAATCTGAACCCGCATTGTTTAAGTTTGTGACAATCAAAGTGCTAACCGAGTTCAATGGTTTGCCAATAGATTGTGCGAGATCATACACGTATTGATTGTAAGCATCTGTTCCTGTTGCTCGAATGATAAGAAAATCACCGCCGTTCGCCTTTTCAATCATCCATTTAAAAGCTTCGTCTACGTCCGTACTTCCTCCCATCATCACTTGTCCGAATGTAGTGGTAGGTGAAACGTTTGTAGTACTTCCGACGGTGTAAAGCTTGTAATTTGCCGCAGCGGAAGCTGGTAAAGAAGGGGCCACAAGGGCGGCAGCAGACAAAGCAGCAATCACTGTGTGTTTAAAGCGAGTAAAGCGTTTTTTCATACATTTGTTCCTCCTCTGAATAAAGTGTTGATTACAACTTTTACTTATGCAAGTACTGTTCCAAAACTGAAAATTAAAAATTTACAGTAAATTAAAGGGGAGATGGTGTTTTAGGGGTTGTTTAAGGTTGTTATTTGAAACAGAAATGAACCTTATATAGCCTGCAAGACGACTTGAGGAAAAGAAAAGGAGGGAATATGGTATACATAAGCGTATTAAATGTAATAACTCACTACTATAGAAAGAAGAGGAATAAAATGATTCAATCATTTAAACTTATACCAAGTGCAGCAGGAAGGAAAATGCCCGTATATATGTTTCAAATTGATGATCTTTTGCTCGATACAGGACCGAGAAGTGTAGAAAAGCAAGTACGTTCTATCGTAAAAGATATCCATATTACGCGTGTCATTCATACCCATCATCATGAAGACCACACTGGGAATAGCGCATGGATACAGAAGGAATACAATTTGCCTCAATGGATTCATCCTGTAGGAGTATCTATGTGTCAAAGGGCAACGAGATTGCCCTTTTACAGGGCTTTCATGTGGCATAACCGAGATGCTTTCTTTCCAACGCCTTTAGAGGCTGAGTATGTTGAAACAGACTTTTATCGATTTAAGGTTGTTCATACTCCAGGACACGCAGAAGATCATATTGTGCTTATCGACGAGGAGAAGGCAATTTGTTTTACTGGAGACTTATACTTATTTCATTCACCCGTTTCTAATTTTTCATTTGAATCTGTACCTGAGATCATTAGGTCTTTAGATAAAGTATTAACCTATTCTTTTCAAGATATCTACTGCTCTCATCGTGGCTACATCAGAAACGGGCGGAAGTTATTAGAACGAAAGCATGCGTATTTATTAGAACTTCAAGAGCGTGTTGTACAAGCTTTTCAAGCAGGAAGATCACCAAAACAAATTCGTAAGGAATTACTGCCAAAAAGTAAATGGTTTCAATATATATCATTTTTTGAAAATTCATCTATACACACAGTGCAATCCATTTTAAAAGAATTATAATAAATAGGGAGTCACTTAACGGATGCAGTACGAGACTCCTTGCTTCTAAGTTGTTTTTCAAGAACAGTCATATGTTTTTGAACTTTATCCGCATAGGAAAAATCACCAAAGCAATATGGATATCGGAAATTAGCCATAGAGCCGCCGCATGTATATAAATCAGGTCGATTGTCCACTTGCATTTTAGAGTAGGCTTTAGCGAGCTCTTGTGTATGCTGGGTACCATTACCTGCAATATACATAATATAGCCTGGGCCCATATTATAGCTTTGTACAATTGTGCTTAAATCTACATGGTGTTTTTGACCAAGCTTGTACATGTGTTGAAAATGAAAGACCCCTTGCGAGATGCTTTGCTGCGGGTTTTGAATCGCGTTGCGCTTCAGACCGGCTGATTCTGAAGATTGCATCGGATCTAAGCCCTCGCCTTTACTTTCTTGATACATAATTGCTAATAGAAGCGGAGTGAATTCGCTCAAGTTATATTTGGTTAATTCATTTTTAATGTCTGTTTCATATGTCAATACTTTATCTGTATGACTTGGTAAAAATGTTGTAAAATAATCGTTTAATTTATGTTTTATATCAGGCTTTGCTAGCAGTAAAATAAACGGAAATGAAAGTAGCATGAGTAAAGAGAATAGTAGTCTTCTCAACATTATTCTGCCATTCCTCCAATAATAAGATAATGAGTTGTCACTCTTTCTTATCGTATCATAAATGGGAGGAATATTTGACAAGGGATGATAGAAAAAAGCAAAGAATAATTGGAAGCTAGAGAGTTAAAGTAAAAAACCTTCGCCGTTTGGGCGAAGGTATAATAATTAGGAAGGAGAAACAACGTTGTCTTCAGATGGTTGTTCTTCTTTCTTATTTGCTAATTTAATTTGATGAAGAAATACAGTGAATACTGCTCCAATGATAATAAAGATTAATCCTACAAAAAACACGCTGTGCAAGGAGTCCATCAATGCCGTTTTTAGGATAGGTATCATGCCATCGACAAAGGTTTTTGGAAGCTGCTTTAATGTATCTGGATTGAACAGCATTTGAAAAAGACCTTCTGGATTTGTAGCAATCATATCTTTAAATTTATCAGTCATGGCACCGGCTTCCGCAGGAAGTGTGTTTAAGAAGGGAACCAATTTGTCTGTCAGCAGTGTTCCAGATTTGCTATTCATAACAGCACCTAAAATAGTAATTCCAAACGTACCGCCAATCGAGCGGAAAAACTGGCTAGATGATGTAACAATACCAAGTTCTTCTTTTGAAAAGCTTTCTTGTAGCGCTAGTGTCAAAATCGGCATAACCAATCCCATACCTATACCAATGATAGCCATATAAGAGGTTGCTGCAAGTTTACCGGTATCTATATCCATAGTAGTCAACAAGAAAAAACCACCGCCCATAATGAGCATACCGGTAATAATCTGTGGTTTAATACCAACTTTGTAAACTAACTGTCCGCCGATAACACTTGTAATAATCATTGCAATCATCATAGGTGTCATAATGGTTCCGGATTCTGTAGCGCTGACGCCGACAATCCCTTGCATAAAGAATGGTACAAAAGTAATAGCCCCAAACATACCAATCGCCATAAAAAAGCCGATTAGGTTTAATAATGTAAAGGTCTTATTTTTAAATAAATACATGGGAAGAATAGGTTCTTTTGCTTTTGTTTCTATTATGACAAAGCTAATTAAAGCCACAATGGCGAGCAAAAACATGCCAATAATTTGCCAAGAATCCCATGCGTAATCTTTACCGCCAAGACTAAGCGCTAGCAATAGACTGACAACACCAACAATCATAGTGAACATACCTAACAGATCGAAGTTGATAGGACCGGTTTGTCGTTTACCTCTAAGCCCTAAAGCAATAAAAATGGTAGCTATAATACCAACAGGTAAGTTAATATAAAATACCCATTTCCAATTCCAAGTATCAACAATCCAACCGCCGATTTGTGGACCAATAACAGAAGCAAGGCCATAAATTCCTCCGAACACGCCTTGAAATTTAGCACGCTCTTTCCCTGTAAATAAATCTCCAATGACAATCATGGCCATAGGCATCATAACACCGCCGCCAATACCCTGCAGCCCACGATATATAATGAGTTCAGTCATTGTATCTGCAATGCCGCAAAGAGCGGAAGCTCCCATAAATATAATTAATCCTGTTACATAAACTACTCTACGTCCTAATAAATCTGCCAGTTTACCGGCAATAGGAACAACAGTCGTTGAAGTAAGCAAATAAGCTGTAGTAAGCCAAGTCATCATGCTTAAGCCGCCTAAATCTCCGACAATTTTTGGCATCGCAGTTCCCACAATTGTACCGTCAAGTGCTGAAAAAAACATGGCAATAATTAAACCAATCAGCAACAAAGTACGATTCTGGCTTGTATTCTCAATTGTATGCACTATATGTCCTCCTTTTGTAGTTGTTTCTATTAAGAACGATTACTCTTCTTCCATCATCAAATGCACCAGCTTTTCGTAAATAGCTGCTATTGTGGCTAGCTCCGTTTCATCTAGATGAGAAAAGTAACGGTTAATAATCGCTTTTCTGGCTTCTAGAACTTGTTGAAACGTATGATTTCCTTGCGCCGTAAGACGAATGTTCACAACCCGTCGGTCCTTTGTATCATGCTCTCGTATAACAAGCTCGTTTTGTTCCAGCCTATCCACCATAAAGGTAACAGCGCTAGGTTTTACCCCCATTTCTTCCGCTAATTCAGAAATTTTACAGCTGCCTTTTCTCTTTAAAAAGCCAATAACAAATAATTGAGTAGGAGTAATTCCATGCTCTTGAATACTTGCTTGCATCTGCGGCTGTAGTTTTTGAAACATAACATACAGGGCAGTGTGAATGCGTTGTAGATAAGGATGGTTATCCATATTGTTAATCACCTTTAAAATTTATTTAATATAAATATATAACATGGTTAAATATAAATGGTATATAAAAAAATGTCAATTCCTAATGTTGTTAAACTTGTGTTTTAATCTATAAATATATTTATGAATTAATGTATATTTACTAATTTGTATTATCGTTTTGTTAAGGCTACAATAAGTTTCGTAAGCTACATTAGATTAATAGGGAGGAATTACTCATGAAAAAACATATATTAATGGTTGTTACAACAGCAGATAAAATGAACGAAGATCATCCAACAGGACTTTGGCTTTCTGAGTTCGGTGAAGCGTATGTAGAATTCGCGAAAAAAGGTTTTGATATCACAGTAGCGAGTCCGCTTGGCGGTAAAGCACCTGTAGATGCTCGTAGTTTAGAAGGTGATGTACCGCAGGAGATTTTAGATACAGCTAAGCACCTAGAAAATACAATGAAGCTAGAGGACATTAAAGACGCTTCTCAGTTTGACGCGATTTTCTTACCAGGTGGACACGGTACAATGTTTGATCTACCAGACAATGCCAAGCTACAAGCTTTAATCAGAGAATTGTATGAGGCAGATAAAGTGGTAGCAGCTGTATGTCACGGTCCTGCTGGTTTAGTGGGTGTTACGTTATCTGATGGTACACCTTTAGTAGCAGGCAAAAAGGTCGCTGCGTTTACAGACGAAGAAGAAAGAGAAACAACATTGGATCGCTTTATGCCATTCCTATTGGAAAGCCGTCTTCGTGAGCTAGGTGCTGAAATGGTTGTTGCACCGAACTGGTCCAACAATGTACAAGCAGATGGATATTTGATCACCGGTCAAAATCCACAATCTACAGTTAGTGTGGCAGAAGCGGTTATTAACAAATTAAGCTAATTTATTATAAAAGTCTGTAGCTTATCAGTTGCAGGCTTCTTTAATGGAGGAATCATTATGGAAAACTTTCGATTTCATAACCCGACAAAGTTGATTTTCGGTAAAGGGCAGTTAGAAGCGCTTAAAACAGAAGTGCCTCTATATGGAAAACGTGTACTTTTATTGTACGGAGGTGGAAGCATCAAGCGGAGCGGCTTGTATGACCAAGTACAGACTTTACTTGCAGAAGCAGATCTATTTGTGGTAGAGCTTGGCGGCGTAGAACCAAATCCACGTGTATCTACAGTCAACAAAGGAATTTCTTTAATTAAAGAACACAATCTGGACTTTATTTTAGCTGTGGGTGGCGGCAGTGTCATTGATTGTGCAAAAGCCATCGCAGCAGGTAGCCATTACGATGGTGATGTATGGGACATTGTGACGAAGAAGGTAGTTCCAACTTCGGCAGTTCCAATTGGCACTGTTCTTACCCTTGCTGCAACCGGCTCCGAAATGAATGGTGGTTCGGTAATCACAAACTGGGAACAGAATGATAAGCGCTCTTTCGGTTCTATTTATACGTATCCAAAATTCAGTATTTTAGATCCGCAGTTAACATTCACTGTACCACGCGACCAAACGATTTACGGCATTGTAGACATTATGTCTCATGTGCTTGAGCAATATTTCCATGCTTCAGAAAATGCACAGCTGCAAGAGCGTATTGGAGAATCCATTCTACGCACTGTGATGGAAGTGGCGCCTAAGCTAGTGAATGATTTAGAGAACTACGCTTACCGTGAAGCTATTATGTTAAATGGTACATTTGCTTTAAATGGTATTTTATCTATGGGCGTGAAAACGGATTGGGCGACACATATGATGGAGCATGCAGTCTCAGCTGTATACGATATTCCGCATGGCGGTGGCTTGGCCATTTTGTTCCCGCACTGGATGGAGTATGTGGCAGCCACAAAACCAGAAAAAGTGGCACAGCTTGGGGTACGTGTATTTGACTTGCACACAGAAGGGAAAACAGAAGCTGAGCTTGCAGCTGAAACGGTAGCCGCATTGCGTGCCTTCTGGACTTCCATTGATGCGCCGCAAAAGCTAGCGGATTACAATATTAATGACGAGCAATTGGATTTGATGGCAGAGCGTGCTATGGTAGCGCCGACAATTGGTAATTATGTGCCGCTTACGAAAGAAGATGTGCGCGAGATTTTAAAACGAGCATTATAAGGAGGCGATGATATGACAGTTATTATTAATGCCATCATAAAACCGAAAGCAGGGAAGGAAGCAGAACTTCGCAAAGAATTAATAGATGTTATTGCACCTTCTCGCGCAGAAGCTGGTTGTATTCAATATACATTACATGAAGCTACTGACCAAAGTACGTTTGTCTTTTATGAAATCTGGCAGGATGAAGAAGCATTGCAATCTCATATTGAAACACCTCATTATAAGCAATATAGAGAAAATGTCGCTTCATTGGTTGAAGCGCGTGAAGTATACAAATTGCAAAAAGTAAATTAATAGGAGATGGAGCGCCGCTTATGAGCGGTGCTTTGTTTTGAATGTAGGAGAGGGAATTCGCATGAATCGTACAAAATGCGCACATGTTCGTATTGGCGCTCCAGCTGAATTTTTTTCGTGTCGAGCGCTGGATGTACTTGATACAGAAAATATGCGCTACGAAGTAACATTCGGCTTAACAAGAGAGTTATTAGAGCAATTACAGAAAAGGGACCTGGATTGTGTAATCGCTACAAAACAATATGACATACCAGGTATTCAATATACGACATGGGAAAGTGAAACATTTGTAATAGTAGGGGCTGCTCATATGAATGTAAGCTTAGATGTGTGTGAACAAACATGGCTAGAGCAGCAGCGCTGGATTAGCTATGGGAGGGAGTTACCGATCATAAGACGCATATGGAAGCAACACTTTCATACACGTGCTGTTATAGAAGCAGCGCATATTATCCCTGATTTACGAGGTATATTAAAAGCTGTAGAGCTTGGCATGGGAATAAGTGTGCTACCAACATATATTGCCAAGGAATGGATTGAAGCAGGTCGCTGCCAAGTATTATTTCCACATGTAAGCTGTACTAACGCATTATATTTTGCTTATCGTGAGGAAGATAGTGAGGTATTTGCTATCCAAAATATTAAAAAGAGCATAGCAAAATTGTCATAATATATCCGTACTTGTTTTTATCGATTATCTAGCGGTATGATAGAAAGAAAAAAGTCTTCTATGAAATCAAGAGGGACAGTCTATGATTGACTTTGAATGGTACCGTAGCTTTATTAGTATATATCAACATCGTTCTGTGTCGGGGGCGGCAAAGGCGCGTATTTTAACGCAGCCGGCCATGAGTCAGCATCTAGCAGCTTTGGAGGCGGAAGTGGGCGAACCGCTATTTATTCGTGCACCGCGCAAGATGATTCCAACAGATAAAGGAAAAGAATTGTATAGTAAGCTTGTTCCCCTTATTGAAAGCCTGGAAAAAGCGACTCTTGAAATACGCCATGCTTCGTACGATGTAGCTGTTCCGGTTATACGGATAGGTTCACCGGGGGAGTATTTTACAAAAAACGCATTACAAAAGATAAAGCACTTAAATATTCGCTACACAGTACAATTTGGTGTTGCCGGCGAGTTGTTGGAACTACTACAACGAGATGAAGTTGACTTTATTATATCTCCCCAAAAGTCTCAGACGCCTGGGATTACGTATACTCAACTTGAAGACGAGCGGTTTGTTGTGGTTGTACCGCCGGATTATACAGTGGATTACAAGGGAATAACAGAGATAGAAGCTTGGTTAAAAGAGCAAAGATGGCTAAGCTACGGATTAGAATTACCGATTATTAGACGATATTGGCAGACGCATTTTGGAAAGCGACCAGATTTCCAACCCTTTCATGTGATGCCAGATTTACGCGCTATTTTAGAAGCTATTGAAAACGGTATGGGAATTAGTGTATTACCTACGTATTTAATAGAAGAATCTATACGTTTGCGAAAAGTAAAAATCATGTTCCAGCACTTACATGTGCATAATATCATTTATGCTGGTTATAAAACTGAAATGAAGGACGATCCGGTCATTTCACAATTGATACAGAGTTTGCAAGGAGAAAGATAAAGCTCGTTTTGCTAGTATATGTGGCAAAGCGAGCTTTTTGAGCTAGAGGCTAAAGTTTGTTGCTGATGCGGCTACGGAGGTTCGCTTTCCTTAGGCAGTCAGGGAGCCTTCTCGGCGCTTCAGTTATAGTTAACGGTATAGCTGTGAACCGCTCTGCATAAACTCTGTAGCTTTTTGTTCCATCTCTTGTTGAACCCAGTTTTCAGCACCCATTCCTTTTTCCTTAGCAACATTTCGTATATCCTGCGAAATGCGCATGCTACAAAACTTCGGTCCACACATCGAACAAAAGTGGGCTGTTTTTGCTCCTTCGGAAGGAAGTGTTTCGTCATGATATTCCATAGCGCGTTCTGGATCAAGAGAGAGGTTGAATTGATCGCGCCAACGAAATTCGAATCTAGCTTTCGAAAGAGCATCATCTCGTTTTTGTGCACCCGGGTGTCCCTTTGCTAAATCCGCCGCATGAGCAGCGAGCTTGTATGTCACAACGCCTGTGCGAACATCTTCTTTATTAGGAAGGCCAAGGTGCTCTTTTGGTGTAACATAACAAAGCATTGCTGTTCCAAACCATCCAATCATTGCTGCACCAATAGCTGAGGTGATATGGTCATAACCAGGCGCAATATCTGTTGTGAGTGGGCCTAGTGTATAAAATGGTGCTTCCTGGCATAGTTCTAACTGCTTCTCCATGTTTTCTTTTATTAAATGCATGGGAACATGACCTGGCCCCTCTACCATCACTTGCACATCATGCTTCCAAGCAATTTTAGTCAGTTCCCCGAGTGTTTCTAGTTCTTTAAACTGCGCTTCATCGTTTGCGTCCGCGATTGAGCCTGGACGTAACCCGTCTCCTAAGGAAAAGGCGATATCATATGTTTTCATGATTTGGCAAATGTCTTCAAAATGCGTGTACAAAAAGTTTTCTTGATGATGTGCAAGGCACCACTGCGCCATGATGGAGCCGCCTCTTGAAACGATACCTGTCACCCGATTTGCAGTGAGTGGAATGTAACGTAAAAGAACACCAGCGTGAATAGTAAAGTAATCTACACCTTGTTCAGCTTGCTCAATCAATGTGTCACGGAATACGTCCCAGTTCAAGTTCTCCGCAATACCGTTTACTTTTTCAAGTGCTTGATAGATAGGAACCGTTCCTATAGGTACCGGTGAGTTGCGAAGAATCCATTCCCTTGTTGTATGTATATGTTTTCCTGTTGACAAATCCATAATTGTATCTGCGCCCCAACGAGTAGCCCATGTCATTTTTTCTACTTCATCTTCAATAGATGAAGTAACGGCAGAGTTACCAATATTGGCATTGATTTTCACATGAAAGTTGCGACCGATAATCATGGGCTCGCTTTCTGGATGATTGATGTTGCACGGGATGATAGCGCGTCCACAAGCGACCTCGGCACGTACAAACTCCGGAGAAACTTGCTCCCTTATTGCAATAAATTCCATTTCAGGTGTGATAATACCTTTGCGCGCATAGTGCAGTTGTGTAACATTTTTTCCAGACTGTGCACGGCGTGGCTTTTTGCTTGAATTAGGGAAAGTGTATAAATTTACACGAGGATCATGGTCTTTAAATCCGTTATCAGCAGCCTGTATATCTCTGCCTTCATATAGTTCCGTATCATTTCGTTCCACGATCCAATTTGTTCGTAGTGGCTGTAGGCCTTTTCGTATATCAGTAGCAATATTCATATCTGTATAAGGACCGCTCGTATCATATACCCGAAATGGCGCGTTCTCTGTCATTCCTAATGCGTCTATCGTAGGAGATAACGAAATTTCGCGCATTGGGACTTGGATATCAGGTCTAGAACCTTCAACATATACTTTTTTGCTACCTGGAAAAGACATAAAATCTTGTGCAGAATTGCTTTTCATCATTACATCGCTCCTTTTTCCATAATAAAAGGACCGTGTCTACTTTCATAAGCATGAAAAAAGCCAGGCTCTGCAGAACCTGGCTGAATGTTAGGAAATAAGCATAATACAAATTATGCGCGCTAACTTCCCCACGCTGGTATGAACCAGATCAGGTCCTGAGGGTTAAGAAACTTCACTGTGTTTCTCTCTCAGCCCAACTCGTTGGACACCCCTAGTCATTAAAAATTTTCAATTTTACAAAATAAATATATGGTATTTGCATAAATTTGTAAAGGGTTTTAGTCAACTAAAGAGCCAATGATAGGATAACGGTAAGGTTTATCATTTATCGCTCTTAAAATACCCATGATAGGAGCAATAATGGCCATCAATCCAAATATAATTAGGAATGGAATACCAATTAATATCCAGGATAAGAACAAGGATACGGAAATTAAAATACTCATGATCACGTGAAACAGTAGCGCTTGTAAGGACAGACTTTTTACTTCACGATCGGATATTAACAAATACACCACCAATGGGACAATAATAGGCGCAAACCAAGTGCTTGCATGAACTAGTATTTTTAAACCTTTGTGTTCCAAAGAAAACACTCCTTTGATGTAAGTCATATTCTTATTATACGTTATGGAAAAAGGGAAAGATTCAGACCAAAGATGTATTTATCTATACATCTATAGAATGGCATTCATAATCTTATTTCGTTAAGGTGATGCGACTTGAAATGTGACAAAATGATTTTTAATTATATATACGAAAGTAAGTAAAAATAGAGTAAGGCTCACTTTCCTCTAAGTTATTCTTATTCTTTACATAATAATGTAACCATAACGTTTGACTGTACAGTAACACTCGTTTTATGATAAAAGTATGATACCTTATTTGCTAGATGGCTTCTTAAATCTGTCATGATTTCTTTTTGGAAAATGAGGCAAATTAATGAGAAGAGGCGAATATTCACACAGGAGGTGAACACTCCGGCTTTTTGTAGCGGAGGGCACATTTGGAGATATTGAATTTAATTTTAGTCGCAGTTTTAATTGCACTTACCGGTTTTTTTGTTGCCGCTGAGTTTGCGATGGTGAAAGTGCGCGGAAGTCGAATTGATCAGCTGGTTGCTGAAGGAAGAAGGGGTTCACACGCAGCAAAGAAACTTGTTTCAAACCTAGACGAATACCTGTCTGCTTGTCAGCTCGGTATTACAATGACTGCTTTAGGTCTTGGTTGGCTAGGAGAACCAACCGTTCATCATATGCTCGAACCGCTTTTTAAAGACTTGAACTTTTCAGATGCTGTGGCAGGTACAGTATCCTTTATTATTGCGTTTTCATTAATTACCTTCTTACATGTAGTAGTGGGGGAGCTTGCGCCCAAAACCGTTGCTATTCAAAAGGCGGAGCAAGTTACTTTGTTATTTGCTAAACCGCTAATTTTGTTTTATAAAATCGCATACCCATTTATTTGGATTTTAAATGGGTCTGCGCGTGTCTTGGTCGGGATGTTTGGCTTTAAGCCTGCATCTGAGCATGAAGTGGCTCATTCTGAGGAAGAGCTGCGTTTGATTTTAACGGACAGCTTTGAAAGCGGAGAAATTAATCAAGCAGAGTATAAATATGTAGAAAATATTTTTGAGTTTGACAATCGAATTGCAAAGGAAATTATGGTACCCCGTACTGAGATTGTTGGCTTATATGTAGAAGATTCATTTGAACAGCATAAAGTGATTATTGGAAATGAACGCTATACAAGATATCCCGTTTTTGGTGAAGATAAGGATGATATTATTGGTATGGTGAATGTGAAGGACTTTTTCATTCGCTATATGAGTGAAGATGGGACGCACACCCGTTCTATTCGGGACTTTACGCGACCGGTTATTGAAGTGATGGAAACGATCGCAATTCATGATTTATTGCTGTTAATGCAGAAAAAACGTATTCCAATGGCCGTTTTATATGATGAGTATGGGGGAACAGCGGGGTTAGTTACCCTAGAAGATATTCTAGAAGAAATCGTCGGAGAAATTCGTGATGAATATGACGATGACGAGCGTCCGCCAATCCAGCATATCAACGATGAACATAAAATTGTAGATGGAAAAGTGCTGATTGAGGAAGTTAATGATTTGTTCGGCCTTGATATTACGGATGAAATTGTAGACACGATTGGCGGCTGGATTTTAACTCAAAATCATGAGATTCAAGAGGGACATGCCGTTGAGGCTGGTGGTTACGAATTTAAAGTGCTGGAGAAAGATGCGCATCAAATTAAACGAGTGGAAATTCGTAAAGCGCAGGAGCGAGAAGAACAAGCAACGGCGCAGTAAGTCGTTGCTTGCGTTTTTGCCCACTCGTATGTTTGCCGGACAAATCAGTGAGTTGGAATTACGATTTGCGTATGAAGCATCTGGCTTACGTGTTTGGATGGAAGTAGATTGCCGCACTGGTTTCCACGAGATGGAAGCAAAGCGGGAATTTGTGCTAGAGCATGTACATTTGCAAGATCAATCGTATGTGGTACAGCTTTTAGAAGAGTATATCACAGATTCTTTGAAACGCCCTCACCTTTACACAGAGCCGTTCTCTTATAAAACACACGGATACCATGGTAGTGGAATTGGCAGTATGATTGGTGGTTTAGCAGTCGGACTTTTAGGTGCAATGGTGTTAGACGAAATGATAGAAGAAATGTTTGAGGACGTAGCTGAAGAAATGGGATTTGATGAAGAATCTGGGTTGGGAGATTTCTTTGGTGGTGACGGGGAAGAGTTTTAATGAGGAAAAGGACGCAAATGTGCGTCCTTTTTTGTTGCCCGAAATGCTACTTGGTATGAACAAAAAGTCCATGAAAACGGACAGAAAAGTACATGGTAACTTTAGGCAAAAAAACGTATCATCATAAATGAGATTGATTATCAATAACAAAGGAGAATATAAATGAGAAACAAAAACAGAAGTCGATTTATGAGCATTATGCTCCTTGTAAGTATAGTGGGAATGATTTTGGCAGGCTGTGGGACAAGCAAGGAAACAATGGGTGAGAATAAAGAAAAGGCTAAAACGGATGAAGTGCGCAAAGTAAAACATGCAATGGGTGAAACCACAATACAAGGTACGCCAAAGCGTGTTGTTGTGTTAACAAATGAAGGTACTGAAGCAGTATTAGAATTAGGTGTAAAACCAGTCGGTGCAGTGAAATCTGGTGTTGGTGAAACATGGTTTCCGCATATTGTAAAGAAAATGGAAGGTGTAAAGGAGTTAGGAGAAGAAGCACAGCCTAACTTAGAAGCGATTGCTTCCTTAAAGCCAGATCTTATTTTGGGCAACAAAGTTCGCCATGAAAAAGTGTATACACAATTATCTGCGATTGCACCAACTGTATTTTCTGAAGACTTAGCAGGAAGATGGAAAGAAAACTTTACGTTGTATGCAGAGGCTTTGAATAAAGCAGCAGAAGGAAAAAAAGCAATGACAGCTTATGATAAACACGTTGCCGATGTAAAGAAAAAGCTAGGTGAAAAAATAAATACGCAAGTATCGCTAGTACGTTTCTTACCCACAACAGTTCGTATTTATCAAAAAGATACATTTGCTGGTACGGTATTAAACGATGTTGGTATTGCACGTGTACCTTCACAAGATAAAGACAATTTTATGGAAGTGATTACAGAAGAACGTATGAAGGATATGGACGGGGATATTATGTTCTACTTCAACGCTGATTATGACGAAACAAAAGGCGGTACGAAAAAGCAACAAGAGTGGATGAACCACCCGCTGTATAAAGAGCTAAACGTAGCTAAAATTAATAATGCTCACCAAGTTGATGAAGTCATTTGGAACCTGTCCGGCGGCATTAAGGCAGCTAACTTATTGCTGGATGATATTGTGAAGCACAAGGATTACATGAAGTAAAGTCGAGATGTTTTTAGGGGAGGGAAGAATGGGAGCGGTGTAGTTGCGGTTAGGATGTAAGAGGAGTTTATATCTAGTAAGACCATACAAACTTGTGCATGCCTCGCGTTTGTTTCCTTGTTGTTGATAGGTGAGAAAAACTGGCTGACATAAAAAGTACGCCATTATAATTGAAACAGATAATCATTTTCAATTATAATGGTGTACAGTTACATGAATAGGAGAATTTGTATATGTTTATTCAAATTAAAACAATTTCTGTAGAAGAGGGTTATGCGGAACAAATGGTAGAGCGTTTTGCAGGAAAGGGTGTCATTGAAGAGCAACCTGGTTTTTTAGATTTAAGTGTGTTAAAGAAAAAGCAAAGAAAAGGTGCAGAAGAAGTTTTAGTTGTCATTCGCTGGGAATCGGAAGCAGCGTGGAAGGCTTGGGAGACGAGTGAGATTCATTTAGCAGGTCATCTTGCGAACCGTGGTAAACCAGCACCTTCTTTCATTTTAAATAGTCGTCAAGATGTATACCATGTATTGGGACAGAAAATGTGTCAAGTGTAAGAAAAAATACATTGTATCAATGTGTATAGGAAAGATGGTGTTTAGGTTGTCAATTATAAATGGGATTTCTTTGTTAGATATTCAAGTTTTTTCACAAGAAATACACAGTGCTGATGTAAATACAGACAAAAAGTTCATGCTTTTGTATGTGAGCGCAGGCAGTGGTTTACTTACAGAAGGAGAGAAAGAAACCTTCTTATATGAAGGAATGAGTTATTGGAGTAATCAAAGTGTACATATTACATCAAGAGAAGCTATGCATGTATATATACTATTTTGGGACACCCAAGCAAAGTGGACACAGCTTCCTTTGGCACAACAACCACTACTAAAGCTTATTCCGCTATGGGAGGATTTGTTGCATTTGCAACAGGGATCTTCTTTTTCCGAGCGATGCCGCTTTAACGCAGCCGCATGGAATCTGATTTCATTGTTAACAGATGACACTTCCTACGACAGTATTCAAGAAGCTATATTGTTTATGAAGGAGAATGTTTCAAAGGTATATACAATTGCAGAATTGGCTACGAATGCAGGAATGACACCAACTTCATTTACAAGAGCGTTTAAAAAAAAGACAGGGATATCTCCAAAAGAATTTTTAAATGAACAAAGAATTAAGTTGGCAAAAGAGTTAATGCAGCAACACGAGAACATTACAACAAAAGACATTGCCTTGCAGGTCGGGTTGCAGGATGAATTTTATTTTAGTCGATTATTCAAGAAAAAAGAAGGTATACCACCTTCTGTATATATGAAAAAATTTCATGAAAGACGTGCGTAAGGTACGTTATTTTTTTGGAACTATATGAGAATTATTATCAATTGTAACATTTGGATATACCATTGAAAGGTGCGCAAGTTGTTTAGACGGTAGGTTGTAGAAGACTAAGGCGAAAGGGTGGAAATATGCGCCAAACTGCAAAACAAATAGCTGCGAACGCTTCATTTCAAGCGTTTATGAACAGTTATCTTAAAGAACTTGGTCAAGAGGAGTGGTATAGAAAGGATGAAGTTCATTTTCCATGCCCAAGTGGTATAAATGGTGAGGAACTATTATATGTAAGGCTTCCAAAGCAGAAACAGGAGCTGATATTAGAAGTTGCATATCGCTCTCTAGTCGGAAGACATACTTTTTCACGTGTATTTTGCCTAGCAGATACAACATGGGTAGAACAAGATTTTTATGCAACTGTGGTCATGCTTATTCAAGAACTGCATATGAAGCAAACAAAGCATATTGATGGCTATGATACTTCACATTGCGATGAATTGCTTGTTCGTTTTTTGGAAAGCTATCAAAATATGACTCATTATATTGAAAAGAGACTAGGTGAGCATAAACATAGGGTTCATTCCTTTATTGAAGCAGAGCAGTCACTTGTATATGGTCACTGGCTGCATCCAACACCAAAAAGCAGACAAGGCATGGCATCTTGGCACCATAACAGTTATGCACCGGAACTGCGAGGTACGTTTCAGCTTCATTACTTTAAAGTCCATATGAGTCTAATAAAAGAGGATTCAGCATTGGCTATGTCGGCTCGTGCCATTGTCCAACAGAATATAATGCCAGAGATCCAAATACGAGAAGACGAAATAGTGATTCCGATGCACCCACTTCAGGCGCAGTGGCTTTTACAGCAGTCTTACGTACAAGATGCCATGCAAAAAGGAAACATTCTTCACTTAGGTCCTTTAGGCTCATGTTACACAGCAACGTCTTCCATTCGTACTTTATATCAAGAGAACAGTAAATGGATGTATAAGTTTTCCATTCCTGTTAAAGTGACAAACTCCTTGCGAACAAATCGATTACATGAATTAAAAGCAGGAGTAGCAATGGCTAGGCTTATACAAACCTTGCAGTGCGATACAGTTTCATTTCGAATTATTCAAGACCCGGCGTATCTTACTGTGAATTTACTTGGAGAAGAAAGTGGGTTTGAAGTTATCATCCGTTCTAATCCATTCCAGCAAGGGCATGACCAAGGAATATTTACAATTGCTGCGCTCGTACAGGATCCATTGCCCGGCAGAATATCAAATATACGGAAAATCATAGAATCGCTTGCGTTACAAGAGAACCGTTCTGTACAAGAAGTAAGTCGAAAATGGCTGCAGCACTATTTTACATGCGCAATTGAACCATTGCTGCGTTTATACGATACACACGGTATTGCACTAGAAGCACATCAGCAAAACAGTATATTAGATGTAAGTAGAGGATATCCGACTGTATATTATTATCGCGATAACCAAGGCTACTATTTATCACGTTCTTATCAAGCTTACTTACAAGAGAAAGAACCATCATTAGAGCCGGACTTATTTTATGAAGATGCGATTATCCAAGAACGCTTTGCGTACTATTTATTTGTAAATCAGGTATTTTCTGTTCTACATCGTTTTGGTGTGGAAGGCTTGTTAACAGAAGAAGAATCTGTTCATTGGTTGACGGTTTCTTTACAAGAGTTACAGAAGGATTTTACAGGACCCGGCAAATCCTTTTTACACATGTTGTTTATGCAGGAGAGTTTTCCTTGTAAAGCCAACTTGCTAACGCGCTTATACGATGTGGATGAATTGGCTGCAGATTTGGAGCAAGCTGTGTATGTAACGATTGCTAATCCGTTTGTATCACGAAAGGAGCTGCATTATGCACACAGTGTGTGAGGCAACAGAACGAGTAATCAGGCAGCTTGTAGAAGCATTATTATATGAAAACTTAGTAGTATTTGAAGAGGTTTTGCAGCAAAACAATACGTGTATTTACTATATACAAGGGCAGTCCGAGCAGTATGTGTGTACAGGAAAAAGAACGGGGTTCGAACGAGTTAGACTCAAATCAGACATAAAACACCGAAGTGGTGCCCCTGTATTGTTGCACGAACTTGTAGCAGAGTTATTACCGACAGCCGTTCAAAGTGAAATACTTTACGAATTAGAAAGGACAATTTATTTTAGCAATTGGAACAAAATGAATGTGAATCATATCTTACGCAGACAGATGAACTATGAGGAGCTCGAGTCCGCTATTGACGAAGGACATCCGTATCATCCTTGCTATAAAGCGCGCACAGGCTTTTCTGATTACGACCATGAGCGCTTCGGTCCTGAAGCGGGAGGAGCATTTTACTTATACTGGCTCGCTGTAAAAAGAGAGCATACAAAGCTCATGCTGCCAACGGAAGAACAAAGCTTTTGGCAAAAAGAGCTGGGGGGCTATGATTGGAAGATGCTGATTACGGAGTTATATCAACAAGGTGGAAATATAATGGATTACACGTTTTTGCCTGTGCATCCTTGGCAGTGGAAGCAATGTAAGGAAAAATGGGAACAACTCCTTACAGAAAAAGAAATAATCCCACTTTGTTACGCAGGGGATTTGTACCGGGCGACGCAATCGATTCGTACACTTTGGAATCAAGATGACCCGCTTAAATCTCATATTAAATTATCTCTGAATATGAGTAACACATCCGCAAAACGGGTGCTTGCGCCGGAGTCTGTAACCTCTGCACCGGCAGTATCCCGTTGGTTGCGTACGGTTATTTCATCAGATTCATATTTTCAAAGCTGCGGGTTTCAAATATTAGAAGAGTATGCGGGAATTGTGTATGATCCTGCTTCTATACAACTGAGAGCTCTTACAGAGGGGCAGCTTGGTGTAATCTGGAGAAAAAGCGTGCGGCACTATGTAAATGAAGGTGAAAACGTACTACCATTCACTGCTCTTCTTGTAACAGAGGAAGATCATGCGCCGTTTGTCGATACATGGATTCAAAAATATGGCTTACAAGCCTGGTTCACGCAGCTTGTGAACGTTGCTGTTTTACCTGTATGGCATCTGCTGCTTGCTCACGGCATCGCAATTGAAGCACATGCACAAAATGTATTACTGGTTCATAAAGAAGGTTGGCCGCTTCGCGTAATTGCCCGGGACTTTCATGAAAGTGTAGAGTATACAGAAGAGTTTATTGCAAACGGGGAATGGGTGCCGGATTTTTCAACGTATCACGAGCGTTATCAACAGGTAAAACCTGATAACTACTTTTGTATGTCCTCTGTCGAAGCATTGCGGGAGTTATTTACAGATACGATGTTTGTGTTTCATTTCAGTGAATTGATTTATGTAATGAGTGAGTATTACAAGGTGGATGAATTGCTATTTTGGAAGCTGATTTATAAGGCAATAAATTTGCACATTGAAAGCATGCCGCATTTACGAGAACGAGCAGAGCAATTATGCTGGCAAGATTCATTTGTGCAAGTGGAATCACTCTTAAAGAAAAAAATATACAACACAAAGTCAGAATATCATCACATGGTAAGAAATACATTAGCTGATGCCGCAGATAAAGGGGACATTTCACATGTTATTTGTTAATGAACAATACTATACAATCAGTGACTTGGAAGAATATCATTATAAATTTGAACATTTGCCAGAGCTACAAGACTGTCAAAATAAGAGAATTGCAGCTTGTTTGCCTGAGGCTTTTTCGTATATTGCGCTGTGCTTATACATATGGAAAAAGGGAGGAAGCTTTGTTCCTATTCATGCAGCAACGCCCTTTTTAGCAGCAAAGGAAATTGCGTGTGAAAGTGCCGCTCATGTACTATTCTTTCATTCATTTGAAGATGCAACCATCATCAAAAAGGAACAAAATGAGCAAGAAGGCTTTCTGGTACAAATGAGTTCAGGAACGACAGGGACACCTAAAAAAATCCTGCGTACATGGCTCATGATTGAGGAAGAGCTGGAGGCATACACTTCCGTCTTTCCTGAACATGTGGGGAGTACCACGATCATTGCGTGTCCGGTGACACACTCATACGGTTTAATTAGTGGTGTATTTGCAGCGCTGAAAAGAGGAAGCACGCCTGTAATTATAACAAATTCAAATCCAAAGTATGTACTGCGTATATTACGTGAGTATCCAGACCACATTTTATATGCGGCGCCGGCCTTGCTTCATATGTTAGTTCAATTGGCAAAACCAGTCGGTCAGTTTAATGCAGTGATGACTTCGGGAACGTTAATGCCGCAGCCTTGGCTTGACGCACTTTGCCTGACAGCAAATCGCGTGCTGCAGCAATATGGCTGTTCTGAAACAGGATGTGTGACATTACATCCAGACCTTCGACATGCGGAAGAAATGGGGCGTGCTTTGCCACACGTGCGAATCCAAACGGGAACAGAAGACGCACCAGGTGAAATTGTAATTTCCACAAAGCACGGGAAAATCTTTACAAAGGACATAGGGTATGTCAAAGGTGATATGCTGTGCTTTGTTACGAGGCAGGACGATATGATTAATGTAGCGGGCTTAAACGTCTATCCATCAGTGGTAGAAAAAGTTTTGTTATTGGATGAGAGGCTGGAAGAAGCTGTTGTATATAAGAAGCAGGATATGTATGCAGGTGAGCGTGTGTGCGCACAATTCACGTCGGTGGCCGTTATTGAGATAACAGAACTGCTTATATTATGCCAAAAGTATTTAGCACCGCATCAAATTCCTGTTGAACTTGTTCAAGTAGATGAAATAAAAAAACTGCCAAACGGTAAAGTGAGTCGCCGTATGCTAGGAGGGATTATGGTATGAGCAGGACGGAATTATATGACGCCATCTATCACATTCTGAAAGAAAAATTAGCTTTATCTCATGTATCTGCGTTTCATGAACATGCCAGATTAAATGAGGATTTATATATGGATTCAATTATGGTGCTGCAGCTTATTTTACATATTGAAATTGATCTAGGGTTCAACATTCCAGATGATGCAATCGTACCGCAGGACTTCCATACGGTAGGTTCCTTGCTGTCATTTCTAGAGGGGATGGAGCAAAATCTGGGGAGGAAGGTCTATGATTAAGGTGCATTGCTTTGTCAGCTGTGTATGCGAAGTGATTAAGAAAACAGCCGATGTTGATCATCGTCCGTACTACTTTGGTGTATGGGATGCTGATTTTGATATCAGTCATGATTATATATTGCGTTATCATTCCGAAACAATAGATCATGAATTTTTTAAACAATGGTACGAAATGCTATACGGCATTCACATTCATCGCTGGTATGAGGAAGAAAAAACAAAGGATGAAAATGTGGAAACGCTGTTAACGTTATTGCAGAATAAACCTGAGAACCGTTATGTAATGGTCATGCTTGATTTGTCCATGTTGCCTGAACGTGAAAATAAGTTCCATCAAAGCCCATTTCCGCACTATGTGATGCTAGAGCCGACTGCTAATCAAGAAGAGTGGTGTATGTATGATCCGGATTTTCGCTGGGAGGGATATTTACCCAAGGAAAGAATTTTAGCTGCAATTCGTGAGCCAGCTGTAAAAGGTGGCTACTACTTTGATGCGGAGCATATACACCCAGCCTCTCCTGAAACGGTAATTGCATATTTCCACACATGTCTAAAGAAATATGAAAATCCAATGACAGATGGCGTGAGGAAGATCGTCCAAGCCTACACAACGGGAAATCAACAGCATCGGCTGCACGAGATTGGCATAGCCTTACAGCAGCTGCCTGTACTTGCTATTCGGAAATATGCGTACGAGCATGCCTTTGCCTATTTTTGGGAGAATCTTTGCTGGAGTGATGAAGAGTTTGAAGCATGGTGCGATGAGGTAGATTGTTTAGTCAAAGGGTACACGAAAGTACAATACCGGGCGATGAAGCTTGGAATGACAAGGAATATGGACCTAGTTCAGGACATTTTTACGTGCTTGGATGAGCAAGATGAACGTGAATTTAAAATTAAAGAGGCACTGAAACAATGCTTTGAAGCATGGCAGCAAACTTGTATTGTGTCACAATAGAAAGGAGAGCAACAATGGAACTTTCTGTTTGTACCATTTCATTTCGGCACCATTTGCAATCTATTGAAGAGATTGCAGCATGGGCAAGCCAAACAGGCTTTACAGGTATAGAGCTTTGGGGAATTCATGCTAGATATTTAGAGGCGTATGACTATGATGAACATTGGCTAAAGTCCTATCACCTACACACAGCTATGTTAAGTGATTATATTCCTTTTGAAGAAGAGGAACGTCTGAAATCTGTTCAAACGCTATCTCGTTTGGCACATAGATGGGGAGCGAATAAGATTCGAACATTTGCAGGGGGGAAAGGGAGCCAATATACGCACGGTGCCGAGCGAAGAGAGATTGTTAGCGCTTTACGGCGTAATTGTGAACAGCTCAGTGAACACGGACTATCTCTGCTCATTGAAATACATCCTAATACATTGGCAGACACACTGTCATCTACACTACAATTGATAGAAGAGATTGACCACCCTGCTTTATACATCAACTATGATGTCCTTCACATGTGGGAGTCAGGTGTTGATCCAGTCCAAGCATACAAGCAATTACAGCCAGCTATAGCTCATCTACATCTTAAAAATATTTCATCGCGGCAATACTTGCATGTATTCGAGCCAGCCAATGTATACGCCGCTTCCGGCTCTAGGAAAGGAATGGTTGGACTATTTGAGGGGGCAGTAGACTATCAGGACTTTTTTTCCAGGATTAAGACACCCATTTCTGCCTCTTTAGAGTGGTTTGGAGGCGATGTAAAACGAGTGTTACAACAAGATGTACTTGCATTGCAAGAAATATTGTATAAGAAACTCGTTTAATCAAAGCAGCATGTTTCCGTTCAATGGGAAAATGCTGTATCTGTTAGCTCTTTACATCTCTCATTTTTCTTTCTAATCCACAACAAGCGCTGTTTTTTAATAGAAGATGTGCTGAAAGTATGAACAGGACAGCTCTTTTTTCATATCAATCAAAAATACCCCATAATTTCTTCACATTTCTTTTTTATACTTTAGTTAGAAAAAAAGAGAGAAGGGGAAAATATGGAAGCATTGCAAAATACACCGCATGAGATGCCAAAGCAACAACAAAAGACAGGTAAGTCCTTATATCAAACAATTTGGAGATGGCATTTTTATGCGGGCATTATTTTTACGCCATTTCTCATTATATTGGCGCTAAGCGGAGCAGTATATTTGTTTAAACCACAAATTGAGAACACTTTATATAAGGATTTATACTTTGTTGAATCAAAAGGAGAAAAACTTGCTGTATCGAAACAGATGGATGCAGTAAAACAAGCATATCCATCAGCAGTTATTGCTGCGGTAACTGTTCGTGATGAAGCAAATCGAACGAATAAGGTTAGTGTACTTGAAAAAGGAAAAATGTTCTCTGTCTATGTTAATCCGTATACAGGAAAAGTAGTGGGTGAATTGCAGCCAGAGAAAGAATTTATGACTATTTTCAAAAAGCTCCACAGCGAGCTAATTGTAGGTGGTACGGTTGCAAATCGTCTTGTAGAATTAGCAGCTTGCTGGGCCGTCATTCTTCTTGCAACTGGATTATATATTTGGTGGCCTCGAAACAAAGCTTCCATTTGGGGAACGGTCTTGCCACGTTTGAATAAAAGAGGACGCACATTATGGAGAGATTTACATGCAGTACCTGCATTTTGGCTAACAGGTGGTATACTCCTTCTTATTGTAACAGGACTTCCTTGGTCAGGTGTAATGGGAGAGCAAATCAATAAGTTGGCAACTGCTACACATACAGGCTATCCTACTTTTTCATTTGGATTTGGTCCGAAGCCGGAATCTGCTACATTAACAAAGGATATAGCGAAGGATGTGCCTTGGGCAACAGAAAACTTGCCAGTGCCTGCTTCGCAAATTAATGGATATGTACCATTGTCTGTTGATGATATAAACAAGGTGGCAAGAGCAGAGAATATCAAAGCACCGTATACGCTGTCTATGCCACAAGGGCCAAAAGGTGTGTACAGTATTACAACATCTCATACGAAGCCAGGAGATAATGCTACCCTGCATGTCGATCAATATAGCGGCGCTGTGCTTAGTGATGTTCGTTATGAGGACTATGGTGTAATGGCTAAAGGTATTACATTAGGTATTGCACTGCATGAAGGACGATTATTTGGTCTTGCAAATCAACTTTTAGGATTAGTGATTTGTTTAGGACTTATCGGAATTTGTGTAAGCTCTTTTGTGATGTGGCGCAAGCGAAAGCCGATAAACAAAGCAGGCGCACCAGCTCCTATAAAGGATAAACGTGTTCGTATCGGAGTAATGATTATCATGTTGTTGTGTGGTCTTATTATGCCGCTTGTAGGTATATCCATTATCGCGGTGTTAATTCTGGATAAGCTTATCATTACGAACATCAAGCCTCTTCGTAATTGGTTATCAGCTTAAGGGGGATAGCAGATGAAAAGAGTATGTGTTGCATTAACAGTGATGTTGCTTGCAGCTTGTGGTACGCAAAGTAAAGAAAGCGGCATGAAAAAACAAAATGAGCTAGTACAAGCTCATGTGCTAGTGCCTGAAAATGTGGAATTGCATAAAGAACAGCAGCTTCAGATACAGGTGAAAAGCAGTAAAGCGCTATCTTCTCCAAACGTTTCCTTGAAAATCTGGAACGAGCAACAAGAGCCAATGAATTTACCAGTTCAATATGAGCGCGATGGTGTATATAGTGTGAAAACGATGTTTCATCATAAAGGTATTTATTACGTACAAGCTACTGTACAAGGAGAGGACTTTCAGTTAATGCCAAAGAAGCGCTTTGCAGTAGGAACAATTACAAATCAAGAACTGAAGCAGTTAGAAGAGGTGCCGCAATCTAAGAAACCGTCTTCTCAGCAAGGACACCATCACTGATAAAGGAAAACATAAACGGGCAAGAGATATAAGAAGGTTTCATTCATAAGAACATGATTCTAATGTTGTAAGATAATGCTTACGATTTTTGAATTATGTTCTTTTTTATTGTATAAATACAAGATAGTATTTTGAATATTTTCCTGAAATTACACCTTTAAGCAAGAGCTCTTAACTGTAATTATAATAAAGAATGTAATAAAATATACTATAAATAAATGTGATTTCCATTTTAAACAGTGGATGGAGTAAAACTTAAAAGGTGAGCTAGATGTGTCGTATATAGAGAATGGGCAAACCGGAAAGAAGAATGTCTATGATGCAACAAGAAACAACATTGCAAAGTGTTAAGAAAACAGTTTATATGTATGTATTACCAATCGGTTTTATAGGATGCACTATGGATTTTATCTTTGGTATGTCTATTGGAACAAATGAAACAGTAGAACGCATATCATCTCCCATAATAGGTATTTGGTTGCTCGTATCGTTCATATTATTATTGTGTAATTCTCCATTGTTTGCAAGGTCGGAGGAGGGTTTGTTTTGGCTTGTAGGTGCATACTACAATATCAAGTTTTACACGTTTTTAGCTGCACAATATACTGGTCGAACAGAATATATTGACGGATTTGCGTTATGGATGCCGCTCGTATTCATTATATTATTTTTAGTATTTGAACGAACAAAAGCTTTAACCTTTTCTTGGGCATTGCTCGCTGTGAATGTTATGGGAGTAGTGGTTATTATAATAGAGGACCGGCTGTCTCTTGAAAAAGCAAGAATTGTGCTACAACTATTACTTTCACATGTGGCGTATGTAGTTTTTCTAGGTGTGATGGAGAAATTTAAATATATTTTCTTTGAACGAAGCCTTTTAAATAAAATGGCGTATACAGATTACTTAACAAACTTACCTAATCGCAGAAGCATTGAAAGTACAATTGATGAACAGTTACAACAGTCCGCTAGTTCTCATCAGCTTTGGGTTGTTATTTTTGATATTGACCACTTTAAACATATTAATGATGTATACGGTCATCAAGTGGGAGATACAGTTTTGCAGCAACTGGCAGAGCTTGTAAAACGGGATTTATCAGAGCATGAAGTTGTAGGAAGGTGGGGGGGTGAAGAGTTTATTTTCGTCATAAACAATATGGACTACACCGAGATGAGAAAACGTATAGAGAGATTGAAGCATGAAATAGAATCACATGTATTTCCTGTTGTCAGTCATGTTACAGCCAGCTTTGGGGCTACGCTTTGTTTTTCTGAGGATACCACCCGTGATATTTTAAAACGTGCAGATGATGCGTTGTATGCTGCAAAACGGAATGGCCGAAATCAAATATGTGTGGCCAATGAAGAGCTGCTTGTATGAGCAGCTCTTTTTTGTTCATGTTTTTGACAAAATTTCAAACTTGTATTATACCCGCACAGGTATATAATGAAAGGGTAAGAAAACAAAAAAGCCAAGGGAGGAAATATAGGTGAAGAAAATAGTCATAGTTGGTGGAGTTGCCGGCGGTGCGACTGCTGCGGCACGCCTGCGTCGTCTAAATGAACAAGACAAAATCGTGTTGTTTGAAAGGGGCGAATATATTTCCTTCGCAAACTGCGGTCTTCCCTATTATATTGGGGAGGTCATTGAACAACGAAATAAGCTCCTTGTGCAGACGATCTCTGGTATGAATCAAAGATTTAATATTGATATTCGCAACTTAAGTGAAGTTACAGCCATAAATAGAGAGAGAAAAACCGTAACTGTGCAGCATGTGCAAACAGGTGAAGTGTATGAAGAATCGTATGATGTCTTAATCTTATCACCTGGAGCGAAGCCGATTGTTCCTGCTATTCCGGGCATTGAGGATGCGCAGGCACTCTTTACATTGCGTAACGTACCTGATACGGATCGTATTAAAGCATATGTAGATCAAAATAAGCCTAAGCATGCAACTGTTATTGGCGGTGGCTTTATCGGTATTGAAATGGCTGAAAACTTACGAGAACGTGGGTTAGAAGTTACATTGATAGAGATGGCGAATCAAGTTATGGCGCCAATTGATTACGAAATGGCAGCTATTGTCCACAATCATATGAGAGAAAAGGGTGTTGAACTCATTCTACAAGATGGTGTTCAAGCCTTTACTAAACAAGGAACACAAGTGGTATTAAAAAGTGGGGCGTCTGTTGAAACAGATATGATTATTTTAGCGATTGGTGTACAACCGGAAAGTACACTGGCAAAAGATGCTGGATTGGAATTAGGCATACGAGGCACGATTAAGGTAAATGAAACCATGCAGACGTCCGATCCGTCTATTTATGCGATTGGAGATGCGATTGAAGTACGAGACTACGTAAATGGTGCAGAAACAATGATTCCACTTGCCTGGCCTGCCAATCGTCAAGGTCGACTCGTGGCAGACCATATTAACGGTCGTGATGTAACGTACAAAGGAACGTTAGGAACTTCTATCGTGAAAGTCTTTGATATAACAGTCGCCGTCACAGGAAACAATGAGAAAGTATTAAAACAAAAGGGTCTTGCATATGAAGCGATTCATATTCATCCGGCCAACCATGCTTCTTACTACCCAGGAGCAGAGCAAATCTCCCTGAAATTGCTGTTCAACAAAGACACAGGTGAAATATATGGTGCACAAGCAGTTGGTAAACAGGGGGTTGATAAGCGAATAGACGTTCTAGCTACCGCGATTAAAGCAGGATTGAAGGTCACGGATTTACCAGATTTGGAATTAGCGTATGCACCTCCTTATTCTTCTGCAAAGGACCCTGTGAATATGGCAGGATATGTAGCAAGTAATATAATGCTTGGCGATGTGGAAACAGTCCAATGGTATGAGATTGATGAACTTGTTAAGCAAGGGCATCTTTTGATAGACGTTCGAGATGCAAATGAAGTTGTACGCGGTATGATAAAGGGAGCGATTCATATCCCACTAAATGATCTACGAAATCATATACATCGTTTGTCTAAGGATGAAACCATCTACGTGACTTGTCAGGTTGGATTACGTGGGTATCTGGCAAGTCGTATTCTCAAGCAAGCAGGCTTTCATGTGAAAAATTTAGATGGCGGATATAAAACGTATGCATCCGTGTATCGTAGGTAACCGGTTCAGGAGGTTTTACGGGGCATGATGATAAATATAGGATACATTATAGCAATAGTTAGTTTATTTATAATCGCACATGTCTTGTTTCGGCGGTATAACCCATTTCTTCAAGTGCCGTGTATTTGTAAAGAACATCTGACAAAACAAAAGAACCTCGTTATTTTAGATGTGAGAGATTATAATGAAGAAAGTCGAGCGCGTATGCCGCAAGCATTGAACATACCGTATGCATATTTGCCGCGGTTTTATCATGAAATTCCAAATGGACGCATTCATGTGATTGCGAGCAAGGCTCTTGACCGTAATTTAGCTATTCAATTTTTAAAGAAAAAAGGAATAGATGTTAAAAGTTATACACTTACCAATAAGATGTGCGATGGAACGATTAAATAATGAAAAGGACGCTTATGTAGCGTCCTTTTCATTATGGCTGTATTACTCTGCTTCCGGCATCACCACAGCCGCTTTATCATCATAGTTTTTTTCAATAAAACCTTCGCCCCATGCACACATGGAATCTAAAATCCCTTTTAGTGACCATCCGTACTCCGTCAAAGAATATTCAACATGCGGAGGTACTTCATTAAAAACCGTACGTTTCACAATTCCATGTTCTTCTAATTCACGTAGCTGCTGCGTTAACATTTTTTGCGTAACATTAGGCATGAGGCGCTTTAATTCTCCAGGCCGCTTTGTTCCTTTAATCAAATGACATAGAATAACTACTTTCCATTTCCCGCCAATCACCTCAAGCGTTGCTTCCACAGGAATATTATACTTGTACATCTCTTTAACTCCTTTGCATTCTATTTAAAGTGAGGTAGAACTCACATTCTATTCTTTACTACCATAGCATTGCTTGTTTGCTTTATCTATAGGCACTTTAAAGTACCTACCTTACTTTAAAGTACGTACTGTTTTTTATGTTGTGCTGATTTTATAATAACATTCGTTGAACAACAAAGTAACACAAATCAAGGGCCCTGATTTGTTGTATACACATATAGAAAGAAAATTTGAGGAGGGCATATATGAAAACAGCACATGAAAAGAGAAGTATGTTTGCACTGTTAGCGTTAGCGATCAGCGCATTTGGTATAGGAACAACAGAATTTATTAGCGTAGGGTTATTACCTGCGATTGCAAAAGATTTAGATGTTACGATTACAATGGCGGGATTAACCGTCTCTTTATATGCACTAGGTGTTGCAATTGGAGCACCTGTGTTAACGTCTCTTACATCAAGCATGTCACGAAAAAACTTATTAATATGGATTATGATTGTATTTATTTTAGGAAATACAATTGCGGCAACTGCGACAACATTTACTGTATTGCTGATTGCTCGTGTTGTATCAGCACTTTCACACGGTGTATTTATGTCGATTGGTTCAACGATTGCGGCGGATTTAGTACCTGAAAATAAGCGGGCAAGTGCCATTGCCATTATGTTTAGTGGCTTAACAGTTGCAACGGTGACCGGTGTACCAATTGGAACGTTTTTAGGTGATCAATTTGGTTGGCGCTTTGCATTTATGGGGATTGTTTTGGTCGGTGTAATCGGCTTAATTGGAAATAGTATTTTAATACCTGCTAACCTTCGTAAAACAGAGAAAGCTTCCTTTAGAGATCAAATTAGATTGATTAAAAATGGCCGTTTGTTATTAATGTTTGCCATTACAGCGCTTGGATATGGCGGAACGTTTGTAACATTCACGTATTTATCACCTCTTCTGCAAAAAGTAACAGGGTTTAAACCTGAGGCAGTAAGTTTAATCTTATTAGGGTATGGTATTGCCATTGCAATCGGTAACGTCATTGGTGGACGTCTATCGAATAAAAATCCGCTTCGCGCGCTGTTCTTTATGTTTATTGTACAAGCTATCGTATTAGCTACACTAACGTTTACAGCGCCGTTTAAAGTTGCTGGGTTACTGACCATTTTATTTATGGGATTGCTGGCATTTATGAATGTACCAGGCTTACAGGTATATGTGGTTATACTAGCAGAGCGCTACGTACCAAGCGCAGTAGATGTGGCGTCTGCGCTTAACATCGCTGCTTTTAATGCTGGTATCGCAATTGGTTCATACCTTGGCGGTGTCGTAACAGATTCGATAGGGCTTGTTCATACCGGCTGGGTAGGAGCTATAATGGTAGCCGGAGCTGTTTTATTAACAGGCTGGAGTATACAATTAGAGAAAAGGTCTTAAGTTGTGCTAAAAAGAGGCTGGGACAAAAGGTTTTCAGCCAAAGAAAAATCCGAACTATCAGTCGGAATTCTCTACACAGAATTCGATTTAGTTCGGATTTTTTCTTTATCAGTGGTAGTTATTCTCTATTCTGTCGGCTTTAGAGTGACATAATTCAGTTATGTCCCGGCCTCTTTTTATGATAATATATCGTTTTCAATATCTCTCTCTTTTCTGAGCATCCATAAGCGATAAGTATTTTGAACCACGACTTTCATGACTGCATACACAGGAACGGCTAAAATAAGTCCTAGCAGACCACCCAAACTGCCCGCTACTAGCAAAATAGAAATAATGGTAAGCGGATGAATAGAAAGCGAGCGTCCCATTACTTGCGGAGATATTACGTTGCCTTCTAATTGCTGCGCAATAACCATAACAACAAGAACTTTTACGACCATTGTTGGTGACTCTAAAACGGCAACAATTAAAGCTGGGATAATAGCAATAATCGGTCCCACAAATGGAATGACATTTGTGAACATCGCTATAATAGCCAAGAGTAATGAGTACTCAATGCCGATAATTAGGTAACCGATATAAAGCATAATCCCAACGCATATACTTACAAAAACCTGACCTTGAATATAAGAGCTCAATGCGCCGTCTAAGTCTGATAGAATTTTTTTACCGTTCTCTCGTTGTAAAGGTGGTAGCAAACGCAGTACTTGCTGCGGTGCTTTTTCGCCTTCTTTTAACATGTAATACAAAATAAAGGGAACCGTAACGAAGATTGTAATGATGCTAGTAACAACCCCGATAAAACGTGCAATATTTGTTCCGATATTCGTTAAGCTAGATGATAAATAGGCAGAAGCCTCCGTTGAAAGCTCATCCCAATTAAAATTACTGTTTTCTTGAAACCGATTTACCCATTCATTTTGTTGTAATTGCTGTATCTTAACTCGTGCGTTTTCTACTAAAAATGGCGCATTATCAACTAAGCTGTTAACCTGCCGTTGTAAGATTGGACCTAAAGAATAGACAAGTAACGTAAGTAAGCCGCCGAACACAGTGTAGATAAGCAAAATAGAAAGTGTTCTTCTCACTTTGCGGGATTCTAAGTAGTTCACCAATGGTCGAAACAGATAGTACAATATACCCGCGACTAAAAATGGTGAAAACAACGTTTGTACGAGTGCCACAACGGGTTGGAAAATAAAATCAATTTTTGTTCCTACCCAAATAATTAAGAAAATAAGTAAAATGGCATAGCCGAATTTAAATGCTTTTGTTTGGGGCATAGCATAACCTCATTCTATATAAGTTTTTCTATAGTTTACCATACAATTAGGGGGATTGTAGACTATAATGAACCTGAAAATAGACGAGCAAATGATTCTTTTGTACGTTCTAGTAAGCTTCGCTTATACAATTGAACTGGGCTTACGCGTTCGCTGTTCATGATGTCTTCTTCATAGTGTGCTATTAAAGTTTGAATAGAAGAATCACCTACCAGAAATACATTGACTTCAAAGTTTAACTCAAAGCTTCGCATATCCATGTTTGCTGTGCCGATGGAAAATACGGGTAAAAAGACAAGCACGTATATCCACACAGCGTATAAGGGGCGCTTCGATTTTCTAACATCAGAGAATAAGCGCTGATTAAAATGAAAGAACTGTAAACACCAACACAAAGCGTTTTCCAGATGAAAGATGTTTCTGTGAAAAAAATAATGTATGCTGCAAAAAGCATAAAAAGCACAAATATAAACTCTATACGTCGTTTTAAGAAACGCTCTGGCACTTTTGTTTCCTTTGTTGCTTATATGTCGGAGATACTATATAGCTCTTATACCGATAAACTCAAATATTGAGTTTTGGTTATTTCAGAATAATATTTAAGAGAGAAGTATTACAAGATTCGTACAAAATTTGTACACATTTATGGAAGATTTTTATCGATCTTGTTAGTCCATAGAAGTACGATTTTTATGTTTTTGTTATAATCAGATATACTATAAAGTACACTTAGATGGTAGATACAGTTAGGAGAGGATTGTGTGTCAAAGCAACAGGCTTTGCTTGAGGAAGCAAGGCAGTTCATATATACATGTTATGATGAATTAGGAAAAAGCCAAGAAACGATTGTACAGCGAATGAAAGGGATAGAAGAGGAAATTCAAGTAACCGGTACATATACACACACCTATGAAGAACTCGCATATGGTGCACGAATGGCTTGGCGAAACAGCAATCGTTGCATTGGCCGTTTGTTTTGGAATAGTTTGCATGTATTCGATGAAAGGCAATTGCAAGCAGAGGAAGATATATTTACGGCATTATTGCGGCATATTAATTTTGCGACCAATGATGGGAAAATTCGACCAACAATTACTGTTTTTCGGCAAGGGATGCGGATTTGGAATCATCAATTGATTCGTTATGCAGGATATGAGGAAGAAGGTAGCGTAATAGGCGATCCCGCATCTCTTGCATTTACGCGCACTTGTGAAGAACTAGGTTGGAAGAGCGAGCGTACAAACTTTGATGTGTTACCGCTTGTGATAGATGCTGGGAATGGGCCGAAATGGTTTTCTATTCCAGAAACAAGTGTGATGCGTGTACCGTTAAGCCACCCGGAATTCGCTTGGTTTTCAGACTTACAGCTACAATGGTATGCTGTGCCTATTATTTCAGATATGTCGCTTGAAATAGGCGGTATCATTTATACTGCAGCTCCTTTTAATGGGTGGTATATGGAAACGGAAATTGGTGCAAGAAATCTAGCTGATGAAGGTCGTTATCATATGCTGCCGCGTGTTGGTAATTTGATGGGGCTTGATACAAGTAGAAACAGCACGCTCTGGAAGGATAAAGCGTTAATTGAGTTAAATATTGCAGTGCTTCATTCATTTAAAGCAGCAGGTGTAAGCATTGTTGATCATCATACCGCTGCGCAGCAATTTCGGTTATTTGCGGAGCAAGAATGTGCACATGCGCGTAAGTTGACAGGAGACTGGACATGGCTGATTCCACCTGTTTCACCGGCAACCACGCATATTTTTCATGAAAGCTATGATAATGAAATTGTAAAGCCAAATTATTTTTATCAACATGTGCCATATCAAACAGGCACGTTTTAAAGAAAAATCGCATGTATTGAAAATGTACTCATTTTTCGTCAATAAAACGGTTGACACAATGAGGAAGACCGCTCTATAATACAAAGTAAAATTACCGTACAAATTCATAATAAAAGCCATGAAGGGTTTTAAGTAGGAGTTATCTCCCTGTTACAGAGAGCTGATGGTTGGTGAAAATCAGCACATAGATAATTGTGAAATACAATCCCCGAGCATCTCTTTCGTAGTGAAGCATATGTTTCATGAAGGGAGAGACGGTCATTTGATCGTTAACATGAAGAGTGGCGGATGTAAGTCTGCAACAAGGGTGGTACCGCGATAACTATCGTCCCTGCTGTTTATTCAGCAGGGACTTTTTGCATATAATTTCATAGTGAGCAATGAAGGAATTTCAGTAGTACTTGTTTCCCTGTTACAGAGAGCTGATGGTTGGTGCAAATCAGTACACAGGCAAGTATGAAATACAGTTCCCGAGCATCTCCTTCTGATTGAGAAGGAGACGGTCATGAGATCGTTACCAATAAAAGCGGCGAAGTGTGACTTCGCAAGTAGGGTGGTACCGCGATGATCATCGTCCCTGTCATAAAGGCAGGGGCGTTTTTTTATATAAAAGATTACATTTTGCGTTGTTGCCCAGCTTCACCTAAATTGTCGGCTCTGCTTTTCTATGATCTAGCGCCGCCTCCCAGACACTCCCACCTAAGAACCTCGGTCACAAAAAGGCAGAAAGCGCCTTTTCGAACCGAGAACCTTAGGCTCTGTGTCTAAA